>JAQTZA010000008.1 GCA_028687995.1 Bacteroidales bacterium
CTTTTGTCCAAATTAAGCAAAAATCCAATTTTAAAACGCCTGAGAATTTAATATCTGAAAATATTCTCATTTCTTGTCAAAAAAAGAGACTGAACTCAAATTTTATTTTGAGACAGCCTCTTTTTTTGTGCATATTTTTTCAAAATAGAATTGTTTTTTATCCGAGCAATAATTTTTTTCAAATTATTTAAAGTAAAAGATAAGTTGCTGCGTCTTCCCTAATATAAAGCATTAAATGCAAATTAAACAATCACAATTTTAAATGAAAATCAAAATGAACAAATCAATTATTAAAACAGTATTAGGTGGTGTGGTGCTAGGCGCAGTCGCTTTCTTTGCACCACATATAGCCATTGGCTTATTCCTTTTCTTTGGTCTGATGAGACTATTTTTCTTTCGCCAACATGCGATAGCTTATTGCGAAATGCATCAACATCACGGTCATAAAATGCATTTTGCGGATCATATCCGCTCGATGAGCGACGTTGAGTACACCGAATTTAAAAGCAAAATGGGAAAAGTGCACCGTCCTTGTCGCAACTGCGAGACAAAAACTGCGAAATGCGAAAAATGTGAAAATAAATAATCGAATAAATTTGAGAGAAATGAAAAGAAAAGGAAGATTTTTAGTTGGATTAGCCGCAGCGGCAATCACCTTTGGCAGTTTATGGGCTACACTAGGGCCAGAAAAGTTTAATCAACATCGTTGTCACCCGTGCCATCAGGTGGAACAGTGTCATCACACTCCTCCACAAACTGGTCAGTAATATTCTGCGGACGGTTTTGGATGTTTAGCGGACGCCTACAAATGACCTACTACCGCCTTCGGACGAGTAGCGGACGGTTACAAATCGTTAGCGGACACCTTCGGATTAATTGCGGACGGTGGAAAATGGACAACTACCGCCTTCGGATGAGCTGCGAACGGATGAAAATTGATTGCGGACGGCTTCGGGTCGATTTCTACCGATAGAAAGAGGTCAGCTCGTAATTGCTAGTGAGGGCGGGACTCTAAGTCACACCCTCACTTTCTATCTAAAAATAATGGCGGATTTTCGTTAATCCGCCATTTGAAGAATATGAGTGAAGTTTGCAACATCAAAAACAGTCACAAATCAAAGAAGCCGAGAAGCGGAACTGTTTAAACAAAAAGCACGACTTGTATCGAGTAGCGGGAAGTTACGCTTCGCTAAACTGCGCAAGGTGGAATTTTGCTTTTAAAACAAACAAACTACGATTAAGTGAGTCAATCTTTTTTCAGTTCCTTATTGACAACAAAAGGAAAACCCCAGAATCCATCATTTAAAGTCAATACAATAAAATTAGCATTATCAATTTCTGCGCTTTTTTTATTAGGTACAGGAATATTTTTTTCAAATCCATTGATGTTTACCTTGACATAAAAATGATGATATCTAATGGTTTCCCACTTTTTTACAATTGGCGTTTCTATTGAATATAATTCCGATTTTGAAAGATATATGTTAGTCAAGAAAAAAAGACTTGACAAACAAGAACCACTAATTACTGAAATTATTAGATAATATCTCCAGAGTTTAAAATTGCTATTATTAATTCGTTGGTTTGTTTTTAATAATATTTTGCTAACAATCAAACCTGATATTAATGAGCCAATAATGAAATATATTAACGGTATGAATGTAATATTATATTCCCTCGCTGCATAAACAAAAGGTATGATTGATAGAGCCGCAATAATATTGAATAAACATCCTATTCTCGAATCCTTCTTAAGCTGTATCCTTTGTTCAATTTTATTAGTTCTACGTTTTTTTATAAAAATCATAATAAACAAGTATAAAAATAATTCTCTACTTGAGTGGAATAAATAGATTCTGTTACTCCGCAAGTCTTTTGTTTATTCTGCTCAAGTCTTTACTATAATATATGGCTAATACTCTCCCTTTTATCTGTTGTCTCGACACAAATCCAATTAATCGACTGTCAGCAGCAAAATCACGGTTATCGCCCAATAGATAATAGAAATCATCTGGGACTATAATATCTTTTATCGTTGCTAGACCTGCTGAGAATGGTGTCTTATTCCTATAAATTGGGTATTTCGATCCATTCGGTAATGTCTCTAAAAACTCTTCTGTTTCGTATCCCTCATGTGTAAAGGTCGAAACGAATGTATCCGTCGATTTTTTGGTTGCAAATTTCACCAACTGATTCTCTAAATTTAACGTATCATTTGGCATTCCAATAATCCGATAAAGGTTTTTTTCTCCATTAGGATTTAATAAAACTATCAAATCGCCATATTCTGGTTGTTTTGATGTATAATAACCATAGTCAATTAACAGAAAATCATTAGATAGAATAGTTGGATTCCCATAATCTGAATTCACTTTGACTATAATAAATCGATTGTTTTGGAAAAAGCTTTCAATAGTTGAACTAGTAATAACCCAAACCAATACGATAGTCAGATAAACATACCACTTGTTGTATTTCCGGAGTTGAAACTCTTTTGTACGGTGTGCTACCAAGATTGATTCAATCGCAATTGCAACTATGACTAGGATTAATAAGACTAAAAGTGAAGCATAAATCCAGAAGTATTGTTTTAGTTCCAGTAAATTAAAACTGATCAGAAGGGTTAATAAACCAATAGCATATATAAGAAATTTCTTTGGCTGTCCGTTATAAAGCTGACCTAATCCCGGGACTAATATTGATAACAGTAATGCAGCAATTTTCTTCCTTGGATGATTTTTCTCTTTTTTCAATTCGTCTTCCATAAATTTACTTTGTTTTTGGAATGTTGTTCTACTGTGGATAGTGCCGCTAATATGATGAGATAAATATTAGCATTACAACACTTTATATTTGGGTTTCATTTCACGATAATAATAAACCAATCCAATAATCCAAGGAAAAATAAGGAATCCAATCGTCCATAATAATTTATCGATAATAGTTTTGCTTTCGGTTTTGTAAATCTCAAATAATCCAATAACAAGGAAGATTAAACTTATTATCGATGCAATATAAAATAAAAACATTCCACCTCGAAAATGCATAATTCTAAACATAGCACCTATTATCGCTATCCAAAGACTGACTTGTAAGCTGATTTTATACAATTTTATCATTTTGTTTCTCTTTAATTGGAGCAACAAAGTTAACCCATTTTTTCAATCTGCATACTTTGTGATACGCAATTAGTAAACTCTTTGTCTGGAGAAACACCGATGCACGCATATTCCTCAAAAAAGAGTAAATTTGTCGCTCCGTTTTTCAGATAGTAAATTGTAAATTGATAAATTGTAAATACACAAGATGTTTTCACTCTTCAAGAAAGACCTCATAAACTTGTTTGGATCGACTGTCAGCCTGATCGTGCTGGGTTTGTTTTCAATTGTACTTTCACTTTTCCTCTGGGTTTTCCCGGGAGAATATAACTTGATAGATGGCGGATTAGCCATCACCGATTCGATGTTTCGGTTGTCGTCGATGTTGTTTCTGGTGTTGATACCGGTGCTCACGATGCGCAGTTTTGCCGATGAACGACGACAAGGTACGTGGGATCTGTTGCGTCTTCGCCCGATAGGCGGCGATGGATTGTTTTGGGCAAAATTTGGAGCAGTGACGGTAGTTCTTTCTGTCGCTCTGTTGCTGACCCTTGTGCATCCTGTTTTGTTGTCGCATTATAGTGTAGAAGCAACATCGATTGACGGTGGAGTAGTGGCAACTTCTTATCTTGGTTTGCTTTTGTGGGTGTCGGCTTGCGTGGCCATCGGACTGTTCGCCTCAGCGCTCTCCGGCAATCAGGTGGTGGCGTTTGTGTTGGCGCTGCTACTCAATACGTTCTTTAATTTTGGTTTCGAATTGTTGAGCGTTGTTCCAGGATTGTCGTTCTTTCAATCGCTTTCCGATACGTTTAGTCTCACGGCACGCTACAAGTCGATGCAGCGCGGGGTGATCGATTCGCGCGATTTGTTCTATTTTGCATCGTTGATTTTTGCTTTTTCAACGGCTACTTCTGTCATTGTTTCTTCACGGTTTCAGAAGAAAAAACTGGCCATCAAAGGGATCGTGTGGGTGTTGCTTCTTTTTGTATCCGTTAATTGGTTTGTGCGGTTCGATTTCACTGCGGAGAAACGCTATACGTTGTCGAATTACACCAAATCGGTGTTGGGTCAGTTGCCGCAAGCTATCAAGGTAAATATTTACCTCGATGGAGATTTGAATGCAGGTTTTTCGCGCCTTCGCAACGGTATCGGTGAGCTGATTGACGAATGTAACGTCTATGCTGCATCACCCATTTATTATCAATATATCAATCCATCGGCGGCAAACAGTGCTGCACAGCGGGAGAAGGCTTACGGATATTTGGTTTCGAAAGGGATGAAACCCATTTCGGTGAACGAAGCGGATCGGGAAGGAAAGATGACCCAGAAATTGGTTTTTCCGTGGGCTGAACTGATTGCCGGAAACGATACGTTGCGCTTCTCATTGCTCAAAAACCTGCCCGGAAAGTCAGGTCAAGAGAATCTGAATGCTTCGCTCGAATCACTCGAACTACAATATGCGGAGATTTTGCAACGGTTGGTTCAGAAAAATCCAACGCCCATAGCGTTTCTCGAAGGACACCATGAGTTGCCCGAACCTTATGTAGCCGATGCCATGAATAAATTGGCACAAACTTATCGCATCGATCGGGGCATGGTGGGCAACGATCCAGCAATTCTTGCACCATACAAAGTGTTGATCATTGCGGCTCCACAGACGAAGTTTAGCGAAACGGATAAATTTGTACTTGATCAATATGTGATGCACGGTGGTCGCATTCTTTGGTTGGTGGATGGCGCACAACTGCCTTTGCAAGAGTTATCTGAAAAAGGATCCACTACGGCGGTGGCTCTCGATCTGAATCTGAATGATCTATTCTTTAACTATGGTTTGCGCATCAATACCGATTTGCTGCAAGATGCTCAATGTATCTCCATTCCACTGACGAATCCTGATAATCAAGCGGATGTATATCCTGCACCGTGGATTTATGCGCCAGTGCTTGCGCCCAATGCTCAACATCTGATTACCCACAACTGCTCACCAGTTAAGTCTGAGTTTGCTTCTTCCATCGACTTGGTGGGTGAAAATGCGGATATTCGCAAAACGGTTTTGTTGAAAACATCGGCACAAAGTCGTGTCATCAATCTTCCGCAAACGGTTTCGTATCAGATGGTGTTTGATAAAATTCCGGCCAACTATTTTGATCGTTCCAATCTGTCGGTTGCTGTTTTGCTGGAGGGAAAATTCTCGTCGCTCTACAAGAATCGTTTTTTGCCGAATGGTGTTGCACCTACGCAACCCATTCAAGAGAGTCAATCGACCCGAATGATTGTGGCTTCTACCGGCTCGTTGATTCGTAACGAGATTCGTAAAACGAAGAGTGGAGAAGCAAAACCTGTTCCCCTAGGTTATGAGCCATATATGGATGTGCAGTTTGGAAATCCCGATTTCGTTGTGAATGCGGTGCAATACCTCGCTGGAGATGAGGCAAAAGTGGCTCTTCGTTCGCGTCAGTTTGTGCTACGATTGCTCGACAAAACGCGAATCACCGACCATTTGACGATGATTCAGAGTGTGGTGATGCTATTGCCCGTATTGCTGCTAAGCTGGTTGGTGGGAGGGGTTTTCTGGTGGCGCAGAAGAGTTTATGGGCGTAGATAAGTGATGAAAAAGCACACAGATGACACTGATTTTAATCAGTGTCATCTGTGTTCCAATAAATTAGATCCACTCTTCTTTTACAATATTCCCTTGTACACCCACAACGATTAGTTTTACCGGCACCTTTCGTGAAGCCTGAGTAATGGCTGTTTTAGCCAAATGAAACAACCCACTACAGCAAGGCACTTCCATAATCATGACGGTAAGCGTATTGATTTTTGAATCGTCGATCATCGATTTCAGTTTTGCCACGTAGATGTCTTTGCCGTCATCCAGTTTCGGACAAGCAATCGCCAATCGTTTTCCTTTGAGGTGTGTACTGTGGAAATCGCCTAACGAGAAGGCAGTACAATCTGCGGCAAGCAACACATCTGCACCTTTCAGATAAGGCACCTGAGGATTCAGCAGGTGAAGCTGTACTGGCCATTGCTGAAGCTCTGATGTGCTTTGAGCAGTATATTTGAAAGCTTCTACTTTTGGAGCGGGTTTGCCAAAGAATTTTGCTTCCGAACCCGGACAAGCGCACCCTTTTCCTTCCGCCTTTGGAATCGTGGTTTCATCTCTCAGGCTATCCAGTGAGATGTTGAGATTATGATCTAAAATATAGTTGATTCCCTGTTCCAGAAACTCGTGTTGGTCGTGGTCTTTCAAATGCTTGAGGTGAGCCAAAACTACTTTCTCACCTTTCGAAGAGATACGTTCCATGACGGCTATTTCGTCATAAGGCTCAGCTTCCCGCTCTTCGAGTGTAATTGCACCCACTGGACAATCGCCAATGCAAGCACCCAATCCATCGCAATACAATTCGCTTACCATCACGGCTTTGTCGTTGATCAGCTGTAATGCACCCTCGTGACAACCGCTTACACACTCTCCACAACCGTTGCAGAGCTCTTCATCTATTTTTATGATTGTTCTTTTCATTGCAATATTTTTGTAATGCAAAAATACGATTCATTATTTGATGTGTTTGTATCAATTGTTACAAAGACCGATATTTTATCTATTTTTGTTTCGAAATAAAATAGAATTCGTTATGCTCGAAATAATTTTGAGAAATCCAATGTTTAGAGGTATTTCACTGTCTGATGTTGCTACACTCTTTGAAAATGGTCATTATCAGATAAAACATTATCAGACCAATGATGTAGTCGGCATGCAAGGTGAACCTTGTAATCATTTAATGATTGTATTAAAAGGAGAGGTTCAAGCGCAAATGATTGAGCATACTGGTAAATTGATTGTTATGGCCGAAATCAGTGCACCACATGCTTACGCAGCTGCCTTTATTTATGCAGAGCAAAATGAATTTCCAGTAACAGTTGTTGCTCAAAAAGAGAGCGAAATCCTATTTGTACGTAAAGAAATTTTTATAGAAATGCTTCAAAAAAATCGAGTTCTTTTACAAAATTTTCTGACATTCATTTCTAATAGAAGTAAATTCTTGACAGATAAAATTCACTTCTTAACTTTTCGAACGATCAAAAGCAAAATTGCTGATTTCCTTTTAAAACGAAGAATAGGAGATAATCTCGTTGTTATGTTAGATGAAACTCAACAAGAGTTAGCAGATATGTTTGGGGTAGCTCGTCCATCGCTAGCCCGGACAATGAAAGAGATGGAAGTCGAGGGATTGATTACATCTGAAAGAAAAAAAATTACCATTGTTAATTTAGCTCAATTGAAAAGGTTGGCGATGTAGGTAATTCGTGTCATGTTTTCTGTTTTTTTCTGCCAATGCTTCCTGAAACTAAAATTTTGTCAGCAATTTTGTCAGTATTTCATTTTAGACTCCAAAATTTTATTTTTGGCACACTTTTCGCAAATAATCCAGCGTATGCCTATGGCATCAACAATATCTAAATTATTAACTTATAAAAATAGATTGATTATGAGCATTAAACCATTAGCAGACAGAGTGCTGATTAAATCAGCTCCAGCAGAAGAGAAAACAATTGGTGGAATTATTATCCCTGATTCTGCAAAAGAAAAACCATTAAAAGGCGAAGTAATCGCTGTCGGTAGCGGAACAAAAGATGAGATAATGGTACTGAAAACTGGCGATCAGGTTCTTTTTGGCAAATATGCCGGAACTGAAATCGAGTGGGAGGGTGATAAATTCCTTATCATGCGTCAATCAGATGTGTTGGCAATCATATAATTTGAAAATTAGCTAATTAGCAAATTTGTAAATAAAAAAAAGACTTAACTTAAAACGTAAAAATTTTAAAATAATGGCAAAAGAAATTTTATTCAATATTGATGCCCGCGATCAACTAAAAAAAGGAGTTGATGAATTGGCAAATGCAGTGAAAGTAACGCTTGGACCAAAAGGTCGTAACGTGATTTTAGAGAAAAAATTTGGCGCGCCACACATCACCAAAGATGGTGTAACCGTGGCACGCGACATCGAATTGGCGGATCCATTTCAAAACATGGGTGCACAATTGGTGAAAGAAGTGGCGTCAAAAACAGGTGACGATGCAGGTGATGGAACCACTACGGCTACCGTTTTAGCACAATCAATTGTGAGCGTGGGAATGAAAAACGTAGCTGCCGGAGCAAATCCAATGGATTTGAAACGTGGCATTGATAAAGCGGTGATTGAAGTGGTGAAAAGTATCGCTACTCAAGCAAAAGCAGTTGGTGACAACTACGAACAAATAGAACAAGTGGCTACTATTTCTGCTAACAACGATGCTATCATTGGAAAATTGATTGCCGATGCGATGCGCAAAGTTTCTAAAGATGGTGTGATCACCATTGAAGAAGCAAAAGGTACCGACACAACCATCGAAATCGTGGAAGGTATGCAATTCGACCGTGGATACATCTCTCCTTATTTTGTGACCAACACAGAAAAAATGGAGGTAGAAATGGAGCGTCCATACATTTTGATTCACGACAAGAAAGTTTCGAACTTGAAAGAGTTGCTTCCAATTCTTGAACCAGCTGTTCAATCGGGTCGTCCCTTGTTGATTATAGCAGAAGATGTAGATAGCGATGCATTGACTACCTTGGTTGTTAACCGTTTGCGCTCTTCATTGAAAATCTGTGCTGTGAAAGCACCAGGATTTGGAGATCGCCGCAAAGAGATGTTGGAAGATATCGCAGTGTTGACTGGTGGAATCGTTATTTCGGAAGAAAAAGGTATCAAATTGGAGCAAGCAACCCTCGAAATGTTGGGTACAGCTGAAAAAGTAACGGTTTCGAAAGACAATACAGTGATTGTGAACGGATCAGGTGCGAAAGATTTTATTGCTTCACGCGTTGGTCAAATCAAAGCACAAATCGCTTCTACAACTTCAGATTACGACCGCGAAAAACTACAAGAACGTTTGGCTAAATTGTCGGGCGGTGTTGCAGTGCTTTATGTAGGTGCAGCCTCTGAAGTGGAAATGAAAGAGAAGAAAGACCGCGTAGATGATGCACTTTGTGCTACTCGTGCAGCCATCGAAGAAGGCGTAGTTCCTGGTGGTGGAGTTGCATACATCCGTGCCATCGAAGTACTCGAAGGATTGAAAGGTGTAAACGAAGATGAGTCAACTGGTATCGAAATTATCAAACGTGCCATTGAAGAACCACTTCGTCAAATCTCTTTCAATGCAGGCGTTGAAGGTGCTGTGGTTGTTCAAAAGGTAAGAGAAGGCAAGGCTGATTTTGGGTACAATGCTCGCACCGATGTTTACGAACAACTGTATGCTGCTGGTGTAATCGATCCTGCTAAAGTGACTCGTGTAGCGTTAGAAAATGCAGCTTCTATTGCAGGAATGTTCTTGACTACTGAATGTGTTATCGCTGATAAAAAAGAAGAAGGTGCCGCAATGCCTCCAATGAATCCCGGAATGGGCGGCATGGGTGGAATGATGTAATTCAACCTTTTCCAAAATATAAGTAATCCTCGTAATCTTGATTGATTGCGGGGATTTTTATTGGTTAATTTCTCGTTACACCTCATACCTCAAAGCACTTTAATGAAGTAAAGTTTCGCAAACTCAATGAAATTAGTTTAGTAAATATTGTTTTTTGTAAAATAAAGTATCTATATTTGACATTATATTATAGGTTTGTTTAAATATTAAAATGCTTACCGCAAAGCGTCCTAGTGAAATAAATGCAAATTTTATTGGTGTGTCTTTAAAATCAAATTTTAAACATTTATTTAACAGCTTTCATTATAACTTTTATTAAACTGAATGCTCTGTCAAATATTAATATATATGTATAAATTGTAACAGTTTAAAATTCAATTATTTATGAAAAACTTAATTCAGTTAATTGCTATCTTACTGATAGCTGTTTCTTGTCAAAAGGAAAGTGTTAATTTGAAAATAGATTCCGGATTTATTTTAGGAGATACTTTATTAAGAGTTAACGAACGATTAGATATTTCAAATTTAAGCAACGATGAAACTCTAATCTACTTTTGGGATTTTGGAGATGGTACTACTTCCATGATTAAAAATCCAATCCATTCATATAATAAACCGGGAAAATACACTTTGAAGTTAAGAGTTACAAATAAAACTGGTAATTCAGATAGTACACTCCGAAAGCTTAAAGTAGGAGAATTTATGATTACAGAAATCGAGATAAGTGATGTTTCGGATAAAAAATGGTATTCACCGTTAGATAATTGGGATCAAGATAGTTTAGGAATTAGCGCATATCCTGATATTTATGTGGAAATTAAGGAGCAATATGGCCCTTCTTTGTACCATTCTGCAATTAAATATAATGTAGAAGCAAAAGTTTTACCTGTAAAATTTCAAATTCCAGATATAAAAATTTCAGGTTTAGAAAGTACTGGAATTTACATCAATGATAACGATGGAAATTCATCTGAAGAAATGGTCTCTAATCTGATGAGCGGAATTACAATACAAAATTTACTTTACGATAAAATTAATCACGAAGGACAATTTACCATTGGTTTAGCCAGTTCATTTACAGTAAAATATAAAGTAAGATAAGTTTTGGTTATTTCTTTGTAAATTCGTCTACGAAAGTTATTGTTGTTGTCTAAAAGTTTTACTTTTGCTCCACATTGAATAAAAGAATCTTCTCTATAGAAGATTCTTTTTATAATATAAAAAGTGATGGAAATTTATACCCTGAATCAATTTTCAATTACCAAATTAGTAGAAAACTACCGTTCGTTCAATGTTCAGGAAGAAGAGCATTTACAGCACATTATACGATTCATACACGCAAATGATGATCTGTTTACAAGAGAGAATCAAGTGGGACATATCACTGCATCGGCAGTGGTGGTGGATGATTCCTATGAACATATTCTGATGATTTGGCACGAAAAGTTGCAACGCTGGCTTCAACCAGGTGGGCATGTAGAGATAGAACTGGATAGCAGCTTGACAGCAGCCGCTACACGGGAATTGATCGAAGAGACAGGTTTGAGTCTTGACGATGTTTCTCTCGTTTCGGAACTACCATTTGATCTGGATGTGCATAGAATACCTGCCCGTAAAAGTGAACCCGAGCACGATCATTTCGACTTTCGATTCTTGTTTCAATGCAGAGGTGAAAGGAAATTGTCTGCATCTTATAAATGGATGAAAACTAGCGAATTATTGGCTTTTAATGAACCTTCCCTTAGCCGATTTTCTGAGAAAATTAGGCTCAAGAGTGCAAATGTTGTAAGATGACGTATTAAAAAACTCGCTTCTGAAAAATCAAAAGCGAGTTTTTTTGTCTGACAAATTTTATTGATTTAACTCTTGTGCTTTTTTATCAGCATCATCAATGAGTGACTGAGCTTTCTTTTGTGCTTCTTTCTTCAATTGCTCAGCTGCCTTTTGAGCAGCGAATTTTGCTATCGGATTTTTGGCCTCTGCGACTAATTTTTGTGCTTGCACATCTGCTTGTTCGATTAACGCATTTGCCTTGTCCTGCGCATCTTTGCGAATAGCAGCCATTTTTGCTTGCATTTCTGCATCGTTCTTTACACCTAACGCTTTTTGAATTCCTTGCGTAGCAGCTTGTTTTGCAACGCTTTTTGCTAGTGATTTCATATCCAACGAAACAGCTGGTTTGGTGAAAGTTCCTCCAATTTTGAAGTTTACATTCGAAATATTTGCTCCAAGTTTCGACGTGTAACCCTCTGGTAATGTGACTTTTCCATCGTACATAATGGCTTGATCCAATGTTGTGACTCCCGATAAATTAATCATGGCATCACCCAGTTTGATGTCGAAAGGTTTGGTGGTTACTTTTCCATCTTTTACTTCAAAAGGCAGTTTCAAATCTTTCATCGAAACGGTTTTGAATTTATCATCTTTCATGGCGAGCGCCAGCGCATCAAACGCTTTCACATCTTTCACCGATACGTTTTTCGATTGCAAAAGACCTTGAGCCAATAATGATTTCAAGTCAGGGGAGAGGTTTTCATCCAATTTGCCGTTCATCTTAAAATTGACAGAATAATCTCCGATAGTATTTTCAAATATCGGCATCATTTTCTTTATAAAATCAAGTTGCTTAAATGTTTGAGAATAGGAGGCATTCGATATATTCAGTCCAAAATTTATATCTGGTTTTTGAGGATCAAGTGCAGTACTATAATATCCATTGGTTTCAATAATACCACCAAATGCGTTCATTTTCAATCCATTGAAGTCTAATTTACCATCTCTGACAATTAGCTTTCCTGTCGCATTCTCGAATATCATTTTTTCATACGTAATCATTTTTACATTGGCTTGCATCACGAAATCGATGTTTTTGGGAATTTCAAATGCTTTCATTTTTGAAGTATCTGTTGTAGTGGAGGATGAAGTTGTTCCCATTAACTCGCTCACATCTATCTTATTAGAGCTAATATTTAATGAACCTTTCAGCGTTTTTCCTTTCAAAGCATAGCCGATGAAATTTTCGAGTCTTCCATTTCCCGATAAATCCGTTTTCCCGAATTTCAATTTCATATTACTTAATTCTACAAAGCGTGGAGTAAAATTCATCCCCATGTTGCTGATATTTGCATCTGGATATCCCTTCGATTTGTAAATCATATCTGATATAGAGAGTGTTCCAGCAGCATTTATCTGCTCATATTGCTCTTTATCTATTTGATTCATAGTGCCTTTAACCGATAGATTTGAAGTTAACTTACCATTCAATTCAGTTCCCTTTTCTAATGGATAAATCTCTTTGATCATTGCCAAATCAATTTTTCCGTTTGCCTGCATCAAAAAATCGGCATTGCTTACCGGTGTTTTCACCAATGCCATCATAGAAAATGGATTCCCACCAATCTTGAACTGCAGTTGCTTGAGATCAACCACTGTTAAATCAGCATCTCCACCGGGATTTGAGACTTTCATATCCATCTGAATACCATCTACTGATTTTGGTAGATCGGGATATTTAAACATAGCATCGTTAACTTTTAATGCCAAGTTAAACGCTGGTAAAATATTATCAGCATAATGTCCCTTTGCCCAAGCGTCTAATGATACTTTCCCATCCGTTTTGATGTTGTCAAACTCTTTGGTGAACATTCCCGGAACAATGGAAAGTACTTGTTTAAAGCTCAATTGAGGTGTTGTTAGCTTTATATCCATATCGTAACCCTCCTCAGGCATTGCAAACCAACCTTCAACCACACCTTCGATGGCATTCAAGTGACATAAATTTTGGTGAAATGTATATTTGCTATTTTTCAAATCAGCCTCTATTTCGCCATCTACATCTACTTTTATTTTGTGCAAATAGGGGATTTTATCCATCACAAAATTCATCTCAGCAGCTGCTGCATTCACTTTTAAAGTTGTAACATCAGCATTCATATTACCTGAGCAAACTGCGCCTAAATCTTTGATTGTAAAGCTCATATTGCCTTGTTTGTCCACGTAGCTGAACTTCGAGTCGGTTGCCTCAATTTTATCAAGAATCATCTTGAATGAAGATGGTGCTTCAGCCTCAGTTTGATCGGGTGGAGTAGGGAGCATAATATCCCAGTTTACCTTTCCATCTTTCAGCACTTTGAGTTGAATATTGGCTTTATCCAACAAAATTTGTGAGATTGAGTAACCTTTCGAACTAAAAATGCTCATCAAATCGACCGAAATTCGAAGTTCATCAGCTGCCATCAACGTATCGTTCGAAAACTCGTTAACGCCGATAATCGCTAGATTGTGCAAGCCAATCGTTGCTTTTGGAAAATTTCGAATAAAGCTAAGATTTAGATTGCTGAATTCCAGTTTAGCTTTCATCGTCTTGTTTGCTTCTTGTTTAATTAGTTTCTCAATTTTACCCTCAAAAGCAAAGGGTAAAACAATAAGAATTGCCAGAATGGAGGCAATTACAGCACCGATTACAATTAATTTTTTCTTCATACTGGTGATTATTTTCAAATATGTGGTGGATTTGATTCTTCCATACAAACTTACAAAAATATTGTGGAAGTACTCTGTTTAGACAAAAAAAACGCTTACCAAATTATTGATAAGCGTTAGTTTCTTTTTGTGACCGCGCCAGGATTCAAACCTGGAACCTTCTGATCCGTAGTCAGATACTCTATTCAGTTGAGCTACGCAGCCATGTCCACTGAGTGGCAATTTCAACGAGTCGGGGTGGAGAGATTCGAACTCCCGACCTCCTGGTCCCAAACCAGGCACACTAACCGGACTGTGCTACACCCCGTTGATTTCGAGTGCAAAGATAAATCAATAATTTGAATTGACAATAGCTGAAATAAAAAATAAATTGTTTAAAGTTGAATGAAATACCCATCGAACGAGGCAAGTGATTGAAATATTAATATTTAGGTAAATTTAAATATTATTTTTTCTCGAAATAATTTCGTCATACTTGTTTCCTGCAATAAATAAATGTGTCAGTTTTTAAGAAATTGCACTAACTTTAGACTGCTTCAAGATTGCTAATAAGCCGAAAAGTCGTATTTTTGCATACATTTTTTTAGTATAAACAGATAATTTGTACGAAAGCTGCTTGATTCATTCAGCTTTGTTAAATAGAAATTGGATATGTATAGAACACGTACGTGTGGCGAATTGCGCCTAAGTGATGTAAATCAAGTTGTAGCTTTAGCTGGTTGGGTTCAAAAAAACCGCAAAATGGGAGGGATGTCATTTATTGATATTCGCGATCGTTATGGCATCACTCAATTGGTTTTCAATCAAGAAAGCAACCTTGAATTATGTGAACAGGCTAATAAATTAGGTCGTGAATTTGTGATTCAGGTGACTGGAACAGTAAAAGAGCGCTCCAGCAAAAATAAAAACATTGAAACGGGTGATGTTGAAATCATCGTTTCTGATCTCAAATTGCTGAATGCTTCAGAAGTGCCTCCATTTACGATAGATGACGAAACAGATGGTGGAGATGAGTTGCGTATGCAATACCGCTATCTTGATTTGCGTCGTGCAGTAGTGCGCAAAAACCTCGAATTGCGCCATAAGATGGCATTCGAAACACGTCGTTTCCTCGATGCGCAAAACTTTATGGAGGTGGAGACACCAGTATTAATCAAATCGACTCCCGAAGGGGCGCGTGATTTTGTGGTGCCATCGCGTATGAATCCAGGCGAATTTTATGCTTTGCCACAGTCGCCACAGCTTTTCAAACAATTGCTGATGGTGTCGGGTTTTGATCGATATTTTCAGATTGCAAAATGTTTCCGCGACGAAGATTTGCGTGCCGACCGTCAGCCGGAATTTACACAAATTGACTGCGAAATGTCGTTTGTGGAGCAAGAAGATGTGCTCAACATCTTCGAAGGTTTGGCAAAACACCTCTTTTCAACTATCAAAGGCGTTGATATTCAGGGAGATTTCCCACGAATGACGTGGGCAGATGGAATGAAATACTACGGTTCTGATAAACCTGATATTCGTTTCGAAATGAAATTTGTTGAATTGAAAGATCTTACCGAAGGCAAAAACTTCGTCGTATTCGACAGTGCAGAATACGTGGGCGGAATCTGTGCCGAAGGTTGCGCATCCTTTACCCGCAAACAACTCGACGAATTGACCGATTTCGTAAAACGTCCACAAATTGGCGCTAAAGGAATGGTGTATGTTCGCTGCGAAGCCGATGGAACCTACAAATCGTCGGTTGACAAATTTTATTCGCAAGAAGATTTGAAAGCGTGGGGTGAGCGATTCGGTGCTAAATCGGGCGATTTAATCCTTATTCTGTCGGGCGAAACCGAAAAAGCACAAAAACAGTTGTGCGAATTGCGTCTCGAAATGGGTTCACGACTCGGATTGCGCGACAAAAACGTCTTTGCACCGTTGTGGATTGTCGACTTCCCGCTGTTTGAATGGGATGCAGATTCGAACCGCTTCTTTGCTATGCACCACCCATTCACCTCACCAAAACCAGAAGATATTCCGTTGCTTGACACTGCACCTGGAAAAGTGCGTGCCAATGCTTACGATATGGTAATCAACGGCGTAGAGTTGGGCGGTGGCTCGATTCGTATTCACGATAGCGCGCTTCAAAAGCGAATGTTCGAACTGTTGGGATTCACCGACGAACAGGCACAATACCAGTTTGGCTTCCTGATGGACGCCTTCAAGTACGGTGCGCCTCCTCACGGTGGTTTGGCTTTTGGACTTGATCGCTTTGTATCGCTTTTCGCAGGTCTCGACTCGATTCGCGACTGCATCGCATTCCCCAAAAACAACTCGGGTCGCGATGTGATGAACGATGCTCCATCACGAATTGATCAAGCTCAATTGGATGAACTTAGCTTGGTTTTAAATCTGAAAGAACAGAAATAATAAATCAAAAGTGTATGTAAATCCTCCATTCGATGTAAATTCGTATGGAGGGTTTTTCATTATATCTCGGATAAAACTGAAACTTTAGAACAGAATCATCTCTTCGGTTGTTTGATGAGAAGAAATATCTTAAATTTAATAAAAATGAAAAGTAAAAATATATTTGGTGAACCATTGATTGAATGCAGTTCAAAACCATTGACAGGATTTTTTAGAGATGGTTGTTGTAAAACAAACGAGCAAGATACAGGTGAACACACGGTTTGTATAATTGCAAGTGAAGAATTCTTACATTTTTCCAAATCAGTAGGTAATGATTTAAGCACACCAATTCCACAATATGAATTTGAAGGAGTAAAACCTGGAGATCGTTGGTGCTTGTGTGCCAAAAGATGGATTGAAGCTTACAGAAACGGTTTTGCACCCAAAATTGTTTTGGAAGCAACAAACGAAACGCTCTTAGAATACGTGGCTATGGATGTTTTGATTAGCTTTGCTTACCGAAAAGAAACTCAAAATTAGTACATTTGCAAAGTACTCTAATTCTTCATTGAGAATGAAAATAAGTGAAATTACATCAGCAATAGAATTGTTTGCGCCACTAGCATTGCAAGAAAATTACGACAATTCGGGCATTCAATTGGGTAATCTTCAATCCGAGACCGAGTCGGCCTTAATATGCATTGATGTAACCGAGGAGGTAATTGACGAGGCAATTGCGCTGAATTCGAAGTTGATTATTTCGCATCATCCATTGATTTTCAAAGGATTAAAATCTATCACAGGAAAAGATTATATCGAACGATGCGTGGTGAAAGCCATAAAAAATGACATCACCATCTATACGGCTCACACCAATCTCGACAATGCATGGGGCGGTGTAAGTTTCAAAATGGCCGAAAAACTGGGTTTAACAAACGTTTGTGTTCTTTCAGAATTATCGGATAGCTTACTTAAATTAATCACTTTCGTACCCAACAAAAACCTCGAAAAAGTGCGAAATTCGCTGTTTGAAGCAGGAGCTGGTCATATTGGTAATTACGACCAATGTAGTTATCAATCAGAAGGTTACGGAACGTTTAGAGCAGGAGAGGGGAGTACTCCTTTTTGCGGTGAAATTAATGAACTCCACTCTGAAAATGAAATTAGATTAGAAGTAATTCTGCCAGTTAACCTAAAAAGCAAAGCGATAAAAGCACTCTACGATTCTCATCCTTACGAAGAACCAGCTTTTGATTTAATTCCTCTCATGAACGATTTTGCAAGAGCAGGAGCTGGTGTTGTAGGTGAATTGCCCGAATCGATGACAGAAATTGACTTTCTTAAAAAAATTAAAATTGATTTTAAGGTTGAAGGATTGAAATTTTCGCCATTGTTGAATAAATCTGTGCGCAAAATTGCATTGTGTGGTGGGAGTGGAGCATTCCTTATTGGCAATGCCTTGCGTGCCAGTGCAGATGCTTATATAACTGGAGATATTAAGTATCACGACTTTTTTAATCACAACGAATCCATTTTGCTGGTCGATGCAGGACATTATGAGTCGGAACAGTACACAATTGAGCTAATTTGTGAGATTATTCAGAAAAAATTTGCTACATTTGCCGTTCATTTCACGAAATGTAAAACCAATCAGATAAATTACTTATAATTGTATGGCTACTACAAAAGCAAAAGTGGAGACACCGACTAAAGAAATGACAGTGGAAGAAAAACTTCAAGCACTGTTCGAATTACAAACCATACTTTCTGAAATCGACAGAATCAAAACATTAAGAGGCGAGTTGCCACTTGAAGTTCAAGATTTGGAAGACGAAGTGGCCGGTTTGGAAACACGTATCCAAAACTACAAAACAGAAATTGAAGAGATAGAAACAAATCTTTCTGCTAAAAAAATAGAAATTGCTGGAGCAAAAGATTTGATTGAAAAGTACAAGTCTCAACAGGATAATGTTCGCAACAACCGTGAGTTTGATTTCCTTTCAAAAGAGATGGAATTTCAAACACTTGAAATAGAGTTGTGCGAAAAACGTATTCGTGAATTTACAGTTACGGCTAAAACCAAAACAGATGAACTTGCAGCAAGCAAAGAGATTCTTGAAGATAAGAAAGCGGATTTAGAATCTAAGAAAAGTGAATTAGATGATATCGTTGCAGAAACAAAACAAGATGAAGAACGTTTGCGCAACAAAGTAAAGAAATTAGAATCAAACATTGACCCACGCTTACACACTGCATTCAAACGTATTCGTAAAAATGCTCGTAATGGTTTGGCTGTTGTTTATATTCAACGCGATGCTTGTGGAGGTTGCTTCAACAAGATTCCACCACAAAAACAGATGGATGTGAAACTTCGCAAGAAAATTATTGTTTGTGAGTATTGTGGACGAGTAATGATTGATCCTGAACTCGCTGGAGTTGTAGAATAGTCTACAGATATTTATGATTTAAAAGCGGGAATGTTTCTTTATAGAAGTGTTCCCGCTTTTATATAATAGATTCATATAGAGGAATTTCTGAAAGGAACGTAGTTTTATTTAGGGTGTAGTCGATATGACAACAATAGTGAACAAGTCCATTACTGACAATTAAGTAAGGTACTTTGAAAACAATGTTGTAGCGACTAATTTGATCAAATACAGCTTGAGTGATTTCTATCTCGGGAGCTTTATATTCAACAATTACCAAAGGATTAAAATTTCGATCGTAAATTACTGAATCACAACGCTTTGAAGTATTGTTTAGTTTTATCGATATTTCATTAGCAATCAGAGATTTAGGATAGTTTTTATCAGAAATTAAGAAGTAAATAAAGTGCTGTCTAACCCATTCTTCAGGAGTTAAAGCCACATATTTCTTTCTTATTTCGTCAAAAATTGCTAATTTTCCATCAGATTCCCTGATTTTAAACTCTTTTGATGGTAGATTTAATCTTAACATTTTGTATTTTTGCGGATTGATTAATTAAATTTAATAAAAATATTGATTTATGAAAATTGATATTGATTTACAAAAGTAGAGAAATATGAAGACAAAACAAGAGATAGTAGAAAATTGGCTTCCACGTTACACTGGACGAAAACTTGAAGAGTTTACTGAATACATTTTATTGACAAATTTCAATAAATATGTTGAAATTTTTGCTGAGCATTTTAATGTTCCATTTTTTAAAGATGTAAACATGCCAAATGCAATCGCCGATGGAGTGATGATAATCAATTTTGGAATGGGAACCGCCAATGCTGCTAGTATTATGGATTTACTAACTGCAGTTGATCCTAAAGCCGTTCTTTTTCTAGGAAAATGTGGAGGACTAAAAAAAATTAATCAATTAGGCGATTTCATTTTACCTATAGCAGCAATTCGAGGAGAAGGAACTTCCGATTTGTATTTGCCCGCTGAAGTGCCTGCACTACCTGCATTTAGCCTTCAACGTGCAGTTTCGACTACAGTACGTAACCACGAGAGAGATTACTGGACAGGAACTGTCTATACTACAAATCGTAGGGTGTGGGAACATGACGATAAATTCAAAGAATATTTGAGAATGACACGATGCATGGGCATTGATATGGAAACTGCAACTTTATTCACTGTTGGATTTTTCAATGAAATACCAACTGGCGCTCTGCTTTTGGTCACTGATCAACCGATGGTATCTGAAGGAGTAAAAACAGAACAAAGCGATAAAATTGTGAATGAGACATTTGTTAAAGATCATGTTCTTATTGGAATAGAATCATTGGGTATGTTACTTGAAAACCGTAAGACTGTAAAACACCTAAGATTCGATTAGAAAAAATATGGCACGTAAACTGACCTACGAAAATATTATTGAACAAATTTCACGTAAAGATTTTGCACCTGTTTATTTATTAATGGGAGAGGAGTCATATTTTATAGATCTCATTACCGATGCAATTTTAAAAAATGCATTAGATGATTCCGAGCGTGATTTTAATGAAATAATTCGTTATGGGTCAGATATTACTTACGATGCTATTATAAATGAAGCAAAATTCTATCCTACATTTTCTCAATATCGTGTTGTTGTCATCAAAGAAGCGCAAGACGTAAAAAAAATCGAGGAATTGGTTTCTTACGTTACTCATTTTGTTCCATCTACCATTTTAGTTTTGAATTACAAAAATGGTACAATTGATGGACGAAAAAAGATAATTGCAGAGATTGATCGAGTTGGAGTTATCTTCGAATCTAAAAAGTTATATGATAATCAAATTCCAGCCTGGATATCCGAATACACATTAAAAAAGGGTGGGAGAATTGAACCCAAAGCTAGCATTATGTTGGCAGATTTCATTGGACAAGATCTTAACCGAATTGTGGGTGAAATTGATAAGCTTTGGATAACAATGCCCGCTGGTCAAAATATAATTACACCCGATCTTGTTGAACGAAATATTGGAGTAAGTAAGGAATTCAATAATTTTGAATTCTTAAATGCTATCATCGCAAAAGATGTTACTAGATCGAACCGTATCGCAAATTATTTTGACAAAAATCCCAAAAGCAATCCAATTATTCTATCTCTAATTGTCCTGAACAATTATTTCAGTAATTTGATGCTCTGTCACTACCTTCCTCGTAAAGATGAAACAAGCGTAATGCAAGGACTTAGAATTCCAATTTTCCAAGCAAAAAACTACACATTTGGATTGCGTAATTACTCAGCTCTTAAAACGATGGAGATTATTTCACTGATACGGAAATATGATGCCAAAGCAAAAGGAGTAGGGAGTAATAACATTCCCGATGGTGAACTATTAAGAGAATTAGTTTTTAAAATTCTTCATAATTAGTTTTTATCTTTTCTCCAGTTTTCTACTATCAAATTAAATTTGCCATTTGTCAACCTATCTATCTGATACGTAGATAGTTGTTAATATTTCTAATCTTCTAGAATCTACTATTTACAAATCTATTAGATAATGTGCGCAAAGATCACATTTATACTCAATTTGCATACAGGAATCATCATTTACGTAATCTTCACATCTTCTTTTTTCTGTTTCTTCATAATCGTATAAAAAGTCATCATCAATACAATTCATTTTTGTATAAATATACAGCTTGCATTTATTTACATTTGTAAGTCAATGTATCGGTTATACACAAACATATACGAGCGATATGTTTATTTACAAATGTAACTAATGAATTAGTTGTATAATTGCATCTCGAAATAATACAAATATATAGAAGTGTGATCCGTTAGCATTGACATGATAACAGATATTTATACAATAATATTTATTCATATATACCTAATAATCAAATAATTATACTATTTATATAAGCTATTAATTTAATGAAATTACAATACGGGAGCAACTATATTCTAAAAATCATATTTAAAGAGGCAATAAATTACATATAATCATATATTAATCAATTAGTTATATAGATTTTATGAATTTATTGTTTTGTGTATTTGTGCTGCCTAAGCACAGGCTATAATTTGAGATGTATATATGCTTTAAAATTACATTATCGATCATTCACATTTGTAATCATAATTCATGCGCGCCATTATACAAATGTTTTAATACATTTGTTTTTATTCAATGTAACTATTTGTTATATTTGTAAACTATTATAAAATTGAATCTTTACACAAATGTTGAGTCGAATCCAAAAACTATTAGATGAAAAAAAGCTTACAGTAAGTTCATTAGCGGACGAAATCGGTGTGAAGCGACCTACAATGACACATACATTAACTGGAAGGAATAACCCCAGCCTAGATATCATTACCAAAATTCTAGAAAGATTTACAGACGTCAGCTCTGACTGGCTCCTACTAGGCAATGGCACTATGTATAAATCAAATGTTCCAATTCAAAAAGAGTTATTCGAAGATTTGCCTGAATATAAACCTGCTTCAAATGAGCAAATTCTTTCCGAAAAGCAACTTCCTCAAATAAATGAAGCAGAAATTAGAACAATAATCTCTACCACAAGCCAGCGGAAGATTGATAAGATATTATTATTTTATTCAGATAAATCTTATGAAACATTTATACCTGAATCAGAGAAAAAAAGTGATTGAAAGGGCAGATTTTATGCCGTTATGATTTTACATGTTGGCAGATTTTCCCGTATCTTTGCACCTAAATTCAAATGAGGAAAATCGAATGAGAAAATTTGTTGCTGATTTCACTGTAACAGACAATATTGCATTAAATGCAAACTACTTTTTGTTAAAGTTGACATCTGTTGAGAAGTTACCAGAAATGCTACCTGGACAATTTGTCGAAGTCAAAGTGGATGGCTCTCCCACAACCTTTCTTCGCCGTCCCATCTCTATAAACAACATTATTGAAGAGCGTAATGAGCTTTGGTTGTTAATTCAAACTATTGGTGACGGAACAAGAACGCTCTCAGCTTTAAAATCAGGAGATTTGCTGAATCTCATACTTCCTTTAGGGAACTCTTTTACACTTCCTGAAAACCCCTCCAAATCAGTCTTATTGATTGGTGGTGGTGTTGGTACTGCACCGATGCTTTTCTGGGGAAAGTACTTAAAGAACAGAGGCTTTGAGCCTAATTTTCTATTAGGAGCTCGCTCATCCAAAGATCTTTTGCAACTTGAAGAGTTTGATAAATACGGTACTGTTTTTACGACTACTGAAGATGGAAGCGCAGGAGAAAAAGGCTTTGTAACGCAACATACGATACTTCAAACGAAATCTTTCGACTTTATTTATACCTGTGGGCCAAAACCAATGATGCTTGCTGTTGCAGTCTATGCGAAATCCAAGAATATTTCTTGTGAAGTTTCACTCGAAAATACGATGGCTTGTGGGTTTGGAGTATGTCTTTGTTGTGTAGAAAACACGATTAATGGCAATGTATGTGTGTGTACTGAAGGTCCAATTTTTAATATTAATGAATTGAAATGGCAGATTTAAGAGTAAAAATTGGGGGATTAGATTTGAAAAATCCAATTATGACGGCTTCTGGCACGTTTGGGTTTGGAGAAGAGTTTAACGACTTTTTCGATATTTCTAAATTAGGTGGATATGTTGTGAAAGGTACTACTTTTGAACCACGTCAAGGAAATGCCTATCCAAGAATGGCTGAGACTCCAGCAGGAATGCTTAATGCAGTTGGTTTACAAAACAAAGGTGTACACTATTTTGCAGATGTTATCTATCCACGAATAAAAGATATTGATTCCCACTTAGTTGTAAATGTGAATGGCTCAACCATCGAAGATTATATTAAATGTACCGAGAAAGTTGCTGAATTAGAGCGTGTTACGGCTATTGAGTTAAATATATCTTGCCCAAATGTTAAGCAAGGTGGAATGTCATTTGGTGTGTGCGCTACCAGTGCATCTGAAGTTGTAAAAGCTGTTCGCAAAGTATATTCTAAAACACTGATTGTCAAGTTATCACCTAACGTAACAGACATAACGGAGATTGCACGTGCTGCTGAAGCCGAAGGAGCCGATTCTGTATCATTGATCAATACACTTCTTGGAATGGCGATTGACGTAGAAAAACGCCGTCCACTATTATCAACTGTAACTGGAGGATTATCAGGTCCTTGCGTTAAACCAGTTGCATTAGCGATGGTTTGGAAGACTGCTAAAGCGGTAAAAATACCAGTAGTTGGAATGGGAGGAATTATGGATTGGAAAGATGCAGTAGAATTTCTATTAGCTGGAGCATCTGCAGTACAGGTTGGAACAGCAAATTTCATCGATCCGACTGTTTGTTTGAAAATAATTGATGGATTAAATGATTATTTAGATAGGCATAACTACTCATCTGTAAATGAGATAATTGGAGCTATAGGAGTTTAAGGAAGCTAAAAATACGTTAGTTAAAAAAATATATAATATTGGGTTGAAATTACAATGTTCATCCCAATTTTTTTATCTTTGAATAAAAATTAATTTTAACAATTAATTAAGATTTATATACAAATTTATGAAACGACTAATTCTTTTACATTTATCATTCCTTTTTATTCTTATAGCTGCTGCTCAGCCTCCTGCAAATTATTATCAAAACGTGGATGGAAAAAATAAAGGCGCTCTCAAAACAGCGCTTTATACAATTATAAAAGGACACACCGATAAAGGATATGATGGACTTTATACGACTTATTTGACTTCTGATGATATTTCTGGAAAAGTGTGGGATATGTATTCTACATGTACTTGGATTCAAGGTCAAAAAAAATGTGGAAATTATGCTAACGTGTGCGATTGCTACAACAGAGAGCACTCGATTCCACAAAGCTGGTTTGGATCATCTTCGCCAATGGTGAGTGATGCGTTTCATATATATCCGACTGACGGAAAAGTGAATGGTCAAAGAAGTAATTTTCCTTATGGCGAATGCTCTTCGGGTAAAACTTTAGCCGGTGGAAAAGGTAGATTGGGAAGTTCCTCATTTTCAGGATATTCAGGTACTGTATTTGAACCAGATGATGAATACAAAGGTGACTTTGCTAGAACCTATTTTTACTTTGCCACTCGTTATGAAAATATAATGACTTCAATTGGAGGGGAATCATTTAATGGAACTGTTTACCCCGCCTTATCAACTTGGAGTCAAAGCTTATTCTTAAAATGGAGCAGACAAGATCCCGTAAGTAAAAAAGAATTGGATCGAAATAATGCAATTTATGCCATTCAACACAATAGAAATCCGTATATCGATTATCCAGAACTGGCCGAATTTATTTGGGGAACTAGACAATCAGAATCATTCTCATTAGCAACTTCCATCGACAAAACTTTCTACATTCCTTCTGTTTTCTATTCTAATTCTGAATTAAATATTCAAGATTTACAGTCTGATGGAACTCTTTCAATATTTGATATGCAGGGGAAATTGGTGAAAAATATGACAATTTATGCAGGTGCTAATAAAATTCCAATTGAAATGAATTCTATATTTATAGCAGTAATTACCACTAATAAAGGAACATATACAAAAAAAATAACTCCAAATTATTGATTCGATGAAAAAAACTACATTTTCAATATTGCTTTTATGGGGGTTGATATTTTTCTCACCTAGCGCTCAAATTCCAATCAATTATTATAGTTCAGCTGAAGGTAAAATACAAGCAACCTTAAAAACTGCGCTAAGTAATATTATTCTCACGCATACTGAAAGAAGTTATGCCAATTTGTGGACTGATTTTCAGACTACCGACAAAAGAGCTGACGGCAAGGTTTGGGATATCTACTCTATTACGACCAACTATGTTTTTGTAACTAATCAATGTGGAAATTACTCAGGCGAAGGAAGCTGTTACAATAGAGAGCACTCTTTTCCAAAATCATGGTTCAATGATGGAACTCCGATGTACACTGATTTATTTCATTTGTATCCATCAGATGGCTATGTAAATGGAAGAAGAGGAAATGATCCATTTGGAGAAGTTGCAAGTCCATCATATTCTTCAGCCAATGGCTATAGTAAGTTAGGAACATGCACTTTCCCTGGCTATAGCGGTTCTGTTTTTGAACCTAATGATGAATTAAAAGGAGATCTTGCAAGAAGCTACTTTTATATGGTAACTGCCTATGAATCAGTTCTTCCTAGTTGGCCAGGATCTGATCAAATTGTAAAAAATACTTACCCTTCCTTATCAGCTTGGTCGATTGAGCTTTTCCTAAAATGGAGTAGACAAGATCCTGTTAGTCAAAAAGAAATCAATCGAAATAATGCAATTTATAACATCCAGCATAATCGCAATCCGTTTATTGACTACCCTCAATTGGCGGAAAATATTTGGGGAAACAAACAGTCAGAAGCATTTTCTTCTTTAACAGGAATTGAAGATCATCTTTATACACCAACTATTTATTATGCAAATTCAGAATTAATTATTGAAGATTTTACCTCTGAAGGAACTATTTCTATCTACAATTTACAAGGTAAATTAATTCATAGTTCCCAGATATTTACTGGAACAAATAGAATTTCAGTTGAAGTAAAAAATACATTTATTGCTGTAATTAGCAGTAATAAAGGCACTTACTCTAAGAAAATTACACCAGAGAAGAATTAGAATTTTATTATTTTAATAAATCGGGGCGTAGCTTTTGAGTGCGATCAATAGATTGCTGCAATTGCCACTCCTCGATTTTTCGTTGATGACCGGATAGCAACACTTCTGGCACCTTCCAACCCTTATATTCAGCAGGACGTGTATAAACAGGAGGTGCAAGGAGATTATCCTGAAAAGAGTCAGATAGAGCTGATTGCTCGTCAGAAATCACCCCTGGAATTACTCGCACAACTGAATCGCATATAATAGCTGCAGCTAACTCTCCACCAGTTAACACATAATCTCCAATTGATATTTCCTTGGTAATCAGGTGTTCACGAACTCGAAAGTCAATTCCTTTATAATGACCACACAAAATAATCAAGTTTTGAGTCATCGACAATGAATTTGCCATCTTTTGATCAAAACGTTCTCCATCGGGTGAAGTAAAAATAATTTCATCATAGTTTCGTTCCTTTTTCAATTCCGAAATCAACCTATCAATAGGTTCAATCTGCATGACCATTCCAGCCGAACCTCCAAATGGATAATCGTCAACACGTTTGTGTTTATCGAGCGTATAATCTCTTAAATTATGAAGATGTATTTCTACAAATCCTTTATCTTTAGCGCGTTTTATAATTGAATGATTTAATGGGCTCTCAATCAACTCAGGTAAAACACTTATTATATCAATTCTCATATTCTGAATATTTTATACAAAAGTAGCGAATTGAGAACTAATCTACAACCATTTTGACGGAATCAGTCTTTGGCAATTGGTGTTTTCACGTGATTTGTCTATATTTGCAAACATCAGTAATATGGAAAATATCAAAGAAAAAATAGAGTCGCTTAGAAATCAACTTCATCAACACAATTATAATTATTATGTGTTGAATGCACCTTTAATATCCGATTTTGATTTCGATCGTATGATGCGCGAACTGATTGAATTAGAGTCGCTACATCCTGAATTTTCTGACAAAAATTCACCTTCTTTGCGTGTTGGCAGCGATATCTCTAAATCATTCCAACAGTTTAATCATAAGTATCCAATGCTTTCTTTATCAAATACTTACTCTGAGCAAGAAGTAGCTGATTTCTACGAAAGAGTACGAAAACTATTAGAAGAAGAATTCGAAATTGTTTGCGAATTAAAATATGATGGAACTTCAATTTCACTCACCTATATTGATGGTGAATTACACCAGGCACTTACACGTGGCGATGGAGAAAAAGGTGATGATGTGACAGAAAATGTGAAAACAATTCGCACAATTCCTCTTAAATTACAAGGGAATAACTATCCACACGAATTCGAAATTAGAGGTGAAATATTGATGTCGTGGGAGGTATTTAATAGTTTAAATAAAGAACGTGAATTGGCTGAAGAACAGTTATTTGCGAATCCACGAAATGCTGCATCAGGAACACTGAAACTGCAAAATTCCTCTATTGTCGCGGAACGAAAATTAGATGCGTATTTCTATTATCTATTGGGAGATAAATTACCTTCTCCAAATCATTATGAAAATCTTCAACACGCAGCAAGCTGGGGTTTTAAGATATCGGATGCAACAAAAAGATGCCAAAAACTTAATGAAATTTCTGATTTTATTAAATATTGGGATTTAGAACGAAAAAAACTACCAGTAGCAACAGACGGTATTGTATTGAAAATTAACTCTTTAGAGCAGCAATATACATTAGGTTTTACAGCAAAATCACCCAGATGGGCTGTAGCGTATAAATTTAAAGCAGAAGAAGCATCAACTCGGTTAAATTCAGTATCTTATCAAGTTGGTAGGACTGGTGCAATTACTCCCGTTGCAAATCTTGATCCGATTCAATTATCGGGTACCGTTGTTAAAAGAGCTTCATTGCATAATGCTGACATCATCAGCTCTCTTGATTTGCATATTGGAGACTTCGTTTATGTAGAAAAAGGTGGCGAAATTATCCCCAAAATAACACGTGTCGATTTGAATCATCGTCATTTAGCAGGCGAAAAAGTAAAATTTATAACTAATTGTCCTGAATGTGGTCAAAAGTTGATTCGAATTGAAGGCGAAGCAGCACATTATTGTCCAAATGAAGATTATTGTCCTCCCCAAATAAAAGGAAAATTTGAACATTTCATTGGCAGAAAAGCAATGAATATTGATGGTTTAGGATCTGAAACCATTGATCTTTTCTTTCGGTTAGGACTAATAAATTCAGTATCAGATCTTTACAAATTAAATAGGTCTGAAATATCTCAATTGGAACGATTCGGTAGTAAATCAGCAGATAATATGTTGGTTGGACTGGAAAAGTCGAAAGAAATTCCGTTTGAAAGAGTACTATTTGCATTAGGTATTCGCTATGTTGGAGAAACGGTTGCCAAAAAACTAGCTAAAGCTTTTAGGAATATAGATTCTTTGATCTCTGCTTCTCATGATGAATTAGTAAGCGTTGATGAAATAGGAGAACGAATTGCTCAAAGTATAAAATTGTATTTCTCTGAAGAAAAACATCTCAGTCTTATTCAAGAACTAAAGTTGGTCGGCTTGCAATTTCAAATTTTCGAGTCAGAATCGAACCTAAACTCTGACAAATTAAAAGATAAATCATTTGTTATAAGTGGTTTATTTTCAATATATTCACGTGATGAATATAAATCTCTTATCGAGAAAAATGGAGGGAAAAATTTGACTTCAATTTCAGCAAAAACAGACTTTGTCTTAGCTGGAGAAAACATGGGTCCATCCAAATTAGAGAAAGCTCAGAAGTTAGGTGTAGCGATAATTCATGAGAAAGAGTTTCTCGACATGATAAATTAGAAGTTATGCTAGACTATTTCATTAAAAGAAAAATCCGTTCAAATCTGAATGACTTAAATAGAAATCGAAATTTTGGAGGATTAGATGATATTCGTACTATAACCATTATTTTTGAAGTTTCTGATATTGAGCGTGCAAAAAATCTCCAATTCTTATTAAATTCTGAAGGAAAGAACTGTAATATGTTTGGATTTTACAATCAGAAAAATAAATTGGGAGATTCAATTGATGAATTTGCTTTTTCTAAAGCAGATTTATCAATCTTTCAGTTTCCAAACGAGGCGGTAATTGTAGAATTCAATAAAATAGTAGAAAGCAGCCAACTATTAATTGATTTAACTTATAACAACTATCTATCAATTAACTACTTAATTTCAAGTAATAACTCGAATTTGAAAGTTGGAATAGCTAAAATTGGAATAGATTTATATGATTTTGTGGTTGAAATACAAAAAAATGTTGACAGCAAATTTCTTTCTGAACAGATATTGTTTTATCTTCGCAAACTGAAAAGTCAACGTTAAGAATCGTACCAAATATATGATACAATTGAAATTAAAAGGAATGGGAGTGGCCTTAATTACTCCATTTAAAGAAGATGAAACCATTGACTTTACGGCATTGGGTAAATTGGTTGATTTTCAGCTTCGTAACGGGACTGACTATTTGGTTGTATTAGGTACAACTGCAGAGACTCCAACTCTAACAGACACAGAAAAGAAGGAAATTACACATTTTATTGTGAATCGTGTAAAATGTAAAATACCCGTAGTTTTAGGTGTGGGTGGCAACTGCACAAAGGCAATTGTAGAACAATTGAAAAATGATAATTTCGAAGGTATTGACGCAATTCTATCTGTAACTCCTTACTATAACAAACCTACGCAAGAAGGTATATATCAACACTATAAATCAATTTCTGAGGCAACAAAATTGCCTATTATTCTTTACAATGTACCTGGTAGAACTGGTGTAAATATGACCTCAGCTACCACTTTGCGGCTCGCTCGAGATTTTTATAATGTGGTTGCAATTAAAGAGGCATCAGGAAATATTACTCAAATGGATGAAATCATAAAATCTAAACCTACTGATTTTATGGTAATATCCGGAGACGATGGTATAACATTCCCATTAATTACACTTGGAGCTGTTGGAGTAATATCTGTTATTGGAAATGCTTTTCCAAAAGAATTTAGCAAAATGGTTCGCCTTGCATTGAATGGAGATTTTAGTAGTGCATTGAAAATTCATCACAAATTTACAGAATTGATAGAACTTCTTTTTGTCGAAGGAAATCCTGCCGGAGTTAAAGCGATGTTGAATGCAATGGGATATATTGAAAATATTTTACGTTTACCTTTAGTGCCAACTCAACTTACGACATACGAAAAAATTAGATCTGTTCTTCAAGATCTCAATATTAAGAGTTAAGGAATGAAAGATATAACTAATATAAGCTCGACAATTGTCGGGCTTTTTTTATCAACATATAAATTAGCTTATTTGTTATATAATTACTATTATGTTAAGTATCAAAGATTGATACCTCTTTACTACCAATGTAGCTCAATAATATCATAAACAATTAATTCTCAGAGAATTTGGACTTCTTCATAAATATGATGATATTTGTATTTATAAATTAAATTGGAATGAAATACAATTTTGACGAAATTATTGATAGAAAAGGAACTTCGGCATACAAAGTTGACTTACTAAAAGCTCGTTATGGCACAGACGATTTACTACCTCTTTGGGTAGCTGATATGGATTTCAAATCTCCAGATTTTATTCTTGAAGCAATTAGAGAAAGAGCTAACCATGAGATATTGGGTTATACGGTAAGAAATCAAGACTTTTTTGAACCAATGGTCAAATGGGTTGAAAAAAAACATGACTGGATAATGAATCCTAATTGGATGGGATTTTCTCCTGGCATTTTACCTGCTATAGCATTGTCAATCAATGCTTTTACAAATCCAGGAGATAAAATAATTATACAACCACCTATCTATCCTCCATTTATGAGTATAGTAAAGAACAATCATAGAGAAGTTGTTTTCAATCAATTACTCCTTGAAGATGGTCGATATAAAATGGATTTTGATGGACTTGAATCTTTGATTGATGAGAAAACGAAAATGATTTTATTATGCAGTCCTCACAATCCGGGAGGACGGATTTGGAGTAAAGACGAATTGATAAAACTTGCTGAAATCTGTGCCCGAAAAAATGTTTTGGTTATTTCCGACGAGATTCATGCAGATTTAGCTTTAAAGGGTAATAAGCACTACCTCTTCCCCACTGTTTCTGAGCATGCATTCAATAATAGTATAACGCTCATAGCACCAAGTAAAACTTTCAACATTGCTGGATTAGTAACTGCTAGTTATATAATTCCTAATGAAAGTATTAGATTAAAATTTCAGAGACAAATAGAATCTGCCGAAATTGCAAGTGGAAATATTTTTGCATATACTGCCGCACGAGCAGCCTATCAAAAGGGGGAAGATTGGTTGAGTCAGATGATGGAATATGTACAAGGAAATATTGACTTTGTAACAGAATTCATTAAAGAAAATCTACCAAAAATCAAACCAATGATTCCCGAAGCTTCATTCCTTATATGGCTTGATTTCAGACAATTAGATATATCTGACTATGAACTTCGAAAGATATTGATTAATGAATCCAAATTGGCATTTAATGACGGGCCAAGTTTTGGTCCAGGTGGTGAAGGGTTTCAACGTATCAACGTAGGATGCTCCAGAGAACTTCTACGTGAAGCGATGGATCGGTTGAAAACGACCTTTGAAAAATATTGATTTGATTTTCAAAAAAAAACACTTACAAGATATTTTATAGGTGTTTTTTTGAAATTATATACTATTTTGTAATGCTTGTTTAATATCATTTAATAGATCAGAAGGATCTTCTAAGCCAACTGACAATCTAATATCACGATCATCTATTTCCATTTGGCGTCTAACTTCGGCAGTATAATTTCCATAAATAGTGGATGCTGGATGAATAATCAAAGATCTATTATCAAACAAATTTGTTGCCCGTTTGATAAGCTTGAGGTTATTCAAAAAAGTATAACAAGCTTCTTTGGAAACCAAACGAAAAGTTAACATTGAGCCAGGAAACTCTCCAAACTGTGATTTACTTATTTCATAAAACCGATTGTCTGGCAATCCGGTATAGTTAACTGATTGAATCCCATTTACAGTTAATAGATTGTTAGCTAATATTTTACACGATTGAGAAGAACGATTGTATCTGACTTCAAGCGTTTCTAAACCCAAAGATTGCATATTAGCCGAATGAGAACCCATGTAACAACCCAACGTGCGATGAATCTCTTTTCTGAGTTTCATCGTAAAAGTTGTATTTCCAAATTGTGGTACTAGAGGTGCTAATTTTTTTGAATTACTCCAATCAAAAGTGCCATGATCAATGATTAAGCCACCGAGACTAGTTCCACCACCTGATAGATATTTTGTACTTGAAACGATTTCAATATCTACACCAAAATCCTTTGCTAAGAAGCATACAAATGGTATTACTGTAGTATCAGCAACAAGTGGAACCCCCTTTGAATGAGCTATTTGTGATAATTCTTTCAAATTTGCAACCTCAAGATGCGGATTTGTCAATACCTCTAAAAACAGTGCGCAAGTATTTTCATCAATACATTTTTCAACTGCTTTCGCATCGGTTAAATCACAAAAACGAATTTCAACATTGAATGCGGAAAGTGTATTTTTAAAAAATCCATACGTGTTTCCAAAAAGATGGGCAGAGGTCACAATATTTGCTCCTGAATAAGCCAATTCAATAAATGTGCTAGATATAGCAGCCATTCCAGAATTGACAGCCATCACTCCTACTGCTCCTGTAATTTCAATAATCCTTCGTTCAAATCCTTCAACTGTTGGATTGGAAATGCGTGAGTAAGCATGCAATGATTTTACTCCAGTGAATGCATCTGCCATCTCTTCAGCTGTCTCGAATTCATACGCAACATTCTCATATACAGGTATTTGCAATGAGTTGTAAGCGTCTTTCTTTGGATATTCTGTATGAATTATACGTGTTGAAAATCCTTTTTTTAATTCATTTATATCTTTGCTCATAAAAGTAATTATCCTTATTTAATTGTAATCATAGTTGCTCCAAATCCGTATTCGCGGAAAGAGGCATCTTGATATTGACATGATTTGTATTTAATTTTTAATTCATCCAAAATGGCTTTTCTAAGAACGCCCTCACCTTTTCCATGTATAAAAACAATCTTTTTTCCTTTTATGCGAAGGTTTTCCTTCATTATTTCATTAAATTTATCCAATTGTATTCTAATTATATCTGAATTAACAAGCCCTACTGTGCTATCTATTAGCTCATTGGCATGTAAATCTATTTCTAAAATACTACTTCCTAAATTGATATTAACAGACTGTTTAACAGGAGTTTTCAAATCACCTTTTGATTTCATAGCCCATTCAATTTCCTCTGGTTTTATCTCAAACATCTGCTGTTGCTGATCATTTTTCACAATGAAATATATCATTGCATTATCTTCAAAATAGTTATTTTCTTGAAAACTATGCAGCTTGTAAAATTTGACAGTATCGAGATGTATTTCTACAGATCCGGGACTCTTTAATTCAAAATTCTTATCTTTCTTATGTGCGGTAAACTGCACACAAATTCTCTCCAATTCGTTTAATTTATCTTTAGAAATCTCTTCGAGAAAGATTTGTTGATTTGGTTCGATAATTCCTGTATTTCGTAAAATCCATCCCTTACCCTGTTTACACAAATAATTGTACTGAACAAAATAGTTGCTATTATTTACCAAAAACGACTCATAATCAGTCGTTTGTATATTTTTCTCATCGAGTGGCAAGAAAGCTAGAATTAAATTTAACTTGTCCCCATCTTTGGTTTCCACAATTTTAGGGGCTGGAGAATACGTATTTTTGGTCTCTTGATTTATGTTTTTTTGATATGAAGAGATGGGCGCATTTTTTGTCGAAATACTTTCAATTACCACGCATTCCTTAATCATAACGGGTGTTTCGAAGCCATCTTCTTCCTCTACAGCCACCAAATCTTTGCTTACAAATCGCTTTACTACTCCTCCGCCAATTGAGTTTAGAAAACGCACTTTATCTCCAATTTTTAAGGCCATTCTGGGTTTACTTTCTTTTAATTAAATTTTGATGTTGCAAAGGTGGCATTTCTTAACCGTATAAGCAATAATTAGACTCGGAAAATGAATCTCAAAAGTCAGTTATATAAAAAAATAGTGTTATTTTTGTATAATAATGAAGCTTCACAAACCTCTAAATTCTATCAATTATGAGTAAAAAGCTGAGAAGGTCATTCGACCACAGGATAGCTGGAGTATGCGGCGGTATCGCAGAATATTTTGATATTGATGCAACTTTGGTTCGAATCGGATATGCATTATTATCAATCTTATCTGTTGCATTTCCAGGCATTTTAGTATATCTGGTGTTGTGGTTAATTATACCCAAAAATGATGAATGGAATTTAAAATAGTATCACCTTACCAGCCAACGGGTGACCAGCCAGAGGCTATTGATCAGCTCACTAATGGTGTAAATGAAGGAATCCGTAATCAGACTCTCTTGGGAGTAACAGGTTCTGGCAAAACATTTACTGTTGCAAACATCATTGAACGTGTTCAAAAACCAACACTTATATTAAGTCATAATAAGACGTTGGCTGCTCAGTTGTATAGTGAGTTCAAAAGTTTTTTTCCAAATAATGCGGTTGAATATTTTGTTTCTTACTACGACTATTATCAACCAGAAGCCTATCTTCCTGGTTCGGATACCTATATAGAAAAAGATTTGGCGATTAATCAGGAGCTCGAAAAATTAAGATTATCCACCACTTCGTCTTTACTCTCTGGCCGAAAAGATGTTTTAGTTGTGTCTTCCGTTTCTTGTCTGTTTGGAATTGGAAATCCTGAGGATTTTCACAGCAATATTATCGCCATTTCAACAGGTCAAAAAATCACTCGAAATGTATTTCTTCGCTCATTAGTAGATAGTCTATATGCTCGTAATGAAGTTGATTTACAGCATGGTAACTTTAGAGTAAAGGGTGATACAATTGATATTTATCTTGCATATACCGATACGATTGTTCGTGTTATTTTCTGGGATGATGAGATTGAAGCAATTGAAACAGTTGATCCAATCAGTGGAATGACTCTTTCTGTATTAGATAATTACAATATTTTTCCAGCCAACTTATTTGTCACCACCAAAGAACGACTGAATCGCGCTATCGGAGAAATTGAGCTCGACTTGGGCAAGCAAGTGGAATTTTTCAATTCAATTGGCAAAGAATACGAAGCAAAAAGAATTTACGAACGGGTTACTTTTGACTTGGAGATGATTCGGGAGGTTGGGCATTGTTCTGGCATTGAAAACTATTCGCGTTATTTTGATGGTCGTTTACCAGGCACTCGCCCCTTCTGTCTGATTGATTATTTTCCAAAAGACTTTTTGGTTGTGATTGATGAAAGTCACGTCACACTTCCTCAAATACGTGGAATGTTTGGTGGCGACAATTCTAGAAAAAAGAATTTAGTAGAATATGGATTTCGGTTGCCTGCGGCTATTGACAATCGGCCACTGAGGTTCGAAGAATTTGAAGAAATAGTTGAGCAAACAATTTATGTAAGTGCCACACCAGCAGATTATGAACTTAACAAATCCGAAGGTGTGGTTGTGGAACAGGTTATTCGTCCTACTGGATTATTAGACCCAGTAATAGAAGTACGTCCTAGTTTAAATCAAATTGACGATTTAATGGAAGAGATTCAGCTACGAGTGGAGCTGGATGAACGTGTTCTGATAACAACACTGACAAAGCGGATGGCTGAAGAGTTGAATAGCTATTTTGGTCGATTAAATTTTCGTTGCAATTATATCCACTCCGATGTTGATACCCTTGATCGTGTTCGTATTCTTGACGAACTACGGAATGGGCTGCATGACGTGCTGATTGGAGTCAACCTTCTCAGAGAGGGATTAGATTTACCGGAAGTTTCTCTCGTTGCGATACTCGATGCTGACAAAGAAGGCTTTCTTCGCTCCCACCGATCATTGACGCAAACAGCTGGACGTGCAGCTAGAAATCTAAATGGAAAAGTGATTATGTATGCTGATAAAATTACCGAAAGCATGCGTAAAACAATTGATGAAACTAATCGTAGAAGAGAAAAACAGCTAGCTTACAATGAGTTAAATAATATAACTCCGCAAGCAATTTTAAAATCGAGAAATTCAATTTTGGGTGATGAGTTTAGTAAATCGCATCCAAATGTATATGTTGAAAAAGATTCAACTACTGTTGCCGCCGATCCGATTATCCAATACATGAGTAAGCCTCAATTAGAAAAATCAATTGAAAGAACCCGAAAGATGATGCAAGAGGCGGCAAAGAAACTTGAATTCATGGAAGCAGCTCAGTACCGCGATGAACTGATCAAGCTAGAAGACATCTTCAAACTTAAATTTAGTTAGTTTTTCAACTATTGAACTAAACCTTTCTGCTTATTTTTAGTCAAATAATGTCTTATATTTTTGACTAACATGATGTATCCAATATTATGAATAGATGTACTATCGTTTTTATTAGTTTCATTCTATTTTCATTCTCCCTAAAATCTCAGTCATTAGTTTCTTATACTACAAATGGTAGAATCATTGATGGAACAGCTAAAATTCCGATTGAAGGTGTAACTGTTCGTTTGATAAAAGAAGAAAATTCTACTTTTTTAGACGGAACTACAACTGATAAAAATGGAATATTTACTCTTAAAAACATTCCAATTGGCACTTATCAGCTGAAATTTAGCTACATAGGCTACTCCGATTTTACTCATACAATTCGCTTTATATCTTCTTCTAAACCGCAACTAAATCTAGGTAGTATCACTTTAACAGAAAATTCAGTTCTATTAAATGAAACAACAGTTGTGGGGAAGGCTGTTGAAATGGTCGTTAAGGAAGATACATTAGAATATAATCCTGCAGCATTTAAAATGCAAAAAGGCACAGTTGTGGAAGATTTACTAAAACGTATGTCTGGTGTTGAAATTGATTCAGAAGGCAAAATTACGGTTGCTGGCAAGGAAGTTAAAAAAATATATATTGATGGAAAGCAGTTTTTTGGAAATGACCCTACGGTTGCATCCAAGAATATTCCTGTGGATATTATTGACCGAGTGCTAGTTGTGGATAAAAAATCTGATCTATCATTACTAACCGGAATTGACGATGGTGAAGAGGAAACGATCATCAATCTGACCATTAAAAAAGGAATGAAAAAGGGATGGATTGTTAATTCCAAAGGAGGTTTAGGAAAAGAGACTGAGCAACTTAAAGAAGGAGAATTACGATACGAGGGAAATGCATTGGTCAATCGTTTTTTTGGAGATAGTCAATTATCTTTTATCGCTAGCACCAATAATGTCAATATTAAACCGTCGCGTGACTGGGGAGCAGGAAATAATACTCAAATGGGAATGCGTGGCGGACGTAGTTCTAGTGCAGGAAATGGCGTCACAGCTTCAGATGTATATGGAAGTAATTTCGCAATTGCTTTATCAGAGAGATTTAAATTTGGCGGAAATCTACTCTACAACAATTTTAGAACAAATGCTAGTAAAGTCAGTGTTCAGAATCCGATTATTGACAGTATACCATTCAATCATAATACTAATAAAAGTTATGCCAAAAGTGAAAATTTCTCTTTGCAGGTGAAGATGGAATTTAATCCTGATTCATTTTTTACATTTGTATTTACTCCGAATTTCAGCTATAATAGATCTAATTCTAATTCATTAAGTAAGGTATATTCATTTCGAAATCTAGCTAAAGACTCTTTGAATCGAAGTTACAGCAATCCGTTTAATAATTCAGATGGGTACAACATTACGGGTCAATTAGATATTTCTTATAAATTCAAAACAAAAGGAAGAAGATTGAGTTTTAGCTTCGAATCAGGCATCAACAAAGCTGATGGATCTGGATTAAATTATTCCGATACATATTATGCTGTATCAAAGAAAGAGTCTATTCTTGATCAGCTGATACTGAATAATTCAGAAACAACAAATTACCGCTTTTATACAACATTTGTCGAACCTATTGGTAAAAATAACTTTTTACAACTCTCCTATTCTATTCGTACAAATCGTTCTCTTTCAGACAAATATACTTACAAAAAAGGTTTAGAAAACAGTTATTCTATATTAGATACGGCTTATAGCAAAAGTTTGGATAACAGCTTTATTAACCAACAAATCGGTCTCAGTATCCGATCTATTCGTGAAAAATATAATTACACCTACGGAGTAGATTTAGAACCTTCATTTACAAAAAGTAAACGATTTGTTGGAGACAAAGTTTTCAACAATTTGAACGGTCATTATGTATTTAATGTCTCCCCAAATATCAACTACACCTATCGATTTGACAAAGAACGGAATCTAAAAATAGACTACAGAGGAAAAACTGGACAACCGTCTATTTCACAATTAGACCCAACAATAGATATTTCAAATCCATTAAAAGTACGTCAGGGAAATCCTGATTTATTACCTTATTACACAAATAATTTTACGTTGCGCTACTCTAAATTTGCACGAAAGACTCAACAAAGCTTTATGACATCGATTAGAGGTATATACAAAATTAATGACATTATCACTAAATCTACTTTTGATAACTCAGGGGTGGAACATTCATCATATACAAACGAAACGGGGACTTGGTCATTTCAAGGAATGTTGATGATAAATGCACCCATCGGCCAAAGTAAACTTCAAATAAACAATTATACAAATGCTTCTTATGACAATAAAATAGGATATACTTCGACACGTATTGAGAGTTTAAGAAACATTGCTAGCACTTCAGGTATTAGGGAAAATTTTGGATTAACATTCAGAAATTCAATTATTTATGCTCAACTATCTGGCACTTTTAACTATACTAAAACAGAGAATACTCTAGCCATTAACAAACCTCAGGAGAATCGATCTTATGGATCAATCTTTATTGCACAGATAAATCTGCCTTTCAAAACCACGTTTTCATCTGACATACGGTATACTGCTAATCGTGGATTATATGCAAACTTAAACAAGAGTGAGACTCTTTGGAACACAGAGATAAGTAAATTATTATTCAAACAACAGGAAGGGACAATCAGTATTAAAGCATACGATATACTTCATCAACAACTAAATATTAGCAGAAATGCAACTTCAAACTATATCGAAGATATTGAGTATAATACACTTACCTCCTATTTCTTAGTGTCATTTGCTTATCGATTCAACTCCATGGGTGGTCGTAGGGGTGAGTTTAGCGATAACGAATACTCTGCAGAAGATAGCAAACAAAGCAATCGAAATCGCGACGAGCATTTACACTGACAAGTGTCAACGAGCACTTAGAGTGTGTAAAGCTCAGATGCAGTGGTGCGTTTCAAAACAACAAGCTGCACATCTTTTCCAATTTTAATATTCTTCTCAGCCAGTTTATATTCAACTGTTTTGAAGGCTAATTCTGGGTGATTATTGTGTTGACTCAAATGGCAAAGAAATATATATTGTAGCTTTTCAACGTAGTTATTTGCTATATATTCGGCTGTATCATGATTGTCCATGTGTCCGTGGCTACTCGAAACACGATCTTTTAAAAATTGAGAATATCTACCATTTTTCAGCATTTCGTGGTCGTAATTAGCCTCTAATACCATGAAGTCAGCTTCTGCCAAATAGGTGGCTACGTCATGTGGAATATGTCCTAAATCAGTTGCAAAAACAAATTTACGACCCTTATATTCAATAGAATAACCTACATTGTCAGTTCCATCATGAGGTACTTCAAAAGGGGTGATTTTGAGATCTCTGATTTCAATTACTTCATTCTTGCGGATGATTCTTTTCGAAGCGTATATTTTTTCAGTCATGGAGTAATTCTTGTTCATTCCGCTATGAATGTCTTCAGTAGAATAAACAGGAATAAACAACTTTTCTCCAATAATACCAGCAGATTTGATATGGTCGGCATGATCATGAGTCACAAAAAGAGCAATAATATTTTCAAACGGAATGTTGTTGTCTTTTAGTGTTTTTTTTATTGTTTTTATTCCTATTCCTGCGTCAATTAAAATGCCATATTCCGAATTGCCAAGAAAGTAACAGTTACCGCTACTTCCACTAGCAAGACTTAAAAATTGTAATTCCATAATATCGTGTATGCTATCTAAATAGCGTTAGTTCAACTTATTTACTTTTTACTCTTTTTGATGTGAATTCGCATCAACGAAATATTTTGAATGGTAAGAGTAGAAGGTTCATTTTGATAAAATCCAGCTACAACATAATTTAACTTTTTAGTTGTATCTAATTGTAAATCAATATTATATACATCTGAATTTGCTACATTTTTTGTAATAGTCTGCGTTGTTTCATCTATATATCCAACAGTCAATACCATTCTGGGATGCTGCCTTAAAGATATATTATATAGCAAAATATCAGCTTTTAGATGTATTGAATCGCCAAGCACAAACGTTTCATTATTTTTTACTTCGGTAAATAAATTCCCAATAACAGGTATGCCTGTATAGTTAATAATTTTTGATTTACTCCACAAATCGACGGTATCACCTGCTGCCACTAGATTGTTTTCATTAATCTCTCCAGACTCAATCAATATTTTTGATTCTTCTTTTTTTAGTCGAATCAGAACCCTATCATATATTTTTGTATAAATATCTAAATTGGCTAAATACCAATTGAGTGAAACATCATATTGTTGTTTTGAAACATTGTATTTTTTCAAAATAGATTTTAAATAAATGTCCCGAGAATTTCCTTCATAAATGGGTGCTAATTCTGTGTCAGAAATACCTTCTCCCAAATACGAATCGTAGAGAATTTTCTCCATCAATTTCTGAGAAATAACTCCGTCTGGCACTTTTGAACAAGATGACAAGAGTACAAAAAAAATAAGCACAAATAGACTATGAATCAGACTTTTATGCATCCTTACTCGTTTTCTTTGTTATTACTAATCTGAGATAAATGCTGACGTTGAAAAAGAAGAAGTAAAATTACGCCAACAGTTATAGCTGAATCTGCTACATTAAAAATCGGTCTAAAAAAAACAAAATTATCTCCTCCTATGAATGGTATCCAGCTTGGTAAATTCATATCAATTATTGGAAAATAAAGCATATCAACCACTTTTCCATAAAACATTGATCCATATCCACCATACGTTGGAAACAATGTGGCCACTTGACCGAAGCTATGATCGAAAATCAAACCGTAAAATAGACTGTCTAAAATATTACCAGCCGCACCCGCTAAAATTAATGATAAACAGGCAATGTATCCAAAATTAAAGTTTTGCTTTATCACTTTCACTAGATAGCGTGCAATAAAAAAGACTGCGACTATTCGAAAAAGTGATAGAAACAGCTTACTAAAAAGTTCCATACCGAAAGCCATCCCATTGTTCTCGGTAAAATAGATATAAAACCAAGATGTAATCTGAACAGTTTCGTGTAGTTGAAGGTGAGTTTTCACCCATATTTTCACCAATTGATCTAGCAATAATACACCAATAATGATGAGCGACGATTTTTGACCGAGAGAAATATTCATAGATGCGATTTGATTCAAAAAATAATTCGACAATTGAGCAAAATTTGCCTTCATTGTCGAATTATTAAGATTTAATTCATGTGATAATTATTTCTGCATATTTTTTGCATCAATACTCAATGTAGCATGAGGTACTGCACGTAATCTCTCTTTTGGAATCAACGTTCCTGTTTCTCTACAAATTCCATACGTTTTATTCTCAATACGAATTAGTGCAGCTTGCAAATGTTGAATAAACTTCATTTGACGTTGCGCTAGTCGCCCAGCCTCCTCTTTCGAAAGAGTCGCTGCACCCTCTTCAAGTACTTTGAATGTTGGTGATGTATCACTAATATCGTTGCCGTCAGAATTCATAAGAGTTGCTTTAAGCAAATCGTAATCTCGGTGTGCATTTTCGAGTTTTTCAAGAATGATTTCTTTAAATTCATTCAACTCGCTGTCGGAATATCTTGTCTTTTCTGACATAATGTTAAGTATTATAGGGGTTATTCAAACTCAAACTTATTGTGCGAAGATATATATTAATTTCAGATAATACAATACAGATTTGGTTGTTTTTACGATTTAATTACACTGATAAACAATGTAAAATCATCAAAATTCATTTCAATACCACCATTAACTTCATCTACCATCTCTATTTCGTTAGCTAACACCTGATTAGCTATATAATCAGAATAATCTGCAACAGCAGAATTGATTTCGTGATGACGAGTTAGCTTCACTTTTATCTTATCTGTAATCTCAAAACCGCTCGATTTTCGAATATTTTGTATTCTGTTCACTAACTCTCTTGCAATGCCTTCTCTTTTCAACTCTTCAGTAATGGTTATATCAAGTGCAACGGTCAAACGGCCTTCGTTGGAAACTAGCCAACCTGGAATATCTTCCGAAATAATATCAACATCAACCACTTCTATTTCAGCATTTTGACCATCAATATTTAAAGTATATTTACCATTATCTTCAAACTCTTGAATAGCTTTCTGATCCATTTCAGCTATCGCGATAGCTAATTGTTTCATAATCTTACCATGCTTTGGCCCAAGTTTTTTAAAGTCAGGTTTAATCCGTTTGATAAGAATTCCAGCAGTATTATCCACGAAATTCAACTCTTTCGCATTCACTTCACTAAGCACCAATCCTTTGATCGCTTCGACGTTTTTGCGGAGCGATTGATCCATTATTGGCAACATAATTGCCGAAAGAGGTTGACGTACTTTGATATTGACTTTTTTTCGTAATGCCAACACCATCGACGAAATGTCTTGGGCTAATTGCATACGAAGTTCGAGCGTTTTATCAATCAGTTTTTCATTTACAGTCGGGAAATCTGAGAGGTGAATGGAGGTTTCATTTCCATTTTTTGAAACAGAAATCAAATCGGAATAGAGCTTATCAGCGTAGAAAGGTGCTATCGGCGACATCAATTTTGCAACTGTTTCGAGACAAGTGTAAAGCGTTTGATAGGCCGCGATTTTATCTTTGTCATATTGCCCACCCCAGAAACGCTTCCGATTCAAACGAACATACCAATTACTGAGATTATCATTCACAAAATCAGAAATTGCTCGTCCAGCTTTGGTCGGTTCGTAGGTTTCGTAATATTCATCAACCTCTTTTATCAATGTATTCAACAAAGAAATTACCCAACGATCAATTTCAGGACGTTCATCTACAGGCACTTCCGTTTCTGTAAACGAGAACCCATCGACATTAGCATAAAGCGAGAAAAATGAATAGGTGTTATATAGTGTTCCAAAGAACTTACGACGAACTTCTTCAATTCCTTCTACATCAAATTTCAAATTATCCCAAGGAGATGCATTGGTAATCATGTACCAACGTAATGGATCAGAGCCATATTTTTCGATTGTTGAAAATGGATCTACTGCATTCCCTAATCTTTTTGACATTTTATTGCCAGACTTATCCAAAACAAGGCCGTTGCTAATTACGTTTTTGTAAGCAACCGAATCGAAAATCATCGTCGAAATTGCATGCAATGTGAAAAACCATCCGCGTGTTTGATCTACACCTTCGGCAATAAAATCGGCAGGAAATAGACTGCCAGATTCAATTAATTCTTTATTCTCAAATGGATAATGAGCTTGTGCATAAGGCATTGCACCTGAGTCGAACCAAACGTCAATTAAATCCAATTCACGTTTCATTGGATTGCCTGTCGACGAAACAAGTGTTATATCATCTACATACGGACGATGTAGGTCAATCTTATCGTAATTTTCGGCAGTATAAATACCTGGTTTAAAGTCGCTAAAAGGATTTGACTGCATAAAGCCTGCAACTACAGATTTTTCAATTTCGTTGTAGAGTTCTTCCACCGAACCAATACAAATCTCTTCTGTTCCGTCTTCGCTACGCCAGATTGGTAGTGGTGTTCCCCAATAGCGACTGCGCGACAGATTCCAGTCTTGCAGGTTTTCGAGCCATTTGCCAAAACGACCTGTACCAGTCGATTGTGGTTTCCAGTTGATGGTTTCGTTGAGCTCCATCAGACGTTCGCGACAAGCTGTAGTTCGTATAAACCAACTGTCTAACGGATAGTACAATACAGGTTTGTCTGTTCGCCAGCAATGCGGATAGTTGTGGACATGTTTCTCTATTTTGAAGGCTTTGTTTTGCTGTTTCAGCATCACGCAAATATCCACATCCAAAGTAGCATCATCTTCTGTAAGAGTTGCATCGTAGGCATTTTTTACAAACCGACCTGCGTACTCGTTGTAAAGCTCAACATTCACGTTATGTTTCACAAAATCGGCATCCAATTCGTCAATTAAGTAGAATTTACCCGACAAATCGACCATCGGACGGTTGTTTCCATCTTTATCAATCAACATCAATGGAGGTATGCCGTGTGTTTTGGCTACTCGATCATCGTCCGCACCAAAGGTTGGCGCGATATGTACAATTCCAGTACCGTCTTCGGTGGTCACAAACTCACCGCTAATTACACGAAACGCCTCTGATCCAGGATTAACCCAAGGGATGAGTTGTTCGTATGCAATACCCTCTAAATCAAAACCTTTGCATTCAAGAACAACTTTAAACGGGACTAATTTATCACCGGCTTTGTAATCTGTCAAAGCCAATTCAGCAGCTTTTGGATTAAAAAGCGAAGAGACCAAATTCTTGGCCATTACCACCGTTTCAGGTGTTCCAGTGTATGGATTGTATGTTTGAATGGCTACATAATCGATGTTTGGGCCAACACAAAGTGCAGTATTTGAAGGTAATGTCCACGGTGTTGTTGTCCAAGCCAAAAAGTAAACTTCGCCCCACTCCTGTTCCAATTTGAGCTTTGCAACTTCCGACGGCTTCACTTTAAATTGAGCGACACAAGTCGTGTCTTTCACATCTTTGTAGCAACCTGGTTGATTTAACTCGTGAGAACTCAAGCCTGTGCCAGCGGCCGGAGAATAGGGCTGGATGGTGTATCCTTTGTAGAGTAACTCTTTGTTGTATAGCTGTTTGAGCAAAAACCAAAGCGTTTCGATATAACGATTATCGTAGGTGATGTATGGATCGTTCATATCCACCCAATAACCCATTTCGTGCGTCAAATCTTCCCACTCTTTGGTGTATTTCATCACATCTTTGCGGCACGCAGCATTGTATTCTGCCACGGTAATCTTTTTGCCAATGTCCTCCTTGGTGATTCCAAGCGATTTTTCAACACCCAGTTCAACTGGAAGTCCATGTGTATCCCAACCCGCTTTGCGGTTTACAAGGAAACCTTTCATCGTTTTATAACGACAGAAGATATCTTTGATAGAACGAGCCATTACGTGGTGAATACCCGGCATTCCGTTAGCTGAAGGAGGTCCTTCGTAGAAAACGAAGGACGGATTTCCTTCACGGGCTTTAAGACTTTTATGAAAAATATCTTCGTCGTCCCATTTTTTTAATATCTCTTTGTTGATTTCAGACAAATCAAAACGAGTATATTCGGCAAATTTCTTTGTATCACTCATATATTCAGCCACTTTATGCTTTATTAATGCTAAAACCTCTTTTTGAAAAGAGATTGCGAAATTAATCATTTTTTCGGAAAGAGAAAAAGGAAAAGACGCTAGAATTCAAAAATCCTAAACCATTGAGAGTTATGGTTATTTTGAGGGTGCGGTAACTATTTTTTTTCTAAAAAGATCCATTAAATTATTGAAATCTTTCTTATACATCAGACCCAAACCTTGTGTTGTGAGTGATGACTTGATATAATAATATCTGTCATTTGTTTGGTTATAGCCCTTCAACCGGAAATCTCCACTTTTGGTCAATTTATACTCAAAGTCAACATCACCAATAAAGGTTGCTTTATTCGTCGTATTATCGCGATAGCCGAAATTTCCATTTACCAGTAATCGATTGTTTAGCAACTGACTAGATAGAACTAAATCAACCTCCATTTTACTATAAGCAGTATTGTCCAACTTCAAATTTGTACCAATATTCACCTTATCTGTCAACTGCGAAACGATATTGTTGACTTGTGAAGAAAATGTAGCAGATGCTAACGATGACAATTGGTTAGGCCTTGTAGCTCCATTATTTAGGTAATCTGGTGTATAAAAGCGATTTATAGACATTAAGTAAACAACTTGACGAGCCATCATGTCATCTGTATTCACAATACTTTTTACACGTCTATTGATTTCTTCTGTATTGTTAGGGAAATTCAAATCAAACTTCAAATCCGGCTTTTTCATATCACCCGTAATATCCAACAAACACTGTACTTGTGTATTCGTACGACTCAAATCTTTATCTGTAGCGAATGTTTCATCCAGATCGGTTAAATCAGCAGTAGTGGTATATGACGCCTTTAGTCCCAATTCTGCTGTGTAAGGGTCTCCTCGGAAAGCGACAGTACTACCCTCTATCAAAGCAAATCGTTTCTTGATAAAGTTCTGTAAGCTAAAGTTATAAACCCCTCTTTCTATAGTATAAGTTCCAAATACTTGCGCATCTTTTTTACTATTATAGCTGACGCGCATGTTTCCTGAACCATTGGTTTCAATCACGTCTCCAGTGGTTGGATCCATCACTAAATTCAAACCAGCAGCAGGCGTAATATCAACCAATAGATTCACATTTAATTCATTACTTGATGTATTGGGTTGGGTGAAAAGTTGTGGTAATTTCTTTCTGAGTTCAAATTGTTCGGCCTTTTCTAATTCTAATAGTTCTTGTTGTTTATTTCTAAAAGTTATGAATCCATAGTCCGATGCTGTCATCTGATTATTTAAAGAAATAACGAACTTGGAACCACTATTTGTCTGCATATTCACATCAATATTGGTTTTGGCTTCGTTTCCATAGATTGCTACATTTCCAGAGCCATAAACTGGACCATAAAAGACTGGATTTTTCTGTGCTGTGGCATTAAAGACGAGAAATTTTTGCGTATTAATTTGAATATCGTAACGCCAATTCCCCAAATTATTATGTTTCAATAATCCGGTACCAATAGCCACATTTTTATCTCTATCAAGCATATTTATATTGTTGAAATAGATAGAGTTATGACGAAGATGCAAACTATCACTTATCGAATAATAGGTATTCAAATAATCAATTCCAAATCGAAAATCGTGAACCAATACATCACCCGAGAGATTTAATGCACTAAAATTACCATAAAGACGTGCATTTCCACTTGCTAATCCGGTTAGATCCTTCATGAATCCGCTCAAATAGGATCTTAAGAATTGGATATCGAGATGATCAGTATGAATATCCATCGAAATAGAATCTTTCGTTGGAAAAATGTAACCATTCACTGAAGAGCGATTATGAAGATACCCATCGATGGTTCCTTTTAGTAATATTCCTAGTTTATCCGCATCCCACTCACTAAAGAGATTAAAATCTCCAAATCGTGTTTTATTAAACGAAAAGTCTTTGATATTCAGATTTTTAGTGAGAACGATTGGAGTTTTTGTTAAGTTAGTCATCACAAAATCACCCGTTGCATTTCCTCCAAAATTTACTTTATTGATATTAATGGTATTAAAAATATAATCTAGATTTACTTTTCGAAGAGAGAGAAATAGTGTATCACGACTATTCTTTGAAACACTTCCATCCAATTTGAGGAATTGATCAAATTTCGAAATCTCAAGATTGTGTACAGTTACTCTACCAGAATCTACTAAAGCTTTCGCAGGTGAAATCTGCCAAGTTGTATCGTTAAGAATAAATGAAGTTGGAAGAATTGAGATGTCGAATCCTGGTAATCTACCTACTTCACGCTCCAGTAAGTTCGATTTAAGGGACAATGCACCACTATACGTTTGAAGTGCTGAGTTACTCCAATTCAGTTTCGCCTCGGCTATATTATTGTGAGCCAATCCATTAAATGAAAATTTAACATGATCATTTTTTTTGTTGGTTGTCAACACTTTCGCACTTACATAAGTGTTATCCTCATCGTTATTCATTACCAACGAAGCCGATTCGTAAATTGTTTTTTTCCAACGTACAGAAGGCATATTTGTTTCCAAATAAAATCGACTTGTAAAATCGCTGTATGTTCCTTTAAGAATACTTTCGTCGTAGAAAGTTATCGGAAGTTCGAGAATTTCACTCATCTTTTCGGTATTGGATATCCGAAAAGTAAAATCAAAGTCATTTTTAGATAACAGCGGTTTTACCTTATGTGTAACGGCAGGTAAATACTTAGACAACAGAGTCATGAAACTATTCTGAAGCGTAGAGAATTTGTAAATTCCTCTTAATTCGCCGTTTATAAAAGGAGAAATCACTCGTATTTTCTTTTCATTTCCAGTAGTGAAAGAGGAAAGTCTAATCTGGTTTAAAAACAAAAAATCATTTCCTTTCGTAAAAAGAATACTATCTACAGACACCTCTCCCACTGCTTCATCGGGCAATTGTCCTGTTAAATCTGATTTAAGAACGAGTGAAAGTGTGGCATTCGTATATCTGTCTGTAAGATGCAATGCAGAAAGATTCACGTTTCGCAAACGAGTTTCTATTTTGTAAACCTTGTGGCGAGGGTCGTTATCAATTTTCCCATTCAAAAGAAAATAACCATTCGGATCGTCTATTTCCAAATGGCCTTCGTAGCCATTTCCTACAAATAGACCATCCAAGGCAATATTTTTGTATTGATAGTTATTATAATCAAATTTGGCTATCTCTCCTTCTATTTTGCCTTGCGGTAACGATTTGTCATTCTGATAGCCATCTACTAAAATATTCAATTCGACCAATCCTAAATGGTTATCGTTAAGTAATTTACCAAGATTAAAACCATCTGTTTTAATTTTTCCATTGAAGGTAGCTTTGCGGCGAATTGTATCTTGACCAATCTTCAAATCGGTTCGTATGTTTCCTAAATCGCTTTTCAATAAACCAAACGAAACCAAATCAGAAAAGTAGCCTGAGATTTCTCCATTAAACTGGACTTGTCCTAATCGTTGAGTGATATTCCCGAGATTTTCACTTGTGATGGATAAATTCCGCAATAATTCCGCAAATCCTTCGGGCGCAATTTTCATTTCTTCAATTTTCCCAAATAGATATGTATTTTTCAAGTCACTAATTCCTTCTACATGTACTTGAGCACTCACTTTGATACGTTCTCCCGAATGAATCTTTAACTGCTTTAGATCGAGACTATTAATGGTGCCACCTAAGTGTGCATCGACATTTAGGACATCGGTGTATGATCGAAATAGAGGAACGAAAGGGGAAATATCCTGCAAACATATTCTAGCATTTGGTATTTCAATATTGAATTTAGCAAAATCTTTGAATGAATGTTTAGCATCTACTCGCTTGTAATTCAGGTAAATATTCTTAAGTTCAATGGTAGAATTTGGCAAATTCATCTCAAAATCAGTCAAATTGGCCTGACTCTTATTTGCATCGAAGTGCATGGTCAATCTCTTTACCATGAGTCCAGAAAGTTCCTCCATCGAAAATTTCCGAACATCAGCGCTCACCGAATCTTGTGTAAAAGTATGCAATGAAATAGAGGTCATGAGATTCTTCACACGAATGTGAGCCGCATTGAATTGTCCGAACTTGTAAGGTTTCGACCAAACATCATAGTTGATGTTTCCCCTTCTGATAATGATGGATTTTATTTGAATATCAGCAAAACCTTTGGATTTTTTGATAGAAGTAGGCTTAAATGCATCAATTAAAAACTGAAAATTGGAACGAGATTTAGGTGTTTCTTTAGATAAGTGAAGTTGAAAACTATAAAATTGAACTGTATTGATGACAAGTCGATTTTTAAAAAGTTCAAAAATATCAACACCGACTGACATTTTAGTTGCTTTTAGTAGCTCATTTCCCTGTTGATCCTCAATATATACATCTTTTAAAATCAACTTATTTAAGAATTCGAAATCCACCTCCTTAATTCGAACTTCAGTATGAAGCTTCATTCTCAGCTCGTTAGTAGCAAAGAGCGTAATTTTATGCTGAATGTATGGAATATTGAGAAGGATGTAGGCAATAGTATTTATTGCCACCACCGCTATCAATATTCCAATCAGTATGCGTTTGAGGGTCTTTATCACTAGGAGTACAAATCGATTAATTGACAAATTTACATCTTTTCACTCATTATAAAACCATTTCTTCTCCAAATAATTGCGTAAATTTGCCAAAAATTTGAATCAATGAGCATAATTATATTAGGTATTGAATCTTCTTGCGACGATACATCAGCATCAATCCTCAAGGATGGAGTTTTACTTTCGAATGTGATTACCAATCAAGAAGTCCATAGAATCTATGGAGGTGTCGTGCCTGAGTTAGCTTCAAGAGCGCATCAACAAAATATTATTCCTGTAGTTCATGCAGCTCTTACTCGCGCTGGAATTGATAAAAATGAGTTATGTGCTATTGCTTTCACTCGGGGTCCTGGGTTAATGGGTTCTTTGCTTGTTGGCACATCTTTTTCTAAAGGTCTGTCAGCTGGATTAAACATCCCAATGATTGACGTTAATCACTTGCAAGCTCACGTATTAGCTCATTTCATTAAAGAAAATATTGAAGATAATAACCAACCTAATTATCCCTTTTTATGTTTACTGGTTTCGGGTGGAAATTCTCAAATTATTCTTGTAAAATCGTACAATGACATGGAAGTTGTCGGACAAACGATAGACGATGCTGCAGGAGAAGCATTTGACAAATGTGCCAAAGTGATGGGTCTCGGCTATCCAGGTGGACCTGTGGTCGATCGATTAGCAAAGGAAGGAAATCCAACAACATTCAAATTGAATAAACCTTCTATCGATGGATATAATTACAGTTTCAGCGGACTTAAAACCTCATTTCTTTACCTAATTCGAGATGAATTAAAGAAAGATCCAGATTTTATCGAAAACAACAAAAACGACCTTTGCGCATCGCTACAATTCACTGTGGTAGAAATCTTAATGGATAAATTACGTAAAGCTTCCAAAGATTTGAATATCAATGAAATTGCTGTTGCAGGAGGAGTTTCAGCGAACTCAGCACTACGCAAATCATTCGAAGAACATGCTATAAAATATGGTTGGAAAATTCATATCCCACCATTTGCCTTTACAACAGACAATGCTGCAATGGTAGCTATGGCAGGACATTTTAAGTTCCTTGATAAGCAATTTTGTAAAATGGATGCTGCTCCATTTTCAAGAGTTGTTATCTAAATCGATAGAAATCTATAAATTTTTTCGAATTTAGATTAAAACTCCCAACTCCGTCCCCACTTTTACGAAGGCCGCAACTGCTTTTTCGAGATGAACACGATTGTGTGCCGCCGACAACTGCACTCGAATGCGTGCCTGATCTTTTGGCACCACAGGATAGAAAAATCCAATCACATAAATACCCTCTTCGAGGAGTTTTTTTGCAAAAGTCTGCGACAGTTTTGCATCGTAGAGCATAACCGCGCAGATAGATGATTTTGTGGATTTTAGATCAAAGCCCGCCTGTGTCATTTGTTCCACAAAGTAGGCTGTATTTTGGTGAAGTTGTTCCTGCCATTCGTTGGATTGTTCTATCATTTCGAACATTCGAATACCGGCCGTAACTACCGCCGGAGGCAAAGAGTTGGAGAACAGATAAGGTCTTGAGCGCTGACGAAGCAAATCGATAATCTCTTTTCGACCCGTGGTGAAGCCACCCACGGCACCGCCAAAGGCTTTGCCGAGTGTTCCGGTGATGATATCGACCTGACCGCGAATATTGTGCAACTCGGTCACTCCCCTGCCCGACTGCCCGACCACTCCGGCAGAGTGGCATTCGTCAACCATCACGAGTGCATCGTATTTTTCGGCTAAAGCCACAATTTTATCCATCGGAGCCACATTTCCATCCATCGAGAAAACACCGTCGGTAGCAATAATTCTGAAACGATGATGCTGTGCTGCCTGTAATTGCTTCTCCAAATCCGTCATATCTGCATTTGCATAACGATAGCGTGCGGCCTTGCAAAGACGTACACCATCGATAATGGAGGCGTGATTCAACGAATCAGAGATAATCGCATCTTCTTCTCCGAAGAGCGGTTCGAATACACCACCGTTTGCATCGAAACAGGCTGCATAGAGAATCGTATCTTCTGTTCCGAAGAATTCTGCTATCTTTCGCTCCAGCGTTTTATGAATATCCTGTGTTCCACAAATAAATCGTACGGACGACATTCCTAGTCCACGCTGTGCCAATCCATCGTGAGCCGCTTTTATCAACTCTGGATGGTCTGACATACCCAAATAGTTGTTGGCGCAAAAATTAATAACCTCGCTGCCATCACTGAGCGTAATCACGGCGTTTTGCGGACTGCTGATAATGCGTTCCGATTTGTAAAGTCCATTTTGTTGAATCTCTGCCAGCTCTTTTTGTAGATGTGCCTTAATTTTTCCGTACATACTCCTTTAATTTTAGTGAAACACGACCGAAATTACGCATTTAATTTCTACTTTTACCGAAAATGTTTAGGAATTTTAGACTCAGACAAACGTTTACAGAACGACAGTTTCAAACTGTAAATAAAAGCATTCGCAGAGAGATAATTTATTCGAATTTCATCAAATAAAATTGTGATTTCATGAAGAAGATTTTAGTAACTGGAGCTTTAGGACAAATTGGATCAGAGTTATCGCACGAATTCAATGCACGTTACGGAAACGAGAATGTAATCGTTTCGGACGTAATGGTTGACACCAAAGGAATTTATCCCGAAAATGTCTTTGAAAAGGTGGATGTAACTGACGTTGATGGATTGGAAAAGATTATCAAACGACACAATATCGATACCATTATTCATTTGGCTGCCATTTTATCTGCACGCGGTGAGCAAGATCCAGAACTGGCGTGGCACATCAATATCGATGGGCTGTTGAATGTGATTCGGCTAAGTATCAAACACAACATAGATCGACTGATGGTGCCGAGTTCGATTGCCGTATTCGGACCACAATCGACACTCTACAATGCACCACAGGAGACGATTCTGAAACCCAATACGATGTATGGCATCACTAAGGTGACAGGTGAACTGCTTGCCGATTACTATTACAAGAAATACAACCTCGATTTTCGGGGCATTCGCTATCCCGGTATTATCAGCCACAAAACCATGCCCGGTGGCGGAACTACTGATTATGCAGTAGAAATATTCTACGAAGCATTAAAGACTGGTCATTACACCTGTTTTCTCAGTAGCGAAGCCTGTCTGCCGATGATGTATATGCCCGATTGCGTGCGTGCCACCATCGAACTGCTCGAAGCTGATAGAACATCGCTCAAACATCGCGGAGATTACAACGTGGGTGCTATGAGCTTCACACCCGAAGACCAAGCAGCAGAGATTCGCAAATACTTACCCAATTTCACCATCGATTATCAACCCGATTTCCGCCGCGAAATAGCCAAATATTGGCCTGCTTCGGTCGATGATTCATCAGCTTGTGCCGATTGGGGCTGGCGTCCACAATACAATCTGGAGATGACAGTTAAGGATATGCTGGTAAACGTGGCAAAGAAGTTGGAGATTGATTTTAAAATTTAGAACAGAAAAAAGAGCAAAGATAAATCGAACATCATCTTCGCTCATTTGTTTTGAATTACTCAGTTAATCAATTAATCACCCCAATCCCTCACCTCCTCAATTCCTAGATATCTATGGTATTCCGCATCATATTTGCCGCAATTTCGTTCCTTATTCTATTTAATGGAATCACCGATTTTTATTTCTTCAAACGGGCGATTTGTCGGTTTACCGATAAGAAGATTTACAGACAACTCCATTGGGGATTAAGTGGTTTCTTTGCCGTACTCAACATTTGGTTGGTTTTTCAATTCACCAGCCCAACTGCTGATCCGGCATCTACGATTTACGTATGGTCGATGCTCGTTTACTTTATAGTCTATCTACCCAAAGCGACCTTTATGGTGGTTTCATTTCCTGAATTGTATTTCAAAAAAGTAAAATTTTTATCGATTACTGGTGCTATTTTGGGCGTTGTTGCAGGTTTGATGCTTGTTTGGGGAGCTACCTTCGGGCGATTCGATTTCGTCACACGTTCGGTGGAAATTCACTCTGCAAAACTACCCGACAGCTTCAATAATTACAAAATCGTACAATTTTCAGACACTCACCTAGGCAATTTCGGGCACTCCGACAGAATCGTGGACGAATTGGTGGCTCGAATCAACGCTTTACATCCCGATTTGATTGTTTTTACGGGTGATTTGGTAAATACTAAAGCCAGTGAGATAGATAGATTTCAGCAGACATTATCTAAATTAAGAGCCAAAGATGGCGTCTATTCGATTATGGGAAACCACGATTATGGCGACTACGTGAATTGGAATAATAAAGCTGATTACGTTACGAACCTGCGTAACTTACACCAAAAACAGGCTGATTTAGGCTGGAAATTGATTGGCAACGAACATACATTTCTACATCACGGCACCGACAGCGTTGCGCTCATTGGTGTTGAAAACTGGGGTGAACCACCTTTTCACCAATACGGTAATTTGGACAAAGCGATTGCAGGAATGAAATACGATGGATTTAAGATTTTGCTTTCGCACAATCCTGAGCATTGGCGGCTGGTCGTTGCATCAAAATACGACATTGACCTCACTTTAGCGGGACACACACATGCGGGTCAGATGGTAGTTAAATTGGGCGGTGAGCGTTATTCTCCTATCGTTTTGAAATACAAAAAATGGGGTGGATATTTCGAATTGAATGGGAAAAGCCTCTATGTAAACGAAGGCATCGGATACGTGTTGTACCCGATGCGCTTTGGAACTGGACCCGAAGTCACAGTTTTAACATTAAGGAAATGAAAAGGTGTTGTTGTTTATCTTTAGTAACTTAACTATTAATCCATAGTAAGAATTACATTGTTTTCTTGAGCAATTCTACGCATATTAATCAATGCATAACGCATACGACCCAAAGCAGTGTTGATGCTGACACCAGTCAGATCCGAAATCTCCTTGAAACTTAGGTTTTTATAATAACGCATAATCAACACTTCACGTTGATTGGCAGGCAATTGACGAATGATGCGGCGCACATCCGTGCGAATTTGCATCTGAATCAATTCATCTTCAATAGTACCTTCGCTAAATTTAGTGCTGTTTAGTACGCCATTATCTTCGCAAGAAGTAGATACATCGTCTTTGTCTTGACGAAAAAAGTCAATTATCAGATTGTGAGCAATGCGGGTAATCCAGGCAGTAAATTTGCCATTTTCTGAGTAGCGACCTTGTTTAATAGTCACAATTGCTTTCATAAACGTATCTTGGAAAATATCTTCAGCCAGATCGCGATCACGAACAGTATAAAAAATGTAAGAGTAGATTTTTGTTTTGTGGCGAGTAAGCAATATATCAAATGCCGTATTCTCCCCTTTTGCAAAAATAGCGACCAATTGTTCATCGGTCATCTTTACTAAGTTTTTCATAAAATGTATGTTTTTTTGAAATCAAAGTAAAGTATTTCTACATAGGCAATGGCTAAGGGTTATATTGTTAATTATGAAATGCAAATAAAAGTGATTTTTGTGAAACGACAAAACTTTTCAATGATTTTCTCTATTTTTTCCACAAAATAGCGATATTTTCACACAGAAAATGCTAGAAAAATAAATTACTAATGATTATTTGGTGTAATAATTAATATCTGTAAGGGCATCGGCAACCACAAAAGTGCTTCCTCCTACAAATATCAAATCATTTGGTTCCGCATTTTTTCGTGAAGCAAGTATTGCCTCTTTTACTGTTGCGTATGCAGTACCTATTAAGCCATTCAATGCAGCCATCGATTGCAATTCAAATGCATTCAAGGCTCGAGGCACTGATGCCTTTGAAAAATAGTAAGTAGCATCAGTTGGCAATAACGACAATACTCTTCGAATATCCTTATCGTTGACCATTCCCAAAACGATATGCAATCGTTCGTATATTTCTGAGCTCAACTGCTCTACAACATATTGTATTCCGCCTTCGTTGTGTGCCGTATCGCAAATAATGCGTGGCGATTCATCCAGTTGTTGCCAGCGACCTTGCAAACCAGTCAGTGTGCAAACATTCGAAAAACCGATGTGAATCACTTCGTTATCAATCGCAAATCCGCTATGGATAAGTTCTTCAACTGTTGCAAGCACCGTTGCTGCATTTTTATCCTGGCAAAGACCACCCAACTCCCCGATTATTTCCCCAAATCTATTGGTTTCAAACCGCCAACGACCTGAACTTTCTTTTTCTGATTTGAGGATAGGATTATCTTCTTGCGCAAATCGAATGGTTGATGACATTTCATGTGCCTTCTTCTCAAAAACACTTCTCACTTCACCTGTTGCTTCGCCAATAATGACAGGCACATTTTTTTTAATAATACCTGCTTTTTCAGTCGCTATTTTTGGCAATGTATCTCCCAAAAACTGAACATGATCGAAACTAATATTGGTAATTACCGACACGATTGGTGTAATAATGTTGGTGCTATCGAGTCGACCGCCCAATCCTACTTCGATGATTGCCACATCTACCTCACAATGAGCAAAATAGTCGAAGGCCATCATCATTGTGAGTTCAAAAAATGAGGGAGATATTTGTTCTGAAAAAGCACGATGTTTAGACACAAAATCGACCACAAAATCTTGCGAAATCATTTCTCCATTCACACGGATTCGCTCTCGGAAGTCAACTAAATGTGGAGAAGTATAAAGTCCGGTTTTGTACCCTGCTTTTTGCAAAATGGCAGCCAACAAATGCGAAGTAGAGCCTTTACCATTGGTGCCACCTACGTGAATTGTTTTGTATTTTCTATGTGGATAATTCAAATATTTGTCTAACGCCAAACTATTGTCTAATCCTTCTTTGTATGCCGACGCACCTGTCCGTTGATAGACAGGCAGGCGACTATATAGATATTTAATTGTTTGTTCGTAATTCATCTAAAATAATCCACCTCAAAAGTTGATTTAACAAAAATATTGTCTAATTTTAATGCAAATATCAACAATAAAATTGAAAATTATGGGAGCCAAGAAGAATTTTGTGTTGGATACAAATATTATCCTGCACGATTACAAGTGTTTAGAGAATTTTGAGGATAATGATCTCTACATTCCAATTGTAGTGCTCGAAGAGTTGGATAAATTCAAAAAAGGCTCGGAGCAAATAAATTTCAATGCTCGGGAGTTTGTTCGTCAACTGGACGAAATCACCGACAACGATTTGTTCAAAAAAGGCGCCAGTTTAGGTGGTAGTCTGGGTAAACTGTTCATTGTGGTGAGCGATAAGATGGAACCCGAAGTGGCTGAAGTTTTTCAGGAGCGCATTCCCGATCACAAGATTCTATCATCAGCAATTACGCTGATGAAGAAAATGCCCAAAACCAAGACCATTCTGGTGACAAAAGATATTAACCTTCGCATGAAAGCGCGCGCATTGGGCATCGTTACCGAAGATTACATCAACGATAAGGTGACAAATGTAGATTTGTTTGACAAAAAAGAGCAGATTTTCACCGATGTAGATCCAGATTTAATTGATAGAATCTATGCTTCGAAAGAGGGCGTTTCTGTCTCCGAATTCAATCAAGGACATTTACTGCAACCCAACGAATGTTTCATTATGCAAAGCATTCGTTCGTCGGTATTGGTTCGATATAATCCTATTGATAAGACGATTATAAAAATTAAAAAGGACAAAAACTATGGAATAGAACCTCGCAATGCAGAGCAAAGTTTCGCTTTTGAGGTGCTCAATGCCAAAGATGTGCAATTAGTAGCTATCACAGGGAAAGCCGGAACGGGAAAAACCCTTCTAGCATTGGCATCAGCCCTCAAACAACATCAGGAATATAAGCAAATACTCCTCGCCCGCCCGATTGTTTCGTTGGCAAACAAAGACATCGGATTTTTACCAGGTGACGAAAAACAAAAAATTGCGCCTTACATGCAACCGCTTTTCGACAATCTGTCGGTTATTAAACATCAATTTCTGCCCTCTTCACCCGACAGCAAAATAATTGATGACATGCTTGTCAACAACCAGTTGATAATCGAAGCTTTAGCATTCATTCGTGGGAGAAGTTTGTCCGAAACTTTTTGCATTATTGATGAAGCTCAAAACCTTACTCCCCATGAAGTGAAAACGATAGTAACTCGTGCTGGCGAAGGAACTAAAATGGTATTTACAGGTGATATTCAACAGATTGACTCTCCTTATCTTGATGCCGAATCCAATGGATTAGCGTATTTGATTGACAAAATGAAAGGTCAAGAGGTGTTTGCCCATATCAATCTGCTGAAAGGCGAACGAAGCAAATTATCTGAGTTAGCAAGTAATTTGCTATAACAAAAAAGTGAAAAAATTAATGATCATTCCGATGTATTAGTAGAATAAGCAAATAGCTGTCATTCAGCAATTTTTTGAAACATAAACAGAATTATGATTAAACCCATATTTCTGTTTATGTATTTTTTTAAATCAAAAATGAAATAAATTTCAAAAAAATGACACCAAATAACACAGCAATAAGAACAGCATTGTGGAGAGCTTTACACAGTCAAATTGATGCTCAACCATTTGTATTTGAAGACGAAATTGGATTAAAATTAATTGATCCAACTGAAGATTGGCAACAACGACCTGATATGAAATTCACCAAACGCATTAGAGCTTCCATTGTAGCTCGTGCTAGATATGTTGAAGATCTATTAATGGAACAAATTAAACAGGGCGTCAGTCAATATGTAATACTTGGGTCGGGACTTGACACCTTTGCTCAACGAAGATTAAATGAAGATACTAACCTTCATATATTCGAAATTGACCACCCTGATACGTTAACTTGGAAACAAGAACGATTAAAAGAACTGGGTTATGGGGTTCCTAATTATTTACACTTTGTTCCGGTTGATTTTGAAACCGATTCATGGTATGAGGCGTTGATGAAAGGAAAATTTGACAAAAATAAAAAGAGTGTAATTGCTAGTACAGGCGTTACGTTATATTTAACAAAGGAGGCGATTATATCAACTCTAAATCAAATAGCGACATTCGCGTCTGGATCAACGCTTGCCATGACTTTCAATTTACCCATTGAATTGGTTGATGAAGATGATAAACCATTAATAGAAATGTCAATAAAAGGCGCACATGCATCAGGAACACCTATGATCAGTTTTTTTGCACCTGATGAAATACTGGCTTTAGCTCGTGAAGCTGGCTTTAAAAAAGCAAAGACAATATCTACAAAAGAAATGAAACAGCTCTATTTTGCAAATAGAACAGATGATCTATATCCTGCATCTGGAGAGATATTTTTAATCGCAACAACATAAAAAATATTTGCTGATGAAACGACGAAATTTTATAACCAATGTAGGCCTCACGCTAACTGGGCTATCGCTATTCCATAGCAATTTGGTAAATGCTGTCAATATCAATCATGACAAAAAAAAGAAAGAAAACAACTTCGAAGACAATTTCGAATTGAATGAAGTAACGATTACAGAACTTCAGGAAAAAATGTCGAGTGGCGATATCAATTCAGAACAAATCACACAACTATATTTGAACAGAATCGCTGCGATTGACAAAAAAGGTCCTGCCATAAATGCTGTTATAGAGATAAATCCCGATGCAATAAGTATTGCGAAGACAATGGATATAGAAAGAAAAAATGGAAAAATAAGAAGCTTGCTCCACGGAATACCTGTTTTGATAAAAGACAACATTGACACTTCCGATAATATGATAACTAGTGCTGGATCATTAGCATTGCAACATAACAAGGCTTTGAAAGATGCATTTATCATAAAAAAATTACGAGAATCGGGAGCTGTTATTTTAGGGAAAACAAACTTGAGTGAATGGGCAAACTTTCGCTCTATGCGCTCTTGCAGTGGATGGAGCAGTCGTGGCGGTCAAACCAAAAATCCATACATGCTAGACCGATCCACATCTGGCTCGAGTGCTGGCTCAGGAGCGGCTGTAGCTGCCAACTTATGTGCAGTCGCTATCGGCACCGAAACCAATGGTTCGATTTGTGCACCAGCATCAATTTGTGGAATTGTGGGCATCAAACCTACCGTAGGTTTATGGAGTCGTTCAGGAATCATTCCTATTTCTGCCACACAAGATACTGCTGGACCGATGACTAGAACTGTAAAAGATGCTGCCATTTTCCTCGGACTTCTTTGTGGAGTAGATGAGGAAGACCCAACAACAAACAATTCCAAAGCAAAAAATCCAATCGACTACAGCACTTTTCTAGATAAAAATGGGTTGAACGGAAAACGTATCGGTATTGATAAATCATTTCTAAAGAGACACGAAGGCGTTGATGATTTATTCAATAAAGCGCTAGAGAAAATGAAAAGTGAAGGAGCTCATATTATAGAAATAGAACCACTTATTACGGACAAATCAGTGAACGATGCTGAGACAAATGTGTTGTGCTATGAGTTAAAAGAGGGCGTAAATAAATATTTATCTCGTTCAAATTCAACGCTAAAAACGCTAAAAGAAATCATCCAGTTTAATTTAGAGAATGAATCGAAAGTAATGCCCTATTTCAAACAAGAATATTTTGAAATGTCAGAGGCAAAGGGGGATTTGAAAAGTGCAGAATATATAGCTGCTCTCGAAATTACATACACAGGATCACGAAATGCCATCGATAATGCATTGAAAAAATACAATCTGGATGCCATTTGCGAACCAGTGATTGGGCCTGCCAATTGCATCGATGAAGTAAATGGCGATTACGGAATCTATTACAGTACAGGCATTGCTGCCATGGCGGGATATCCTCACATTACTGTTCCGGCGGGTACTATTTTCGGGTTGCCAGTTGGTATCAATTTCTTCGGAACAGCATACACCGAGCCAACTTTGATTTCGATTGGATACGCCTACGAACAGGCGACCAAACATCGAACTACGCCCAAATTTAAAAAGACTTTCGATTTGTAAATGATGTATTTATGTAATCATGAAATAAAGTACGCTAACAGATTAGAATTTTAACGTGCTAATTTTTGTATTTGATTCGGTTATTCTATCTAATCTATAAAAATCACAAAAAAAGATTCTTAATAAATCATTTTCCCTATTTTTGCTGTTTAAACATTTAGAGAAGAGAGAGTATGAAAAGAAAAGAATTATTATTTACAGCAATCCTGTTTATCAGCGTAACTATGACACAAGCAACAAATCCGTTTTTATCAAAACTTAACACCCCGTTTGAAACCGCACCGTTTGACAAAATCAAAAATGCAGATTACGAACCTGCTTTCGAAGAGGGAATGAAACGTCACAACAAAGAGATTGACGAAATCACTAACAATACACAAGCTCCCACTTTTGTCAATACCATTGAGGCATTGGAACACTCTGGCGAGTTATTGAGTTTCGTAAGCAGCGTTTTCTTTAACCTCAACAGTGCCGAAAGCAACGATGAGATGATGGATATTTCGCAAAAGATATCTCCCAAACTGACTGAACACAGCAATAATATCAACCTCAACGAGAAGCTTTTTGCTCGTGTAAAAGCTGTTTATGACCAACGCGAGAAACTCGGTTTAACTACTGAACAAAAGAAATTGACCGAAAATACATTCGACAGTTTCGAAAAGAACGGAGCAAATCTTTCAGAGAAAGACAAAGAGACTTTTCGCAAATTGAGTACCGATCTTTCGCAAGCGACACTCAACTTCGGACAAAATGTATTGAAAGAGACCAACAATTACACGCTACTATTGACTGACAAAGGTGAATTGGCTGGTCTGCCATCAGATGTAGTGGATGCTGCTGCTATGAAGGCTAAAAAGAAAGAGCAAACGGGTTGGATTTTCGATTTATCAGCTCCTAGCTACATTGCCTTTATGAAATATGCTGAACGACGAGATTTACGTGAGAAACTTTATCACGCCTACAACAGCAAAGGGATGAATGGAAACGAATACGACAACCGTGAAAACCTGAAACAAATTGCAAAATTGCGTATGGAGATTGCTCAATTGATGGGATATCCCGACTATGCTACTTATGCACTCAAAAACCGTATGGCGAAAAACGAGACAAATGTATATGATTTATTGAATAAATTATTGGATGCCTACAAACCAGTTGCCAAACAAGAATATGCTGCAGTACAAGGCTTCGCCATTGGATCTGAAAATAAAAATATCACCGTAATGCCATGGGATTGGTCATTCTACAGCGAAAAACTAAAAGATAGCAAATACGACCTCAACGATGAGATGCTCCGCCCCTATTTTGAGTTGGAGAATGTAAAAAAAGGCGTTTTCGGATTGGCGACTGAACTTTATGGTCTAACCTTCAAGAAAAACAGCAAGATTCCTGTTTACCATGCTGAAGTAGAGGCGTTCGAGGTTTATGATGCAAAGAAGAAGTTTATCGCCGTTTTATACACCGACTTCCACCCACGATCAGGCAAACGAAACGGCGCATGGATGACAGAATTTAGAGGTCAAAAAGTGGAGCACGGCAAAGAACAACGCCCGCAAGTATCCATTGTGATGAACTTCACTCGCCCAACTGAATCGAAACCAGCCTTATTGAGCTATGATGAAGTTAACACATTCTTACATGAGTTTGGTCACTCGCTGCATGGCATGTTGACAGAATGTACCTACGAATCACTTTCAGGCACCAGTGTCTATCGTGATTTTGTGGAATTGCCTTCGCAAGTAATGGAGAATTGGTTGAGCGAAAAAGAGTTTCTAGATCGGTTTGCATTTCATTACAAAACCGGTGAAAAGATGCCTGCTGAATTGATTCAAAAAATCAAAGATGCCGACAATTTCAACATAGCCTATTTCTCTGTTCGTCAGTTGAATTTCGGGTTCCTCGATATGGCTTGGCACACACTTAAAACACCTTACACTGGCGATGCTGTTACCTTCGAAACCGAAGCTTGCAAGAAGACACAAATCATGCCAATAGTGGAAGGTGTCGCTATCAGTCCTGCTTTTAGTCATATTTTTGCGGGAGGTTATGCTGCTGGCTACTACAGCTACAAATGGGCAGAAGTACTCGATGCGGATGCGTTTTCTGTATTCAAAGAAAAGGGAATCTTCAACAAAGAGGTGGCAAATTCGTTCCGCGAAAACATCCTCAAAAAAGGTGGCACCGAAGATCCGATGGTTCTCTACAAACGATTCCGTGGTCAGGAACCAACCATTGATGCATTGTTGAAAAGAACTGGAGTGAAGTGAAAGCAAATGAATAATTGAGTTACTCAGTAATTATATTCTTCTAATTTTCAATTACCTTTTTAACATAAAGTTTACTATCAATGGGGAAACAAATCCAAAATAAAGAATCAATTATCGAACTTATTAGAAGCAATCACACTGTTTTTGAACAATTTGGTATTGTCAAAATAGGATTGTTTGGATCATTTGTTCGCAATGAACAAACCAATCACTCAGACATTGATTTAATTGTTGAATTCGAAAAAGGGAAGAAATCCTATTCAAGTTTTTTTTCTCTTTCAGAATATTTGGAGACTCTATTTAATCACAAAGTCGATTTACTTACAGAGAAAGGCATTAGCCGCCATTTGAAATCATCCATCGATAAAGAAACCATCTATGTCACGTTCAATCATTGAATATTTATTGCACATCAAAGATGAATTAGATTATCTTGAAAAAGAGTCAGAAAACATCACTTTTGAGAGATTTGAAACCAATGAGACGTTGAAAAGAGCATTTTCAAGAAGTCTTGAGATTATTGGTGAAGCTTCAAAAAAGATTCCTGATGAAATAAGACTTCTTTATCCCGAAATGGAATGGAAAGCAATGGCGGGAATGAGGGATAAATTGATACACCATTATTTCGGTGTCGATTATGAATTAGTTTGGGATATAATTGAACATAAAATTGAAGAGATGAATTTCCAGATTTCTCGAATCATTGAATTAGAAAAAAACAAATAATTGAAAGCCGAGTCGAAAGATTCGGCTTTTTCATTTCAATTTTGCGATTCTCATATTTGTAATAAAAAAAAATTGCACTTGGCTTCGAACAATTCCTAAACAGTGCTGTTATTTTGGGTATAAAACATATTATTATAAAAAATCAAACAATAATTTAATTGCAATTATGGCAACAGTAACATTAAAAGGTAATCCTTTCAACACAGCAGGTGAATTACCAGTAGTAGGTAGCGCAGCTCCAGCATTCGAATTAGTAAAAAACGACCTTAGCAACCAAACATTGGCTGACTTGAAAGGTAAGAAAGTAGTTTTGAATATTTTTCCCAGCTTAGATACAGCAGTTTGTGCAGCGTCAGTACGTAAATTTAACGTAGAGGCAGCAAAAAAATCAAACACTGTAGTTTTGGGCATCTCTAAAGACCTTCCATTTGCAAGCGGTCGTTTCTGCACAACAGAAGGAATCGAAAACGTGGTAACTGCTTCTGCATTCCGCGACGCTAAATTTGGTGCTGATTACGGTGTACAAATCGTTGACGGTCCCTTGGCTGGTCTTTTCGCACGTTCGGTTGTGGTAGTTGACGAAAACGGTCAAGTAATCTACAACGAATTGGTACCAGAAACAGTAGAAGAACCAAACTACGAGGCTGCTTTAGCAGTATTGTAGTCAAGATTTTCTCATAACTTTTACGGCTCAAATCTGACTTCAGATTTGAGCCGTTTTGTTAATTATATATTGTACTTTTTCGATTTTCAGTCTCTGGCACGTGACTCAAAGTGTTTTTTTCTGTTAATTATCGAAATTATATCTAGAGTTGCGATAACAATCAATAAAACTTACTATTACATTTGCACGCATTTTCTAAAAAATGTCAATTCAAATTGAATAAAAAGATGAGTACATCTAAAACTTCCAGTGCAATCAATAAAATTACCTTTGCCGGACTGATTGTCACCTTAGGAATTGTTTACGGCGATATCGGAACAAGTCCACTCTACGTCATCAAAGCCATTCTTTCAGGCGCTCAAGAGGTCAACGAACTACTTATTTACGGCGCAATTTCATGCGTCTTTTGGACATTAACACTTCAAACATCCATCAAATACGTCACCATCACCCTACGAGCAGACAACCACGGCGAAGGCGGCATTTTCGCACTGTTTGCTCTTATTAAAAAGAAATCAACACCCTTATCAATCCTCACAATGATTGGAGGTAGTGCCCTTTTAGCGGATGGTATTATCACTCCTGCAATTACAGTCACATCGGCCGTTGAAGGTTTGCATTTAATAAACAATACCATACCAGTCATTCCTGTTGTTTTGGCTATTTTATCGACACTCTTTTTTATACAACAATTTGGATCCAATTTCATCGGCAAATCATTTGGACCGGTGATGTTTCTGTGGTTCTTTGTCTTAGGTGCCTTGGGAATTAATCAAATTGTGACACATCCGCAGGTACTCTATGCGTTGAACCCCAAATATGCCATCGAATTGCTTGCACTTTATCCTGGTGGAATTTTATTGCTTGGAGCCGTATTTCTTGCAACCACTGGTGCTGAAGCACTCTATTCAGATTTAGGACATTGCGGGATTAAGAATATACGCATCACTTGGATTTTTGTCAAAATCTCCCTTCTGCTGAATTATTTTGGACAAGGGGCTTGGGTACTCAATCATGTGGATATCGCCAAAAATGTAAATCCATTTTTCGCAAGTATGCCCCCTTGGTTTATTTTACCTGGAATTATTTTAGCAACAGCCGCCGCTGTGATTGCCAGTCAGGCATTAATCAGTGGATCGTATACCTTAATCAGTGAAGCGGTTACACTTAATTTCTGGCCAAAAATAAAAATATCCTATCCTACTGTGGTGAAAGGTCAGGTCTATATTCCTTTTGTCAATTGGTTTTTATGGATTGCATGCTCTGTTGCGGTGTTATTCTTCAAGAAATCTGAAAACATGGAGGCTGCATACGGTTTGTCAATCTCCTTAACCATGATTATGACAACGCTATTGCTCAACAGTTTCCTGAAATCGGTTAAGCTTAATAGAATTCTGCATGTATTGATTATAGCTATATTTTTGGTGATTGAAACCATGTTTTTGTTTGCCAATTTACATAAATTCATGAATGGTGGTTGGTTTAGCATTGTTTTGGCATTGCTATTTTTCATCATTATGTATGGTTGGTTTTTCGGACGAAGAATCAAGAATCGTTATATCTCTTTTGTCAATCTGAACAAATACACCGAAATGTTTGTAGCCTTAAGTAAAGACGTTTCCATTCCAAAAATTAGCTCAAACCTAGTTTACATCACAAAAGCCAACCGACTGAAGCAGATTGAAGCGAAGATTATCTATTCTATTTTCAACAAACAGCCCAAAAGAGCCGATACGTACTGGTTTTTACACATCGATAGCCTCGATACACCCGACACCTTCGAATATCAAGTACATCATGTCATACCTGGGATTTTGATTAAAATTGATTTTAGACTAGGGTTCAAGGTAGAACGCCGAATTAATCTATATTTTCATCAAGTGCTCGAAGATTTGGTAAAAAGTGGAGAAATCAATTTGATTAGTCCTTATGACTCGTTGAAAAAGCACGAAATTCCAACGGACTTTCTATTCGTAAATTTAGCTCGCGTGCTAACCAATGACTATAAACTTCCTCCTCATGAAAATTTCGTGATGAGTATTCATAATTCGATTAGAGGAATGAGTATTACTGATGTGAAAGCATTAAATCTAGACACAAGTGCTGTCATTGAAGAGAAAGTACCCATTATGATTGAGCAAAAAACAAAAGGAAGAATTGCTCGATTTAGCGAGTAACTCTTCCTTTCTATGAATTTGATTTAAGTTTTTCTTTATTCTTCCACTCCATGAATCATTTTAGAGGCGACTCCTCTCGTCAGGAATAGTTCGGTAACAATGATTCCTCCAAAATGCATCACAATAAATGCCAAGCAATAATAGATGGATTGGTCATGAATAATTTCGGAAGTATATCGAAAACGAGTGGGGCCAAACAACAACAAGAATCCAGTTAAAGTGGTTATTCCTAATAATATATAGAAAACAATATAGGTAACTCCTTGTGCTTTTTGTTTCAGTGTATTTGATTTATCGAAAGGATTTGGAAATTGCATTCCATTGGCAAAAAGATGAATCATTCGCAAAATATATAATCCTATCAGGGCATAGCCTGTATAAATATGCCAATCCCACATTGGTTTTGCGATTCGCTTAGCAATCACATCTGCATGTTCGTTATCCAAAGAAATATTCATTAATTGCAAATTATCTTGAATAATTTGGCCAACACCGTGCTTATCAAACCAAGTCATTCTTAGTAAAGCAGTAACAACCAATACCAAGATTGCCAAGGCAATACTCCAATGCAACAAACGATGAACAATACTAAAATTCTTTGATTCCATAATTCTATTTTTTAGTTTAAAGTTATCAATTTTGATGTAATTCTGCAGAAAATGGAGTGTTCTTCTTCAATATATTTTTGGAAACGCAAAACTAATAATTAGTTTCAAGTTTACTTCATATTTTTTCAACAAAAGTCACATATCTTAAAGAATATTTCAAATAATACTAGCAACATCTTTTTTATGATGTAGAAACACGAATGCATCTCTTCTTCGAATGAAAATTATAGCGTAACTTTGCAAATTCTTTTTTTGAAAGTCAATCTATGTCTGAAAATAAATATATCTATATCAAAGGTGCTCGGGTAAATAACCTCAAGAATATTGATGTAGAAATCCCACGCAACAAGCTCATCGTAATTACTGGATTATCAGGTTCCGGCAAATCATCGTTAGCATTCGACACACTCTACGCCGAAGGTCAACGACGCTATGTGGAGAGTTTGTCATCTTACGCCAGGCAATTCCTGGGACGAATGAGCAAACCCGAATGCGACTATATCAAAGGTATTCCACCAGCAATAGCCATTCAACAAAAAGTGAACACTAGAAACCCACGCTCAACAGTGGGTACTTCTACAGAAATTTATGACTATTTACGATTGCTTTTTGCTAGAATAGGTAGAACTACATCGCCAGTAACTGGTGAATTTGTAAAAAAACACTCCGCCGAAGATGTAGTTGAGAAAATGAAAACCTACCCTATCGACACTCGATTAGCTGTTTTCTGCGAAATACATCTCCCCGAAGAACGCGATATGACGGCTCATCTCGATGTGTTGATGAAGCAGGGATTTAATCGTGTAGAAGCTGACGGAAAGTTCTACCGCATAGAAGAGGTTTTGCAAGATAAAAAACTATTAAACCACGAAAATTTACTTCTTCTGATTGATAGACTTTCTACTTCCCAAGAACAAGACACCATCAGTCGATTAACAGACTCGGTAGAAACAGCTTTCTTCGAAGGACGAGGTAGTTGTTTGGTAAAATTTTATGCCGAAGGTGGTGAAGAGAGCATTCGATTCTCGAAACGTTTCGAAGCGGATGGTATTATTTTCGAAGAGCCTACCGATCTGATGTTTAGCTTCAACAGCCCTGCTGGTGCCTGCCCTCGTTGTGAAGGTTTTGGTCGGGTGATGGGCATCGACGAAGATTTAGTGGTTCCAAACAAGGCGCTATCAATCTATGAAGATGCAGTAGTTTGCTGGAAAGGTGAAAAAATGAGCGAATGGAAAACTTTTTTGATTCGTAATGCTCAAAAATGCGATTTTCCGATACACAGACCATATTATCAGCTTACAAATAAGGAAAAAGAGACACTTTGGAACGGAAATATTTTCTTCGACGGCATCAATCAATTTTTTCTGATGCTAGAGGAGAATCAATACAAAATACAATACCGTGTGATGTTGGCGCGCTACCGTGGCAAAACAACCTGTCCCGATTGCAAAGGTAGCCGACTCAAAACACAAGCGATGAACGTAAAGATCGAGGGTCATGTGATTACCGATTTGGTAACGATGCCGATCAACGAATTGAAAGAGTTCTTCAATCAATTAAAACTAAACGATCACGACCAAGTAGTAGCAAAACGGTTGCTTCTCGAAATAAATAATCGAATTCAATTTCTGCTTGATGTAGGGTTAGGATATCTCACGCTCAATCGACTTTCTGCCTCGCTTTCCGGCGGTGAAAGCCAACGTATCAATCTATCCACTTCACTTGGTAGCGGATTAGTTGGGTCACTCTATATCTTGGATGAGCCTAGCATTGGATTACATTCCAGAGATACTGATTTACTTATAAACGTATTGCGAAAATTGCAAAAAATGGGCAACACCGTCATTGTAGTGGAGCACGACGAAGAGATTATTAGGGCAGCAGACTATATCATCGATATTGGACCTGATGCTGGTCGTTTGGGTGGCGAAGTCGTCTATCAAGGCGATGCAAATAATCTGCAAGCAGCTGGCAAAAGTCATACTGTCAAATATCTGACAGGAGAAGAGGTAATAGAAATTCCTTCGTTTCATCGTCGTTGGCAGAATTATATCGAACTCAAAGGAGTTGCACAAAATAATCTGAAAAGAATTGATGTAAAATTTCCATTGAATGTCCTTACCTTGATTACAGGTGTAAGTGGTTCAGGAAAATCATCTTTGATTCGGGACGTCTTTTATCAAGCAGTAAACAAACACTTCGAAGCCAATACCGATAAGACAGGAATCTACACCGAAATGGGTGGTGATTTGCATTTGATACACGGCATTGAATTTGTCGATCAAAATCCGATTGGAAAATCATCACGCTCTAATCCAGCAACCTATTTGAAGGCATATGATGAAATTCGCAAACTCTATTCTGATCAAGCGCTGTCTAAACAACTCGGATTCACTCCTGCACACTTCTCATTCAATGTAGAAGGAGGACGATGCGAAGAGTGTAAAGGCGAAGGAACTATTACTGTAGAGATGCAGTTTATGGCTGATTTAGAACTTGTTTGCGATGCTTGTCACGGAAAACGATTCAAACAAGATACACTTGATGTAGAATATAGAGGTAAAAACATCTTCGATATACTTGAAATGACGGTCAGAGAAGCCACCGAGTTTTTTTCTGAAAACGCTGGATCCACCGAAAAGAAAATAATAAAACGATTGCAACCTCTACTCGATGTTGGTCTCGGGTATATCAAAATGGGGCAATCCTCTTCTACCCTTTCGGGTGGTGAGAATCAACGTGTAAAATTGGCTCTATTCTTAAGTGGTGAGAAAAACGAATCGACCATTTTCGTATTCGATGAACCTACGACTGGATTACATTTTCACGACATAAAAACGTTGTTGAAAGCCTTCAATGCGCTGATAGACAAAGGTCATACGGTAATGATTATTGAGCACAATCTAGATGTGATAAAATGTGCTGATCACATCATCGACCTTGGCCCAGAAGGTGGAAATAAGGGTGGATATCTTGTTTGCACGGGAACTCCAGAAGAAGTAGTGGCTTGCGAAACCTCATTTACGGGACAATTTTTGAAAGAAAAATTAGCACTGTAACCTTTATTCAATGTCGTTTTCACAAATTATAACTAATTTTGCACCCATATTTATCGAAACAAAATGGTGACAACTTTGTTATTTAGATTGAATCAATACAATAACAGAAATAATCAAGACAAATCTCAATTAATAATCTCCTGAAAAGGAAACACTAAGAAAACAATATGGAAATTAAAACCGGAAAATTTGTAGCTGCCACGTATGATTTGTTCGTAGGTGGAGAAGGCGAAACCCCTGAGTTGATGGAACAAGCAACAACACAGGCACCTTTAACATTCATTTCAGGAACAGGTCAAATGCTTGAAGCATTCGAAGATAACCTTGCAGGAATGAAAGTAGGAAGTAAATTCGATTTCGTAATCCCTGCTGAAAATGCGTATGGTGAATATGATGACGAGCATGTGATGGATCTTCCACGCAATATGTTTGAAGTGGATGGCGTATTTGATGATAAAGTTATTTTTGCAGGTAACGTTATCCCAATGATGGACAATATGGGTAATCGTATGAATGCAAGTGTAGTTGAAGTAAAAGAGGACGTTGTTGTTCTTGATTTTAATCACCCATTGGCAGGAGAAACCCTCCACTTCATTGGAGAAGTACTTGAAGTACGTGATGCAACAGAAGTTGAATTAGCAGCACTCACATCAGGTGGTGGCTGTGGTTCAGGTGGCTGCGGAAGCTGCGGAAGTGGTGGTTGTGGCACAGAAGAAGATGAGCACGAACACGAGCATGCACATGCAGGTGGTGGTTGTGGTTCAGGTTGTGGCTGTCACTAATCATCACACCCCCAAATTTTAAATCCGACAATTTGCTTCGTGCATTTTGTCGGATTTCTTATTTCTACTCCTAAACGATCAACCCATTCAACTCTTTTTCTCCGTATTTAGAACGCTTCCAGCTTTGCCACTCATTGACAAAGTTTTACAAATAATTACTATCTTTGCACTCTCTATGGGTAGAATTATTTCAATAGATTACGGAAAGAAAAGAACGGGCTTGGCAACTACAGATGTTTTAAAACTGATAGCCAACGGATTATGCACTGTAAAAAGCAGCGACACAATCTCTTTCCTTAAAACCTACATCGAAAAAGAACCAGTTGAATTGTTCGTTGTCGGGTTACCTAAACAGATGAATAACGAGCCTTCAGAGAGTATGAAATACATCACCCCTTTTGTCAATTTATTAAAAAAAAGTTTTCCTTCAATACCAGTAGAGATGGTGGATGAACGATTCACTTCGGCATTGGCACATCAAGCGATGATTGATGGCGGTCTCAAAAAAAAAGAAAGACAAAACAAAGCATTGGTCGATGAAATCAGCGCTGTAATCATTTTACAGAGCTATATGGAAAGCCGACGCTTCAAATAAACCGATTCGCAAACGTAATTTATATCAAATTGAAACTTCCTGTTTATCTATATGGCCAACCTGTTTTACGCAAAATAGCCGAAAACATTTCACCTGAATATCCAGATTTCGACAAATTGCTCACCAATATGTGGGAAACCATGTATTACGCCGATGGTGTAGGTCTTGCAGCACCGCAGGTAGGATTGAGTATTCGATTGTTTGTAATTGACCTTACCGCTTTCAGCAAAAAATTTCCTGAATATAAAGATCGTCGATATACGATGATTAATGCACAAATCATAGAGCGAATGGGTGATGATGAATCATTGGAAGAGGGCTGTTTAAGCCTTCCACACATTCATGAAAATGTTATTCGCAAAAATAAAATTAGAATCAAATACATGGATGAAAAATTCGTGGATCACGAAGAGGAATTTGACGGTTACGCTGCTCGTGTTATTCAGCACGAATATGACCACATAGAGGGGAAAATGTTTATCGATCATATTTCACTGATTCGTAAACAGCTCATCAAAGGAAAATTAAATGCTATTCTTTCAGGCAAAGTAAGTACCGACTATCGGATTGCTCCGCTCAAAAAATGACTTCAATTTTTGTAAATATATAAATTATGACAAGTTTAAAGAAGAACATCCAAACTCTTCGCGAGAAGAAAGCCAAAATTGAGATGGGTGGTGGCGAAGCTGCTATTGCAAAACAAGAGGCTAAAGGAAAAATGACTGCTCGTCAGCGTATTTTAGCGTTGATGGACAAGAATTCATTCAAAGAGTACGATCTTTTTGTGAAACACGAAGTTCGCGATTTTGGAATGGACAAAAAAGAGTTGGCGGGAGACGGAGTTATCACCGGTACAGGTACAATCTACGGTGCTCCAATTTGTATTTATGCTCAGGACTTTACCGTTGAAGGGGGTTCTTTGGGTTTAAAACATGCTCGCAAGATTACCAAAATTATGGATCATGCCCTAAAGATGAAAATACCCATTATCGGTATCAATGATTCGGGTGGTGCTCGTATCCAAGAAGGTGTGGGTGCATTGGCTGGTTATGGCGAAATCTTCTACCGTAACACGATTGCATCTGGGGTAATTCCTCAACTTTCAGTTATTTTAGGTCCTTGTGCAGGTGGTGCAGTTTATTCGCCAGCATTGACAGACTTTGTGTTTGTTGTAGATGGTATTTCAAACATGTTTATTACAGGTCCAAGTGTTATCAAGACTGTAATTGGCGAAGAGATTTCAATGGAAGATTTGGGCGGCGCTCGTGTGCATGCAGAAATTACAGGTAATGCACACTTTTTTGCTAGAAGTGAACAAGAGTGCTTCGATCAAATCAAAAAACTGATAACGTTTATTCCTTGGAATAATTCGACAAAGGCAACATCAGTAAAACCACAAAAACCAACCATCAAAAAAAGCATCGAAGATATTATTCCTTCGAATCCAAAACAACCTTACGATGTGCGTGATGTCTTGAGATCAATTATCGACAACTCAGACTTTTTTGAAATCCAAGAGCTTTTTGCTGCTAATATCGTCATCGGTTTTGGCCGTATGAATGGCGAAACTGTAGGTTTTGTAGCTAATCAGCCCATGGTGTTAGCTGGTGTATTAGATTGCGATAGTTCTGACAAAGCAGCTCGCTTTATTCGTTATTGCGATGCATTTAATATTCCGATTGTCACACTCGAAGATATGCCAGGCTATTTGCCAGGGGTAGATCAGGAGCATGCGGGTGTTATTCGTCACGGTGCAAAAGTATTGTATGCTTATTCTGAAGCGACAGTGCCAAAGATTACCGTTATTCTGCGTAAAGCCTACGGTGGTGGCTACATTGCGATGAACTCTCGTCACCTTGGAGCAGATTTTGTATTTGCCTTACCAAGTGCCGAAATTGCCGTAATGGGACCTGAAGGTGCTGCCAATATTATTTTCCGCAAGGAAATTATGGAAGCTGAGAATCCAGATGAAATGCGTCAACTTAAAGTTCAAGAATATATTGATAAATTCGCAAATCCTTATGTAGCAGCTGCTAATGGATTTATCGATGCGGTTATTGAGCCTAAAGAAACACGTGATTTGTTACTTCATACGCTGGAGATGTCTCGTACGAAAGACGAAATTCGTCCCATCAAAAAACATGGAATTCCACCATTCTGATTTCAAATCATTGATTGAATAACAGAAATTTAAAATCAGTTATCTTAATTATTTAAAATCAACAGAATGGAACAAGAAAATAAAGAACTAGAATTAGTTGACTTTGCAGTTACTGCTCGTAAATATAAAACGACGCTAACGCGCAAATTCATTAATAGACCTATTTGGGAAAAAGTTCCCGAAGGCGAGATTCGCGCCTTTTTACCTGGCACAATTTTGAGTGTCGATGTAAAAGTAGGTCAATCTGTAAAAAAAGGACAAATTGTTTTGATTCACGAAGCAATGAAGATGCAAAACAAAGTAGCTGCGCCAATCTCTGGGAAAGTGGTAGATGTTTTGGTCAAAGCTGGCGATAAAGTGTCGAAAAACAATGCGTTGATTATTATCGAATAGTCTATTAGGTCACCACAAATGAGATGCTCTGTTTTTAAGTGAATAACTTAAATTCAGGGCATTTTTATTAAAAAAAATTATTATCGAGATAATAAAACTCCTTCTTTTGATATCTTAAAGGAGAAACCATTATTGTTTCCATATAAATCGCCCCTATCTATTCCTGTTGATAGAAAAAAATGCCAACCTTTAAAATTCTGTGGTGAATATTTAAGCTCAAACATAGACATATTATCAGTAGAGATACGACGAAATGGTATTTCAAAAGTACCCCAACCTAAGCTATATGTGGCCAAAGCTTTCAAATCTAAACTATTACTGAATTTGTAAGTAATACCAGCATGGATAGCTTTTACACGATTATTAAAAATCCCAACTATCCCATTCTTTCCATAAATTGGAGATGAAATTAAAGGATTACCTGCCATCATACCCCAATGCGACCAAGCTTCATTATATACACTATTAAAATAACCATCTGAACCAGTAGCACTATATTCGGTTAGCTTCGTATTTGGTGTATCGTGAATCGCCCAATGTATAGGACCACTTTGATCTGTACTTTGAAAATATTCTAAAACAGCAGCTCGGACGCCACTATTTTTCAACTCTTTATTTTTATACTCCAATCCCCAAAGACCATCCAACCTATTTTGTTTTATTAATCCTGAAAAATCGTCAAAAAAATTCTCGATATACGCATTGAGTTCAAATGCCTTTGGGTGATAACTTCCCATAATATGCCAACTTCCTCGACTGCTTCCAAAAACGTACACCTGATCTATAATTCCACTCTTACTATCCCCTTGTGTAGGAAATAAGACCATAAAATATTGCTTCAAATCTTTTCTATCACCACCAAATTGTGCATAAGTTTCAAAACCACCATAAGCCGACCATTTTTCATTTTTAAAATCATATTTGAGAATACCTTTTTTTGCATGATAAAGTACATTATCAGTGGATTTACCCATCACTTGTTTTATATATGCTTCATCCGTGAACCAACCATAAGACATCTCCATTTTCAATTTGAGTCTTCGATGAAAAATTTTTGAAGATGATAAATATCCATCTGTCTCAATTTTGAACTGTGGTATTGGACGTGCATTCCCAGACCAAGAGAAGCCACCACTACTAAGCTCTTGATTTTTAAGAATTCCAAAAGACTCTTTACTTCCGACAGATAAAATTGCCTTTTTGTAGCGAATATCAAAATAGAGCTGTTGAAACAATGGATTAGTCTGATATCCAGTTGACTTCATAACGTCAACACCGAAACGATATTCCCATTTACGGGTAGAATCTGAAAACTCTTTGCTTAAAGATGCCCGAAGATATCCACTACTGAGTTCATTAGTAGCCAAACCTTGTTGGTTGTTATTGAACCAAAAAGGTGAGTTTGTACCATTGCCTACACGACCAATACTCTCAATTTTATAATCTATTTGTGCACTTGCATCAGAAAAAATTGTGACAACAAAAAGAATAATTAAATAAATATATCGAAAATGTGATACTGATCCTAAATAATTCATTGATTCAATTTTGAAAATAGAGTTTGCAAAAAACATGTTACTAGAATTTACTAAAGATATATTCAGACTTAGCATCTTTTAAAACCAACCGAGAGTTTGTTATCTGCACAATTTTAAAGGTTCGTTCTGAGGTTTTCCATCCCAACGATGGAACCTTCAATACACTTTTTATAAACGTAGAATCTACAAAACGCATTAACAAAGAATCGTCGTTTTGATAAAACACGCCAACATAAGCTGGCACATATTTTAAATCAATAAAGTTATCTTTCGAAATAGCTTGGGTTGCAGCTTGAATCTGAAATATGTGATTATCAAAATTATAGTATACCGAATCAACTGGATGTGAACCAACAGAGTTAAGTTCTGATTTCATCTGCCATTTGCCTCTTAATCGGGTATCATAATCTTTCGAACATGACGTGGAAACTAGTAAAAGAAAAAAAAATGATAAATTTATGACTGATTTCATCTTTATTTGTAAAATTTAGAGCTAATAATAAAATACATACTCTCAAAATAAATAAATTTCCACAATATTAGGAAAATTATAACACACATCCAACTTGAAATAGGCAAATCAATATTATAATTCATTTTGATTAAATACTTGTTAAAAAAAATCATAACGATATAATTTACTCAAATTAGTTATTAATGTTGGTGTTTAAAGGTCATGAATACTACTATAAATAGCTAATAATTTGGGTCAGTTTATATTTTTATTATCTTTGCAAATGTAATATTGACAAATGTTTTTAAATTAAAGAATAACAAACATTAAAAGCTGTTACTCAACTTTTCAATGCACATTCATCTATTAAGCACATAAAATTCAAAATCCTTAAAGTAAGGTTAACAATCCCAATAATTATGAAACGAATATTATTCATCCTTTCCATAGCTTTTCTATCATTATCATCATGTAAAAGCTACAAGAAGATTGTCTATTTTCAAGAAGCAGGTCAAAGTATTAGTCAAGCAGAATCGCAACAGGACATTCTACCAGAGCCAATAATCAAAAATGGTGATTTATTACTTATTACGGTTAATACCGAATCCCCTGATGCTGCCCTTCCTTTTAATCCTACTTTAATTCCAGACATTACAGAATTAAAAGGGTCGTCAGTAAAAACAACAACGATGGCTACTCCTCAAACCTATTTGGTAGATGGAAATGGCGAAATTCCATTTCCGATAATTGGCAAACTAAAAGTTGGGGGTCTTACACGTAGCCAGTTGGAATTATTTGTGAAAGAGCAAATATACCCTCGTTTTCTTAAGGAAAGTCCTATGGTCGTAGCAAAAATAATCAACTTTAATGTCTCAATAATGGGTGAAGTGGCACGACCTGGTTCTATTCAAGTTAATAATGAACGAATAACAATAACCAGTGCTATTGCACAAGCAGGTGATTTAACCATTTATGGTAGACGTGATAATATACTTCTTATTCGTGAAGATCAAAAAGGAAAAAGAACAGGCTATAGGATTGATTTGACAGATAAAAACCTCATAAACTCTCCATTTTATTTTCTGCAACAAAATGATGTACTTTATATTGAACCGAACAAGACAAAATCTCGTACGTCTGTAATTGGATCTGCAGAAACATTATCCTTTACCATTGTAGGTACATTGATATCAATCATTTCTCTTATCGCTACGTTGACTCGATAAATTTAGAATAACAAAAATCAAATGTAGTTTCTATAACTATATTTATTGAAAACATTAGAATATGGAACAAAATACGAATACAAATAATCCAATGAATTCTCAAGATGAATACATTGATTTGGGCGAAATCTTTTTCAAATATTTCTATTATCGAAAATGGTTTTTAATTTCAATCCTTTCATTTTTGTTTATTGGATATATTTATCTAGAGACTTTGGAGGATAATTTTAAATCAAAAGCATCTATTCTCATTATTAATCAAAGCAATAGTGGTTCAATGAGTGCTTTAAATCAATTGGATCAAATTGGATTTTCAACACAATCCCTATCCAATTCAGTTCAAAATGAAGTTGAAATCATACAATCTCAACCCATTGCAATACAGGTGGTTAATTCTTTAAATCTGTATACGACCTATTATAAAAAAGAATTTTTGGAAAAGAAGATTGAGTTATACAATGAATCTCCAATCGAAGTAAAATTATCAACTGCTGACTTAAATAATATGAAAAGTGATATTAAATTATCACTTACACCTACAAATAATAAAACTTACTTAATAAAAGGAAAATTTAAGAAGCAAGAATTTGAAAAAATCATACAAAATTTCCCTGCTATTGTTCAAACACCAGTAGGAAATATTTTATTTTTCTTAAAACCCGGAAAAAAAGTATTAGATGAAGCTCTTTATGTTGAGATATCGAATCCAGTAAATTGTGCTAACAAACTTTTAAAAACAATAAATGCTGAATTGGGTGATAATAGTGATGCGATAAACTTAACTACTACAGCAAACAACAAACAAAAAGTTAAGGATATCCTAAACACACTTATAGCAGCATACAACCAAGATGCCCTGACCCAAATAAATTTATCAGCTTATAATACTGCTAATTTTATTACAGGGAGACTAAAGTTGTTGACTGGTGAACTAAGTGATGTGGAACGAAAAGTTGAAAATTACAAGCAAACTAATAAATTAACTGATATATCCTCTGAAGCACAATTGTATTTGACAAATAACAATACATATGAGCAAAAAAGAATGGAAGTTGAAACTCAACTAAATTTAATTAACTATGTTGAAGATTTCACAGCAAATCCCATCAATAAATATGCACTTATTCCAAATTTAGGATTTTCAGATGAAGGCTTATTAAGTATTATTCAGGATTATAACAAATTAATTCTTGAACGAGAGTTATCAGCTAAAAGTTCGTCTGATGAAAACCCTAGATTGAAAGATTTATCAATTAAATTGTTGATTGCTAAAAAAGGGATTATCAATAGTATCAAAAACAGTAAGAAGGGATTACTGATTGCTCAGCATGATTTGAAAATGCAAGATGCACTTATGATTTCTCGTATCAAAGAAGTACCACGTCAAGAGAGAGAATTCATTGAAATTAAAAGACAGCAGCAAATTAAAGAAAGTCTATATATTTTCTTGCTACAAAAACGTGAGGAAGCAGAACTAACGATGGCCATAACTGCGCCAAAATCAAGAATTCTAAAACCTTCGTCTGAAATAGACCAAATTGCCCCAAAGAAATCTTCTATATTGTTGATTTTCTTTTTATTAGGTCTTATTTTGCCTATTTTGATTCTTTATATTCGAGATCGCTTTACAACTACACTGAAAGGAACTGCTGAAGTAGAGAAACTAACTACAGTACCTGTGATTTCAGAATTAGGACACAATGATACCCCTGACATAAAACTTAATCACCTATCTCATAACAGTACTAGTGCTGAATTATTTAGGCTTTTGCGAACCAAAGTTCAACTGGCACTAGACTATCCCAAAGAGAAAGTAATTCTTATTACTTCGTCTGTACCAGGTGAAGGAAAAACATTTGTGTCTATTAATCTTTCCATCAGTTTATCTCTTACTGAAAAGAAAGTTCTTTTAATAGGATTGGATCTTAGAAAACCAAGAATTGCTGAGATATTCAATTTCAAAGCGCCGAATGGTCTCACAGCTTATCTTTCTGGAATGGAAAATAACTATTCCTCTTTAATTACTACTTCATCGGAATATCCATACCTTGATTTACTGCCTGCAGGCGCTATACCTCCAAATCCGAGTGAATTGATTCAGCGAAAAAGATTAGATGACTTAATTGAAGATGCAAAAACTAAATACGATTACATTATTCTGGATACTGCTCCTGTTGGTGCAGTAGCTGATTCACTGCCTCTAAACAGGCTTACATCTTTAAATATTTATGTTTTCCGTGCAAACTATTCTCACAATCAAAATATTCATCTTTTAAATCGGATTCAACACGAGAAATCGCTTACTCCGCTTTATCTCTTGATGAACGATGTTAATCAATTTGCAGAAAATTCATATTATGGTACTAAATATCATTTTGGTGGATATGGGTATGAAGAAGTAAATGAAAAAGTAAAACCTAAAATAAAAATAGTACGTTTGCTGAAACAATTATTTCGAAAGTAGATTGTAATTTTTCATCACAAATAAATTAAAATCCCGATCTATACTTTTAGAATCGGGATTTTAATTTACGAAAATCATGGCTTTACAATTGCCAGTTTTAGATAATCCCTTGAATATCTCTTTTTTACAATAAAATTTAGAATAGATAACTAAAAAAATCAAAAACTACATTTATGAAAAAATCAATTCTTATTATCGCAACAATGGCTTTTGCGGTTTCTGCATCAGCTCAAATCGGAACTGCGCTGGTGAATCAAGCCAAAGAGGCAATCAATATCAAGACAGGTAAAACTCAAGTGAAAGTCGATTCAGCTGTGAGTAAAACAGGCAAAGTAACCGATCCATTTCTACCAGGTGCGGCAGAAAATGTAAAAGCAAACGTAAAAGCTGCTATTGATAAGAAAACTCAAGCAGTTGCCGACTACATTGATGGAAAACCGGCTGAACCAGCTCCAGTAGTAACGCCTGAACCAGTATCCGTGGTAAAGGAACCTGCAAAAACAACTAAAACGAAAACGAAAGCAACAACAACAAAGAAAAAAGCAAAAACAAAAGCAAAAACAAAAAAATGATATTGTTTTATTCTAAAACATTAAACAGGGCATTCTCTATGGAGAGTGCCTCGTTTTTTTCTATTTATATATTTCGCCTCTTTTTATGTAGATGCCACCCTTCGAGAAATAATTTCTATCTTTGTACATCAAAAATTAAGTGGTATGTTTAAGAAAATATTTGAAACGTTGGTTTTGTTAGTAGTGCAACCCACAAAAGGTTGGCAAATGATTACTAATCGAAAAGAGACACACGAAGAGTTTCTATCACAATTCATCTATCCATTGATTGGTATCTGTACGCTTGCTGCATTTATAGGCGAATTGCTTGGCAATGGTGAAAGCAACGTTCAAAATGCATTGAAGGAAGCTACTATCGTTTTAACAAGTCAATTTGGCGGCTTTTATATGGCAGCTTTTACAAACAAACAAATTTCTACTCGTTGGTTTTCCATTTCTGGGGACTTCAAGTATTTTCAACGATACACAGGTTATGCTATGGCAATCACCTTTGTGATTACAGCTATTTTGGAATTAATGCCCGATCTCTTCTTTATTCGAATTGCTAATTTGGCAGTTTTCTACATCATTTGGAGTTCAGTAGACAATTTTGTAAAAGTGGATGACAAAAAAGTCATACGATTTTCGACAATCATAACTTTGGCTATATTACTTTCGCCCATTATCATTGAAAAAATTCTCTATACCATTATGCCCGGCATGAGAGCAAATTAATCTGCTCAAACTTCATTTTACAATTACATTTTGAATGAAAATCCTTACCAACAATATCAACATTAAGAATAAACGTGCCAGTTTCGACTACGAGTTAGTCGATCAATACGTGGCTGGAATTGTGCTTACCGGTACTGAAATAAAAGCCATTCGATTGGGAAAGGCAAGCCTAGTCGATACCTTCTGTTTTTTTGCTAATGGCGAGCTATGGATCAAAAATATGCATATAGCCGAATATTTCTTTGGTAGTTACAACAACCACCAACCCCGTCGCGATCGCAAACTTTTGCTCAATAGAAAAGAGCTCTCAAAGCTTATCAAAGCCACTAAAGAGACAGGCTACACTATTATCCCGAGCAAGTTATTTATAAATGAAAAGGGGTTAGCTAAGATTGTTATCTTTACTGCGAAAGGAAAAAAAGAGTATGACAAACGGGATTCTCTTCGCGAAAAAGATGATAGACGAGAAATGGATCGTGCTTTTAAGAAATAAATTCAATGTGCCAATTTGAGAATGTGCTAATTTTCAAATCTTCAAATTATATAAATGACACATATTCAAATATTCACCCGTTCCCTCAAAATCATTCTGCCTAAAGCCTTGCGATTGGGTTGGTTCTTACTTCGGATGATTTTGCCTATTTCGTTGGCTGTTAGATTGTTAGACTATTTCGGAATATTAGAATTTCTAGCACAATACCTCTCTCCTATTTTTCAATATATCGGTCTTTCGGGCAACACAGCCATCGTATTTCTTACTAGCATGTTTCTGCCCCTTTATGCCCCCATTGCTATTTTGACATCCATGGCAATCACCATGCGCGAAGCTACCATTTTGGCATTGATGTGCCTTGTTTCTCACAACCTGCTAGTGGAGACATCCATTCAGAGAAGTACAGGATCATCTTTTGCAAAAATGCTTGTAATACGTATTTTAATGAGCTTTGTTTTTGCATTCACGCTCAATGCCTTGATGCCTCATGATGGATTTGGAAAATGGATGGTTGCAGACTCGCTTTCAAAAGCAAATTCCATCGCGGAGATTATTCAAATGTGGTTTTTCTCCTCCGTAAAGCTTTCTTTACTCATCATTGGCATCATAACTGTTTTGATGTTTATTCAACGACTTTTGCTTGAATACAAATTACTCGAACCTTTTGCCAAATCACTCAGTCCGTTGATGCGAGTTTTTGGATTGTCAGAAACCGCTGGTTTTTCTTGGATTGTGGGTAATGTTGTTGGATTATCGTATGGCGGTGCCATCATGATCGAAGAGGTCAAAGAAGGACGACTCTCTAAAAAAGACTCCGACTTACTCAATCACCACCTTGCCATCAATCACTCTATGGTGGAAGACAATTTACTCTTTATCGCTTTGGGTATTTCTGCCTGGTGGATTATTGTTCCACGGCTTATTTATGCGATTATCGTCGTCTGGACACAGCGGATCTTCCTCCTCCTTCGCCAAAGATTTTCTTAACCAAATCTGGTCGGTTCATCTTCCGCAACGCATTCATAATGTCGTTTTTATACTCTTTCTGATACCAGAAAAAGAAAAGACGTTGCGCCAGCTTCTCGGTTTTGGTTTTAGCCGTGAAGATTTTCTCCATCGTGTAAGGATGATGTCCAGTATAGTAAATCTCTGTAGCCAATGTCATCGGCGTGGGCGTAAAATCCTGCACCTGCTCAAGGTGGAAATTCAACCGACGGGTGTCCATCGCCAATTCAGCCATATCTTCTTCTTTGCAACCTGGGTGACTAGAAATAAAGTAGGGAATCAATTGCTGATTCAATCCGTGTTTGTCATTGATTTGCTCAAACTTCTTCTTAAACTCCTCAAACAGCGTGAACGACGGCTTGCGCATCATTTTCAACACCGCATCTTCGGTGTGCTCGGGTGCGACTTTCAATCGTCCCGAAACGTGGTTTTTGATCAGCTCTTCGGTGTACTCCTCTGCTCCTTTGTTGCGTTGCTCGTCTTTGTCGCGATAAAGCATTAAATCATAGCGAATACCACTGCCGATAAATGATTTCTTGATACCGGGAATGGCATCCACCGCTTTGTAAATATCCAATAAGGGTCGGTGATCGGTATTCAAGTTTTTGCAAATAGAGGGCGAAATACACGACGGACGACGGCATTTATTACAAATACTCAAATCTTTGCCTTTCATCTGATACATATTGGCAGAAGGTCCACCCAAATCGCTGATGTAGCCTTTGAAATCCTCCATTTTGACCAGTGATTTCACCTCGCGAAGGACTGATTCCTGCGAACGTGAAGCAATCGCCTTACCTTGGTGCGCCGAAATGGTACAAAAAGCGCAACCACCAAAGCAGCCACGGTGCAGATTGACCGAAAACTTAATCATTTCATAAGCTGGAATGTGTTTCCCTTTGTATTTTGGGTGAGGCATTCGAGTGTAGGGCAAATCGAACGAAGCATCAATCTCGTCAGTGGTCATCGTCGGGTATGGCGGATTGACCACAATCACTTTGTTTTCGAAGTTTTGAAGAATGCGTCGCGCCTCTCCGGCATTCGATTCCTCTTCAATGATGCGGAAATTCTTCGCCTGCTTTAATTTATCTTTCTCACATTCTTCGTGCGAGAATATCTCCACCACCACCTCTTTGTCTTGTGGAACATCTTTTGGATCAATGTAAACGGCCGTTTGGCGTAAATCACAAATGGAAGAAAACGATTCACCGTTTTTCAGTCGCAGAATCAAGTCTCGCAACGGCTGTTCGCCCATGCCATACATCAGCATATCGGCGCCGCTCTCCACCAATATCGATGGGCGAAGGCGGTCTTCCCAATAGTCGTAGTGCGTCAACCGACGCAACGAGGCTTCGATGCCGCCAATCAGCACTGGCACATCGGGAAAAAGTTCCTTTAATATTTTGGTATAAACGATGGTCGGCATTTCGGGACGCATGTCCGCTTTGCCGTCGGCCGTGTAGGCATCATCGGAGCGGAGGCGTTTGTTGGCGGTGTATTTGTTCACCATCGAATCCATGCAACCTGCCGAAATTCCGAAGAAAAGATTGGGTTTGCCGAGCTTCTTGAAGTCACGCAAATCGTCGCGCCAGTTGGGTTGTGGCACAATGGCTATTTTCAATCCTTGGGCTTCGAGCAATCTCCCGATCACGGCGATTCCAAACGATGGATGATCGACATAAGCATCGCCCGAGAAGAGAATCACATCGAGTGAATCCCATCCGCGAATTTCCATCTCTTTTTTAGTAGTAGGTAACCAGTTTTTGAGGTCGTATGTTGTCATAAAATAATAATCTAGTGCAAAAGTACACCTATATAATGAAAAACGACCACTTTTGTTTAAAAGTAGTCGTTTTGAGAAGTATTATCTAAATTCTTATGATTTCTTTTTTCGCGACATTTTTCGGACGATATAAAATACAACAATACCGAACACAATGATCATCCACAGGTTGGCAAGACCGACCATTAAATTCAAGAAAAGCGTCCAACCATTAGAGATTGCACCAAAGAAATCTTTCCAAAAACTGCTCTCTTTTTTATCTTTTTCGTAATAATTGACATCGAGCGTACTGTAAGAGATTTGCTGATTCAGGTATTTGAATTGCCCTTCATCCGACTCTATTTCAGCACGCAATTCGGTCAATTGTTTCTCTACAGCCAATGTTTCGGTTAGCGTTTTGGCTTTATCCAACAAGGCCAGCATCTTTTGCTCCGATGCCTTTTTTATTTTCATCCGTGCTTCGAGGTCGATATATTGAGAAGTTACATCATGAATCTCAATATTTCTGTTTTCGACAGAAACAACATCTTCAAATTTCTCCAGTATCTGCAACAAACTATCGAAATTGGCAGAAGGCACTTCAATGCTAATGTTATACTCTTTGTTTGTTGCTCCACCATTACTTTTTTCACTCGAAATATATCCACCAAATCTCTTAATCTCGTTTTTGATAAACATAGTCGTCTTCTCAGGATTCTTGACCGTAAAAGAGATAGAACCGTCTTTTGTTAATTTACGTTGAGAATCTAAAGGAGGTGGTGAAGCTGCGTTATCTTCATTTGCAATAACCTCATTCTCACATACTACAGACGACACTGAAGACGGTTTTGGAGATTTACTGCCACACCCCCAAAGAAAAAACTGAATCACCACCAATAACAAAATGCTCTTTTTCATAATGGATATTATTTAAGTTGTCAATAATAGAATAACGGAAGGTGCTTCAGAAAACATATTTAATGACAGGTAATATTGAGAATTATTTAATTAAAGGCATATCCTATAGTAAGAGACACTTGTGGAACTTCAGTAAATTCAAATTCATTTATTGAATCTAATGGTCCTCCAAACAAAACAAAATAGTTTAGACTGATATAATATGTTTCATCGGTAATGATTCCTACTCTCAGTTTCAAGCACTTTTTGAAATATGTTTCTCTTTCGAACGTATGGAAATTATTAAATTCATCATAATAATCTATTTTAGGAACAATCATCAAATCGCCACCCAAAGCAACTGAAGTGAAAAATTCTGATTCTTCATAAAAAGGGGCATGTAATGAAAATCCGACTGTTAATGGAATATTCGATATCGGGAGAAATTCGCGTGTTGGAACTTTGCGTTTTCCGTGAAAGCGAAATAATTCATCTGGAATTGAATACAATTTGTAGTTATTAAATAGATAATCAAAATCAATTTCGAAATTTAACTTTTCATTTATCGGTTTTTGATATTGAAAGGATAAATTTAAACCTCCTTCTTTTAATGAAGTAGATTTCAAATCATTATTTCTGAAAATAATCGACGGTCCAGCATGCACCGAAAACCCAGTTTGAGAATATCCATTCAAACCAAGAATCAATCCTAAAAGCACAAAAACGAAAATACGCAGATAATTTTTCATCGCTAATTTTAAATTACACACAAAAGTAATACAATGTATCTAATTACAAAAGTGTTATTTAAAGAAAATCCGATGCAATGACTAAAACTAATCGATAAATTAAAACTAACTATTGGCTTTTTTCATTTTGCCCGACCAACAAATTTCTCTAAGTTTGTGTCCTTATCACAACAAAGAATCAAACCCAATGGAAATCTTCATTTCACTGATTGCAAAATCACTCTCCATCAACCCCAAACAGGTACAAAATACAGTCGAGCTGCTCAACGGAGGAGCCACCATACCCTTCATTAGCCGCTACCGTAAAGAAGCCACAGGCGGACTCGACGAAGTGCAAATAGCCGACATCAAAGAACTGCTCGAAAAGCTCACCGAGACCGAAAAGCGCAAGCAGACCATCCTCTCCACCATCGAAGAGCAAGGCAAACTGACAGCCGATCTCAAAAAGCGGATCGAAGCCAGTTGGTCGCTCACCGAGCTCGAAGACATCTACCTGCCCTACAAGCCCAAGCGCCGCACCCGTGCCGAGATTGCCCGCGAGAAAGGACTCGAGCCGTTGGCCAAAATCATCATGGCGCAGCACGAGCCCAATCCTTCGCAACGTGCTCGTCAGTTTGTGAACGACCAAGTGGCCAACATCGACGAAGCTCTCAAAGGTGCGCGCGACATCATCGCCGAATGGGTGAACGAAAACGAAATCGCCCGCAACTCGGTGAGAAACATCTTTGCCCGCGAAGCCATCATCACCACCACACTCGTGAAAGGCAAAGAGGAAGAGGCTGCCAAATACCGCGACTATTTTGATTCGAACGAACAACTGAAACGCTGCACGTCGCACCGCTTGCTGGCTATTCGCCGTGCAGAGGCAGAAGGTTTCCTGAAGGTGAACATCTCACCCGAAGAGGAGCACTGCATCGACAAACTGGAGAAAATATTTGTAAAAGGCAGCAACGAAGCATCAGAGCAGGTGGCTGAAGCGGTGAAAGACTGCTACAAACGACTGCTGAAGCCCTCCATCGAGACCGAATTTGCCAACGAATCGAAAGCCAAAGCCGACATCGAAGCCATTCGTGTGTTTGCCGAAAACCTGCGACAACTGCTGCTTTCGGCACCACTCGGTCAGAAGAAAGTGATGGGCATCGACCCCGGATTCCGCACCGGCTGCAAGGTGGTGTGCCTCGATGCACAGGGCAATCTGCTGCACAACGAGACCATCTACCCTCACCCACCGGCTAACGAACGCACACAAGCTTCGCGCAAAATATCGCAATTGGTGGAAAGCTACCAAATCGAAGCCATCGCCATCGGCAACGGCACAGCCGGGCGCGAGACGGAGCAATTTATCTCGAACCTACAATACAGCCGCAAGGTGCAGGTGTTTTCGGTGAGCGAAAACGGCGCATCCATCTATTCCGCTTCGAAAGTGGCGCGCGAGGAATTCCCCGACTACGACGTCACGGTGCGCGGAGCCGTCTCCATCGGTCGACGGCTGATGGATCCGTTGGCGGAGCTCATCAAGATCGACCCCAAAAGCATCGGCGTGGGACAATACCAGCACGATGTAGATCAGCCATTGCTCAAGAAATCGCTCGACCAGACAGTCGAAAACTGCGTGAACCTCGTGGGCGTGAACCTCAACACCGCCAGCAAGCACCTGCTCACCTACATCTCGGGACTTGGTCCGCAACTGGCGCAAAACATCGTGAACTACCGCGCCGAAAACGGAGCTTTCCGCAACCGCCGCGAGCTGATGAAGGTGGCACGCATGGGCGAAAAGGCCTTCGAGCAGTGCGCCGGATTCCTTCGCATACCCGACTCCGACAATCCGCTCGACAACTCGGCCGTGCACCCCGAGAGCTACCCCATCGTGGAGAAAATGGCAAAGACGGCCAAATGCACCGTGCAGGATCTGATAGCCAACAAAGAGTTGAAGAAATCGCTCAACCTCGCCGACTTCACCACCGGTAAAGTGGGAATGCCCACACTGCTCGACATCGTGGAAGAACTCGACAAACCGGGTCGCGACCCGCGTCGCATCATCAAGGTGTTTGAGTTCGACCCCACGGTGAAGACCATCGCCGACCTGCGCGAAGGGATGCGCCTACCAGGCATCGTCACCAACATCACCAACTTCGGCTGCTTCGTCGATGTGGGCATCAAAGAGAATGGACTGGTGCATGTGTCGCAACTGGCCGACCGCTTCGTCTCCGATCCCACCGAGATCGTCTCCATCCACCAACACGTGGAGGTGAAAGTGCTTTCGGTCGATCTGGAACGAAAACGGGTGCAGCTGACGATGAAATTGGGGTGAGGTTTAAATTGATAATTTACACACTCTATCTTGATTTTTACACATAAAAACTTATATTAAATCCATTAATCGCTCAATATTTATTTATGAATGAAAAATATGAAATCTTCCCAAATATTAGTTCTGTAGCTTATTACAGTTCTTTTGGACAATACATTTGTTTATCTAAATACAATGAGAAAGAGTCTTTAGACAAATTGAGATCAGTATCAAAAGATGATTTTACAATTGAGCTTTTGAGTACTCTAAATCATGAACTTCAACATTGGATTGATCACACCTCAACAGTCTGGGGCTTAGAAAATACAATAAAAATATATAACGCTATCAACTCCAAGCTCAATAACAAGGAGTCTGACTTTTGGCGAATAGCTTCATTAATGAAGGATTACAAACAAAGTTCATACTCAGAATATTACCATGTAGTTCATAATAAAACTCCCTTTTCAGGATTAGAAAACAGATGGAGTTGGAACATTTCGATGGGTTTAAAATTTGATCACGATGGATGCGTTCATCCAAACAATCCTATCATTTTCGTAAGATTTAATGACAAAAAAGGAGAACCTATTTCAAGAACTCCAATATCAATACACTCATTTCTAGAAACGAATTCCATGTATAAGGAACTTGTTTTGAAAGCAAAAATTCTCCAAACTAAAAAAAACGACATAGTTGAATACCACATAAAACAAAAAGAATTTTTAAAAGACAATCTAAGATGGATATACAATCCAGAATTAACAGTATACTCGGTTAATTCTCATGCTGTATCAAATATTTTAGGGATAAGTGATATTTCTTTAAGCATGGAGATTGCATCCCAATTAAGCACATTTATTCTTAATATGCCTCCAGATTTTTATGATAAGATTCCAATAAATAAATATTTTAACAGTTTCAAAGAACGCGCTCTCCTTTTTGTTTCTCAAAAAGACAAAGGTTTTATTTTTCTAAATATATTATATAACTACAAAGACTCATTTACAAGAATTGGCAAATTTGATTTAGAAAATCTCCTAAAAGATTCAGGATTACCTACTACTTTAGAAATTGAAACACTAGTGAAAATTAATGCAGAAAAATTATATTCTCAAATAATAAATGGTCCTTTACGGAATAAATTAGAGATTATATATCATAATGGAATTCGACTTTTAGAGAAAAGAGGCTCATTCAATCAAAATGTAGTTGATTTTGAATATTTGCAGTCAATTAATTTCTATCCCTTTATATTATGGGGAGATAAATTTTTAGATTTAGATTCCATAGATAATGATTTAGTCATGCATAAAATTCGCAATCAAATCGATTTAAATTTTGAAGAATGGTATATATTTGAAGAATATATTTTGAAACAATTCGGAATTTTTAGTAATATATGCGGAATATGACAATAGAGCCTTTAATCGCTTTGAAATCCTCCACTATCACAAGCGTGTAACTCCAAAAACAAAAAATATGGAACCAAATATCTTATTAGATTACCTAAAAATTTCAATTTCAATTCTTTCTTTTGTTTTTGCTGTTTGGCAATACTTGCAAAAAAGAAGGATCAAGAAGATAATCGCATTAGAGGCAATAGAATTACATAAAAATATCGCTGTTGCTCTAGGAGCAACACAGGCGGCTAAAAATGCAATAGCTAATGGTCAATCTGCTAATTTTGAAATTGGAAGAGCAGAAGGATTGTGTCAATCTATTCTTCATGAAAGTGCAAAATTATACTGCAATTTGAAAGATACTAGAATAGACGATATTGATGATTTAATTTCTAACGGACAACTATCCAATCAATATAAACATATTTATAATTCTTACTCTGATCCTAAAAGAGGTTGGTTAAGAATGAAGATAAAAGGTTTAGCTAAGTTATTTTAATTAACCCTTTATGTCCACCCCCATCATCCTTAAACACGGCGGTTATCAAGATTTGCTATCGTACAAGAAATCGAAGATTGTGTACGATGGCACGGTCTATTTCTGCGGTCGGTTTTTCAGAAAATACGACCGCACGATAGATCAGATGGTGCAAGCTGCCCGCTCGGGCAAGCAAAACATCTATTATTATCGCGAGTTTGCAACCTACTTTATCGCGAGTTTGCAACTCGTGATAAGGTAATAAGGTTAGCGGCTTGGGGGCTGTATCGATTGCTACTAAGGTTAAAAGGAAGAAAAATAAGGTTTTCTCAAACTCTGTCTCATGCAATTTTGGTTTGAGGAAAATGAGAAAAGCTTTTTAGACCTCTTCATAGATAATTCACTACACTCATAATTTATTAATCTCATTGTTTTATAAAAGAAAAGAAAAACCTTATCCTTTCCCCCAACCTTAGTAGAACAATAAACCACCCCACAACCCCAACCTTATTACCTTATTAAAATCAACATTATGAAAATCGAATACAACAACCTCTACACCCATTTTGTATTCACAACACTGCATCGATCCCCTGTAATATTGGAAGAAAATCGACAACGCATCGAAAAATACATCACCGGTATTGTCACCAATAACGGCTGTCATTTATATGCAATCTACGCCAATCCCGACCACGTTCATTTTCTGGTTTCACGTTCCCCAGATATGGATGAAGAGAGATTGGCTTGCATTATCGAAGAGTCAACCACACGGTTTATCAACGACAACAAACTGTGCAAAGGCCATTTTAACTGGCAAACCTCGTGCTCTGCATTTTCGGTTTCGAAAGGTGATGTCGATAAGGTTTGTAAATATATTCTTGGACAAAAGGAACACCACCGCAAACATACCTTTGCCGAAGAATACGATCTATTTATGAAGCATTATCAACAGACCATTCATTCTAAAAAATAAGGTAATAAGGTTAGGGGCTGTGGGCTGTATCGATTGCTACTAAGGTTTATTGGAAGAAAAATAAGGTTTTTTCTCTTTATTGTAACCCTCTTTATAGCGAGTTTGCAACTCGTGATAAGGTAATAAGATCAGGGGTTGTGGGCTGTATAGATTGCTAATAAGGTTTAGTGGAAGAAAAATAAGGTTTTTAACCGCCACACCAAAACAGGTTTCCAAAAACTGTTAGCTGTAAGCCGTTACCGTACCAACCGAAAGCCTACATGTTCTGACAATTATCAATATTAATTTCCATAAATCATTGCCACAACTGATTTTCATAAATTAATTTTTAACTGAATCATTGCCAACACTTATTGGCAGACTTTCAGCTTTACATATTTCATTGACACATCTTATTGACTTACTTTCACCTCTACATAAATCATTGCCTCTACTGATTAGCAACCTTTCGGATTTATACAAATCATTGCCACTACATATATTAAAACTTTCGGAACTGACACCGTAATACAATTTATGACATTATCATAATTTTTCCTTATATAATTTGCTGCCAGATAAAAACTATTTGCTAATTTTGGACTTTACAAACCTCAAATTCATCCCATTCGCATGGAAACGATTAATGAATACAACATGGTGCACCGCGAACTGAAGCACAAACAACTCGACACCCGCGAAGTGGCCGCTCGCCTTGGCCTCAAATATCAGACTGCCTACAGCTTGATGCAGCGTCAAAATTACACGGTGCATGAAATGGCGCGCTTCTCGAAATTATGTGAATACAACTTCTTCGCTGAACTAGCCACTCAGTACAACTATGCCGAACCTGCGGATGCCGAAAAAACCGTCCTTCAAGATCGCATCAAAGAGCTTGAAACTGAGATTGCTGTGCTGCGCCGCACCTTCAAAGATTTGATGGGAAAATAGATTAGCTATGAAATTGAACTTCAGAATATGGATTTTAGTGTATGGAATTTGGCTAGCTTCGTTTAGCTCATTTGCTCAAAACAAACACACGGTAGATTTGCTGCAATCGAGCTATCAATCGTGCTTAGACACAGGTGCGAATATGTCGGATTGCGCCCTCACATTTTACATTCAGATGGACAGTTTGCTCAATGTGACATATACGCGCCTGCGTGCAAAATTGAACCCAGCAAAGAAAGCTACGCTAAAGAAAGAACAAAAAGCATGGCTCCAAAAGCGTGATCAATATTTAAGAAAGACCAATCGTGAGGCAATGAAAAATGGTGGATTGAACATGCCAATTTCCCAAGACGAAAGAATGATGATGTATGACAAAAATGCAATCTTCGTGAAAGCACGTGTACTGAAATTGGTATCGGCTTTAAATTTATAGCAGTTTAATATAGAATTATTTGCTTTATTATTTACCACAATATCTGACAGGCTTTCAAAATCTCTTGAGTTTAAAACCAACAAAATCAAAAATAAACCATACAATGAATTCAAAAAACAACCTTCATCCTATGGCTATTTTTTATCGCAGTCAGTTCAGTTATTTTCAGCTGCACCAAAGATATTGTTATTTCAGAGAAAACAACGGTTCAACCTCATTATGAAATAATCACACATCTCAGACGTTTCCGTCTCAGAACGCCAAAGCGCTGCTTGAGGTTATTAACGATATATTTAATAAAAACATAGATTCTTGTATTAAAATTAGATAAAATTTTTAACCTAATCTATAATCATTTTTTTCGCTTAAGAAATTCCTTTTTTCTTCAAAACCTTTCTTGGAAATTAACTACCTTTGTCTGCTCAATTAGGTTAGAAATAATAAAAAAAGCGTAACGATGTCACTTCTAAAAGCATTTCGATTTCTTCTGTTTTTGACCTTATCCACTGTCTTAATATCATGTTCAAATAGCAACAAGGCTGATTTAAAGGATAATGAAATCTTTTTTGATTCCGTTTTACTCAAAAAAGAGAAGTTTTTGTTTAATGATACAACCAAATCCAAAGCGTTTATAGAGCTTAAATTGGTAACACCTAATTCAACAACACCAGAAAAACTTAGGAATTTAGTAATCAGTTGTTTCAAAACTTCGCTTTTTGGGCACGATGATTTGAAAAACGACATCAATATTCTTGCTCAAAACTATGTGAATAACTATCTGAAGGAATACAATCAATTAGAGGCAATCTACCTTAAAGATCAAGACGAATACGCTAAGAAGAAGGGGAATAATGAAGACGATACCGATTTATACAATCCAGTGGAATCGGCTTATAGTTACGAGCACAATACGGATTTAAACATTAAATTCAACAAAGCAAATCTTCTTAGCTATACTGTTCAACGATACGATTATACCGGTGGAGCACACGGCATGACTACTGATTCTTGTTTTACCATTTTACTCAATAAAGGTCGTTTCCTAACGCAGGAAGATCTTTTTGATGAAGCATCCTTGGATAAAATTGCAACACTTATTGTAAAACAAATCGCATCAAATAACAAGGTGGACGATCCTGATAAATTAGAAGAACAAGGTTATTTTAGTGTAAAAGAGATCTACCCAAATGGAAATATTTTTGCTACTAACGAAGGAATAACGTGGATTTACAATCCTTACGATATTGCTGCTTATGCCATTGGAAGTGTAGTTGTTACATTACCCTATTCTGATATCAAAGCATACCTCAAACCTCAGAATCCACTTATTGATTTCATAAATTAGAATGAAAACTATCCTCAAATATTTTCCAAATATTACTGACAAGCAGAAAGAACAATTTGCTGCACTTTACGATCTTTACACTGATTGGAATAGTAAAATCAATTTGATTTCTCGCAAAGACATTGAGAACCTTTACACTCATCATGTACTTCATTCGCTCGGAATTGCTAAGCTAATCACATTTAGACCGGGTACGCAAATTATGGATCTTGGTACTGGAGGTGGGTTTCCTGGTATTCCGTTAGCAATACTATTTCCAGAAGTGCAATTTCATTTGGTGGATAAGATTGGTAAAAAAGTCATGGTTGCATCTGAAGTTGCAAAATCTATTGGTTTAGAAAATGTGACATTCAGACACGCTGGGGCTGAAGAAGTAAAACAACAATTTGATTTCGTAGTAAGTCGAGCAGTGATGCCGCTGGACGATTTGGTCCGAATTATCAAAAAGAATATCCAAAAGCAACAAAACAATAGTTTACCCAATGGGTTAATTTGTTTGAAAGGTGGCGAATTGCGTCACGAAATTATGCCATTCAAAAATAAAGCTATGGCGGTTGACCTCAAAGATTACTTCAAAGAAGAGTACTTCGAGACAAAAAAAATAGTATATCTACCTTTCTAAAATAAAACCCGATGAAGTTAAAATCCTTTGTATTCAATCCAGTAGAAGAAAATACCTACTTAATTTATGACGAAACGGGGGAATGCGTAATCATCGATGCGGGATGTTTCTATCCAGAGGAAAAAGCGGAACTGCAGAATTTTATTTCTGACAAGAAACTCACAGTCAAATATCTCATCAACACTCATTTACACTTCGATCATTGTTTTGGAGCGAACTTTGTAAAGCAAACTTACAAAGTTGATTTATATGCTCATTCGGGTGATGAAGAGTTATTAAAACGCCTACCGGAACAGGCTGCTCGATTTGGATTTCGTATCACAGAGCAAAGCCCAACAATAGACCATTATATTCAAGAAAACGATGAAATTCGATTCGGTAATCAAACCCTGAAAGCCATTCACGTACCGGGGCATTCTCCGGGTAGCATTGTTTTTTATAACCAAGAGCAAGCATGTCTTTTTGTGGGCGATGTGCTTTTTCAACGAAGTGTGGGTCGCACAGACTTACCTGGAGGTGATTTTGAATTGCTTAAACACGGTATTCAAACCAAATTATACACTTTACCAGACGAAACCCGTGTATTTTCTGGTCATGGACCAGATACAAATATTGGATTTGAAAAGAGAAATAATCATTATATAAAAGGCGAATAACCCTATAAAATGGGTTCCAAAAGAGTATAAGAATGAAAAAAGCACTATTTGCAGACCGTCACATTGGCATCGAAGCTGATGACTTGAAAACAATGTTTGAAACCGTTGGAGTAAAAAATCTCAATGAACTGATTCAACAGACCATTCCTTCCAATATTCGACTCGAAACAGAACTCAATTTACCAGACGCAATGTCCGAAAAGGAATATGCTTCCCACATTGGAGAATTAGCTGCAAAAAACAGACTTTTCACATCCTATATCGGTCAAGGTTGGTATGGAACAGTATCCCCTGCCCCAATTATTCGTAATGTATTCGAAAATCCAGTTTGGTACACATCTTACACACCATATCAGGCAGAGATTTCACAAGGTCGATTGGAAGCGTTATTGAATTTCCAAACAATGATTATTGATTTAACAGCATTGCCTCTATCTAATTGTTCTTTGTTGGATGATGCAACGGCTGGTGCTGAGGCAGCAGCGATGATGTATAATCTGCGGAGTCGTGAACAACAGAAATCAAATACAAATGTGCTTTTTGTTGATGAAAATGTCTTTGCGCATATCATTGCAGTCATTAATACTCGTGTTAAATTACAAGGCATCGAATTGGTAATTGGCGATTATAAATCATTTGAATTCACTGACAAAGTTTTTGGCGCGATTATTCAATATCCTAACAAAAACGGAAATATAGAAGATTATACATCGTTTATCTCCAAAGCTCAAGCGGTGAATGCTAAAGTAGCGGTGGCAGCAGATTTGTTGAGTTTAGCATTACTAACTCCTCCTGGCGAATGGGGTGCTGATATTGCCTTCGGAAGTACTCAGCGTATGGGAATTCCGATGTTTAATGGAGGTCCTTCTGCTGCCTATTTCGCAACAAAAGATGAAAATAAAAGAAGCGTTCCTGGACGCATTATAGGTATTTCGAAAGATATCAACGACAAACCAGCACTCCGGATGGCGCTACAAACCCGTGAACAGCACATTAAACGAGAAAAAGCGACATCCAATATTTGCACCGCGCAAGCTCTTCTAGCCACAATGGCAGGATTCTATGCCGTTTATCACGGCTCAACAGGCATTAGGAACATCGCTCTAAATATTCATTCAGTCGCTGGATTGCTAGCTGATGAATTAACTAAATTTGGTTTCACACTTGAAAATAAAGATTTTTTCGACACGTTGAAGATTTCATTACCTTCTACAGTTAAGATAGAATATCTGAAGAATATCGCATTGAGAAATGAGATTAATTTGAACTATATCGATGCAAATGAAATTACTATTAGTATAGATGAAACCACAGGATTGGTTGAATTTAACAAGCTGTTAGCCATTTTTGCAGAAGCAATCGGAAAAACAGCAACGTTCTTTACTGATGTGGTTGACAAAATTTATTTCGATTCAAAATTTAAACGTTCAAGCAAGATGTTGACTCAGGAGGTTTTCAATAAATATCACACAGAAACAGAGTTGATGCGTTACATCAAAAAACTCGAACGCAGAGATATTTCGTTGGCTCACTCTATGATTTCATTGGGATCATGCACCATGAAATTAAATGCCGCTTCAGAATTACTACCGCTAAGTCGTCCAGAATTTCAAAATATTCATCCGCTTGCTCCCTCTAATCAAATGGAAGGATACAACGAATTAATTCTAAATCTAACTTCCTATTTAAGTGAAATAACTGGATTGAAAGGGGTAAGTCTACAGCCAAACTCGGGTGCATCTGGCGAATATGCGGGATTGCGCATTATTCACGAGTACCAACAAAGCATTGGTCAAGGTGATCGAAATATTGTTTTAATCCCTGCTTCTGCACATGGCACAAATCCAGCCAGTGCAGCGCAAGCAGGCTATGAAGTCGTTGTTGTAAAATGTTCCGAGAATGGCGACGTAGATTTGAAAGATCTGTTCGACAAAACCGAACAATACAAAGAGAACTTGGCGGCCTTTATGATCACATATCCCTCTACACATGGAATTTTTGAGACCGAAATTGTGAAAATGAGCGAATTAATTCATTCTCATGGTGGACAAGTCTATATGGATGGTGCTAATATGAATGCCCAAGTTGGATTTACCAATCCGGGAAGAATTGGCGCAGATGTTTGTCATCTTAATCTACACAAAACATTCGCAATACCACACGGAGGTGGTGGACCAGGTGTAGGGCCTGTATGTGTTGCAGAGCATTTAATACCATTTTTACCGATTACCAATCAAGAGAATATAGGCAGTTATCAATCAGGAATTACCATCTCTGCTGCTCCTTACGGCAGTGCTGGAGTGCTGCCAATTAGTTACGGATATATACGCATGTTAGGCACTGAAGGATTGAAAAATGCAACTACTTTTGCTATTCTAAATGCAAACTATCTAGCCAATCTCTTAGATGATACTTACGGCGTATTGTTTCGCGGCAAGCAGGGTCGTGTTGGTCATGAGCTGATACTTGAATGTCGTAAAATCAAGGCGGAAACTGGCATCAGCGAAACCGATATTGCGAAACGCTTGATTGATTATGGATTTCATGCTCCAACACTCTCTTTTCCAGTACCTGGCACATTAATGATAGAACCTACTGAAAGCGAAAGTTTAAGTGAATTAAATCGCTTTGCAGAGACAATGCTTTCGATCTATAGTGAAATACAAGAAGTTGGTAATGGTGATTTCACGAAAGAAGACAACGTATTAGTGAATGCTCCGCATCCCGAATACTCTGTAACTTCAGATGAATGGAATCATTCCTACACGAGACAAAAAGCTGCCTATCCATTAAATTGGATTCGAGAAAACAAATTTTGGGTTAATGTAGCTCGGGTTGACAATGCTTTTGGGGACCGCAACTTAGTGTGTAGTTGCGATAGCTATATTCAATAAATCTATTATTTGTCAATATTAAAGAATTCAGTCTCGTTATATAAATAAAAAGCGTCCTGAGGACGCTTTTTATTTATAGATGAAGGGTTTGTCGAAGAATTTTATAACCCGAAGGGCTCACTTTTATTTTATGTCCATTTTTTAGCACCAAAATCTGGTTTTGTTTTTCATATTGTTCGATACTAGAAATCATAACCACATGCACAATATACGAGCGATGTACTCTCACAAACTGTGATGCCGATAAACTCTCTTCGAAGAATTTCATAGTCTGCTCCTTCAAGAATTTTCCTTGTTGTGTCACAATCTGCACATAATCTCCATCTGCCTGCAAATAGATAATCTCGACAACAGGTATAATATGAATTTTCGAGCCCGATTTTACAGATATTCGATCAATCAACTCTTTTTCGATTGAGCTATCTATGATAGTGTTATTACTTACCTCATTATTCATTATGCCCAAATCATCGGTTGAAGTGATAGATTGATTATTTATTTTATATATTTGATTTACAAGTAAATATAATAGAATTCCAATCAAACATTTCACATGTAAAGTTGGTATAAATAGCTTTAAAGTTGATTCATCATAAAACATATACATTGAAAAATAACCAATGCTCAACCATAATGCAACGAAGATTACAGCTAATGCAATTTGATTAACAAATCGCTGATAGAATGTGAGTGCTTCAAAATTTGAATTTAAATTTACAGACCAAATGAATAGAGTGAAAATTCCCATCAAGACAGCATGAATCAATCCATCTGCAATTAGCAAAGTGTATGACACATGCACCAAACCATACATGGCAATTGTATGTAAAACAGCATACAATAGCCAAATAATGATGTATCTAAATGATTTAATTGAATTGTCCAGCAAAGGATGGTTCATCTCTTTAATTTCTAATTTCACCTCCTCCAAAAACACAAGCACCTGATAAAATCAATTTGCGGGTGGTGTCGAGATTTTCTCCAGGCAAGCGCTTATCTTGAAATCCACCAAAAACGGCATCTAGTTGAGTGACAACCACCCAATTTGTCGGTACATAAATAGTTACACCGCCAAAAACGGCATTCACCTCAAGTAACGTATCACCCTCTGGTAGATTTGTACGACGTAAATCAAGTAGAATTCCACCAAAAACGGCATTGATATCTCCTCCATGAAATTCAGGGTCAAGTACAATGTGCTCACCACTTCCAAAAACACTATTTTTCGAGAAAGTAGATGTTGAACTATCCCATTGAGAAAATGAGGTTTGTCTATGATGATTCATTTGATGACGATGCTTATACCATTTGTTTTTCCAATCATTTTCAGGAAATTTGTGACCAAAAACTCGATGTAAAATAATATATAGCCCAAGAAAAATAAGAGCAAATGGCCAAACTAAATGAATGCCAACAGTTGGAAAAATTTGAGGAATCAGAAAAAAGAACCCTACTCCTAACATTACCATTCCTGAATGAATTTGGCGGTTTACAAGTTTTACGACCCCAATGAAAATGATAAGCATTTGCCACGAAATAATTATATTTTTCCAAGATGATGGAATAATATCATAATTAAACCCAAGCAATACAAGCCCAAATAGAAGCAAAAAGACACCCACTTTTGTCCCGCGAAAACGATCTCTACGATTTTCATTCATTTCATTTTCCATAATAATATATTTTAAATTTCACTTTGCAAAAATATGATTATCAAACGATTGTAGCAACTACAAATCGACGAAAGAGATAAAAATTCACGGCTAAGGAGAAAATTGAACGTTTAAAATTTGAATCTCAACTGTAAAAATATAAGCAAAAAAAAACTTTCCCACCAAATGAGAAAGTTTTTTATATAATATTGAATCCGAAGATTATCCTAAATATCCTTTTAACAATTTACTTCTAGAATTTTGACGTAAGCGACGAATCGCTTTTTCTTTGATTTGACGAACTCGCTCTCTTGTCAATCCGAATTGATCTCCAATCTCTTCCAAAGTCATCTCTTGTACACCAATACCGAAAAACATTTTAATGATGTCGCTTTCACGCTCGGTAAGTGTAGATAATGCACGGTCAATCTCTTTCGCCAACGATTCGTTAATCAAAGCACGATCGGCAATTGGAGAATCATCATTAATCAAAACATCCAACAAACTGTTGTCCTCACCTTCTACAAAAGGAGCATCTACAGAGATATGACGACCCGAAACTTTGAGTGTATCTGATATTTTATCAACTGGAATATCCAATTCATCAGCTAACTCTTCAGCAGAAGGTTTGCGTTCGTTTTCTTGCTCGAATTTCGAAAAGGCTTTGCTGATTTTATTCAGCGAACCAACCTGATTCAACGGAAGACGTACAATACGCGATTGCTCTGCCAATGCTTGAAGTATGGATTGACGAATCCACCACACCGCATACGAAATGAATTTGAAACCACGTGTTTCATCAAACTTTTCGGCGGCTTTTATCAATCCCAAATTTCCTTCATTGATTAAATCCGGAAGACTTAACCCTTGATTTTGATATTGTTTTGCTACCGAAACCACAAATCGGAGATTTGCTCTCGTTAATTTTTCTAAAGCGATACGATCACCTTTTTTAATCCGTTGAGCTAATTCAACCTCTTCTTCCACCGTTATAAGATCCTCACGACCAATCTCTTGAAGATATTTGTCGAGTGAAGCGCTCTCTCTGTTCGTAATCGATTTTGTGATTTTAAGCTGTCTCATTCTGAAAAAATTTGGGTGCAAAGATAGGGTTTTTAATCCATATTTTTATGTTAATTTAAAAAAAAGGAAGCATTACTATTCGGTTTGCTTCCTTTTTGTCTAAACCTATATTCTAAACAACCTAATCAATCTTTTGTTTACCTATGAATCTTAAATATACAACCTAAATGTCTTATTCTGATAAATCTATGGCATAATAGTTTGTTTTCCCATTTGGATAAACTCCAACGACAAACAATACCTTTTCATCGCTATTTCCATTCAGAATCTGATTTGTCATTTTCTCTACATCTTCAGGAGTTGACATACGCTCTTCGTTAATCTTGATGATGATAAACCCTTTTCGAATGCCTGCTGTTTCAAATTTCCCTTTAGTGGTTCCTGTCACTTGCACCCCGAAACTCAATCCAAGCTGCTTTTTTACTTCATCCGAAATCGATTTAAATGCCGCACCCAATATTTCAACTCCTGCTTCTTTTACAACGGATGTGTTTCCATTTTTATTTTTCAATGTCAAAGAAAACTCCTTTTCATCTTTGCCACGCATCAGCTTCACTTTCACTTTGTCTCCTGGACGATAACGGCTTATTTGCTCTTGCAATTCAGAGACAGACTTCACCTTAATATCGTTCACCGCAATGATCACATCACTCTCTTTCAATCCAGCTTCCATGGCTGCGCTACGGTCGCTAATTTTGTCAATGTATGCTCCTTCGAAAACGCTCAAATTCTTTTCTTTGGCGAAATCACTATTGATATCGCGAATAGAGACACCTAACATCGCTCGTTGAACCGTTCCAAATTGCCTAAGATCAGCTACAACCTTACCAACTATAGTGACTGGCACAGCAAACGAATAACCTGCATAATTACCTGTTTGAGAAGCTATCGCAGTATTAATTCCTACCAATTCACCTTTCGTATTTACCAAAGCGCCACCACTATTTCCAGGATTTACTGCCGCATCGGTTTGAATAAATGATTCAATTTTCATCGCACCAGGTTGTGCACCTACTCCAAGTGAACGTGCTTTTGCACTGACAATCCCTGCTGTTACTGTAGATGTGAGATTAAATGGATTCCCAACGGCCAATACCCACTCTCCTACTTTTAATTTCTCAGAATCGCCAAATGGAATAGTTGGAAGATTTTGTTCCTCAATTTTTATAAGAGCGATATCGGTAACAGGATCTGTACCAATCAATTTCGCTTTGAATGTACGATTATCATTCAACGTTACATCCAATTCATCCGAATTATCCACGACGTGATTATTGGTCACAATATACCCATCTGCCGAAATAATTACACCCGAACCAAAACCAACTTGTGGCTGTGGGGTCATTTGGCGTTGCATACCTCCTCTATCTCCAAAAAAGAAATCGAAAAAAGGATCTGCAGATTGAGGCATCGATTTTCTTGAAACAGTCGCCTTGATATGGACAACTGCATGAATAGAACTTTCTGCCGCTACAGTAAAATCTGTCGTCACAGCAGGTGATGCTGAAACGGAGGCGTAACTTACCGGAACTGAATATTCACTTTTTGGATTCTCATTTTTTGCGTCCGAAACTAATGTAAAAGCACTTAATGTAATTCCAGAACTGATTGCTGAAACGGCAATCAAACTCAACCATTGTTTAGCATTTGATTTCATAACTAGTTCAATTTTTAAAGCGTTATATAAATGTTAATTTGATTTGTTAATTTAACGGTTAAAGTATTTGTTTTGTTTCAATCTACAAACTAATTATTGATGAAAAATTCCTCCTTTTAATTCAATTTAACCCACAAAACGAAGATTGAAAAACTTCTTAACAAAGAATGATTTGAATTCAAAAAAATGTAAATGAGAGATGAATTTCAAACTCATCTATTCTTTCAAAATACTTATACCTAAAACTAATTGATATGATTGTCTGTTATATAGCCGATTATGATCGAACAAGGCAATAGCAAACCCAAAATATAGTTTTTGCATCTCTTTTATTTAAAGAAATGATTTATATTTGCATAAACTGAAAACGTCAGATATGTATTTTGCACACGAAACAGCCGTCATTGATCCAAATTGCCAGATTGGAGAAGGAACGAAAATCTGGCATTTCTCACATTTAATGTCTGGATGTACCATTGGCACAGACTGTGTAATTGGCCAAAATGTTTATGTTTCATCAACCGTAATAATTGGTAACGGGGTCAAAATTCAAAATAATGTTTCACTCTATGATGGAGTGGAGTGTGAAGACGATGTATTTTTGGGTCCTTCGTGTGTATTTACTAATGTAATTAATCCGAGAAGCAACGTAAACCGCAAAAGTGAATACAAATCAACAAGAGTAGAGAAAGGTGCTTCAATAGGAGCAAATGCTACTATTATTTGTGGTAACACGATAGGAAAATATGCATTAGTAGGTGCTGGATCTGTTGTCACAAAAAATATTCTGCCCTATTCCCTGTGGGTTGGAAATCCTGCCAAGCAAGTGGGTTGGGTAAGCAAAAAAGGGATAAAACTTCAATTTGATACGGATGGTGTTGCTATCTGTGAAATTTCTGGTGAAAAATATCAATTGACAAATGGTTTTGTAAGTCCATTGGAATAGGAATGAGTTCTCTATTTCAATTTCATTTAAAGTTCATAGTATGTTAAGTTGGCTAAAGTCAAAACAAAATAAATCTGTATTAAACATTGGATATCAAACTGATATTCATTCTCATCTTTTACCTGCCATAGATGATGGTTCAGATAATGTGAACGAATCACTAGAACTAATCAATCGTTTGATGGCGATGGGAATTTCTCGAATTGTGACAACACCGCATATTGCAGAAGCATTTCCAAACACAATAAAGGAGATTAGTGCAGCAAATGATATTTTGCAAAAAGGGCTGAGAGCAAATGATATTGAAATAGATTTTCGATATTCGGCCGAATACCGATTGGATGACAATTTTCAAGAACATTATACAAACGGACAACTTATTCCTTTTCCGGGTAATTATCTATTGATTGAAAATTCCTATTACCAAGCTTATTGGGGATTGAATGAATTAATTTTCAAGCTTATCAATGAAGGTTTTCATCCCATCTTAGCTCATCCTGAACGCTATCGGTACTATCACAACAATACTGAGTTTTATGACAAAATTCATAACCTCGGGTGTAAATTTCAAGTGAATATTCTTTCACTAGCTGGAATATATGGAAAAGATGTGAAACAAGCCGCCTACCACTTATTGAACAGCGGTTACATCGATTTTTTGGCAACAGATGCACATCACATTCGACATATCAATGCCATTGAAGATTTTATTGCGACATCTGACTACAAAAAAATTCTCTCGAAAGTAAATCTACTAAACGACACCATTCCATCGTTCAAATAGAGAGTATCATTTTTCTATTTTTTCAATGATAAATGACGAAGTGTAGGATTTATTTTTGACATCACACCTACCACAATTAAAGTCATCACTCCTCCAAACACGACAGAAGGTATCAATCCCATCCATTTGGCAGCTACACCCGATTCGAAAGATCCTAATTCGTTGGACGATCCGATAAAAATACTATTCACCGAAGCTACTCTACCGCGCATATTATCAGGCGTATAGAGCTGAAGAATTGTTCCACGAATAACGACGCTCACATTATCAAAAAAGCCACTGAGGAAGAGTAAGGCAGCAGATAGCCAAAAACTTTCGGAAAGGGCAAATCCAATCATACACAATCCAAAACCGCTCACGGCTCCGAGAAGTAGTTTTCCACTATTCTTCATGGGTGGGTTAAACATTAGAAATGTAGACATGATGATTGCTCCTATTGCTGGACAAGCTCTCAAAAATCCCAATCCTTCAGGACCAACATGCAAGACATCTGAAGCAAAAACGGGCAACATTGCCACTGCCCCACCAAACAGTACGGCAAACATATCGAGCGAAAAAGCACCTACTAATTCAGGCGTTTTCAATACAAAATTGATTCCTTCCTTGATTCGTGCAAAAATTCCCTCTTCACTACTTGCATTCTCTCTCTGTATCGGATTTATTTGCATTCCTAAAATCATCAATAACGAGATGAAGTAGAGTATAAAAACAGACAAGTAAGCTGTTTTTACACCTCCAAAAGCATAAATTATTCCACCAACAGCAGGCCCTAATACTGCTCCAATGTGCCAATTGACGCTACTCCACGTGGCTCCGTTTGCATAAAGCTCTTTTTTTATTAATTGCCCCAGCAATGCAGTGTGGGCTGGCATCAAAATTCCACGGGAAAGTCCTGTGAGAAAGATAGTGACAAAAATTGGCCAAATTCCGAATTGATTGTAACAATGCAACGACTCAATACTGTATATATAAAGAATGGCAGAACCCAATAACAATAAAAGCGTAGTGATACTAATTATTTTCTTTCGATTCCAAAGATCAATGTAATGACCGGCAAAAAGTGAAATGGAAAATTGTGGAATCACTTCCACCAAACCAATAAGACCCAGCCAAAACACATTTTTTGTCAGAAAATAGACATGCCAACCAACAATAACCGATTGCATGAGGGTGGCCATCGTCATAAAAAAACGATAACCTAGAAAAAACCGAAAGTTTTTGACCCGAATAACTGCAAAAGCTTCATTCGACAAAAGTGTACTCCACATACGATGAATTAAATTAATGGATGGTAGATTTCTTTTCAATTCGAGCAATCATAGCCGAGAAGGACTCGCCATCGCGAGGAAGCAATATTTCTGATGAAATATTATTGGAAGTTAATTTCCTTGACAATTGATTTCTGAGAAATGAAAATGCGGAATGGAATGAAAGCGCCAGCTTTACAACAAGGGAGAAATAAGCACTGTGCTTTGGATAATGTTTTTTATAGAAAATAAGCATTGCGCCATAAAACGTGCGAATATATTTCAAACTCTCTTTTTTTGTACTTTCTCCTTTGTAATGAATGATTGTTTCAGGCAAATAATAGTTTCGATATCCCGCTAATTGGATCCTATAAGAAAGATCAATATCTTCCCCGTACATAAAAAATGCTTCGTCGAGCAATCCTGATTTGTCTAATGCCTCTTTACGCATCAGCATAAAAGCTCCCGAAAGCACATCGACTTGATGTATTTCGTTTTCATCAAGATAGAGCAAGCGATATTGCCCAAACAATTCAGATTTTGGTAAAAAAGATGCCAAACCAAACATCTTGCAAAACGAGTTCCATGGAGTAGGCAATCCACGTTTCGATTCGGGAAGGAAAGTTCCATTGCGATCAATCATCTTCACTCCCAAACCACCGCCATCGGGGTGTTCGTCCATAAATTGGCAGACGGTCGTTAATGTATTTTCTCCCAAAACAGTATCTGGATTAAGCAACAAGACATAATCTCCTTGACTCATTCGTATGGCTTGGTTGTTGCTTTTAGAAAACCCGACATTGAGGTCATTCCAAATAAATTGAACTTGTGGAAATTTGGGCATAAGATATGCCTTGGAATCGTCTATAGATGCATTATCTACAACAAAAATTTCACTCTCAATTTCCGCAACTGCTTTTAGAACAGATAATAAACACTGCTCTAAATAAAATTTGACATTATAATTAACGATGATGATGGATAGTTTCATTGTAGATTATACGGGTCTCTCATCAATAATTTTTTGAATAATCTCACCCAATCGTATGATTACATTTTTAGGTTTGCGAGTTTTTGTTTCTGGTATGACAAATCCTTCGAAAATTTCCCCAGATTTGATCAGTTGGTAAATCACTCCCCAATCGGGAAGACCACCCAAGTTGCGATCATCGATAAAAAGATCAGCATTTATTTTACGCGTATCGTAAATTTCACCATCATATTTCTTGGAAAGATTATCATTTACAGCATCAAATTCCACTCCATTTTTTTTACAAAAATCAATCGCGTCATCAAGCAATTTTCCTTCACGGATGGTCCATAAAATAAGTTGGTGTCCATCTTTACGTAGTAATTTCAACGAATCGAATGCAAATGGAATTAGCTTTCCAATTTTGGGATATTCGTGCTCCACGATTGTCCCATCAAAATCAATAGCTATAATCATAATTTGAATGCTTCGTTAAATAGTGTACGATTCAATATAGATCTACCAAGAGTCACTTCATCGGCATATTCCAATTCATCTCCAATAGAAATGCCTCGTGCAATAATCGATATTTTGACTTCATAATTAGCCAATTTCCTGAAAATATAAAAATTTGTAGTATCGCCTTCCATCGTAGTGCTTAATGCCAAAATCACCTCCTTGATTTGTCCGGTAGCCACACGATTGCACAAACTATCGATTTCTAAATCGGCAGGACCCACACCATCCATGGGTGATATTATTCCGCCCAAAACATGGTAAAGACCACGAAATTGCATCGTATTTTCAACAGCGATCAACTCTTTCACATTTTCAACTACGCAAACGATTGTGTTATCACGACTTGGATTGGCGCATAATCCACAAACATCTGTATCTGAAATATTATGACAAACTTTGCAATAATTGATATTCTGACGCAGTTCTATAATAGCACTTCCCAATCCAACTCCAATTTCTTCTTTTTGGCGCAACAAATGTAACACCAATCGAAGAGCTGTCTTTTTGCCAATGCCCGGAAGTTTTGAAAATTCATTGACGGCATTTTCAAGTAATATTGAGGGGTATTCCATTTTATAATTTCAAAAAAAGAGTTGTGAAAAAATGACTTCAATCGTAAAAAAATACGTGATTGACATTCTGCTTTGCAAATTTAGCAATTTTGCAAATTAATGCTCTATAAATGTGATATTATCTGGCGAAAACGGATGAATCTTAAATTTGAAATATCAAGATGATTTTTCTCAAAATATAGGACGAAAAAATACCTTGCTCATCCATTTAATTTCTTTCGAAACTTCGGAAAATAAAAAAACGCACCAACCTTGATTATTAGTGCGTTCTTTCGAAATGAGTATATTTTATTGTTCTTCTGCTAAACCAAAAATAGGTAATAAAATTCAATTAACCAAATGATTTTCAGAAAATAACATTATTTTACAGACACAATTTCTGTAGGTGCCAAGGTGGCATTGCGAATATCCACCTGAGCCACTACTTGTTTGGCTACATCGCGGAATGCATTACCTATTAATGATTCGCTATCTAACGCCACTGGCTTGCCCAAATCACCTCCTTCGCACACACTTTGTACGATTGGAATTTGACCCAGAAAGTTGATTCCCATCGACTCAGCCAAATCTTTTCCGCCGTCTTTGCCAAAGATATAATATTTGTTGTTGGGCAATTCGGCAGGCGTGAACCAAGCCATATTCTCTACAAGCCCCAACACAGGAATATTAATCTTTTCGCCGATAAACATATCAATACCTTTGCGCGCATCAGCCAGAGCCACCTCTTGTGGAGTAGTGACTACGATAGCGCCGGTAATGGCAAGGGTTTGCACTACGGTGAGGTGAATATCACTGGTGCCCGGTGGAAGGTCGATCAGAAAATAGTCGAGTTCGCCCCATTGTGCATCACCAATAAATTGCTTCAAAGCGCTGCTGGCCATCGAACCGCGCCAAACAACTGCGCTCTCTCTTTTCACAAAAAAGCCAATAGAGAGAATCTTTACTCCATATTTAATTGGGGGAATAATTAATTCTCTGCCGTTCACATTTTCGACCATTGGTTTGAAATCTTCCATGTCGAACATTTTGGGAACCGATGGACCGAACAAATCAGCATCGAGCAATCCCACTTTGTAACCCATTTGAGCCAACGAAACGGCTAAATTTGCTGCCACGGTGGATTTACCAACACCACCTTTACCAGAAGAAACAGCAATGATATTCTTCACATTTGGCAACAACAAATCGGGTTGAGCTGGACGTGGAGCCTGTTTGGCTACGGGAGTAATGTTTCCTTTTATCTCAATATCTTCAGAAATATAGGTTAAAATTGCTTGTTCGGCTGCCTTCACCACCGATTTGATAAACGGATCGTTCGGCTTTTCGAAAACCAGTGAAAGAGTCACCTTTTTGCCGTCAATTTCAATCTCTTTGCCGACCATGCCTCCGCTCACAAGGTCGGTGCCGGTGCCCGGATAACGCACTTTCGACAGCGCATCTAAAATTATCTGTTCTGTTAATTCCATTATTCGTTACTATTTTTTTGATGTATCACTTCTTCTTCCTCTATGGAAACTGCGATAGTCGTCGAACTCAATCTCTTGATCCGGTTCTACCAACGTTTCTCTTTGCTCACAAACAAATTTGATATACTTTATGTTCAGTCCGCGATCGAGCCATTGCTGTTCGTAATATGTTTTTATCGCCAGAATGGGATCTACGCTGTCGGAGTGATACAAATCGTTGGTAGATGCCAGCACTGGATAGGTGTTGACCTCCACCATCAGACAGGTGTAGGTGAACATAAAATTGCTGTCGGATTTGAGGTGAACAATGCCATTTTCGGTCAAAATCTGACGATAGAGCTCCATAAAACGGGTCGAAGTCAAGCGTTTGCGCACCTTGTTCATCTGAGGATCGGGGAATGTGATCCAAATCTCAGCCACCTCACCGGCTCCGAAGAAGTGATGAATCAGCTCGATATCGGTGCGCAGAAACGCCACGTTGGTCAATCCCTCTTCTAGCGACTGCTTGGCGCCCGTCCACATGCGAGCTCCTTTCACATCCACGCCAATAAAGTTTTTATCGGGAAACATGCGAGCCAACCCCACCGTGTATTCGCCTTTGCCGCAACCGAGTTCGAGCACAATGGGGTGATCGTTCCCGAAAAACTGCTTCCCCCACTCTCCTTGCATCGGAAATCCCGATTCTTGGATAACGGCAAACGGATATTGAAACACATGCGGATAGCTCTCCATCTCAGAGAATTTCTTCAATTTATTTTTTCCCATAACATTGGTTTGATTTTGCGACTGCAAAAATAGGAATTATAAATTTGGCATACAACACAAAAACTCCGCTACCGAATTGAGCCGATAGCGGGAGTTATAATTTTAAAATAATGAATACGGAAAATAATTTAGATCGATAAAACTTATGCGATACTGGGAAATAAACGATAAGTAACCAATCAACTTTTTGAAATTCACAAATTTGGTTCTATCCGAATCAGCAAAGTTTATTTTTTTGTTGATGAAATAATTGTTTATAATCGCACGTTTTCTGAAAGTAAATATTTGTAATATAATTTTATTTAGTTTAACTATCAGAGCATTCATTAAAAAAATAATTATAAATGAGAAAAACTTTCTTAATCATTTCAATCTGTTTTTTAACAATCTCTGCTTTTGCCACTACCGGACTATACAATTATGCTGACAATTCGGTATTAGCAAATGGCAAATGGGTGAGAATTAAGATAACGAATTCTGGTGTTTATAAACTAACGTACACTGACCTAACCAATATGGGATTTTCGGATCCATCGAAAGTCAGGATATACGGATTTGGTGGAGCAATGCTTCCCGAAACGTTTAAATATCCAAAACGCGACACAAAAGAGAATGGAGATATTCCTGAAGTACCGATCTACAAAGGAACCAACTATATTCTATTTTGGGCACAAGGAGTGATATCCTGGGATAATACGGGTAGTACGTTTACACACACAGTAAATCCGTATGCCAATTACGCTTGCTATTTTCTGACAGATAGCAAGGGAACTCCTACTCCAATGGAGGTACAACCATCTATGAGTAATCCTGATATTTCGCTGGCTACTTTTGACGACTACAGTTTGCACGAAAAGGATTTAGTCAATGTTGTAGCATCAGGCAGAGAGTTTTATGGGGAAGATTTTTCATCGAACAATTCTCAAACATTCACATTCAATATTGACGGAGTTACGAGTACAAAACCAATGACATTAGGTATTGATTTTATAGCTAACTCCACCACTGGAACCACTTTTAAGGCAAGTGTAAACAATCAACCGTGTATCAATTCAAATATGCCAGCGATATCAACGGATCAACACGAAAAAGCCAAATCATTAGTCACTTCGGGTACATTCCTAAACAGCCTTTCCACTCAGGTTTTCAATGTTAAAATTGATTATGGTAAAACAAACGATCTCAACTGTCTACTCAATTATATCCGCCTAAATATGGAACGTACGCTTAAATTATACGATTCATATACTGCCTTTCGGTCGATAGCATCTAAAGGTCTCAAAGCCCAATATACGATTCAGAATACAAATTCGAACGTCAAAATTTGGAAGATCTCTGATGGAAAATGTGTAGAAATAACTCCATCGACAAGTGGGTTTGAAACAAAATTTACGATGACTTCCCCAAGAGATAAGCCCAGCGAGTTTGTAGTAGTAGATGTGAATGGCACATTCCCCACACCTACTTTCGATGCTAAAGTCGAAAATCAAAATCTACATGCGTTACCTCAAACAGATATGGTAATCATAACAAATAGCGATTTTCTGACTTATGCGAATCAAATAGCAGACTTGCATCGCAATCCTGACAAAGACAATATGCGCGTAACGGTAGTCACTCCAGATCAAATTTATAACGAATTTTCGTCCGGTACGAAAGACGCATCCGCCTATCGTTGGTTTATGAAAATGTTCTACGACCGAGCAACCACCACTGCCGACAAACCCAGATATTTACTACTTTTCGGTGATGGCACTTTCGACAACCGCTTGCTTAGCTCCCAATGGAAAAATACTGATCCGGTCGATAAACTTCTCACCTACGAATCTGTTGCATCATTGGTTGAAACATCTTCTTATGTGTGTGATGATTATTTTGGATTTTTAGATGATAATGAAGGCGCAAATATTGAAGGTGATGGTTTAGATTTGGGAATAGGACGTTTCCCTGTACGAAATACTTACGAAGCAGAATCAGTAGTAAATAAAATAATTGGCTATACGACTAATAAGCAATATGGAACTTGGAAAAACAACCTCTGTTTTGTGGCTGACGATGGGGATGGAAATGGTCACATGGATGAAGCGAATCAGTTGACGCAATACCTTGAGGCCAATTACAAACAATTTGTCATTAATAAGATTTATCTTGATTCGTACAAAAAAGTAATAACTTCTACGGGTGGAACTTACCCATCAGCAAAAAAGAAATTATTTGACCTTCTTAATTCTGGAATAATGACATTAAATTATACTGGTCATGGTAGTACAAATTCTTGGGCAGTGGAGCAAATTATGACAACATCCGACATTAAATCACTGTATCTTACCAAATTGCCGTTGTGGATAACTGCTACTTGCGATTTCAGTCGTTACGATGATTTTAATACAAGTGCCGGAGAGGAGGTTTTATTAAATCCTAACGGTGGCGGTATCGGTCTAATAACAACCAGTCGTGTTGTTTTTTCCACTGGAAATTCCAGATTAAATACAGTACTGAATACTCTTCTATTCAAAAAAAATAGTGACGGATCAAGATTAAGATTGGGGGATATACTTCGTCAAACAAAAGCAGCTTTAGGAACTGATGCGAATAAATTAAACTTTACGCTTCTGGGCGATCCGGCATTAAAATTAAACTATGCTGAATATAAGATGGAGATCACTAAATTAAACGGCGATTCTGCTCATCTAGTTACACCTACGCTTTCTGCTCTTAGCGAAGTGACGTTAACCGGACGAGTATTGAATCCTGATGGAACTTTTGATCCCAACTTTAATGGCGTTGTCAAACCAACAGTGTTCGACTGCGACGAAACTATAACGACCTTGGATAATGATAATACTGGGAGTCCATTTAAATACACAGATAGAAATAAAGTGTTGTTTACCGGCAAAGATTCTATTAAGAATGGAGAATTCTCATTCAAATTTACGGTTCCAAAAGATATGAGCTATTCTTACAAAAGCGGGCGAATAAATCTGTATGGTTATGATACTAATGGCAATGAAGCTCAAGGATATTATGAAAACTTTGTGCTCGGCGGAACCAATCCGAATGCCCCGATTGACCAAGATGGTCCCTCTATCAACAAGATGTATCTCAATAGTGAAAGTTTTGTAAATGGCGACATTGTGAATGAAACACCTGTCTTAGAAGTAAATTTAGAAGATAAAAGTGGGCTGAACGTTTCCGGAACTGGTATTGGTCACGACTTATTGCTCGTTATTGATAATTCTCCGGCAAACACCTATATTTTGAATAACTATTATGAAGCCTACAGCGGAAGTTCTACTGCAGGTAAGGTATCGTATGTAATTCCTAAATTAACAGATGGAAATCATTCTTTATATTTTAGAGCTTGGGATATTCAGAACAATTCATCGAGCCAAACCATAAATTGTGTAGTCAAAAAGGGTTACGCTCCAAAGATTTTTGATCTCTATACAAATACTATTGTAAAACTTTCGTCAGCGAGGGTTGTCTTTTTGCTCAAGCACGACAGACCTAATACAAATATCAGTGTAAAATTAAGCGTCTATAACTTATCTGGCATCGAAGTTTGGAGGCATGCTGAAACTGGATTAGCAGATATTACTGAGGCATACCCTATTGAATGGGATTTGAAAAGTTCAAATGGCATCTCCGTTTCTCCTGGAATCTACTTATACAAAGCATCCATTTTTACTGATCAGGCACAAGAATCAACGCTAACTAAAAAACTAGTAGTCGTACAATAAGGCTTTTTAACAAATATCTCAATAAAAAACTCTCACTTTTAGCTAAAAGCTTTTTGTGAGAGTTTTTAATTGCTACTTTACCTAAGGTCTACACAGAAAGAATCTCTTTTCCGTTGAGGATCACCTGATACGATAGTGGCGCGATCATGCGCAACATAGCAGCCACACCGCAATATTTCTCTTGCGACATGGTCACCGATTTAATCACTTTTTCTGCTGAAAGGTTACTGCCTTTGAGATTGTAAACAATATTGAAACGGGTATAAACCTTCGGATGATCTTCTGCCAAATCTGCATCTACCGTCATATCGTACTCTTCGATCTCTTTGCGCATCTTTTTAATCAGGGACACGATGTCCATACCCGTGCAGCCTGCAAATGCCACAAGCATCAACGCTTTCGGGCGAAATCCCGAATCGGCTCCCCCACTTTCGGATGCTGCATCCAATCTGATCTTGTGCCCTTCGAGCATTCCTTCGAACGACATTCCGTCTGTCCATTTAATATTTACTTGTGCCATAAGTTGAGTTATGAATGTTGAGTTATGAATGTTGAGTCTGCCTGGCGGCAGTCAGGTTATTAGTTTTCTTTGCGCTCTTTGCGTAAACCTCTGCTTCCTCTGCGGTTAAACAAAAAAATGCACCGAAAACAAGATTTCGATGCACTCTTTCTATTTGTTTTCTGAATATTAAAAACGTAATTTCAGAAATATTGTTCACTTCAATAGGTGATTACCAAGCGTAGATTGGGAATTTCGACATGGTCGCGTTCACCTTCTCACGAACTGCTTTGATCACCGATTCACTCTCTGGGTTTGAAAGCACTGTATCCATCATCTCAACGATTTCGAGCATCAAATCCTCTTTCGGACCACGAGTAGTGATGGCAGGTGTTCCCACGCGGATACCCGATGTCAGGAATGGAGAACGGCTGTCGTAAGGCACCATATTTTTATTGACGGTAATATCAGCTTTCACCAACGCATTTTCTGCCACTTTACCTGTCAATTCAGGAAATTTAGAGCGTAGATCAATCAACATACAGTGATTTTCTGTACCGTCAGAAACGATCTTGTAACCATTATCCATAAATGCCTGAGCCATGGTGGCAGCATTCTTTTTCACTTGCAATTGATACTCTTTAAATTCAGGAGCCAATGCTTCGCCAAATGCAATCGCTTTACCCGCGATTACGTGTTCCAACGGACCACCTTGTGCACCCGGGAATACAGCAGAATCCAACAACGCTGACATCTTTTTGATCTCGCCTTTTGGCGTTGTTTTTCCCCAGGGATTGTCAAAATCTTCGCCCAACAAAATCACACCACCACGTGGACCACGCAATGTTTTGTGTGTGGTAGAAGTCACGATGTGTGCGTGTTTCACAGGATTTGCAAGCAATCCGCCGGCAATCATTCCAGCAGGGTGAGCCATATCGACCCAAAGAATGGCACCAATCTGATCAGCAATCTTACGCATACGAGCATAGTCCCAATCGCGAGAATAAGCCGACGCTCCACCGATAATCATTTTTGGTTTTTCGCGTAAAGCTATCTCCTCCATTTGTTCGTAATCGACCAAACCATCCGATTCGCGTACATTGTATTCTAGTGCTTTGTACATCAAGCCAGAGAAATTCACTGCCGAGCCGTGTGTCAGGTGACCCCCGTGCGAAAGATTCAATCCTAAGAATTTATCGCCTGGATTCATCACGGCAAAAAAGACTGCCAAATTCGCAGATGCACCAGAGTGTGGTTGTACATTCGCCCATGCTGCGCCATAAAGCTCTTTTAGACGATCGATAGCAATTTGCTCACTCAAATCGACCACTTCACAACCGCCATAATAGCGTTTGCCGGGATAACCTTCAGCATATTTGTTGGTTAAACACGATCCAACGGCTTCCATAACCTGTTGACTAACAAAGTTTTCAGAAGCAATCAGTTCAATACCTTTCAACTGACGTTGATTTTCTTTTTCGATAATGTCAAAAATAACGGTGTCTCGTTTCATTTTATCGTAGGTTTAAATATTTTAGGTAGAAAGGAAAATTTGGAGTCTTTGATTTTTGAAGCTGCAAAGATAGGACTTTCTACTAAGAATAGAAATCAAATCCATAAATAAATGGCAATAAACTCCGTTCTAAAATCGAATATTTAGAGACCAATTTTATGAAACCAATCTCCGTTTCCTGTCGAAATGGCAGAAAACTGACATCCGAAACAATGACAATAGGCAGTTTTCTGACAAAAACAGGAATTTTCCAAAAAAAATAGTTTGGCACGCTGTTTGAAATAACCATTGCGAACAAGCTTCAAAGCTTGATATCGCAAAAAAGAAATTATAACTTAAAAAACAAAAATAAAATTATGGGAAAAATTATTGGAATTGACTTAGGAACAACCAACTCTTGTGTTGCCGTTTTGGAAGGAAACGAGCCGGTTGTAATCGCTAATAGCGAAGGTCGCAGAACTACTCCTTCTATTGTTGCATTTATCGACGGTGGCGAACGCAAAGTGGGTGATCCTGCAAAACGTCAAGCAATCACAAACCCACAAAAAACGGTTGCTTCTATCAAACGTTTCATGGGTGAATCATTTGATCAGGTAGCGAAAGAGATCACGCGTGTACCTTACACCGTGAAACGTGGTGATAACAACACTCCACGTGTAGAAATCGATGGACGTCTTTATACGCCACAAGAAATTTCGGCTATGGTGCTTCAAAAAATGAAGAAAACTGCTGAAGATTACCTTGGACAAGAAGTAACTGACGCAGTAATCACTGTACCTGCATACTTCAACGATGCACAACGTCAAGCTACCAAAGAAGCGGGTGAAATCGCTGGTTTGAATGTACGTCGTATCGTGAACGAACCAACTGCTGCGTCGTTGGCTTACGGTCTCGACAAAGCACACAAAGATATGAAAATCGCGGTATTCGACCTTGGTGGAGGTACTTTCGATATCTCTATCCTTGAGTTAGGTGATGGTGTATTCGAAGTAAAATCAACCAATGGTGATACTCACTTGGGTGGTGATGACTTCGACCACGTGATCATTGACTGGTTGGCTGACGAATTCAAAAAAGACGAAGGAATTGACTTGCGTCAAGACCCAATGTCGTTGCAACGTCTGAAAGAAGCTGCTGAAAAAGCTAAAATTGAGCTTTCAAGTTCTTCTTCTTCAGAAATCAATTTGCCATACATTATGCCAGTTAACGGAATTCCAAAGCACTTGGTGAAAACCTTGAGCCGTGCGCAATTCGAAAAATTGGCTGACAAATTGATTCAAGCAACTGTAGAACCATGTCGTAAAGCATTGTCTGATGCTGGTTTAACAACATCTGACATCGACGAAGTAATCTTGGTTGGTGGATCGACTCGTATTCCTGCCATTGTTGAAATCGTTGAGAAATTCTTCGGAAAAGCACCTTCTAAAGGTGTGAATCCAGACGAAGTAGTTGCCGTAGGTGCTGCTATTCAAGGTGGTGTATTGACAGGAGAAGTGAAAGATGTGTTGCTGCTCGACGTTACTCCACTTTCGTTGGGTATCGAAACCATGGGTGGTGTATTGACCAAATTAATTGAATCAAACACAACCATTCCAAGCAAGAAATCGGAAACGTTCTCTACAGCGGTTGACAATCAGCCTTCGGTTGAAATCCACATTCTGCAAGGTGAGCGTCCAATGGCGAAAGACAACAAATCAATTGGTCGTTTCCACTTAGATGGTATTATGCCAGCTCGTCGTGGTGAACCACAAATCGAAGTAACTTTTGACATCGATGCCAACGGTATTCTTCATGTTTCTGCGAAAGATAAAGCAACAGGCAAATCGCAAAGCATACGTATCGAAGCATCAAGCGGATTGTCTGATGCAGACATCAAACGTATGAAAGACGAAGCGGCTGCGAATGCTGAATCGGACAAAGTGGAGAAAGAGAAAATCGACAAATTGAACCAAGCGGATTCAATGATTTTCCAAACAGAGAAGCAATTGACCGAACTTGGCGATAAAATCTCTGCTGACAAAAAAGCTCCTATCGAAGCAGCTTTAGCTAAACTAAAAGAGGCTCACAAAGCACAAGATTTGGCTGGTATTGATGCTGCAACCAACGAGTTGAACACTGCTTTCCACGCAGTATCGCAAGATATGTACAACGCGCAACAACAAGCAGAAGGTGGTCAACCCGGTGGTGCGCAACAACAAGCGCCTAACGATGGCAAAGACAACGTAACTGATGTTGACTTTGAAGAAGTAAAATAGTCCACATTAAGTAACAAATCAAACAAATTGTCTAACCTCTGTAAATCATATATTTACAGAGGTTTTTTATTTTAAATTCTATACTTTCCTATTTGTGTAATTGGTTTTTTAATAGTGTATTTGTACCATATTTGTATCGCGCCTTATTTAAAAGACTATGTGCGCCTTATTGATGCTTATAAGTTCTTAGTGTGTTTTATTCTGTCTTATTTCTTATGATAATCTAAAATTTGATGCTATGGGTTACAGTAAATTAAAAATCCCGAAAGTCTGCGAGTGTTGCAAGAAACCATTCGAAGCAAAAACTGTCCTAACTCGATTCTGTAGTACACAGTGTGTAAACAAAGCCGACCGTACAAGAAAGAAAGATGCTAAAGAGCAGACCAAAACTCAGGCAGAAAAAGCGCAAAAAACAGAAGTAATTGCCGACATTCAAAGTCGCCCTTACATTTCCATTCCGGAGGCTACTCTCCTGTTCGGAATATCAAAAGACACCTTACGCCGTCTAATTAAACGCGGAAAGATACCGGCTCACAATCTTGGTCAAAGATTGACCAGGATAAGCCGTGTTCACCTCGAAGCTCTATTCGTACCAATTGCCATTCCTGAACCAATCCCCGAATCACCAAAAGAGTATAAGCCCGAAGACTGCTATACAATTGGTGAAGTCCAAAAGAAGTTTGGAATATCTGATAAAACACTATACTTGGCAATCAAACGGCTGAACATAGACAAAATTCCAATTGGAAAATATGTATATGTCCCTAAAGAACAAATCGACAAAGTTTTTGCACCAACTCAATCTGAAAACCCATGAAGCAATTATCAAACACGAAAGCAACGGTTCGCATACGTAAAGCTGAAGACCGTAAAGAATGGTATCTTTATATTGAGAGTTACCCAGTTATTGTGGACGGCAAAGCAACAAGAGTCCGACAGTATTTGAACCGGTCAGTTACAACAATTGAATGGGATAAAAAACGAACAGCAAGAACAGATCCTGACGGCAGCAAAACATATAAACCGAAGCGAGATGATAATGGCTTGATTATATGCAAGAGCGAAATGGACCGTGCAAGTATTGTTTATGCTGATGGGATTCGTGCGCTACGTCAAAAAGAATTTGATAATGCAGAACTTTACACGGATGATGATAACAAGAAGATAGAAGCCAAAAAGAAGGCAGAAACGAACTTCATACAATACTTTGTAAAGTTAGCCAACCAGCGGAATAAGAACCGTTCAGAAAGCATACAGTTAAGTTGGCTCTGTGTACATGACTACCTGAAGAAATTCAGTGGAGAGACACTTCTTTTCGCCAATCTTACTGAAAGTTGGTGCGAAGAATTCAAAGAATTTCTACTCACAACCAAAAGCCGAAAATCAAGCGAAGCCGTTTTAGCCCAGAATACAGCCGTAACATATTACAGCATTTTCAAGGCAGCACTCAAAAAAGCGTTTGTGGATGGCTATTTAACAACAGACCTGAGCGCAAAAACCAAAGGCATAAAATTATTAGAAACCCGTCGGGAATTCCTCACAATCGAGGAACTAAACAAACTTGCAGAAACGCCCTGCAACAACCCCACATTGAAAAAAGCAGCTCTATTTTCTGCTCTCACAGGGTTGCGGTTGTCCGATGTTCAAAAACTCACATGGAAAGAACTTGTTTTCGATGGCAAGCTTTATAAAATCAATTTCACCCAAAAGAAAACAAAAGGAGTTGAATATATGCCTATTTCAGAGCAAGCCTTCGGGATATGTGGAGAAAAAGGCGAGCCCAATGCACTTGTTTTTGAAAAGCTCCCCGATTCAGCCTGGATATCGTCACCACTCAAACATTGGGTAGAATCAGCAGGCATAGATAAGAAAATCACATTTCACTGCTTCCGGCATACCTTCGCCACTTTGCAATTGACCAGTGGCACCGACATTTACACTGTAAGTAAAATGCTTGGTCATAAAGATTTGAAGGTAACACAAATCTGTGCAAAGATTGTAGATGAAACCAAACAAAAAGCAGCTAACAACATAAAAATCAATGTAATCAAATAAATAACCTTTCAATTTAATACTCACATGCATGTAAAGAACATTTTCAATTCAAAAAGTGATTTTAAAAACTTCACTATGAGCGAAAGAGCTACCTTTGGTGTTGTTATTAGATTTTACCAGAATGAAACCGAAACTACCGAACGGATAAAGGAAAATTCTCTCTCTCAAACCACTCTTTTTAATTGCGTTAGCACTATTACTGAAAAATTAAAAAGTGAAGAATTCCCAGAAGCATTTGTAAATGAAATCTGGGACGATATAAAACACATTAGGGGCAAAAAGAATGATGATATCCAAAATCAGCCGATTAGAAACATGCTCAACCTCGATTATGAATACAATGCGAATCGCTGGTATGAAGCAACTGTAATTTTCGCATGTGTTTATATGGTTTTGGCTTTAGATTGCCCCAACAAAGTAAATTGCTTGACACTAATCAAAGAAAAAGGAGCTTACAATGAAGATGCTAAACCCTATTTCGAGCCATTCGAACAAGCGGTTATAAAACTCAAGGAAAACCAAGCCAAGCACCCTTCTGCCTACGGCATTGAAACAGATCAACCAAAAGAGGAACAGAAAAAATTATCCGAAGCGGAATGGTTAGCCAGTGAAAAACATTTCTCCTGGAAATTTGATAAATTACGCACTATTCTTGCTTGCAAATCACACGAGGAGCAATTCCATGAATATATCGAAGAATGTAAAAGAGAGGAGAATTTACCCAATCCAAGCAAGGCCTATTTAGACCTTTTAAAAGTACAAATTCAATATCTCCAACGCCAGATATCTCATAAGAACAACCCCTCAATTAATGTCAATGATATTGTAGACGCTCTGAAAGATCACAAGTTTTCCAATGAGCGTGCTGCTGAATTATTGGAAATTATCAACTACGCCTTGTATTCCAAGCAATACCCGGAAAATATTTGCGGGAACTTAGAAAACAAATTAAACTCTTTCGTCAGGCAGCTTCAACACAAAGCGAGAATGATTCAATCCCAGACAATGAGGAGAACACCGACAAGGCTACACAAAAGGTAAAGTCCGTTGCAATAATGGAAATGCTCAAACTTTTAGACAAAGGAACTGCCCATAATGATCTTACAGACATTTGTAAATTCATTGCATTTCTTACAGGCAACTCCCATAAAAGCATTTACAATGATGCTCAAAATGGAATTACGTTCAGCCCTAAACACCACGCCCAGGACATTGAAAGAGCAAACGAATTATTCAAATCTCTAAACATGTCAATATCAATAGACAAGCAAAAGCAATACTAAATCCCCAACCGGTTGTACAACCAGTTGTAGGGTATTCTTTCGTATTTTTTTGTACCACGATTTCAATTGAAGTCGTGGTTTTCTTTTTATTGGCACAGAAGGAAGCCCAATCGCCGAAAACAAAATTAATATGTTTTCAGAACAAATTTCTTTCAACGAATTGCCTCAGGCAATAGTCTATCTTATCCAGAAAGTTGAAAATCTTGAAGCTCTCGTAGCAAAGGGACAATCGGAAACGCGCGAATCGGATCGCTGGTTTAATCTGAAAGAGTTTCAGGATTACCACCCCGACCACCCGGCAGCACCTACCATTTATGCATGGGTTGGACAAAGACTTATTCCGAATCACAAACATGGGAAAAAGCTCATGTTCCTTAAATCGGAAATTGATGAATGGCTTAAATCCGGCAAGCGGAAAACCGCAGCTGAACTAAGAGCAGAAGCAGCAGAATTTGTAGCTAAAAAAGGGAGGATTGTAAAATGACAGACAATAAACACCCCCAGCGATTAGCCGACATTCTGAAAGATTATTTTCAGAACAGCAACGAGCCCTTGGCCGTTGACTTCCGCAAACAATTTGCCGGAACAGACAACCCTCTTTTAGCCCTAAAGCCAGGCGACGAGACTTCTCTTGAAGATTGGCTCGACAATCAGGATGTAATGCAAGCATTACACGTGTCTCCCCGAACACTTCAAACGCTACGTTCCAATGGCTTATTGCCTTTCTCACGTATTGGCAACAAGCTTTATTATCGCCGTCAGGATATTATCAAAATCCTATCTGACAATTACACAATGCGTAAAATTCAGAATTATGGGAGAGATAAATAAACTGGCGATATTATCCCAAACGCATTATGGCATTGGAATCTATGCACATATCCTGAAGTCGTATTATCCAAATCAAACAGTCCTCTCCCTTTCGGGGAGGACTTGTTTGCCAACCAAAAACCCATTCAATGCCGATAAACCGACATTGAATATTTTCATTTACAAAGAAAATGTATTGGGTAATGCTTCAGATAAAGAGTTTGCACGGCATTCGGATAGCGAAAACGCTATCCCTGCCGGTGATCCGTTCGACTTCGCCGAACTACACTACAAACAGTCGGGCAATGAACTATTGCAGACGATTAACAAAGAAATGAATCTGAGAATTGGAGAAGTATTCGATTTTTATAAAAGCAGAAATAATCCTGACAATCAAAATAATCATTCAAATCACAGTTCAGACATTAGGGTGAGGCATTTCTCATTCTTCAAAGCTCCCGTTCGGAATACCATTCCTCACAAGTCAATTTCTTTGCTTGATGCCTACAATTACATTGTTGGCGATTATGCAAAAGTTCGCACCGAGAAATTACGCTCTCTGCTTTCTCAACTTCCCCCTTTAGGGGGCAAGGGGGTTGCACGGCAATTCAAAGCCTCGACATTCGATTATTGTACTTTTTCAGGAATGTTTCAAACCCGCAACGATAAAGCTTTGATTAGTCATTCCTGTTTGTTGTGTATTGATTTTGACCACTTGCAAAGCGTTGATCTGCTTCGCAAGCAACTTTTGCAAGACGAATACTTTGATACACAAATGCTCTTCGTCAGCCCTTCCGGGGATGGGCTGAAATGGATAATTCCCATTGACACAGCAAAAACCTCACATAGTGAGTTTTTCGTTGCGGTTGCAAATTACATTCAACAAACCTACGGTGTTGAAGTCGATAAATCAGGGCGGGACATATCCCGCGCCTGCTTTTTGCCACACGACCCACAGGCATACATTAATCCACGTCTTTTAAATTCGTGTAATTCCCAAAAATTCGCATAATTCGTTATTAATATGAGCAAGAAGACATTTAACCCGACAGACTGGCAACCCTCAGAATCCAACAAGATAGAAACACAAAAATCTCATAATTCAGATGCACTTTCCCCCTCTCAAAAATCAAATTCCGCTTTTCTTTCTCCTCAGGGAGAAAGTACCCGTAGGGGGATAGAGGTCAGAGAGGGGTCAGGGGTGAGGTCTGATTTGGAGTTGATTGTAAACCGTATCGAATCCGCCTCGATTGATATTGCCCCCAATTATGCTGATTGGCGTGACCTGGGCTTTGCCCTCGCTGACGCTTTGGGCGAAAGTGGTCGTAATTACTACCACCGCCTAAGCCGTTTTTATCCGTCTTATTCGCAAAGCGAAACTGACAAACAATACTCTGCTTGCCTTGCTTCGCACGGCCACGGTGTTACAATCAAAACGCTTTACCACCTTGCAAAGTCGGCAGGAATAGACATTGCAATTAAAACTCAAACTAATTCGATAGCTTCCCAAAAGGGAAATCATAATAATCAAGACAATCAAAAAAATCATAGTTCAGACAATATTTCTCCAATTCCCCAAAATGGGGAAATGGAGGAAATGGGGAATCAGGAGAAGCAACTACCCGCTTTCCCAAAAGCAATATTTGAAACCTTGCCCGGATTACTCCATGCAATCACTTCAAATGCCGATTCTCCCGAAGATGCTGATTTGCTTTTGCTGGGTTCACTGACTGTTTTTAGTGCCTGTATGCCCAATGTGTATGGGGTATATGGACAGCATGAAGTATTTCCAAACTTATTTCTTTTTGTCACAGCAAAAGCTTCTGCAGGTAAAGGAAGACTTTCCCTTTGCCGTCGTTTGGTAGAACCTATTCACCAAATGATGCGCCAGCAATGCAAGGCAGAACAGGAAGAATACAAACTGAAACTCACACAGTACAACGCCAGCAGCGATAAGGCGCACGAGGAAAAACCCGAAGAACCACCACTCAGGACACTGATTATTCCAGCTAACAACAGCGCAACAGGCCTGTTTCAATTGCTCAAAGAAAATAACGAAAAGGGATTGATTTTTGAAACCGAAGGAGATACACTTGCACAGACATTCAAAAGCGAACACGGAAATTATTCCGATGGTTTCCGCAAAGCGTTCCACCACGAAACAATTTCTTATAACCGCAGAAAAGACAGGGAATTTGTTGAGTTGGCAAGCCCTCAACTTTCCGCTCTTTTGTCCGGTACACCCAAGCAGGTATCTTCATTGATTCCGAACGCCGAAAACGGACTGTTCAGCCGTTTCATGTTCTACTTTATGAACCTTCGTCCTATATGGAAAGATGTGTTTGCCGGAGATGATGAGCAACCACTTGAACATAAATTTGATGTTTATGGAAAAGAATTTCTGGGTTTCAATCTTTTTCTTCGCCAGCAACTGGGCAGATTTCGGTTTGCTTTTTCAAGCAGCCAACAAAAAGCGTTCAACGCCTACTTTGAACAAACACAACTTCAATACCTCGAATTGTGCGGAGATGATTATGTGGGTAGCATTCGGCGATTGGGTTTAATTGCATTTCGTTTGGCTATGATTATGACCGCTCTGAGAATTATTGATACAGGCGAAGTTTCGTCTGTGCTTGTCTGCAATGACAGCGATTTCAATACAGTGATGGAAATAGTAAAAGTGCTTGTGCTACATGCTGCATACATTTTTGAGCAATTACCCAAAGACACCGCAACACAGCAGCCCTTAAATCACAAACGCCAGTTACTGGATGCTTTACCTTCTGAATTTGACCGCCAGACTTATCTGAACATATCTGAACAATTAAAGATACCTGCAAAAACTGCCGAAAAACAAATCACGCGGTTTATTAATGCAGGCTTATTGGTTCGACAATCGCATGGAAGTTATTCTAAAACAGAAACTAAATAAACGACTATTTACAATCAACATAAGTATTAATAGGAAATAATTGCTTTCTAATGATGTTTTGAAAACTTTTCCTTTGCACCTGTTTTATTTGTGAATAATTATCTATCTTTGTTCAAATTCTGACAATTCAAAATAATAAAAGCCCAAATTGGAATGATTATGCTATTCGCGAATAAAATCAGACGATTAAGAGAAGACCAACAACTGCTCCAACGTCAATTGGCAGCGGCTTTAGAAATTGATACACCCATGTACAGCAAAATTGAGCGGGGTGACCGTCCGGCAAAACGAACACAGGTTGTTGCTCTTGCAAAATTGCTTTCTATTGATGAAACTGAACTCTTAACGCTATGGTTGGCTGATAAAGTAACCGAAGTATTAGATGATGAGAAAGAGTTGGCGGGTAAGGCGTTGGAAATAGTTCAAAAAAATCAAAAACATTAATATGGATAACAAAATAAGATATTCATTTTCGGGTCACGAATCTTTCTATTGCAAATCGTTGTGGCTAAAAAAGGGATATGACTTCATTTCTGAAAATAAAGACTTCAATGCTCCTAATGCAGTTGTCGAGTTGGGCATTGGTAAAAATATGGTTTCTTCTCTTCGCTATTGGATGCGTGCCTTTGGCCTATTTGATGAGGGGATGCCTACTTTAATTGCTGATTATCTATTTGATAATAAAAATGGAAAAGACCCATACATTGAAGATTTAGGTACTTTGTGGCTATTGCATTATTTGCTTGTAAAATCTGATTTAGCAAGTATATATAAACTTTTCTTCATTGATTTTCATAAAGAAAAAAATAACGAGTTCACAAGAGAACAATTGCAATATTTTCTAAAACGAAAAAATGCAGAAACTCCTTACGGTCACCTTTATAATGAAAATACAGTAAAGAGAGATATAGGTGTTCTCCTTCAAAATTATGTTATGCCTCAAAAAGAAAAACCTAATGAAGATTTTTCCGCATTACTAATAAACTTAGGCCTGATAAAACATTCAGAAGACGAAGAAAACAAAATAAAACCATTTTATTTTAACACAAAAGGCAAGAATGAACTAACACCAGAGATATTTTTCTATGCCATAATTGACGACAAGAAAGATGAACAAATTGTTTCATTTGACAGATTAATGGATCTGGCATTAATTTTTTGTTTGACAAAAACTGAACTTATTGATATAATTCAATTTTTATCTAAGAAATACTCGCAAATATTAAGATATACTGATGATGGAGGAATCAAACAATTATTTTTCCTCGAAGAGATTGATAAAACCAAAGTTTTAGAAATATATTACTCAAAACAATGAAATTTTCACTATCTACAAATATTGACAACGTGCAATATGATGATTTCCATTATATTGTTACTTCAAATGCACGGCGAGTTTTAGGGACTTTACTTGCCGATTACTATACTGGTATTCATTGTTTTTCTTTGGTTGGTACTTACGGTACAGGAAAATCAAGTTTTTTAGCAGCTCTGGAAAGAGATATTTTGCAAAACACTAAAGTGTTGTTTGAAAACAAAGGACAGTTTAATAAATATAACAAATTTAAGTGTATTAATATTGTCGGTGACTATAATTCTCTTTCAAATCTATTGAGTGAAAAACTGAAAAGCGATAAAACAAGCTCCAAGGAACTATTCACTCAGTTAGAACTGACATTGATAGATCATAAAAAGAGGGGCGAATTTGTATTGCTTGTCATTGATGAGTTTGGAAAGGTGCTTGAACACGCAGCTAATCACAACCCCGAAAGAGAATTATATTTTTTACAACAACTGGCAGAGTTTGTAAATCACCCCAAACGAGATAACATTCTATTAATTACAACGCTACACCAAAATTTTGGTGCATACTCAAAAAAACTGAATGAACAACAAAGAAACGAATGGGAGAAAGTAAAAGGTCGTTTGAAAGAAATTGTTTTTAGCGAACCGGTTGAGCAACTTTTACATTTAGCAGCGGCACAAATAGCAGCTTCAAATAAATCGATCGTATCAAAAAGAAACTTCGACACGCTTTTTCATTTAGCAAAGAATACAAAATTTATAAACGGTGATATGAGTATTGATATTGCTGAAAAATTACATCCCTTGGATATTTTTTCTGCAGTAGTCCTAACTCATTCAATACAGCGTTATGGTCAAAATGAACGTTCTCTATTTTCATTTTTAAGTTCTAAAGACAATAATTCACTCAATCAATTTGAACCTCATGCTAATCAAACATATAGTTTAGCAAATGTGTACGATTATATTATATATAATTTCTACTCATATTTATCTGAAGTAAATGCCGACTCTGCTAATTGGAGAGCTATCCGTGTAGCATTAGAACGAATTGAGAGTATATTTGATCTTGAGAAAATTGAGACTGCGAGTAATATTGTAAAAACAATAGGATTATGTAACCTATTTGGAAATTCTGCAACTTTTGATGAAAACGCTCTAAGTCAATATATGCAATTAGCTTTAGATATTGAACAACCCGAAAAATTAATTCGCGAACTTGTTGCTCACAAAATAATTCGTTTTGCCAAATACAAATCTCAATATATTATTTTTGAGGGTACGGATGTCAATATCGAAGACGAACTATATAAAGCGGCGGGAATAGTTCCAAGACCAAGTGATTTTATTGATGACTTAAATGATTTTTTTGAGTTTAAAGTTGTACAAGCAAATAGTTCGTTTTATAAGACTGGTACTCCTCGTTTTTTTGAATACTGCATTTCAAATGAAGCCCAAGTTTTTAATCCCATAAACGATATTGATGGTTACATTAACCTCGTTTTTCCAACTATTGAAGACGAAAAGGAGCATTTACTCGAAACCTCTAAGAATTGTGGTAATGCTGTGATATATGTGTATTTCAATAATGTTACTCAGATTGTAAATCATTTATATGAGATAAAAAAACTGGAATATATTCGGAAACAAGTTTTAGTTGAAGATAGGATTGCTGATAAAGAAATTCAAAACCTTATCGTTTACGAAAAAGACTTGTTGAATAAAGCAATCAATCACAGCTTGATGTCGTTTTCTGCAAATGTAGAATGGTATTACAAAGGAGAAAAGTGCCAAATATCTTCTCAAACCGATTTTAATAAATTGCTCTCAGCTGTTTGTGATGATGTCTATTATTCAACACCAATCATTCAAAATGAGTTGTTTAATAAGCAAAAGGTAAACAGTTCTATTTCACTGGCTCGCGTTACTCTTCTAAACCTGATGATAGATGATAGTTGTGTGATGCAAGATGAATTAGGATTTGAAAAAGACAAATTTCCTCCAGAAAAAACAATTTATTACACTCTGCTAAAAAACACCGGTATTCATTGTCAAAAGAATGGTATTTACACTCTAAGTGAGCCACAAACAGACTCAATAAAAGATTTATGGGATAAGTGTGAAGACTTTTTGAAAAGTTCCATAGAAAGGCAACGTAAATTAGGAGATTTGATTAGAGACTTAAAATCAGCACCATTCAAATTAAAACAAGGGTTCTTGGACTTTTGGATTCCTATTTATCTGATAATTAAAAAACAAGATTATTCTCTCTATGATAGCGAAGACAGATATATTCCATATTTAAATAGAGAAGTTCTTGACCTATTGCAAAAATCACCGAACGATTTTAAAATAAAAGCTTTTGCAATGGATGGAGTAAAAATTGAATTTTTCAATCAATACAGAAACTTCATAAATTTAAACGATAGAGACTTAATTACCCAAGACAGTTTTTTAGAAACAATAAAGCCGTTTTTGGTATTCTATAACAACTTGAATGATTTTGCCAAAAGCACGCAAAATTTTGACAATCCACAAACTGTAAAATTTCGTAATGTATTAGCTAAAGCGAAAGACCCGGAAAAGACTTTCTTTGAAGATTTACCTGCTGCTTTAGGTTTCAAAAATGATTCTTTGGCAAAAAATGAAGAGTTTTTGACTCAATATCAAGATTTAATCAAAGATGCAATACGCGAGTTAAGGTCATGTTATCCTAATCTCATTAAACGAATAGAAGATAATTTAATTGAAGTATTGGGCTTAAAGTCAAATATTTTCAGCGAGTATAAAACAGAAATAGATAATCGTTTTAAGGGAGTAAAAACAAATTTATTATCAAGCAAACAGAAAAGCTTCCTCAATAGATTGCTTATGGAGCAATCAGACAAAACGTTATGGTACGAATCAATATGTTACGTTGTGATCGATAAACCCCTTGTTTCTATAAAAGACAATGAGATTACTTTTTTGATTGAAACATTAAAGCATTTACTTATAACTCTAACGAAGTTTGTTGACATTTCAAAAGCAGCAAAGAATAACTCAAATTCAGAGATATATAATTTCGAATTAGTTTCAACAAATGGTACTATTAAACCGCAGTCATATATTTTGCCTGAAAGTCAAAAGAAAAGAACGGATGAATTAGAATCGAAAATTACTGAGATTTTGTCTGGCGATTACAATTTAGATGTTTGTACCTTGTTGAGAATACTTAAAAATAAAATAAAAGAATAATGATAAGACACGTTTTAGGAATATCTGGGGGCAAGGATAGTGCTGCTTTGGCAATATATATGAAAGAGAAGTACCCAGATTTTCAGATAGATTACTATAATTCCGATACCGGTTGCGAATTAGAAGAAACCGAGCAACTAATAAATAGGTTGGAATCCGTATTGGGAACTATTACGAGAATTATAGCGGCGCAAGGAAGTCCAGAACCAACTCCGTTTCACCATTTCCTCAAATCAAGCGGAGGTTATTTACCTTCACCTCAAGCTCGATGGTGTACGCAAAAAATGAAATTAGTAGAGTTTGAAAAATATGTTGGCGATGAACCCACTATTTCATACGTGGGTATTCGGGGAGATGAAGAGCGAGAAGGTTATGTTTCTACAAAGCCAAATGTCCAGGCAATTTTTCCTTTTCGTCGTAACATATGGAGTATGGATGTAATTAATAAGGTTTTGCATAATGACAATATTGCCCAACTTGAAGAAATATATAGGTCAGTTTGCCCTCAAAACTTATTAGAAAAAGCAATTGAGGCGATTCAGAAGCCTTTGACAAAATACTTTTATTACAGTAAGAAGCTCAATGCTCTACTGGACTTAGATGTGAAGATATTCAATCAAGCTGTTTTTAAGTATCTAAAAACAACTGATTATCCTGTGGGAAAATTGGATTCTTTTCCATTAGTTGATAACGATGAAGTTTTAGGTATAAATGAAATCTATAAAATATTGGAAGAGAGCGGGGTTGGTGTTCCTGCTTATTATAAAGAAATTGAATTTGAAGTCGATGGTAAGAAAGGCAAATACAGCCGCAGCCGTTCCGGTTGCTATTTTTGCTTTTTTCAACAAAAAATTGAATGGATTTGGCTTTACGAACAGCACCCTGATTTATTTCAAAAGTCAATGGAATTTGAAAAAGACGGTTATACTTGGAATCAGGGCGAAAGTTTGGCTGACTTAATAAAGCCGGAACGTATTCGCCAAATAAAATTAGATGCTATCAAACGGCAAGAACTCAAAGCTAAAAAGCAATCAAACTCCTTATTGGTAGATATGTTTGCAGATGATAGTGATGTATTGTGTGCAAATTGTTTTATATAGTTAAATATGAGAACAGTATTTGAATACTTAGCGGCAAATTGTTTTGGTGTAGATTCTATTTTTAGAGTTCAACAACAAGATTTATGGTTTGATTTGAAGAACATTCAAATTATTGTTCAATTCTCCGAATTAAATAATGAGAATTTCGAAGAAAGTTTTATAAATATTTCAGAGATCGATTTTGCTCTTCTTGAAACTCTTCAAATTGACAGAATATTCATACAAAAATCTAACTCCTTATATGAAGATATGGAGGAAGATAAAATGAAGGAGTATTTAGATAATTATAAGCCTCTTACATATCAAATGTATAAAGTTATTGAGAAGTTAAGACATATTTTCCCTGATTCAATTACTGATTTTTCAATAAAGCCTTTTTGTGTAGATGATTCTGGTTCTGAATTTGGTTGTCCTGACGTTTGGAACTATGGCTTTCAGTTAAATATAAATAAAAGTTATTGGGCTGACAATAATTTCTTCGAATACATTATTAATCATATTGATATAGAACTTTCAAATTTACAAATCCCCGCTTTTTACCGTACTGAGAAAAATATAAAAGATAGCTTTGAACTGAAAATATTAAATTCTAATACAAAAAATCGACGCTTAGGATATTTGAAAATATTGATAAAAATGTTCAATGAGCAATCAAAAATTCCTATATCGAAAATAAATTTAAAATTTGAAAGATACTGCCAAGATTACAACCAATTTTTAGAAGAATATAAAAATAGGAAAGGAAATGTTGTTGTTACAAAAACGGGATATTCTGCTAAACCCTATATTGAACTTGCCATAAATTTGGGGTTAATCCGAAAGTCTTCGGGACTATATGAAATTGGAAAGATTGTAAAAGTTTATAATCTCGTAAAAAAAGAAATTGATGATACTGATATCAATCCGTTTATTTTCACCAAGTTTGATACTACTTTCTTCTTGGAAATTTTACTAAAGGAAGATTACTGGTTTTTATATAGTATTTTAGAGCAAGCAGCAATAACACCCAATATTTCATATAAGAACCTAAAAAAAGAATTTAAACAAATATTGTTGAGCCAAATTAAACAATTTATTGATGAAGCGCAGATAGATAATTCCCAAAAAGTTCTTCCTCTTAAAATAATAGAAAGACGTATTAATGACTGGAAAAAGCCAGAAGTGTATATGGAGCATGTTTTAATGCCTCGTTTAAATTGGTTGTATGATTTAGAGCTTATTGAATTGAAAACTGATTTAAGTTTTCGATTAACTGAAATGGGTAGTAAGCTCCTTTTCAATCTTTCTATATGGAATGATATTGCATTGCATAAATTAGCTTCACCAACGGCCTATATTGAAAACTATTTTATGAAAATAATGGATTTTATATTCAATCTACAAAAACAACGATATACAAAACAATCAGATGATGAGTTTTTGAGATACTTGGAGAATAGTTTTTCGTTGTTCAAAACATTAGCACCAAATCGAATCACATTTTCATTATTTGCGAATCATACTAAACAGATGTTATTTTGGAATAATTCAGTTATGGTTGACACTGAAGATATCAAAAGGGCATTTGAACTAAAGCGAGTACCAAACTATACCTTTAAATATCAAGATCATTATAAAGACGGTTATATACAAAAAAATAAATCAATATGAGCACATTTGATAAATTCGAATTAAAAACTAATCCATTTCGAATGACCCCTTCAATTAATTCTGAAGAATTAATTTGGGCTGGTTTTCCTGAAGTAAAGGAAAAAATAGAAAATAGAATAAAACGTTCTATTAAAATTCCTAATTCAAGTCTTATTTTGAATTGGGGTGAATATGGTAGTGGAAAAACTCATGCAGCAAGATATTTTAATAAATTATCTGTTTTAGAGGAACTAGCAGGAGCTGAACAACCTCCCTTTTCGTTAGATATTAGTTTTCCGAAAAGCAAAGAACCCGTAAAAGACATATACGTACAAATCATTGACAAACTGGATATTTCAATACTCCGAAAGCAAATCGTTGATAAAAATGTAGATCCTGCCACTGTGTTGAATTTAGTCACAGATAATATGTTAATTCGGAATGTTGTAAAATTAATGTTTGACGAGAATATTCCTGTAACAACGTTCAAGTCATATTTGTATGGTACGAGCCCAATAAACAAAAGTTTTGTAGAGAATGGTATTCAACGAAAACTTGTTTCAGATAATGATTATACTGAGTTTCTTTCAACAATGTTTTCGTTAATCACATATCAAAAAGAAGCTTATTCTTGTGTTATTTTATGGATAGATGAGTTTGAAGATATATCTATACTCAACAGCATTAATATTAGTAATGTAAATAATTTTATTAGAACAATCATTGACAAGACTCCAAACAATTTATTAATGTTTTTGAACCTTACTCAGTCTGCCATGATGGATGTTGAGGACTTAGGGGAATATTTACAGGAAGCAGTTAAATCTCGAATAAAAGATCGAGTCGAATTAAGTATGCCAACAAAAGAGGAACTTAAAGTATATCTGAAAGACCTATTAAACCACTCTTTACATAGAGAAGAACCCAAAGATTCGTTTTTCCCTTTTGAAGAAAATGTTGTTGACGAAATTGTGATGGATTTAGGTTCTGTTTCGCTACGTAGATTTAATGAAGCTTTCTCTTTATTAATTGAATCTGCAATGTTTGATGACAAAGCTTCAATTAATAAGGATTATTATGAATCTATGAAGAGTGAAATAATTGGTTGGAAAAATTAAATGAAGCACTCAATAATATTAGATGCCTGTACAATAATAAATCTACTTCGAATTGATGGAGAAGATGAATTTATATTCAAATTACTGAAATTGTTAGATTTGAACATTGCCACTCTCGTATATGAAGAGGTAAATAGCAATGTGAGAAAAAATCCTCTTACTGATGAGCAAAAGAAATACATTTGTCAGAGAATTCCTCAATTCATACCATTCTCACGAAAAACAGATAGTATTATCAAAGATATTTCTCAAGATTATTTTGAACAGGTTCGTAAGTTTACTAAGCATACCAAGAAAGATAATGGAGAATTAATATCTTCAGTTCTTTCACTTTGTGTGAGTAGAGAAAATAATTCTAAAGTCTATTTTTATACTGACGATTTTCCAGCAAAAGAACAATTTGCACCATTTTTTGCCTTTCAACAAATTGGTGTAATAGGCGATTCGATTGATTTATTACTTTTTTTATATTGGTCAAAATCTGATTTTAATGAGAAAAGTTTAATGAAATATCTTCAAGACTTAAAATCAGAATACAATACTCCGTTAAAGCAATTAGTTAGTAAGATTCAGACAAAAAAAGATTCATTTTCAGTGAAAGATAAAAAGGATAGAAATTTAAATGATAGTATCCATAAAATTATTAGTGGTTATTGGGATTCTAATTCAGAGTTGATGAATGAAGGTATTTTATTTTTCACTAGCAATAACAGATACCCAGAAATAAAGAGTATTATTAACCAGTTTCCAGATATTGACAAAGAATGTTTATTATCACAAAAAGTCAAATACACCCTGCAATCTTTAGCTTCAAATAGAATTTTTAAAGTTGCTTGATTTTATATTATGCTTAAATCAGACATTCAATGGCCACCTCATAGGAGGTTTAAATCACGTACAGATTGGGAACCCATAGGTTTCTTTTCTGAATGCTTGTGTAATTCAACACAATTTGATTTGATGCTCGGTTTTTTCTCCTCGTCAGCTATTAATGTTTTGTCTGATGGATTTGCTTCGTTCTTATACGGAGGAGGCAGGATGCGTTTGATTATAAACGATATTCTTACTGAGCAAGACCGGAATGCTATTTCGATAGGAACAAACACAGAAGATATTCCTTTTTTTGATATTGACGACATAGAAAATATTAAAAATACGTTATGTGAAAGAGATGCTCATTTTTTTGATTGTTTGGCTTGGCTTATTCGCAACAATCGTTTGGAAATCAAAATAATTGCACCTAAAGATAGTATCGGCATTTCACATACAAAGTCAGGTGTTTTTTTCGATGGTGTAAATATCGTCGCATTTGATGGTTCTTGTAATTTTTCTCGCACTGCATTAGTTAATAATATCGAAAGTCTTACAGTTTCATGTGCTTGGGATGGTGATATAGAAAATGCTAAGATTGACAATCTAAAAGATGACTTTGAATCTGTTTTTCAAGGGCAAAACGAGAACGTTATTTATGTCGAGGCTGATAGTGTAAAAACAAGACTGACAAATACTTTTGAAGACAAGTCATTAAGTGATTTGCTTAATGATGAATATCGAATTTTGCAGAATGATTTGAAAAATAAATCATTGCCGAAAAATGTCATAAAGGCTTTAGATAAGGCCAAAAACAGAGTTGAAGTTGCTATTGAGAAATTAAGAAAACAGAAAGACGAATCAGTTGTAGTCTCGTCTGTTCCAACCGAACCTTTGTTCCCTTATGAAACAGGTCCAAGAGATTATCAAAAGAATGCCTTTGAAAGTTGGAAAAACAACAAGCAAAAAGGGCTATTTGCCATGGCTACTGGTACAGGTAAGACGATTACGTCTCTAAATTGCTTATTAGAGATTTATAAACGTCTGGGATATTACAAAGCAATGATTTTAGTTCCTACAATTACCCTCGTTGACCAATGGGAAGTAGAATGCAAAAAATTTAATTTCGACAACATAACAAAGGTTTGTTCGAAAACCAAAAATTGGAAAAGTAGTGTTGCCAATCTTCGTATGTTGGAGATGTCAGGTGCAAATGATAAATTGTCATATATTATTATTGCAACATACGCTTCATTTGTCCGTTCAAACATTTTTCAGGAACTAAATAAATTCCCTAAACAAAAACTACTACTCATTGCAGATGAGGCTCATAATATGGGTAGTGGGCAAATGATTAATCGCTTGAATGAAATACCGTACCTGCGTCGCATTGGACTTTCCGCAACTCCCGAACGACAGTATGATGAGAGTGGTAATAGAATATTGATGGATTTTTTTGGCTGTGCAGAAAATTACACATTTGAATATTCAATGGCAGAAGCAATTGAGAATGAGGCTCTATGCCGGTACTATTACTATCCGCACATTGTGAAACTTAGAGAATCGGAAATGGTGGAATATGTGGAACTGTCGAGAAAGATTGTCAAGATGATGGGCTTCAAAGATACTGACAGCCAAGAAATGTTGAAACGACTGCTATTGAAACGAAAACGTATAATCCATAAAGCGGAAAACAAGAAAGATATATTCCGGCAGATTATCCAAACACAGATGCAAGAAAAAGGCAATTTGAAATACACCTTGGTCTATGTACCTGAAGGTAACAAACCGGATGACAATCAAGCCGATGTGTTCGACACTACTGATACCTTGCCAACAGACGAAGATACTGCTCATTTGATTGACGAATATACCAGTATTGTACGTGATGCTGATTCGCACATTGTAGTTCGTCAATTTACGTCCGACTCCAAAGACAGAGAACCGATATTGAAAGATTTCACCAATGGCTCAATTGATGTACTTACTTCCATGAAATGTTTGGATGAAGGTGTGGATGTGCCACGTGCTGAATTAGCTATTTTCTGTGCCAGTACAGGTAATCCACGGCAATTCATACAACGTCGTGGGCGTGTGCTGCGAACCCATAAAGACAAACACACTGCAACAATCCATGATTTGATTGTTGTTCCGGATAACTGCTTTGAGAGCGAATGTTACGACTTGGAACGCAGTCTTGTAAAAAGCGAACTCTTACGCGTTCGCGATTTCGCTGTGCTTTCAGAGAACCTCAACGACACTGACAGAGAATTAGAAGACGTACTTAATCACTATAATTTATCACTTTTTAATTAAAAAAAAGCCATGGCAAAATACTTCACAAACGGAGACAGAGTGTTGCAAGCTGTCTTATCAGATGAAAAACTAATTAATCACGGAGATTATAATCCAGCCGATTTTGATACTATTACCGAGGCACTAGATTCCGACAATGCTGTGGTCTGCGCCGTGGCAAAAATTATTGACGGAAATGAGAATAATGCGACCGACAGAGAAATATACAACGAAGTTACAAACTTCCTAAAAAGTAACCTGATATGATACTAAAAAGTATAAATATAAAGAACTTTCGTAGTTATTACAACGAAAATTTGTTTGAATTATCGGATGGCTTAACTCTGATTATCGGTGGCAACGGTGACGGTAAAACAACATTTTTTGAAGCTCTCGAATGGTTGTTTAATACAAGTACTGAAGACATTAAGGAATCTAATATTTCTGCAAAGAGAAAGTCCGAATTGGAGATTGGCGAAAACGAAGAAGTTTTGGTTTCTGTTAAGTTTGAACATAACGGAGAAAAAGAAATCGAAAAAAGTTTTACATTCGAGCGAGTAAGTGCCGACAAGGTTCAATGCCGTGATTTTAATTTTATCGGCTACGAAATTTCTGGTTCAGAACGATTATCCAGAAAAGGAAGAAATTTTTTAGAAGAGTATTTTGATGCCGCTATTCGTAAATATTGTCTATTTAAAGGAGAAAGTACGTTAAATGTCTTTGACAACCCGACAGCACTTAAAAAATTAGTCGATACATTTTCGGGAGTAAAGCAGTTTGATGATTTGGTTGAACTTACTACAGATTTTGAGCGTAAGTCTCTTAGTGCCGTTACCAAAGAAATGTCGAATGATAAGAAATGTAAACTAAAAGCTAACGAACTAAATTCACGCATAACAGCAGTTAGCAGTGAAATTCACAACCTCAAAAAAGATATTAAGACACAAGACGCGGCAATACACAGTTACGCCGCTAAACTCGAAATTCTCGAACGTAATCAGGAAGCGAGTGAACAATACCAGGATATAAAAAACAGAATAAAAACATTGTCTGATAAACGATCTAAAATGCGATCATATACAGTCGTAGATTACAATGCCATGCTATTAGACGATAATTGGATTTTACGCTCTTTCCCCCAGATTTTAAATGAATATCAGCATAAAGCTGCTGCAATAAGCAAGGAGAAACGGAAATTAGATAAACAGGAAACCGAAAGGAGAGCACAAGAAAAGGGAGAACAAGAAGTTTTAATAAAAATCCAAAAACTTGCCAATGATGCTGTTCCAATGCCATGGAATCTTCCCGATAAGGAAACAATGGAAGACATGCTGAAAGACAAAGTTTGTAAAGTTTGTGGACGTGAAGCCCCCGAAGGTTCAGAAGCATATGAGTTTATGAGAGATAAGCTCAACGAGTATTTACGGCATATTCAAGAGTCAACAAAATCAGACACTAAAAAAGAAAACAAACCTCTATTCTCAAATTCATTCATTGAGGAATTGCACAATCGCCAAATAAAAATGAGTGGCGAAGACGAACAACGCATTACCCGTATTGCCACGGACATTGCCGACCAATTGAGTTTCATTCAAGAACGCAAGAATGATTTAATTAAAATAGAGAAAGAACTTCAAGAAGCAGAAGACGAAAAGAGCCGTTTACTTATTCAGTCGTCTGGTCTTACTGAAGATATGTTGGATAAGGATTTCAACGATATAAAAGGCTATTTTGAGCAGCAAAAACGAGCAGAAATACGCGTCTCTGATTTAACACGAAAATTGGAACATAAAATAGCGGAAAAAAAAGAGCTCGACGAGGAATATACGAAACTTGAGCCCGAAAATATTTCTGTAAAAATGTACCAGCGAGTCCATACAGCACTGTTAGAGATAATGAAGGCATTTATCAATGCCAAAGAAAAGAATGTTTCAGAATTTCTACGATTGTTAGAAGATAATGCGAATGTGTATTTAGGCAAATTGAACGAAAACGATTTTCATGGTGTCATTCGTCTGAAAAAGACAGCCGAAGGTTCTGCCCGTATAGAGTTGTATAGTGCAGATGGTTCGTATGTCCATAATCCTTCCGATTCCCAGAAAACAACTATGTATATGTCTGTTTTATTTGCTATTTCAGACATTACTACCTTAAAGCGAGAGCAAGACTACCCGTTATTGTTTGATGCACCAACTTCAAATATGGGAGGGTTCAAAGAAAACAGTTTCTACAATGTCATTGACAAAATCAACAAGCAATGTATCATAGTAACGAAAGACTTGCTCGTTGAAGATAAAACAACGGGTATTTGTTCGTTAGATGATAACCAAATCAATCAACTAACTTGCTCTGTCTATCGCATTAGCAAGGCAGCTAATTTTAGCAAGACTGGATTATCAACAATTCAAACCACCACCAAAAAAATTAAATAATTATGGCCGCTGAAAGCTTATATGATATTTGGGCAAAACGCAATCCTGAATGGGAAGTACGTTACGAAGACAATATTCTCAGAACCTTTTGTGATTACGGCAAAGGAAATACCAGCATGAGGGAAGACAGAGCCAAACTTTTTGGTGCTGGTTACGAAGTCTATATAGTGGCGTTTTTCATTGGCTTATATTACAACCAACGCAAACCACTAACAACTGATAACCAAAAGCGCAAAGGATTTGGATGGGCAATAGAGAATTGGGGAGATATCGAACGTCGGGCAGGAAGGAAACCTTATCCCAAACTGCGTGAATATATCTTTACTGCCCTTATTGCAAAAACCGACATTGATTTCATAGCATTGGATAAAGGTGAAATTACAGTTCGTAAAACCGTTGATATGCTGATTCAAACGATGGAAGAATATGCCAATTGGGGATTTAATTTCATTGCAGACAAGATGATAGACAATCCAAATTATTTTTACTCTGAAACAGCATTTTTAGAAGTATTTCTATCTTTTAATGTGGCAGATGTGATAAATGATGAGGATGAACCAGAAACATTAGATTAAGATTTTCATTTATGCCCGAAACTCAAAACATAGAATACAAATCCGTTTGGAAAGACGAGTATCTGAAATGGATATGTGGCTTTGCCAATGCCCAGGGTGGTACGCTCTATATTGGTAAAGACGATAACGGCAATGTGATAGGTGTGAAAGATGCCAAAAAACTGTTGGAGGAATTGCCCAATAAGATAACCACCATTTTGGGAATCGTTGCCCCTGTAAACTTACACCAGACCGAGCAGGGCGATTATATCGAAATCATTGTAGATTCTCACCCTAATCCGGTAAACTACAAAGGTGAGTACCATTTCCGCAGCGGTTCTACCAAACAGGAATTAAAGGGAACTGCATTAGATAAATTCTTACTACAAAAACAGGGTAAACACTGGGATGGTGTTTCAATTCCCAATGTATCCGTTGCCGATTTAAAACCCGAGACTTTTGACTTTTTCCGCAAGAGAGGTGTTAAGAACAAACGGCTTGACGATGATGCACTGACTGACACAAATGAAGTTTTGCTGAACAACCTCAAACTAACTGATAACGGTTATTTGAAAAGAGCTGCGCTCCTGCTTTTCCACCCCGATCCTGAAAAATTTGTGTCGGGTGCGTATGTAAAAATAGGCTTTTTTCGTACCGACAGTGATTTACTGTTCCAGGACGAAATCCACGGCAATCTTTTTGAGCAGGTCGAAAAAACAATGGATCTTCTGCTGACAAAATACACTAAGGCAATGATTTCTTATGAGGGTCTTACAAGGGTTGAAACGTATGAATATCCAAAGGATGCTTTGCGTGAAGCCCTGCTCAATGCCGTTGCACACAAAGATTATACAGGTCCGTATCCGATTCAGATCAGCATTTATCCTGACAAGATTATGATTTGGAATTACGGACAACTACCGGAAAACTGGACTATTGAAGATTTATTGAACAAGCATTCTTCACAACCTCGCAATCCCGATATTGCAACCGCCTTTTTCCGTAGCGGTTATGTGGAATCGTGGGGGCGTGGAATGGACAAAATGAGGATTTTATGTCAGGAAGCTAAAATCCCTACACCTCAATTCTCCTGCAAAGGCAACGATTTCTGGACGGTTTTCCGCAAAGACATTTTCAACAAGGAGGATTTAAGCAAGTTAGGTTTGAACGAAAGGCAAATAAAAGCCGTGCTGTATGTGAAAGAACATGGTAAGATTACAAATAGTGAATACCAGAAAATCAACGATTGTTCTCGTAATACAGCCAGTACAGAATTAAAAGAGATTGAAAATATTTATAACTTGTTGATTAATAGAGGCTATGGAGCGGGTAGTTCCTATGAGCTAATTGCACAATAATTGCACAAATTGCACTGTGATTGCACAATAATTGCCCAAATGGAATAAATATCGAAACATTCGGCTTCAAATTTCCTCATTATTCCCCAAATCCCCAAAATGGGGATATGGGTATTTCCAATTTAATCATATAAATATTATGGAACTCTTCGAAGCACATACAATTTACGAACAATTTCAAAAATCAAAATACCAATCTTTGGTAAAGTCTCTAACAAAATATGCAATTAACTATTCTCGGTTACGGGTTGAGTGGCTACTTTTAGATACTGAGGGTCGTATTGAAATTGATGAGGAACGTACCAGAGCTCACAATTCGTTTATTTCGGCCAGTGATGCGTTGGCTCGTAATATGATGAAAGAAGGTAATGAGAATGCCTCATGGAGAACCAAAATTGGAACAGACCGAAAGGATATTGGCGATTTCGCTGTTTTGTTGGTGGCGGTTATGGGAATAAAGGCGAGGTAGAATGACTTTATAAATCATCAAACAATTCAATAGTTTTATTTTCAAGCACGCTATTTAACTCAGTCCTACCATTTAACTCAATTCCATCATTTATTGCTTGTGCTACGGCTGAAAAAAGAAGTCCTCTAGTGAGTTGAATTCTATTTGCAGGTCCTGAATTTGGTGTACCTGTAAAATTTGCAACCATTCCACCTCGAAGAATATTTAATTTCTTTTTATTCCTAGTACATATTTCTATTGTAGATAATGGATTAATATAAGGTTTTGTAAGATATGGGGAAGACTCTCGTAATAACCGATTAAACTCAATATCTCCTGAAGACAAACTCATTAATGTTTTATCGGAATTTGAAAATTCAAGCCATTTAACGTCAGAAATGTCTTCTCCGGTTATACCTACAATAAGTGAACATTTATCGTATAATTCTTGAATTGAGCGACAGATAGTAACACTATCGGTTAAACCACTAATTTTATACTTATCATATAGATAAAGATTATAGTTTAAAGAAAAATCTTTCACGATAGCTTTTCCTATATGACCATAGCCTATTACTCCAATTTTTTTGTTCTTGAAATCCTGAAATACTTCCGATAAGTGATTTTTAACTGATTCAACTACTATGGGTGGTTCTAAAACTGTTTTTGCATAACATGTAGCAACCATAATTACTGGAAACTTGCCAATACAATCGAGCATTCTTACTCCGGATGTCGTTTGCTCAATTCCTATAACCCTGTGTTTTCGCCATAGCTTATCTGGAATATTTTTTAAAGTATATCCTCCATCGTCCAATACTATAATTCTGCTATCAGGTTTAATCTGTTCAAGCAATTTACCCCACATTAATCGTATGTCATTTTCAAGACATTCAACATAAAACCCTGGACTTGAAGGATAGGATGAGTCAAACAAATTTATAGCAGTTTCTTTTAGCTTCTCAAATGTATCTATATTTGTAGAGTATATTTTCCCATTTAAAAAAATATTTTTTGCAGGTATGCCAAGTTCAAGTATAGCTTCGAATAATGATCCTGTCGTGTGTAAAATATGTTGAGTAGCTATTAAATAAACTTTGTCAAATTGAGTATTCATTGTAAAATAATCAGATTTGATTATTTTTTTTAATCCTTCAAGTATAGGTAATTTCTGAAATGTAAGCATTATTTTTTATTGGTATTCTTAAACTAAAAATTAAACTATAAGGTAATTCGATTTTGATATTCGTTTTACTACTTAAAACTTCAAAGAGGAGCGACTTGAGCTGCTCTTTAATAAACCCCTGTAGACATTCTGGATCTTTAAAGTTATTTTGAACCTTAGATTGTTTATATATTTCTATACCTTCAATTCTACTCTCTAGAAACAAACCTTCTATTACCTTGCCTAATTGTTCATTTGTTTTGTCATCAAAAATTGCGATAAAAGTTGGTCTGTCTATTGATATTATTGCGTAATCTTTGGCTTTTCCAAAAATTAATATCCCCGGGAAAAACCAATTATCATCAATTGTTTTTTTTGAATTTAGATCTAGTATAAAATCATTATACATCTTATAGATTACTCCATCGGATTCGTTTATGACTCTAAGGCTATATGCTTCATTTTCATGTGTCAAATTCAAATTGTGAACAAAAAAAGAATCGTACAAATTATTTTTTGAATTGTGGCACTTCTGGTTAATATCCTTTATATGCCAGAATATATTACGATATCTTTCAACACTTACCCAAGCATTTTTCAGAAGATAGTTTTGAAAAGCTAACTTGGTGTATTTCAAATGACTACTGTCATATTCATCTAAAGTATAATAGAACTCGGGAAAAATGAGTATTTTAACAATGTATTCATTGTTACTTTGTGATTTTTTTTTGAAATATTCTAGGAAATTATCTTCCCACGTTTCATTTATTTCAAACATATAATTACTATACCAAAAGTTTTTTTGATTTTTTGGTAATGAACTTATATCTTTACATACCGTTAAAAACGAAATCCTTCCTGCAACACCATGCCAGCCGATTGTATTTTTTATAGTTAGTGCTGAAACCTTGTCAATACTTCCCCAAGTACCTAAAATATCGCCCTCATTTATTACGCTAATTGGGAAAGTATATGAATAGCCGTTATTTATATTTGATTTTGATATTGATTTGTTTTGTGAGTAAATTTCAATCTTATCATTTGTCACTAACGAAAGCGGAAAATCTGATGTATTTTTACAATCATCATAAAAATTAACCCAGTTATAGGATGCATTGATTTCATCATTAAATGTAAATTCTTTGGGTTTTTCTTCATTTACAAAAACACATTTGCCATCTTGTATTAGAAGTTCACCAAAAGGTACTTCTAATTCATAAACGTAGTCTTTATCTGATGTCTTTAGTCCGTCTGCAATTGGTGCAGTAAGTTTATAAAACTCAGAATTAAGTTTTTTAGTGATTTCCGATACGCTATCCCATGATTTTCTAGTTATGATGTTTTTCATGATGATGAATTTATATATTTTACGACAAATTTATATCAATTGAGTCATATTCCAATATAAATTCTTTAAAATGAGAAATAATTATTACGCCTTTACCACCTGTAGTTAATTTATGGAAAATCTTCGCCAACTCTTTAGATGTATTATCATCTTGTCCCAGGGTTGGCTCGTCAAATATATAAAATGACCGGTCAATACTCAATGTTGCAGCTATTGCAAGTCTTTTGCGTAGAACAAATGGTAAATCTTGTGGATGTTCTTCCATGAAATCACTTAAACCGAATGATTTAGCAAGCATATTTGCTTTGAGAGAATCAACATTTCCATTTAGTTCACGAAAAACTGTATTAGCAAACAACTGTTCATCCGGGTCTTGAAATGAATAACCAACTATTTTACCAGGATACGAATACGGGACATAAATAAGACCGTTTTTATAAATTTTTCCATGCTTTAGTTTTAATACACCGCTTAATATTTTTGCCAATGTTGTCTTTCCTGCACCATTTTTCCCATTTAGAAGATATATTTTCCCTGTTTCAAATTCATAAGTAAAATTGGTCAATACATTTTGGAAACGAGAGTAAGAGAAGCTAATATCATCAAGTAAAAAGTTGATATCTTCAGAAGTGTTAATCTGGAATTTTTTTGAATCGATTAGAGGTTTATCATTGTTATGTTGCAAAATCATATCAGGTTCAAATCCATAAGATTTAATCCGGTTATCAGATATCATAATTTTCTTATGAGGTAATTTCCGAAAAGTGTCAAATAAATGCAAAATCCATGAACTGCTTAACTGTTCTAATACAGTGTCTATTGCTAGATCATCTTTGTCTATTAAAAGATGGCAAGCAACAGCAAGTAAAGCTTGTTCTCCTCCTGAAAGGTTGAATGAATTTTTGAATAGATGTTTGTCGAAATCACATTTTTTCAACAACGCATCAATTTCTACTATTATTTGTTGGTTATTATTTGCCCTATGCAATCTAATTTCATTGTCAACAGTTGTAGTTAATCCACTTAAATAGTTGCTGGGAATTTCTCCAATGAACAATCTTTTTCTGCTATTATTATCACAGTTTTTTTCTCGAAGATAAGCACTTCTACCTGAAAAATTCTCTCCTCCAATAAGTTCAATGTTCTTTATCTGTACCATAATAGTGTTTACAAACTGATAACTAGATAGAGTGTAGTAGTAATGAGAATCCAAATATCAGATAGGTAATGTGTTCTATATCTCTTTTGCTCCCAGTTGCTTAACAAAGACAACATATCTTTCCTTTCCCACGAATCCGAACGTTCAATTGATGTTCGAATTGCAATAGCAAATAGTGGAACTAAAGTTTGTGGAATCTGTTTTATCGTGTTATAAATATTCCGGTCTTTAATAAAACCTCTGGCATATCTTGCTGTAACAATTTTATCACTTTGCTTTACAATATCATCAATTACAGAGAAAGTCCCTAAGATAACTAAAAGCAGATTTCCCTTAAATTTCCACTTTAAAAATGTATCAATTTGTTCATTACTTTTGAAGCTAAAGAATATCTGAATTACAGTTGCAAAAACCATTAATTTAGCAACTCTAAAACTCACATAATCAAATCCAAATTTTGATGCCCAAACATATATCAAAATATATGATAAATAGATTGGGAGAAAAACAAATAGTAATACTTTGATATGAGATACTAATTTGCGGTTTATAACAAAAAAAGGAATTAGTGTAAATAGCCAGTATAACGATAAAATAGTAATTCTATTAGCGAAAATTGTTCCGGTAATTCCAAGAGCTAAAAAACAAATTCTTGTATAAGGATGAATACTATAGAAGACATCTTTCATTTAGCCGATTTTAACCTTTTAATTAAATCGTTATTAGATATAGTTGTAACTAATTTGGTTGGGAGGTTTTTTACAACATAAATAGCAATTAATATTTGGATTGTTTTGTCAATGGGTTCAACAATAAATCCGCTAATAACTATTGAATTTACGGGGCTGAGACCTTTATTAATAAAATATGCTACAATAATTGACGCTCCATTTCCGGTAGCTCCTCCAAAAAGATAATAAATAACAGGCATTGAAACTATTGCAGCAATAGCCCCCACTATAATTCCTGAAAAGATGGTACTATATGTTTTTTTAAACCACCCTTTATGAGCCAATATATATATAAGTATTGCGATAGCGGCTTGTGTCCCTGAAAAAAAGATTGCAAAAGGGTTCAAAGATAAAATTGTTGTAAAAACAAAACTTAAAACACCAGTGATTAATCCAATTTGCCAACCAAATAAAATTGTTGAAATTATCGTACCAATTGAATCAAGATATATTGGTAAGTTCAAGGACTTAACGATTAATCCTATTCCAATATTTACAGCAATTGACAATGGAATTAATGTCAACTTAAAGAAATTCTGTTGTGTTTTAGATATTGCATTCATAATTCAATAGCTTTTAATTTTGAGCAAAAGTAGCGGATGTTTATAGTGATTCAAAGCAAAAAAGTGGTTCGGATTTTTCGAACCACTTTTTTGAACTAAAATCTAACTAAGAAATTACTCGTCAATTTTCCAATCGTAAATGAAGGCCTTAAATATACATCTTATTATTTGTTTGCTTCATTATCTGATGATTAGTTATTTCGCACTGTCAATTGTCTCTAATGCGTTGGCAATGCAATATGAATACAAAACAATTCCTTTTAGTCGCTGCAACAGTACTATCTTTCGCAGCATGTTCGGATGAAAATCCAGTGTTAGAAAATCAGATTTATTCTGACAAGGTAGAAACAAACTTTGTGCCAAAATCCGATTCCACTTCGGTAGTCTTTAAAGCCGCTTCAACTGTTTATTCTTCTTATGTCGGTTACTGCACGGCAGGTGTGAGGCTAGATAAAGGTGGTTACACAAAGGGTAACCTTGTGTATGGGGGTGTTCATTGGGGTGGCGATGCCAAGGCTTGGTATTCCAATGCCAAAACCGCCGGTTACAAGGTTGGAAGTACACCTAAAGTAGGTGCAATTGTAGTATGGCCTTCCAATTCTGCTTCAAGTCTGGGTCATGTTGGTGTAGTTACCAAGTCCGTCAATGGTGTTTGGTACTATAAAGCCATGAACGATGTCAGCGGTTTTAATAAGTGGTCGGAGCGTAAAATAGCTGAGTATCCAAACAGCAAAAAACCATGCAGCCCTACCGGTTACATTTATAGCTGGTAACTTCTGTGGAGAGAATAACCTAATGATTATTCTCTCCTACATTTTTGTACTTCTATTCTCCAAATAAATCAACCCATAAATTCAATCAATATGTATTATATAGCAAACAATCAGATAAAATCCACGCGCATATTCAAACCAAAATATACTTCTGTTAAATTGGTTTCAGTTTATAACCCCGATTATAGGGCAAAGCGTGCTGAATATATTGAAAGTAAACGAATACTGAAGCCGATTGATTTTGTTCCTTGCCAAAGAAGCCCGATTGACCTCGTATCAAGATCTGTTGAAAATTTTCTTCAACAACTACAATATTCTATTCCAAATCGGATCTTGTCGTATAAAGTACACTATCAGTGTAATTATATCCTTCAGTTTCGCGAACTCGACATGGTTCGAATAGAGAATGATGGGTCAGTAACAGTTGCTGAAATAAAAGTAACAAGTAATGTTAGTCAGGCTTTAAAAAAAGCAATAGAACAGCTATCTCGTTCCGTCGAGATCCTTACTACTGTATTCAAGAAAGTGAATCCTAAGATAATCATTATAGATTTATCTGATGATGCGGTGAAATCAGCCAAACAATTGAAATATAAGTTCAAAAATTGTCTTGAATGCATAATTGAATATTATTCTTATCCTGAATTATTGCATTTAATGGACAGTTTAAAGTATCAATTTGACAGAACTTTACTTGAAAAGGCACATTCTGAAGCTAGGAAATTAGCTTCCATAAGGGTTGCGAAAGAACAAGTAAAATTAAATCCAATATATTTAGCACAATGAAGTTGGAGTATTTCAAAATTCGTTGTGCGAAGTTCATGTTAATACATTAATAATAAACAAGAATAATCATGAAACACTTTGGAATAGCATACAACCGTACAAACTTCCCCTTATCAGAATCTGCTTTTAAGGAGATAGTTTTTAAATTGCTTATCAATTTGAATATATCTGCAAAAGGAGCTAAACTCAAAATTTATGACCATGATCTATGGTACAAGATAATTGCCATGTTTGATAAACTTGATTTAGAAGTGGTGGATATACAAGAGGATGAATTAAGTAAACTTATAACTGAACTGCGATTCCTTAAGTACTGCATATCTGGGTGTAGTTGTGATGCTCAAGACAAAGCTTCATTCAAACTGGTTTCGTGGATTGATGTTTTCAACTCCTCCCTTACCCCAAAAGAATTAAAATCTTATTGCAATACCCTGAAAGTAGAGTATTCCGTCCTAAGTGAAATTCAATTTAATCACATACTTCAATCCGCTGCTTCCGATATACAAAAAACTACGTGGTATCTTAGGAATTGGTGGCATGAAATGCCTCAGACCAATATAGATCTATTGCTCGATAAAATTAATTTACAAAAACTGGAGACCCCAGGGTAAAAACTGTCAACACATATGAAAACAAAACCTAACAACATTTCTAAAGAAATCACTATTCTCAATAAATTAGTGTTTTTCCTTTGTATAGGAGCTCTTATGCTATTTGTACCAGGATGTGACATCTCTACTTCGACAACTTCCGAATCGACAAGTCAAGTGTCAACTTCTCAACTAACTTGCGCAACCACAGATGATATCGATTATGATATAAATATTATGGATGACAGATCAGGAAGTGGACTTGATATTGTCAAACCTGATACAAGTTTCTATTTAAAAATCGCGAAGCATTTTTCTACACTTGGTTCAACATGTATCTCCGCTATTGTAGCAGGAAATCCAACGGTGGACAACCGAAGTTTTATCAGATTATATCTTATGAAGCCCCTTGTAATACCTGGTGACGCTATTCTAAGTGAACAAGCAAAATATCGAAAAGAAAATATTGATATTTTAGCTAAAAACAATAAAGAAACTTGTAAATGGATTCAGTTGATTGATCAAAGGATAATTCATTATCAACCAGATAAAAATTCGGATTTAACTCGACTTCAAGATCCTATTGACAAGGCTTATAGGCTGATGACAGAACCTAATTTCTCTAAGTCTAAAAAGATTTTAATAATTATTTCCGATTTGGTAAATGAACCTACACATCCCGGAAAAGTTGAATCATTCAACAATAAGTTCGACGAAATAGAAGGACTTAAACTTATTTCTGTTGGGGCTCGAAATCCAAATATATTTATAAAAGTAAAAGATTATCAAAATTTTGAATCAATTGATGGTGTATTACATTTTTTACTAACTATTAATAATAACTTTTAAAAATTACTATCATGAAAACTTTAGTTAATGAATTTCAAAGCAACTCAAGTATTGCTAATTCAAACGCACAAGGGTGGAACGACCTAAGCCCTGTTTATAATCAGAATCAACAGACACTGAAAAAATGGGAGTTGATTATGGGGACATCTTTTATTGTTTTACTCTGCGTGGCGAATTTGATCTCTGCTGTTGTAGAGTATCTGGTCTCAGTGCCCATTTGGCGTGAAACACTAAGTCGTGCACCTTGGTTTGGAGCACTTGCAATGCTCATTATTGGAGCTTTTATTTCTCATTTATTTTCAAAGATGTTGTCAAAAGATATCTCTGACTGGCAATTCGAATGTATGAGAACGGCAAATCCTAATGAAGATATTTTAGTTACAAAACGAAAATTAAATAATGATGCCAAACGTGATTTTATAATTGGAGTCGTAATGCTTCTTATTTGTAGCTATTTTATTTTTAAACTAAGTATGAGGCGTGTTGAGCTTGAACATATGGTTGATCCATTGAGAACTTGGAATATACTGGATTGGGCTCCGGTAGGTCTATTTATTTTGAATTCAACCTTTTTAGGTATTTATTGGTGGTATGTTGTTAAACGAAATGTGCTGAAAAGCAAAACTGAAGCTATTTCAAAAAGAATGTCTGAGCTGAGAGAATCTTGTGTCTTTCACACAGAGAAAGCTTATGAATGCTATAAAGATAATTTGAAAAATAATATAAGTGATACGGAAAATCTAAATGAGGACCAACAACAATGTTTAAATCGATATCAGAATAAACATTCAGGTGATATTGATTATTGTAAGTTCGATCAGAAAGATTCTTATACTCATGAAGTAGATTTTCTATTGATAGATAATTCTGATAAACCACAACCGAACTCATTAGTTGTTGCAAAAACATTTTCAGGGAAAATGCTAAATCCTCTAAAAACAAATGAGAATGGATTCTGTCATTTTAAATGGTTTAGTCCTGATCAAACTGATTTTATTATTTCCATTTTTGCAGGAAACAATATTTACAACGGTCAATGGGATTCAACAAAAATTAATAAATTAACCTTTATCCCTATTAACCTCTTAAATTCTTAGTGGCTTACACGTTTTTCACTACGTTTTCTGAAACCATTAGTTCGAAATAAAACTAATGGTTTCTTAATTTCTATCAAAATGGTTGTATACATAGACAAGCTAAGAACTGAGAATTGGGTAAATTCAGCATTATCTGCAATGTCAGATTATTATAAAAGCCAAGTTTGCCAAAAACAGACATAGGAAATTCCCCATTATTCCCCAAATCCCCAAAATGGGGATTTGGGGAATTTTCAATTTAAGCGGTATAATTTATTTGATAGACCTGCCCACGAAGGTTTAAACCGAATAGGTAAAGCGGTCTTCGTCATTCCGCCACTTTGTTCACAAAAACATAGCCCCAAGGGTAAAACAAGCAGCCTGAAAAAAATCTCCAGACTTCGCTACGCTTCAGCTTGTATTTTTTCGGCTGCCCTTGTGGCTACCGCTTCCACACTCACTCCTGCGCTCCAGTAGGTGCTCGTCAAGGCGTGTTAGCTTGTTTTGTTCACCACGTTCTGTCATTCCTCAGTCATGGTTGCACCTGCCCCCTAAACCCCATTAAGGTATTCGCTAAAGCTCATAGTATTTATTTATAGGGGTCAGCCACCATTTAGAGTTTTGCTCGCCTGCGGTCGCTCGTGCTGTTATGGTTTGTCACATTTTTTGCAGCTCACTTTCCCATGTTGGCATAGCCGTGTTTGCTTTCATTCCACAAGTTCCATTTCATGCTTCACACCGCTATTGCCAACCGCACGCAAGAGCTGGCATTCATTCGCTCATTTCGTTCCATTCCACTCCATTCGTTCATTACTTCCAGCCCTTGCTTTTTCCAACGCACCGTTCGGGCAAAAAAATGCGCCAAACCAGCTGCCGGCAGCACCCTGCCACCGCGCTCTGCGCTTCCTGTGTCCGGGGCACTCGCTCCACTCGCAGCGGCTCGCACACAACGCACAGGCTGAATACTTCGTTCCGTTTCTCTCCACTCGCATTTCAGCCTTGCTATCCACGCTGGCTCAAGGCTGTTTTTACTATTCGGTTTAAACCTGCTTCTCCCACGCCAACCCCCGACCACCCACCCCAAATATTTTTTTAATTGCAGTTTCTATGCCCTTTGGGCAGAATATAATACAAACAAATTTGATTTAAATCAATGCAGGGAATATAAGATTTAGCAGTCAGTTTAAATTCAATACAATAAGAAAGCATAATACGTTTTCCTCCAAAAAAAATGAATATACAAAGATAGCCGTTTCGCTTACCGTCAGTAAAGGTCAAGCCCTACGGGTTTTTGTCACAATCTCCACACCTCGTTTCACTTCGGGTAGTATTCTGACAAAAAACCTTGACAGCCGCCGCTTCTCTGGCTGTTTGAAGAGTATATCCTTTTTTTTCTTCTTTTTTTCTTTTTTCTCTTTTCTGGGGGTAAAAATTATTTGCAGGGGCAGCAGCTCGTGTTTTCACCCTCTAATCATTTGGCTTATGTGTACCTTTATTTTGAAGTCTTACAATCAAAAAGAAGAAATCCGAAAATCTCATTTCTTTATCCTTAACAAAGGAAATAACAGCGGAAAACCGCTTCTATCTCCCTGTCCGAATTGTTTCGTAATTATCACCGAAAATCAGGAGCAAGCCGACCGGCTTCGCACTCTCTGTTATGCTCTGTGGCGGTGTCGTGCCTTTGAGCCGCATTTGCATGGTTCAGTTATTCCGTTTATCACCATTCGGACATTTCGCAGTCTTTTGGCGTTCCACATTCCAATCATTGAGCAATACGCCGCCGATTTTGATCAAACTGTCCAGGCTCTCAAATTATTGGAGGAAAGGGAGCAGAATCTAAAAAAACACTTCGAGCCGTCAGCGAGTACAAGCAAGCGTTTGTTCGCCAATTCTTCAAAAATGCAGGGGTGTAAAAGCCCTTGCAAAAGCAATTAAACGCAATCGACAGCAAGCTAAACTCTTTCTGCGTCAGCCATATAATTACAATATAACTTTACATTCGGATAAGGGAAAGTCCGTGTTTGAGCCGTACCAAGTCCAAGTAAACTTATTTATAAATCAATTAATTTTTAAAGTTATGGGAAAGATTAATTTAGGAATCTTAGGCAGCTTTTCCGGCAAAGTAGGAAACGTTGTTGGTGGCAAATGGAAAGGCATTAGCTACATGCGTGCAAAAGCTACTTCGGTAAGCAATCCTCGGACAGATGGACAGATGAGTCAGCGATCTAAATTCGCATTAGTGTTGGCAATTCTGAAACCGATGACAGGTTTCATTCGTGTTGGTTACAAGAAGTACACCAACAAGCAAACAGCGTTCAACGCTGCAATGTCTTACATTCTGAATAACGCTATCACCGGGACATATCCCGATTTCAGCGTTGACACTTCTAAAGTGCTTGTGTCTCGTGGTTCACTTACCGGAGCTTTGAACGGTATTGCAACTTCTGCAAATGGTGTCGTTACCCTCAATTGGGCTGATAACTCTGGCAGTGGTAATGCTGCCCAAACTGACAAAGCCCTGATTGTTGTACTGAATCCTACTCGTGCGGAATCTGTTTTCGATACAGGCGGAAACCAACGTGTTGCCACCACCGAAGACATTACCGTTCCTGCTGATTGGGTTGGTGCAAGTGTGGAAGTGTTCCTGGGCTTCATTACCGAAGATGGTAAAGACGTGGCAAACAGCTCCTATCTGGGTTCTGTTGTAGTGGCCTAAGCGTAGGCAACTATCTGTTTTCTTGCAGACAAATCCCGCCCGAAAGAGCGGGATTTTTTGAAACTACTAATTTAAAAATCAAACAAATATGATACGATTAATAATGAATAAGGATTGGGGCAACTTTAATTCGCTCCTGACTGTTTTGGCAGTCCTCTACACTTGTGTTTTTCTTTCTGTACTGATTGACCTGTTTTTCGGTGTAAGGCGTGCAAAACGCCTAAAAATAGTCCGTACCAGTTTCGGCTACCGTCGCACCATTACCAAACTGACAAGTTATTTCGGATTAATGATCATGCTTTCAATTGCCGATATTGTGGCGAGTGTGGTTTTTGATATGCCATATTTCACCGTAATCGGGGCTATCGGAATTGTCCTGGTCGAAGCGAAATCCGTTTTTGAAAACCTCAGACAGGAAACCAAAAACGTTGACGAAATTCAAAAGGTCCTACTCAAACTCTTTGAAAACAAAGAGGAGATACAAACCCTCATTTCATTTCTAAACTCTAAAAAGCCGGAGGCATAAACATGAAATCAAGAGGACTTCGAAACATCAATCCGTTGAATATTCGGAAAAGTGCCGAACAGTTTCAGGGAGAAATTAAAGGCAAGGACAAGAGTTTCAAAACATTCTCGTCACTGCCTTACGGCTACCGTGCCGGCTTTGTAATCCTTGGGACGTACCTTTCCCAGGGATTAAACACCGTTGAAAAGATCATTGCCCACTGGGCACCGTCAACCGAAAACGATACAGAAAGCTATATCGCCCATGTTGAAAGATGGTCGGGTGTTCCCCGTAACAAGGAACTAACCGCCCGGGATGGCTCTGATTACATTCTAATTGTTGCGGCCATGAGTTTCGTTGAGAACGGACAGAACGCTGATATTTCAGCAGTGCAGGCAGGTGTCAATCTACAAACTAAAATCCATATCCAATGAAAAAACTACTTTTCCTCGCAGTAATAGCCACTCTGTTGTATTCCTGCAAATCGGTAAAATACATTCCGGTAGAAACTACAAGAATCGAGTACCGGGATAATCTCGTCAGAGACTCAATTTTCCGTTACGATTCTGTTTTTGTCAAGGATAAAGGAGATACTTTGATTCTGGAAAAATACAGGTACCTGTACAAAAACCGCATAATCAAAGACTCAATTTTTATCAATGACACAATCCGCATTCCTTATCCGGTGGAAGTAGTCAAACAGGTAAAAGCCCCGCTTACAAGCTGGCAAACCTTCCAAATCTGGTGCGGTCGCTTTGCACTCTTTGCTCTGCTGTTAACCTGCATTTATTTTGTATGGAAGTTGAAATAATCCTGATCGGTTTACCAATCAACTGAATCCCGCCCGAAAGTGCGGGATTTTTTTGTTGCAGAGCTGTTCAATCTGTTGAAATAATACTATATTTGCATTGTATTTTTATTGTTTGTCTATTATTACAACTCACAGCATAAATCAATGATTATCAATCAAAACACTGTATTTTAAATTACAATTAACCTGTACCACATTTGTACCATAGCAATTAAAACCCTTATAAATAAAGGATTTTTGTTTTAGAAGAAGTAAAATAAGAGCTTTAGAATAATACATTTAAAACAAATTAAACCGCTGGAAACGTATCGTTTTCAGCGGTTTTTTTATGAAATATTTTCACTAAATTTCATTTTACCTTTATCGTCCAATCTATTTCCTACAATTCACTCGCAATTATTGGAAATTAAAAACTCTGCTAAAGCAATCATTCACACATGCAAACTGCATTTTGCATGTGTGAATCATGAAACAATCTCCTTAAATTTTGTAACACCAACGAGCATTAAGTTTTGATCTTTGTCCTATGCTCAATTAATCTATATTTTGCAGAAAATAGTAATATATATAATCTAAAATCAATATCTCATTCGACATTAAGAAAATTATCGATTATGAAAAAATTGACCATTAAAAAAGTATTGATTGCGCTAGATTATGATGAGACATCGATCAAAGTGGCAGAACAAGGTTACGCAATGGCAAAAGCGATGAATGCAGAAGTTGTATTATTGCATGTTATTTCGGAACATCCGGTTTACTATTCATCGTACATTTTTTTGAGTGCATTAAATGTGGACATAGAGAAAGATTTAAAAAAATCAGCGCTGAAATTTCTCGAGAAAGCTAAAAATAACTTAGGAGACACCTCCATTACTACTATTATAAAAGAAGGCGATGTAGACGATAATATATTAAAGACAGTAAAACAGTTGGATATAGATGCGATTATTATGGGCTCTCATAGTCGCCGATGGCTGGAAAACATCGTCATGGGAAGTCAGGCGGCAGCTGTATTAAAGAAAGCAACGATACCACTTATCATTATTCCAACAAAAAAGAAAAACTGATTCTGTTTTCAACTTAACACGTCTAATTCATTCTAATGTATCGGAACACGAATCGCATCAGACAGCGGTTAAAGTATTACTCCATTGAATTATACTTCCCCACTTTAGTGGAATTATCCGCTTGCGGGCTATCGATTGAAATAAAATAAAATGTAACCATGCAAATAAATGGCCCTTCAATATTAATCATAAACGGTGGCTCGTCAACCATTCGGTTTGCGCTGTATGCTGCGGACGCAACGATAACGCCCTTATTTCATGGGAAAATTGATCGGATTGGTTTGCCTGATTCCACGTTGACCTATCGTGTTGAAGGCGAAAGTCAGAAAAAACCACTTTCAATAGATGTTTCCGATAATAAGTCGTCTTCGATTTTTCTGATAAAATGGCTCGAAAAACGAGTCGAATTCGCTTCAGTAAAGGCTGTGGGTCATAGGATTGTACATGGAATGAATCATACCGAACCAGCAAAGATAACCCCTGCATTATTGGATGAACTTCGTCTGATTATTCCGTACGACCCCGATCATCTACCGAACGAGATTATATTCATCGAAACGTTGCTTCGGCGCTATCCGGCGTTGATGCAAGTGGCCTGTTTCGATACCGCATTTCACACCACCATGCCACGGGTAGCAAAATTGCTTCCCATTCCTCGCCGTTTCGATGCCAAAGGAATACAACGGTATGGATTTCATGGCATTTCCTATTCTTATTTAATGGAAGAGTTGACACGAATGGAAGGTCTTAAAGCGGTTCATGGTCGGGTAATTTTGGCACATTTGGGAAATGGAGCGAGTATGGTCGCTGTTAACGATGGCAAAAGTATAGACACCAGCATGGGTTTCACACCAGCGGGTGGTTTGGTCATGAGTTCCCGTTCGGGTGATTTAGATCCGGGTGTAGCGTGGTATATGATACAGTCGGAAAATCTTACTCCAAAACAATTCAATCATTTGATTAATCATGAGTCTGGATTGCTTGGCATTTCCCAAATTAGTTCCGATATGCATGATTTGCTAGCGCAAGAAGCGACTGATTTTCGGGCAGCCGAAGCCGTGGATTTATTTTGCTATCAAGCAAAAAAGTGGATTGGCTCTTTTGTTGCCGCACTGGGCGGATTAGATATGCTGGTTTTTTCGGGCGGCATTGGCGAAAATAGTTCGCAGATTCGCTCCCGCATTTGCATGGGATTGCAATGCTTAGGAATTGAATTGGATGAAAAACAGAATAGTGCTCATGCACCTATTATTTCCACAGAAAATACTCTTGTGAAGGTGCGTGTAATCAACACGAATGAGGAGTGGATGATGGCAAAAATAGTGCGTGGAATGTTCTAATAAATGCAAGGATAAAACTAAGTAACGAGTTACAAGTTATAAGTCTGTCTATCTGAGTATTTCTTTGGAAAAACACATTATTAATTATCAATAGTCACTAAAATAACAAAAGGATGAAAACTAAAAACAAAACTTTATCGCACAATCTTCTCCAAAAGATGAATGCCTATTGGCGTGCAGCTAATTATATTTCAGTCGGGCAACTCTATTTGCACGAAAATCCATTGCTTCGTGAGCAGCTAAAGCAATCTCATGTTAAGAAAATGCTTTTAGGACATTGGGGAACTACACCGGGGCAAAATTTTATTTATGTTCATTTGAACCGAGTGATTAAAAAATACGATTTGGATATGTTTTACATCGCAGGTCCCGGTCACGGTGGTCCAGCTTTGGTCGGTAATACCTATCTCGAAGGCACCTACACCGAAGTTTATCCAAACATCACGCAAGACGAAGCCGGACTGAAGAAGTTGTTTACTCAATTTTCTTTTCCGGGTGGAATTCCTAGTCATGTTTCTCCCCATTGTCCTGGATCGATCCACGAAGGTGGAGAATTAGGCTACTCCCTCAGTCATGCTTTTGGTGCCGCATTTGATAATCCAGAACTTATTGTGGCATGTATTATCGGAGATGGCGAAGCAGAAACTGGTCCATTGGCTACGGCTTGGCATTCCAACAAATTTCTGAATCCGATTTCCGACGGGGCTGTGTTGCCCATCTTGCATTTGAATGGCTACAAAATTGCCAATCCAACGATTTTCGCTCGCATTCCGCGTGAGGAACTGGATCAGCTGCTGCGTGGCTATGGATGGACTCCTTATTATGTAGAAGGTGATGAGCCATCAACTATGCATCAACTCATGGCTGGGATATTAGACACTGTTATTGAAGAGATTAAACAAATTCAAAATAATGCCAGAGACCATAATGATGCCACTCGTCCGCATTGGCCAATGATTGTGTTCGACTCACCGAAAGGCTGGACAGGACCAAAAGAAGTAGATGGACTACTGATCGAGGGAACTTATCGGGCGCATCAAATTCCTTTACAGGTAAATTCAGATCATCCGCATCATTTACAATTGCTTGAAGATTGGATGAAAAGCTATAAACCGGTAGAATTGTTTGATAAGAATGGTACTCTCCTACCCGAGCTCGCAGAACTTGCCCCAATTGGAAAACGAAGAATGGGTATTAATCCACACGCCAACGGTGGTTTGTTGTTGCACGACCTTTTTATGCCAGATTTTCGTGATTATGCGGTAGATGTTTCATTGCCGGGGTCGGTTGATTCATCCGACACACATGTGCTTGGTGAATTCCTTCGCGATGTGATCAAACTGAATAAGAATCAAAGCAATTTCAGGGTTTTCGGTCCTGACGAAATTCTTTCTAATCGATTGAACGCCGTTTTTGAAGTGACTAATCGGCAATGGGAAGTGCGAACACAAGATAATGACGAATTTCTCGCCACCCAAGGTCGTGCAATGGAAATATTGAGCGAACATCAATGCGAAGGTTGGCTCGAAGGGTACTTGCTCACCGGACGACACGGGCTGTTTACCAGTTATGAAGCATTTATTCATATTGTCGATTCGATGTTTAATCAACATGCGAAATGGCTGAAAGTTTGCAATAAATTGCCTTGGAGAAAGAAAATTGCATCGTTGAATTACCTACTTTCTTCACACGTTTGGCAACAAGCACACAATGGCGATACCCATCAAGATCCCGGATTTATCGATCATGTGGTAAACAAAAAAGCATCCATCGCACGTGTCTATCTGCCACCGGATTCTAATTGTTTATTGTCCGTGGGAGATCATTGTTTACGCAGTCGAAATTATGTAAACGTGGTGATTGCCGGAAAATACCTGGCACCTCAATGGTTAAATATGGAAGAGGCAATTGAACATTGCACCCGAGGAATTGGTATCTGGCAATGGGCGAGTAACGATCAAGATTCGGAGACCGATGTGGTAATGGCTTGCTGTGGTGACGTACCAACGCTTGAAACATTGGCAGCCGTTTCTATTCTTCGGGAACATTTACCCGAGCTAAAAATCAGAGTGGTGAACGTGGTCGATTTGATGAAACTAGAACCCAATACGGAACATCCACATGGATTAACCGATGCTGAGTTCGATGCTTTGTTCACCAAAGATAAACCGATTGTTTTTGCCTTTCACGGCTATCCCAAACTGATACACATGCTCACTTATCGCCGCACCAATCATGCAAACATGCATGTTCGTGGATATAAAGAAGAGGGAACAATAACTACCTCCTTCGATAATCTAGTATTGAATGATTTAGATCGCTTTCACTTGGTAATAGATGTCATTAATCGGTTGCCACAAATGAATGAAAAAGCAGCTAAATTAAAAAAAATGATGGAGGAAAAGCTGGTTGAACATAGAATATATATTAATAAACACGGCGAAGATTTGCCGGAAATACGCAACTGGAAATGGAATCCCCAAAAAATATAGAAAAACGCAGCGCTTTGCAAAAATCCAAAATGATGGGCAACAATATTGATTTTGATATTCCTGCGAGCTCATTTAAAGAGGAGGAACGGTTTGTTCGTCGTCTTGCAAAAGTAGCGGCTTTGGATGAAAATAGGTAAGATAACCAACTCTATTTCAACGTCATAAACCCCATATCATAATACTTATGAGATTAGAAATTCCATACAGCAATATTCAGGAATATATTTATATTCGTTACCATAGAAATATACGAATAAAAAACAGTGAAGTTGATAAAATCAGAATTAGCTATTTTATCTCCTTTATTCTAACGATAGAAGAAGTGAAACCGGATGAAGTTATATTTCGGTATAAAGCAAATATGATAGTAAACTTATTATTAAAAAGCATTCGTTTTCTATTGAAAAACAAACTCGAAAACACGCCTGTGAAATGGGATTCCCACACAAGAGAAGTCGTTATCGATTTGAAAAAGGTAAAGGAACTGACTAAATTTTTAAAGTTCTCGTTTATTTCCGAATTGCATTTTGCAGATGAGGCTACAGTATTGATTATTGATTTGAAATCAATTTCTTAGGATGAATAATGTGCTATCATTTTTAAAAAGAACTTTAAAAGTAGTAGCTTGGGTGGCTGCTACTTTTGTGTTTTTAGTTGTTCTGATCGCCGGTCTTATTCAAATTCCTGCAATTCAAAATAAGATAGTTCATTATGCCATTGCGTTTGTCAGTGATAAAACTCACACGAAGGTTGAGGTGAAAAATGTAAGCATTTCCTTTCCAAAATCGGTAGTAATCAATGGTCTATACGTAGAAGATCTTCATCAGGATACATTACTCTACGCCGGAGAAACCAAGATAAACATCACACTCACAGACTTGATTTTTAGCAAGATAACGGTAAATTCAATTGCATTAGATGACCTGAATCTCAATCTGTATAACACGGCGACTGATTCTCTATTCAACTATAATTTTTTGCTGACGGCTTTTAGCGACACCACTCCGAAAGTTGCACCGAATACTCCATCCAAATGGCGTTTCAGCATCAATCATGTGAGTTTGAAAAACATCCGACTTCGCTATGATGATGAGTTTGGAGGTATGAATATGGCAGGATCTCTCACGAAATTAGAACTTCAAGTCGATCAAATGGATGTTGAAAAATCCATTTATAGGATAGATAAGTTATTAGTTGACAACTTAATGGCAAATGTGTTGGTCAGCAAGTTATCAAATACAAAGAAAACGTCTGATATCTCACCAACAATCACCGCAAACAACATTCAAATCAACGACGCTTCGATAATTTATCGGAATGTAGCCCCCAAACAACGAATGGATGGAGCCGTTGAACCCATAAAACTAAAAAACGTTTTTGATGCCGATAATTTGCAATTCCGTCAATTGAATCTGGTCGCCAGCCAGTTCTATTTTTCTGCAAATAAAACAGTCGTCTTGGTAAAGAAATTTAGTGTCATTGATCAAAATAACTTTGCTATCACCAAATTTGAAACTGACTTCAGTATGGATAATCGTTCCATCACGGCGAAAAGACTAAAAGCCAAAACGACCCACTCATCCATCGAGGGCGATTTCAACCTGCAATTCTCTTCTTTCGTCTCACTGACAGACTCTCTGCCGCTTTTGGTTGTGGATATTGACCTTAAAAATTCGAGCATTCAAAGTTCCGATATACTCTATTTCACTCCTTCACTTCATGAGCAACCCTTCTTCGCAAACAAAACAAATATCACTACCGCTTCCGGTCGAGTGACGGGAAGAATCAATAATCTAACGGGGGAAAATCTAGTCGTCAAAACCGGTGTCAATACCGTTTTAGAAACCGATTTCACGATCGTCGGATTGCCCGATGCTCAAAAGGCACAGTATCATTTGCCTAACTTAACACTTGTCTCGGGCAAACAGGACATCAACAGGATGGTCGGTTCTGCCATGCCGACGACAATAAATCTACCCGAAAAAATCATTCTGAAAGTTGCTTTTAATGGTAAGATAACGTCTTTTAAATCAATGATTAAAATGAAAAGCAGTGACGGAAATGCAGCTGTTTTGGCAAACATTGACAAGTATGAGAATTTCAGTGCCAAGCTGACTATTTCTGACTTTGATTTGGGTAGTTTACTCCCAAATAAAAAGATGTATGGCCCTGTGACACTAACCGCCGAAGTGAATGGACATGGATTAGACCAGAAAACGATGATGGCCAACATCAAAGCCGAAGTTTCGGTGATTTATTTGAACAACTATTTGTATCACAATTTGAAAATGGACGGCACGTTGGCCAACCAGCAATTTGAAGGAGAGATAAACTTGAAAGATGAAAATGCCGCTTTCGACTTTGATGGATTAGTGAACTTGATTCCGAATCAGGAGCAATTCAAATTCCAGTTGAAGGTACAAGGAGCTGATCTTCAAAAGCTACATTTCAGCAAGGATGCCACTCGCCTTAGTTTCGATGCAACGGCCGATTTAAAAGGAGGAACGGTTACTGATTTGAACGGAAAAGCGGGAATTACCAACACCGTGATTCTTCATAAAGGGAAAAAATACCAACTCGATTCGGTATTCGTGGCGACAATAAATCAACCAAACCAGAGTGCATTAAATATCAGCAGCGCCCTTGTTGGATTAAAATACAATGGCACCGTTTCTCCCACTTCACTCCCTGATGTGCTGACAAAATTTATCAATTCCTATTTTCCATTTACGGCTGATAAAACTCCGAAAAAGAGAATTGCACCTTCAAATTTTGCGTTTGAAATACAACTCCACAATCATCCAATCTTGTCGGAGGTACTATTGCCCGAACTAAAGGAATTTGAGCCGGGAAATATTACAGGAAGTTTCGATAGTGAGAAAAACGAGTTGAAACTAAATGCCAACATGAATAAAATAGTGTACGGCACCACTGAAATTAATAATCTGTCCGTGACTATTCATTCCGATTCTACGGCATTAAATTATGCCATCTCCAGTTCCACTATTTCAAACGCTCAACTCAAATTGAATCAGGTATTACTCGATGGAAAACTTAAAGACAACAAGATAACAGCACGCATTTCATCCATTGATAATGCGCAAAATAAAAAGCTTTTGGTTCAGTCTCAGATTACAAAAGTTGGAAACAACTTCAAGCTTGAGTTCAATCCTTATCAGCTCTATCTGATGAATAATCGTTGGGATATTGCCGATGATAATTACGTAGAATTTGGGAAACAAGGATTTTTGATTCATCATCTTTTTATGAATAATGGCGCTAGTCAGATTAATATTTCGTCAGTCAATGACAAGTTTAATGATGATTTGAATATTAGAATTAAGAATTTCAAGTTGGAAGATATTTCTGGTATTATCGAAAAAGATAGCAGTATCGCCAAAGGCACTGTCGATGGCAATGTATTGCTGAAAAGAGTAAACCAATCGTACGGAATCATTGCCGATGCCAACATCACGAAGCTATTTGTGCGGAATGTCTCCATTGGCGATTTAGCGGTGAAAGTAGAAAATCCTACCACTCAACGATTTAATCTACAGGCAAAACTATCTGGCACCGAAAATAATCTGACAGCGAACGGTTATTTTATCCCAAATGGTGGCAACAACTCACTCAATATAAATGCAGACATTCAATCGCTTGCGATGAAAACGGTGGAAGCATTTTCGATGGGTCAGGTAACGGAAGCGTCAGGAACAGTTAGTGGAAACTTTCTGATAAACGGGAGAACGGATGCGCCAGAAATGATCGGTGAATTGACATTCAATAATGCGTTTTTGAAACCAACGTATCTGAATAATCGATTGGAACTGAAGCACGAAACGGTTCAATTAAAAACGGACGGAATCTATTTTAACAATTTTACCTTATTGGATGTAAATCAGCATAAAGCGATCGTTGATGGCACGGTGAAAATGAAACAATTCTCCGATTTCATGTTGGCATTACACATCAACACACAGGATTTTTTATTATTCAACACCAGCGTTCAGGACAATAAAGAATATTATGGACGAATGATTGTTGACAGCAAAATCGAGATCAAAGGCCCGTTGTCATTACCGATTATCACTGGAAAAATGAAATTAAAAAAAGGCTCAAACTTCACCTTTGCAGTGCCGGAAGATAAGTTTACGACAGATAAAGGCGAGGATGTCGTCGAATTTGGAGATGCTGAAAATCTTGCTCCAATTCTAAATCGCAAAAAGGATAAAACATCCGCGAAATCAGGCTTTACTGGAGTTGATTTATCCGCCATTATTGAGGTAGATAAGGAGGCAACCCTCAAACTATTAATGGATCCCACCTCATCCGATTCGCTGGTGGTACGAGGAGATGCAGCCTTAAGTTTTACCATGGATAGAAGTGGCAAAATGAGCCTTACCGGAGCGTACAATCTGAACGACGGCAGTTATCTGATTTCGTTGGAGCAAGTGATCAAACGAAAATTTGATATTATTTCCGGAAGCACCATTACCTGGAATGGCGACCCGTTGGATGCCGATATCAACCTGAATGCCACTTATTCCGTTCGGGCAGCTCCGTATGATTTGGTTGCCGATCAAATGGCAGGATTAAGCGATATTGAAAAAGGTGGTTACAAACAAATGTACCCGTTTTTGGTGATGTTGAAATTGCGTGGAGCGATTCTAAAACCGGAAATTACGTTTGAAATTCAATTAAATCCCGAAGACAAAGGGATTTTGGGTGGCGCTGTAAATCAAAAATTGAACCTGTTAAATGAAGATCCCTCGTTGTTAAACAAACAGGTCTTTGCGCTATTGGTGTTGGGTCGGTTTGTGCAGGAGAATCCTTTGACTACCGAATCGGGTGTAATTTCGACGTTGGTTCGTTCTACAGTGGGCAATTTCTTGTCGGCGCAACTCAATCAGTTAAGTTCAAAAGTGGTAAAAGGCGTGGATTTGAACTTTAATGTGCAATCGTACGACGACTATCAATCGGGACAAGCGCGAGGACGAACGCAAGTGGAAATTGGCTTGAAAAAGCAACTTTTCAGCGATCGTTTGACGGTTCAACTCGGTGGTTCTGTAGATGTAGAAGGAACGAAAGCCAAACAAAACTCAGCCAGCGAAATTACCGGCGATGTTACGGTTGAATATAAACTGACAAAGGATGGTCGCTACCGATTGAAAGGGTTCAGGCACAACCAGTACGAAGGTGTTATCGAAGGGCAATTGGTCGAAACGGGAGTTGGAGTGGTGTATGTGAAGGACTTTAATAAATGGAAAAAATTCTTCCGAAAAAGTAAAAAGAAACCCTAACTTTTGAAGGGAAAATAGATGAGTTGTGTCTTCGTAAGTAGAAGAATTAATTACTGTCGTATGCTAAAACCCCTAAATCCCCTAAAGGGGACTTTTGCTGAGATGTGGTTTTTAGAAGTTGATCATTGATAAACAATTATTAAACCGTAGAATCTCAAAGTCCCCTTCAGGGGATTTAGGGGCTATTGAATGCGATATTAGATTCGTTCAATCACGTAATACCAAAATATGAAACTAAAATTTAAAATAGTTGAGAAAATGATCTTCAACTCTCTGTCAGGGATTGGAGGCAGTTTTGTCATGCTCCTTTTTCTTCTAGCATCTTGTAGCGGCACAAGGCATTTAACGAATGGTGAACGGCTTTATACGGGTGCAGTGGTGAGACTGGAATCGACCGAGAAAGTAAACAAAGTAAATATCAAAACCAGTATTGAATCTGTCGTTCGCCCGAAACCGAATAGCAGTTACTTTGGTATGCGTCCGCAGTTATCTATTTATATGACTGCCGGAAGAAATCCCAAGGGAAAGTTCAAAAAATGGCTTCAGAAAATGGGACAAGCACCTGTACTCATGGCGAATGTAAATCCAACCGCAACGTCTGCGGTGATTGATGCCACTTTATTCAATATGGGAATCTTCAACAGCAGCACTACCTTTAGAATTATTGAAAAAAAACGTACCGCCTCAGTCATTTACACCAGTTATGTTCATAAACCGTACACGATTAAAGAGTGTGGTTACTCAATATCAGATGATGGTTTAAGCCGCATTATTCGTTCGGATGCGAAAAATTCATTGATAAAACCCGGCGCTGACTATAATCTTGACTTGCTAAAAGCTGAGCGGGAAAGCATCGATGCTTTGCTGAAAAACAGTGGATATTTCTATTTCAATCCCGATTATTTGCTGTTTAAAGCGGATACGACAATGGTTAATCGTACCATTTCGTTGACGTTGATTTTAAAAGATAGTGTTGACGCTAATGCGTTGACGGTTTATCATATCAACCATGTTTTTATCGACCAGAACTACTCATTAAACGATGAAGCAGCCGATAGAAAGAAAGATACAGTAATGATTCAAAACAATGTGTTTATAGGCAGCGAAGCTGATATGAATATCCATCCACAAGTCATTTTGCGCTCTGTTTATCTGCGGAAACACGAGATTTATTCCCGACAAAATCATACCATTACCCTGAACCGATTGATGTCGATGGGTAATTTCAAATTTGTGCAAGTGAAGTTTTCCGATAGCGACACAACGGCATCCGGCTATTTAGATGCAACCATCTTGCTGACACCAATGACCCGTCACACGTTTCGGGCAGAATTAGATTTGGTGACAAAATCTAACAACTACACCGGACCGCGCATGAATTTAAGTCTGCTGAACCGCAATGCGTTTAAAGGCGCTGAACTGTTGAGTCTAAACATGGCCGGCTCGTTTGAGGCACAATTGAGTGGCGTCACTAAAAACTTGTTTTCTTACTCCTTTAATCCGCAAATTAAACTCACTTTTCCGCGTTTTCTGGCACCATTCAACATTAAACAGACAAACAGCATTTATGTCCCCAAAACGACCTTTTCACTTTCGTACAACTTTCTGAAAAGGGTGGATTACTTCGATATGAGTACGTTTCAATTTATGTACGGTTTTAAATGGAAAAATAGCATCAGCATTGAAAATGAATTCAATCCGGTGAGTATCAGTAATACGTCCATCAGCAATGAATCCGCAGTTTTCACTGATTTGTTAGCCGCCAATCCATTCTTGAAAAAAAGCTACGAAGAGCAGTTTATTGCTGGAAGCAATTATTCGTTTACCTACAACGAACAAATGCTTGTGGGTAAAAAATGGCAATATTTTATACATTTTACAGCTGAATCTGCCGGTAATCTTTTATCGCTGGCCAGTCGAATGGGTGGAAAAACTCCATCGCCGGAGAATCCTGCTAAAATTGTTGGTTCTATCTATTCTCAATTTGCGAAATTAAGTGTTGATGGACGCGTCTATTACAATTTCAGGGATAACAACAAGATTGCTTTACGACTATTTGCTGGAGTAGCCGGTGCGTATGGCAATTCTTCGATTTTGCCCTACAGCAAGCAGTTTTTCAGTGGCGGTCCCAACAGTATTCGTGCCTTTCAGATCAATTCTATTGGTCCGGGCACGTATCTGCAAAATGCGGCAAACAGTGTTTTCATGAACCAAGGCGGCGACATCAAATTGGAAACAAATGCCGAATATCGTTTTGGAATTTATCGCTTTGTTAAAGGCGCTTTGTTTGTTGATGCCGGAAATGTATGGGTGCAAAAATCAAATTCATCCAATATTGGAAGTTCGTTTGCTTTATCCACTTTTATGAATGAAATAGCAGTAGGTGCTGGTCTAGGGTTACGGGTGGATGTTTCATTTTTTGTGTTGCGATTCGATTTGGCAATGCCGTTGCGCAAACCGTGGTTGGATGATGGTCAGCGTTGGGTAATGAATCAGATAGACTTCTCAAATTCAACCTGGAGAAGGAATAATTTGGTATTGAATATCGCTATTGGCTATCCGTTCTAGGCAGCTATCGCCAAATTACAGAACTCAATAAATGTGTGAATCATATAATTATTCTCTGAAATTTTATAACAGTAATTGATACATAAATATTCAACTTTGCTATACGGATCTATTCATACTTAAATGATAAAATATCAACGCTTTAACTCCACGTTATTACTCAATTAATTTTAACCAAAAGAGAACAAAATATGTGCGGATTAAAATTACAACGTCTGGGAATAATTATGGAACCAGAATCCGGCAATCCGATGGAAGAAGAAGGCGTGCTCAATCCGGCTGCCGTTCGTGGTCCCGATGGGGAGTTGTACCTTTTCCCACGCATAGTGGCTAAAGGCAATTATTCACGCATTGGCATCTCACGGGTGAAGTTCAATAAGAGTGGCGATCCAGTAGGCGTTGAACGGCTTGGTATTGCTCTCGAACCCGAAGCTGACTACGAACTACGTCCCAATGGCGGCGGTTGCGAAGATCCGCGCATTACGTATATGGAACGGCTTCAATGCTATCTAATGACCTATACGGCGCATTCGCCCATCGGACCACGCATAGCCTTGGCCATGTCGGACGATTTGTTTCATTGGAAACGACTCGGGCTGGCTACTTTCGGGATGTACGATGACATCGATTTTGTGCATGTGGACAATAAGGATGCCAGTCTTTTCCCGGTTGCCATTCCCAATCATGACGGAAAGATGCAAATGGCGATTCTGCACCGACCACTTTTCCCAGACACCAGACCGGAAGAAACGGTACGATTGGCAAAGAAGCGGTTGTTGGATCTCGATCATGAAAGCATTTGGATCTCTTACTGCCCCGTCTCTTTAGAAGGATTTAAACCGAATAAGCTTGGTTTGTTTAATTCGCATCATCGGCTGGCAACTCCCGTGTCGCCTTGGGAACGACTCAAAATTGGTGGCGGCACCCCTCCTATTCTCACCAATCACGGTTGGTTAATTATATACCATGGTGTCAGCGATTTAGCAAAGAAAAATGAAAACCCACAATTTTGTTACTCAGCCGGTGTGATGATTCTCTCAGAAAAGCATCCCCGAGAGATCCTTTATCGGTCGGATACCCCAGTTTTAACGCCGGAATTGCTAAGTGAACGCAGTGGAATCATCGATAACGTGGTGTTCCCAACCGGCATTGATCGGCGCGACGATTTGGGTCAACCCAATCGCTTCGATGTATATTACGGAATGGCCGACAGCCGTATTGGTGTGGCACGACTCGATTTGCCGGATGTGTTACCCGCTAAAGCAGTTGCTGATCCACCAAAAGATAAGGTTTGATTCGCATGCATTCAGAATGTGAGAATGATGTAATCCCCGCTGGCGCAATCTGTGACTTCCCGCTACTCGGGACAAGTCGTGACTTTTATTTATGCAGCACCGCTGCTCGGTATCCTAGATTTCTTACTGCTTTAGAAAGTGCAAATTTCTCTTTTTGCTTCGCAAATATACCGTTTCAAATATACATTCTGAGTAGCGGAACTGTATAAACAAAAGGCATGGTAAATAACCTGCATCAAGAGGGGGGTGGATAACAATACCACAGGGTCAATCTCAATCCTGTTGCTAAAATTACATGTAGAAAAACTTAATTTATTTGATCAATTCTATGAGAACATATATTCAAAAAATAGTTACTGTAGTGAAAACAGCTTCCAGAAAATGGTTCGAAAAAGATCCGTTTCGAGAAAGTGCAGTGATTGCCTATTATGCCATTTTTGCATTACCGGGTTTATTGGTGATTATTATGACTTTGTGCGGTTACTTTTTTGGTCGCGAAGCTGTGAATAATCAGGTGGCAGCACAGTTTAGTGCCACTATAGGATCCGAAACTGCCAAGCAAATTCAGGACATAATTATTCAGGCCAGTCAGATAAAAAATTCCTTACTTGCCACTATTTTAGGAATAGCAACCATTTTAATTGGTGCAACAGGTGTGTTCGCAGCATTTCAGCAAAGTCTGAATACGATCTGGGAAGTGACGTTGGATACAAAAAAATCTGGCATTTGGCAAGTGATAAGGGTTCGGCTCTTTTCTTTTGGACTAATTATTTCCATCTCATTTTTACTGATTATCTCGCTGTTGGTTTCTACTCTTCTCGCTGCATTCGGAAGTTGGTTAAGCAGTCATTTTTCAGATTCGTTTTTATTGATTCTAACAGTGATAAATTACTGCCTTTCATTTTCTGTTTTGGCTGTTTTGTTCGCCCTGATGTTTAAAGTTTTACCAGATGCGAAAATTAAATGGAAACATGTATGGATTGGCTCTTTTGTCACGGCATTTCTATTTGAAATCGGGAAATTTGCATTGGGATTATATTTCGGAAATGCAAACCCCGGAACAGGTTACGGCGCGGCAGGTTCTATTATCCTAATTATGCTTTGGGTTTCATACTCCTCCATGATCGTATTTTTCGGAGCTGAATTTACCCATGCTTATGCCAATATGTTTTCGGGGAAAGTAACACCAAACGACATTGGGAAAGTAAAACTTAACCGCACCGTTCATTAGGGAGGGTCAGAAATACAAAACTTTGAACAGTCATTTTGTATTTAATATCAGGTTGTTACATGTTTTTATAGATGCTCCTCGGCAGGCAGGCTTTTAGCACGAACATTCCGTAGAAACGGAATGCTCAACGACCGCACTATGGTTTATTGCACACTACGCCGAACCTTAGAGGGAGATTTTAGGGTGTGAAAGATGGATGTTTTTGCGCAGTCTGACGGTTTGCAGCTACAAGAAGTTGGCGATTTTTACCACAAATGTTCATACGAAGAACAAATGTTTGATTAACCACAAAACTGTCATACGAAGCACTGAACCGCCAATTTCTTGTAGGTGCTGTTATAGGCTGGCGTTCTTTTCTGTCGTGGGTTACAACCATTTTTATGTCGTCCGTTTGTGTCATTTGTCGAGTGCTTTTTTGTCTGGCTTGTGTGTCGGGTGTTTTATTTTTTTTTGAAGCGTTGGAAATTTTTTGAAAACAATTTTTCTTTTGTGTCGGCTTTGCAAGCTCTATTAAAAACTTGGGTCGAGTGTCGGCTTGTGCGGTTTTTAATTGTGCTTGCAAATTGAGTTGGCTCATAGTTTTAGTGAATATTCTTTTG
>JAQTZA010000009.1 GCA_028687995.1 Bacteroidales bacterium
CTGGTCGTAACTCTTAAATGACATATAAATCGTTTATTATCAACACTATAAAGATAGAAAATATCCATTAAATTGCCAAATTTTAGACACAAAAAAACTGCCTCAAAAATTATTTTGAGACAGCCTCCTTTTTTTTGTGCGGATTTTCGGAAAGATCTATGATCTATCCAATGAGTTTGTTCTATATTCAATCGGTGTAAATCCAGTCCTTTTTTTGAAGAAAATCGCAAAATAATCAGGATTATCGAAGTTAAGAGAGTATGAAATCTGCTTTACGGATTGTGTTGTTGTCGAAAGCATCAATTTTGCTTCGTTGAGCTTCAATTCGAGCATGTATTGAGAAGGAGAGGAGCCCGTGTATTCTTTGAAGGCACGTCTGAATCCAGAATAGCTGATATTCATGCGTTTAGCAATCTCTTCAGCAGTCATTTTTTTGCAAATACCCTCTCTCATGATGATTTTTGCTTTGTTGATTTTCTGAATCAACTCTTCATCAACGAAATCTCTCGTTTTGTCTCGATAGTACATCAATCCGAGAATGTGCATCACTATACCCGATAAAGCTTGTTGATACCCAGCACGTTCTTCATTGGCGATCTCTATAGCTTTCAGGTATAAATCTACAATACGCTCATTAAACCCGATATTGAAAATAGGTGTTTGATTTAAGAAAAAACCTTCCTGAACGATTTTGTTGATTATGTCACCTTTAAAACCTATCCAATATTCGTTCCAGCCCTCATTTTCCATCGGTTTGTATGAATGCCAAACGCCAGGTCGGAGAAATATCATTTTCCCCTCTTTTATCAAGCAAGACTCTTTTTCATCGCCGTAAGTGAAAATTCCATTTCCATCGGTTATGTATAACAGTTGATATTCATTCAGTATTCGACCTTTGTCCGATTCGAACATATAGGCCGTTGGGTGGTTTTCCGGTGGATAGTTTTGATGCTGTTCAATTTTTTGATGACCAACGGTGGTGACAGCTAGTCCCCATTGTTCATCTTCGTCCGAAAAAATAAGGTAATTATTCATGGTTTAATTTTATAATGTCGAAAACGGTTTAGCTTTTCGACCTCGACAGAATCGTTATATGAATGCAAATATAGAGAATAATCTCTAAAACGATTTTTATTTAACAAATAATTTAAAATATGAAAAAGCCCTCGGATAACCGAAGGCTAAATTCAAATTTTTGAAATTCGATAGTTGTATTTAATTGATATTTTACCCCAAGAAAGCTTTTCTGAGTTCTTCGACTCTATCATCACTAATAGGTTCCATTTTTCCCAGTGGAGCAGCCAACACAATTGACTTTGCGCTAAATTCAGCCACTTCGAGACGATCGAAAGTTTGCAATAAATTCGAACCAGTTACCACAAATGAATCGTTTTGAATCAACAACGCCGGACTATTTACTCCAATAGTATCTGCTACCGTAGTTTTGTTTACGAAATGTTCTCCGAATGGCAATTGCACAACATCTTGCAACAAAATCCAACTTTCAGGAATCGTCCGCACATTGAAGTGAACGCGCGAATTGGCGAACGCCATAATGTAAGGTGACTGAGTGATAATAATTGATTTTACGTGCGGATGTTTGTCATAGATCTGCTTGTGAATCAACAATGCTCGGCTGTGGTTTTTACCCAACTCTTTGAGACCTTGGTGGATTTTCACAATATCTGAAGGCTGGAGATTCCAACGTGACTTTCCTGTAGGAGTTATCAAAATGTCGTCGTTACTTAATCGAACAGAAACAGTGCCATAAGAGCTCAACATAAAACCTTGACGACATGCTCGCTGTACAATTTCACAGATTTTAGCGCGTTGCTCACGCTCTTCCGACGACATAGTATTTGGCACAAATTCAGGCAACTGACCACGCACTTGTAGATTGAAAGACTTGATTTGATCGTCTGTCAAGTAATGTGTTCCACCCAATGTTTCACTATTGATGATGGTAGCAGCACACAATTCGAGCGTTTCGAAACGTTGGAAAGCATCCAACAAATCTTTGCCACCCAATACCGTTCCGTGATTTTCCATAATCACAGCCATATACCCTTTTTTGAACTCTTCTCCAATTTTGTCGCCCAACTGATTGCTACCCGGCAAATCGTAAATGGCATAACCCACTTCTCGGCAAATCTGTTTCGCTTGTGGTATGACGTTAGTATTCGGAATCTGTTTCACAATACTGAACGACACCAATGCTGGTGGATGCGCATGGATAATTGCTTTAATATCAGGGCGCATATCGTAAATTGCCTTGTGAAATGGATATTCAGATGAAGGTTTATGTAGACCTTCTATGCTTCCATCCTTTTTCACACACATGATATCTGCCGGGCGTAGTGAACCCTTATCGACCGCTGATGGCGTAATCCATAAGTCACCATCTTCGTCAATCATTGAGATATTTCCACCTGATGTCGTGGTTAATCCTCTTTCGTAGATACGACTGATAACCAGTGCTACCTGATCGCGTGGATGCATATACTCCACATCTAAAATCTTACTCATTTTTTCAAATTATTAGTTTGTAAAATTGTTTGTTGTTTTGTGTGTTTCACTGTACGTGATTTAGATGAAAGTTATAATTCGTTCCGCAAGCGGAATTGAAAATCAACGGAGTTAATGTCCGCTTCGCTACCATAAGTCGTAAGTCGTTCCGAAAATGTCGTTTCTTCATTGTTACGATATCTTATCTTTGTTCTTTTCTCTTCATTTTTCTCCTCTCTTTTGGAGGGGGTGGGGGTGGTTTTTATACTAAAAACACGACCAAACTTCGGCTTCCGTGTGCTCCAATCACCAAGCTTTGCTCAATATCCGCAGTTTTCGAGGGTCCCGAAAGGAATACACCAAAACCATCTGCTTTATGAATATCTAGTTTTTGGTACGCTTGGTGCATATTGCAAACCAATTGGGTTTTATCTAAAATTATGACCAAATGCTGTGTGATAAAAGGCAAAACTCTATGAGAAATTGTATTAGCCGGAATCCAAATCGCTCCGTTTTCTGCCACACCAAAATCTCCTTGTATAATGGTTAAATCAATTCCCTTTAACGCGTGTGGATCAATGATTGAATTTAGATCAAGATTTGCGGCCTCAACATTCAAAGTTGATGCAATGATTTTGAGATCAGGATAAATTTCAGAAATCTGTCCGTTGAGCTCCTCTTTTGAGTTGAGTTCAATGAGTCGTCCACCCACAAACTCCAGATTTTCTTTGAATAGTGATATTAACGAAACATCATCTTTTCGTTCAAACATCGGTACGACAGGCAACACGCTCAGCATTGGCTTGTTCTGCTTTACCCGTTCTAATATGTATGATTTGCTACTCATTTCAGTTATTCAATTACTCAGTTATTCAACCTTTTCACTCCCTGTTCTTGAGATACCATTCCCTAAAACTCTGTTTCGGAGCTTGTGGAATTTCTCGCTCTTTTCCCCACGCATTGAGATTATTATAGAGCATAAATCGTGGCATTATTGGTAAAGCGGTGCGAGCCATTTTTCCAGCAAAACGATAGAATTTTGGATGTGATAGCATAAATCCCATCACCTTCATCATTATCTTTTTACTCAAAGGAAAATCACCTTCCTTGGCAATAATTTGTCTCCATTTATAGAGTTGATGATGAATATCAATTTTGACAGGACAAACATCTGTGCACGAACCACATAACGTAGAGGCAAACGGCATTGATGAATGTTTCTTCAAATCGATTCCCGGCGAGAGAATCGAACCAATCGGACCAGGGACAGTATAACTATAGCTATGACCACCGCTTCTGCGATAAACAGGGCAAGTATTCATACACGCCCCACAACGAATGCAGTAGAGAGATTTGCGGAAATCTTCGCGACCGAGCTGTTCACTGCGACCATTATCCACTATCACGATGTGCATCTCTTGTCCGTTGTTGGGTTTCAGGAAATGAGATGAATAAGTGGTAATGGGTTGACCCGTAGCGTTGCGTGCCAACAATCGAAGAAATACGCCCAAGTCAGATTGACGTGGTATCAGTTTTTCCATTCCCATGCTGGCAATGTGTATTGGTGCGAGGTGAGCACCCAAATCGGCGTTGCCTTCGTTGGTACACACCACAAATCCGCCCGTTTCAGCCACGGCAAAGTTCACACCAGTGAGAGCGGCATCGGCTGTCAGGAACTGCTCCCGCAGGTGACCACGAGCCACTTCGGTGAGGTATTTGGGGTCACTGGCTCCTTTTTCGGAACCGAGGTATTTGTAAAACGTTTCGCCCACATCCTCTTTCTTGAGGTGAATGGCAGGCAGCACGATGTGACTCGGAGTTTCGTCGCGCAACTGAATGATACGTTCGCCGAGGTCGGTATCGATCACATCGATGCCGTTTTGTATAAGATAGGGATTGAGGTGGCACTCTTCGGTGAGCATCGATTTGCTCTTCACCATTTTGCGGACACCTTTTGCCTTGAGAATATTCAGGATAATATCGTTGTGCTCGTGCGCATCTTTCGCCCAATGAACGTGAACGCCATTTTTGAGCGCATTCTCCTCAAATTGAATCAGGTACGAATCGAGTTCGGAGAGCACGTTGGCTTTTATTTGAGAAGCAAGTTCCCGCAGCTGTTCCCACTCCGGCACTTTTTTGGTCTGGATATCTCGCTTGTAGCGGACAAACCACAGGGCTTTGTCGTGCCAATCGGTACGTGCTTCGTCTTTGATAAATTGGGTAGCGGCTTGAGCGTGATTCATAGAAGCCCCCTGACTCCCCCAAAGGGGGACTTTAAGTAAGTAGATAATCTATAATTTTCTCTTGTTTTCATCGCTTTGCGTCTTAACCTCTCCCTTTTTGGGGAGAGTTGGAGTGGGGCTTTAAGGGGTTGGGGAGGTGTTATTCAGTATTTCTACCAAATGCACCATTTTAATGTTTTTATTTTGACGACGAATAACGCCTTCAAGATGCATCAAACACGAAACATCGCCTCCGGTGATGACCTCTGCACCGTTGCGCTCGTGATCTGCCACGCGGTCTTTGCCCATTTTGGCAGAAACGGCATCTTCCGATACACAGAAAGTGCCACCGAAACCGCAGCATTCGTCCGTGCGATCCAATTCGATAAATTGCAGACCTTCCACCATTTCGAGGATTTGGCGTTGCTTGGAGAAAGCAGGGCCGTTTATTTCAGACGATTGAGCCATCCGCATGCCCCGTTGCGCATGGCAACTTTGGTGCAACCCTACTTTGTAAGGAAACTTGGCGTCAATTTTTTCTATTTTGAGAATGTCGAGCAAAAATTCGGTGATGTCGTAGATTTTCTCCCGAACGTGCTTAACCTCCTCGGTTTGTGGAATAATGTCGTAATGCTCCTGCACAAAACCAACGCAGCTGGGAGCAGCTCCGACAATGTAGTCGAACTCTTTGAAATTCTCAACAAAAAGTTTTGCCGTTGCTTTGCTATCGCTTTCGCAGCCTGAGTTTGCCATCGGCTGTCCGCAACAGCTTTGATTGAGTGGAAATCCAACTTCACAACCGTGCTTTTCAAGCAGTTGAAGAGTTGCTACCGCAATTTGTGGGTAGAACTGATCGATGTAACAAGGAACAAACAAGCCGACTTTCATTGTTCAGGGATTGAGGGTGTGATGGAATGAGGGAATGAAACGCAAAGCTACAAAAACGCACCGATTTTCTTAGCGTTTTGCAACTTTGCGTTCAATCTATTTATCGAACGAAGCTAGCAGCTACACCGCCATCCACGTTCAGGATATTTCCAGTCGATTTAGACAGATTGCCACCTACGAAAGCAAATACTCCGTTGGCGATATCTTCTGCATACACGATTTCGTTCATAATGGTACGTGAAGCATAGAAGCCTGGTAGTTCAGCTACGGTGATGCCGTACGCTTTGGCACGACCTTCTGCCCATGCGCCTTCCCAGATTTTGCTTCCACCAATCACTGCATCGGGATTAACGACGTTCACACGGATTTTATCTTTGCCCAACTCGGCAGCCAACAAACGGCTCATGTGAATTTGTGCTCCTTTGGCAGTTCCGTATCCAATGTTGTTAGGTCCGGCGAACAAACCGTTTTTCGAAGCAATATTGATGATGTCGCCACCCATTTTTTGTTTGCGCATCACTTCCACCGCTTTTTGGCTCATCAAGAATTGACCTTTCACCAATACGTTGTCCAACAAATCCCAATCGCTGATGGTTGTTTGCTCGATTGGTTTAGAGATAGCCAAACCTGCGCAGTTCACTAAGATATCAACTCCACCGAATGCCAATGAAGTAGCTTTGTATGCCTGATCCATCAAGTCGTTTTTGGTTACGTCGAGAATTACATCAGCAACCACGTCTTTGCCAAACAGTTTCACAAATTCATCTTTTGCAGCTTGCAACCACTCTGGATTCAAGTCTGTTAGCATGATACAAGCTCCCTCTTCAGCCAGTTTTTTTGCAATCGCTTTACCGATACCACCACCTGAACCAGTCACTAACGCTACTTTGCGCGACAGTGGTTTCTCTTTCGGCATACGTTGTAGTTTTGCCTCTTCGAGCAACCAATATTCGATATCGAATGCTTCTTGTTCTGGTAATCCTTGGTAAGAAGAAACCGCTTCTGCGCCTTTCATTACATTGATCGCGTTGATGTAGAACTCACCCGATACACGCGCTGTGGCACGGTCTTTGGCGAAGTTAAACATTCCCACACCTGGATAAAGTATTACCACTGGATTCGGGTCGCGAACCGCAGGGCTGTTGTCGCGTTTGCAACGATTGTAGTAACCGTTGTACATTTCGCGATACGCTGCAAATTGAGCGTCGAGTTTTGCACGAACTTCCGGGCTGTTCAAATCTGCATCTGGTGCGATTTCGAGAACCAACGGACGAATTTTGGTGCGTAGGAAGTGGTCGGGACAACTTGTTCCGATTTCTGCTAAACGAACTAAATCGTTGCTTCCAACGAATTCCAACACTCGAGCGTCATCGGTAAAGTTACCCACCATCGGTTTGTAAGTCGATGCCAAACCTCTAAGCAGTGGCAAAATCTGAGCAGCTTGCTCTTTGCGATCTGCCTCAGCAGCCGGTTGCACTTTCCATCCACCAAATACTGGACGTGTTTTGCCATAATTAGCAGCCAAATATTCTGACGCTTCTTCGATGGCATTCAATGAGTTGACGTAACATTCGTACGAAGTGTCACCCCAAGTGAAGAGACCGTGACCTCCCAAAATTAAACCTTTAAGATTTGGATTTTTCTTCACAGCAGCTTCGAGTTGGAGACCTAAATCGAAACCGGGACGTTGCCATGGAATCCACGCAACGGTGTCGCCCCAAATCTCTTTCATTATTTTTTCGCCATCGGCAGCGGCTGCCACAGCTATCAATGCATCTGGGTGCAAGTGATCGATGTGTTTGTATGGTAACAAACCGTGCAATGGCGTATCGATAGACGGTGCTGCCGATTTGAGATTAAAGAGGCAATAGTTGAACAACTCCACCATTTCGTCCTCGAACTCTAAACCACGGTACACGTTCTTCAAGTTGTGTAGTTTCTCCACATAAAGTGAAGCACATCCTGCTTTCTTCAATGTGCCGATATCGCCACCCGAACCTTTTACCCACATCACTTCGGCCATTTTGCCGCTCAATGGATCTTTTTCTTCTAATTTGCATGAGGTGTTTCCCCCAGCATAATTGGTCAGACGCAAATCTGAACCCAACAAATTCGAACGATAGATAAACAGATCTACTTCGCTGCCACTCATCGCTGCTGCTTTGGATTCTTCCCAAGCATAGGTCACGAATTTGTAATCATTTTTCTTTTGGTACTTCATTGGTTTTTCTTATTTATAAGGTATGTTAGACTATCGTTTGCTGGTAACGTCAGCTTCGTATTGTTGAATATCTGCAATGTATGCTTCACCAGCAATAACGCCTTTTTTCATGCAGAAATAGTTGTACACCGCAGCCCAAGGCAATGATTTCGCCTCTTCGAGTAATGCCATACGTTCGAAGTTTTGTCCTTTTGCTTCGTATTCGCGCAATTTAGCAATCGGCTCCAACAAAGCTTGTGTAAATGCTTTTTGAGTGGCACGAGTTCCTACTACGTAAGCACCAATACGATTAATTGATGCGTCGAAATAGTCTAATCCTACGTGAACGCGATCGAAAGCATTTGCACGAACAATTTCATGTGCTAAAGCTTGCAGCTCGTCGGTCAACAGAACTACGTGATCACTATCCCAACGAACGCCACGGCTTACGTGTAGCATGATTTCTGGAGCAAAAAGCAACAATGAAGAGATTTTATCAGAAATAACTTCAGTCGGGTGGAAGTGCCCAGAGTCTAAAGTTATCATTTTATTGTTTGCAACGCCATAACCCATATAAAATTCGTGCGAACCAACCACATAACTTTCGCTTCCAATACCGAAAAGCTTGCTTTCGATGCAGTCGCGCATATAATTATCGTTGGTTTTCATTTCGAAAATTTTATCCAACGACTCTTTCAGATTTTTGCGGTATAATGCACGATCAACAGTTACATCTTTCGATCCATCTGGAATCCAGATATTGTGGATACAGGCTGAGTTCAATTGACGACCCATCTCTTCTGAGATTCGGCGACAAGCATTTACGTGATCTACCCAAAACTGACGAATCGCCGGATCGCGGTGCGACAAAGTGAATCCATCAGCCGATTTTTCGTGAGAAAAACAAGTTGCATTAAAGTCGAGTTTATACCCTTTTTCTTTTGCCCAATCAATCCAACTTTGGAAATGTTTTGGCTCCAATTGATCGCGATCTACTACACCCGTCTCGCTGAAATCAGCATAGAAAGCGTGAATATTTACACGGTGTTCACCTGGAATAAGCGACATCGCTTTATCAATATCGGCACGAATTTCTGCAATCGTGCGTGCTTTACCAGGATAATTTCCAGTGGTTTGAATACCGCCAGTCAATGCTCCATCTGGAGCTTCGCAACCAGCTACATCGTCTGCTTGCCAGCAATGCAACGAAATCGATAGTTTTTCCAATTTCTCAATTGCTTGTTCTACATCTACGCCCAATTCAGCGTAACGTGCTTTTGCATATTCAAATGCTTGTGTAATTTGTTGTTCTTTCATTCTTAAATTATTTATTGCGTGTGTTGTTAATAATCAATGAATTAGTTGATAGTTATAATTTGGAGGAATCTTTCATAAGCATTATTCCATGCGTTTGAATTTTGTGGATGATATTCGTCCAACGAAATGGAATCACGAATAATTTGTCTCATCTCTTGCAACGAATTGACTACACCTGCTGCTTTTGCTTGCACCATGATGTTTCCGTAAGCTGTAGCTTCAGAAGGCCCGGCTATTACTGGTAACCCAATGGAATTACACGTCCATTGATTTAGTAATGGGTTTTTAGACCCACCTCCAATGACATGTAATTTTTCAATAGAGAAAGGAGCTAAGCTATTCAGTTTGGATAATACGAATCGATATTTCAAAGCGAGGCTTTCGAAAATACAACGCACCAATTCTGCATGTGACGACGGTACTTTCTGATTCGTTACAGCACAATATTCAGTAATTGCGTCCACCATACTCGTTGGATTTGCAAACGAGATATGGTCAGGATCGATCAACGATTGAAACGCTTCACCAGATTCGGCTAGCTTCACTAATTTTTCGTAATCGTAAGTGATTTCCTCCTTTTTCCACTCTTTGATGCACTGCTCAAGCAGCCACATTCCGGTGATATTTTTCAGAAAACGGGTTGTGCCTTCAATTCCACCTTCGTTAGTGTAATTTAGATTGTATGTCTCTTCATTAATAATGGCGTCTTTCACCTCAATACCCATCAGCGACCAAGTGCCAGAGCTCAAATAAGCAAAACGCTCATTTTCAGCCGGTACTGCTGCTACGGCAGATGCTGTATCGTGACCTGCAACAGCAACAATAGGCACATTTCCCAATCCACATTCTTCCGAAAGATCATTTGTTAATACACCAATTGTATGACCTGGCATAACAATATTGCCTAAAATAGAAGGCGACACGCCTGCTGCTTCAAGCAATGATGGCTCGAACTGTTTAGTAATCGGATTTAGTATTTGCGATGTAGATGCAATGGTATATTCTACCACTTTATTTCCAGTAAGCAAATAGGAGAGAGCGTCAGGGATAAATAGTATTTCGGAAGCAGCCTCAAGTTGAGAACTGCTGTTTTTATGCATCGCAAAAAGTTGATAGAGGCTATTGAAATTCATCACCTGAATGCCCGTCAACTCATATACCTTTTTTCGTGAAATGATTTTAAAAAATTCTTCTGGAATATCGATAGTATGTGGATCGCGATACGCATAAGGTGCTCCTAATATGGAACCATCGTTTCCAATGAATGCAAAATCAACACCCCAAGTATCTATACCTATTGAGGCAATAGTTACTCCTTCTTTTTTTGCCGCAATTAGACCCGCTTTCAGACTTTCATACAATGAAAATATATTCCAATGATAATGTTCTCCAATCTGTAAAATTTGATTGGGAAAACGGGTCAACTCCTTCATTTGAAGTTTACCGTTAACAATTGTACCTAATATAGATCGTCCGCTAGTGGCGCCAATGTCGAAGGCTAAAAAAGATATGCTCTTCATTCTCATTAAAAGTTTGCACAAAATTATTGAAGCTATACCGCTTTGTGTGTATGATTTATGATATATGTTCTATAGTTTTTGATATACCTCAATTCTAAAAGTTTTAACATATATATTTGGGTTGAAATGCGAATTTGTATTTTACCTAATTCAATATATTTCAAACTGTTTTCGGCGGAATACATTTTATTATTCTAATTTTGCACACGAAAAACAATATTTAGAAACGATGAAATCGAATAACGAAATAATTCTTATCAATATTTCGGGTGATGATAAACCCGGAGTTACCTCTTCTCTGACTGCTATTTTGGCTCAGTATGGTGCCTTTATTCTTGATATCGGGCAGGCGGATATTCATAATAATTTGTCTTTAGGGATTCTTTACAAAATCGAGAATTCGAAGTCGGGAGACATTATGAAAGAACTTTTGATGAAGTCTTATGAACTGAATATCGGATTGAAATTTACGCCTATTTCGGAGGAACGATACGAAAATTGGGTGAAATTACAAGGGAAAAATAGACACATTATTACTCTTTTAGGACGTCAACTAACCGCTGCACAGATTGCAGAAGTGACTAGTTTGGTGGCAGAACAGGGCTTGAATATTGATATGATACAACGTCTTACGGGTCGAATTCCCCTCGATATAAATGCGAGAAGTGCCAAGTCGTGTGTAGAACTATCTGTGAGAGGAACTCCAACAGACAAAGCTGAGATGCAGCGACGATTTATGGAGATGAGTATTCGCTTGGAATTTGATATTGCCTTTCAACAAGACGATATGTACCGCCGCAATCGTCGCCTTATCTGCTTCGATATGGATTCGACGTTGATAGAGACAGAAGTGATTGATGAACTTGCAGATCGTGCTGGAGTTGGAGCAAAAGTGCGTGCCATTACAGAATCTGCAATGCGTGGCGAAATCGAATTCAATGAGAGCTTTGTGCAACGATTGGCTCTGTTGAAAGGATTGGATGAATCTGTGCTTAAGGAAATTGCAGAAAATCTCCCTATCACCGAAGGATTAGAACGTCTGATTAAAGTGTTGAAACGGGTAGGAATTAAAATAGCTGTTTTGTCGGGTGGATTTACTTATTTTGGTAATTATCTGAAAGATAAATATAACCTCGACTATGTATATGCCAACGAACTAGAAATAGTTGATGGAAAATTGACTGGAAATCACCTTGGTGAAATAGTCGATGGAAAACGTAAGGCAGAACTTTTGCGTCTTATTGCGCAGGTCGAAAAGGTAGATATTGCACAAACCATCGCCGTAGGTGATGGTGCTAACGACTTGCCAATGCTCAGCGTAGCCGGTCTCGGAATCGCATTTCACGCGAAACCAAAAGTGAAGGAGAATGCCAAACAGTCTATATCTACCATCGGTATCGACGGAATTCTCTATATGCTTGGGTTTAAAGATTCGTATTTGGATGACTAAATTCAAACAAAATTGTATTTTTACAAACTAAATACTATAACTAAAAAACAGACTACTATGAAAACAAAACTTTTTTTTGTCTCATTACTTCTGATTGTGTTTGCTTTCACTATTGATTGTAAGGCTGAGAATGGGAAGATAATTTTTTATCGGGAATCAAGTATTATTGGTTCATCTTCAGATTATAAGATTTTCGTAAACGATACAGTTATGAAAATTAGAAATGGATCGTACAATGAATTAAGTTGTACACCGGGCGACTATATTATATCCATAAAAAACAGTCCAGCTATGCCAATTCGACTTAATGTAGCGGATAATAAAAGCTATTATGTTCGATTTATTTTGTATCCAGGATTTTGGTCAACGATTCCAGAACTTATTTTAGTGGATAGTATTTCTGCAAAAAGAACGATTCATAGCCGCCAGCTAAAAGATTTTAACAATAAAACTTTATGGATTCATCCAAGACATCAAATTGGAGTAAATCTTGAGGTAGGAGTCGGTTTTGAGAATACCACCATGGCTATGACGACTGATAATACTGAGTCGAAAATCAGTGCCGGAGGTGGTATTGGTATTGGTGTAAAATATGCGTACCAATTCAGCAAGCATTTTGAAGGCGACGTTGATTTGAATTACAAATACAGCGAATTACAGCCTTATCTCAATAATGCAAGTGTATCGTTTAGTCGAACGAACTTAAGTGTAACTCCGCTATATGTATTCCCTTTGGGCGATGGTTATATGATGAGACTGAAAATCGGAGCAGGTCCAGATTATGTATTAAGTCCACACCTTGATATTAATACTGTTAAATTGATAGGAGGAGAGAGAGCTCAAGCAGACTACAATAGTGCATTTGGATTTCACGTAAGAACGATATTCGAAATGTATTTCGGGCAGAATTGGTCTTTCATTTATGGGTTGAACTGGACAAATGTTAATTATGATGCTAAAACTTATATTCCTTCTGAGTTTAACAAAAGAGACGGAAGTGGTATTGATTTTATGACTGGTATCTATTATAGTTTTTGAGTAAAGGGAAGAGACCCTAAATTGAATTTCCAACAAAAAAGAGTAACAAGGCGAACCTTGTTACTCTTTTTTTTATCATGATATATGTCTATTAAAGCAACCCTTCGATTTTAGCTACAAATGCGCTTTTTGCAGCAGCACCTACTTGTTTGTCAACTACTTGTCCATCTTTGAAGAATAGAATTGTAGGGATATTTCTAATACCATATTTTGCTGCTACTTCAGTATTTTCATCTACATCTATTTTTCCGATGGTCACTTTACCATCATATTCTTTAGATAATTCTTCGATGATTGGTCCCACCATGCGGCAAGGTCCACACCATTCTGCCCAGAAGTCAACGACTACTGGTTTGCCGCTTGCCAAAATCTCTTGAAAGCTTGCATCTGTGATTGTTAAAGCCATAATTGTTGAAATTTATTTGTTGTTAGAATTTGAAAATTAAAGTGCTCAAAGGTACAGTTTTCGATTCGAATAGGAAAATATTTAATTAATTTTGAATCCTATTTTTTCAAATGTTTCGATGTAAGAAAGTAGACTTTTCGTTACTTCAGTCTTTACATTCGTTGCATACAGCGGCACATCATAATGGTTAATCTCGTCAATCACTGTAATATTAAATTGTGTATTTCCTTTTACATCTTTCACCAATGCCGTGATATCAGTAATGAATTCGGGTGTTACTTCCTCTAACGGAACAGTTATTGTGAATTTCTCAATGAGTTTTTCTTTCACATCATTCAATAATTGTATTGAGTTGATTTTGAAATCCAATTCATTCTCGTTGTATTTACGAGGCACATAACGACCTTTGATATAGAGAAACAAATTTGGGGTGAAATAGTTTCGATATTCGATGAAATCATTTCCAAAAAGAGCAATTTCTCCTGCTCCTGAATAATCTTCAATTTTCATCACACCAAAAGGTTTACCCGTTTTGGTATTAGCGATTCGGATATTCGTAATAATGCCTCCCATTGTAATCTCTCTGTTTACAAGCTCAGCTCTATTTGAAAGTTCAGTCATTTTTGTATTGCAAACATGATTCAAGATAATTGAATATTCATCCAACGGGTGTGCCGATAGGTAGATTCCAACTAAATCACGCTCTTTGTTGAGCCGTTCGAGATCAGACCATGCTTCAGCGATCGGTATCTCTGGCTTGGCAATGTCGATGGTATTCGACCCTCCGAAAAGTGAATTGGTTTGCGCTGCTTTATCAATTTGAGCTTTATTACCGTATCGAAGCAAGGATTCTAAGAATGTATCATCTTTGCCACTTACTTCGAAAAATTGCTCTCGTTTTATCTCCGTAAAGTTGTCGAAAGCCCCGGCTAAAGCCATCGATTCCATGCTTTTTTTGTTGCAAGCTGTTAGGTTGATTCGTTCCACAAAATCAAAAATACTGACAAATGGGCCATTTATTCGTTCTTCAATGATGGCTTCGACAGCTCCTTCACCTACGCCTTTAATGGCTCCCAAGCCAAATCGGATATCGCCCTTTTTGTTAACCGCAAATTTATGGAAACTCTCATTTACATCTGGCCCAAGTACTTCCAGTCCCATTGCCTTGCACTCATCCATAAATTTGGTAATATCGGTGATGTTCGAGATATTTCGACTCAACACCGCAGCCATATATTCAGATGGATAATTGGCCTTCAGATAAGCTGTTTGATACGCAATCCATGAATAGCATGTAGCATGTGATTTGTTGAAAGCATAAGAGGCGAATTTTTCCCAGTCAGCCCATATTTTTTCACACACTTTCGGGTCATGTCCATTCTTTTTTACTCCTTCGATAAATTTAGCTTTTAGGGCATTCATTTTATCGATTAACTTTTTCCCCATTGCTTTTCGCAACTCGTCGGATTGACCACGAGTGAAATTGGCAAGAAGTCGAGATAAGAGCATTACCTGTTCTTGATAGACTGTAATTCCGTACGTATCTTTCAAATAGCGTTCCATGATTGGAATGTCATATTCGATAGGTTCTCTACCATGCTTGCGAGCCACAAAAGATGGTATGTAATCCATCGGCCCCGGACGATAAAGCGCATTCATTGCTATCAAATCCTCAAATTTGGTGGGTTGTAGCTCACGCAAGTATTTCTGCATACCGGCAGACTCAAACTGAAAAGTACCCGTTGTTTTTCCAGAACTGTAGAGTTCGTAGGTCTTCTCGTCTTCGAGTGATATTTTTGAAATATCAATATCTATATTGTTGGTAATCTTGATGTTTTCGAGTGCATCTTTGATGATAGATAGAGTCTTTAATCCTAAAAAGTCCATCTTCAACATTCCAACATCTTCAATGAGTGAACCTTCGTATTGAGTCACGATCATTGATTCTCCAGTCTCTTTATCGGTAGCGGTACTCAGTGGCACATAGTTGGTCAAATCATCTTTTCCGATGATAATTCCACATGCGTGAACTCCAGTATTCCTAACTGTACCCTCAAGCATTTGGGCATATTTGAGCGTGTTACTCAATAGCGGATCTGGAGATGATGCCGCTACCTGAAGTTCAGGTACGTATGCAATCGAATTCCGTAGATTTATTTTTTTATCGGGTATGCGATCGGGAATCAATTTTGTGAGACGTTCCGATTCTGAAAGCGAGAGCTTTTGAACTCGCGCTACATCTTTTATGGCTGATTTGGTAGCCATAGTACCAAAAGTGACTATGTGCGCCACCTTTTCTTTACCGTATTTCTCGGTTACCCAACGCAAAACTTCACCGCGACCATCGTCATCGAAATCGATATCGATATCTGGCATGGAGATACGATCTGGATTCAGAAATCGCTCGAAAAGTAAATCGTATTTTATGGGATCAATATCAGTAATTCCCAAACAATATGCAACTACTGATCCTGCCGCAGAACCTCGACCTGGACCAACTGCAACTTTCATCGCTCGGGCAGCTGCAATAAAATCTTGTACAATTAAAAAATATCCAGGGAAACCCATATTCAATATGGTTTCCAACTCAAAATCAATGCGTTCCCTAATTTCGTCGGTGATTTCTTCGTATCGAGTATTTGCGCCTTTATATGTCAGATGTTTTAAATATACACCATCGTTGTCGAATCCTTCTGGTAAAGGAAATTCAGGCATAACTGCATCACTGTTGATGCTGTAGAACTCCACTTTATCCACAATTTCGATGGTGTTTTCCAACACTTCAGGCATATCTGCAAAAATCTCATTCATCTGAGATTGCGTTTTGAGCCACTCTTGTTTGGTGTAACGTAGACGGTTGGGATCGTTTAAATCTTTGCCTGTTGATAGACAAATTAGGTGCTCATGAGCATCAGCATCTTCTTCGTTGGCAAAGTGAACATCGTTGGTGGCGATCAATTTTACGCCTGTTCTTTTTGATAATTCGATCAACTCTTTGTTGACAAATTGCTGTTTTTTGTATGTCTCTTGATCGCCAGTCGGGTTGTCGGTTTTGTGTCGTTGCATTTCGAGATAATAGTCTTCTCCAAAATGCTTTTTGAACCAAAGAATACTATTCTCTGCTTCGTCTAATTTATTTTGAGCAATTAAACGAGGGATTTCACCCCCTAAACATGCAGTGCTGATAATTAAACCTTCTTTGTATTGTTCTAGAAGCTCTTTGTCGATGCGTGGACGACCATAGAATCCCTCTGTCCAGCCCTGCGAAACTAATTTGATAAGGTTGTGATACCCCACTTTGTTTTTGGCAAGAATTACCAAGTGATGACCACTCAAATTTTCTTTTCCCGATTTGATGTGTCTGTTGTTTCTTGCAACATAAGCTTCGCAACCCAAAATTGGTTTGAAGAGCTTTTGTGAAAGGGTATCAATCTTCTGATTTAGTTCAATAATTCTATCGTCATCATCAGCAATAGCTGCACTCTCCTTGTGCTTTGAAATTTCTTTTTTTAGTTCTGAGATTTCTTGATTGTATTTGCCGTTTTTCTTACTAATGTAGTTGAAAAACTCTTTTGCCCCGAACATATTGCCATGATCGGTCAAAGAAATAGCCTTCATTCCATCGCCTATCGCTTTGTCAACCAAAGATGGGATTGAGGCTTGTCCGTCGAGTATAGAGTAGTGGGAGTGTACGTGTAAATGAACAAATGGTTGCATAAAAGAGGTCGTTGATTTTTTACAAAATTACGACTTTCATTTGTGAATGAGAATGTTTTTTGCCAAAAGTTATGAACAGTTTAAGCGCAGTTTGTAACTGGGGCCTTGTTCATTATTATTCAGTCTTGTTAAAGTGCTCTTCAATTTTCCTCACTACTTCGATGATATTTTCGCTTGCCAAGAATTGAACATGTTCACAATTAATTTTAATGGCTTTGATATGTCCAGTAATCATATTTGCCCAGAATAAGTCAGGTGCAATTTTACTAAGAAAATATAATCTTTTAGAGGTTTTGAAAAACATCTCATCATTCTCTTTGAATAATGTTATATCTCCAATGAATTTTGTACCATTGATATATTTTTCTTGTATTTCTGCCATCTTTATCTGATGTTCTTTTGAGTAGAATTTGAATCTGATTTCATCAATTATTTCGTTGCTTGATTTAATCGTTGGTCTTTTTGTAAACCGTCTTTTCTTGATTTCAGTTAAGCGCATTTTTAAATATTTCCATTTATCAGAAGACTCAAGAGCCAGTAAAAAATAGGCATCCTTGATCATGTTTCTAAAATTCGTTTCGATTTTTAGTAGTTTTGATATTCCAAACCCATCAATAATTCCGAGGAGATTGATTTCTTTTCCTTTTTGTTGTAATTGAATAACAATTTCAAATGCTAATCGACCTCCAAAGGAGTATCCCAATATATTAAACAGACCAACAGGTTGAATGGACATAATACGATCTACAAAATAAGTCGCCAATTCTTGCAATGTTTTTAAAGGAAAATTGCCATCTTCATCTTTTGGATATTCCAAACAATAAATTGATTGGTTCCCATTGTATTTTTGAGCAAAATTTTGAAAAGAGAATGCATTGCCACCATTTCCAGGTGCCATAAATATATTTTCATCATTTCCGTCTTTGATTTTCACAATTCCTTCTGGTAATTTGTCATTGTGCATTTTAGAGTCAATTAAATGGGCAAAAGATTCAATTGTCGTGTTTGTAAATATATCTTTGGGTGCAAAGGACGTTTTAAACGTAACATTTATTTCGTGAATCAACTTGATGGCAAGAAGAGAATAACCTCCTAGCTCAAAGAAGTTATCTGATTTAGAAATGCTCTCAATTCCTAGAATTTGTTGCCATATTTTGCGTAATTTGGATTCTGTTTCATTTAATTCTGTTGTCTTATATACTTTTTCACTCGCTGAAATATGTGGTGCTGGTAATCTTTTTCGATCAATTTTACCATTTGGATTGAGAGGGAAACTATCTAAAATAGTGAAGTGAATAGGAATCATGTAGTTTGGTACAAGGTTGCGTAAATGATTTTTAATGTGTTTTATATCCACATTTTTATCAGATACGATGTATGCCACCAATTCATTCTGATTATTGATTTTATAGGTAGATACGAGACATTCTTTGACTTCTTTCAGACGAAGAATTGCGTTTTCAATCTCACCCAACTCGATACGATGTCCCCTAATTTTGACTTGAAAGTCCATTCTTCCAAGGCACTCAAAGTCACCATTGTTTAGACGAATCCCTAAATCACCTGTCAAATATATTTTTTGTGTTGGGTTGAATGGATTTGGAATAAACTTTTCGTTGGCGATTGTTTCGTTGTGTAAATATCCCCTGGCGAGTGAATCTCCACCGATGGCTATTTCTCCCACAACGCCAGTGGGGCAAAGCCTCTTGTTTGCGTCCAAAATAAAAAGCTGATTGTTTTGAATCGGTTTGCCAATGTTAATAATGTTATCCTTGATTTCTTTCAATGATGACCAAACCGTTGTTTCCGTTGGCCCATACATGTTGAAAATAGAAGCTTTCACAATTGCATTTAATCGCTCCACCAATTTGGCTGGTAGCGGTTCTCCACCCACTAAAATGGAGACTACTTCTTTAAGTGCATTTTCTGATGATTGGCTCAAAAGCAACCATTCTAATCGAGAAGGAGTGGCTTGAATACATTCAATATTATGAGTTGTGATTAAGCTGCAAACATTATCGGGCTCAATATTATCTTCTTCGCTAGCCATAATAACGGTTAGTCCTTGTGTTAGCGGAATCCAAGATTCTACCACGAAAATATCGAAACAAAAGGTTGTCAGACAGAGAATATTCTTGGTTTGATGTAAATTGGTTTGAGTATATACGCCTTCGATTAAATTGACCACCGAGCGATGTTCGAGCATCACAGCTTTGGGTTTGCCTGTACTACCTGAAGTGTAAATGCAATAAGCTAAATCGTTTGGGTTTGAGTTATTCTCAGGATTTCTTGTTTTGGAATTCGTTGGAATGTCATTTAAGATATTGATGGCTCGAAATTGAGCTGTTGTTTTGGCTAATAATTGTGCCGTCGCATCGTCGCACAGCACGATCTCTGTTTTGCAATCCTCAATCATGAAATCTATTCGATCAGTCGGGTAGTTAAAATCCAACGGAATGTATGCGCTCCCAGATTTTAGGATACCCAACAATGCAATGAGTAGATTTTCGGAACGCTCCATCATCACACCTACGAGTTTGTCGGATTCTCCATATCCATTTTCCCGCAGGAAATGAGCTAATTGATTGGCTCGTTGATTGATTTCGGAATAGGAAAACGTCTGATTCTCGAAAATGACCGCCGTGGCATCTGGCGTTTTTTCTACCTGCTCTTCGAATAGTTGATGTATGGTTTTAGTCTCGCTAAAAGGAGTACTTTCATGGGATAGCAACGCTTTTTTCTCAACGGGATGTATGAGTTCCAGTTCCCCGATTTTCTTATCGGTGGAACATAAAGCGTCCAGAATGAGTGTTTTGAAGTTATTCAAAAAATGATCGATTGTTTCTGGCTGATATAGATCAGTGTTGTACTCCATTTGTATGCTAAACTCACCGTCATATTCTTCGGCAATCAGTGTGAAATCGTATTTGGAAGTATTGTTGTCGATGGTATGTTGGATGGTTTTGATACCTGTGAGATTCATTTGATTGGAATCAATATTCTGTAGGATAAATAAAATCTGAAACAGAGGAGATCGACTTGCATCGCGATGATCAATCAGTTTTTCGACCAGTTTCTCGAAAGGGACATCTTGAAAATCAACTGCATCGTGAAAAGTAGTTCTCATCTGGTTGAGCAACTCTTCAAACGACATCTCTGCTGAAATATCGGAAGATAAAACCATGTTATTCACAAAGAAGCCGATCATATTCTGTGTTTCAAGTGAACTCCGATTGGCATTCGGACTGCCAATCGTTATTTTACTCTGATGAGTGTATCTAAAAAGTGTTGTTTTGAGGCAAGAGATTAAGAATAAAAACAAGGTGACACGTTTCTGGCGGCAGTATTTTTTAATATCGACCAATTGCTCACTTGATAACCAAATTTCCTGCATGTTTCCCTCGAATGTCTGAGCTTTTGGACGAGGAAAATCAGGACGTAATTCTGTCGCTTGAGGATTATGTCCGAGTTTTTGTTCCCAATATTCAAAGTGTTTTTGATAATAGTCTGAGTTTGATAATTCTCTTTGCCAAGCTGCATATTCAACATATTGAATGGGGTGAGGTATTGTTGAATACGATTCACCTGCAATGAGTGCATTGTACACGGTTTCGATCTCTTTTTTGAAAATAGTAACAGACCAACCGTCGTAAATGATGTGATGAAAAGTTCCATTTAAAATGTGATAACTCTCAGAAATACGTAGAATTTTGCAGCGAATGAGGTTTTGCTCCTCCAAATTGAATGGGATTTGCCCCTCTTTCCTTAGAATTCTTTCAAGTTCTTCTTCTGTGCAATTTGGTAGATCTTCTATCTGTAGTGATATGGGTTTAAATGGGTTGATGCGTTGCATTGGAATTCCATGCTCTGTAATGAACGAGGTGCGAAATGATTCTTGCCGCTGTATCATTACGTTTATTGCTGTTTCCAAATAAGAAATATTCAATTCGCCACGCATGTCGAATCGAAAAGGAATATTGTAAACAGTTAGATTTTTGTTGAATTCGTCAAAAACCCACATTCGTTCCTGTGCTGGAGATAATGGGATTAATGAATCTCTTTTTATTTTGTAGTTAGATAATTGTAGTTTTTTTTTCTCCGTGGAGTTTTCAATCATTTTGCTCAATTGTTTTATTGTCTGGTTTTTGTAGAATTGCCCTAAGCGAATAGATGTAGCGAAAAGGTTGTTTACTTTATAAATCATCCGGACGGTTTGTAAGGAGTTTCCTCCTATTTCGTAGAAATACTCTTCAATACCAATATGTTTTATCCCCAACAACTCTTTCCAAAGATCAATCAACTTTTCTTCGGTAGATGTTAGTGCTGTTGTCTGTTGGATAATGGTCTTTTCGTTCATTGGAATTGGTAGCTTTTCCCGATCAATTTTCCCATTCTGATTTAGAGGGAATCTATTTAATTCAATAATATGTGTTGGAATCATGTATTCCGGAAGCCACAGTTTTAGATTCGTTTTGAGCGAATTGGTATCAATTGTAGCACAAATTTCTGTGTCGATTTTGTCTTGGATATGATTCGTACCTACGATATATGCAATTAGTTCGATACTGATATCGCTCTGTTTTGTAATCACAAGGCATTGATTGATAGCCGAGTGCCGCTTTATCGCATTCTCAATTTCACCGATTTCAACTCTGAATCCTCTTATCTTTAGTTGGTGATCCCTTCTTCCAATAAATTCCAGATTTCCATCTGCTTTCATTCTGCATAGATCACCTGTTTTATAAAGACGTATGTGTTTGTTTTCGGAGAATGAATGCTTTATGAATCGCTCTTCAGTAAGTTTTATATTATTACGGTAGCCAATAGCCAAACCATTTCCTCTTAAATATAATTCTCCTATTTCCCCTATCGCAGGTTGTTTGAAATTCTCGTCAAATAGATAAATTGTTGTCTCATCAATTGCTTTGCCGATAGGGATGACGTTCTCGTCAGAAGTTAATTTTGCGATTGGATAACTCATAGCAAATGTAGTACATTCCGTTGGTCCGTAAACGTGTATTAGTTGGGTGACAGGCAGTAGCTCTTGCGCTTTTCGGATGTGCTTAACTGATATTGTCTCACCACCTGTCAAAATGTATTTAATGGTGCGAAGCGCTAATGGGTCTTCGTCAATCAGCACATTGAACAGCGAAGTTGTTAGAAATAGACAATTAATTTTCAGTTGATCTACAACCTGCTTTAGTCTGTCGAATTCGACCACTCTATCGGGATACATCACCAGTTTGTGTCCGTTTAGTAGCGCTCCCCAAATTTCGAAGGTAGAGGCATCGAAACTGATGGTTGACAATTGAAGAAACGTCAAATCTTCATCAAAAGGAAGATAGGTTGCGCCACTCACTAATCTTGTGATTCCTCGATGAGGGATTTCTACACCATTTGGTTTTCCGGTAGTGCCCGACGTGTACATGATGTAGGCAATGTCTTCGCCCGTAGTTTGGGGATTCGTGTTTTCGGCAGAAAAGCCATCTATTAGCTTTTCAATTTCGTCCAGAAAGATAATTTTGCAATTTTTGGTTGCAATTTTCTGAATGAGTTTTCTGTCAACGAATAAAATTTTGGTATCGCAGTCGGTTACCATATATTCAATTCTTTCGTTGGGGAAAAGTGAAGATAGTGGGAGGTAGGCTGCTCCTGCTTTGAGAATTCCCAGAATAGAGAGAATGATTTTGTCAGAAGGTTCCGATAATATTCCGATAATATCGTTGGGTTTGATGTGATGATTTGCAAGAAGATAATTTGCGAGTTGATTGGCTTTTTCGTTCAATTGCGTGTAAGTGATTGAATTTCCATTGAATGTTAACGCAATTTTATTTTGAAATTTATTCGTATTGTATTCGAATAATTGATTGACAGTGTTTGCTCTGTTCATGGTTTATTGACAAGGTGTTGTTAAAATAGTTGAAGTAGAAACAAAAATAGTCTTTTTTAGTAAAATAATTTAACACAATGAATAAATATTTCTTTGATATAAGCACATTTGTGCATCTTTCCTTTTTTCTCATATTTGCTGTGTTTTAAAAAAACTTAATTTACCAGATAAAAGTCTATTATCTGTCAGAATCAAAGAGAAAGTGAAGCCGTAAAAAAACAATAATCGAAAAAATTCGCTTACTTTGCAAGTCCTAAAATTAACGATAAATAGAGGATTATCCTCATAAACAATAAGAAACAGTTTTTATCATCTTATGGCACAACAAGAAGAAGTTTTCAAAAAATTGGTATCGCATTGCAAAGAATATGGCTTTGTATTTCAATCGAGTGAAATTTACGACGGTCTGTCGGCTGTTTACGACTACGGACAACTGGGCGTAGAGCTCAAAAATAACATCAAGAAATATTGGTGGGATAGTATGGTGTTGCTCAACGAAAACGTTGTAGGACTCGATTCTGCTATCTTTATGCACCCAACCATTTGGAAAGCTTCTGGTCACGTTGATGCGTTCAACGATCCGTTGATTGATAACAAAGATTCCAAGAAACGCTATCGTGCTGACGTGCTCATCGAAGATTTGATGGCTAAAATTGATGATAAAATCGATAAAGAGGTAGAGAAAGCTGCGAAAAAGTTCGAAAACTTCGACGAAGCGCTTTTCCGTCAAACCAATCCTCGTATTCAAGAGAATTTAGCTAAGAAAACTGAAATTCATACCCGTTTTGCCAAAGCGTTGAACGATGCAAATCTGGAAGAACTGCGTCAAATCATCATCGATTATGAGGTAGTTTGCCCCGTAAGTGGAACAAAAAATTGGACAGAAGTTCGTCAGTTCAACCTGATGTTTTCTACCGAAATGGGTTCTACAGCCGATGGAGCTATGAAAATTTTCCTTCGTCCAGAAACGGCGCAAGGAATTTTCGTGAACTTCCTGAACGTGCAAAAAACTGGTCGTATGCGTATTCCTTTCGGAATTGCTCAGATTGGTAAAGCGTTCCGCAACGAAATCGTGGCTCGCCAGTTTATCTTCCGTATGCGTGAGTTTGAACAAATGGAAATGCAATTCTTTGTTCGTCCAGGTGAAGAATTAGAGTGGTTTGAGTGGTGGAAGGAACGTCGATTGAAGTGGCACAAAGCTTTAGGGTTGGGCGATCACAAATACAGATTCCACGACCACGACAAATTGGCACACTATGCCAATGCAGCGACTGACGTTGAGTTTCAAATGCCTTTCGGGTTTAAAGAAGTAGAGGGGATTCACTCCCGCACCGATTTCGATTTGAGTAGCCACGAGAAATTCTCGGGTAAGAAGTTGCAATATTTCGATCCAGAATTGAATAAATCATACGTTCCTTATGTGATTGAAACATCCATAGGTGTGGATCGAATGTTCCTAAGTGTGATGGCGGCATCATACTCGGAAGAGGCTCTAGAAGGTGGCGATACTCGTGTTGTTTTACGTATGCCTCCAGCGCTGGCGCCAGTGAAGTTGGCGGTACTACCATTGGTGAAAAAAGATGGTCTGCCGGACAAAGCGCGTGCTATTATCAATGATTTGAAGTTTGACTTCAATTGCCAATACGATGAGAAAGATTCTATCGGAAAACGTTACCGTCGCCAGGATGCCATTGGTACTCCTTTTTGTGTGACAGTCGATCATCAATCACTCGAAGACAACACCGTGACTATCCGTCACCGCGATTCGATGACACAAGAGCGAGTCTCTATCGATCAATTGCGTACCATTATTGGCGATCAGGTGAGTATGAAAGTACTTTTCAAGAAAATTACAGAGTAATCATTTTCATTCAGAAAATCCATCTTATGAAGATAAAAATTGTTTTATTTCCTATTCTTTTTGTTTCACTGTTGCTCACCACATCGTGTTTGACGCAAACAGATTCTCTCTCTCAATACGCTGATTGGAAAGCAACCAATGACCTCTATTTTACCAAAATGCAAGATAGTACAAGTTATACTGCTTTCAATATTCCTGAGAACAGAGGTGGTGGAATGTTTTACTATAAAATTAACACAGTAGGAGATGTCAATGGTGGTTCGCCACTTTATACCGATACGGTATTGGTGCATTACAAAGGTCATTTGGTCGATGGAACTTTATTTGATAAAACTTTCTCAGGTGCAAATCCAGATTGGAGCAAAAATGAAGATCCACGCTCCTTTAAAGTCAATCAAGTTGTAACTGGATGGACTGAAGCATTGATGCAGATGAAAGTGGGTGAAACAAGAACCATTGTGTTGCCATACACGTTGGGTTATGGTACTACCGGTTCTTCTACCGGCACAATTTTGCCTTATAGTACACTTATTTTTGAAGTGCGTTTACTCGCCTTTGGCACTCCGAAGAAATAGCTCAATTTATCTTTACATATATCAGAACGCTGCTCATGTTTGAGTGGCGTTTTTTTGCCACAAGAATTATCGATAATCAATTTCCATCGACTCAGATGGGATTAAGCGCTCACTCTTCATTCTCGCCTCTTCCGATACATTGAGCCAATTGACAGAGGCATTCGATGGATTCTTAATTGCCCAACCTATTCGAATTTGTACAGTTTGGAAAATCAATCGCTCATTTTTGATGCGAACACCAAGACCCACAGAAGTAAAGTCATCATTTTTAAAAATATTACTATTATTCCCGAGCCATCCCCAGTCGGCAAATCCATAAAATGCGAATCTAAAATTATAGAGATAATAGGGGCTAAATCCAACAGTTTCAGTGCTCAATATAAGTCGATTCGTTCCATTCGATAGATCATTCTGAAAAACACGAGGAGAGTACGATGAATTAAAAAAGAGTAATTCTCTCTCTCCTTGCAGTCTATTCATTCCTCGGGTGTATTTGCCCACGAAAAAACTACGAATTCCCCAACTTCCAGCGGGAATTAGTTTGGTAAAATAATAGTTTTCGATTGACAGCGCTGTTTGTTCATACTGATTAGTATTTCGATTTAAATAGGTGCCCAATTCAATTTTTCCATTGGTATAACCAAAATGTGTCATCGATGCAATTTGCATTTTTGCACCCATATACCATCGACTACCAAACTCTTCCCGTGTGCGACCTCCAACAAATTTTACCTTGTAGCCATAAGGGATATCTTCATTTTTGCCGAATCCATAAATCAAGTTTCCTCGATAGAAGCTTTCGCGGTAGAAGCCCAGCGAAAACATAAGTGACTCTTTGTTCTGATAATTGAGGTTATAAGTGGGTGTTACTCCGAATCGCACTGGAAATTTCAAGTCAGACCACAAGCCATTTATGAAAAAACTACCGATTGATGGTGAAAGTTCGAATGATTTTCCTGCCCAAAGATCGAAGCGATTTTCTTCAATTTTTACTACAGTATCACTCAATATTTGATGTTCATTGTATGTCTGACGATTCACCAAAATACCGCCTGCAAAATCAGTAGGAGCGAGGAAGCTTTTATTCAACCGAGCTCGATACACTTGGTCGTTCAGATTCTTATAAGCGTAAAGGTTGAGGTCGAAAAAGGAAGCTGCAATGTTTTGAAACCCATATTCTGTTTTAAAACCTCTATAGAGTGGCGTCTTCGGATTGGCAATTACACCCAACTCGAACCGATTACCAGTCCCTAGCATATTACTTTCTGAAGCAAATAAGTATAGATTTTGGCTACCTAATGAGTTTAATCCGGGTGCTAAAGAGAGGTTGTCGCGTGTAAATATGAGAACGTTTACTTCCTCGCCCTCGCAAGGCTCAATTAATATGTAAGCATCTGAAATATAGCGAAGCGAGCGGAGGTATTGCTGATTGCGAACCATCTCCTCCGCTTTCACTTTTTGAGATTTCTTGAAGAATAAATTTCGCTCGATGATGTATTGTTTCGTTAGTACGTGCCATTTCTCTATTGGGTTTTCAGTCGAATCGCCTGTGTTGACAATATTAGAGCAAAGGATCGTGATGTTGCGTATTTTTTTTCCTTCAAATTGTTTGAAATAATCGTTCTCCTCCACCAATTGTACGTTATCGCAATTTGGATTTCTCCAGTTTGATCCTACAAATATTGATTTTAATAGCATCGATGAAAGACTTGTCTTATTTTTTGAGGGAATAAGCTTGTCGTAAAACTGATTTGATTGTACATATTTAGTTGAATCAACCTTTTTGATGGTTGAGTCAGTCATCGAGACAGGCAGTTTCGAATTGCCGGCATGGAGGGATAGGTGGATTGATATAAATAATATAAAAAGGAATAAAAACCTCATTTTGTTTCTCTTTTTGCAATTTACGAAGATAAGGAATCTTCTAATAAACCAAACCTTTATCCATCGAATTTGTTTTTGAGGGAGTTTATATTGTTGGCTATAATGACCATTGTCAATTTATTGAATCTGATCTCAATTTCAAATGGTAGGAATATTAATCAGCAAAGTTGTATAATTCTCGCGCATGGGGTATCTTTGCCGATTCAAATATAAAATAGGAAATGCAAATAGGGAATATAGATTTGGGTTATCAGCCCGTTTTTTTAGCGCCGATGGAGGATGTCACCGATCCTTCGTTCCGCATCATGTGTCACGAATTTGGGGCAGATATGGTCTATACCGAGTTCGTGTCGTGCGACGCGTTGGTGCGTTGTGTCTCCAAGACGCAAGAGAAGATTACGATTTATGAAGAAGAGCGTCCTGTTGCCATTCAAATTTACGGTCGCGAAGTTGAACCCATGGTTGAGGCTGCCAAAATTTGCGAAGCTGCGAATCCCAATCTCATCGATATAAACTTTGGTTGTCCTGTGAAGCGTGTGGCGGGTAAAGGTGCAGGATCGGGTATGTTACGTGATATACCGATGATGCTCGAAATTACTTCTTCTATTGTAAAATCAGTCAACCTCCCTGTAACCGTGAAAACCCGATTGGGTTGGGATCACGATTCTAAAATCATTGTAGAGCTGGCGGAACAACTGCAGGATTGCGGTGTGGCTGCACTGACTGTTCATGGTCGTACCCGCAGCCAAATGTACACCGGCGAAGCAGATTGGTCGCTCATAGGGGAGATAAAGAACAATCCCCGCATGAAGATTCCCATTATCGGCAACGGCGATGTTACATCTCCAGAGATTGCCCGCGAGAAGTTTGATAAATACGGTGTCGATGCCATAATGATTGGTCGTGGCGCCATCGGTCGTCCGTGGGTTTTCAAAGAAATTAAACATTACCTCACCACCGGAGAGCATTTGCCTCAAATCACTTTTGCAGAGAAATTGGATATAATCCGGCGTCAAGTGGTGCAGAGTGTTGCACGTTTCGACGAACGCAGAGGAATCATTCATATTCGTCGTCATTTGGCAGCCACACCTCTATTTAAAGGGCTTCCCAATTTTCGAGATACCCGCATTGCGATGCTACGTGCCGAGACTGTTGTTGAATTATTTGCAATTTTTGAGAAAATTTCAGTACAATATGCCGACTTTATTGAATAGATTTGTATTATCGAACGAAAAAACTTATTTCTATGAAGAGAATCACTTTGTTTTTGGTTTTTGTTTTCACTCTTTTTACAGTTAATCTCTTTGCTCAATTTGGCAAAAAGATAACAGGTAGCAATAAATATGTGCACATTACTCATAAAGTTGATGCCTATAATAAGCTGTTGATATCGAATGTGAAAGCTAATATTGTTTATTTCAATAATCCTGATTCAGTAGGATTTGTTCGCATTTATGGAGAAGATAATATCGTTGATTTGCTGGAAGTTGGTACTCAAAAAATGACTTTGAGAATCAAGACCAAGGGAATGAAATCGAATGAGCACGGACTGTTAATGATTTATGTCTATTCGTCTGATATTCAGACAATCGATCTCACTGGAGGAGTTATCTTTGAAACGTCTGATCCGATGAAACAAAAAGAGATGAAACTCGCCATATCGGGTGATAGTCAGATTAAAATACCTAATCTTGAGTGCGACAAATTGAAGATCAGTCTGATTGGTGGTGGTGATGTGTTGATTGGTGGTAAATCATCCGAAGCCAGCTATAGCTTGGTCGGTAATGGTGAAATTCGTGCCGATAAATTCAAAGTTCAGACACTCTCTACAAAGCTCATAGGCAATGGCAATATAGGCTGTAACGTCTCCAAACTACTGAGAGTAACAATCACTGGCGTAGGTAATATTTATTACCGAGGAGCCGCTGAGATAAAATCCACCATTATCGGAACAGGCAATGTTCGCAAATTGGATTGACGAATAGTTTCCTGTGGAAATACATTGTTCTCCGTATACTTTTAGCCTGACATTTGTCAAGCTTTTTTTATGAAGTAATGCAATCTTTTTCAGGAATTAGAAATAGTGAAGAAGAGAAGCAGATAGTTTCTTCTATATTCAAAGGAATAGGAAGGAATAGATTGAATTTTTTAGTCCCACACAAATTTCCAAGAACCATCCGCTTGCTTTTTCCATACAGTATGGAAAATGCCTTTGTCTGTAACGTCTTTTCCCTCTTTATCAAGGTAAGTAATTTGGTATTCGCCATAAGTATATCCTAAATCACCGGAGGAAGAAACCTCCACAACATCGGGAAACCATGTGAGTGAGGTGATTTTTATGGTTTGATTGGCAAAATACGTTTTCATTTCCGATTTTCCTTTCACCACTCTGTTGTTACGGTGGAGCACTGCTTTGTCGTCGGCAAATGCAAGAAATGCAGTCGCAACTCCCTCTTTCTTTGCAAGATCAGCAAATGCTTTTTCAGCTTCCACGATTTTCAGCTTTGTTTTCTCGATTGAGATAGGTACAATTGATTTGCACGAAAAAAAGGTTGAACAAAAAAAACCAATGCACAATGCAATGACGACTATTTTTGTCCAACCTTTCATTACTCTTTTCGAGTTAGATTAATTATGTACAAGCGAGAATATGCGACTGAATCGAATGCCTCCATCGAACAATCCTCGGTCTTTATCGAGTGACAACCAAACGAGTATCGGTTTGCCCACGATGTGATCTTCGGGCACAAACCCCCAAAAGCGTGAGTCAGCTGAATTATGTCGATTATCACCCATCATCCAGTAATAGTCCATTTGGAAAGTGTAACGATCAACTTCTTTATCGTTGATGAAAATTTTACCATCTTTCACATCTAGTTTGTTACCTTCATAATCGTGTATGACTCGCTCGTAAATCGGGAGATTTTTCATCGAGAGCATCATTGTTCTTCCTTTTTGTGGAATCCAGATTGGGCCATAATTATCGCGTGTCCAACCTTTATTCAATGTAAATGGATATGTTGGACCTGCTGCTTGAGCATCAGGATCTATTACAATTTTAATAATCGAGGTGTTTTTTTCTAGTTTTCGAACCATTTCGGCAGTAAGTGGAAATTTATAAACCGTTGAGAATTGACCATCTGCATTTGGTTCGAAGCCAAGATTTCGTTGCCAATCACCCGGTTGATAAGTTGTAATATCGTCTTTACTGATCCCAATTTTATACAGATAATCTTCCGTTAAGATTGAACCATTTGTTTGAACATAATAATTATATTGCAAGTGTTCAGGATTGATCGCTTTTTTCTGATTAATGAAAAGTTGATTATTGATAATTTGTAACACATCACCAGGCAATCCTACGCAACGTTTCACGTAATTCTCGCGACGGTCAACTGGACGAAATACTATATCATCGTATTGCCCTTTGTTGTTTTTCACCACTTCACGACCAACAGACATACAACGATTTATATAGTCGTAATAGCTAATGGAATCTTTCACATAGTAGTCGCCCATGGCTTGCATTTGTTGTATGCCTTCTATAAAACACGAGGTATAATAATCGGGATTTTGAACCTTCAACGCAACGGTATCGCCTGCCGGAAAGTTAAAAACGACAATGTCGTTGCGTTTAACTTTACCAAAACCACTCAAACGCTTGTATTTCCATTGAGGCCAATCAATATACGATTTACACTCCAGTATAGGAAGTGTATGTTGTGCCAATGGAAACGAAAGTGGCGTGTTTGGAACACGTGCTCCGAAACTTGCTTTGCTCACAAACAAGAAATCGCCAACGAGCAACGTTTTTTCGAGCGATGAAGATGGAATTTTGTAGTTTTGAAAGAAGAACGTATTGATAAAATAGACTGCAATCAAAGCAAACCCAATCGCATCTACCCATTCCATTGCCTTTCGAGCTGAGTTATTCTTCCACTTTTTCCAGAAAGTATATGGAACATATTTGGTGAGATAAACATCGAATACCAGAGGCAACCCAATGAGCAACCAATAGTTATCAATCCAAATAGAAAAGAGGATGTACGAAATAGCCGCAATGGTAAATTTAACCCACTGTTTCAATGCAAATTTCTTCATATTATATTCAAATTTAATTTATTGTGTGTATCAAAACTTCAACATATCATCCATAGAGAGAAAGCCTTTTTTGCCGGCTGTAAATTCTGCAGCCACGACTGCTCCCAAAGCAAAACCTTTACGGCTTTTGGCATCGTGTGTAATGGTGATATTATCCACTGCTGAATCATAGATAATAGAGTGATAACCTGGCACCTCGCCTTCGCGCAATGCTTCGATAGCCAATTCGCTTGTGCTGTTAGTTCCGTCGCTCAGTGCCCACTTATTTTTGCGGTCCACATTCTCCAGAACTCCTTCCGCCAATGTAATGGCTGTTCCGCTCGGTGCATCAAGTTTATGAATGTGATGGATCTCCTTCATTTTTACATCGTAATCAGGAAATTGATTCATTATTTTTGCCAAATATTTATTTATGGCAAAGAAAATATTGACGCCAATACTAAAATTGGAAGCATAGAAAAATGTATTTCCTTTCTCGCAAGCCTCTTTTATTTCGGGCAAATGAGCCAACCAACCTGTTGTGCCAGCTACTACTGGCATGCCTACAGCAAAACATTTTCGGTAATTCTCGAGCGCAACCGAAGGCGCTGTAAATTCGATAGCTACTGCCGCGCTTTTGAAAGCATCGGAGCTGAAATCATTTGGATTATTTACATCAATGATACTGACAATTTCGTGTCCACGGCTGATGGCAATCTGTTCAATCTCTTTGCCCATTTTCCCATACCCGATTAATGCTATCTTCATAACGACTTTTTTGTTGGATTCTTATTTTATTATTTGTTTTCAGGCAATATTATCACCCAATTTTTATTTAATTTGCAAATATATAGATTAATCTACGAAAAATCGGAACAGAACTTTTAAAAACCCTTAACTCAAGGATTCGTACACATGGAAGAACTTTTTCAATATATCTGGAAGTTTAAATTGTATCCGCAAAACTCATTGGTCAGCGATACTGGTTCGACGATTGAAATAATCGATACTGGAATTCAAAATAGAGATACGGGACCAGACTTTTTCAATGCCAAAATAAAATTCGACAACACCGTTTGGGCAGGCAATATAGAACTACACATGCGCTCTTCAGATTGGATGCGACATGGGCACGACAAAGACAAGCGATACGACTCGGTGATATTGAATGTGGTGGAGGTGCGAGATGCCGATATTTTCCGTTCGAATGGAGAGCCGATTCCTCAGTTGGTTTTGCCATTTCCAAAGGAAGTGCGGGAGCATTATCAGCATTTAGTCAATAATACTTCTGCTATACCTTGTCGCGATCAATTGGTCAATCTTGATCCGTTTCTCTTCTCATCGTGGCGAAATGCGTTGCTTACCGAGCGACTAGAACGCAAAACAGAGGCCATCCAACAGCTCTTAACGCAGAATCAGCAAAATTGGGAAGAGGCGTTTTACATAACTTTGCTTAGAAGCTTCGGATTAAGCGTAAATAACGATGCATTCGAACGTCTGGCAAGAAGTCTTTCGCTAAGTTTTGTGCAAAAACATACCGATTCGTTGCTGCAAGTGGAAGCTTTCTTTTTCGGACAGGCGGGATTACTCGATGTGGAAAATCCAGAAAATTCGTATCTTGTATTATTGCAACGAGAGTTTCAATTCTTGCAAAATAAGTTTTCTTTAAAACATATAGACAAAGAGGCTTGGCGATTCTTACGACTTCGTCCAGCGAACTTCCCTCACATTCGATTGTCTCAAGTAGCAACGCTTTATCATCAAACGCCAGCACTATTTGCCAAGATTATCGACATTCATTCTCCAGAGGAGTTTTATCAATTAATGCACGTAGAGCCTTCTGCCTATTGGCAAACTCACTACGACTTTGAATCGGTTTCTGAAATGAGGCAAAAGCGAATGGGGAAAACCGCACTTCAAATTGCCCTGATAAATGCCGTGGTGCCGATGATGTTTGCTTATGGTAAAGCGACAGGTCAAAACGATCTATGTGATCGTGCGCTTTCCTTGCTCGAATCGCTCAAAAGTGAAGAGAATAAAATCACCCGCGAATGGCGAAATACGGGTGTTGAAATTGCATCAGCTTTCGATTCGCAAGCCATTATTCAACTACAAAGAGAGTATTGTGACAAAAAGAAATGCCTCTATTGCCGCATTGGGCACCGCATTTTAAGCAGAAAATGATTCTATTTGTGTATTTTTGTCCTCTGATTTTTCGTACAATCCATTATCCATAAGATGAATTTCGCAACACGACTTGTTTTATCAACACTCATATTGGCAATTGTTACCTCTTGCGCCAACATCGGTCGTCCGAACGGAGGTCCGATTGACACAACACCACCTCGGTTGGTCAAAAGCATTCCAATGCAAGGTCAAATTAATTTCAACAAGAAGAAAATCGAGTTAGAATTTGACGAAATTGTGTTGGTGGAAAATGCGTCGGATAAGGTGAACGTATCTCCACCTCAATCGATTCCTCCCGAAATTTCGACCAATGGTCGGAAAATCATTGTTGAATTACAAGATAGTTTGAAGAAAAATAGCACTTACACAATCGATTTTTCAGATGCTATTGTGGATAATAACGAGAAAAATCCGTTCAATAATTTTGCACTCTCATTTTCTACTGGTTCGGCTGTTGATTCGCTTGAAATATCGGGAACGCTTCTCAATGCTTGTGATTTAGAACCTGTTACTGGAATGTATGTGGGTATTCATAAATTGCTCGATGACTCAGCATTTGTAAAAACACCCTTCGATCGGATTACTCGTTCTGACGCTTTAGGAAAATTCAATATCAAAAACGTAGCCGCCGGTCGTTATCGAATTTATGCCCTGAAAGATGCCAATCGCGACTACAAATTTGATCAATCGGGGGAAGATATTGCCTATTCTGACTCTATTATTGTGCCAAGTTTCGAATATTTTGAAGCGACAGACACATTGAAAACGAAAGTAGGGAAAGTGATAAAAGACTCTCTGATTCAGGTTCGAAGAAAGAGATTTACGCCCGATAACTTAGTTTTGATGGCATTTAATGAGAATTTTAAATCGCAATACTTGGATAAAACGGAGCGCAAACAGCGAAACAAACTCACCATCACGTTTGCAGCTCCCGCAAACGCTTTGCCCAAACTCAAACCACTCAATTTCTCTAAAAAAGATTGGGCGATTTTAGAGCAAAGTGCCACTAACGATACATTGAATTACTGGATAAAAGATTCCACAATTTATAAGCAAGACACGCTTTTGATTGAGGCAACTTACCTCAAAACGGATTCATTGAAAAATCTGTCACCGCAAACCGACACGCTGAAATTCATTTTTAACGACTTGAAAATTGCTGCGAAAAAGAAAAAGAAAAAAGACGAGGTCGAAAAAATAGAGATTCCATCGTTGAATGTGGAACCAAAATTCTCCTCAACTTTAGAAATTTATGATGACTTGGTTTTCACAACTCCTGTTCCGTTGGATAGTTTGATTCAACGAAATATTCTGTTAGAGGAGAAAAAAGACACGGCGTGGAAAGTGGTGAAAACAGCGTTGATGGTGTACGACTCCCTTCATATCAGAGAATATCGTTTAAATCATAAATGGACTCCCGATGGCGAATATCGCTTAACCATCGACTCAGCCACTTTTTACGGTTTCAATGGATTGTGCAACAAAGCAATTAAGAAAACATTCAAAGTGAAGAGTCTTGAGCTTTATTCAAGTCTTTTTCTCAAAGTAACTGGATTTACCGGAAATGCATTTGTGGAATTGTTGAACGAAAGCGACAAATCGGTACGCAAAGAACCTGTTATCAACGGTACGGCTGAGTTTTATTATGTCAATCCGGGCAATTACTATGCTCGATTGGTGGAGGATAGAAACAGTAATTTTGTATGGGACACTGGTACCTTTGCGAAAAAAATTGCTCCAGAATCGGTCTATTACTACAACACGTTTTTCGAACTTCGCCCCAACTGGGATGTGGAGCAAGAGTGGAATATCCAATCCACGCCTACCACTCAGCAAAAACCGATGAAGCTCGTAAAAAACAAACCAAAAGAGAAGAAGCCCAAAATTGACGAATTGTCAGATTCAAGAAGTCAAAATTAAATCCGAAATTCATTAAATATCAAGAAATATTCTATAATAATTATTTGGTGTTTCAATCATTTTAGTATTTTTGTGAAATCAAACAAAATATATGGAACTTCAAATTATTCAAAATAAGATATATGAAATTCGTGGATTCAAGGTAATTTTAGATAAAGATCTAGCTTTGATGTACGAAGTAACTACTAGCAATCTAAACAAAGCGGTCAAACGAAATTTAAATCGATTTCCCAACGATTTTATGTTTCAGTTATCCAACGAAGAGTTTGACTTGATATTCCAAAATGGAACATCAAATTGGGGAGGCACACGAAAGTTACCTTATGCTTTCACCGAACACGGAATCGCGATGTTGGCAGGTTTGTTGAATAGTGCAAAAGCAATAGAAATAAACATCCAAATAGTAAGAGCATTTGTGGCTCTACGCCAATACGCACTTGGCTATGCTGAGCTGAATCAAAAATTAGAAAACTTTATGCTTACCACCAATCTACAATTCAGCGATATATACCAAGCTCTGACAGAGATGGCTACACAAAACGAGCAAACACAAAAACCGAATAATCCTGTCGGGTATTTGGCGACTTATAAGAAGTAACTCTTATCGTTATTGAACCACTCAAAGTCGAACTTCAACAAGCGAAATGAGAAATTAACGAGCTTACTGTGGGTCATCCGTCAATAATAAACAGGTTTTTTTATTTCCGATTCAATGTTTTCAAAATTTGTTTGCGGGTCGATTTGAATCCGGCAGAATAAGATTCGTAATCGATGTTGTTTAAACAAGCCTTTAGCTCAATCTTGAATTCTGGAATCACTTCGCAGATTTTCATCAACATGTGCATCGACTTGGCTTGCACAGCAATAGCCGATTGGGGCGAAACCATCCAATCGAAACAGGCATTAATCAATTCTACTGGAATATCTTCAGGCAAATTCAAATTGCAGAGTGTCGATAAACAGCCACGTTGAAGACCAGAATGTTTAGTCTCAATCGCTAACATCGCGAGTTCCAGAAATTGAACTTCTGTAAACCATTCAGGATGCTGCTCGCTGATTTTCTGACAAGCCCATGCCGCTCGCCACGCAATAGTAATATCTTCATCGAATACCAATCGATAAACCAAATCAAAATCCGTTGGATGTAAGAAGACTTCTGCTACCAAAGCATCAACGAAATGCTTGGATAATGGTCGATATAAATGTGAGCGGTAATCCATTAGTTATGCTAAACTCAATAACAGAGAAAAAAAATAACTGTACAAATATATGTTTTTTGAAAGATTGTTAGGGTAAACCAATCTGAAAATTTTGAAAGAGTATTAAATTCTCATGTTGGTAAAATCTCTTCTACATGTTGAAAAGTCAACAAGAAAGAGTCATTCAATTACTAAAAATTCGACTAACTTTGTCTGCGAAGAAAACCTTATTTTTTCGAGATATTGCACCAAATACAACTCAAACAGTGATAGATCAAACGACCGTCGACCGCATCATGGACGCCGCCCAAATCGTGGAGGTGGTATCCGATTTCGTCAGTTTGCGCAAGCGAGGCGTCAACTACACTGGGTTGTGTCCCTTTCATGACGAGCGAACACCCTCGTTCAGCGTATCGCCATCGAAAGGGATTTGCAAATGTTTCAGTTGTGGCAAAGGTGGCAATTCGGTGCATTTCATCATGGAGCACGAGCAACTTTCGTTTTACGAAGCGCTGAAATATTTAGCAAAAAAATACAGCATCGAAATTGTTGAAAAAGAGATGAACGACGAGCAGCGGCAAGCGCAAAGCGACCGCGAAAGTATGTTCATTATCAACGATTATGCACAAAAATATTTCTCCCGCACGCTTTACGAAAATCCCGACGGAATAGCCATCGGATTGGCATACTTCCGCGAACGAGGATTTCGGGACGACATTATCAAAAAATTTCAGCTGGGTTATTCGCTAGACAGACGCGATGCCTTTGCGCAAGAAGCTTTGCGCAGTGGGTACAAACAAGAATACCTAGTAAAAACGGGTCTCGCTCTCGAAAACGAATCGCAACAAATGACCGATCGTTTTCGAGGACGGGTGATGTTTCCTGTACATTCGCTTTCGGGAAAGGTAGTCGCTTTCGGTGGTCGAATCCTGAAAAAGGACGACAAGATGGCGAAATACCTCAACTCGCCAGAATCGACCATTTACCACAAAAGCAACGAACTTTACGGCATATTTTTGGCGAAACAATCGATTGTGAAAAACGATCGATGCTTCTTGGTAGAAGGCTATACTGATGTGCTATCGATGCACCAAACGGGAATCGAAAACGTGGTGGCTTCGTCTGGTACAGCACTTACGCCAGGTCAAATCAGGATGATTCATCGTTTCACGAAAAACATCACCGTGATTTACGACGGTGATGCGGCAGGTATCAAGGCCTCCATTCGAGGAATTGACCTTTTGCTGAAAGAGGGAATGAACATTAAAGTTTTGCTGTTGCCAAACGGCGAAGACCCTGATTCGTTTTCCAAAAAACAAAATGCAACCTCATTCAACGAATATATCACAGCGCACGAAGTCGATTTTATTCGCTTCAAAACGAATCTTTTGCTCGATGAAGCTGGGCGAGATCCCATCAAACGTGCCGCTTTGATTACCGATATTGTCAATAGCATTGCGCTGATTCCAGAAGAGATTGTGCGCTCTGTTTACACCAAAGAGTGTAGCAAACAGCTCGAAATTGACGAGAAGGTGATTATCAATCAGTTGAATAAACTGAATCTTGCCGAGATTGAACGCGATTATGCGAATCATCAGAAAGCGAATAGCGACGCACAATCTGCCCAACCGCAGAATGATATTCCTCCGCCAATCGAGGAGGATGCACTAAAGGAAGAGCCAGTTGAAGACAGAGATACACGTTTCGATATTTTTGAACGAGAAATTATTCGTTTGGCTGTGCGATATGGAGAAATTATCCTTTTCACAACCATTGATGAAGAGACTAACGATATCACGCAACATACGGTTGCTGAATTTCTTTCAAGCGATTTGAGTGGAGATGAAATTGAATTGAAAAATCCGATTTATAAAAGAATGTTGGCTGAGTGTGTAGCGCATTGTCGCCAGCCAAAATTTAAGAGCGAGAAGTTTTTTACAAATCACCAAGACTATAATATAAGCCAAACGGCTGCCAATTTGAGTGTCGATCGCTATCAATTGAGCACCATTCATTCTAAGTTTCAGAAAATTGAGAACGAAGAAGATCGCCTCATTGAAATAGTTCCTCGGGCTACCATTACATTGAAAGACGCTATTTTGATACAAGAAACACGCGATCTTCAAAAAGAGATGAAACGGGCAGATTCGAGTGAGCGTATCTCTGAAATTCAAACTCGCATGATGGAAATCAATAAAATGCGAAACCTACTCGCCAAAGAGATGGGCGACCGCATTATTGGAAGATAAATTCAATCTTGTTGAACCTAATCTGTGCAAAAATGAAAACACTGCTCTGCCTGTTTCTCTTTGTATTTGGATTCCATGTTCTAAGTTTTGGTGAATCACCAGACTCCATAACAGCAAAACCTCACAAAAAGTATTGGTACGATCTCGGCCTTGTTGGCGGGTATGGATTTAGTGGTGGATCTCATCAGAAGGGTGATTTCTTAGATGGTTATCTGGTGGGCGCTTCCATGAATTGGAAGTCGAATGAAAATCTCTACAAGGTGCGGTGCAACTATGGCGCAGAAATACAGATTATTGGCATTCGACACCCCAATGAATTTTTGTTAGACATAAGTGGTCTTGTAGGTCGAGAGCTGGTGGATCATCGACTTCATCTTGCTTTCTGGGGTGGATTAGGCCTTCTGACCAATAATCAGCGAGGCGAATTTATCCGTCAAAATCCGGGATGGTTTTCAGACTCATATTATAAATCTACAATCTATATAGAACCGGTTATTCCTCTCGAAATATCCCTTTCATTATACACCTCACGAAAATTCGGCGTTGGGTGTAATGCAGTGGCAGGTGTCACTCCTCAATACTTTTATTACGGATTGATGCTAAAGTTGATATTTGGCAATTTATAGAATTGAGTTCATTTCTTCTGATAAACCTTCACCCAATCGACAGTCATTGTAGCAGGAAGTACTTTATCATCTACCACTGGGCCGCCCCAATCTCCTCCGACAGCAATATTGAAAATCAAGAATGCAGGTTTATCGAAAGGCCAAGTATCTGCATTTTTCTCTTCTGGAGAATAGGTATAAGCAAGCTTTTGATCTACAGAAAACTTAATGAAATTTTCCGTCCATTCCATGCTATAAATATGGTAACTGTTGAATGGATCTTCAATCTCTACAATTCCTGTGTAAGGTGTTCCGCCGTACCCCGATTTATTATGAATGGAAGAATGAATAAAGTTTGGGTGTTTTCCGACGTGTTCCATTATGTCTAATTCACCGCACTTAGGCCAACCTACAGAGTCGATATTTTCACCTAACATCCACAATGCAGGCCATGTGCCCACACCTTTCGGAAGCTTTGCACGCATATCTACTCGACCATATAAAAATGTACGTTTGTGATGTGTATTGATTCGACCAGAAGTGTATTCGTTATTCTCGCGTTTGGCAAATATTTTCAAAGTTCCATCGGAGACCACTATATTTTCTCCATTTGTGTATCTCTGAAGTTCATTATTTACATGTCCAGGTTTTGCTGCTTCGTGATTCCACTGTGTTGTATCGAGAGACATTCCATTAAAATCGTCTTGCCACACCAATTGATACTCTTTTTTGGTAAAAGAATATAGTAATAATGAAAATACAAGAACAAGTAAAACAGAATCTTTCAAATTTTCTCTCATATCAACAATTTATTAATTTGTATTATCCTTCATCAACGTTTTCCTGTATTTATTGCCAAAGCGGTCAATCACCTCAACACTTATTTTGGCATTTGGATTCACCATTTTAGCCTTGAATAAATGGTGAGTTTCACCATAACTAAGCCACGAATGTTTTTTATTCTTTCCCTCAGGATACATTGATTTTGCTGTCGGATCTACGCCCCAGTATTGCAGCATTTCGCCCATTAGTTTATCATCCTCCAACCATTTGACTTGCCACGATGGATCATAATTGAATACATTGGCTATAATGCAATCTGTGTAGAGCGAATCACTTCCTGCTGGATAAAGTTTAAACTGCTCTGATTTATCGAGTCCAACGCCTTTGAAATACCACGACAGACTATCTCCATCTGCCATATAGACGGTGTAACCTTTCGGTGAACCATCGACACAAAGCTCACCTTGCCACCATGCAGCACACGCAGCAGCATGTGTATGCTCATACAACGTTGGCGAAACAATCGTATTCCATTGTGTGTGACTGTGTCCTGCCATCAAATGAGCGTTGAATGGAGCAAGAATTTTATAAAATGCTGAACGATTCATCACCGAGTTTGCGATGGTTGTAGAGTACTTTTCCGCTTTTTCTGATTCACCATAAATGGTTGGGATGTGCATCGAAAGAACCACTGTAGAGCCTGGCTTCACAAGCGATAAATCACGCTCTAACCATCGAAGCTGTGTCTCATCGAAATAACCCATATAATGATAGGTATATCCATAATAAAAGACATCTTTGAGCACCACGTAATGGATTTTGCCGACATTAAACGAGTAATAAGTTGGGCCAAATTTTGAATTATAGGTCTTTGCCGAAAGTTCGTTTGTTCGGTTATTATAATCCAAATCGTGATTGCCTATCACTTGATAAAATGGAATGTTTGTTTTGGCAACCTGTTGTTTGTATTTATCAAAAAACTGCGCCTTATCGAACACAATATCACCCATGCAAATGCCATGCACTGAACGAGAAGTCGTGAGTTTCGCAATTGATTGATTCAAATCATCCACAACTTTATCTAATAGATCAAACTCTGCCTCTTCATACACTTGCGGATCCGCCCAAACAACAAAAGCGTGGGTAGTCTGAGATCGCTTGCTTTTCTCTAATTTGAAATTAACTACTTGTGCATGTTTGGTTGTATCTACACTCTGATAAAAATAAGGAATGCCATCGACGATAGGTGTTTCATAATTGGCTGGTAACGAGTAGTAAATGTGCGACTGATCGAAAGTGGTAGAAATCGAGTATCTACCATTCAAATCGGTAGAGACGACAGAAATACCATCAGTAACTGCCACATTCTTAACACCTTTCCCTTGACAAGTTACACTGCCTGAAATTTCAGTGTGATTTGAATTATTAAATCCAAAAAGAGGATATACACCTATTACAATGAATAGAACTACAAGATTTCTTTTTAAAAACTTTGCTATCATAAAACAATCATTTTTTTGATAAACGTATATTTTGGTGTTGCCAATTGATAAAAATAGAATCCGCTCTTCATATTAGCTGCATTCATATTAATTTGATGTATGCCTTTCGACATAACTCCTTGTTGCACTTCTTTTACCAAACTTCCACACTCGTTGTACACCCGAATGGAAACTTGAGTTGTTTCTGGAATGGAGTAGGCAATAGATGTGCTGTTTTGAAATGGATTGGGGAAATTCTGATGCAATTGATATCCATTCTCATCATCATTTATCGACTTAACACCATTAATTGTGCCATCCGCTTTGAACGAAACCGGTGCTGACCAATCGCTCCACTTCAGATTATGGTCACGATAACGGACTCTTAATACATAGTTTTTTCCATCTGTCAATAGACTCTTGGCTACTTTCATTTGCATGAGAACCAAATTCAGGTTTTTATCCACTGGTTTGCTTTTGGCATCAATTCCAAAAATATTTTTCCAATGCAACATCGAATCCAATATCATATTATTGCTAATCAACTCCTCAGTAACCTGATATTGTGCTGTCATCAGTGAGTCAACTCCAATAAATTTAGAGGCATTAAATTGTATATATTCTGCTAAATTCTGTGTGTTTTCAATAACTGGAGTTTCTGGTCCACTTTGCATATTGTTTTTATACCAGAAATCTATTCTCTCATTGTTTCTTGGGTCTTTGCTGTTTCCAATACTGTAAACAGCATCCTGATAGGAATGATTCGCTACGTCAATGTCCAAAATTTGATAAAAATTATGGTTGATGCAAATATGAATATCGTTGTAATCGTGATTCAGATTCGAATTCCATGGATCGACAGCACCACCGCCGCCACCACCGCAGATAATTCTAAAATCTGCATCCTTTTTGTCAGACAAAATTGTACCTCTTTCAAATCCATGCGTATGACCATAATGCATTTGCTGCACTTTGGTGTATTTTTGAATTATTGGGAATAAACCTTTGGTAAATCTTGTTCCATTTTCGGTTACATTCCACAGCTCAGAAAAAGGCAGATGGTGAAAAAAGAGGAATACAAAATCGATGGTTCCATCGCTTTCAGCTTCAGCCAGTTTCGCATCGAGCCATGCGGATTCGGTATTACCATATTGAGTCGAAATATTAGAGTTTAATCCAATAAAAAGAGAATTGGCAATTCGTTGTGACCAGAATTTTTCGTTCAAATTTGGATCTTGTGGAAAGGCTGATTGATCGTCGAGTTTGAGGTATTGGTAAAAATAGGGACTCTCTCCTTCGTGATTACCCGCCACCACCATCGTTGGTACATTTGCTGACAGATACGAAAGAGGTTTGAAATACAAATCACTGTATTGACTTGGAACGCTGCCTGTGACTACTACATCGCCAGAATGGAAAATTCCGGTAAGTTGATTTTCAATATCCGTCCCGTAGAGTTGTGTAATTTTTGCTCTAGCGGCTCGCAACACTTTAGGAGACATGGTAGAATCACTATTGTGTGTATCGCTCAACAAGATAAATCTCAGTTTTCCTTTGAAATTATCGGTGGGTTTTGTTCTAAATCCATAAATTGGAGAAAATACGCCACCGCTTCCAACACGATAGTAGTAGTGTGTATCAGCTTGCAATCCTGTCAGTTTGACCGTATGCCAGCGATATGGATCACTTATCACTTCAGATGAGCCCGAAGTTGAGTTATTTAAAGCATTGGCAGTAATTCCATATTCCACGTTAGTAGAAGTTTGTGCAGTATCGTGCCAACAGATATTGATTGAATTCGTCGTCTGTCCTTGTAAATAGGGGACACGTGCGTATGGATTTACACCGCCATAACGACCAAACCCTCCTAACTCAGAGATTTGAGCTGCATCAAGTGCTTGATTCCATATAGCGAGTTCGGAACAATAAATATTCTCATCTTCACCATCATTATCTGCAAAAATGAGTAATAGATTTGACAAGGCAAATCGCCCATCTACCGTTTGAAGATTACCTGTCAGAAGAATTTTTCCATCCAAATAGCAATTGAAAAAAGAACCATTTTTCACGGAAATAACCAACCGATACCATTCGTTTGGCGAAATAACGAAATTGCTGTAAGTCACTGCGGCAACGCCCAATTTCCCTGATGTATTAACAAAGAAATCGCCATCATCGTCGTTTGTTTCGGTTGTTTGAAAAAAGGTGTGCCACACATTGGTTGCGGAGACTTTGAAATCAAATTGAAGTGTATATTCATTCACTTTCGTTCCGCCACCATTGGGTGAAATTGCATGTTGCATTTTGTAATAACTACCTTTTCCAATCAATACCGCACCATCCCCAGATGAAACTCCTGCGGTTGCACTTTGTGTGCCGACTAAAATTAAATCATTGCCAAAACCAGCTTCTGCTTTTGTTAGATTGACAGAATCATCAAATTTCCACCATCCACCTCTGCTTGGTACAATAGCATTTGTTGTATTAACAACTCCAAATAGAGAAATGAGAACAAAGAGAAAGTGTAGTTTCTTCATAACAGGATAAAGATAAGAATATATGTGTGCCTTAACAACTTGAAATTAGAGAGGGTGCCTTAAAGAAGCACCCTCTCATAAATTTGATTATTACCAATCCTTACTTAACAACAACCAATTTTTTAGTACTGATGCGGTTGTTGTTCATCATCTGAACATAGTACATACCGCTTTTCATATTGCTTGCATTCAACTCCCATTTGTATTGACCTGGAGTTTGAGCGCCTATATTTACTTTTTGCATCTCCCTACCTGTTTGATCCAATACGCGGAATGTTACATTTCCATTGGCACGAACATTGTAATTGAATGTAGTAGTTGACACCACTGGATTTGGGTAGTTTTGACTCAAATCACTGTTGTTATCTGCAAATACTTTTGCTATTCCCGAAGTTACTTTGTTAGCATCTCCTAATGCCAATACTTGATCAGCAGTCAAAGCACTATTCCAAATAGCGATTTCTGAGCAATTGATATCTGCATCATCACCGTCGTTATCTTGGAACATCAACAAAGTTTGATCCAATGCCCAACGTCCATCAACAGGTTGACCTGCTGCATCTAACCACAATTGTCCATCAAGATATACTTTAAAGAAAACGCCGTTTTGAACAGTCACCAACATTCTGTACCACTGATTAGCATTAATTACATTTGTAGAATAAGCAGTAGTTGCAGTCCCAATAGCATTCGCTAAGCGTGCACCAGAGGCACTTTTGGCAACAAACAAATCAGCATCGCCTGTTGGATCTCCTGTTTGGAAGAATGAGTACCATTTGTTGATTGCTGGGACAGAGAAGTCAACTTGTAACGACCAATCATTGACCATCGCACCGCCCAAATTAGGCGCAATGCCATGATTCATTGTCAAATAACTTCCTAGAGGAACTGTGGTTGCCATATTTCCATCCACTGGGCCAGCAACTGAAGTTTGAGTACCTGATAAAACTAACGGAGAACCAATAGTGGCTTTTGTTAGATCTGCTGGATCATCAAATTGCCACAAACCTACTGGATCTGGAGTGCCTGATACTGTAGTTGCATTGCCAAGTTCTACAACTTCGGCTTCGGTTAAAGCTACATCCCAAAAGGATAAATCAGCACAATAAATCAAATCATCTTCACCATCATCATCTCCAAAGATAAGAGGTTGTTGAGACAAACTAAAACGGCTATCAATTGCAGGTAATTTACCTTCTACCCATAATTGACCATCGACATATACTCTTGCAAATTCGCCACATTTAACCGATTCCACTACCCTGTACCATTGACCAGGTACAATTGCATTTGTACTCCAATTTAGCGCAGTAAGTCCTACAATTCCTGTGCCCTTTTTAATGAAAAGATCACCATCGCCTTCATTGGCTCCTGTTTGAATAAACGCATGCCAGTTAGTTAAATCAGGCACCATCACATCAAACTGAATGGTATATTCGTTTACTCTGACTCCGCCACCATTACCGGCTGTGATGCCATGATTCATTTTCAAAGATTTCCAACGTGGATCTGCGATAGCCAAGTTACCATCAACTGGACCATTAGCAGAAAAATGTTCATTACCTGTAGAATCTAGAGGAGCACCAATTGTTGCTTTCAACATATCGGCTGAATCATCAAATTTCCACCAACCTTTTCTTACAGGAATAGCAGCATTAACTGTGATTGCTGCAAACATAGCAACAAACACCAATAACAGTAATTGTTTTGTTTTCATAATGTATTGTTTTAGGTTAAATTAATAAATGATTTATTGAATTGGTAATCGTTCTGAGCTAGAGTAAACAACCGTCGCTCAGAACGATATAATTTATTTTAGAAGCCACATAATTTTGTTTATCTCATCGTATCCTTCATATTGATTATTTAGTGCTACAATCAGATTTTCTCTGTTGTAATCAGTCTCAGTTCCTGGATACAACCAACGCATCGGGATTGCATTTTTGTTATTCTGATTCATACTTGTGGCCGGATTAATCGGGAAATTAGGAAAGCCAGTGCGACGAAATTCGAAGAAGGCGCTTTCCGAATCTTGCATAAAATTCAAGAAATAGCGTTGCATCCAAATTTGCTTCAATTGTTCGTCCACATTAGTTTTGAAAGCTGCGTTACCTGTGAAATAACCGTTGATATAAGTTTGGTCAATTGCTTTTGTGTGTGCATAACTTGATTTAGTAGCCATTATTGCTGACAAAGCAGATTTAACACCTTCTTCGTAATACGTTTTAGCGCTTCCAGACGTAATCCAACCTTTTACGCGAGCTTCTGCTAAAATCAGTTGCTGCTCTGCAAATGTGAGCAACATACGTGGCTCACAAGCTGCCTCGGCGAGATAGCGTTTGTTTATCAACGAATATTTCTTGGCAGCGTGGTCTGCATTCATTGCCGAGAAATCCATCGATACATCCACACCTACATAAGCATCAAAATTTGTTTGATTTAATCCACCTGATATTTTGGCTGCAGATGGTTCTGCGAAATAATAGAGGCGACGATCGTTATAGGCTTTAAGGCTATCTAACATCAAAGAGCTCACGATTGTATTGCGAGTAAACATATCACTTGTTCCACTCAATGGATGCTTATTTTGAGTAGAATAGACTAATCCAAAATAGCTAGTTGCATTATTTTCTAATAAATAATTTGCTGCCACAATGTCTGAAAAACGTTTTTGCACTTCTAGAGTAGCAGCACCCGTTTTCTTACTTAAACTCATTAATACTTTCAGTGCCAACGCATTGGTTGCTCTGCGCCATTTAGCAGGATCGCCATTATATGGTGTTGGATCTCCCATAAACTTCACGCCATTGGCAAAAAATTGATCTGCTTCTTTCAGTTCATTCAGAATACCAAGAAATACAGCTTCTTGACTGTCGTATTTGGGTTTGTAGTTTCCAGCCATACCCAGGTTCGCTTCTGAATATGGAATATCTCCCATTTCCATCGTCATGTTGTAGAAAATATATGCTCTCGCAAATTTACCAACCCCTTTGTACGAATCTTCGGTAATACTTCCTTTGGCGCTCTCGATCATTTTATTGATATTGGGCAAATTGGTAATGCCACCAAACCCAGAGCTACCCAATTGGTTGTATTGAGTTCCTAATTGACCTTCTACTGCGTAGCCAACATATTTTGGAAGCGCATTATCGGATATAAATGCTTTGGCATCACGTCCACTATATCTTGCAATATTAAGTACAATATTGGTACACAACATCGATGGACTTACTACAGAACTTGCATCAGGATTGGTATTTATATCCTCAAAACTATTGCAGCTTGTAAGCAGCATGAAGAACATCATACTTCCTATTCCTATTTTATTTCTCAATTTTTTCATTGTTATCTCTTTTAAGATTTATGTTTCTAAATCAACCTTATTTTTCTACGGTTGGTTAGAATCCAACTTTCAAGTTAAAACCAATATAGCGAATCGATGGATCACTAAAGTTCTCGTATCCTCCATCAGGGTCAGAATACTTAAATTGTTTTGCCCACAACATCATATTTTGCCCAATCGCAGATAATGAAATATTGGCAGCATGTACTTTTGAACACAGTTGTTTTGGAAATGCATACATCAATGAGATTTCCCTGATTTTGAAGAACGTTGTGCTATATGCATCCACTGGAGATGGAGGTCCTCCCCATGCAGAGTTTTTGTGATATGTATTTTGGAATGCTTCATACGTTTCAGCTACATCATTGGCAGCAAATACTCGAGTGTCAGTCAAAATATTACCATACGTATCGTATGTCGCTGCACCTGAGACTACTTTCACGCCATCTCCAACATAATTTTTGGTTCCTGGATTTGTTGCATCAAGAAAACGTGCTTGGGTAACAGACCCAGGGTGCGACCCTGCTCTCCACATATACATTTCGGTGGTGGTTGCGGTTAAGCCACCAACTCGTCCATCAAACGACATATTAAAAGTTAGATTTTTGTATCGCAACGAAGTATTTGCTCCCCAAATCCAGTTAGGATCATAGTACCCAAATTTGCTATCGTAATCAGAATATTTTGGCAATCCATTGTCATAAATAATTTTACCAGACGCCGGTTCTCTTTGAAAGTCTCTCAGAATGTAAGCATCGGCTCTTTCTCCAACTTTCACCCAAGGTTTATCTGCCGAAAATACGGGGTCAAGTTTGGTGTAATAGCGGGCATACGTTGACCAGTTACATGAGACATCCCATTGCCAATCTTTTGTTTTGATTGGTGTGCCATTCAGAGTGATTTCTATCCCTTTTCTTGTAATTTCTTCATCGATATTTACAAATTTGCTATAATATCCCGAAGCTGGACTGATACCTGCATATCGAAGAAAATCATAATCTTTTTTAGCATAATAAGCGATATCCAAAGAGGCTCTACTTTTCAATATATTGATAGCTGAACCGAATTCAATTGTTGAAGATGATAGAGGTCTTACATCAGTCCCACGTATTGAAGTAGGTAATGATGCTGCACTTAAACTGCCCCATGCGCTATTAGAAATTGAGTAATCGGAATTAATTTCATAAATGCCTGCTGGCGTTTTTGAGTTTGTCCATGATCCGCGGAATTTCCAGAGCGAGAGCCAATCGTATTTTGGCATCAATTCTGATACTACAAAACTACCAGCCACAGAAGGGTATAGATATGAACGAGTGGAAGCAGGCAAAGTAGAACTCCAGTCGTTTCTCAAAGTACCTTCTGCGAACAGCATACTTTTCCATGAAAGAGCTAATTGACCATAAAGGCTGTTCACTTGTTTCTTACTGATGTTGGAATGTACAACTGCTGGATTAACAGAGGCTTTCAATGAATAGAAGCCTGGTATGGTAATTCCACCTTGTGTAAAGGCTTCAATACCTTCGTCTTGACGATAATTGATAGACCCTCCAACAAAACCACTCACTGAAAATTTCTCAAATTTCTTTTCTGCAGAAAGAATCAAGTCGTTGCTTAAACTATATCCACGACTCAAGCCAAGGTTATATTGTCCCAAATCAGATTCGCCCCATACTTGAGATCCATTAGGGGTAATTGTTGCTACTCCCGCACTTTTGAAAGAACCCTTGGAAATTCTAATCTGTTGCTGATTACTATAAGTATCAAATCCAGAACGAATGGTAGATTTCAACCATGGAAGAAATTCGTAATTTAGTGTTAAAGTTCCATTAAGGATATCTTTGTCCACACTGTGAATTCTTTCGTAACGATCAAAATAGGGATTATTATTGGTATCTGTATAACTGCTATTTTGAATTTCGTTTTTGATTGTCCAATAATCAGTGTATTGTCTGATGTCATAATCAGGAGCAGACCAAATCAAAAGATTGTACATCGGGTCGTAACCAGTATAACCACTAAAGCCAACATTGGGTGATGTTTGTTTATTATAAGACATATTTGATGATAAAGAGAAGTTATTAATCTTCAAATCGCCTCCAATGGCATATGTCATTTTATCGAACATAGAATTTGGGTATTGACCTTTATTCTTCACCCAAGTAGCTGATGTTCTAAAGCTACCATATTTCCCTTGTTGTACAAGGTTGATGTTATTGTTTGTAATAAAACCTTGCTCAAGGAAATTTTTGAAATTATCCTTTCCTACTGGTAGATAAGGCATTGGTTTCATCGATTTCGAGACAGGATCCCATTGAATCACCTCTCTGCCGTCCAATGGCAATCCCCACGAGCCATCTCCTGATTGCACGGCAGTGTATGTACTAGTCGTAGGATTATAATTCACTCGACGACCATAGCTTGATTGAAGCTCTGGTATGGCAAGATAACCAGCAGCAAACATGGTACTACTATTGAAAGTTACCGAAACACCATTTTTCTCAAGACCTCTTTTGGTTGTAACCATAATAGCTCCACCTTGTCCATTTGAACCATACAGTGCAGAAGCTGTCGCACCTTTCAAAACACTTATGTTTTCGATGTCATCAGATGGTATATCGCGCAAAGTCATGTTGCCGTAAGGTACACCATCAATAACCAAAATAGGAACTTCACCCCGTATTTTGATTGATGGAGCTTCAGCAAATTCAGTGCTATTTGCAACCAACAGACCAGAAACTTTTCCTGTCAATGAAGTAGCCATATCGACACCCTTAACAGCTTGCATTCCTTCACCTGAAACGCTTTGTATAGCATATCCTAAAGCCTTTTCTGAACGCTTGATATTCAAAGCTGTTACCACTACTTCATCCAGAAGTTGTGCGTCTTGACTCAGTTGAATATTGAGAATATTATTTTTGCCAAGCACTAAAGTTTGACTTTTCATTCCAATAAATGAATATTGAATGGTTGATCCCTGAGTGGCGATGATTGAATATTTACCGTCGATATCGGTGATGGTTCCACGCATATCTCCCTTAATTAGCACACTTACTCCAGGCATGGGTTCATTTGTGCTACCATCGGTAACACGGCCGGTGACGGTAACTGACTTTTTTGGGCCATCGCTATTGGCAGATTTTGGTTTGTAAATTGTTATGAGTTTGTCTTTAACCTCAAATTCCAATTTCTGTTTTTGTAGGGCGATATCAAGAATTTGCTCAATGGATTTATCGTTGGCAACAACTGTTACACGCTCTTGATCATTCACATCGCTGTTGCTATACCAAAAAGAGAATTCGCTATTCTTCTTTAGCTCATTCAGTAACTCTTTGATTGTAACGTTTTTAAGATTAAGCGAAATTCGTTTTTGTAGAGTCGAATTGCTTGCTGCTGAAAGATTTGGAGTGATCGACACCAACATAAATAACGTTAAAAAAATTGAGATTAACGTTGTTTTCGGGTTCAAACGACACTCAAAACGCTTTTCGAATGAATTTTTCTTCATACTTTTGTGTGTTTTGGTTTAATACTAGTCAAGGCTAAGGTAAATAATCAAACAGCTATTATTCGGGAGGTGTGCCAGCATCTCCCGTTTTTTCTTGCTTGATTAAAGAATGTTGTCTCTTTATGTGATGTTCATGTCTAAGGTTTTTCTATTTTTTATACTCAATTATCAAAAATGCTAATTGTATCTTCGTGGATTTGATATTCAAAACCTCTCTGTTTTTTCATAATATCCAGAATCCGATAAAAACTCTCCTTTTTCTCAAATGTCCCCGAAAAAGTTTCGTTGCGAAGTGACGCTGTATTAATAATGATTTTCATATTATAGCCTCGTTCAAGCTCTTTTGCAATAGTAGAAAATCGTTCATTTTCAAAATAGTATTGATTATCCTTCCAACTAGCATACAGATTTGCATCCACTTTTCGGATTTCCATTCTACTATTTGTTTTGTTATATATAAGTTGTTCATTCGGTACCAATAGTTGGCTATTGAGATTTGAAGTCGCTCTCCCTTTAGTCACCCTGACTGATCCTTCGAGTAGAGTTGTAGTAATTTTATCCTCTTCTGGATATGCTTTTACATTAAAATGTGTTCCCAAAACTCTCACATGCATATCCTGTGCGTGTACAACAAAAGGATGTTTGGCATCTTTGGCGACTTCAAAATAAGCCTCGCCTACTAATTTAACCTCTCTGCTATTTGAGTTAAAGTGAGATGGATATTGTATGGTTGAACCTGAATTTAATGCTACTACTGTTCCATCTGATAATGTAATTGTTGTTTTGCAGCCGTTAGCTATCGTTGTTTCAACAATTGCGACAGGTTCTACAATACTTTTTCGAACAATCATCCAACTACCCATCAAAATCAACAACGCTACTGAGGCGGCCGACAACACTTGAAACATTCTAACTCTTCGAGTCAACGTCTTAGTCGCAATCTTATTCTCTAATTTTTGACGAACACGCTCTTTTATTTCTTGAAGGTCGCCCATCGATCTAAAAAAACCAATATTAGCAATGGTAGCATATAATTTACGATTACCTTCGCTCTCCTTCATCCAATCTTCTACCAATTGAATTTCGTGGCTAGTTGCGTTATCATTCAAAACGGATGATATTGCATCCCAAATATGTTGGTTCTCTTCTGACATTTGCATTTGCATTTAATATTAAGAGTGAAAAAATGAATTTTACATCTATAAGAAAATGAATAAAAATGAAATATATTTTCATTTTTATCACATCGTATTGATTATCAGATAATTATGAGTTAGGCTAAAAGAAGAAAGAGACATAGTGGCGAAGAGCTAATGCTAATTTGCGGATAGCAGTAACCATTTGTGCATTCACTGTTTTCTCTGAGATCGAAAGTAATCTAGCGATTTCTTTATATTTCAAACCCTCTTCTCGCGCCATCAAAAAGATTTGCTTGCAACGATTGGGTAATTGATTGATTGCTTCGTCAATTTCATGACGAAACTCGTCATTTACAGCAATTTCTTCAGGATTATCGTTGTGGAAAAGTGCCTCAAAAGGAATCTCATCCACAGAAATATTGTGTGCACCAGCTTTTTGACTTAAATAGTAAAAAGCTCGATTACGTGTGCTTATAAAAAGGTAGGAATCAATATTGTCAATTTTTTGCAACTTAGTCCCGCTTTCCCATATCATCATAAAAATATCTGAAACGACCTCTTCACATAGTTCTTGCGATTTGATAAAGTAAAATGCAATTTGATATATTTTATCAAAATATAGATCATAGAATTGCGTAAATGCCTTTGAATCTCGAATGGATATTCGATACAACAAGGATTCAATTTCTATTTTCTTTTTCATTAATGTGAGAATCGACAAAGATGATAAACTTTACAAATCTATGTATTTTTTTGGTTTTTAACACAAATCATACATCTTTGTTTTTTGTTTTGCTATCTTTACTTATTGTAAATAAAACCTTATTTAAACACACCTCCTATTATGATTCAAAAAGTGAAGTTTTCATTACTAATCATTTCATTATCAACCATCTTTACAGCATGTAGCGAAACGCCAGAATTGACTCTTCAACCAACGATGATGAAACAAACGATCGACATGTCGTCTCCTAGTAAGTTTTATCACTCGTTACCAAATGCTATTAAGGAAAGAAAAACTCCTGAAAAAATGAGTGCTTTTGGAGATAGTATTTATCAAGTGGCAAAAGCGAAACAGTGGATACCTATTGTATTTGGCGATACAGCTATATTTCTTTATAAACACACATCCGAAAGTGCCAAAATACAAGTTTTTGGAGATTTGAATGGTTGGTCTGATACAAAAACTCCACAAATCACATTGTCAAATATTACTGGAACAAAATTATTTTGGGCAATATATAAAGCCCCAAGTGCCACCACTCGAGTAGATTATAAATTAGTAGTGAATGGCACATGGGTATTAGACCCAGCAAACAATCGACTTGCATGGGGTGGATTTGGTCCAAATTCAGAATTAGCTTTGGGAGAGTATGTTTACTCACAATATGTAAATGAACGTACATCAGGCAATAAAGGCACTCTCTCTCCGAATCAGAAGATTCACAGTGATTCACTTAATTATGACATAAATTACAAAGTCTATCTACCTAATGGTTATGTGAGAAGTGAGAAATATCCAGTACTTTTCACAACTGACGGGCAAGAATATAGCGACAAACAGCTAGGTGCAACGACTATTGTTGCTGATAATTTGCTGATGGACAATAAGATAAAACCAATTATTATTGTCTTCGTAGATCCTAGAGATCCCATTACAGCAACAAATAAACGAATGACCGAGTATGTCAACAACCGTAAATTCACAGCCTTTCTTGCAGTAGAATTGTATAACAAAATTAAAACAGATTATTCGATTATAGATACGCCCGAGCAGACAGCCATTTTAGGCACTTCACTGGGTGGTATCAATAGTGCTTTTACTGGAATTCTTCGTCCAGATGTTTTTGGATTAATAGGAATACAATCACCTGCTTTTTGGTATTACCCTGACATTCATAATCTTTATGCCAGTACACCTACAAAGAAACTCAAAATTTACATGGATACAGGTACAATTTATGACACCCAAGCCGATGCACTTCAAATGGAAAACACAATGAGTAGCAAAGGATATCAACTTCAATATGGAGAATATGATGAAGGACACTCTTGGGCTAATTGGCGTGCTAGAATTGATGATATTTTACTCTATTTTTTCGCCCACTAGGATAACGAATGCAGATGAATCACTCTCTTTACGGTTTTATTTTCATTGACTTTTGATAATATTGGAGGGTAACGACAAATTTACAAATCAAAACTTTTAGAATGCTGGTTGCAATAAATCATTATTATATTACTTTTGCAAACGATAATTTTAACTTAAATCAAAAATTTATGGAAGAACAGAAAATGCATACTCGAATTGAAGTCGCCGATCCGACTCCGCTTGGTCTCACTGGTTTGGCTATGGTGACACTTGTCGCTGCTTCACAAAAACTTGGGTGGACAGACGGTTTATCTTTACTCATTCCTTGGGCTATTTTCTTAGGAGGTATCGCTCAGTTAATTGCCTCTGTATTCGATTTCAAAAACAACAGTCTTTTTGGTGCAACCGCATTTGGTGGGTACGGACTTTTTTGGTTGGCTGTTGCGGCGTCTTGGATGATTAAATTGGGAGTTTTTGGAGAAACGTTAGCCGCAGGCTTCGATGTTCGTCAATTAGGATTTGTTTTCCTAGGTTATTTATTCTTTTCTTTATTTATGACGGTTGCAGCTTTTAAAACCAATCTAGTTTTGATTATAATCATGGTTTTAATCGATTTTCTTTTCATTGGATTGATGTTAGACTCATTTAAAATGGGTGAGGGCTGGCATACAATGGCTGCATGGGCTGAATTATCGATTTCTTTGCTTGGTTTTTATGCCGCGGCGGGTAATATGCTGAATAAGTTTTATGGTCGCACGATGCTTCCTTTGGGTAAAGGAATTATGAGTTAATTCTAATTCTTCTTGATATAACTAAACGGTGATAATTGCAAGATTATCACCGTTTTTTGATTTCTAAAACCTGTAATTCGCTCAATATCGAATAGCCAAATACAATTTTTAAAATTTATTTACAAATCCGCGCTATTTCAAAATATTTTTTAATAATAATTTCATTACTTTTGCTGTTATTCATTTCATCTGGCAATAAACTCCTTTGAAAGAATACCAAACACAATCTAAGCACAACGCACAATGAAAAGCATGAGACATGGGATGAAACGGATTTTGATCTTTGGATCAATTGCCATATTATCAATATGCTATATTACATTTACGTGGATTCGAAAAGAAGATGAAGAGAGAGGCTTAATCCTAAAACTTGCACAATCCATAGGATCAACCTTACCCATTGATGATATTAAATCCTTAAATGCCGTCGAATCAGATCTAAACAAACCCCAATATAATAAAGTAAAAGAGATTTTAGTCAGAATAAGAGAAGTGAATCCAGAGGCAAGATTTGCCTATATTTACTCTTTGAGAAACAACAAAATTTATTTTATTGCAGATTCTGAACCACCAACTTCTCCTGATTACTCACCTCCTGGAGAAGAATATGCCGAAGCCGGAGATCTTGATAAACAGCCATTCTTAAGCGGGAAACCACTCCTTCAAAGGGCGGTAACAGATCGTTGGGGTCGATGGATTAGCATATCTATCCCTATTATCGACAAATCTAACAACCATGTCATTGCTGTATTTGGTTTAGACTATAATGCTCATTCATGGACATCGGCTATTATTGCTGAAATTTTACAATCAAGTATTTTAGCATTACTCTTAAGCTTAGTCTTAGTTTTCTTAATCCGCATCAGAAATAAAAATAAGCAACTAAAATCGGAGGCAATAGATAGAAATGTTACCTTGCTAATGCTTCGTGAGAGTGAAATGAAATTTCATTCAATGTTTCTCAGTCATGCTGCTGTGATGTTATTAATCGATCCTTCGACAGGTCAAATAATAGAAGCAAATAAATCAGCTGAAGATTTTTATGGATATTCGAAAGAGGTGCTTTTGAAAATGCATATAAGCGATATCAATATTTCCGCAAAAGAAGAGTTGCAGGAGGATATGAAACGTGCAACTGAACTAAAAACCAATCTATTTATTTTCAAACATAGACTTTCCACTGGAGAGGATAGATTTGTAGAAGTGCACTCAACTCCTATCAATCAGGAAGGTCAAATGCTTTTATTTTCCATTATCCACGATATTTCTGATCGTATGGCTATGGAGCTCAAATTGCAGCGAAATACGGAGTTTCAACGCTCATTGTTAGAAAATATAGCTGTTGGTATTGTACTTATCGATCCAGATACATTGGTAGTCGAAAATGCTAATGTGTTTGGATTGGCTTTGATAGGGGATAGGAAAGAAAATATTGAAGGAATTCATTGTCATAAGATATTCTGCAATAGAGAGAGCTCAAATTATGAAGAATGCACAAAAGAATCACTTGCCGGAAACAGTGAATCAATTTTAGTTAGAAAAGATAACACGACCATCCCAATATTACGTACAGTTAAAGAGATAATGGTGGATGGTAAAGAGAAACTGCTAGTTAGTTTTGTTGATATTACCGCACAAAAAACTGCGGAAGAAGAGTTTCTTCAAAGCAGTAAGAAATGGGAGGCAATTATTTCTGCTTCACCAGATGGAATTGGTATCACATCGCTTGATGGAAAACTGATCTATATGTCAGGGAAATTAGTAGAAATGTTTGGTTATGCGATTGAAGAAAAGGATTTTTATATCAACAAATCTATTTTTGAATTTATCGACCCATCTGATCACGAATTATTAAAAAAGAATATCGGCAAATTATACACCGGCGAGAACGAAAACAAAATTACCGAATACAAGGTCATTCGCAAAGATCAATCACGATTCTATGTGGATGTAAACTCAACTATACTTCTCGATTCAGATGGAAAACCGACCTCAATTCTGTTTATCGAAAGAGATATAACCGAACGTAAAAAAGCAGAAGAGGAGTTGCATAATGAGCGCTCTTTACTTCGTACCATCATCGATCTACTTCCCGATGCTGTTTATGTAAAAGATAAAGAGACTCGTAAAATTCTTGCCAATGCGAAAGAAGTTGGACTTTCGGGAAAAGATACTGAAGTTGAACTTCTTGGCAAAACTGACCGAGAATTATACCCGGAGAAAGAGTGGAAAAAGGCGAAAGAAGAAGATGATTATGTGCTTCAAAAAGGCGAGTCAATACTTAATATTGAAGGTCATATTACAGATAACTTAGGAAATATACATTGGATGATGGGTGCTAAAGTGCCTCTCAGAGATATTCATGGAGAAATTATTGGGTTAGTAGGTGTTAGTCATGATATAACTGATCGAAAAATTGCAGAAGAAAAACGAAAAGAAAGTGAGCATAATTTTCGCACATTCTTCGAATCAATGGACGATATGATTATGGTTGCCGACATTACTGGAAGACCCATATTTACCAATGCAGCATTTATAAACAAACTAGGATATACACAAGAAGAACTTCACGAGAAAAATGTTATTGATATACGACCTGCTGAAAAAAGAGAAGAAGCGGAACAAACTTTTCGTGCCATTTTTGCAGGAACTGAGAATTCTTGCAGTCTGCCGTTAGTGAAGAAAAATGGACAACATATTCCAGTAGAAACAACGATTTGGTTTGGAAAATGGAATGGCGAGGATTGTATATTTGGTGTTTCTAAAGATTTATCGGTTGAGCAGGCGGCGCTACACAAATTCAATACAATTTTCAATAACAGCCCAGCTTTGATGCTTTTGGCGACCGCTCCGGACGGAACTATTACCGAAGTAAATGAGGCGTTTTTAGAAAAAACAGGATTTGACAGAGTCGAAATTATAGACCAAAAGATTCAAGAGTTGAATATATTCTCAGACTCTGATCAGCGAGAAATTATTGCGAATGAACTTCAGAAAAGCGGCAAAATTCTCAATCTAGAAGTTGACATAAAAACTAAAAATAATCACTCGATAAACGGAATTTTCTCGAATGAAGTAATAGAATCAGGAGGTAATCAATTCCACCTCTCTGTAATGACGGATATAACTCAACGAAAGAAAGCTGAAGATGCACTCTTGCAGCAAACTGAATTGCAAAATATTTTAGTGAGGATGGCTTCGGTTTTTATAAATTTACCTATCGAAGAGGTTGACATAACAATAAGTGAATCTTTAAAAGAGATTGGAGAGTTTGTAGATGCTGATCGTAGTTATCTTTTCAATTATGACTTCGAAAATAGAACTATATCGAATGAATATGAATGGTGCAATGAAGGAATCACTCCTCAAATTGACAGCTTACAGAATTTCTCTATTGATACAATTCAAGACTGGGTAGAAACCCATTCTGCAGGTAATATTCTTTACATTGAAGACACTTCCAAAATGGAAGATAGTCCTGAAAAAGAGAATCTACTCTCTCAAGAAATTAAAAGTCTTATTACCATCCCAATGCTTTCTAGTGGCAAATGTATAGGATTTATAGGATTTGACTCGGTAAAATCGACACGTGTTTATACTGACAAAGAGATAATATTCTTCCGCTTGTTTGCACATTTGATTGTAAATGTAAAAACCAGAATAGGTGCAGATAAAAAACTAATAGAGACCAATAGTTATTTGGAATCAGCAACTCAGAAAGCTACTGAAATGGCTACTGAGGCGGAACGTGCTAATAAGTCGAAGAGTCTTTTCTTAGCAAATATGTCTCACGAAATTAGAACTCCTTTAAATGCAATTATTGGCTTCTCTCAATTATTAAACCGCGAAAAATTACTTACCGAAACACAGAAAGAATACAACAACTCGATCATAAATGCAGGAGAGCATCTATTAAAATTAATTAACGATATCTTAGAGCTTTCAAAAGTTGAGGCTGGAAGAATGCAGCTTGTTTCAAACAATATTGATTTATTAGCATTTCTAGATAATGTAGAACAACTTTTTAAAGAACCGGCACAAGCCAAACATCTCTCTTTATTATTTACAAAATCTACTGATTTACCTCAATTTGTAGTAGTGGATGAAACGAAACTAAGACAAATATTTGTCAATTTGATTAGCAATGCAATAAAATTCACAGAAAAAGGAGAGATTTCTGTTATCATAAATTCGAAAAAGATAAGTAAAGAATCGTTTGAATTATGTGTAGATGTAAAAGATACTGGTCTAGGTATACCAAAAGAAGAGCAAGATCGCCTTTTCAGACATTTTGAGCAAACAAATAGTGGCATGAACAAAGGCAGTGGTACAGGATTGGGGCTTGCTCTAAGTCGTCAATTAGCCCTATTAATGAACGGTGATATAAAAGTAGATAGTGAACTTGGAAAAGGCGCTACTTTTTCATTTTGTGTGACCATTAAAAAAGGAAGTAAAGATCAAATAGTCGATATATCTAAAAAGAGAGTCCTTCACATCGAAGAAAATCATCGAATCTATAAGATTTTGATCGTAGATGATCGCGAAGAAAATCTAAGAGTGGCGCAAAATCTTTTACAATTAATTGGATTTGAAACAAATACTGCAATAAATGGAGAGATTGCTATTAATGTATTCAAAAAATGGAATCCAGACTTGATTTTAATGGATATTCGTATGCCAATAATGGATGGATATACGGCTTCGCGTATCATAAAAACAATGCCCAATGGCCTAGCTACGCCAATTATAGCATTAACAGCAAGCACTTTTGAAGAAGACAAAGATTCGATAGATAAAGCAGGCATTAGTGGATATATTCATAAACCCTTCAGAGAAAATGAATTATTCGGAAAAATAGCACAAACTCTAGGTATCAATTATATTTATGAGGATGATTCATCTTTAATGGAAACAAAATTAGTTTCTGATAATATTATTTTATCAGATGAAATTAGTAAATTGCCTGAAGTTCTGATTCAAGAGATGCAAGAGGCTCTTTCTGCCGCTGACTTTGACCTTCTACTTGAATTAATAAACAATATCGAACCTCAATTTCCTAATATTGCAAATCAGCTCAAGATACATACCACAAACTATGATTACGCATTCCTGCACTCTATTTTAAATAGTGACATTTGATAAAATTGGAGATTATGAACGACTCATTTCACGACACACCTAACATTCTCATCGTTGACGATATACCTGCTAATCTTAAGCTTTTAGGTGCAATACTTAAAAACGAGGGTTATAAAGTGAGACCTGTTCCAAGTGGCTCATTGGCTTTGCAAGCAGCTGAGAAAGAGAAGCCTTCTCTGATTCTATTAGATATTATGATGCCTGATATGAATGGATATGAGGTCTGTGAAAAACTAAAAGAGAATCCTGAACTTTCAGACATACCAGTCATATTTATTAGCGCTCTAAACGATACTAGCGACATTGTGAAAGCTCTCACATCGGGAGGAGTAGACTTTATTACAAAACCCTTTCAGGCTGAAGAGGTTAAAGCACGTGTCAGCACACATTTAAAATTACGCCAACAAAGCAAAGAACTAGAAGAGTTAAATTCTACAAAAGATAAATTCTTCTCAATTATTGCCCACGATTTACGAAATCCATTTAGCGTTCTATTAGGAATGAGCGACCTGTTGTTGAGCAATTATGACTCGTATGATGACGAAACAAGGCTTGAATTAATATCAATACAAAACGAAACTACGAAGCAGACATTTAAGCTCCTAGAGAATTTACTTGAATGGGCTAAAATTCAAAGAAGCTCTTTCGATTTTGTTAAACAGAAACTAAATCTCAAAGAGTTAGTTGAGTTAAATATAGCTCACCACAAGGAGATTTCAAAACAAAAGGAGATCGCATTAACACATTCAATTAATGATACGATTAGCATTCAGACAGATTCAAACATGGTGCAAACTGTTTTGAGAAACCTAATAATGAATGCCATAAAATTCTCAAACATAGGTGGAAGTATTGTAATTTCTGCTAGAGAAGAGGAGGAATTCATTGAAATATCGATAACAGACAATGGCGTTGGCATCTCACCAGAAAATCTCCAAAAACTATTCAAAATTGAGAACAGTATTACAACGAAAGGTACCGCAAATGAGAAAGGTACTGGATTGGGGTTAATGCTGTGCAAAGAGTTTGTAGAAAAGCAAGGAGGAAGAATATGGGTAGAAAGTGAAATGGGTAAAGGTAGCTCTTTCAAGTTCACCACACCTAAATCATTATAGAAAAAGTAAAGACTACAAAAAAACCTGCTTTAAAATTAATTAAAGCAGGTTTTTTATTTATATGTTTTTGATTAAACAGTTGTCATGTGAGCAACTAAATCTAGAACTTTGTTAGAATAACCCCACTCGTTGTCATACCATGACACCAATTTTACGAAGTTACCATTCAAAGCTATACCTGCTTTAGCATCAAAAACCGAAGTGCGAACTTCGTGAATAAAGTCAGCTGAAACAACTTCGTCTTCAGTATAACCCAATACACCAGCCATTTCGCCTTCTGAAGCAGCTTTCAAAGCAGCACAAATTTCTGCATAAGAAGCAGTTTTTTCGATGCGGCAAGTCAAGTCAACAACAGATACGTCCAATGTTGGAACACGGAAAGCCATACCAGTTAATTTACCTTTCAATTCAGGAATAACAACACCTACTGCTTTAGCAGCACCTGTTGATGAAGGGATAATGTTACCACCGGCAGCACGTCCACCTCTCCAATCTTTTGCAGATGGAGCATCAACTGTTTTTTGAGTGTTTGTAGTTGCATGAACTGTTGTCATCAAACCTTCAACAATACCAAATTTATCATTGATAACTTTAGCCAAAGGAGCTAAACAGTTAGTAGTACAAGAGGCATTTGAAACAAAAGTTTCGCCTTTGTAAGATTTGTGGTTTACACCCATAACGAACATAGGGGTGTCATCTTTTGAAGGTGCAGACATAACAACACGTTTTGCACCAGCAGTGATGTGACCTTGTGCCGATTCTTTAGTTAAGAACAAACCAGTTGACTCAACTACGTACTCAGCGCCTACAGCATCCCACTTCAAATCAGCTGGGTTTCTCTCAGCAGTAACACGGATAGTGTTTCCATTAACAACTAGCGCGCCATCTTTTACCTCGATTGAACCTTTGAATTGTCCGTGAACTGAATCGTAACGAAGCATATAAGCCATGTACTCAACATCGATCAAATCGTTAATACCAACGATAAGGATGTCATTTCTCTCTTGAGCAGCACGGAATACCAAACGTCCGATGCGGCCAAATCCATTAATACCTACTTTAATCATTGTAATAAAACTTATTAAGGGGTTTTAAAAACTCCTGCAAAGGTAGTTTTTTTATATCGTTTTCTAAAATAATATCTCAAAAAAATATGCTAAAAAACACAATATAATAAATAATTGTCTCAAATTAGAAAGATTATTATAGCATTTTGCTATCTAAATATTACAAATATACACGTTCTGTTAATTCAATTATTATGTATCTTTGCGTTCAATAGTAGCATAGCATCCGATGAAAAAGAAATTGCCTCAAAAGCAACCTGCAAAAGCTTCTCTAAAAAGAGAAAATAAGATTACCTTTTCACTCAATGAAAAAGAATTCAACATGATGCGCCAATATCTCGACAAACATAAAATCGAGAACCAATCTCGTTGGATTCGGGAGGTTGTAATGTCATATCTTTGGAAAAAAACAGAAGAAGACTACCCAACCCTTTTCAATGAAAATGAAATCCGAAAATAATGGTGCTCTCTGACGAATACTTTATGAAATATGCCATTCAAGAGGCTCGAAAAGCATTTGACTCTGGAGAAATTCCCGTTGGTGCAGTTGTCGTATGCAATCAAACGATTATAGCAAGAGCTCATAATTTAACAGAAACACTTAACGATGTAACTGCTCACGCAGAAATGCAAGCCATTACAATGGCAGCAAATGTATTGGGTGGGAAATATTTAACCGATTGCACACTCTACGTCACACTAGAACCTTGCAGTATGTGCGCTGGAGCATTGGGCTGGTCTCAAATTACGAGAATTGTCTATGGTGCTTCAGATTCAAAGAAAGGATATACGACAAACACATTAGGTGTATTGCATCCAAAAACTCAAATTGCGAATAATATTTTGGCAGACGAGTGCTCAGCACTATTGAAAAACTTTTTTAAAAAGAGAAGATAACCTTACTTCTTGATTTCTTCATATTCGGCATAATCCCCTTCTGATCTATCAAAAATCTTTTTTCTTTTGGAAGACGTTGGCTCATCTTGTGTATGATGAGTATGTGTATTCTGACCACCAAATGAAGAATTGGCCGTACGGCGTAACGAAGGAAAGAAAATAGACAATATGCCTCTAATCATACTGATTCCGAAGGATAATACCGACAGAATCAATAATAATATAATGACAAATAGAAATAATATAAATGACATATTAGTGAAGTTTATCTATAAGATCAAAACAAACGAATTTGGTTTGAGTTCAACGTTTAATTATTTTTACAAACAACGAACTTATAATATAAATTCCAATTGAAAGAGAAACACCAAGATATCCATAGAAAATAATCAATCCCAATCCAGATATTAGCAATAGAAAGGGAAGTGCATTTTCTTTGAAAGATAGATTTTTAATTTTCAAAGAAAACATAGGTAGACTCGACACTAGAAGAAAAGAAAACAGTGCCACAAAAACCAGCAAAACTCCTGGTTGCAAGTTAGATAGATTACTTTGCTGATACCATGCTGCAAAGCTTACCCAAAAGAGTCCATTTGCAGGAGTAGGGAGGCCTATGAATGAAACTGTTTGTCTATCGTCAATATTAAAAATAGCCAATCGCAACCCTGAAAAGACTGCTAACAAAAAAGCCGTGTAAGGAATTATATGTGAGAATGGAGAATCAGTAAGCCCATTTTTCAACATGACAAAAACTACAATTGCAGGTACAAAACCAAAGCTAACCATATCAGCTAGAGAATCTAACTCCTTGCCAATAGCAGAGTAGGCTTTCAGAGCTCGCGCTGCAAATCCATCAAGGAAATCGAACAATGATGCTAAATATACAAGCAATGCAGTAATCACAAAATCCCCTTGAAAAGCCAAAACAGCAGCGACACAACCTGCAAAAAGGTTGAGACTAGTAATTGTATTCGGAATATGTCTTTTAATGTCCATTATTTGAGTTTTGCAATCTGAGTTAAATTACCAGTTACCTTTTGTTCTAATTCTACTAACACATCCGTACCAAGAGGAAAATACAAATCTAAACGTGAACCAAATTTAATAAATCCAAGAAATTCGTTGATTCGACAAATATCATCTATATCGGAATAGGTCACAATTCTTCGTGCAAGAGCACCCGCAACTTGACGAACTAAGATTTTAACTCCTTCCTCCGTTTCAATTACAATAGTAGACCGCTCATTTTCTGTACTCGATTTTGGTAAATAAGCACCTTGAAATCGACCTTCGTGATGGGTAACGTATTTTACTATACCATTGGCAGGATACCAGTTTGCGTGAACATTTAAAGGAGACATAAAGATAGAGACTTGAAGTCGCTTGTCTTGAAAATATTCTGGTTCATAAACCTCTTCGATAACAACAACTTTGCCATCGCAAGGTGAAATAACCATATTCTGGGTCTCTCCTGTATATATTCTACGAGGACAACGAAAGAAATTTACTAAAAGCAAGTAAATGATACTGGTTGAAGAAAACACAGAATAAAATACAACTGGAGAGGTCTTGAACCACAGTAGCAAATCCAATACTATTAGTAACAACAATGACAAGACTAATAAATCCCATCCTTCTCTATGTATTCTTATACGCATATATTCATTTTTTTAATTTAGTACAAAAATAGTCTATTATTTACAAATACACAAATTGCAATCTCCCGATGATATCAAACAAAAAGAGACCATATCATAAGATATGGTCTCTTCCTAAATTTAACTTGAATATTATTCAGCAGCAGGTGCTTCAGTAGTTGGAGTTTCAACTACTGGAGTAGCATCTACAACCTCAGTCTTTTTCTTTGCAGAAGAGCGGCGTGATCTAGTTTTCTTAGCAGCCGATTCTTTCAACATATTTTCGTTATAGTCAACCAATTCGATAAAGCACATAGAAGCGTTATCGCCTAAACGATTTCCTGTCTTCAAAATACGTGTATATCCACCTGGTCTATCAGCGATTTTTGCAGCTACAGATTGGAATAATTCTGTCACAGCAAATTTATCACCTAAATAACTAAATACGGTACGTCTTGAGTGAGTAGTATCCTCTTTAGATTTTGTAATCAGAGGCTCAACGTAAATTCTCAAAGCTTTTGCTTTCGCAACTGTTGTAAAAATACGCTTATGTTTAATCAGTGAAGACGCCATATTTGCCAACATTGCCTCTCTGTGAGAGTGAGTGCGGCTCAAATGATTGAATTTCTTATTGTGTCTCATTGTTTTACTCTTTGTCTAATTTATATTTCGAGATATCCATACCAAAAGATAGATTCAAGTTAACAAGTAACTCATCTAACTCTGTCAAAGACTTTTTACCAAAGTTTCTGAATTTCAATAAATCAGCTTTGTTGTATTGAGCTAATTCTCCCAATGTTTCAACATCTGCAGATTTAAGACAATTCAATGCACGTACAGAAAGATCCATATCTACCAATTTTGTTTTGAGTAATTGGCGCATGTGTAAAACTTCTTCATCAAAATCTTCGCCACCTTCTGAATCATTCATTTCAAGAGTGATTTTCTCATCAGAGAAAAGCATGAAATGATAAATCAAAATTTTAGCTGACTCTTTTAATGCATCTTTTGGATGAATTGATCCGTCAGTTTCGATCTCTATTACTAGTTTCTCGTAGTCAGTTTTTTGCTCTACACGAAAGTTCTCAACGGCATATTTGACGTTGCGAATGGGAGTGTAAATTGCATCGATAGGAATAACATTCACATCTTCGCTTACACCTCTATTCTCTTCTGCTGGAACATATCCACGACCTTTATTGATAGCTAATTCAATAGAAAAACTTGCTGATGGGCTTAAGTTACAGATCACTAATTCGGGGTTTAACACCTCAAATCCAGTTAAATGTTTACTAATATCGCCCGCTTTGAAAACTTCGGTACCGGAAACATTGATTATAACTTTTTCGTTTTCTATTTCTTCAACAATTTGTTTTAGTCTAACCTTTTTGATGTTCAAGATGATGTTTGTCACATCTTCAATTACACCTGGGATAGAAGAAAATTCGTGTTCTACACCGTCTATTTTGATAGACATGATTGCAAAACCTTCTAATGAAGAAAGGAGAATACGGCGCAAAGCATTACCTACTGTAATACCATAGCCGGGCTCCAAGGGACGAAACTCGAATTTACCGAATGTTGCGTCTGCCTCTAGCATTATAACTTTATCGGGTTTTTGAAATGCTAATATCGCCATGAATTTACTTATTATTTAGAATATAATTCTACGATCAATTGTTCTTTGATATTTTCTGGAATATCTGTTCTATCTGGCAAATGAAGGAAAGTTCCTGCCATAGACGATTTATCCCACTCCAACCAAGGGTATTTGCTATGGTTAAAACCAGCAAGTGCATCAACGATGACTTCCAATGATTTTGACTTTTCGCGTACCGAAATTACTTGACCTGCTTTCACTGAGAAAGAAGGAATGTTCACAACCTTACCGTTTACACAAATGTGTCTGTGTGAAACTAACTGACGAGCAGCTGAGCGCGTTGGCGCAAGTCCCATACGGAAAACAACATTATCCAAACGAGCTTCTAGGAATTGAAGTAATACTTCACCCTTAATACCTTTGGTACGTGATGCTTTTTCAAATAAGTTACGGAATTGTTTTTCGAGAACACCATAAGTGTATTTAGCTTTTTGTTTTTCACGAAGCTGAATACCATATTCTGATGTTTTTCTTTTTCTTGCATTGCCATGCTGACCTGGAGGATAGTTTTTCTTAGAAAGAACTTTATCAGGTCCGAAAATAGCTTCACCAAATTTTCGAGCAATTCTTGATTTTGGTCCAGTATATCTTGCCATTGTTTTTAATATTAATTATTCAAAGAAGAATCCGAATTGGTGCAGCCGCGATTACAGAGAGGTGTTAGTGTAATCTATTCACGAATTAGGACTCAAAAAAAATTCGGATTATTTAAACTCTTCTTCTTTTAGGTGGACGACATCCATTGTGTGGAAGTGGTGTTACATCGATGATTTCAGAAACCTCGATACCAGCCCCATGAATAGTTCTGATAGCAGACTCACGTCCGTTACCCGGCCCTTTCACATAAGCCTTTACTTTTCTCAAGCCAAGGTCGAATGCAATTTTCGCGCAATCTTGAGCTGCCATTTGAGCAGCATAAGGAGTATTCTTTTTAGAACCTCTAAAACCCATTTTACCGGCTGAAGACCAAGAGATTACTTGCCCTTCGCTATTAGCCAGCGAAACAATAATGTTGTTGAAAGATGAGTGTACGTGAAGTTGTCCATTTGCATCTACTTTCACATTTCTCTTCTTCGCAGCGACTGTTTTCTTTGCCATAATACTTATTATTTAGTAGCTTTTTTCTTGTTTGCAACAGTTTTCTTTTTACCCTTACGAGTACGAGCATTGTTTTTGGTACTTTGACCTCTAAGAGGAAGACCAATACGGTGGCGAACACCACGATAACAACCAATATCCATCAATCGCTTGATGTTCAATTGTACTTCAGAGCGTAAATCACCCTCTACTTTAAACTCAGCGCCAATAATCTCACGAATTGCAGCTGCATGATCATCTGTTAGATCTTTTACTTTGATGTCTTTATCGACTCCAGCTTTAGATAAAATTGTATTAGATCTGCTGCGACCGATTCCAAAAATGTAGGTCAATGCGATTTCAACTCTTTTATTTTGCGGCAAGTCAACCCCAACTATTCTTATAGCCATATACTTGATTTTTTTTGCAAAATTAATAAATTATCCCTGACGTTGTTTATACTTCGGGTTTTTCTTGTTTATTACATACAAGCGTCCGTTTCTTCTCACGATTTTGCAATCGGGGGTACGCTTCTTCAATGATGCTCTTACTTTCATATCCTATAGTTTTATTATTTGTATCTAAAAGCAATTCTCCCTTTTGATAAATCATAAGGAGACATTTCTACTCTCACTTTATCTCCAGGTAAAATTTTGATGTAGTGCATCCGCATTTTTCCTGAAATGTGTGCTGTAATTTCGTGTCCATTTTCGAGTTCGACTCTGAACATTGCATTTGACAATGCTTCCGTGATCACTCCGTCTTGCTCAATTGCTGACTGTTTAGACATATTGACAAATTTACGATTTACGATTTAATACTTCTTCTACATATTCAAACGATGAAAGAATATCTGCTTTCCCGTTTCTGATTGCTAATGTGTGCTCAAAATGAGCCGACATTTTACCATCTTTTGTACGGGTTGTCCATCCATCGCGTTCAAAGGTCATATTACGTGAACCTTGATTAATCATTGGTTCAATAGCAATTACCATTCCTGATTTTAACATTGGTCCAGTACCTCTTCTTCCATAATTCGGAACCTCAGGAGCTTCGTGTAGTTTTCTGCCAACACCATGTCCTACTAATTCTCTAACAACAGAATAAGAACGACTCTCACAATATTCTTGAATCGCATTACCTATATCACCAACTCGACTTCCGTGCACAGATTTTTCAATTCCAATATAGAGTGATTCTTTTGTTACATCCAATAGCCTTTTGACCTCTGGAGCAACTTCTCCTACACAAAATGTGTATGCAGAATCTCCGTAATAACCGTTCATCAAAACTCCACAATCGATTGAGATAACATCACCCTCTATCAAATGTTGCTTATTCGGAATACCGTGAACAACTTGATCGTTTGGTGAAGCACATAACGTATTTGGAAAACCACTGTAACCTAAGAAAGCTGGTATGCCACCATTATCTCGAATAAATTCTTCAGCTCTTTTATCGAGTTCAAGACTTGTGATACCTGGTCGTATCATCTCAGCAACTTGACCCAATGTTTTTCCTACTAAAAGCGAACTCTGACGAATAAGCTCTATCTCCTCTTCTGTCTTAATATATATCATTAGATCAATACGAACCACTTCTGCCTTTGATACGACCGGATTTCAACAATCCATCGTAGTGACGCATTAATAAGTGACTTTCTACTTGTTGCAAAGTATCCAAAACTACACCGACTAAGATCAAAAGTGAGGTTCCTCCAAAAAATTGAGAGAACGCTTGCCCAACACCAAATATACTTGCAAAAGCAGGCATAATCGCTATTAATGCTAAGAACATTGATCCAGGCAAAGTGATACGCGACATAATCTCATCCAAATATTCTGCTGTCTTTTTCCCTGGTTTGATACCAGGTATGAAGCCGTTATTACGTTTCATATCTTCAGCCATTTGATTAGGTTGAATGGTGATTGCAGTATAAAAATAAGTAAATGCAATAATCAAAATTGCAAATGTTACATTATACCCCCAACCAGTGTGTGTCAGAAATGACTGTACAAATGGCCCTACCGATTCCATGTGAGAATATCCCACGATAGTAACTGGAATAAACATAATCGCCTGAGCAAAAATGATTGGCATAACACCAGACGCATTAATCTTTAATGGAATATACTGACGAGCACCACCGTATTGTTTTTCACCTACAATACGCTTTGCATATTGTACAGGGACTTTGCGTGTACCCTGAACCAATAATATTGCAGCAGCAATAACCATTAATAAGACAATAATTTCGACTAGGAACAGTACCAGACCTCCAGCTGCTTTCTCGGTGAATTTAAGTATAAATTCTTGAGTGATAGCTTGTGGTAAGCGTGCAATGATACCAACCAGAATGATAAATGAAATACCATTACCAATTCCTTTGTCGGTTATTCTTTCACCCAACCACATAATGAACATACTACCAGCAGCCAAAATAATAGTAGAAGAAATCATAAACCAAATACCTGCAGGAAGAACCGAACTTGCGTTCTTTAATTGAACATTCAAGTTAATAAGGTATGAAGGTGCTTGGAATAAAAGAATCGCAACTGTCAAATAACGTGTATATTGATTCATTTTTCTTCTTCCGCTTTCGCCTTCCTTTTGCATTTTTTGGAATTTTGGAACAGCAATTGTCAAAAGCTGAATCACAATAGAAGCAGAGATGTAGGGCATAATACCCAACGCAAAAATAGATGCGTGAGAGAATGCACCTCCCGAAAACATATCGAGAAGAGATAAAAGACCACTCTGCGTCTGCGATTGAAGTCCAGCTAATGCATCTGGGTCAATACCCGGAAGCACAACGAATGAACCAAACCGATAAACGGTAACAAGCAGAAGCGTTGTTAAAATACGGCTTCTCAAATCTTCAATCTTCCAAATGTTTTTTATGGTGTCAACTGCGCTCATTGTAATTAGATTTTAGCTACGGTACCACCAGCAGCTACAATTGCAGCTTCGGCTGATTTAGAAAAAGCATTTGCTTCAACATCAAGTTTAATAGTCAATAATCCATTACCTAGGATTTTAACCAATTGATTAGATGAAATGAAGCCAGCTTCGATTAAATTCTCAATTCCGATTTTAGTTACAGAAAGACTTTCAGCAAGTGTTTGCAAAGTGTCAAGATTGACAGCCTTGAATTCTACTCTATTGAAATTCTTGAAACCAAATTTAGGCAAACGTCTTTGAATAGGCATCTGACCTCCTTCAAAACCGATTTTTCTAGAGTAACCTGATCTAGATTTAGCCCCTTTGTGACCTCTTGTAGATGTTCCACCTAATCCTGATCCAGTACCACGACCGATTCTTTTTCTAGTTTTAGTAGAACCTGCAGCAGGTTTCAAATTACTTAAATTCATATCTTTATAAATTTACTTTATTATTCAATTATTCTACAACAGACACCAAGTGGCTAACTTTAGCAACCATTCCCAAAATTTGAGGTGTTGCTTCGTGCTCTACAATTTTGTTGAGTTTTCTCAAACCCAATCCATCCAATGTTCTTTTTTGGATTGCAGGACATTTGATTCTGCTTTTTACTTGTTTGATTTTTATTGTTGCCATTTCGTAGTCTCCTTAATTAACCTTTAAATACTTTTTCTAAAGTGACAGCTCTGTTTTGAGCAACGGTGTAAGCATCGCGAAGTTCGCCCAAAGCAACAATGGTAGCTTTTACCAAGTTGTGAGGATTTGATGAGCCTTTAGATTTCGCTAACACGTCGGTTACTCCAACACTTTCTAACACTGCACGCATCGCACCACCAGCTTTTACACCAGTACCATGAGATGCAGGTTTCAAGAATACTTCAGCTCCACCGAATTTAGAAAATTGTTCATGTGGGATTGTACCTTTCAATACTGGAACCTTGATTAAGTTCTTCTTAGCAGCTTCAACACCTTTAGCGATAGCACTTGTTACTTCACCCGCTTTACCAAGACCCCAACCTACTATTCCATCTTCGTTACCTACTACTACAATTGCAGAGAAACTGAATGTACGTCCACCTTTGGTTACTTTTGTAACACGATTGATGGCAACCAATCTATCTTTCAATTCTAAATCGGTAGTTGTTTTTACTTTATTGTTATTTACTGACATAGCGATTAAAATTTAAGTCCTGCATTACGGGCAGCTTCTGCCAATTCTTTAATTCTGCCGTGGTACAAATATCCGTTACGATCGAAAACGACACCAACAATACCTGCTTCTACAGCTTTTTTAGCGATCAAAGCGCCTACTTGTGCAGCTAATTCTTTTTTGGCTACTTTCTCAAGTCCCAAAGAGCTTGCCGAAACAAGTGTTTTGCCTTGCAAATCATCAATGATTTGTGCATATATCTGACTATTGCTTCTGAAAACAGTCAAACGAGGCATAGTGGCAGTACCACTAATTTTTGCTCGTACGCTGCGTTTAATTCTCAGCCTTCTTTCTATCTTTTTTAACATAGTATAGCTTATTTACTTGAATTATTTACCCTTACCTGCAGATTTTCCTGACTTTCTGCGAAGTATTTCACCTACGAACTTAACACCTTTTCCTTTGTATGGTTCAGGTTTACGGAACGAACGGATTTTTGAACAAACCTGACCAAGCAACTGTTTGTCGCAAGATTCGAGGATTAACAATGGGTTTTTATTTCTCTCTGATTTGGTTTCAACTTTAATCTCAGCTGGAACTTTTAAGAAGATATTGTGGCTATAACCAAGTGAGAATTCAATCACCTGACCATCGTTTGATACACGATAACCTACACCTACTAATTCCATCTCTTTACGGTATCCGGTAGAAACACCTAAAACCATATTGTTGATTAATGAACGATACAAACCATGCAAAGCACGATGCTGTGCTTCGTCGGTAGGACGCGACAACACGACATTACCTTCTTCTACAGCTACTACTATACCACCTGTTAAGTCTTGTGTCATTGTGCCTTTTGGCCCTTTCACACTTACTGTGTTTTCTGAAACTGAAACACTTACTCCGGCAGGGATGGCAATAGGTAATTTTCCAATTCTTGACATTCTTACTTCCTCCCCTTCTTAATAAATGTAACACATAACTTCACCACCAATTTGGAGTTCTCTTGCCTCTTTATCAGTCATAACACCTTTCGATGTAGAGATAATGGCAATACCCAAACCGTTTAATACGCGTGGAAGGTCGTTGTGACCAACGTACTGACGTAAACCTGGTGTTGATACTCTTTTCAATGTTTTTATTGCGTTTACTTTGTTGATAGGATCATACTTCAACGCAACTTTAATTGACCCTTGAGGGCCTTCTTCTACAAACTTATAATTAAGGATGTAGCCTTTTTCAAAAAGAATCTTTGTGATTTCTTTTTTGAGATTTGACGCAGGGATTTCAACAACGCGGTGATTTGCTTTAATCGCGTTTCTTAGTCTGGTCAAATAATCTGCTATTGGATCTGTCATAATAAAAAATAATTAAATTGATCCGGACTACCCGGACAATATTTAACACACTAATATCTTCTTACCAGCTTGCTTTTCTAACACCCGGAATTAATCCTGCTGATGCCATTTCGCGAAATTGGATACGAGACACGCCAAATTGACGTACATATCCTTTCGGTCTTCCAGTGATTTTGCAACGATTGTGCAAACGAACCGGAGAAGCATTTTTAGGTAGAGCCTGAAGAGCTTCGTAGTTACCGTCTTTCTTAAGTTGCTCTCTTTTTGCAGCATACTTAGCGACGAGCTTCGCTCTTTTCACCTCACGGGCTTTCATTGATTCTTTAGCCATATCAATTAATCTTTTTTAGCGTTCTTAAATGGTAAGCCAAATTCTTTCAAAAGCGCATACCCTTCTTCATCTGTTTTTGCAGAGGTCACAAAGGTAATATTCATTCCCAGAATTTTACTAATATTGTCTATATTAATTTCAGGAAAAATGATTTGCTCTGTGATGCCCAGTGTATAATTTCCGCGGCCATCCAATTTTCCTTCGATACCTTTGAAGTCACGAATACGAGGAAGTGCAACGCGAACGAGACGCTCCAAGAATTCATACATTTGCTCACGACGCAATGTTACCATTACACCAATTGGCATTTTTTTACGCAACTTAAAGTTAGAAATATCTTTACGAGAAAGGGTTGCAACAGCCTTTTGTCCCGTAATATTTGTCAACTCAGTGATAGCTGTTTCGATAATTTTCTTATCGGCCACAGCGATACCAAGTCCTTGATTGATAACGATTTTCTTTAATACAGGAACTTGCATTACAGATTTGTACCCGAATTCTTTCATCAATGCAGGTGCAACTCTTTCCTTATAATCGTTTTTAAGACTAGCAGTATTGCTCATTACTTAATCTCCTCTCCTGATTTTTTTGATACACGAACTAAAGCTCCATTATCGTTTAGCTTACGGCTAATACGAGTTGGTTTTCCAGATTTTGGATCCAATGGATTCAAATTTGAAATGTGAATAGCAGCTTCTTTTTTTACAATTCCTCCTTGAGGACTTTGTGCGTTTGGCTTGGTACTTTTTGATACCATATTTACGCCTTCAACAATAGCACGGCTTTTGCTGATTTGCACTTCTAGGACACGACCGGTTTTACCTTTGTCGTTGCCGGCATTTACGTAAACGGTGTCGCCTTTTTTGATATGTAGTTTACCCATTATTGTATAGGATTAAAGCACTTCAGGTGCAAGTGACACAATTTTCATATTTGTTGCACGGATTTCTCTGGCTACAGGACCGAAAATACGACTTCCTCTCATTTCGCCATCACCCTTTAACAGGACACAAGCGTTATCATCGAATCGTATATACGATCCATCTGCACGACGGATTTCCTTTTTGGTTCTCACCACAATGGCTTTAGAAACAGCTCCTTTTTTCACATCACTCGAAGGTATTGTGCTTTTGATTGCTACCACGATAATATCGCCTACTGTAGCATAGCGTTTTCTTGTTCCGCCTAATACTCTGATTACAAGGGCTTGTTTAGCTCCACTGTTGTCAGCTACTATAAGTCTTGATTCTTGTTGTAACATATTACTTAGCTCTTTCGATTATTTCTACTAATCTCCATCTTTTCAATTTACTCAACGGACGAGTTTCCATAATCTTGACTGTATCACCAATATTACATTCGTTTTTCTCGTCGTGAGCATGATATTTCTTCGTTTTGTTAACGAATTTACCGTAGATGGGGTGTTTTTCTTTCCATTTTACAGCGATAGTAATGGTTTTATCCATTTTATTGCTGAAAACAACGCCCATACGTTCTTTTCTGAGATTTCTTGTTTCCATCAGGCTCAATTGTTATTTTTGTGTAATTTCTCTTTCGCGCAGGATGGTATTCATTCTCGCGATGTCTCTACGTTGATGTTTAATCTTAGTAGGATTGTCTAAAGGAGTGATGGAATGATTTAGGGTCATTTGATCCAATGCTGCTGAATCAGCTGCAATTTTTTCGATCAACTCCTTTGTGCTTAATTCTTTAATTTCTGCTACTTTCATAATCGGTTATGCGTTTTCGTTAGTATCATAATCGCGCCGTACCACAAACTTAGTTGTGATTGGAAGTTTTTGAGCTGCAAGGCGCAAAGCTTCTTTAGCGATAATAAAGGATACTCCTTCTACTTCAATTATGATGCGACCTGGAGTAACAGGTGCAACGAAGCCTTCTGGTGAACCTTTACCTTTACCCATACGTACTTCGGCTGGTTTTTTGGTAATAGGCTTATCAGGAAAAATGCGAATCCAGATTTGTCCTTGACGTTGCATGTAGCGAGTTACCGCGATACGAGCTGCTTCAATTTGACGACCGGTGATCCATTTTGATTCTAAAGCTTTTATACCAAATGAACCGAATGCCAACTGATTGCCACGTTGAGCAACACCTTTCATGCGCCCCTTCTGTTGTCTTCTGAACTTTGTTTTCTTCGGTTGTAACATTGTCTGTAAAATTCAGTGTTGTTAATTACTTGTTTCTTTTATTGAATCGTCCGTTGTCACGTCCGTCGCGACCGTCACGTCCGCCTTCGCGTCTTTGACCACCTTGACCACCACCTTGATGACGTCCTGATTCTTTTTGTACTGTAAATGATGGAGATAAGTCTTTTTTACCATAGATTTCACCACGGCAAATCCAAACTTTTACACCTAACAATCCAACCTTTGTAAGAGCTTCTGCTAAAGCATAATCGATATCAGCTCTCAAGGTATGAAGAGGAGTTCTTCCTTCTTTATACATTTCTGAACGCGCCATTTCAGCACCGTTCAAACGTCCAGAGATTTGAATTTTAATACCTTCAGCACCCATTCTCATGGTTGATGCGATTGCCATTTTTACAGCTCTACGATAAGCGATTTTTCCCTCGAGTTGGCGAGCGATGTTGTTAGCTACGATAACAGCATCTAACTCAGGTTTTTTCACTTCGAAGATATTGATTTGTACATCTTTGTCTGTAATTTTTTTCAACTCTTCTTTCAGTTTGTCAACTTCTTGACCCCCTTTTCCGATAATAATACCAGGACGAGCTGTACAGACAGTAATGGTAACCAATTTCAATGTACGTTCGATAACTATGCGCGAAACACTTGCTTTAGCAAGACGAGCATTCAGGTATTTGCGGATTTTGCTATCTTCGAATAATGTATCTCCGAAGTTTTTTCCACCATACCAGTTAGAGTCCCAACCACGGATGATACCTAAGCGGTTGCTTATTGGATTAACTTTTTGTCCCATCTTGCGTTAAATTTGATTAGTGTTTTTATTAGCCACAGTATCTACAAACAAAGTTACGTGGTTAGAACGTTTGCGAATTCTGTATCCACGACCCTGCGGAGCAGGACGTAGTCTTTTCATCATTGCAGCAGAATCAACAAAAACTTCTGAGATATAAAGCTCACCGCTTTCGGCTTTTCTGTCGTTCTTTTGTTCCCAATTGGCAATTGCAGAACGAAGCAATTTTTCTATTCTTGCAGAAGCTTCTTTCGAAGAGAATTTCAATACACCTAACGCACGGAAAACTTCCATTCCTCTGACCATATCGGTCACTAAGCGCATTTTACGCGGAGAAGTAGGAACGCCTACCAGTTTAGCAAAGTATTGTGTCTTCAGCGCTTCTTTTCTTTTCTCGGCTGAAATCTTTTTTCTTGCACCCATTTTATTCTATCTTTTTATTTTTCAAATAGTATATTCCTGAAGCGCTTAGCGTTTCTTGTTACCACCATGGCCACGGAAAGTACGGGTGGGTGAAAATTCGCCCAACTTGTGTCCTACCATATTTTCGGTGATGTAAACAGGAATAAATTTGTTACCGTTGTGTACTGCTACTGTATGGCCTACAAAATCCGGAGATATCATAGAAGCTCTTGCCCATGTTTTAATCACGGTCTTTTTTCCTGACTCATTCATAGCCAAGATTTTATTTTCAAGCTTCACATAAATATATGGGCCTTTTTTAAGCGATCGACTCATAGTTTAATTTATTAATCAAATTATTTTTTTCTTCTTTCAATGATATACTTAGACGACTGCTTTTTAGGAGCACGTGTCTTAAGACCTTTAGAGTAAAGACCTTTGCGTGAGCGTGGGTGACCTCCTGATGAACGACCTTCACCACCACCCATTGGGTGATCGACCGGGTTCATAGAAACACCACGGTTACGTGGGCGGCGACCTTGCCATCTTGAACGACCTGCTTTACCAGAGCTTTCGAGACCGTGGTCTGAATTACCTACACTACCAATGGTTGCTTTACATGTTGAAAGAATTTTACGAGTCTCTCCTGAAGGCAATTTGATAATTGCGTAATCTCCTTCTCTCGAAGTCAATTGTGCAAAAACACCTGCTGAACGAACGAAGGCTGCGCCTTGTCCTGGACGTAATTCAATGTTATGAATGATTGTACCTACAGGGATGTTTTTCAATGGCAATGAGTTGCCAATTTCTGGAGCAGCTTTCTCTCCCGACATAATGTCTTGTCCTACTTCCAATCCGTTTGGAGCGATAATGTATCGTTTTTCTCCATCTGCATAATAAAGTAGTGCAATGTTTGCTGATCGGTTTGGATCATACTCCACCGATTTTACAACTGCTGGAACACCATCTTTCTCTCTTTTGAAATCGATAAATCTGTACAATTTTCTGTGACCACCACCAATGTAGCGCATGGTCATTTTGCCTTGGTTGTTACGACCACCAGACTTTCTTTTTCCAACTACGAGAGACTTTTCCGGTGCGGTTGCAGTAATGTTATCGAACGCACCGATAATTTTGTGTCTCTGCCCCGGTGTTACGGGTTTAAATTTACGTACTGCCATTGTTTAATTAAATATTGCTGTAAAAATCAATAACTTCGCCGTCTTTCAAGGTAATTAATGCCTTTTTGAAAGAGGCTGTTCTACCATTCACAACACCAGATTTGGTGTTACGGCTTTTCAGTTTACCGCTGTAATTAAGTGTATTTACATCCACTACTGTTACGCTGTAAAGCTCTTCTATTGCTTGTTTAATCTGAATTTTATTTGCAGAAGGAGCAACACGAAATCCGTAAGTATTACGTTTTTCGGTGAGAGCTGTCATTTTTTCTGTGACGATTGGTTTAATGATGATTCCCATTTCTCTTTCTCCTTATAAATTGTTTATGATAGCAACTGAGCTTTCTGTAAGCATTAAACACTTAGCATCCAGCACTTTGTATGTGTTTAGTTCAGGAACAGTAATCACACTTGTCTTGCCCAAATTTCGAGCCGACAAATATACGTTTTTATTCTGTTCTGCTAAAACCAAAACCAACTTTTTGTCAGCTACTTGCAGACCTTGAGTCATTGCAATAAAATCTTTGGTTTTCGGTGTTTCGAATGCAAAATCTTCAACAACAACTATCGCGTTGTCAAGTGCTTTGTAAGCTAAAGCCGATTTACGAGCCAATGATTTTACCTTTTTGTTCAGTTTAAAACTGTAATCGCGTGGAACTGGACCGAAAACACGACCTCCACCTACGATTGTTGGTGATTTGATATCACCTGCGCGAGCACCACCAGTGCCTTTTTGTTTTTTCAATTTGCGGGTAGAACCTGCAACTTCGTTTCTCTCTTTCGACTTGTGAGTTCCTTGGCGAGAATTTGCCAAAAATTGTTTCACGTCGAGGTAGATAGCGTGGTCGTTGGGTTCGATTCCGAAAACGGTATCATTCAATACAACTGTTTTACTGGTAGCTTCTCCTTTGATGTTATATACGCTAAGTTCCATTATTTTTCAATTATTACGATTGAACCTTTACATCCAGGAACTGAACCTTTTATCAATAAAAGATTGTGTTCTGGAATTACCTTTAACACTTGAAGATTTTGAACAGTTACCTGAGCATCTCCTGTTTGACCAGCCATTCTCATCCCTTTGAATACGCGAGATGGATATGAACTTGCTCCAACAGAACCTGGTGCTCTCAAACGGTTGTGCTGACCGTGAGTTGCTTGACCAACTCCACCAAATCCGTGGCGTTTTACAACACCTTGGAAACCTTTTCCTTTTGATGTACCGATTACATCTACGAAACCATTTTCTATGAAGTAGTCAACTGAGATTACATCTCCGGTTTTGTACTCTGTTTCGTAACCTTTGAACTCGGCCAAGTGTCTCTTTGGTGTTACTCCTGCTTTTTCGAAGTGGCCTTTCAAAGGCTTTGTAGTGTGTTTGTCTTTTTTGTCAACAAATCCTACTTGTACAGCTTCGTAACCATCAATTTCGATGGTTTTTACTTGGGTAACAACACAAGGACCTACTTCGATAACAGTGCATGGTACATTTTTACCATCGGCACTGAAAACGGATGTCATTCCGATTTTTTTTCCTAATAATCCTGGCATTTCACTTAATTTTTAAAATATCAAACTTTGATTTCAACTTCTACACCACTTGGCAACTCAAGTTTCATAAGAGCGTCAACAGTTTTAGCAGTAGAGCTATAGATGTCGATTAATCTTTTGAAAGAAGAAAGCTGAAATTGCTCTCTTGATTTCTTGTTCACAAATGTTGAGCGGTTTACGGTAAAAATTCTTTTGTGCGTTGGGAGGGGGATTGGACCGCTTACTACAGCGCCAGTCGCCTTCACCGTCTTAACAATCTTCTCAGCTGATTTGTCAACCAACATGTGATCGTAAGATTTTAATTTAATTCTGATTTTTTGGCTCATATCGTTTTCGTTTTCTTTATTTACTTATAAAAGCTCTGCTTTACCACCTACTTCAGCCAATACTTGTTTAGCAATTGCTGCTGATACTTCTGAATAATGTGAGAAAGACATAGTAGAAGTTGCACGACCAGATGAGATAGTACGTAAAGTAGTTACATAACCAAACATTTCTGAAAGTGGAGTTTTAGCTTTCACGATGCGTGCACCTGAACGACTAGATTCCATACCTTCTACTTGACCACGACGTTTGTTTAAGTCAGAGATGATATCACCCATATTCTCTTCAGGTGTTACCACTTCAACTTTCATGATAGGCTCCAACAATACTGGACCCGCTTTTTTACAAGCTTCTTTGAACGCCATCTGAGCACAGATTTCGAAAGACAATTGATCAGAGTCAACTGCGTGGAATGATCCATCAATCAATACTACTTTCAATTGTTCTACAACGTAACCCGCTAATACTCCATTACGCATTGCAATTTGGAATCCTTTTTGGATAGATGGAATGAACTCTTTTGGAATACGACCACCTTTAACCTCATCGATAAATTGAAGTGAACCTTCAAAGTCAGCATCAACTGGACCTACTTTCACAATGATATCGGCAAATTTACCGCGACCACCTGATTGTTTTTTGTACACTTCGCGAAGATCAACCGTTTGAGTAATAGCCTCTTTGTATGAAACTTGTGGACGACCTTGATTACACTCTACTTTGAATTCGCGACGTAAACGGTCAACGATAATTTCAAGGTGAAGCTCACCCATACCTTCGATAACTGTTTGACCAGTCTCTTGGTTGGTAGTAACACGGAAAGTTGGATCCTCTTCAGCCAATTTGCCAAGACCAAGTCCCATTTTATCCAAATCTTTTTGAGTCTTGGGCTCAACAGAAATTCCGATAACTGGTTCTGGAAAGTCCATCGACTCTAGTACGATTGGGTTATTTTCGTCGCACAATGTATCACCTGTACGAATATCTTTGAAACCTACTCCTGCACCGATGTCACCACAACCAATAAATTCTTTTGGATTTTGTTTGTTTGAGTGCATTTGGAATAAACGAGAGATGCGTTCTTTTTTATCAGAACGAGAGTTGTAAACGTAAGAACCTGCATCGATTTGACCAGAGTAAACTCTGAAGAAGCAAAGACGACCTACGAATGGATCGGTTGCAATCTTAAATGCCAAAGCAGACATAGGCTCATCCGAAGATGGTTTACGCACCAACATTTTTTCAGGATTACGTGGATCGTGTCCTTCGATTGGTGGATTGTCAAGTGGACTTCCCAAAAATGCACAAACAGCGTCTAGCAAAGTTTGAACACCTTTGTTTTTGAAAGAAGAACCACACAACATTGGAGTGATTGCCATTGAGATAGTTCCTTTACGGAGAGCTACCAAGATTTCATCTTCAGTAATAGTAGAAGGATCATCGAAAAATTTCTCCATCAATATATCATCGAATTCGGCAATGGTTTCGAGCATTTTATCTCTCCACTCTTTGCTTTCTTCCAATAGGTTGGCAGGAATTTCTTCCATGTCGTAATCAGCGCCCATTGACTCATCGTGCCAAACGATCGCTTTCATTTTAATAAGGTCAATTACCCCTTTGAATGTCTCTTCAGAGCCAATTGGCACTTGAATAGGACATGGATTTGCGCCCAACATAGCCTTCATCTGACGCACAACTTCAAAGAAGTTAGCACCAGAGCGGTCCATCTTGTTTACATATCCAACGCGAGGTACGTGATATTTGTCAGCTTGACGCCATACTGTTTCTGATTGAGGCTCAACACCACCAACCGCACAGAATGTAGCAACCGCACCATCCAACACGCGGAGTGAACGCTCTACCTCAACGGTAAAATCCACGTGACCCGGAGTGTCAATGAGGTTGAACTTATATTTTTCACCTAGATATTTCCAACTAGTAGTAGTAGCAGCAGAAGTGATCGTGATTCCACGTTCTTTCTCTTGCTCCATCCAGTCCATCGTAGCAGCTCCATCATGTACTTCACCAATTTTGTGCGAAAGACCGGTGTAGAAAAGAATACGCTCTGAGGTCGTTGTCTTTCCTGCATCGATATGCGCCATGATACCGATATTTCTAGTGTATTTTAAATCTTTATCTGATGTAGCCATCTTTTAAATCTTTTTTCCTTTTTGTGTATTCTAATTAAAATCTGAAGTGAGCGAATGCACGGTTAGCTTCAGCCATACGGTGCATATCTTCCTTACGTTTGTAAGATCCACCCTGATTGTTGAATGCATCGATGATTTCTGCAGCCAATTTATCGGCCATAGTTTTTCCACCTCTCTTGCGAGAATAGAGGATCATATTTTTCATACAAATGGATTCTTTTCGATCGGGACGAATTTCGGTTGGAACTTGGAAAGTAGAACCACCCACACGGCGAGATTTAACCTCCACGTTAGGAGTGATGTTCTCAAGGGCTTTTTTCCAAATTTCTAGAGAAGATAGCGCTTCATTAGGCAATTTTGCCTTAACTGTTTCAAGTGCAGAATAGAAAATGGTGTAAGAAGTACTCTTTTTGCCATCATACATAAGATGATTCACAAATTTGGTCACTTTCACATCATTGAAAACTGGATCAGGTAGAACGATCCGTTTCTTTGGTTTTGCTTTTCTCATTTTTTCAAAAAATTGTGTTCTTGTTTTTGGTTGCTTTAAAATAATCTTCAAATCTCCCCGCCGGGATCATTTACTCAACCTTACTGAGCCTATCAAAAACTCAAACTAGCTTTAATACTAATTTTGTTAATCTCTAGTGTAGGATTTTACTTTTTCTTTTTTGCTGGTGCAGCTGCTACTTGTCCTGGTTTCGGACGTTTAGCTCCGTATTTAGAACGACGTTGTGTACGTTTTGTAACACCGGCTGTATCTAATGTACCGCGAACGATGTGGTAACGTACCCCTGGAAGATCTTTTACACGACCACCACGAACTAAAACGATCGAGTGCTCTTGCAAGTTGTGTCCTTCTCCCGGAATGTAAGAGTTCACCTCTTTACCGTTAGTCAAACGTACACGTGCAACTTTACGCATGGCTGAGTTAGGTTTTTTCGGAGTAGTAGTATATACTCTCACGCAAACACCACGTCTTTGGGGACATGAGTCCAACGCAGGAGCTTTACTCTTATCGATCAAGCTCACTCTTCCTTTTCTAACTAATTGCTGAATTGTAGGCATTTCTTTAGAACTTTAAAACTTTTGTTTATTTATACTTTGTTTCGCTTATACAAAAATGGACGGCAAAAATAGGCATTATTTTCGAATAATCAACTACTTATCCAAAAATATTCCTCGTTTTGGCCGAAAAACGGTGCAAAGATAAGGACAATTTATGGAGTACACAACAATTTTTCTTTTCTGAAACGAGAAATATTAATAAAAGTGGAAAAGAACATTAATTACTAGCAACCAATGCCTTTAACTCAAGGAGAAGAAAACGTCACTCCGGCTTCACGCCCGGAGGATTAAACAAGCCCCATCGGTCGGGAATATAGTTCCATTTGTTGAAACTCGCCACCCAAGGTACAAACAGCACCCGATACTCCTCTATGAGGTCGCGCACCAGTGGATAATAATTGGCGTGTTCGAAACCAAACATCTCCAACGAGTGGTTCTGCACCATCAGGTCGTTTGCCGCTCGACGAATAAAAGCAGCACACTCCATCCGAATATCGTATAGATCGCCTCCTTCGGCTCCAGCAATCTTCACACATAGCGTATGTGCATCCTCCAGCAGAAATTGCTTCACATGGCTGAGTGGTGAATCTTCATCGGGTATCAGTTCGGCAATTTGCATCACTAAATCTCGTATTTCCAATCCTTTAAGGTAAAGAGGCATCGTTCGGTAGCTGTTTTCTATTGGATCGTCGTCGTACATTGTATATTTTTTCTAGTCATTGTCTCATTTCAAGTGAGGCTATGATTATTCAAATTCATCATCGTAGTAATGCAAGTAGATTTCACCCATATCATCACCAAAACCATATCCGCAAACCGAAGCATACGCTACACAGTCTAGACTCCTAAGTTTAAATTCAAGGAGTAAATCATTTTTTTGCATGTACTCCAATGCAATTTTAAAATTAGTGTACGCACTATTGTAAAATTGTTCCGTCATATCACCATAATCATGCGTAAACCGACAAGCTAATTCAGGTAATATCAACATCAAGTCAGCTAATAATTCAGAGGATGGTTTCAACGCTCTAAAATCGGCTATTGCTTTTTTCGCCACAGAGAAGCGTGTCTTTGGTTCGGTGTATTTACCACGCGGATAAAACTCATTGACAATAACCGCTTTATACTTTTCGTACATTTCTCTTTCGTTCGGATTAAGGAAATACTCAAGATACTCCTTTACTGGGTTCATGTTATCGTACATTTCAAGTACCGTTTCAATCATCTGCTCTTTGGTGAGTGATTGTAGATGTTTTTTTAATGCTAATTTTGACATTGCCTATAAATTTATTAGTTGCAATTCTATATTTTCTACGATAGTTAAATTCTCAATTCAAGTGAGGCTATGGCTATCTCTATTCTATCTTTTTGTTTTTATCCTTCAAAACTCCTTGTTTGGCATTGAGGGATGAAATTATTTTTTGCCATCAGTTGAAAGAATTTTCAGTTGTCCGATTTTTTCGGACAAATCACTTCCTTCCTTCCTGTTGCAACTTCTTTTTCAAGTCGTTCCAATATTTTCGAGGACGTTCTGTTCCTGTCAACACCTCCACCACCTCCACTACCGAAAAATACCACTCTTCCGTGGCTTCATTCTATGCCGTGAGCCCTTTTTCTCCTCAAAGAGTTGAATTTTATTTTCCATACTCATCTCCATTTCAATATCCAAACTTCACCAAATCACTCCACGAAACGATACTGATATTTTGAGCAAAATGGGCATACAGGTTTATATCTCCAAACAGTCCAAAAATTATTGCTAAATAAAAAATGCCCCAAATCCCTCCTATAATATGGGCGGAGTGATTAACATTACCGTACTGCTTTTTATCGAGATAGACAGACACTGTCACAAACAATCCACCAAAGATAAAAGCCGGTAGAAACACCGGAATGAACATCAACCCCAAGTAACTCATTGGGTAGATGATGATGTAGGCAAACACAATGCCCGACACTGCCCCAGAAGCACCCAGACCGCTGTAGTTGTCGTTGTCTTTCTCCTTTAACCAAGTAGGTATAATGGATACTACCAATCCAAAAATGTAAAGTAATACATAGAGCAGACCACCCACGACAAAACCAAAAGTCTGCGCGAATACACCCTCAACGGCTTTCCCAAACAGGTAAAGACTAAACATATTAAATATCAAATGACTCCAATCTGCATGCAATACGCCATACGTTGCAAAGCGCCACCACTCACCTTGGCGAATCGCTGGCGGATAAAAGATGTATTGATCGACAAGCTTACGATTCTGAAAAGCGGAATACGACACAATGGATGTCAGAGCAATGATGATGTAAGTTAGCATGGTTCTTTTTTTCTATTTATAAATCAATTGAATCATCGAGAAGTTTCACTCAACTAGAAGAATAAGTTGTAGATGTGCTGTATTGTTTGGGGTGGCAAAGTAGCATAACAAATGGCTCAATTTTGTTGTTTTCCCCTAATGTATTTGTATTTGACCAGTCAGTTTTATTGCTTTACTTTTGGCAAAAGTATAGAATCAACACACCAATAATCATACTCCTGCACCAATTTAATTTCACCATCCCCTCTAAAATTAACAAATTCCAAGTTTCCATCCATTCTGCCTTCAAAATCACACGAAAATGTAGCCACACCACAATCTTGGTCGAATGCGATTGACGTGATGCTAAATTCTTTCAAATCAAAACCAACAAAGAGCTCTCGAAATATAGTGTGCCAATCTTTCTTTTCTGCAGCTGATGTTAAAAAACGGCTGTAATAATCACTGCTTTTATCCAGATATAACCGAAAGAAATCTTCGCTGTGACTACGAATATCGTATTCATGATTCGGATGAAACTCTTCGTAAATAAAGCACGTTTGCATACCTGGCACCTGCATATCATCCATCTCTTCATAAAACAGCTCCTCGACAATAAACGCATAAAGTGTTCGATTATCTACAGGACAAATTGTATCGAGTCGAACATTATGCTGATTCAATAATTGAAGCACCCTAGTTAATGCTTCCGAAACCTCCTCGTCCGATAAATCTACTGAAGCCGGAAATTGTGGCTTTTCAAGACGATTGAAAAGCGTGGTACGTGTACTATTTTTAAAATTTCGCTCAAATGCAAGGATTGAATCAAGAAAGGCACCTTCAATCGCCGGATCTAAATTGTTTTCGAAATCTCCAAAATGAGCGCCAAACTCAGTTTCTAATTTCAACTTTTTCACTTGATTGTCAAGGTTCAAATCATTCAGAGAATCTTCCAAATTATCAAAATGTTCGTTTTCCATCTTTTTAGTTGTATTTTATTTAGTTTAGCATCAAACCCCAAAACTATTCCTTCGTACGATCCTTTACTCGTTGTGCTATACGCGCAATATAATCTTCTATACTCTCTCCTTCTACTGAAGGAATTGATCTAAAAGCGAGCTGCATGCTATCGAGCATATCGTCAATAAAACCCAGACTCTTCTTCAACAAATCGTAATCGTCTGTCTCCCAATACTGCCCTTCGTCCTTCAACTCGAAGTCTTCCATATAACGAGTGTTGATGTATCTGAACAAGCCAATGATAAGCCGATGAACCTCAGCACCTGCAAACTGAGTTTTGGTCTAGTTCATATATAAATATTCAGTATATGGACTTTTCGTCTCTTTCCCCCAGCAAGCTAAATTAGCAGCTCCACACAACCGCCCATTCGCCAAAAACGTAAAGTTTACAGGTTCGCAGCCAGATGGTTGAATTATGATTCCAAATAATTCGTCATTTGAAGTGCTGTTCACCGGGAACTCTCGGTTGTAAATCTGATATTTCCATTTATGCACACGAGCAATCTCTTCTACTTCCTCTACCATGTGGGGAAGTATCGATTGATCCGCTATTCGACCTCTATAATGGATGGATACGCCCATTTCTAACTGTTACAAAATTAATATTAAAAATTACGCCAACAACCGTTCCAGTTTGTTTTTCCATTTTTCCCACTCCGCCATTTCTCGGGTTTGCAGATCAAGAAATTTCTGAGTATGGTCGTGATGGATTAAATGACATAGTTCATGCACTATCACATATTCAATACATGCTTTGGGAGCCTTAATCAGTTCAGGATTCAAAATGATTCGCCCTTTTGCCGTACAACTCCCCCAACGGGTAGGCATTTGACGAATAGATAAATTATAATCTGCTTTTTCAATATCGTTGCGCTTGATAAATGCTTCAAACAATGGCTGAGCTAACTGATGAAATCTTTCTTTGGCTTTGTCCAAATACCAAGCTTCAACCAATCCCTTTACCTTTGAATTGTCTCGTGTATATACCTCCAAAAACTGTCCTTTCAATTTAACTCCGTCACCACTCTTAACTCCTAACTCAAAACTTATAACTTTCAATCTGTATTGCTTGCCAAGATATAAATGTGTTTCTCCTCCAATAAATTTTCTATCGGTCAAACGGGGTTGAAAGGATAAAAAGAAACTTAATTGCCTGATAATCCACGGGGCTTTCTTTCGAAGTCGTTCTTTAATCACATCAACAGCAGTATCCGCCGGAGCTTTTACCAGTACCTCCAAATCGGGTGTAACAGTAATGCCCAACGTTCTCCTGTCCGAATATTCCAGTCTGAAATCAATTCGTTTCGAACCGTATTCAATAAAATCAGTCATTATTTGTAACGGGTTTTAGCCACATCAACATACTTCTTGGCAATCTCATCCATCTCACCAAACGACAGTTCAACCCCGTATTTATCGCGGACTTCGTCAATCAGATAATCGCCTATTTCAATCAATAGCTTTCCTGTAATATTGGATTTTACCTGCCAATCAACAATGGGAATACCGTTGTCCAAAACAGCTTCCTGCACCAGTTCATCTACTTTCAGGGCAGTTTGGGTAGATACTTCCTTTAGAATAGCAGCATCTTTTATTTTATAGCTCAACGCTTCAACGCTTAACCCATAAAAAGCTTTCGCTACATCTTTGTCATTCAGCACTTCAGGTATATCATTGTCGGTATGTGCCAGCACATTGTTCATGATTTCCATCACTCGCATCAAATAAACCACTTCATTGATTCGGTGTGTTTCGTATTCAAAAATGGTTTCCCGCAACATCTGCGAAAACTTCTTATAGAAAGCTGGATCTTCATCCATCTTCTCAGTAATATGCTTCGCCGTGCGACTGGCAATTTTATCTGCTTTAGCAGCCTTACCCGTTGTATTTTCAACTTCCTGTTGAAATTTTTCTTTATCGAAAATATTGACGAGTTCTGTAATAACTTCAACCTTTTCGGTAGTTACGTGCGTATCAATCAGTTTTTGAATTTGCCCTTCATATTGCTTGTAGTCCACTGTATCACTGTAACGCTCCACTACCGCCAGCCGCAACTTCATAAACATGGTCAAATCCGTTTTATAACGTTCAATATGCTTTTCATCAACATGTTTGTAAAACTCCATCGAGGAGAAAGCCAACTTCAACGACTTGGCAAAAGCTGCAAGTTTATCATAGAAAATAGCACGAACTGCTTCATCTTTCAGCAACACCTGATAAGCTTCGGCATCTCGCTTATTCACCACAGTTTTGAAAATATCCCACAACTCCGAATGCTTCTGTGGCAGTTTTTTTATTTCTTCATTGATATTGGTCAGCGTACCTACTAAATCATCATCGTCAAACTCTTCAAAAGTGGAATACAGCTCCAGCGCATCGTCCAGATTCTCAATAACGCCGTAGTAGTCTATAATATAGCCAAAATCCTTATCGGGATAGATCCGGTTTACACGGGCAATGGCCTGCAACAACTTATGTCCCTGCAAATTGCGGGTAAGATAAAGCACGGTGTTTTTAGGTTCGTCAAAACCAGTAAGCAATTTATCAACCACAATAATAATCTCAGGCGTTTCGCCTTTCTTGAATCGGTTGATAATATTACTCTCATACTTCTTGGCATTGCCATGCTCATCCATCATTTTCTTCCAAAAACGATTCTCTATCTCGCTCGATTTCTCGTAAGCGCTGTCTTCTCCTTCTCGTTCGTCGATGGACGAAATCAATACTTCGCTACTTACAATGCCTATTTCGTCCAGAAACTGTTTGTAGCGAATAGCATTCACTTTTTTATCGCACACCAACTGAGCCTTGAACGGAGTTCCCTGCCAGTTATCCCGATAATGCAGACTGATATTCCACGCAATGGCATAAATCTTTTGCTCAGCGCTGTTCAACTGGTCCGCACGACTGAATTTCTTTTTAAAATCGGCTTTCTGATATTCGGTCAAAGGTTCGGACACCATTCCAAAGAACGTATCCAACGGTCCTTCATTCACCGTTTGACGGGCAAGTCGCCCTTCGTACAACAAGGGCACTACCGCCTTATCTTTTACAGCCTGGTCAACGGTATATGCATCTATAATTCCACCAAATTTCAACGCTGTACTTTTATCTTTTTTGAACAGCGGCGTTCCGGTCATAGCAATAAAACAGGCATTGGGCAAAGTCTTTTGCATTTCGATATTGAACGTGCCATGCTGTGTACGGTGTCCTTCATCCACCAACACAAAAATATCGTGACTATCCAACGGTTCTTTTATTTTCTTTATCGCCGCCACAAACTTATTGATAATGGTGGTTACCACCGAATCACTCTTGCTTTGCAGCAACTCCACCAAGCGTTGCCCGGTACTGGCATTTTCCACAAACCTCCCGCATTTGCGAAAAGTTCCTGTAATCTGACTATCTAAATCGGTACGGTCGGTTACCAACACGATTTTCGGGTTACGAATACTTTTCTCCATAGCAATAGCCTGAGCCAGCATCACCATGGTCAGCGATTTTCCGCTACCCTGTGTATGCCAGATAACTCCTCCCTTGCGACGACCGCCTTCAATTTGAAGCAACCGGTGCATGGCTTTCTTGATGGCAAAAAACTGCTGATAACGGGCTATCTTCTTATCTCCATTATCATAAAGTATAAAATCAAAAATCAAATCCAACAGCCGTTCCGGGCGACAAAGACCGTACAGATACTCATCCTGCACAGTGAGTTCAATCGTTTCTGTTTCCAAATCGTCGAAATACTGACGCACATACCGAAATCTATCTCCAAATAATTTGTTTTTTTGCTCAGGTTCTAAAACCTGATTCTTTAGTTCTTGCAACTCCGCTCTGTATTGCTTTTCCTCGGCATCATTTTCAAACTTCTCCGTCCATTTTGCCCAAAACTTTTCGGGCGTACCGTTGGTGGCATACGACCCATCCTGTGTGGATAAGCTCAATGTCAATTGGGAATATACATACAAACTCCGTATGCCATCTTCCTGCTGATTCCGTAAATGCTGACTGATAGCCTGCTCCAAGGGGTTTTTCATATCAGGGCGTTTACATTCTATCACACACACCGGAATACCATTGATAAAAAGCACAATATCCGGACGGTAATGTTCCTGACTGGTGCTGCGCACCACGCTATATTCTTCGGTTACATGATACACATTATTCTCGCGGTTTTCCCAGTCGATATATTGCACCGTAATGCTTTTCTTATCCCCATCGAAACTCTGCTCAAAGGTCTTACCCAACGTAATCAGGTTATATAGCGTTTCGCTGGCTGCAATATAGCCTTCGTTCATGGGTAACTCTTTCAACGCCCGAATGCCGTTTTCGATATTGGCATCGCTGATATAGGTAGTCTTAGTAGAGCTTATCCGCTTGTCTGAATTAATGGCTTTCAATTGCTTCCGCAAAATATCTTCCAGCAACACATTACTCGTTTTGCCACCTCGCAGATTCTCTGCTTCCGTTGGCGAAAGATAGGTATAACCCAGCTTTTGCAGCATCTGCAAAGCGGGTACCTGACTTATATGGTCTTCTTTAAATGAGGGGACGTTCATGTGAGTGAATTTATTAATAGCTGAATTTCAATCAATTATAATTATTTTAAAAAATACACATTCAAATATGAAACATATTTCAATATAATGTATTACTTTTGCAAAGTCATTTCCCTTGGGAATAGGACGTGGTTGATAGCGTTACCGTAAATGCTGTAAAGATATTTGGACCGGGGTGTCCCCGATCGGCTTAGAGCTCAACGAAAGTTGGGCTCTATGTTTTTTATGGAAATATCTTAAGTCCATAACGCTTTCCTTTTTTGCTGTAAATCTTTGGTTCAACTTGATCAAAAGCTGGATTAGCTCTACCAGGCTCAATTACATAACGAGCAATTGGATATGCTATTAAGTCCGCTAACTGCAAGCCGTTGATATTTTCCTTCTTACTTTTAAAATCTATTTTCAATTTGTAATGATTCAGTCGTTTTGGACTTACAAAGCCTGTTCCTCTGGCTATTAGTCGTTGGAAATGTTCTTCTAATTTCTTATCTTCTTTTTTACCTCTCTTTTCAATAATTATTTCAAGCTCTTTGTCAGCATCTACTATGTCATCCAAATAGAAAACAGCACGTTCAATAATAAATGACAAAGCCAGCTCATAAACATCGTTTGAGAGGAGGCCAACTCGTTTAATATACTTGTCTTTTTGAATAGCAGAAGCTATTACGGCATAGTTATGGCTTTGAATATTGTTATTCAAATTATCATAAAACCACTTCTTCTTATCCATATCAAATAATATAGAAAACTCCTTTTCGCATTTACGAATATCCCGACTATGAAAAATTACCTCTTTATTACCCCAAAGCGTACGCTTGATAACATTGAGTGATTTTCTAATTTCTTCATAATCTGTAGCAGAGATAATAACTCCACAAAGCAAAAACACAGGAAAATCCTGATTAAGTGTGGTTAATCCATGGTCGCCACTTTCATCTATATAGAGGTAGTACTTCATTTACACATTTTTATCCCCTTGGCGGAAACCCATCATTCCCATGACTATCTTTTTGTTGAATTTGACCATTCTTTCCATGAATCACAAATTCAGAACCCTGATTCTTGCTAATTTCACGTCCTTTTCCCACTGCTTCTTGCTTGGTAGTGGTATGTACACTTGCACGTTCTGCGTTTTCTTTCTTTACATCCCAACCGCCATTTGGATTAGGAACTACGTGATGTTGTTTTGCCATGATAAATTTATATTTCTTATTCAGTAAATTCTTTAATCCTGTAAATTCAGATTCAACCTCTTCTTCCCCGTCAACAACACCTGCATCAATCCCTTCTTTTGCTCTTTGAGCTTATCCAGCTTGCTGCGCAGCACCTGCACTTCGCTGGTGGCTGCTTGCAGCACTTGGGCTATAGCGGTTTGTTCTTCGAGAGATGGATAAGGAATTTTCACAACACAGAAATCATCATAACTAACTTGTTTACCATCACGAATACCAATTACAGCAGTCGCTAATCTTCCAATAAACTCATACGATTTATAATATTGTTTGTAAAACTCATCATTAATTGCTTTTTTAGGTTTCAATACAATATATGCAGGACTCACAATTCCTCTGTAATATGAATATTCTAATCCTCCTTGAAATGAACGAAGACTTATTACAAAATCTCCAGGTTCAACTAACTTATAACCAGCCGTAGTTCCTTCTGGCATTGTAACTCTACCTTCTAACATTGACCTCGGAATAATTCCTCTATCTTGTGTAGCAGAAAGCAATTCCTCATTTTCAAAACCTTTAATTGTAATGCTTTTAAAGACTTCGCCAGCACCCACTTTCTTCCATTCCTCACTAAACCCCTTCAACCGTCTTTTCCCAGTCAGCAATTCCTGCATCAGCCATTTATTGCGCAGTTCCACTTGCTCTATGGTGGCTTGCACATTGCTAATGGCTTTATCCCATGCGCTAAGCACTTCGGCTATGCGGGTTTGCTCGGGAACTTCTGTTGGTAATGTAATCCTATTAATATAAATTGGTGTTTGGCTAACAAGTGGTTGACCTCCTTTACTTCTTAATTTTGAAATATCTTCATGTTGTAATTTGTAGGTAAGAAAATCAATATTAATATCTACTAAAATTTCTTTAGTAAATAGAGCATTATCAGTTATCCAACATTTATCAAATACAAATCTTGTAATTCCACAATTTTCTCCAACTCGACCAATCAGAATTACTTTACCGTCAGAATTATAATCTTTTGAATATCCCATTATTCCATTTCCACCAAATACAGGATACATATATTCTCTGTCTGAAATTTGAGCAAGTTCATTTGGTTTTGTTTTACCTGATGATAGCTTGATTATTTCGCCTAATCTTTTCACCTCCCAATCACTAGGAATTTTCCCTAGTGGCGAATCTTTATATGTTGTGTTGTTATTCATGTGGTTTATTGATTTTTGGGTGGATTGAGTTTTTCTATCTCACGGTCGAAGTCCGAAAGATAGTCGCGGTCTTGTGTTACCCGAAATTTTTCATACTGCTCAAGCGCCTTTATTTTGGCTCGCTCTGCACTGATAGTCCCTTTCTGCTAACACCGGATAAGAAGACAATTCAAGAAAGCTATCCAAAAACCTAGCCCATTCTGCCATCGAAGTAGCAATTTGTCGCCGGGCTCTGTTTTCGGCCAAATCCAGGTATGCCGAAACAATCAGATTAAGCTCACTGATACTGGTTTCGTCCAGATAATTTTTGGCTACTGTCACATCGGTTTTCAATATTTTCCCTTGTGGTGCCTGTTTCCATGTTTTCAATCCCATGTGTGGTTTAGAGGCATCGGCTTGTCGGTAAATGATTTCGGCAGCTGTTTGTCCTGTAATGGCCCAATGCAATTTGTTTTGCACCTTGGCATAAAATTCTTTTGTAATGGGCGCCAATGGGCTGTAGTCGCTAGCGGTAGCATATATATCTGTGATTTTTTGATACATGCGCCGCTCCGATGCTCGAATTTCTCGGATACGTTCCAGCAACTCATCGAAGTAATCCACACCCCAGTTTTTCCCTTGTTTCAACCGCTCGTCGTCGAGTACAAATCCCTTGGTGATAAACTCTTTAAGTACCGAAGTAGCCCAAATCCTGAACTGCGTTGCTTTAAAGGAATTCACTCGGTAGCCAATAGCTATTATGACATCCAAATGATACACATTAGTCAGATAATCTTTGCCATCGGTGGCAGTTATTCGAATTTTTCGAACAACTGCGTAACGATTCAGTTCTTCGCTCTCAAAAATCTGCGCCAAGTGGTAGTTGATGGTATTAACTTCTACATCAAACAATTCGGCCATTTTCCGTTGAGTAATCCAAAACGTCTCCCCATCGTACGCAAGGTCTATACGCGTATTTCCCTGTGGTGTAGTATAGAAAATCAGATTCGTATCGGTTTGATTTTCAACTAATTCTGGGTTAATATCTTTTTTGATAAAGTATTTCAAACCGGCTCGAACATTTTCTTTACTTGGGTCGGCATTTTGCACTATCAGGTAACAGGCATAGCGTGTGAGTTTTACGCTTTCATAGGTTTGCTTTGCACCTTTACCATGCGTTATCTCCTCGAGGTAATCCTCGAAGTGATCAGCAATAGCGTGACCACTGTTGAGGCAGGCTTCTTTTGCTCTTTCAATTACAGGTATAAAGTGCCGATATTCGGAATATTCCAATGCTTTCGATAGTTTTCTTGCACCCCAAAATTCATTGCCGTTTACATCAATTTCTTTAATTGAGTCAAACAAACTTGTATGTCGCTTAGATAATTCGTCTTCCATACTTATTGATTTAATTCGTCCAAATACCTCTTCATTTCTGCCTGAACAGCTTTCAATTCATCTTCCAACTTATTGATTTCCAATTGCACAGCTGCAATATCCACTTCGGCCTCTTCCTCAAACGTATCCACATAGCGAGGAATATTCAGGTTAAAGTCGTTCTCTTTGATTTCGTCGAAAGTGGCCACATAGCTGTATTTATCTTCGGCAACGCCAGCCGGTAGTTTGCCTTCGTTGAATTGGCGATAAGTGTCAACTATGTGATTGATATGGCTTTCGTTCAGCTTGTTTTGGTTCTTAGCCGAATCGTACTGCTTGCTGGCATCAATAAACAGCACGTTGGTATTGTCCACCTTTCCTTTATTGAAAATCAGAATGGCAGCCGGAATACCTGTTCCGAAAAACAGGTTGGCAGGCAAGCCGATAACGGCTTCCAAGATATTTTCTTCAATGGTTTTCTGACGAATTTTCCCTTCGGAGCTTCCACGGAACAATACGCCGTGAGGAACCACCACACCCACTTTGCCACGTCCTTCGTAGGTGGTTTCTATCATGTGGCTGATAAATGCCCAGTCGCCTTTGCTCTTGGGCGGTACACCACGCCAAAAGCGGTTGTATTGGTCGGTTTCGGGATCCCAACTAATAGTAGTTTTCCCCTCCTCTTTATCTTCCACCTTTCCCCATTTATCGAGCGAAAACGGCGGATTAGCCACTACGGTATCAAACCTCATCAGCGCATCGCCTTCTTTCAGTTTTGGGTTACGGATAGTATCACCCCAACGAATAGTAGCGTTATCAAATCCATGCAAAAACATATTCATCACCGCCAGTGCCCAGGTGCTGCCGTTAGCTTCCTGTCCGTAAAGCGAGAAATTATCAGAACCAACCTCTTCACCCGCCTTTATCAGCAAGGATGCCGAACCGCATGTCGGGTCACAGATGCGCGAGCCGGGTTTCGATTTAGTCAGTTTGGCTATCAGTGTCGAAACTTCCTTTGGTGTGAAGAACTCCCCAGCCTTCTTGCCCGCATCGCTGGCAAAGTTTTCAATCAGAAACATATACGCCCCGCCAATAATATCCGTACCTTCGAGATGCGAAGGACGCAAATCGAGTTTGTCACTATTGAAATCGAGCAATAAATTTTTCAATCGCACATTCTTATCTTTGGTATCGCCTAGCACCGAACTGTTGAAATTGATATTCTGGAAAATACCTGCTCCATCTTCGCTATAGAGCTTTTCGCGATTGGCCTCTACCAAATCTTCTAGAGCCACATCGATAATTTCGCCAATGTTCAACTCATTGCGGTGCTCAAACAGGTACTTGAAATGACTATTAGTTGGCACTACAAAGCGTTCGTGTTGCATAGCACGTCTTGCACGTTCGCTGTCGCCATTGTATTTAGTCAAATAGGTGTCGAATTTATCATCATGCACATCGCTGAGGTATTTCACAAAAAGCATGGTCAACACATAATCTTTATACACGCTGGGGTCTATGCTTCCGCGAAAGGTATCGCAAGCCTTCCACACCTGTTTATTAATGTCTTCTTGAGTAATCTTCATCGTTCTTTATTTTATGGCATTTAATATTTGTTGTTGTATTTGTTTGTCGCGAAGCATTTCTATCTGTTGCCGCAATTCAATTTCTTTGTTTCTGAGTTGGGATATTCTCAATATCATCTCTTGTTTCTGAATCGGTGGAACCGAGATTTCCAGCTCTTCCAACACGCCTTTTGAGATGGAGGCAATAGAACTCCCCATGGCTTGCCCTTTCAAAATCGCCTGATTCATTGGATGATTCATCCACCAAGCTAAATATTCAGGCAATACTCGTCCCTTATATTCTTCTTCTAATCGGATGACAAAAAAGGAGGTGGAAGCCACAGCCGATTCTTCTATATTATATACCGCTGCAAAGTTCTTCGTACCTTTAGCTGCAAATAACACATCCCCCTGCCTAAGCAAATGCCTTTCTGAAATAGTATCCGCCATCAAATCGGGGTGAAATTCTGCAATTATTTGTCCAGCCTCATTAAAATGCTTGGCTTGCAGATAAATAACATCACCATCGGGTATTGGCTTGGCAAATACCCCTGTCTGTATGCTTGCAATATGTCTTATTATAGTTTTCAAATTTATATTTAAGTAATACTTCTACAAATATATGTAGAATGATCCAATTACACAAATAATTTTGAATTTATTTTCTTGTAATCACCCTACAAATAAAGAGGCTGAGCTCAAATTTAATTTTGAGACAGCCTCTTCAATATTTGACAGATGGATAAGCGTTAATACACCACAATCTTATAAAGCACGGTGTTTTCCGAAATTAAAGGTTTTTCGTAAGCAAAGAAAATCATTCCTTTCGCAGGTGATATAATGGTACTAAGAGTTTCTCCAGTGAATGGATCGAGAACTTTTGCGAGCATATCGCCCTCTTTTACCTCGTCGTTTGCGCCTTTGAAAGTGTAAAGAATTCCTCCTCTATCCGACTTTACGGTTACCTGATTACTATCGGTGATAATGGCTGAGTTATAACCTTCGTGAATCGGATTGTGGATGATTTTCATTTTATGCAAAAAACGAAGTACTGCCAACCAAGCTACTTTCGCTGAGGCTTTGTGTACCGAGTCTGTGGTGCCGGAATAGACAGAGAAGGCTTGAGTTCCAAAGACCTGCCAATTGTAATTTAAGATAGCCGTGTCGTAAGGTTTCGCATCACTCACTAATACAAAAGGTAACCCGAAAAGTTTAGCTAAGTCTGTATCTTGATAACCAGTATTCATCATGCGGACATGTGGCACGAATTCTCCAGGAAGGTAGAAGCTTGCCAGCTGAATACCATATTTATATTGTTTGATCTCTTCAAAAACTGCATGTGCAATGCGTTGTGTAGTTTCTCCTTTTTCGTAACCCGGAAACATTCGATTGATGTCCGTGTTGTCCATCGCCCAAAAGCGTTTGTTGATATTCATCGAAAAATGATTCACTGAAGGTATTACCAATATTTCGTGATCGGGTAAAATGCCCCCTTTTTCTTCAATCTCCATCAAGTTCTTCACAATCTGGGAGCAAATGAATTGTTGTTGAACTTCGTCTCCACGAATTGATCCGACAATGGCGATTGTTTTTTTTCCCTTACCAAATCGAAAACCCTGAATTCGAAACTCTTCTCTGAAGGGAGAATTCATTCGAAATATAATCTCTCTTTCCATTTCTTTAAACTTCTTTTTGGCTAAAAATTCGGGCGATCAAAGATCCTTCATACACAACTGGATAGGTGCGCATAGTGAAGACCATACCATCTACCGGCGATAATAGATCTTGCAATACGATGCCACGCAATGGGTCAACAATCTGACAGAGTAAATCGCCTTTTTTCACACTCATCGAATGGGTAACGCTTGGAATAATCACCCCAGATGCATCGGCATTCATAAATAGAACTTCGCCGGTGGAGGATAATATTGGTTCGCTGATGTTGGGAGCAACATCACCTTTCCACATGCCCATTTTTGCCATTAAATTGAAAATCCCTTCCACTAACCGGTCTCCATATTCACGAGTGATGCGCATGCCTATGCCCATCTCCACGACCAATGTTTTTGAATTTATTACGTTGAGTGAGTGTGCCAAAGTTGCTTCTAGAACGGTTGCTGCATCGTGTACCCAAATAAAGTCTATATTGAGGAGTTTTGCGTAAGGAACAAGCAATTCTGAACTCTGAACATTCACGCGCACTTGAGGCATTTCCCGAAGAAAAATATTGCTCGAATGTATATCAATCACCATATCGGCGCCAGTTAAATCAGCGATAATACTCGACGCCATGTGCTCTATCAAATGACCGTCATTGTCACCTGGAAAGATGCGATTCATATCTAAATCGAATGCAGGAAAGCCGCGCATTACAGAGTCAACTCCCAACGGATTTAGCGCTGGATAAATCTCTACGCATCCACTAAGTAAATCTTTGTTTGCCTCCAATTGACGTGCCAGTTCAAAGCAAACATATTGCCCCTCCAATTCATCGCCGTGAGTTCCAGTGACGATACAAAGTCTCTGATTGCCTGTGTTTCCACAAATGATGTTTTTCTGGATTATTAAATTCTCGTCCACCGGAAGACCTTCCGATATAATAGTTTTAATCATTGTTCTATTCCTTCTACTCTTAGATTTACGTTTAAAGTTTGAAAAGTCACACCACTAAATACGCCACGTTCAATCGGACAATCGGCATAGTCTCGTCCATGAGCGAGCTTTATATAACCATCTTCAATCCACCGATTGTGGGTTGGATCGAATGGTAACCAAATGCCATGTTCGTAAAATTCAATCCAAGCATGTGTATACCCTTCTCCTTGCATGAAACCTGCTACATAGCGGGTCGGAATATTTGCTTTTCGACAGAGTGCTGTCATGATATGTGCATAATCTTGACAAACGCCTTTTCCAATTTCAAGTGCATGATTGGCAGTTGTTGCTATTGTTGTTGCACCGGTTTCGTAAAAGAAATTTTCATGAAGCTTAGCACTTATCTTTTCTATTTTTTGTGAAATTGTATCAATATGCGAGAATTCAATATTCAAAAAAAGTTGTTCTACAAGATTCAATGGTTTGGTGTAGTCCGAAGTGTAAAGGAATAGTGGATTCAACTCTTCGCAAATACGGTATGTCTCTAGCCAAACTTCGCCTTCGGAGCAGAATTCAAAGGTGGAATGTGGTTCGGTGATGTGGCCTGAGTGAACAATATTGCCAAACGAATCCATCCCGCGAGATAATTCCGTTGAAGGAAAAATCACGCATTGTTCGCTGATTATTTTTTGAAAAGGAAGGTGTTGAGGCGTGCAACGTAATAAAAAGGAGTGAGAACGAACTTCTTCAGTAAACAAGAATTTAGTAGTAAAGCTATATTGTAATTTTCCCATCTATATTTTTATGCATAAAATAACCCGTTGACTGATTCAAGTGTTTTATCATCTTGGTAGGTGCTTCGAGTCATTAACTTGTGTAGGTGTTTTAACATTTCCTCGTTAAAGATATATTTTTCTTTCGAAACTAGTTCATGAAGTGGCACAAATAGTTCGAATATTCGCTCAAATGAATAGTCGAAACGAATATGCAAATCTATTCCTTCGATTAATTTCCCTGATTTTAGTACACACCGAAGTGATGCATTCCCAATTCGAGCATCTATTGATCCCCAAAAAGCGAGAAGGTAGTCGGTGATGGATTGAAGTTCGAGCATATCGCAATTTTGCTTTGCGCACGCATTCAAATGACTAATTGATAGTTGAATGTAGGAGAGGGTTTCGCTCGTGATTTCTTCACGTAACACAATGGCATTATCATTTGCTAGATTCAACATCGAGGATAATGAATCTGGATTCTCGCTATCATAAAGATAACTTTTCATGAAATCTTCGTCAGATGAATATTTATTTTCAATACCCATTTTTGAACAATAGAGAATGTACGCATTTTTGTCACCATCAATCATTATGTCGTGATATTTGCGCAAAAAATGCAAAGAGGCGTAAGCCCTTTCTGTATATCGTCCCAACCAATATAGGCGTGAAGCTTTTTCCTTCGATAGTGTCGAAATGTTTTTTTCTTGTGTGAGGGTGATTGTTTCCATATCTATATTCTTTTTGAGGGCAAAATATCTGTTTTATTTTATTTGTTTAAGACCCATGTGTCTTTGAATCCACCCCCTTGCGAAGAGTTTACTATAAAAGAGGTAGGGTCTCGAGAAAACCGAGTAAGTCCGCTTTTCCAAACTTTTGTTTCGGCTTCGCTCAATACAAATGCTCTTAAATCCGCTTTTCTAAAGACAGTTTCGTTCCCTTCAATTATTTCTAAATCTTTGAAATCAATTACCTCTTGTGCAATCCATCGTCGGGGCTCTGTTGTAATTAGGTGTTTGATATTCGCCAATTGTTCTGTATTCATATCTCGTCCAAACAAAACGCCGTATCCACCTGCTTCAGAAACATCTTTGATAACCAGTGTTTTGAGGTGCTCTAGGATGTATTTCTTGTCGTAATCGAAATAGGGTAGGTATGTGGGGGCATTTTGCAAGATAGGTTTCTCTCCTAAGTAATATTCTATCATTTTTGGTACAAAATAATAGATGCCCTTATCGTCTGCTACGCCATTGCCTGGCGCGTTTACTAAAGCCACATTTCCCTTTGAATAAGCTCTCATTAGATTTGGAACTCCAAGCATAGAGCTACTGTCAAACGCTAATGGATCAAGAAATTCATCTGAAATGCGGCGGTAAATGGAGCCAACTCTTTTTTTCTTGTCGAATAATCCTTTGTAATAGACACAATCGTTTTCTACAATTAAGTCACCCGGAAAAGCGAGAACCATTCCGCTTTTTTCCGCTAAATAGGAATGTTCAAAAAATGCAGAATTATAGCGCCCTGGAGTCAAAATAACCATCAATCCTTCATCCACATTTACATATTCCATTGTTTTTTTTAGCATCGATGGATATGAGCGGTTGTCGGCTATGTCGTTTTCCTTGAAGGTAGCGGGTGACACTTTCCGTGTGATAGTACGTGCGATAATTGGATAAGAGGCACCTGATGGAATACGAAGATTGTCTTCGAGAATAAACCAATTGTCGTCTTTAGCTTGTACCAAATCAATACCTGATATATGTGAATATACTTCATTTTTAGGTGTGATAAATTCACATTGAGGAAGATAACCTTTCGAGGAATAGATAAACTCCTCTGGGATAATTCCATTTTTCACAATCTGTTTTTTGTGATAGATATCTTTCAGAAAAATATTCAACGCATTCACTCGTTGAATCAATCCTTTCTCCATCGTGCTCCAGTCGTTGTGGGATATTGTTCTTGGGATGCCATCGAAAGGAAAGAGTTGTTCATCGAATACACCATTTTTATATATTCCGAAGCGAACGCCAAAGCGCTCCATCCACTTGTTTACCGTATCACGTTGTTCTGCTAATGTATACATATATTATGTATTTGTATTTGACAAAAGTTTACAATAATGAATTAATATAAATTATAATGTCAGATATAGTCTATATTAATTGTCATAATATCGCAAATATATATATTTATATTTCAAAATGCTAATTTGATATTTAGATTGTTTGTAAATTAACAATTATTAGTTTTAGTACATGATGAATGGGTTCGTTAGTATATTATTGTTGATGACTTACTGGCACAAAAAAAAGGGATGGCCATTTCGGCCATCCCTTTTAAAGTTAAATGAATTAGATTATTTTACGACAACTTTCTTAACAAGGTTGCCTATCTTCACGATCTGAATGCCTTTATTTAGAGTGTTGATTTGATTCACTCCTTCAGTGGCAACCTTGCTGCTGATTTTTTGACCAACACCATTGTATAACTCTATGATTTGACCTGCAGCCAAGCCATCTACATTTATGATGCCATTGTTTGTGTAAATATTGATACCTAAAGTTGATGGTTTCAAATCTACAGTAATATCAACAACACCCGTACAAGCAACTGTTTTGTTGACAGCTCCTGCAGCAGAAACTGTTACATCTCCTGTGTAGGTATTTGCACTTAATCCAGCCACCAAACGAACATAGATTGGTGTAGCAGATACAGATCCTGAAGTTGGAGCGACAGTTACTGAAGGCGTAAACTCACTTGTTACACCTGTTTTCGAAACTTCAAAATTAGTTGGTGCAGTAATTGTAATATCACCAGATAAACTTGTTCCGCCACTTACATCGAATGAATGAAGGAAGTGAGCTGGGCCAGCGCCAGTTGTATAATTTAAATTATCCAAAGATGATGGAGAAACGGTAAGTACTGGTGCTATTTCATAAGCTCCCATAGTTACATTGACTCTTGATGTGCCATCAAAATCGGTTGATATACCAGTACCACTCACCCCTAATATTCCTATCGATTTGAAATCTACTGCAGTTGTTCCATTTACATTAGCAAATGATGGGCTAACACTAACGCTGCTGACATCTTGACCTGTAGCTGTTCTCATAGCCACTATATCTGCTCTAGATCCGCCATATGCGCCTAAAACTCCTCCAGTGCCTGTTGATACGTAGTCATTACCATCGATGGTTAATGTTCCAGTTGTATTAGTTGCCATCGAGATTGCATAATGAGCTCCTGAGGCAGTACCACCGTTTGAGCGAGCATTAGCCAAAATGTTGTTTTTGATATTGCGAATATTTGCAACTCCTGTCGTACTTATGCATTTAGATTGTAGCGCAAGTGTAGTTGGAGTTCCACCAAGTGAAACCGTGTTGTGGTAGAAGCTAGTATTAACTGAACCAGTAGTTTCAACTAGCCCAGATAAGGTAGTTGGATTATTGCCTTTAAGGGTAATAATATTATTGCTAACGGTGTTAGTTCCTGCATTGCAATAAATACCTACAACATTTGCCGCAGTACTTGTAGATGTTACCTCAAGAGAATGAATTAGATTCTTGTTGGCTGCAAGAGTGCTTGCTGCTCCATTTTGGTAGATAGCATACACGTTTCCAGTTGTTGTTGTGTTTGTCATATTAGCAATTGTATTGCCACTAATGGTAACAGAACCAGTGCCTTGGGATAATATGCCATAAATATATTGAGTAAGACCAGAGGTGTTATTAATGCTGTTAGCTGTTGATCCACTTCCTATCACGTTATTGCTTATGGTTGTAGTCCCTGCTGAGGCGCTTTTTTGAATTCCAACAATATTGGTACCGCTTGTTCCATTAGGTTGGGCCTTAATCGCACCTATCTTATTGTTTTGACAATTTGTTGTACCAGAAGTTGTGATGGACATGGCCGTAGTAGTTGCTGCCCCGACGTTAGTTATGATTATTGAATCATTACCTGTGGTTCCTCCGATAGTATTACCTGTGGTTGTGCCAATATTAATGTCATTAGTTCCAGCGGCTGTTATCCCTAACCAACTTGCAGTTCCAGAGTTTGGCCAAGTCAAACCTTTAATTTTATTATTTTGAACTGAAGATGCAGATCCAGTGCCAGATGTTGTAAGTATAATTCCATTAAATGTATTATTTGTTGTACTCACTTTTGTCAAAGTTCCACTACATGATGCAGCATTTCCACCTATAAAATTGCCACTAATGGTGTGACCTCCGCCACCAGAAACTGTAATCCCTGTGTAAGCAAACCCTCCAGTTGGAGTAAACGGTGCACTATCATCATAAATGCTATTTCCTGAGATAGTTGCTCCGGTATGGCTGGCATCAACAATTATTGCTGTTGCTGCTGCAGATAAAAGAAAACAGTTTTTCAATTCGTTGTTTGAAATAGTTAATCCTGTAGTTGGTAAAGCCGCAGAAACTCCTTTCGCATAAACCGAATAGGCACATCTACCAGTGATGAGGTTGTTTTGAATGTTGATGTTTGACATAGCAACAGTCGGCGTAGCTGTAAAAGTAACAGTAACATTTCCTTTTCCAGAACTTGTGTTGTTTGCTGAAATTGTGCAGTATTTTACTGTAACATTGCTTAATCCTGTAGCACCAGTCGGTTCCTGGATTAGGAAAGTGTAAGGTGTAGAGGTAGAAGCAAGCGTATTTGTAATACTTAGATCTCTTGCTCCAGTTTGATTAACGCGACCATCGAATGTTACATTTGAACCTGAAATTGTAATAATATTTGATGCTAAGCTAGAGGTGATAGTCTTTCCAGAAACTGTAGGATATACAGTTAAAGATGTCCATGTACCTGCATTCAAAGTGACTAGTGAAGCTTCAGTGGTGTTGTCATAAATTTTTACAGCAATATTCTTTCCTGATTGACTAGCCGCGTTGGTGTTAATAGCATCGAATGCTAATTTTAAGGTCGTGTAACTTGTCCCATCAGCAATAACTGCTGCTCCAGTGATAGCAACACTTGCCTTCGTAAATGTAGCGACATAGTTTGCTCCCCCATTGGTCAACCAACTATCTCCTTGTCCTGTTCCCCAGCTTTTGGCCCAAACGGTCACTTTACACGCAGTGCCTGCTGGAATACCTGCCAATAAATCCACATTTAATCCTGAAGAAACTCCTTGAAAATCATTTCCGCCTAAAGCCGTTTGTGTCCAAATAACTTCGGTTGCAGCTATGTAGGTCGTTACGTTATCCGCACTTTTAACTTCGTAGAAAAATGAACCACCAGTTCGATCTTGTGTGTCGCTCCAATACTTCATATCAGCTCCATCTAGCTTCAGGGATGTCACATTTCCTAATCCAGCAACAAATGATGATCCGTATGCAGGATCACTCCCAATCCATTTGTACCCTGTTGGAGGAGTTACTCCAGCTTCGTTTACATTTAATTTGATGAAATCCGAGTACCATCCTGTGGCTGCCGTGGCAGTCCATGAAAAAAGACCCAATAGTAGGGTCAGAGATAATGAGAAAATTTTTCTTTTCATAGTGCGTTTTCTTTTAAAAAAATGGTAAGTAAATTTAAGTTAGTGTTGATAAATGTGTGTTTTTTCGAATTCGATTCAAATATCGCATTTAATTATTGATCGCAATAGGAAATGATGGATGAAATGCGTAATTTAATGGATGAAAATTGTTAAAAATTAACAAGGTAATGATATTTTGGGTTTGTATAAGCATATTCTGCTCATTTTAAGCTATTTCTGTAATAATTCAAAATTACTTTCTCTGGTGTATTATACGAATATGAATTGATATTGGTTTAAATTGTTTCAGATTGTGAATTTAAACCACTAATATTTTACAATTTGTAGTGATTGTCTTTGGTGAATTGATATTAAGTTGAGAATGTATGTGTGAAAATAAACAAAATTTCGCATTGTGGAGTGTGTCAGGTATATGTAATTTTATTCAATGCAAATACTGAAATTTTAAAAGGCTAATTCAAAGTCTGATTATGTCTAATTTAATAACAAAATCGCTTGAGAAAGGTTTAATCTTTTGGGTGTTATTTCATTCTTGAAAATTTTCGTTATTTGTCTCTTTTTCCTTATCTTTGCACCCGTTATAAAATTGATTTATCACAATTAAACCATATACAATTATGCAAACTATTGACCAATTTAATTTTGCCGGAAAAAAGGCATTTGTTCGTGTAGATTTTAATGTGCCTCTTGATCCAGAATTTGTAATCACTGATGATACCCGTATTCGTGCTGCTTTACCAACGCTTAAAAAGATTTTAGCTGATGGTGGTAGCGTTATCATTGGATCTCATCTTGGTCGTCCGAAGAAAAATCCAGAGCCTAAATATTCTATGAAACACATCTTGGCTCACGTTTCTAAATTGATTGGTGTTGAAGTACAATTTGCAGAAGACTGTATGGGAGAAGATGCAAAAGCAAAAGCTGCTGTGTTGAAACCGGGTGAAGTTTTAATGCTCGAAAACCTTCGTTTCTATGCTGAAGAAGAGGGAAAAGCACGCGGTTTGGCAGATGACGCTTCTGATGATGAGAAAGCTACTGCTAAAAAAGCAGTGAAAGAGAGTCAAAAACAGTTTACTAAGAATCTTGCAGCTTTGGCCGATGTGTATGTAAACGATGCATTCGGTACAGCTCACCGTGCACACGCTTCTACAGCATTGATTGCTAAAGAATTTGCTACTGAAAACAAAATGTTTGGTTACTTGATGCAAGCCGAAGTTGATTCAGTAGAAAAAGTATTGAAAGCTCCTGTGAAACCAGTTACTGCGGTAATCGGTGGATCTAAAGTTTCTTCAAAAATTACTGTTATCGAAAACCTACTCGATAAAGTGGATAACCTGATTATCTGTGGTGGTATGGCGTTTACATTCGCTAAAGCACAGGGCGGTAAAATCGGAACTTCACTCTGCGAAGATGATATGCAAGAGTTGGCATTAACCATTTTGGCAAAAGCAAAAGCAAACGGTGTGAACATCGTTCTTCCAGTTGATGCTCTTTGCGCCGATAAATTTGCTCCCGATGCAGCTACTCAAGTGTGTGTGTCAGGTCAGATTCCTGACGGTTGGATGGGTATGGATGCAGGTCCAGAAACTAGGGTATTGTTTGCAAAAACGATTGAAGCTTCTAAAACGATTCTTTGGAACGGTCCTGCTGGAGTATTCGAATTTGATGCTTTCGCTGGTGGATCTAAAGCATTGGCTCAATCAATTGCAAACGCAACCAAAGCTGGAGCTTTCTCACTTGTAGGTGGTGGCGACTCAGTCGCTTGTGTCAACAAATTCGGTTTGGTAAACGACGTTAGCTACGTTTCTACTGGTGGTGGTGCATTGCTCGAAATGATTGAAGGTCGTGTTCTTCCAGGTGTTGAGGCAATTCGCGGATTCTAACAATAAGTAGTCAAACTCTTTCTATAAAATGAAGAGGTTTGGTTTTCAATTTTTTGAATGAAACAAAATATTTCGTAGAAAAATAGTTGATTTTCTAAAAAGTTGCTACATTTGTGCTTCCAAACGGAAGAAATTGATATTATGAATATTTTTGGTTTTGCATATTACTTCTTTTTTTACTTTTACTTTACCAAGTAGTAAGAGCGGGAATTGATATGCGATAAGGTAAACCAAACCAAAAACATATAAAATAAATCAAATCCCGCTCACAAGGCGGGATTTTTTTGTTACACAATAAGATGAGAAAAAGAGTAGCTATACAGGGAATTAGAGGTGCTTATCACGAGTTGGCATCGCGTGCATTTTATAAAGACGAGGAGATTGATATTGTTGAATGTAATACATTTAAAGATTTATTCGAAGCTACTCATCAAGATTCGTCTATGTTTGCCGCTGTGGCCATTGAAAATACCATTGCAGGCAGTTTGCTTCCGAATTACGATTTGCTGAAACATAGCGATTTGAAAATTATTGGTGAATATAAATTGCATATATCACATGCTTTAGTAGCCTTACCTGGTACGAAACTGGAAGATTTGGTGGAGATAAATTCACATCCCATTGCCCTGATGCAATGCAATGATTTTCTAGATACATTGCCTCATGTAAAAGTGGTTGAAAAGGTTGATACAGCTTTGAGTGCAAAAGAGATAGCTGATAAGAATTTGATTGGATATGGTGCAATTTGTTCTAAATTTGCAGCTGAAATTTTCGGATTAGAAGTTCTTTGTCAGGGTGTGGAAACTAACAAACGAAACTTTACGCGTTTTTTGATGTTGGCCAATGAGAAAGTAGCAGAAACGATGTTTGACGAACAATCGGTTGATAAATGTTCAATGGTATTTTCGTTGCCTGACTCATCGGGAAGTCTATCCCAAGTGCTTTCTATTCTCTCATTTTATGGGGTGAATTTAACTAAAATACAATCGCTGCCCATTATTGGTCGCGAATGGGAATATCAGTTTTATATCGATTTAGTTTTTAGTGATTTTGTGAAATATCGTCAGTCTTTGGATGCTATTCGCCCTTTGACGCACGATTTCCAAATATTGGGTGAATACCAAAGTTTTGAAGAAGCAATAAAATAATATGCAAATTTGCTAATTAGTCAATTTGCTAATTAAAATTTAATAATATGATTACCAAAAGAATACAACCAGCAAAACGTCTCGATAACGTCAACGAATACTATTTTTCGCGTAAGTTGAAGGAGATTGCAGAGATGAATGCAAATGGCAAAAATGTAATTAGTTTGGGGGTTGGAAGTCCGGACCTTCCGCCATCAAGTGCGACCATCGAAACATTGGCTCAAAAAGCTCACAAGCCAGATGCGCACGGTTACCAACCTTACGTAGGAATTCCCGATTTACGCAAAGGATTTGCCGCATGGTACTTGAAATGGTATGGTGTTGAATTGAATCCAAATAACGAAATTCAACCGCTAATTGGGTCAAAAGAGGGAATTCTGCACATTTCACTGGCATTTCTCAATCCGGGCGATGCGGTGCTGGTGCCTAATCCGGGCTATCCAACTTACCAATCGGTCAGTTTGCTGGCCGAAGCGCAAGTTATCAACTATGATTTGGTGGAAAGCAGAAATTGGGAGCCTGACTTCGACGCATTAGAAAAACTCGATTTAAGTAAAGTGAAGCTGATGTGGGTGAATTATCCAAATATGCCGACTGGTGCAAATGCGTCATTTGACTTGTTCGAAAAGCTGGTGGCTTTCGGTAAAAAGCACGGAATCGTGATTTGCAACGACAATCCATACAGTTTTATCTTGAATGATAAACCAATTTCGATTCTGAGTGTTAAAGGAGCGAAGGATATTTGCATCGAGCTCAATTCGATGAGTAAATCACATAACATGCCGGGCTGGCGTATTGGACTGTTGGCTTCGAATGCACAATTTGTGGAGTGGGTATTGAAGGTGAAAAGCAACATAGACTCGGGAATGTTTCGCCCAATGCAGTTAGCCGCAGTTGAGGCATTGAAAAATCCTGTTGAATGGCACGAATCGATGAACAAAATTTATCGTAAACGTCGCGATTTGGCTGGTCAGATCATGGATGAAATGGGTTGCGTTTACGATACAAAACAAGTCGGTTTATTCCTTTGGGGTAAAATCTCCGACAAATGGAAAAACGGCGAAGAACTTTCGAATAAAATGCTGTACGACGGGAATGTATTTATTACACCTGGATTTATTTTCGGAAGTAATGGCGACCGCTACGTGCGACTTTCTCTTTGTGCACCAGAAGAAAAACTGGCCGAAGCATTGGAGAGAATTAAGAAATTGAAATAAAACCCCACCCAACCTCCCCAAAGGGGAGGAGTTTGAAGAAAAAAACTGTATAATTTTAAAGCCATCTTCCCTGTGGTTTAAAAGTCCCTCTTTGGGGGATATAGGGGGCATCATTATGAACTTACAACCCATAACATTTCCCGGAGTGGAAAATAAACGTCCGATGTTGATCGCCGGACCGTGTAGCGCAGAGACCGAAGGTCAAGTACTCGCAACAGCTCGTGAATTAGCAGAAAAAGGAGTGAAAATCTTCCGTGCTGGAATCTGGAAACCACGTACCAAACCGGGTGGATTCGAAGGAATCGGCAGCGAAGGTCTTTCTTGGTTGAAGCGTGTGAAAGAGGAAACTGGCATGTTCGTCGGCACCGAAGTGGCAACCGAACGCCACGTGTTCGAAGCACTCAAATACGGCGTGGATTTGGTGTGGATTGGTGCTCGCACGACTGCAAACCCGTTTGCTGTTCAGGAAATTGCCGATGCTTTGCGCGGTTCTGACATTCCTGTGTTGATCAAAAATCCAGTGAATCCCGATTTAGAATTGTGGGTGGGTGCTTTCGAGCGTCTTTACAATGCCGGAATCACCAAATTAGGAGCTATTCACCGTGGATTTAGCTCGGCAGATAAGAAAATCTACCGCAATCAGCCACAATGGCATTTGCCGATTGAGTTGAAACGTCGCTACCCCGATATGCCAATGTTCTGCGACCCTAGTCACATCGGTGGCAAACGCGAATTCATCGCACCATTGAGCCAACAAGCGATGGACTTGAACTTCGAAGGATTGATTATCGAATCACACTGCAATCCGGATTGCGCTTGGAGCGATAAAGATCAACAAGTGACACCTGAAGTGTTGGATCAAATTATCAAAGGCCTTCATATTCGCGATACCAACCAAACGACCGAAGATTTATTCGATTTGAGAAGACAAATCGATGAACTTGACAACGAATTGTTAGAACTTTTGGCAAAACGTATGCGTGTTTCGCAAGAGATTGGACAATACAAAAAAGAACACGAAATGACAGTGCTTCAAACCAGTCGTTATGACGATATTTTGACGAAACGCATCGCTCAAGCCAAAGGTCTTGGAATGGATGCCGAGTTTATGAAAGTGATTCTCGAAGCCATTCACGAAGAGTCAATTCGTAAACAGATGGAAATTTTGAATAAATAAGATCTCCCCAACCCCTCCCAAGGAGGGGCTTAGAGAGACTCGAAAATAGTGTAAACTTAAAAAATGCACTCTTACTCCCTCCCCTTGGGGGGAGAGATGGGGTGGGGTCTATGAAAATACTCATTCTTGGTGCCGGGAAAATGGGCACGTTCTTGACCGATGCGCTGTGCATTCAGCATGAAGTAGCGCTTTATGATACGGATCCGAAACGACTTCGTTTCGTGTTCAACACCCTGCGTTTAACCGAATTGGAAGAGATTCGCACATTTGAACCGGAGATGGTAGTGAATGCTGTGACCATCAAATACACTATTCCTGCTTTTCAGAAAGTTCTTCCTTATTTGTCGAAAACCTGCATTTTGTCGGATATCGCTTCGGTAAAAACGGGATTGCCTGAGTTTTATGCAGAGGCGGGTCATCCGTTTGTCTCTACGCACCCGATGTTTGGTCCTACGTTTGCTAGCCTGAGTGATTTGTCGAGCCAGAATGCCATCATTATTTCAGAGTCTGACGAAAATGGCAAAGCGTTTTTTCGCGAATTCTACAATTCGCTTCACCTCAATATTTTCGAATATAGTTTCAATGAGCACGACGAAACAATTGCCTATTCGCTCTCGATTCCATTTGCATCTACACTCGTTTTTGCATCGGTCATGAAGCATCAAGAAGCTCCGGGAACGACCTTCAAAAAACACATGGCTATTGCACGTGGCTTGCTGTCGGAAGATGATTATTTGTTGCGAGAGATATTGTTCAACCCTTTTACTTTAGGACAAATTGAGGCCATTCGTAATGAATTGGGTCATTTGCTGACTATCGTGAATGAAAAAGACGCAGAAGGAATGCAAGAGTTTTTGGCTAAAGTAAGAGCTAATATTGAATAATGTTTCTATATTTGTGATTCAAATACTTAATGAAATATAGTTATGGAAAAACAGTTTTCAATTCGTGAGTCGATTTCTAAATCGTGGAGCCTGATAAAGGGCGAAAATTTATTCCTTTTGATAGGATTGTTCTTGGGGTATATGGTAGTTTATGGCATATTGTCTGCTATCCGTATTTTTGAACCTAATGGAATAGTTGGTTTTATGGTCTCGCTTCTTCAGATTTTTGTGGGAGTTGTGTGGTCGATGGGAATGGTAAAAATTCTTTTGCAAATTGCCAATGGAGATGAGCCAGAATTTGCTGCATTTAAAGACGTTATTCCCCTTTTCTGGAAATATTTGGGCGCCTCAATTTTGAAGGCATTACCGGCCTTTGGCGCTATGATTATAGGATTAATAATTTTCATTGCAATGATGCTACCCACTTTGGATATTGCCGCTCTTCAAGCTGGTGATATTTCTTCAATCGGAGAAAGTCTAAGTAGTGGAAAAGTTTCTGAAATGTCAATAGCAATAATAATTTTAGTTTTAATTATTCCTATCATTTATCTGTCAATTCGTTGGATGTTTTTCTCTTATCTAATTATTGATAAAAATTACGGAGCTGTTGAATCATTGAAGAAAAGCTGGAAAATGACTGACGGGAATTTTTGGCATTTGATTCTATTTATATTGGCATCTTTTGCAATAATAATATTAGGTGTTATCGCACTTATCCTTGGTATTTTTGTTTCAATACCATTGATAATGATGGTCCAAACATTGATTTATAAGAAATTAGTTTCGAAACTAGACTCGTTTGAAACAATGAATTTCGAATAAGCATTTGAATATTGAATAACAGAGCCTGTTGAAGTGATTCAACGGGCTTTGTCGTTTAGAATGTTGATGTTTTTTATTTTGCTCGCAAAACGATGATTCCAGAGTTTGACTTCACACCATTTACATAATCAGCCAATGTTTTTTCAGATTTTATCACCTTTTTGAATTGGGAAGATGCGTGAAGAAAATGAAGTTTTTTCCCTTGCCAGATGGCAAACCCGACGTGACTGATGTCTAGACCGTTGTAGGATGTGGTGATGGCAATAATGTCGCCCGACTTTATTTTGCATGCGATGGACGCAATTTTTGCTTTTGGGATGTAGAAATAGGTGCGCTTATTGACTGTCTTTTCTTGATCGACGATGGCTGGGATAAACTCAGGGTGAGCCGCCAAAGCTTTGTATTTATCTGGATTCTTACTCATAAACCCTACATTGAATCGAATGGAATCTCCACCGATTTTTTGAGTAATATTTATGACGATTCCTTTTTGTTGATTGTCGAAAATCCAATCAGAGAAATAGTGTAGTCGCGATGGATATTGGTTTAATTTGCCATTTCGATAACGAATTTGAGTGAGGTTTTGCTGAAATTCGGCGAAAGAAAAATCCTTTGATTTTGCAGTCCGAGCTAATGCAAATGCTGTTTCCACAAACGTTGTGCAGTCGAGTTCACGAAGGTTGACGACGAGTTGTTCTGTGTCGTTTACTTCCAGCGTGCTAGCCACGTAAGGTTTCCCAAGAAAGAATTTTCCGGTTTCGGTGATTACTTTTTCAAGCGATTGTTTGGTGTTGATTTGCGCTTTGTATTGCTTGAAAATCAAACTATCTTCTGATGTTTGGGCATTTAGAAGAGAGGACGAAAAAAGAATTCCAAGTACTAAAATTTTTAATTTTAAATTCATAATCTGAAGATTTGTCTCAAAGATAGCGCATTTCATTTTTCTGCAAATAAAAAGGACTGAAAGATTTTCACCCTCAGCCCTTAATTCGTTTAGTTCTTTAATCCTTATTTTAGAGAAGTCCTTTTTCTTTTAATAAAACTTCCATCTCTTGCTGCACTTTCCAAGCTTCGGCTTTGGCTGCTTCGGCGAAATTTTCGCCTTTCGAAGCAAAAATTATCTGACGTGAAGAGTTGACAAGCAGGCCACAGGTCCTGTTCATCCCGTATTCAGCCACATCTTGCAGACTTCCACCTTGCGCTCCCACACCGGGTACGAGCAGGAAATGGTTTGGTGCCAATTTGCGAATATCGGTAAACATTTTGCCTTGTGTAGCACCTACCACAAACATCAGTTGATCTTCTGTTGCCCAGTTTTGGGTGGTTTTTAGTACTTTCTCGAAAAGGCGTTCGCCGTTCACGTCTTCCATCAACTGAAAGTCGTGCGAACCTTTGTTGGAGGTCAGCGCGAGCACGATCACCCATTTGCCTTCGTAGGTAAGGAACGGCTTCACGCTATCTTCACCCATATAAGGCGCGACGGTCACCGCACTGGCTTGCAGGTGTTCGAAGGCCGATTGCGCGTACATCTCGGACGTGTTGCCGATGTCGCCGCGTTTGGCATCGAGAATGATAAATTGATCGGGGTAGTTTTCGCGAATGTAAGCGATGGTTTTCTCCAACGCTGCGATGCCTTTGATACCGATGCTCTCGTAGAAAGCCGCATTGGGTTTGTAGGCCACGCAAAGGTCTGCGGTAGCATCGATAATGGCTTTGTTGAAAGCGAAAATCGGATCTTCATCGCTCAACAAATGTTGAGGGATTTTCTGGATGTCCGTGTCCAATCCTACGCAGAGGAACGATTTTTTACGCTGAATGTTCTCGAAAAGTTGTTGCTTGTTCATATCTTTTTATTTTACCACTAAGACACTGAGAACACAAAGTTTCACTAAGGTTTCACTTTTCTATGTGAACTATGTGTCTATGTGGTTAATTGAGTTCAATTAAAGTTCCGATTCCTTCATCCGTTCGGCGTTTTCCGCTACGGTGAGTTGGTCAATGACGGATTGAATATCGCCATCTACAAATGCTGTCAGGTTGTAGATGGTGTAGTTGATGCGGTGATCTGTCACACGACCTTGCGGATAGTTGTAGGTGCGAATCTTAGCCGAACGGTCACCCGACGAAACCATCGTCTTGCGTTTCGAACCGATTTCATCCAGATATTTCTGGTGCTCGATGGCGTAAAGGCGCGAGCGAAGTTCGTTCATCGCTTTGGCTTTGTTCTTATGTTGTGATTTCTCGTCCTGACATTGAACTGTTGTGCCTGTCGGGATGTGTACCAATCGAATAGCTGAGTAAGTTGTATTTACCGACTGACCACCTGCTCCTGACGAACAGAAGGTATCGACACGCACGTCCGACTCTTTCAATTCGTAGTCGAACTCCTCCATTTCGGGAAGCACGGCCACCGTGGCAGCTGATGTGTGAACGCGGCCTTGTGTTTCGGTCTGAGGCACACGTTGCACGCGGTGAACGCCCGATTCGTATTTCATTACGCCATACACGCCTTCGCCGGAAACGGAGAAAATCACCTCCTTGAATCCACCCGAAGTTCCTTCGCTGGTGTTGGTTACTTCTACTTTCCAACCTTTTGTTTCGCAGTATTTTACATACATGCGGAAAAGGTCTCCGGCAAAAATGGCCGCTTCGTCACCGCCCGTTCCACCACGGATTTCGACAATGGCATTCTTCGCATCTTCGGGATCGGCAGGCACGAGCAGGAATTTGATTTCCTCTTCCAATGCAGGTACACGCGTATTACAAACGTCGAGCTCCTCTTTCGCCATTTCACGCATCTCGGCATCGTTCTCTGTATCGAGAATTTGGAGTGCTTCTTCGATGCCGTTCAGCAGTTGTTGGTATTCGTTGCGAGCCGCCACGATTTTCTCCAAATCGCGGTACTCTTTATTTAGTTTGATAAAACGTTTCATATCTGATATCACAGACGGGTCGGTGATGAGCGTGCTCACCTCCTCGAAACGGGTTACCAATCCTTCTAATTTTTCTAATAAACTATTGTCTGCCATTTTATTGTGTATACCTTATAAAATCCGAAAATCGTTGTCTTTGGATTTAAATTTTGCTATTTCGTTTTTGTAAAACTTAATCTGTTGCGAGCAGATAAAATCTCTGAAAATTTCTGGATTCTCGGTTTCTTCCGTTTTATTTAGTGCATCTATGTATGCAGCTCGATCTTCGGTGAATATCTTGATGAGCGGTTCACCGTGATAAAGCTGGATATAATTCATCAAAAGTCGAGATGCGCGTCCGTTTCCATCACCAAAAGGATGAATATTGACGAAATTGTAATGTGCATCCGCAGCCAATTTGATGATTTCTGAACCGGAAACTGTATCAATTTTATCGTTCACCGATTCACAAAGCTGCTCCATCAAAGCTGGTACTTTACTATAACTCGGGAAATATTTTTTATCCACATACACTTGCGATAGCCGGAGATCACCTTTGGAAATATCAAAACTGCCTAATGCCGTGTTCACGATCCCACCTGTACTTTTCAATACCTGTGCGCCAATTTCTTGCAGGAATTCAGTCGTAAGTTTGCTTTTCAGTACGGCTTTTTCTTTGATAAATTGAAATGCTTGATAATGATCTTTCACCATCAGATGGTCGTTCAAAGGCTTCCCATTTGCAGAAATATCATTTTCGATCAGCATGCGAGTGTCCGTCTCTGTGAGCGAACATCCCTCAATTTTTGTAGAATGATAGACAATAGAGATCATGCAGAACTTCTCGTAGTCGAGTGCGCCCTGCAAATCCAGCGAAAGGTATTCGCTCCTAAGTTGTTCTAATTCGTTCCACATAAAAAACAATTTTATACTATTTGTTCCCCACTCTTTTGGAGAGGGGCTAGGGGTGAGGTTTAGTACTCAAATCGTCCGAATTCGCTTTCGATCACCAATTCGGTTTTGTCTGATTTTTCTACAAAGCCTACGATTTGTGCTTCGATGCCGAATGATTGCGAAATCTCGATCACTTTCTGCGCATTTTCTGGAGAAAGGTAAATCTCCATCCGGTGACCCATGTTGAACACTTTGTACATCTCTTTCCAGTCGGTGCCCGATTGCTCCTGAATGGTGCGGAACAGCGGTGGAATAGGGAATAGGTTGTTTTTCACCACCTTTACGTTTTCTACAAAATGGAGCACTTTGGTTTGCGCGCCGCCCGAGCAATGGACCATGCCGTGAATGTCTGCGCGCATTTCGTCGAGCAGTCGTTTGATGACCGGTGCATAGGTACGAGTAGGTGAAAGTACCATTTTGCCCGCATCAATGTCCAATCCTTCAATAGCATCGGTCAACTTCAATCCACCGGAATAAACCAAGTCGGAAGGAACCGCTGCATCGTAGCTTTCGGGATATTTTTCTGCCAGATATTTCGCGAATACATCGTGACGAGCTGAGGTCAAACCGTTGCTTCCCATGCCGCCGTTGTATTCCTTTTCGTAAGTTGCTTGGCCGTAAGACGAAAGCCCCACAATCACATCGCCGCCTTGGATGTTGGCGTTGTCGATCACATCGGCGCGTTTCATGCGGCAGGTGACGGTGCTATCCACAATGATGGTGCGCACCAAGTCGCCCACATCGGCTGTTTCGCCACCGGTCGAATAGGCATTTACGCCCATTTCGCGCAGCTCGGCGAGCAATTCGTCTGTTCCGTTGATGATCGCGGAGATGACTTCGCCAGTGATGAGCAGTTTGTTTCGCCCGATGGTGGACGAAACGAGAATGTTATCGGTTGCGCCTACGCAAAGCAGGTCGTCGAGGTTCATTATCAGAGCATCTTGCGCAATGCCTTTCCACACGGAGAGATCGCCCGTTTCTTTCCAATAAAGGTATGCCAACGACGATTTTGTGCCGGCGCCATCGGCGTGCATGATGTTGCAATATTCGGGATCGCCACCGAGAATGTCGGGGATGATTTTGCAAAATGCCTTGGGGAAAATCCCTTTGTCGATGTTTTTGATGGCGTTGTGCACATCTTCTTTGGAGGCGGAAACGCCGCGCTGGTTGTACCGTTGATCGCTCATTATCTGGAATATAGGCCTCTCCCTAACCCTCTCCTAAGGAGAGGGAACGCGAAACGCACTGAGTTTAAGTTAGTTTTAAGAAATCAGACTATGAACGCTTTATTTAACACTTAACATGACTGACTTTTTCGGGTGCAAAGTTAGTGGAAAAATAGGAGTTAGGCAAACGAAAAAGAGAAGCCCTGACTTCCAAAAGAGGAATGACAGGGCTTTGATTCATATTTAATCTGTTGTGGACTAATAATTTTCTTTTTTCGGTTCGAAATAAGCTTTCGGATGTTCGCAAGCTGGGCAGTTTTCAGGTGCTTTTTTGCCTTTGTGGATGTGACCGCAATTGCGACACTGCCATTCGATTTCTTCTTCGCGTTCGAATACTTTTTCTGCTTCGACTCTTGCTTGAAGCGTGCGATAACGTGCTTCGTGCTCGGCTTCTACTTTGGCTATTAGTTTGAATGCAGTTGCCACTTTTTTGAATCCTTCTTCTTCGGCGATGCGCGCAAACTCAGGATAGAGGTCTGTCCACTCTTCGTTTTCGCCATCGGCCGCGGCTTTCAGATTTTCGGATGTAGTGCCGATGCTTCCGGCCGGATAAGTGGCCGTGATTTCTACCGGTCCACCTTCGAGGAATTTGAAAAAGCGTTTAGCATGCTCCTTTTCCTGCTCGGCTGTTTCGAGAAACACAGCCGCAATTTGTTCGTAACCCTCTTTTTTTGCCACACTTGCAAAATAGGTGTAGCGATTGCGAGCTTGCGACTCACCTGCGAATGCTTTCAGCAAGTTTTGCTCGGTTTTGGTTCCTTTGATGCTTTTTTCCATAATGTTTAAGGATTGATTGACACAAATTTACTTTATATTTCTGAGAAAACTCGCTTGAGACGAGAACTAATTTGGGTTAATAATTCCCATTTTTTTCATCAGAAAACAGGCGTTCATATTTTGGGCAATTCCCGATTGAATTTTATAGGTGAACGAAAGCGTGTCGTCCTGAATTTCGGCTTCGAAACGGAAGTTGCTTACCTGATCAGGAAACGTATCGGCAAGTGTGCCGAGCAGTAAATCGTGCGTGGCAATAATACCCGTGCCTCCGAACTTTAGCAGGCGCGCCACGAGCGCCAACGATCCTTTTTGCTTGTCGGTGGAGTTTGTCCCTTTTAGAATTTCATCCAAAATAATGAAAAGCCGTTCGCCTTTTTCCAGTCGCTGGATGAGTGTTTGCAGCCGTTTCAGTTCGGCGAAAAAGTAGGATTCGTTTTTTGCAAGGGAATCGGTTGTCCTCAGGCTTGTGGCAAGGTGTGCCGGACGAAATGTCATTTCCGAAGCACATACCGGTGCGCCGATGCAAGCTAATAGGTAGTTTGTGCCAACGGTACGCAGGTAGGTGCTTTTTCCTGCCATATTTGCACCTGTCACAATGATGAAATATGGCGAAGATGAGATTGTCAAGTGATTTTTCACGCATTTCTCACGGTGAATCAATGGGTGTCCCATCTGCTGAATTTTTAAGCTATCGCTGTTATTATCAATCTCTGGGAAAATATAGTTCGGATGATTGTAGCGAAAGGTCGCCAACGAGCATAGTGCGTCGAATTCGGCCAATGCCTCGAACCAATCGGGTAGCAATTCTGCTGCTTGAGTTTTTAGTCGCTCAATGGCGATGACTACACGTAAATCCCATAAAAAAAGCCCATTAAGTAGAACGGCAACGACGAGATTTGCTCGTTGATTGAGTCGATCGGCTTGTTGAGTCAGTTGTTTTAATAATCGCGTTGGATTGTTCGAATAACTTGTCAGTATAACTTGCATGTTTTGAAGTTGCGGCGATGTGAATTTCTCGACTTCAATCTGTGCAAATAGGCTTTCATAGGATTTGAAAATAGCTAATTTGTCGCCCAGAATAGCATGAATCCGATTGACTTTTTTTGTTTCTGTGCCGACCAATCCCAAATTTAGAATGAATGCGAGCGAAAATAGTGCGTACGGAAGCAGGTTTGCAACAGCCATCGCGAGTGCTGCAATGGTCAAAATTGGCATTACTTTTACGGCAATTCGGATTCCTTTTTTATGCAACAATACATTCACCGATTCGAAAAAATGCTGCAACTCCGCTCTTAGTTCAGCCGAGCCTTTAAACATCAGTCCCGTCGTTGAGAAATGTACTCGAAAGTCGGCTTTGTCCGCCAATTCTTGCACTGCGATTTGTCGTTGTTCAATCTCTTTTTCCTCTGTAAGCGGAGTATTCATCCATCGAATCAACTTTTCGCGACCCAATCCCGCCATTCCTCTGTTGAGGTATTGAAAGAGTGAGTTCCGACCGAAAAGATCTAAGTCGTTGGCAAATGCGTGTTCATAATCTATGGCTTCTTCCGCATCGTCCAATCCTTCGAAATTATAATCAATCAGTTGAAGCTCTTTGTTAAATAACCGAATCTTATTTTCGTAATACTCTTTTTCGAAGAGTAGTTTATTGTTTCGTTTCACAAGCACTGCAAAACCAATGATACCCAAGATTCCCTCCGTTATTGGAATCCAAAGTGTAGAATGAATCGAAACCCAAATAAGAAAGGCGAAGATGGCAAAAGTTAGCAGACGATAGAATGCAATGTAGTTGAGCTTTCGTTGGATGGCAACTTGTTTATTTTCAGATTCTTGCCGTATAAGATGATATGTGTTTCGTTGTGTCGGATCTGGATTCATATGAATGCTTTGTGTTAAACATTAAGATAAAATGACTTTACACCGTAAAAGTATAAAGCCATTCCGAAAAACAGATAAATTCAAACTCTTTTAATCCAGATTTTCGATAATTTTCTTGATCTCCTCATCCGTTTCGTGTAGTGTTTTCTTACACTGATTAAGCAACTCTGTTGAGCGAGTGATTAAAGCTTTCAGTTCATCAATCTCCACCTCCTCGTTTTGAAGTTTCGCAACGATATTTTCGAGTTCGGTCATTGCCTCGGTATAGGTCTGTTTTTTTGCCATAATTATCCGTTTTATGAGAATACGCAAAGATAGTCATTCTGTTTGGATGTCATTGTACGTTTTTTTTCTTATTTCCCAAGCAAAAAGAGCAACGGAATGTCGAGCCTTTTTCGCCAAGCAACTTCTGAATGTTCTGCACCAACGAAATTTCGCGTCACCCAATTTTCACCTTGTTTATATCCTCTCGCTTCCATTACCTTATCCATCTGTTTCTGATAAGGAGCATACCAAGCATCGAGTGTTTCTGTCCCAAAATCAAAGTAAATTCGATTGTCGTCATTACCTTCTGGCAAATGTTTGCTGAGGTAGTTTATGATAATCGTTGGAATTCTTGGGTTGTTTTGCTTCAGGCTGACGGAAAAATGAGTGGAAAGGCAAGCCACCGCACCAAATACATCCGGATAACATGTTTTTGCATAAATAGTGATTAATCCGCCCATGCTCGATCCCATCATATAGGTGTTTTGCTTGTCTGGAAGCGTTCTGAAACTACGATCGATAAACGGTTTCAGCTCTTCGACGATTAACTTGAGGTAGTTGTCTGCCAAGGGTACTCCAAAATACTCGGCATCGAGTTGCTGGCGAATCTTTTGGTTTTCACCGTTCAAATTTTCGAATGGTTTGTTGGGTTGATATTCTCTGAAACGCTTTGGCGTATTCCAAATACCGACAACGATTGCCTCCTTTATTTTATTCTCTTTGATGAGTTTTGTCATCATTTCGTCCACTTCCCACTCTTCTCCTGAGAATCCGCGACCGCGTTGGAAAATCACTTGTCCGTCGTGCATGTAGAGCACCGGATAATGCTTGTCGGGCGATGTGGCGTAACTTTCGGGCAACCAAACTTCCACGTTTCGGGGATCAACATGTTTTGATTTGAAGTCGGGGAATTTTTGAAGTGAACCGACCACATCTTTACTCTTGTATTCGGGAAAAACGCTCACTCGCAGCAATGTGCTGCCGTAAGGAACCAAGTCGATGTATTCAGTTTTGTTTTCTGTTTTTAGTTCGTTGGGAAATTCGGGCGTGGTAAGAAATTTCACGCCTGTTTTCGGATCAATCACCTCTTTCATCACCCAATTGGTCACCTTTTTTGCGGGAATGCGAATCGTGATTGGCGCATTTCCGTTGTCCCAGAAGTAGCCAGGTTTTTTATTTTCGATAATCTGGAATGGCGATTTTTCTCCTTCTGAAAGATTCAGCGCATAATTCCAATCGCTGGCTGGACGTCTGTCAATCGCAGGAAATTGAGTCGTGGCGCGTTCGTAATCTTTCACAATGCTGTCCTTGCTGTTAATCGCAAGGCTATAAACCAAAGGGCCACGCTCTACACCAACGCCGTTGTTTGGCCAGTTGCTCACACGAATGTCCATCGGCAAAGTCAACGTCACAATGTCTTTGTCTGAGAATTGGCGCTCAAGTTTGTAGAATGTTCCCGGCATGATTTTGTCATTGATCGGTTTGCCGTTAATTGAAATCTGACTGTTGTTGCTCCACGCTGGAATACGTATCGAGAACGAAAAATTTACAGCTTTTTTCATCTGAAACTGAAACTCGATTTTATCTGAAAACGGATAGTCGGTTGTTTCTGTAATGGTGATTGGCTCTTGTTTCGCTCCGACGGATAGATTTACCGATGAAGGGCCAAAAAGTGCAGCTACCACGCCGTTTTGATTGTCGCGTAACCACATTTGCTCCACGTAGTAAGGCATGAATCGATTGACGTTGCCCGTGCAGCACTCCACATCGTGACCTGGTAGATAAGCCATTCGCCCAGGATTGTGACCGTAATTGTTGCTATTCAACGTGGCGATTACTTGATTGGGCGCAGAGAAATATTGGTGCGATTTGAAATCTTTGGTCACCGATCCGATTCCAGCATTGAAAACCTCTTTTTCGATTTTATCGCCTAACGAAGCGTCGCCTGTGATGCGCAGGAAGTAGCCGTAAGTATAGGGAAAAACTGCGGTGTTGCACGTTTCGGTACCCGATAATTCAGATATCCCGGCAAAGTGTTCGGTGGAACTCGGTAATCCCGAAATCAACATATTGTATTTCTCAGCCTGTTTGATGCCATTAATTGCCTCTTGTTTGTACTCTGTTTTGCCTGTATAACTGTAAAGTATTGCAGGAATTTTTACCAATTCGAGATAAACGACTACATGATGATTGGGTTTCATATCCGATCCAAACTGAATGTCGCAACCTGCACGGTTTCGGTTGTTGACGTCCGATTTGAAAAGTCGATAAGCCTCTTCCGCCATGTCGAGCATTCGTTTGTCTTTGGTGATGCCATAGAGCCAGCAAAGCTCTTCAACGTTGGCAAGTTCAAGGTCGTCGGCAAAATCTTTGGCAGAGAATGTAAGGTAGTGCTTTTGGAGCATCTCCACAATCGAATAGTCGTGAGTCAGCTCATAGTCGAGCATAAAGTTTCGATTGAAGTTTGCATACGGCCACCGCCACCAACGATCGCTGAGGTGCGTTCCGAATCGTCCCGTAGAGTCGAGGTGAAGTTTTACATAGTTAGTGTTTGCTTCAGCTTTGGCGATTAAATTCTTATCGTTCAATAGTTCGCCCAAACGATGCACGCCGTCGATGTAGTAAGCTGTTTGCTCATACGGCCACCACGCTTCTTGCGAACCTTTCATCTTTTCGCAAGCCCACAGACCTGTGTTGAATGGATATCCCGCTACTTCGATATTTCCTGTCAAGCCAGACTTTTGTCGTTCCAAAAACTCCTTGATCCAGCCTTGAGGGTGAATGTCCGTGATTTTCAGTTTGCTGTATTTCGTAAAGGGAGCATTTTCACTCGATTTTAATTGAGCATTTATTTCATGTTGCGATGTTGCAACTAAAATTAGAAGTAAACTGGCTATAGTTTTAGCGATAGCGTTCATACGGTTGGGGTTTATAGTTTAAATTTAAAAGTCACTTTTCGTAAAACGGTCGAACCCATCGGAATTAACCGAATTGATTCGTTCTTGTTTGTTTTGATGTTGAAAATTTCTCCTGATAGATAGGTTTTTCCTTCGTACCAAGGATTGTTTGTCGCACCTTCATTTTTGAAGATAAATCCAAAACAGTTGTCTTTATTGGAATCAACTAACCGTGCGTTTTTGTATGAGGAATCAGTTGGGAAAACGTAGAAATCTTTGAATCCAGCGACATCGTACTCTCTCACCGTTTCGTTTCTCGACGAAATGGGTAGCGCAAAAACCAACGTGCCTCGTCTGAGTGCAACTTCGTCGTTTGATAGAACAGTTTGTATTTCATTTTGAAAATTCACGCGAATCTTATCTCCACTTTTCCACTTTTTCTGAACAAGAAAATAGCCTTCACGCTCGGAGATGGTAGCCCCTTGAGCTTCTGCAAACACTTGCTTCGACCACTGTGGTTTGCGAATGTAGATGGTGAATTCGGTTGGTTTGCTTGTGGTTAAACTAAATTCTATTTCATCAGAAAATGGATAGGCAGTTTTCTCTTGGATAGTGACTTTTGCTCCGTTGTAGTTGGTCGATAACGTTGAGCCGCCAAAGAGTACGGCGGCAAAACCGTCTCGCGCTTTCATCCACATATTACTCACGTAGTAGGGGAGATTGCGGCCATAACTCGGATTGCAGCAGACGGCAGCATCGGCGTGCGTGGGCGAATATTTGTATCGAGGATCTTCTTCGTGATAGCCAGAATGTGGTGAGGTACGGTTTAATAGTGTGCAGTTATCTGTTTTGCAATAGGTTATGCCTTTTCCATCGCTATAACGAGCGCCTTGCATCGCGTTGAAAGTGACCGTTTCGGCTTTGTCTCCAAACTCCGCTTCACCACTTTTTTGCAAGGCAGATGCGTAGAAATTTCGTAGTTCGAGCATTCCGCAAAACTCTGCTGCGGTGCTGTCGGCATTCGCTTTTTTGCCTGCCAACCACTCATCTCCAAAACCTGCGCCACTCGGTAGAAGGCAATAGCTGAGTTTGTGAAGCGCATTGTCGTAGGCCGTTTTCATCTGAGAATATCCTGTCGATTGAGTGACGAAAATCAACGTTCTCAAATGTTCGTAGGTGTGTGCCGAGTGAGACTGAAAAAGCTCGTCACCTTTGGCTAAATATTCGTAGCGGGCATCGTTGTAGGCGTGTGCCAACGGGTATTTCGAAAACTCTTTGTAGAGATAGACCGCAAAGTCGCGGTATTTGGTTTTGTGCGTAATTCGGTATAAAACTTCGCATGCATCGGTCATCATCAGTCCGTGGGTGACGCCACCATAGTCAGTTTTCACGTTGAAGGGACTGATCCCTTTTTCGTTGTATTTCGACATGGTGAGCGTCATTGCTCGTTCAACCGCAGTTAGCGCTTTTTTGTCACCACTCAATTCGTAATAGCCAAGCAATAGTCGAAAAAGTGTAGCTTGAGCCCACAATTCCCCATTGTCGCTCTCGTGTTTGTAGCGCATCTCTTTGCCATAAATGCCCAAATATCCATCGCTACCTTGCGAGGCAAGCACCTTTCTTATATAGGTGTTTGATTTGATTATTGCCAATTTGTTGCCAGTCAGATAGGCGTTTCGCAGAAAACCGTCCCACCAGTTGGCTTGTGTTTCGCCGCCCCACCATTGCATCGAAATCTCCCAATCGGCTCCTGTTAGTTTCTGTGTGCCAGCATTGGGAATATCGGTTTTGCTTTTGCGTTGAGCCGTTTTGTAGATATCGTCGTTGAAGATGCGCGGAACTAATTTGTCTAATTTGCCCACAAATCCACTTGTGAGATCCTGTTCCATCTGAGCCTTAATCCACCCGTTGGGTTTGATTTGGTTGACAGGTAGGTTTTCGAACTTTGGTGCAATTTCTTTTCTTGGATTGGCGAAAAAGGAGAGAGAAGGGTTCGATGATTGATCTTGTCCATTAGCGAGAGCGAAAAAAAATAGGGGCATGAGTTTAACGAGGTTTTTCAACCTCAATAGAGCAGTTTTCATGATATTTCGTTGCATTTGGATTATAGCTAGCTCAAAAATCACTAATTGAAGCCACAATGTAAACAAAAATATGATGAAGTATAGAAAGAAAAGGATAGAATGTCTTATTTAGATTGAAATTGTTCTTTTTCTTGAAATTCGATTTTTATGTTTGAAATGAAAGTGATAACAATAAAATAGAGCCACTCCTGCGATGGAATAGCTCTATTTGCAATGTTTCATTACATTTAATAGCTACAAAATTATCGATGAATAATTTTGTAGCTTCTATTATTCACCTTTAGTATGTAAATGCCTTTTTCTAAATATAAAGATAATTGGTTTGTTGAACTCATCTTGTTCCAAACCTGATATCCTGATATATTGAAAAGTGTGGCTTTGTCGTCTGGATTATTAAATATAATTCTCAAAGAGTTTAAGTTTGAGGAATAGCTGATATTGTTTTCTTTGTTAGACTCTATGCCAGATGTTTCAAGATAATCGCTGATTCTAATTTTATCCACATTTATTCCTGACGATCCAGTCTCTGCTTTCATAATTCGAATTCTCACATTGCCCATCTGATTAATTGTGAATTGATATTCCTTCCAATCTTTGGCAATTAATTGTGATGCAATGGCTGTTTCCCATGTTTGTCCCTCATTTCTTGAGGTTTGAATAGCGAGTGCTCCACCATTGTCGGTGTCGTAATATCCCGCCCAAAAGCGTACCACTCCAACGCCATTCGCTTTGTTAAACTTCATTTGTATGTATCCAGGATTTCCAGTTGATGCTTCCGAAAGACGAATTCTGGCAGAGGCTTTTCCCCATTTCTTATCGTTGCTCGAATCGCCCCATGTTCCGCCATAAATTTCCCAATTTCCTGTGCTCCCAGAGTAAGTTCCACCTGCAAATATTGAAGTCGAACTGAGTGGCGTGTAATCGCCATCCATGTCTTCGAAGAAATTCCAAATGATGCTCTCATCGACCAATGGGGTAGGGGTTGTGATTTCAACTGACGATAACGTTTTAAGACCGGGCATGGCGAAATAATCGCGAAGTAAGCCGCATGTAAGAATTTCTTTTCGCCAGTATTGTGGATTTGTATCTAAGTTAAAACTATCAGATCTCGCGGTGCCCAATTGGATAGGCATGCACTTTGTTAGATTAATTTCGTCGGGATTATCAGCAATTAAATAGGATGTAGTGCCAGCAAACGGTGGAGCCAACTCATAGAAATATTTATTGTTGCTGAAATCGCTCATTTCCCCTACTATATAGCCTTTTACCCAATGAGTTTGTGCCGATCCATCTGTTTTAGCTATTGCTTGTGTTACAGTGTATGGGTCGATTTGAGTGCCATTTCCTGCAAAAATTGAAAGCTGAATTGACCCAATGATACATAATAGAAGGTAAATTTTTCGCATAATTGATAATTGTATCTTGAATTTGTATTTTGAAATGTATGGTTAATTTTATGCAAATATAGTAATAATAGTGAAATATGAGTGGCTTTGGAAAGTTTAAAAAAAGCGAATCTGTTTAGACTCGCTTGCTCAATATGTGAAATGATAGTTTTTTGAGTGGTGCCTGAATTTATCTTCCAGCAATATCAATCAATTGTTTTATTTCGTCATTCTGTCCGAAAACTAGCAAACGATCGCCAAATTGAATTTTATCGTCGGCTTTAGGGTTTACTTGAAGGTTGTCATTCGTGTCGTATGCGCCGATCACCACTAGATTGGTTCGTAACGGAATATTTGCTTCTCGATAACTTTTGCCAATTAAATCGCTGCTTTTCCGAATTTCTACTAGCCTAAATTTATACCCTTTCAACTCTTCTTTGCTATCGGCAAACTCTACAAAGCTGAACATGTCGGTACTGGTGGTGGCGATTGAGATGATGCGATCGGTGGCAATGTCGATTTGAGAAATGATAAAATCTGCTCCCGCCTTTCTGAATTTTTGTGTTGAGTGCACATCTTCTAGGCGAGCAATTACCTTGATATTTTTGTTCAAATCTTTGGCGCTCAACGTTACGAAAAGATTTTCAGCATCTGTATTCAGTACTGAAATTAGCATTTTCGCTCGATCAATTCCTGCATGTATTAGCACATCATCGTGAGTAGCATCACCATCGATGTGAATCAGATTTTTTTCAAATATTTCTTTCAATTTCTCATTTCGTTCGGGCATGTTTTCTATAATCACAACCCGATGCCCTTTTTGCAAAAGCTCCTCCATCACTCGTTTGCCCGTTTTTCCGTAACCACAAACAATGTAATGACCTTTCATGCCTTCAAGCGATTTGTTCATTTTTCTGATCTTTATTAGGTTATGTAATTCTCCTTCTACAAAAAAAGCTGATATCTTTCCGATTGCATAGAATCCTGCCGTGAAACCGCAGATTATCAAAATGATAGTAAAAATCTGCCCTGACTCTGATAATGGTTGCACTTCGCCATATCCTATCGTTGCAAAGGTAATAACCATCATGTATAGAGATTCGAGAGGTGTGTATCCCTCGATGATGATGTATCCAAAAAATCCAGCGATTAATATGATTGCAATGGCTGATATTGGAACTATTAATTGCTTTTTGATGAGCAATTTGTAGGTAGAATGCATCGATTTGATCATTTTTAGTGGAGTTCGTTCCATTTTACGTTATGTCAAAAATGATGATTTACTAGGGTCGTTGAGTAAAAGTATTTGATTGTCAAAAGTAATATTTTTTCACAATCTTATCGAAGAATATGAGTCAATTTGTTATTTACTGATCTAAAATGAAGGTTAAAAAAAAAGCGAACCTTATTTAGATTCGCTTTTCCAATATTAGTAGTATTTCTTATTTCTTTGTTAAACGCTTTCGCTCGTTTTCATCAAGAATAATCTTACGCAGACGAATGCTTTTTGGTGTCAATTCTACATATTCATCTTCGCGAATGTATTCGAGAGCTTCCTCGAGTGAGAATTTGATAGCAGGCACGATGCGTACTTTGTCGTCGGAACCTGAAGCACGCATGTTTGTCAGTTTCTTCGATTTAGTAACGTTTACCACCAAATCGCCTTCTTTTGAATGTTCGCCTACCACTTGACCGGCATATACATCGTCCTGTGGGTCGATGAAGAAACTTCCTCTATCTTGCAGTTTGTCAATTGAATAAGCAAACGCATTACCTGCATCCATCGAAATGATTGCGCCATTTAAGCGTTTTTCGATTGTGCCTTTCCAAGGTTGGTATTCCAAGAAGCGGTGTGCCATGATGGCTTCTCCTGCAGATAGAGTCAAAACTGTGTTTCTCAAACCAATAATGCCACGCGATGGAATATTGAATTCAATATTGATACGTTCGTTTTTGGTCTCCATCATCAACAATTCGCCTTTACGACGAGTGACAATATCGATTATTTTACTGGCAGATTCTTCGGGCAGATTGATGGTCAATTGCTCGATAGGTTCGCACTTTTGTCCATTGATCTCTTTTATAATTACTTGGGGTTGACCCACTTGTAATTCAAATCCTTCACGGCGCATGGTTTCGATTAAAACTGACAAGTGAAGTACTCCACGACCGAAAACAGTCCATACATCTGATTCTGGTGATTTTTCCACTCGAAGTGCCATGTTTTTCTCCAACTCTTTCATCAGGCGATCGTGAATGTGACGCGAAGTCACAAATTTTCCCTCCTTGCCAAAGAACGGTGAATCGTTGATGGTGAAAGCCATCGACATGGTTGGTTCGTCAATCGCAATAGCATCCAATGCTTCTGGTTCTAACAAATCGGCGATAGAATCACCAATATCGAAACCTTCGATTCCTACCAATGCGCATATATCTCCAGATTGCACCGATTGTACTTTCAATCGACCCAATCCTTCGAATGTGTGCAGTTCTTTGATTCTTGATTTAACGAATGATCCATCTTTCTTGCAAAGCATTACGTCTTGACCTTCACGCAGTTCACCTCGGTGCACACGACCAATAGCGATACGACCTACATAGGTTGAATAATCCAAAGAGGTAATCAACATTTGAGGTGTTCCTTCACGATGAAGCGGAGCAGGAATATGTTCGATGATTGAATCGAGAAGATATGTAATGTCTGGCTCTTGTTTAGCCCAATCTGCCCCCATCCAGCTATTTTTAGCTGAACCATAAACGGTGTGAAAATCTAACTGTTCTTCAGTTGCATCCAAGTGGTACATCAAATCGAATACCATTTCGTGCACCTCGTTCGGGCGACAATTTGGTTTGTCAACTTTGTTTACCACTACGATTGGTTTCAATCCAATGTTAAGTGCTTTTTGCAAAACGAAACGTGTTTGAGGCATGGGTCCTTCGAAAGCATCCACTAAAAGTAGGCAGCCATCAGCCATGTTCAATACACGCTCTACCTCGCCACCAAAGTCGGCGTGACCAGGGGTGTCGATGATGTTGATTTTATAATCTTTGTATTTTATGGATACGTTTTTCGAGAGAATAGTAATTCCTCGTTCGCGCTCTAAGTCGTTGTTGTCGAGGATCAATTCACCAGAAGTCTGGTTGTCGCGGAATAACATTCCGGCTAATAACATTTTGTCCACTAATGTTGTCTTTCCGTGGTCAACGTGGGCAATAATGGCAATATTTCTAATCTTTTGCATACCTATTAAATATGTGAATCACTTCACTTTATAAATTGAGGTGCAAATGTACGACAAAAAAATCGTAATTTTGCCCAAACGCCCATCTTGGAAAGGAATTAACTGTTTTTTAGCAGGTTTTTCGAAGGTATGTCAAAATAAAGATAGAAAAATGATTGTCAGATAAGAATATTAATTCTATCTTTGCGCCTCATTTGTAAACAATTAAAAACGAAGAACATGTACTTAAGTGCAGAGAAAAAAACAGAAATCTTCGAGAAATACGGAAAGTCTAATACTGATACTGGCTCAGCTGAAGCGCAGATAGCATTATTTTCATACCGTATATCTCATTTGACTTCACACTTGAAGGCAAATCACAAAGATTATAGCACAGAGCGCGCTCTGAAGATGTTGGTTAGCAAACGTCGTCGTTTGTTGAATTATTTGAAAGATGGTGATATCGAAAGATATCGTGCTATCATCAAAGAATTAGGCATCAGAAAGTAAAAATTGCTTTTCGAAGCAAAATGAAAGCCATCTCATTCAATTGGGATGGCTTTTTTTGTGTTTTATTGTCCCTCTTTTTGAGTGAGGGAATGGGATGAAGTGTTATGCGAAATGCATCATGCGACTCAAATATTTTCCGATAATATCGAATTCGAGATTTACTACTGTGCCTTTTTTGATTTGGTGGAAATTGGTGAATTCGTAGGTATAAGGGATTATGGCCACCTGAAAACTATTGTCCGTGGGGTTGCAAACAGTCAAGCTCACACCATTTACCGTTACCGAACCTTTGTCCACCGTTAGATAGCCTTTTTTCGCCATCTCTTTGTCTAACGCATATTCGAAAGTAAAATACCAACTTCCGTCAGCCTCTTCCACATTCATACAAGTAGCGGTTTGATCCACATGACCCTGAACGATGTGTCCGTCCAATCGCCCATTCATCATCATACTCCGTTCGAGATTCACTTTGTCGCCCACTTTGAACAATCCTAAATTTGAACGATCCAATGTCTCTTTAATCGCTGTGACAGTATAAGTGTCAGCCGTTTTGCTTACCACGGTGAGGCAAACGCCATTGTGAGCGACACTTTGGTCAATTTTCAACTCGTTGACAAACGAACAATTCATCGTTAGATGCAAATTGTTTTTGTCTGACTCTAATGCTACTACGGTAGCCGCTTCTTCAATAATTCCTGAAAACATATTTTTTGATTTACAATTTATTCATTTACAATTTACCATTTCATTAAATTGGCACATTGAGTAATTGGCACATTATATTTGTTTTAACTCCTGATACAGCCGTTGAATAGGCAGTCCCATTACATTGTAAAACGAACCTTGAATCTCCTTCACGCCGATATAGCCAATCCATTCTTGCACACCATACGATCCGGCTTTGTCGTACGGTTTGTATTTGGTGACGTAATATCGAATTTCTTCCTCCGATAGAATCGCAAATGAGACATCTGACACTACCGAAAAACTGTGCTGATGATCTTTTGTGGTTAGGCAAACTCCCGTGATTACTTGGTGTGTTTTGCCCGACAATATTTTGAGCATATTCACGGCGTCTTCTTCATCGGTCGGTTTGCCATACACCACGCCATCGAGCCAAACAATGGTGTCGGCAGTGATCAAAAGCGTATTTTCTTGAATGTGTGATTGATATGCATTGGCCTTTTGGCACGCAATGTAGGTCGGGATATCGTTCGGACCAATGCCTTCGGGATACGATTCATCCACATCGGGCAATGCCACCACGTCGTATTCGATGTCCAACCCTGCAAGCAACTCTCGTCTTCTGGGAGAATTGGATGCAAGAAGTATATGGTAGTTTTTTAAGTTATTGAGCATTATGAAAAATTATAAATTTAGTAATGTGCCACAAATTCCACCACCTATTAAGAAATAAATTCCAGCGATAATTAATTGTGTCTTAGCTCTTTCTGGTTTTTTCTTTAGATTTTTCAAACCCAAAAATAGGAGTATAATTGCCGGTGCATGAAAAATAATGTAGACGATAATGACTAAAATAAATATTGCATTTGTTCCCATATCAGATTGATCTCAGTGTTTCTAAATAATCTTTTTTGTCGTCTCTATAGAAAATATTCATTGTCTCGAAAGGGATGATTTTATTATCTTTACTGACTATGTGTACACAAGATTTTTTGATTGCTCGCACATCAAAATTATGAGAATCAATAAATTGCATAATAATAACCCGAAATAGATTATCGTAACTCAAATCGGGTGCATTCACTTGTGGTAAGCAACAAAGCAAGGAATGAAGTTTTGATGATGCTTTGTCTGTTGACGTTCCTGTACTGAAAATCTCAAACATACGTCGATGCAAACTCTCATCTTGTTCATAAACAATAGTATTTTTACTATTATCAAGTAAATCTTTGGGGTTGATGTAGCGTGTGAGAGGAGCTTTTTCATCACCAAGCTTCAATACGTATCCCATTGCTAATGCGTCAGGATTACAAGGTACAGGAATTAAATCGTTAGGCGCAAAAACGGTGGTTTGTTCGAGAATCTTTCTTCGAACTTCGGTAAGTGTTATTCTGTCTGTTTTATGATTGAAGTTATTTAGTCTCCCTGCAGCTTGTATTGGTTGAAGTGTAACTCCTCGAACACATTTTTGTTCAAGGGCAAAATCAATTATTTGTCCTATTTCTTCATCATTAACACCCCTTTGAACAGTCATGACGAGTGTTGTTGAAAGATTCAGTTTGTTTAAATTCTCAATCGCCTTCAAGCGTGTTTCCTTGAGATTTGCACCTCGAAGAGCTATGAGAGCATTTTCTTTAAAGGAGTCAAATTGCAAATAAATTTCGAAATCAGGAGAGTAGCTTTTTAGCTTTTTAGCAAATTCAAAGTTTTTGGCAATCTCTATTCCGTTGGTATTAACCATAAGATGCTTGATTGGCAAGGATTTTGCATAATCAAGAATCTCAAAAAACTGAGGATGAAGTGTTGGTTCTCCACCACTTATTTGTACAACATCTGGTTTCTTTTCATTTTCAACGATTGTGTCAAGCATTGCTTTTACCTCTTCAAATGTTCGATGTCTTCCTTTTGTAGGAGAAGACTCTGCAAAACAAGTTGGACAAGTAAGATTACATCGGTCTGTAATCTCCACCACAGTTAAACAAGAATGTTGTTCATGATCGGGACATAATCCGCAATCGTATGGGCAACCATAATGCGTCTCTGTATTAAACTTATATGGAATATCAGAGGGTTTGTTGTAATTTCTTATATTTCTATAATATTCAATGTCATCAGAAATTAGAATCTTTGAGGAACCATGTTCGGGACATCTCTTCAACATGAAAACATTATTGTCTTCAAACACAATTTTAGCATCTATCCTTTTTAAACATTCAGGACATAAACTAATGGTATGATCATAATATGTATATTCTCTTGTAGGCATTTTTAAATAAATTCTTAATTGTTTTAATGTAGTACATCCAACATAGCAAACACAACCATTGTATGCTACTTAAACCTAAAAAAAAGAAAGCATTTGGTTTTATGAATTCAATACAGAATCGAAATCCAAAGTAGGAAATCATAAATAGTTTAAATATTAATCCATCTTCTCTCTCTGAAAGATTCTTTATTCTGTATAGAGTGACAAACAAAAGTACAAGAAAAACTATTTCATATAATGAGATTGGATGACGAAGTTTCCCATCTCCTAAATCCATTCCAAAAATAAAATTGGTAGTTGAACCATACGTAAATTCTCTAATACCACTTAGAAAACAACCAATTCGCCCAATAAATATTCCGACAATTATAGGGAAAGTAAAAAGGTCACCTGAAGAATGGTTCTCTCCAATCAATTTTTTTGCGATCTCCACACCTATCAATCCGCCAAAAAGACCACCCATAATTGATTTGGCGTTCAATAATTGGACAATAATTTCGAGATTAATATTATCGGTTGGATTTTCGAGAAACCCTATTAATCTTGAACCTATCAGTGCCCCAATAATTGCTCCTAGAATAATTGAAATGCGATTAGAATTTGATATCCTATCTCTAATTCTTTTGCGCAGTAAAACATAATACCTGAATGCAATAAAATAGGCAAGGTATTCGAGAATTAAATGAATGTTAACTTTAATTCCAAAAATAAAGGGTTCAAATGGGATATTCAATGTTATTAATTATAGTTTGTAAATTACTAAATTATCAATGGATTCACCATCCGAACGCCTCGTCGCTCATCCATTTTCCTTGAGCTTTAAGTACTTGTTCTATTACATCGCGACCGCAACCTTCGCCACCTCGTTTTTGAGAAATATATTTCGAAACTGCTTTGATTTCCGAAACGGCATCTGCCGGACAGCAGGGCAATCCGACCAAACTCATAACGGGATAATCAGGAATATCATCGCCCATGAAAAGAATTTCCTCCAATTTCAATCCTGTTTTTTGCAAAAAGTCGTTGAACGAATCCATCTTGTGCGAAGCACCAAGGTAAAGATGCTGCAATCCCAATCCTGCAAAACGAATTCTGACCGCTTCGGTTTTTCCACCGGTGATGATACCGACCTCGAAGCCTTTCTTCACTGCTAGTTGTAACGCAAACCCATCTTTGATATTCACCATGCGCATCGGCTCACCAGTCGGATAAAGCGGAATCATCTCAGAAGAAAGTACACCATCCACATCAAAAAGGAGTGCTTTTATCTTTTTCAGATCGTAATTAATGCTGCTCATATTTCTTTCTTTAGTTGACGAGAAACTAATTTACTCGTTTATGTTCATTGTAAATATTCTCACTCAATGAATAATAAAGAAGTTTTAACTCTCCATCTTTCAGTGAATCGATATGTTTGTTGATAATTTTCTCATCAAAACGAATCGCTGGTCCAGTTTGCGCATCTTTTGGATGCAGTTCATGCACTTTGCTAGCCGTTTCGTCAATCAAGGGTAGAAGTTGCGTAAAATCCAATCCCTTTTCCTCTAGCAATTGTGCTGCAATGGCATACATTCGATTGGTGAAATTGCAGGCAAAAACGGCAGCTAAATGAATCTGTTTTCGTTGTTCGGATGATGCTTCAATTACTGTTTCCGAGATAGAGTGGGCTAATGTTTTCAGATGCGCCAATTGTTTCGCAGAATGACTCTCTATATATATAGGTATAAGCGAAAAATTAACCTCCCGTTTTTTGCTAAACGTTTGTAATGGATAAAAGGCACCAAATTTATCCGTGTACGATTCGAAAATCGAAATCGGTACGCTTCCTGCCGTGTGAACCCACAACCCGTTGTTTGGTTTCATTTGTCCTAAAACGGTTGGAAGAGCATCATCTTTTACGGAGAAAATATAGAGATCTGCTGTTTCATCGATTTCCGATAGTTGGGTCGTAAAGTTTGTGCCAATTTTATCAGCCAGTTCTTTTGCCGAATCTTTCGTACGACTATAAATCTGAATGATCTCTTCTCCTTTTTGCAAGAGTTCAATACCCAAACGCGTAGCCAAGTTGCCGGCACCAATCAATACAATTCTCATTTGCGAAGAACTCCGACAATTAAGGAAGTACCTATTATAATAAGAAGCATAGGAATGAGATATGCTTGCCAATTACCGAGATAACGTAATATAGCTCCGATGCGTAGTAAAATGCCGAGCACCAACAATATAATTCCAATGGTTTTATCTGTTTTGACAATCAAAAAAGCCAAAGCCGCATAAATCAGATAGCTTCGCCAATCGATTAACTCTTGCCATACGGCTGAGTTTAGGGCGATCACTTTGGATTTATCAACTAAGTGAATTAATCCAATTATCACAATCGTGATCCCTGTTGCTAGTTTATTTTCATCTCTTTTTATAGCCATAATTGAAAAGTTATATGATGAAGATTACCATTTTTCAATATGAATTTTCTCCCATTGAAGTTTTTCTTCGTCGAAAGGAGTTTTTATCTCATTCTTTTTTCCAAAAGCAACAATGGACAACACCTGGATGTGCAGTGGAATATCCAGAATCTCTTTTACATACTCTTCCGAAGAAATGCCGTGTTCGGTTTCTCGTTCTCGAATCTGTACCCAACAACTACCGATGCCTAAATCTTCGGCTTGCAGTTGCATTATGATGGTCGCCACCGAAGCGTCTTCCGTCCATACATCACTCACCAATGGATTGGCTGTCACAACCACCGCAATGGCTGCTTGTGATAAAACATTCGATCCGTGACTTTTGCTTTTTGCCAATTTTGAAAGAACTTCCTTGTCTTCCACCACGATGAATTCCCACGAATTTCTGTTTTTTGATGCGGGAGACATCAATCCCGATTTCAGAATTAATTCTACTTCTGAAGGCGAAAGTAGCTCTTCGGTAAATTTACGAATCGTTCGTCTTCTCTTTATCAATTCGTTGAATGTGGTCATCGTTCGTTTTTTTGCTTTCTATTTGTTGTTGCAAAGATAACTCAAAAAAAAGATTTTGCCTAAATATTCAATCTCTAGCACATTTTGTCATTCCTAGAATTAGTTTTTGAGAAATAAATGAGTTTAGAACCTCGAAAAAACATATTTTTGTAGCCGATTCTTTGGAAATAGACGTAATTTCTTGCTCTAAATGACGTTATAGTACTGTGAATTAAAAATGAAATGATGCAGATTAAAAAAATATCCCTGATTTTATTGCTTGTTACTCTATCCGTATCGCTTTTTTCTCAGAAAAAAATCCGCGTGAGTGGATATATTACCGATGAAAAAAATAGAGGCATCGAATTGGTTAACGTTACATTGTGGAAAAGTAATGCGGGAACAACGTCCAACCCGAATGGCTATTTCGATATTTCGATATCCCATACTGATACGATAACACTTGTTTTTTCCTGTTTAGGATATAAGAAAACAAGTCGAACGATTCCGAATCCGCAAAAAGATTTCTTCTTGAATGTGCAAATGGTTCCGCTTTCAACCACGTTGAAAGATGTAACGGTGAAAGGAACTCGTAAACAAACCAATATGATGCAGTCACTCGATGCGGGCAAAGTTAGATTATTGCCTGATGCGTCAGGAGGAAATATTGAATCTCTGATTGTTACATTTGCAGGAGTTAGCTCCAATAACGAAATGAGCTCGCAATATTCTGTTCGGGGTGGTAATTTCGATGAAAATCTCGTATATATAAATGGTGTGGAGGTTTATCGACCATTATTGATTCGTGCTGGACAACAAGAGGGCTTGAGTATTATCAATCCAGATATGGTGAGTAATGTCGCTTTTTCTTCTGGTGGTTTTGATGCGAAATATGGTGATAAAATGTCTTCTGTATTGGATATTACTTATAAAAAACCAACCGATTTTGAAGGTTCAATCTCTGCAAGTATGATGGGCGGTACTTTTTATTTGGGAAATAAAATTGGGAAATTCACGCAAATGCATGGAATTCGTTATAAACGAAATACATCATTATTGGGTACACTTCAAACAAAGGGCGAATATGATCCTTCGTTTATCGATTATCAAACCTTCATGACATACACCTTTAATAAGAAGTGGGATGTGAGTCTGTTAGGAAATATTTCTCAAAATAAATATAATTTCATCCCACAAGAGCGTACAACCTCTTTTGGTACATTGCAAGCAGCTCGGAAATTTAAAGTCTATTTCGATGGAAAAGAAGAAGATCTTTTTGAAACCGGTTTTGGTTCTTTTGCATTGAATTTTAAGCCCGATGACAAAACCTCTCTTTCGTTGCTAACCTCTGCATTTTTATCTCAAGAAAAAGAGACGTATGACATCATTGGACAATATTGGTTGAGCGACTTGAAGTTGAACAGTGCCTCGAAAGCAGAAGAGGGGCAGCTTGTTGGTGTAGGGACATTTCATCAACATGCTAGAAATAGGTTGAATGCCCGTGTACTTTCTGTATCTCATCAAGGTAGTCGCAAGATGGAGTCGAATACACTTCAGTGGGGATTTACGCTTCAAAACGAACATTTTAAAGATCGAATCAGCGAATGGGAGATGCGCGATTCGGCAGGATATTCATTACCACACACTAATAACGGTGTAAATGTGTTTTATAACTTAATTTCAAACAACGAGGTTAACAGCAATAGAATCTCCACTTTTTTGCAAGATACATATCGGTTGAATAACTCTATGGGACTGTTTTTCCTAACTGCAGGTATCCGTGCATCCTATTGGGATTTTAATAAAGAGTTAATTGTTAGTCCTCGTTTCACCGCCACCTTCGTACCTGATTCTAAAAAAGATCTTACGTTGCGATTGGCTGGTGGCGTTTATTATCAAGCACCATTTTATAAGGAGTTTAGGGATACCTCTAAAGTAAATGGCAACAATGTTATAACGCTAAATAATAATATCAAATCTCAACGTTCTATTCAGCTAGTGGTTGGTGGCGATTATAATTTTAGAGCACAAGGCCGCCCATTTAAATTAACAGCCGAAGCATATTATAAAAAACTAGACAATTTGATACCTTATAATGTGGATAATGTTCGTGTACGCTATTATGGCAAAAACATGGCTTCTGGTTATGCCGCAGGGTTAGATTGTAAATTGTTTGGAGAATATGTTCCAGGTACCGATTCCTGGATTAGTTTTTCCTTAATGAAATCGGAAGAGACCATCAATGGTGTTACAGTTCCTCGGCCAACAGATCAAGCATATAGTTTTTCCCTCTATTTTCAGGATTACTGGCCCACAAATCCAAAATACAAACTGAATCTAAAAATGATTTGGGCAGATGGATTACCCGTAGCAGCCCCTCAATCAGGTAGAGAGTACGGCTATTTTAGAACACCTTCTTATAAAAGGGTAGATATTGGAGTCTCTCGAATGTTGGTTGGTGGCGAAGATCGTTGGATGAAAACGACCATATTGAAGCATTTTAAAACCATTTGGTTAGGAGTCGATCTATTCAATATGCTCGATATTAAAAATACAAACTCCTATTTCTGGGTTTCAGATATCGCAAATAATCAGTATGCAGTACCAAATTATCTCACTGCACGACAACTCAATTTGCGTCTAATTGCAGATTTCTAACCCTTCTCTATCCAAATTCTAATTGATTAGAATAAAAATGCAAATTCTAACGCTTGCATTTCAGCTTGTTATGTTTTTTAACATAAAAATCGGGTAATAATATTTGGAGAGTGATGATAAAGGGAGTACTTTTGCACTCGCTAAACAGAGGTGGAGCACTTACGAGAGTAAAATGTTTTAGATATTTCCATTAAAATTGTTGAGAAATTCAATAATAAGTTTTATCTTTGTAACCCTTTCTCCAAAATGGAAGGAGTCGAAATCATTCGACTGAGTAGAAGAGAAAAAACTTTTAAAAAAACTTCTCAAAAAGTTTGGTAGAAATAAAAAAGGCGTTACCTTTGCAGCCGCTTAAGGAAAGAGATTCTGAGAGCGATACAAAAGACAGGAGATCATTGAAATAATTTTATAAAGACAAGTAGTACAGGGTCTATTTTAGGTTAGAGATAATTTGGAATAGATAAGAAGAATTAAACCGTCAATTAGTTAATAATTGGAGTAGGTCAAACTTGAGAGTAT
>JAQTZA010000010.1 GCA_028687995.1 Bacteroidales bacterium
GTTCATTGTAGATGAAGCATCTCTCATCAATAATAGTAGTTTTGAGACGAGTATGTTTGGATCGGGTCATCTGCTGGATGATTTGATTGAGTATGTTTACTCCCAAGAATCATGCAATCTGATAATAATTGGTGATTCTGCTCAGCTACCACCAGTAGGACAATCTGAATCTCCGGCGCTCAATCGCTCGATTCTAGAATCGTATGGTCTCGATGTTATTGAGCACACGTTGAATGAAGTTGCGCGCCAGAGTCAGGAGTCGGGAATTCTCCACAATGCTACGAAACTTCGAAAACAAATCGAAAAAAACGAGAATTTAGACTCTTTGCCCCTACTCGACACAGACAATTTCCCTGATTTGAAAATTATTAACGGTGACGATCTACCAGATATCATTTCTAACTGTTATGGAAGAGATGGAATTGAGGAAACCATTCTCATCACCCGAAGTAATAAACGGGCAAACCTATTCAATCAAGGAATTCGAGGCCGGGTTCTTTATCGTGAGGAGGAGCTATCGAATGGCGATTTAATTATGATCACGAAAAACAACTATTTCTGGAGCAAAGATTACGAAGAGATTGGATTTATTGCTAACGGCGAGATTGCAGAAGTCGTAAGAGTGAGAAATCAAGAAGAAATCTACAATCTTCGATTTGCGAACGCAACACTTCGATTTATTGATCTAAACATAGAAATTGACGGTAGAATCATTTATGAATCACTTCATACTGATACTCCATCGATACCCAGAGAAATGCAGGAGAAGTTATATCTTTCTGTTTTGGAAGATTATTCAGAACTGCCAACTAAAAGTCTAAAAATAAAGAAATTAAAGGAAGATCCATATTACAATGCATTTCAACTTAAATACGGATATTCCATCACAAGTCATAAATCACAAGGTGGTCAATGGAAAAATGTGATACTAGATCTAGGAAATATTAGGACTGAACACCTTGGATCAAATTTCTATAGATGGCTATATACTTCAATCACCCGTGCCACCGAAAATCTTTTTCTTTTAAATATTCCAAAACAAATGCTTTCTAAATTTGTTATGATGAAATAATGTTGGTTAATCTTATTTTTCGTTAATCTCTTTTTATTATATTTACACGAATTTCAATCCCTCTTAAATCCATAAATTATGAAAAAATTACGCAATATTCAATGGATTGTTCTATTGATTGCAATCTTTTCAATTCAAAGTTGTGTCGATGACAAATACGATTTATCTAAACTTCCAGATCATGTGATTTTAGCTGGCGATTCTATTATTTTGCCTATGGGAAGTACTGATACTGCTTTTATGAAGAGTTTCATAGATGACAAGCATCTAAGTTATATCGAAAACAGAAATGGCGTGTATGTGCTTGTTCAAAAAGATTCAATCGAGCTATCCCTTCCATCTTCCGAAGATCTTAAAGTAGATAATGCAAGTGTTTCCTCGTCGCAAAGCGCTAAAGTATCATATATCCCAACTGGCATTCAGGTCATTTTACCCAAGGACGAAGTCTTTGCTGAGATTGTTTCATCGAAAACATTACCAGTTAATACTGGGTCGACTATCAGTCGTCTAGATTTTGTTGAATTCAATAATGAAGGTAATAATGCGGCTCTGAATTTGAATATTGACCTTAGACAAACAAATGCTTCGGGGCCATGTGATATTTCCTTTATCATGGAAATCCCTTCAGGTTTAGAGTTAATACCAGATGCTGGAAACGGAGTAGTGGTGGCGAATCAATATATTCTTCACATTACAGATTTAAGTTTGTTTCCTGTAAACAGAACATTCAAAATCAAAAAATTAGATCAATCAGGAGGCAATCCAATTGTCTTTAGCTACAAAAGTACCATTACATTGAAACAAGGCGCTTCAATAACCTATACGGGTAATGATCCTGGACTGGATATATCTATGGCTACTTCCAATATGTACGTAAATTATTTAAAAGGAAAAATAAATTTTAGTGGATCGAAACCGGGCATTACAGCTAACATAAGCGATCTGTATTCTCTTTTCAAAAGTAATAACGACATAGTAAGCCTCTACAATCCAGCTCTTTATATTGAATCTGTTGCAGACTTTGGAGTTCCACTTACTATTTCCTTAAAATCAAGTGCTGTAAAAAATAACAGCATTATCAAACAAGATAATACTGAACTAAACATAGTAGCTCCAACTGTTATCAATGAGTCTCGCACCAATAAATTCGCATTAAGTAATCTCAAACCTTCAGGAATCGGATCAGATGTTAACTGGTCTATTCTGGATTTGAAAGGTTATATTAAGTTGAAGCCAGATGTATTAAATGCTGATATTGATTTTGCTTCAACCGTTGGAACTGGCACTATTGCAAATCCCCATTTTATGTCTTCGACGTCAAAAGCAAAAGTGAATTATCGCTTTGAATTACCATTGGCTTTCGACAGCGATTTTCTACTCAATTTCAATGATACTGTTATGGATGTATTCACTGATGATAAAATCAAAGAATATTTTTTCAGCACTGGAAGTGTGGTGATTGCTGGCACATTCACTTCTACTATTCCGATGAATGCGAATCTTACAGCTGCCGTTTTATCTAAAGATTTTACTGAAACACCTGTAACTATTCAATCAACTGTAAAAATAGATGCTGACACAAAAGGAATAAAAATCGACACACCTTTTAGTCTTATTCTAACAGCAGAAGATATGAAAACGATGAATTTTCCACGACATCTTGCCCTGTATGTTAAATTAGATGCAGGAAATGATATCAATGGAACTTCGTTAGCAGGTATTCCTTTGAAATCAACTGATTACATTGTTATCAAAAATCTTAGAGTGATAAAAAAAGGTGGCATTCAAATAAGTACTAAATAACAAATCTAAAGAAAAAGCGATTATGAAATCAAGATATAAACTGACTCATTTTGCAATAAGCGCAACTCTTTGGATAATTGGAGTTGCAGCGATTGCTCAATCCACGGCCACAAAAACGAGCTACTTTCTCAACAACTCATATTATAGAGGAGAGCTCAACCCTGCTTTACAACCAGAACGTGGTTATCTCAATATTTTCGGGATTGGAAATAGCACATTTAATCTAGATGCTGGAAATATCACATTGGATAGAATCGTATATTTTAAACCAGATGGAACGATGGATTTCACGGTAAATGACCCTACCGAACGAAAACGATTTCTGGATGCTTTGGAGCCAACAAACAGATTGCAAGCAGATGTAAGTATCCAACCTTTCGGGATGGGATTTTATACAGGAAAGGTATTTTGGACATTAAATGTTGGAGTAAAAGAACGGATGCTGATGCAAGCACCAAAGGAGTTTTTCGAAATGATTTTAAATGGTCCTGCTCAGGGTGTAACATCCATGAAAAATGCTAAAATTTCAAACATTAGCTATCTGGATGCAGATTTAGGAATCTCCTTTCCAATCACTAAATACGTTACCGTTGGAGGTAAATACAAGTATATCAAAGGGCTACAATATCTAGATGTTGCATTCGATCAATTTGATTTAACGATGAATCAAAACGAATGGAAACTCGATATGCAAGGGAAATTGCGTTCATCGATGACTGGTTATCAAGGACAAGTGGGTGGAAGATTTGACGCCAGCCTTTATGGAGATGGCATCAAATCAGGCATTAAGAATCCAGCTGGATCGGGCTACGGAATTGATTTAGGAATTGTAGTAAAACCGATTGAAGCGCTTTCACTCTCTTTTGCAGTTATCGACCTAGGATCAATCAACTGGTCAAAAGATGCAAATACGTTCAGCGATATTACCTATAGCCAGGTTTTATTGGATAATAAATTAAACGTCAATGACCAGATGAATAATTTACCCGAACCTGAAATGACAAATGTATCGGCCGAAGATTTTTCCACAGATTTACCAACCGCCTACAATGCCGGTATTGAATATTCATTTTTCAAAGACAGAATAAGTTTTGGACTTCTATCCACTCATCAATCAGGTGATTATAAATCTTCCGACATGACCTATTCTGCAAATCTGAAACCGATGAAATCTTTCAATACTGCAGTGTCTTACACATCTAGTAGCAGAGGATTTAGTTCTTATGGTGCTGCAGTAAGTTGGACACCAAGTTGGTTCCTAGGATTCTTTGTAGCGACAGATTACATGGTTTCGAAGGTGACTCCTGAATATATCCCTATAAATTCAGGTCAAGCCAATATTCAGTTTGGAGTAAATATCGCCTTAGCGGCAAAAAGAAAAGACAAGAAAAAGATTTCTGTGAATTCGGCGCCAATGCCAATTGAGACAATTCCGACAGAACTGAAACAAGATACTATTCGGACAAATCCGACGCAGCTCGACGATAAAGTAATCAAATCTGATACTGTTGTCTTCGTTCCACAAGTAGATAGTATCTCACAAATTGCAACTGACTCTATAGGGAGTGTGACGAGAATTGATGATTCTACCATAAAAGTGATAGAATCTGCTGTAACTACACCAAATAGTGAATCAAATGATACACCAGCTAAGGCAATACCCGAGAACAATTCAAACGAAGGTATTCTAAAACCAGAATAGAAACCCATTTAATAAACGAAAAGAGCACTTGATTTCATCAAGTGCTCTTTTCGTTTATTAAAATACCCTATAACAATTCGATTGTTTTCTCAAGTCTCATTCCTCGCGAACCCTTTATCATTACATAAGAGTTTGATATTAGATTGGCTCGAAGATACTCTATTAGCAATTCAGTGTTTCGGAATGTTAGAAAATCAGATTTTGTTTCATTGAAAAACTCACCACAAAGCAACACTTTTTGAAATTCAAATTTTTCAATCAAATCTACCACCTTTTGATGCTCCATTTCACTACTTTCTCCCAATTCAAACATATCGCCCAAAATTAAAATTTTGGATTCAACTTCCATTTTTCCAAAATTGGTAACAGCCGCCAGCATACTCGATGGATTGGCATTGTATGCATCGACAACCAATATATTTCGATCAGTTTTTGTCAGTTGTGAACGATTATTTTGAGGTAAATACTCCTCAATCGCAGTTGATATCTCATTCATTCCTATATCAAATGTAAGTCCAATAGCAGCAGCAGCTAACGCATTCATCAAATTATAACCACCAATCAATTGAGTATTAACAGTAGATCTCTGATTTGAATGACTCCATTCAAAAGAAAGATATGGGTTATTAGCTGTTATTTGACCAGACACAAACAAATTAGGAGTTTCTCCATAGGCAATCTTTGCCATGCCATCAGAGATTTTCTGCAAATACAAATTCTCTTGATGAATAAATATTTGCCTATTTCTGTTTCGCAAAAAATCATACAACTCCCCTTTTGTTTTAATGACACCTTCGAATGAACCAAATCCCTCTAGATGTGCCTTTCCAACATTAGTTATCAATCCAAAATCAGGTTCAGCCATTTCTGCCAAAAATTTAATTTCGCCTTGATGATTAGCTCCCATTTCGATTACCGCAATATCGTGCGTAGAATTGATGGAGAGTAATGTTAAAGGAACACCAATGTGATTATTCAGATTACCTTTTGTAAAAAGCACATTGAATTTTTTGGATAGAACTGAAGCAGTCAACTCTTTGGTGGTAGTCTTACCATTTGTGCCAGTAATTCCGATTACAGGAATCGTCAACTGCTTGCGATGCCAATTGGCGAGTTGTTGAAGCATGAGCAAGCAATCTTCCACAAGAATGATTTTATCCTCATTAGCATACTCTACTTCATCTACAAATGCATAAGCAGAGCCTTTGACCAACGCTTGTTGAGCAAACTTATTTCCATTGAAATTATCACCTTTCAACGCTATAAAAATAGAACCATCCGGACAGTTTCGACTATCAGTCGTTACAACCGGATGATTCAAATAGATTTGATAAATATCTTGAATTTTCATTCCATTCAAATTCTTGAAAAAAATTATTTTTTCTTGTAAGTCAATGCTTCGGGTATCTCTTGTTTGATCTTGGCTATGCGATTTTCATCAGAAGGATGCGTGCTCATAAATTCTAATGGTTTGGATCCACCCGAAAATTCAGCCATTCGCTGCCAGAAATTAATAGCTTCGTTCACATCATATCCTGCCATAACTAGAAAAATCAATCCCATTCTATCAGCTTCAGACTCCTGTTTGCGAGAGAAGGGCAACATCACACCGTATTGAGCACCCAGCCCATAAACCGTTTGAGCAATCTGCTGTTTACTTTGGGTACTTTTCGACATAGCTGCGTCAAGTATCGATCCGCCATACTGCGCCATCATTTGCTGGCTCATTCGTTCGTTGCTATGCTTTGCTACTGCGTGAGCTACTTCATGCCCCAGAACAACTGCTAAACCAGCTTCATTTTTCGTCAATGGCAAAATACCTTCATTTACAACGATTTTACCTCCTGGCATACAAAACGCATTCGGTACCGAATCTTTCACCAAATGAAATTCCCAAGCAAAATTCGCAATTTCAGCTTCCAATCCATTTGCTTTCAGATAAGCTTCGACAGCAACAGATATCTTCTTCCCGACTTTTACCACCATCGCGGTATTCGTTTTGTTTGTCGATTCTTTGGCGCTTTTCATATAATCGGTGAACGACTGTCCACTCAGAGATAAAACTTCTTGATCGCTCACCAACAAAAGTTGTTTTCGACCTGTCAATGGCACACTGCTACATCCATCTAAAAGGAGTGCCAACACTATAAGATAAAAGAATTTGTTCATAAAATCATTTTTTAATTGTGATTAAATTATCTCCAACCCAAATGCCTCTTTCAATTTATACAAATTTGGATTTTCAGAAGCCATAGCTATAAACTTCTCTTGTTTGCTGTAAATTTTTGGGCGTTCATTTACTTCGTTTACTTTTACAGTCATTTGCAAAAATGAGTTCTTAAGCTTTCTCTTCAAAAAAACGATTAAATTCGTCGATTCAGCCTCAACCAAATCTACTTGCGCCTGACTATCAACATATATCTCAAACCGTTTATCCCCAGTTAATTTAGGATTCGAATTGGTCAACGTTTTTTTAATTAGAATTCTATCACCTGCAATTTGACCAGCATATTCTGCCCATGCCTCTTTTAACGAATTCTCATCAACAGGAGCATCTTCAACAATAGAATTCATTGATGTAGTCGTTACCGTATTTTCCTTGCTCTGCAAAGATGTCTTAATCGAAATTCCTGGAATCCTAGTAGTTGGTTTTGCGATTTTCGGTTCGTTTTCGGCAACAATTGGGAGAGCAAAACTATTATGAATTTGCATTTCCACATCTGTATTTGCTATTGGAGTCGAAGATTCTGACTTCGCCAAAGGTGTATTCGTGGATACTGTTATGGGCGTTACCAGATTAACTACAGGCGCTTGCGGAATCACACTAGGTGAAATAGGCTGAATCGTAGGTTTTGGAGATTCAAGCGAAGTCAATGGCTGTAGGATCTGGCACAATCGAATCAACGACAATTCAACAATAAGTCGTTTATTTTTACTGATTCGATAATTCAAATCGCATTCGTTAGCAATTTCAAGTGCTTTATATAGAAAAGGCAAGCTGCATTGCTGAGATTGAATCACATATTTCTTACCAATTGCTTCACCAACCTCCAACAGATTGATTGTCTGGGGATCTTTTGAAACCAACAAATCACGGAAGTGTGAACTTAATCCTGAAATAAAATTATGTCCCTCGAATCCGTGATTCAATATTTCATTAAAAACCAATAATGCTTGTTGAACATTTCCTGTCAAGAAGGATTCTATTAATCGAAAATAGTAATCGTAATCCAACACATTGAGATTATCAATTACCGATTTATAAGTAATATTTCCGCCCGTAAAACTGACCACTTGATCAAAGATAGACAATGCATCACGCATCCCACCATCCGATTTTTGAGCAATAATATTCAAAGCTTCCGCCTCGACATTTACTCCCTCTTGTTGTGCCACATATTGCAAATGTTCCACTGTATCATTTACGCCAATGCGTTGAAAATCATAAATCTGACATCTTGAAAGAATTGTCGGTAGGATTTTATGTTTTTCAGTAGTTGCCAATACAAAAATGGCATGTCGAGGAGGCTCTTCCAGTGTTTTCAAAAATGCATTAAATGCTTGAGCCGAAAGCATGTGCACCTCATCTATAATATAGACTTTATATTGACCAATCTGTGGTGGGATTCGCACCTGCTCTATCAACGTACGTATATCGTCAACCGAGTTGTTCGAAGCAGCATCCAATTCATGAATGTTATATGAGCGATGATCGTTGAAAGACACGCAAGATTCACAATCATTACATGCTTCACCCTCAGATGTGGGATGAAAACAGTTTATCGTTTTGGCGAAAATACGAGCGCAGGTCGTTTTACCAACCCCTCTTGGCCCGCAAAAAAGATATGCATGTGCCAATTTTTTAGTAATCACTGCATTTTTCAAAGTGGTAGTCAATGCATGTTGACCAACCACCGATCGAAAAGTAGCAGGGCGATATTTGAGAGCCGAAACGATAAAATCTTCCATAAGTAGGTTTTTCTCTATGAATTGCAAAAATAGTAATTTACACCTATTATTGTTGTACAATGCTATAGGAATTTCGCTAACTTTGCAAAAACTATTTTTATGTCAGTGAAGGATTGGGCAATTTACAGTTTTAGTAAGAAATTTGCAAAATACATTATTGCATTTCTTATTTTTGGGTTCATCATCATTTTTTGGGATGAAAACAACCTGATTTATCGCTGGACCCTCGATCGAAAAATTCATCAACTAAAGGGAGATATTGAGCATTATAATACCATTATTGATGAGAGCACCCAGCAACTTGAGCAGCTTCAAAATGATAGTGACAAATTAGAAAAATATGCTCGTGAAAATTATCTAATGAAGCAAAAAGAGGAAGATATATTCATTGTAGAAGAACAAAAAGCGAAATGAAAACACCCATCAAAGTTATAATTTTTTACATATCCGCAGTATTGATTTTAGTATCCTCAGCTCTTTTTATCACCAAGTGGGAATACGCACCTTATCTATTTGCATTTGGTTCTGCGGGAGTTGCCTCCTACCTTCTTTCAACTCCTTATACTGGAACAAATTTTCGGGTCAAACGCCTTCGTCGCTTTGAGATAATTTCTGCTGTTTTATTAGTAGTTACCTCTTATTTTATGTTCAAACACCGTACTGAATGGATTATGACACTATCCATTGCCGCTTTCCTTTTACTCTACTCCTCCATCGTAGTTAGTATTGAAGAGAAAAAAGAGAAGTAACAAATTACCTCTCTTCAATCTTCAAATATTAAACCCTTGTCCCTGTATTGCCTCAAGCCACTCTTTAGAGAAATGTTCAAAATTTACTTTTGTGTACCTCACTTCGGCAAAAACTTGAGCAAGATTTTCTTTATTGTTATCCTTTACAAACTGCTGATTGACGTCTAACATCTCTTTTCTTTCATAAATCTGAAGAATATCCTCGTCTCCATAATCAGTATATTTGTCTTGATGGAGAACTGCTTCCAGCGGCAATCTCTCAACTTGTTGAGGAACTGATGCCGGATAACCAACAGTAACTGTTGCTACCGGAACCACAAATTTGGGCAAATCCAACACTTCAGCAATAGCTTTAGCAGTATAAGTTGTGGTGCCGATATAACAGATCCCCAATCCCTTTGATTCTGCTGCAATGCAAAAGGTCTGCGAAACAAGTAAAGCATCTATGGCCGCAGTCGTGAATGCCTGAAAATTACCGCATCCCGCATCGGCGTCTCTCAAAGTGCACCATTTGGCAAAACGATTATAATCAGCACAAAATGTCAATACAACAGGAGCTTGCATTATCATGGGTTGATTAAAGTGCAAAGGAGATAACTCTCTTTTAACATTTTCATCTTTAGTTATCACAATACTATACAATTGCATGTTTCCAGTTGTTGAGGTACGAATTGTTGCTTCAAGCAATTCATCTAACAAAGTTTCATCAATTGGCTCAGAAGTATAACTTCTTATGCTACTCCGATTTTTCAATAATTCAATCATTACTCTATCTATATTACATTTCACTAAATAAATGGAAAATCATCAAACTTAAATTTTAACTAATAGATGCAAATAATTCAAAATTATACGCTCGATTTTTCATACAAAGATAATCAATTTAGCAAATATAAAAGCGAAAATACCAATTTATAATGAGAATGAATAATAGACAGACGTAACTGCCTGATTTTCAATTTGGAAAACTTTTATCACATTTAAAATATTTAATAGACTGATTATTAGTAATTTAAAATTTATTTTGGAAAACTTTCATTCCTAATCAAAATTTTCGAGTTGAATATTTTGTCAATTGAAATGTTTTCCATAAACTTGCAGAACAATTTATATAGTCAACTTCAACTCGTCCAATAATTAACAAATTTAACGAAAATCAAATTTCCCGTGGAACAAAAAACTTACACATTCGATGAAGCGAATCAAGCATCACTTGAGTATTTCAAAGGTGATGAATTAGCAGCCCGTGTATGGGTGAACAAATATGCCTTGAAAGATTCGTATGGAAAAATTTACGAAAAATCTCCAGAAGATATGCATCTTCGTATTGCAAGTGAGGTTGCTCGTATTGAAGCAAAATACCCAAACCCTCTGAGCCAAGAAGAATTAATAAATTTATTAAGCGACTTTCGCTACATCGTTCCACAGGGAAGTCCGATGACAGGTATTGGAAATAATTTCCAAATTGCCTCGCTTTCAAACTGTTTTGTAATTGGAATGGATGGAAAAGCTGACTCTTACGGTGCTGTGATTCGCATAGACGAAGAGCAGGTACAATTAATGAAACGTCGAGGTGGTGTGGGTCATGATCTGTCTCACATTCGCCCAAAAGGTTCACCCGTAAAGAATTCGGCTCTAACTTCTACTGGTATTGTTCCGTTCATGGAGAGATACTCAAATTCCACTCGCGAAGTTGCGCAAGACGGACGTCGTGGAGCCTTGATGCTCAGCGTATCCATCCAGCACCCTGATTCAGAAGATTTTATTGATGCAAAAATGACTCAAGGAAAAGTAACCGGAGCCAATGTTTCGGTAAAACTCGATGACGATTTCATGAAAGCTATCACTTCTGGAACACCTTACACACAAAAATATCCAGTATACTCGGCCAATCCAACAACTATTAAAGAGATTGATGCGAGTGGATTATGGAAAAAAATCGTACACAACGCTTGGCGTTCGGCTGAACCAGGTGTACTTTTTTGGGACACTATTATTCGGGAATCGGTGCCGGATTGCTATGCAGATCTAGGCTACCAAACTGTTTCGACTAACCCTTGTGGAGAAATTCCACTCTGCCCATACGACAGCTGTCGACTTCTTGCCGTAAATCTGTACTCTTATGTCGTGAATCCTTTCACCAAAGAAGCATATTTCGACTACGATCTTTTCAGAAAGCATGCCCAATTGGCTCAACGCATCATGGATGATATCATCGATCTTGAGATGGAGAAGATTGATAAAATACTTGACAAAATTGATTCTGATCCCGAATCTGAAGAGGTGAAAGCTGCAGAAAGAAACTTATGGATAAAAATTAGAAATAAAACGATTAATGGTCGTCGTACGGGTGTTGGCACAACAGCTGAAGGGGATATGCTTGCTGGACTTGGCTTACGATATGGCACCGAAGAAGCAACAGATTTTTCAGAAGAAGTTCACAAAGTATTGGCAATCGAGGCATATCGTTCATCGGTAATCATGGCAAAAGAGCGCGGTGCATTTAAAATTTACGATTCAAAAAGAGAAGAAAACAATCCATTTATCAATCGATTGAAAGATGCTGATGCCGATCTGTATAAAGACATGAAGAAATATGGTCGTCGCAACATTGCATGTCTCACCATTGCGCCAACTGGAACTACCAGTTTGATGACTCAAACTACTTCAGGAATCGAACCAGTCTTTTTACCCGTTTACAAACGCCGTCGCAAAGTAAATCCGAACGATCCACAGGTTCACGTTGATTTCACAGACGAATCAGGCGACACGTGGGAAGAATTCATCGTTTTCCATCATAAATTCGTTACTTGGATGGAAGCAAACGGAATATCTACAACAAAAAACTACACATCTGCTGAAATAGATGAGTTAGTAGCTAAATCCCCCTATTTCAAAGCTACTTCAAACGATGTCGATTGGATGCAAAAAGTAAAAATGCAAGGTCGCATTCAGAAATGGGTAGATCACTCTATCAGTGTCACCATAAACCTTCCGGCAGATGTTGATGAAGAGTTAGTAGGCAAATTATACATCGAAGCTTGGAAATGTGGATGCAAAGGGTGTACGGTCTATCGCGATGGTTCACGCTCAGGTGTTTTGGTAGCGGCTACTGAGAAAGAGACCAGTTCAATCAATGAAGAAGAGACCTCCAGCAGACCAAAAGAATTAGCAGCAGACGTTGTTAAATTCCAAAATAACAAAGAGAAATGGATTGCGTTTGTGGGACTCAACAACAACAAACCGTATGAAATCTTTACTGGTTTGGCGGATGACGAAGATGGAATTCTGCTTCCCAAAAATGTATCACATGGAAAAATCATCAAGAGTTTTGATGAAGAGGGCAACAAACGATATGACTTTCAATATTCAAATCGTAGAGGCTACAAAACCACTATCGAAGGATTGGATGGAAAATTCAATCCAGAATTCTGGAACTATGCCAAACTAATTTCAGGCGTTTTGAGATATGGTATGCCTATTGACCAAGTTATGAAGTTGGTATCTGGATTGGAGCTTGACAGTGAATCGATTAACACATGGAAAAATGGTGTGGAGCGTGCTCTCAAAAAATACCTTCCAAACGGAACTGAGGCAAAAGGCCAAACCTGCCCAAATTGCGGAAACCAGACTTTGATTTATCAAGAAGGTTGCTTAATTTGCACATCTTGTGGCAATTCAAAATGTGGATGATTACAAAATAATATCCAACAAATTACGGTTTCGGCATTCGTCGAAACCGTACTTGTATATAATAGTCACTCTTTGTCATTATAATTCTGCATTTCATCCTTATTTTGTTTCATTGAAAGCTAAAATTTCTTTATTTTAGTCCAAATTTTTAAACCATGACACACATAGAATTTAATATCAATTACCAAACCAAATGGGGCGAGGAGATTCAACTCATTGGTGATGTAGCTGAACTTGGCTATAATGATGTAAAAAATGCCGTAACACTGCTTCACAAAGGTGGGGGTAACTGGGGCATTGCATTAGAATTTGCCAACGATTCGCTTGATTTCAACTACTCCTATTTGGTTCGTGAAAATGAATCGTATATTTCGCATGAATGGGGAAAACCTCGTCATTTTTGCTCCACAGAGAACAACAGCTACAGATTACACGACCATTGGCAATCTTTGCCACCAAACAACCCATTCTTTTCTTCTGCTTTTACCGAATGTTTATTTTCTCGACCAGAAAATAAAACATCAGCATTGAAGCAATACAAACAAAGCTTAACTTTTAAAGTTTTTGCACCGACAGTACCTCCACATCTCTCATTAGGTATTATTGGAAATTGCACAGAATTAGGAAATTGGAGCCAAGAAAAAGCATTAAAACTAAGTCCATCAAATTTCCCCGAGTGGAAACTTACCGTAAATGGAGCAAAATTACCTGCCACCGTCGATTACAAATTTGTGCTTATTGAATCTGATACTAATAAAATTATTGGCTGGGAATGGACTGAGAATAGGACTCTCTTTATCGGTAAAGTTAAAAAGAATGAAGCCATCTCAATTAACGGATTACACTTCAATAATCCCCTCCAGAATTGGAAAGGGACAGGTGTTGCGATCCCCGTCTTTTCGCTACGCACAAAAGAGAGTTTTGGAATTGGAGAATTTAATGATTTAAGGAAAATGGTCGATTGGGCGGTTGCAACCGGTCAGAAATTAATTCAAATTCTGCCAATCAACGACACAACGATGAATCGCACTTGGCAAGATTCGTATCCATATAACTCAAATTCAATTTTTGCACTTCATCCAGTTTATTTGAATCCTAAAAAAATTGGAATTTTAAAAGACAATGCTTTGATGGATGAATTTACAAAGAAAGCTATCGAATTGAACCAATTGACAGAAATAGATTATGAAGCTGTCAATCAAACTAAGTGGAATTATTTTAGAGAAATCTTCAAACAAGAAGGTGCAAAAACATTTAAAACCAATGAGTACAAAGCATTTTTTGAATCAAATAAAGATTGGTTGATTTCTTATGCTGCTTTTTGCTACTTAAGGGACATCAATAAGACACCAGATTATCGATTATGGGAAACAAATTCAACGTTTAAACAAAGTGAAATTGATGAATTATGCAACCCTAAATCGGCTAAATATTCGGATATTGCCATTCATCTATTTTTGCAGTTTCATCTCGATAAACAACTACGTGAATCGATTAAATATGCTCACAACCAACAAGTAATTTTAAAAGGCGACATTCCTATTGGAATAAGTCCAACCAGTGTAGAAGCATGGACTGAACCATTCTATTTCAACATGAACGGACAAGCGGGTGCACCTCCAGACGATTTTTCTGTCAATGGTCAGAATTGGGGGTTTCCTACCTACAATTGGGCGGAGATGGAGAAAGACGGCTACAAATGGTGGAAGCGTCGCTTCAACAAAATGGCGGATTACTTCGATGCATATAGAATTGACCATGTGCTAGGTTTTTTTAGAATATGGGAAGTGCCAACTGACGCAGTGCACGGCTTACTCGGTCATTTCACTCCAGCCTTACCTTTACCCGTGAGTGAAATTGCTAATTATGGATTGCATTTTGATGCAAAACGCTTTACTAAACCATACATTTACGATCACACTCTCCACATTGTTTTTGGTGAATATTTCTCCGAAGTAGTAGGTCAATTCTTGCTTCAAAAAGATAATTTTGAATATGAACTTAAAAAGGAGTACGATACACAGCAAAAAATAAAAGTATGCTTCGAGGGGAAAAATGACCCTAAAAGCATGACAATCAGAGAAGGATTGTATAGTCTAGTAAGCGATGTGCTATTCGTGGAGGACCCCATAGAAAAAGGAAAATATCACCCACGGATTTCAGCGCAACACACATTTAGTTATCAAGCGCTAAACGATTACGAAAAGGGATGTTTCAATACATTGTACAATGACTTCTTCTACAATCGACACAATGACTTCTGGTATCAACAGTCGATGAAAAAACTCCCATCTCTGATTTCATCCACCTCGATGTTGGTTTGTGCCGAAGATTTAGGAATGATACCTAAGTGCGTACCAGCAGTGATGGATCAACTTCAGATATTAAGTCTTGAGATTCAACGAATGCCAAAAGACGAGAGACTTGAATTTGGGCAAACCGATTACTATCCATATCTCTCAGTTTCAACAACTTCCACTCACGATATGAGTACCTTACGAGGATGGTGGGAAGAGAATGGCGACAAAACGCAACGCTATTTCAACCAGATATTAGGTCGTGGGGGTCAAGCGCCAGTTTTTTGTGAGCCATATATTTGCGAAAACATTGTACGCAATCATTTATGGTCGCCAGCTATGTTGGTAATTCTTCCGCTGCAAGATTGGCTTTCGATAGATGGAGATATTAGACGAACCAATCCAGAGGATGAGCGAATCAATCTACCGTCGAATCCAAGACATTACTGGCGATACAGAATGCATATTTATCTCGAAGATCTTATTGCAGCTGAGACATTCAATAAGAAAATGAAAGAGATGATTACACAAAGTGGTCGATAATCAAATAAAAATCCCGCGAATCCAAAATGATAGGAAACGCGGGATTTTTTATTCTAGAACTTTCTATTTTTTAAGTTGCTTTTCAATTTCATCAACCTGTGAACGTACATTTTTGTCAATTTCAATCAGTCCTTTAATCGTCTTACAGGCATGCAACACTGTCGCGTGATCTTTTTTGCCGATTACCTGCCCTATTCGTGAAAAGGATTGATCTGTGAGCTTCTTAGATAGGAACATTGAGATTTGACGTGCTTGAGCAAACTCTCTTTTACGAGATTTTGAACCGACCATCCGTTGATCTACCTTTAGAAATTGACATACTGTATCTAAGATTGTCTCAATGGTGATTTCTTTCTTTTCAAACTTCACACATTTACTCAACACACGCTCCGACAATTCAAGATCAATCTCCCGATTGTATACCATCGAATGAGCCATCAATGAAACAATCACTCCCTCCATGTCACGAACATTCTCGGTAACATGATTCGCAATATAATCCAAAACCTCTTCCGAAATAGACAATCCGTCATGACGCACCTTGTTTTGCAAAATCACTTTTCGCAATTCGTAATCAGGTTTTTCCAATTCAGCAGTCAATCCCCACTTAAAGCGAGTTAACAGACGAGGCTCCATACCAATTAGAGATACTGGCGGACGGTCGGCACTCATCACCAATTGCTTGTTGTTTTGGTGCAAATGATTAAAAATATGAAAAAATGTATTTTGAGTTTGGGTTTTACCTGACAATTCTTGAATGTCATCTATCAATAAAACATCTATACTTTGGTAAAAATTGATAAAATCATTCACACTGTTATTGATAACAGCATCTGTATATTGAATTTGAAATAGATGCGTAGAGACATACAACACTCGTTTTTGCGGATCAATCTCTTTAGTTAATGCTCCAATGGCATTCAACAAGTGTGTTTTCCCAACACCTGATTCACCATGGATAAATAAAGGATTAAATGCAGTCCTACCAGGATTTTGCGCAATGGTTTCTCCAGCAGTACGAGTTAGTTTATTACTAATTCCACCAAAGAAATTTTCGAAAGTATAATTAAAATTGAGCTGTGGATCCAAATCTTCATATACTCTTTGAGCAAAAGGATCTGGTACCTTTTTCAAGTCTTTTGAAAGAGCAAGTTTTTTCTTATCTGTAAATGATGGAGCACCTTGCCAGTCGGAAGTACTTTTAGATTCATTTTCAACTAAAACACGATACATTAGTTTTGTATCGGGGCCAGCCACACGATGAATCGTATTATGCAGTAATCCAATATATTTCTCTTCGAGATATTCGAAAAAGAACATGCTTGGCACACAAATCAACAACTCCTTATTCACATATTGGAGAGGTTCGATAGGTGCAAACCAGGTTTCATAAGCAGTATCTGAAACATTATCCTTAATAATCTGAAGACACTGATTCCAGATTACGGAATGACTTAAACTCATAACAAAAAAACTTATTTCAATTCTTCAACTTCGAATACAAATTTCAGATAAATCTTTCAAAAAAAAAAATGGATAATATTCTTGCTTTTTCACAAAATTCAATATGTGATTTACTTTCAGGCAGTTATATAAAAGCCCCTCTATACAAATAGAAGGGCTACTAAAAATCATTACCAATCTTATTTTCAATAAGTTATCTTTATATAAAATTTACCATGTTACACAACATATTAACATAAATAGAGTTGAAAAGCTTATTGATAGGGTACTTATTACAATTATATTACAAAAAGTTCAATTCAATTACAATATAGATAACTTTCTAAATAACCAAATTATTTTCGTCCAAAAACAGAAAAGTGAACATATCTTTTTGGATGCGATTTTAAGTCAATCATCAATTGATTTGCATTTCCTACAGTAGCAGATAATGAGTCGTAAAGAACACGATCTTGCATCAATAATCCAAGTGTATTATCTGATTTATTTAATCGACCTGTGAGAGTTTTCAGATTCATCAAAGTCGTATCTACAGAAGAGATTGTCTGAGCAAAATCCACTTTTTTCAGATTTCCACTTACAGTTGAAAAGTCACTACTTATTGTTTTCATATTTTCAACAATCTTAGGCACATCATTTTGAACTAATTTGTTCAACATAGCGGAAGTCTCATTCAGTTGAGCAGTTGTACCTTCAATATTATTGATGGATTGATTAAGTGCTGGGTTCGCAACAATTTTTTGAAGACCGACCAAAACTGTATCGATTCTCAACATAACCTGAGAAAATTGAGGCATCATCTCTTTCTCAACTTTATCCATTAAGCTAATAGAGTGCATAGATGGCAATGTATCACCGGGTTGATAAAACTGATTGCTTTGAATATTGAGTATAAGATTGATAACTGCAGTACCTAATACATCCCCTTCGTATTGGGCATGACTTCCTTTGGCAATTTTCATCTCTTTATCCATCGATATTTCTACCAAAATATTACCTGGATGATCGTAATCATAGTCAAAAGAGCGTACCAATCCCGCCTTGTAGCCATCTACATATACTGGACTTGAAATTGTAAGACCCGAAACGTCATGCAAAATTAAATAGTAATAGTTGGCGGGTTTCAAGAGATTAACTCCCTTCAAATAATTGATACCATAATATAATAGCAACAAGCTCATGATTGACACAATGGCTATTTTAATCTCTTTAGTAAATTTTCTCATGATTCTATTTTTATATTTTCAATTAATATTTTGCGACAACTTTCTCTCCATTCTTAAAACCAACAACAAAGCATCCTTTGAATTTAGATGAAAGTTCTTTCTTAATTTTATTTATCTCATTTACGTCTGTAGTTGAACCATAGGTGTATTTAAATACACCTTTTTCCTCAAAATAGTCTACATCTTTATAACTTTTAAATTGAGCTGAGTTACGTCTCAATTTTGTCGGACTGGCCAAGATTTGCACCTTATATATTATTTCATCAGAAGTAGTTGATGTCGTATTTGCTGGATCAGGAGTTTCCTCTTTTTGGTCAACAATGATTGGTGCTTGTTTTGGATTTACAGTTGGAGTTGAAACCTGACGACCTTGTCGATTATCAAAATTACGTTTAAATTGGCAAAAAGCGGTATATATTGCAGACGCTAATTTTTGTTGTCCACTTTTTGATTTTAAAAATTCCTCTTCGGTTGGATTTGAGACATATCCCACTTCAATTAACACGCTTGGCATTCCCGTATTTCTTAAGACCAGAAACACATCTTGTCTCACCCCTCGATCTATACAATTTGCTTCTTTAAACTCCTTTTGAATAGCTGATGCCATCGAAATACTTTGCTCTATAAAACGATCATGAAGCAATTCAAACATAATATATGATTCTGACGATGTTGGATCAAAACCTTCGTATTTCACTTTATAATTGTCTTCCAGCAAAATTACCGAGTTTTCTCGTTTTGCCACTTCTAAATTCTCGTTGGCTCGTCTAAGACCCATCGTATATGTTTCTGTACCTCGAGCTTCTTTACTTTTTGCAGAGTTAGTGTGTATTGATATAAAAAGTTGTGCTTTAGATCTATTGGCAATATTTGCTCTTTCTTGAAGTTCTACAAAAAAATCATCATCTCTGGTGTAAATTACTTTTACATCAGATTGTCTTTGTTTAATCATTTCGCCCAAAGCAAGCGCAACTCCAAGATTTATATCTTTTTCTTTAGCAAACGCACCAATTGCTCCTGGATCTTTACCTCCATGACCCGCATCGATTATCACCTTAAATTCTTGTGCTGAAGCTTCACAAAACAGTAAGAAAAGAGTAACGAATAAAAGAATGAAATCGCGTTTTTTTTGTGCTGATAGACCAAACATAATGCAGTTTTGCGCAAAGATAACGATTTCGAACCAAATTAAGCAATCGAAAAGTTGCAAAAAACCGCATAATGAGTAGTAAATATTTTTCATACTTTGCTTTATTGTAAAAGGTGAATATAAAAGGTAAAAGCTAACACTCCAAATTAGTTTACAATTGACATGGCTATCAATTGGCAAAACGCTATTAATACAATTCACTATAACGTCAAAGAATTTACGTCAAAAATTACCATACGGAATAAGAATTTCGATAAAAATTTGCTCATTTTTATGTAAGTTTGCAAGATTATCTCACAATATTTGCCAATCAATCTGGTTTAATAGTAAAACGAAATATTTTGAAGAGTAATTTTAAAATAACACACATCCTTTTCGTCTCAATAGTTCTCATTGCAACAAGCTGTTCTACTGAGAAAAATACCTCTTTTTCGAGATTTTATCAAGGATTTACTACACGCTATAATGTTTTCTATAATGGCGAAACAAATTTTGAAAAAGCATCAAAATCTCAACTTCAAAACTATTCAGAAAACTTCACTCAACTGCTTCCGATTCATCCTGTTAGCAAACTGAAGGGACAAATGAACAACGAATACGATCGTACCATTGAAAAATGCCAGAAAGCCATTCGGCTTCATTCTATTAAAACTAAACCAACTTTTAAAGGGATTAAAGGAGGCGAGGCCTACAAAGAATGGCAAAAAACAGAAGAATATAATCAATTTTTGCATCAAGTATGGTTGACAATGGCCAAGTCGCAGTTCTATAAAGGTGATTTTATGGCTGCCTCTTCTACGTTCTCATACATTATACGCCATTTCAGGAATTTACCCCACACAGTATTAGAAGCACAAATATGGAGTGCTCGCTGTTTGGCAGAATTAAAATGGTTGTATGAGGCCGAAGATATTCTGCATAAAATAAAGCCTTCTGATTTAAATGCTACCAATAAAACACTTTGGAATTTAGCTGAAGCGGATCTTTTACTAAAACAACAAGAAGCGAAGAATGCAATACCATATCTCGAAAAGGCAATTTCAGGTGAGAAAAATAAAACTCAACGTTACCGACTAAACTATTTGTTGGGGCAAATATATGCCGAGAATGGAGAAAATATTAAAGCTTATGCTGCTTTTGACAAAGTAGTAAAACTTTCGCCACCATACGAAGTAGATTTCTCTGCTCGCATAAGACAAACAGAATGCATCGGTTCTGAAAAAAGCAGTGATGTATTAAAAAAACTACTTGGAATGACTAAGAAATCAAGGAATAAAGATTACTTAGATCAACTTTATTATGCGATTGGGAACATCTATTTAAACAAAAAAGACACCATACAAGCCATTAAATATTATTCGCTTGCTATTGAAAAAGGCGAAAAAAGTGCCGATCAGAAATCTTTGAGTCAAATAAAATTAGGAGATATATTTTTCACCACAAAAAAATACCCAGCGGCTCAACCACTGTACAGTGAAGCAATTGCAACCATTGGAAAAGAACATCCTGACTATACAAGACTATCAAAAAGATCAGAAGCCTTAGACGAATTAATCATTCATTATCAAAACGTACATTTACAAGATAGTTTACTCCATTTGGCAAGTTTACCTGATACCGAAAAGCTAAAAATAGTTCAAGCTTATATTGCAGCCGAAGAAAAGAGAGAATCTGACGAAAAGAAAATAGCAGATCGCGAGAAACTATTACTCGAGCAAGCATCAAGAGAACAAGAACGAGACGATAATTTTGATAACGCCAGAATAAAAGCTCCAACTATGCCAAATCTGAACGGCGATAAATCTTGGTATTTTTACAATACGGCAAGCGTTTCGAAAGGAAAGGCTGATTTCCAAAGTCGTTGGGGAAGCAGAAAATTTGAAGATAATTGGAGAAGAAAAAACAAGGCTTCAAATAATTTCGGGGAAAATAAATCTCAAAATGAAAACGAAAATTCGGGTGAACTAACTCAAAAAATTGACAGTTCAAAGTTGGACAAAATAACTGATCCGAAAAATCCTCAATATTATATTCAACAACTACCAAAAACAGATGAAGAGATAAAAAATGCGAATGATATAGTTATTGATGGGCTTTACAACATGGCTCTTGTTTACAAAAATAGGCTAGAAGATTTCCCATTGGCTGTAACTACATTCTATCAACTTACAACTCGCTATCCGAATACAAATTATTTGCCTGATGCCTACTACAATCTTTATTTAATTGGACAGCAAACCAATGATAATGTTCTCTCTGAAAAATACAAATCAAAACTCGTTTCAGAATTTCCAACGAATAAATATTCCGTTGCACTTTCTGACCCAAATTTTATTCAAGATTATTTGAAGAAACGAAACGAAGTTGAAACCTTATATGAAGAGACTTATACCAAATATCTCAAGAATGATATTAAGGCAGTTCGTGCGACTTATGAATTGGCAAAAGAGAAATACCCGTTATCTAAATTGATGCCTAAATTTGCTTTTCTAAATGCATTATCAATGTTATCTGAAAAGCGAACTGAGGATTTCAAAAATGCATTATCCGATATTTTGACAAAATATCCTGATTCGGATATTTCAACACTAGTAGGAGGAATGATGTCGAATCTTGCTCAAGGCAAACAAATTTCAGGAGAAAATACCAATTCTGATATATGGAATTCTAGAATTACAGAAAAAGGAGCGGATGCTGACAAAACAATAATTAAGAATATTCCAGAATTCACGGTCGATCCAATTTCTCCACACTTCATACTTTTTGTTTATCCTGCCGATTCAACCTATAACAATCGATTAATGTACGAGGTGGCTGGTTTTAATTTCACGAACTTTGCCATTCGGGATTTTGATTTCGATATGTTACCGCTACAAGGGATTGGTATGTTACGAGTTAAAGGTTTTACTTCATTTAACGAAGTGCAAATCTATTTTCAACGTCTATTTGGAGATAAAGGTATTGCACAACGACTTCCGTCTCAACTGAAGACAGTGCTTATTTCTGAAAAAAACTTCGAAAGTTTATTAAAAGGTAGAACCTTTGCCGAATATTTTACGTTCTTTGATAAAAACTTCAAAAAGAAGTAAGATTCCCCACATTCACATTGATATTAATCAACAATTATGAGCAGAAAAGACCAATTACTTTGGGTTGACGACGAAATAGAGCTTTTGAAACCTTATATCTTCTTTTTGGAAGAAAAGGGATACGATGTCAGTGCTGTATCAAATGGTCGGGATGCCATTGATTTATGTCGAGATCAAAATTTCGACATGATATTTTTGGATGAAAATATGCCAGGTTTAAGTGGTCTTGAAACATTATCCTACATCAAGGAGATCAACCCATCGGTTCCTGTCGTGATGATTACAAAAAGTGAGGAAGAGAACATCATGAATCAGGCAATCGGCAGCAAAATTGCCGATTACTTAATTAAACCTGTAAACCCTAATCAAATTTTGATGAGCATAAAAAAATATGTTCACAAAAAAGAGATTATTTCAGAAACTACAACCATCAATTATCAGCAAGAATTTAATAAAATCGGTGTTCAAATCAATGAATCAACGACTTATTTCGATTGGATGATGGTTTATAAGAAACTTGTCTATTGGGAACTTGAATTAGAAGAAACGACAAATCACTTAGACGATCTGCTGAAAATGCAGAAAAAAGAGGCAAACACAACATTTGGCAAATTCATCAGAAACCAATACGAAAGTTGGATAAACAACCCTGATACCCGTCCAATGATGAGTCCAGATCTTTTCAAAAGACGCGTTTTTCCAATTCTTGATGATGGTGAAAAAGTATTTTTTATTCTTATTGATAATTTCCGCCTCGATCAGTGGCATGTTGTTAAAAAAATGCTATCGGAATATTTCAATTTCGATGAAGAACTATATATTGGAATTCTTCCAACAGCCACACAATATGCTCGAAATGCAATATTCTCAGGATTAATGCCTGCCCAAATTGAAAAAATGTATCCACAACTTTGGGTAGATGAAGAAGAAGAGGAAGGCAAGAATCTGAATGAAGCTCCACTTATTCAGACTCAGATTGATAGATTTAGAAAAAACTACACTTTCTCATATAATAAAATCAATGACTCACAATTGGGTGAAAAGATGCTACAGAATTTTTCAGAATATGAAAAAAGCCAATTAAATGTTGTAGTGCTAAATTTCATCGATATGCTATCTCATGCTCGCACAGAATCCAAAATGATTCGTGAATTAGCATCATCTGAGGCTGCATACCGCTCACTTACGGAATCATGGTTTAAACACTCGACTACAGCAGAATTATTTAGACTCTTAGCAGAAAAAAAAATCAAAGTCATTTTGACAACCGACCACGGCACAATTCGCGTAGAGAACCCAATAAAAGTAGTAGGTGACAGAAATACAAATACAAATTTGCGGTACAAAGTTGGCAAGAATCTAAATTACAATCCTAAACAGGTATTTGAAATGAAAAATCCTGAAAAATTTGGATTACCTGCTCCGAATTTAAGTTCGTCATATATTTATGCTCTCAACGATGACTTCTTTGCTTATCCTAACAACTATAACTATTACGCAGGTTACTTCAAAAATACGTTTCAACATGGTGGCATTTCAATGGAAGAAATGTTAATCCCGTTTATTACTCTTGAACCTAAATAATATGACAATAACGATAAACCATTTAGATGAAATAAAAGAAGCTGCTCGTACTTTCATCAATCAAATGGGTGATAATACAGTTTTTGCATTTCGCGGCTCAATGGGAGCTGGAAAAACTACATTCATCAAAGCCATTTGTGAAGAGTTAGGCGTTGAAGATACAATTAACTCTCCTACTTTCGCTATTGTGAATGAATATCGTTCAATATCAGGAGAACTAATCTATCATTTCGATTTCTATCGAATAAACAAGATTGAAGAAGCGTTTGATTTTGGCTATGAAGACTATTTTTACAGTGGCGCACTTTGTTTCATCGAATGGCCAGAAAAGATTGAAGATTTGTTACCTAGAAATTGTGTGCAGGTTGAAATTAATGAAACTTTGAGTAGCTCGCGTTTAGTAACCATGAGCTATTAAATTTATTAACAATTAGATAGGTCCAATATAAAATATATTCCAAATGTCCAAAATATTTATTCATTCTGACGATTTTGGATTAAGCAAAAACATATCAGACAATATTCTGGACTGTCATGATTATGGCATTCTAAATAGTACAAGCATAATTGTCAATGGATCAGCATTTGAGTATTCAATGTCTGAATTTGTAAAGCGTCAAGACTCTCTACGGCTCTGCCTACACTTAAATCTTGTCGAAGGTAAACCACTCTCTTCTCAAGTTTCCATTTTAACAAATTCACAAGGTGAATTCAAATACTCTTTTCAGACTCTTTGGCTGAAATATCTATTGTCAAATAAAGACCTGAAGACACAACTAAAAATAGCCGTTGAATTAGAAATTAAAGCACAAATTCAAAAATATTTAACACTTCTTCCAAAAGATTACCCCTTGAATATTGATGGACATATCCATATCCACGTTATTCCGTTTATTTTTGACATAATTTGTAAACAAGCAAGTAAGATTTGCTACATTCGTGTACCTCTTGAGCCATTCTTTTTTTCAACGAAAGGATTCTATAATTATTTAACACCTAATACATTAAAGCATATTATTTTAAAAATATTATCTAAACGGTGTAATCGTATACTGAAACAAGAATCAAGAATTAAAAAAAATGATTATTTAATTGGGATTCTATTCTCCGGAAGAATGAGTTTAGAAAGTATTAAAAGTGCATTAAAAAAAATCAAAAATACAACCAAAAATCCTGATACAGTGATTGAGGTGCTTTTTCACTCAGGCTATGAAACAGCAAAAGAAAATATTGCTTGGACATCTTCAACCAAATACATCTATGCTTCCCTTCATAAAAACAGGATTATCGAAAAAAAAATTATTTGCAGCAATGGGTTTAAAGAACTCTTTCAAAACTGAGATATACCAAACGTATTATTCTAAAACGAAAAAGGATTGCATAAATGCAATCCTTTTTCGTTTTAATGAGATATATTTCAGAATTCTATCTTCCCGAGAATATTCTATTAGTATTTCTATAACTTACATCAGTATTACTAAACCAATCGGTAAATGTTGAACCATTAGACTGCGCCCAACTATCAAATTTCTTAAATGCTGTACTTACATGATAGTCGTTAGAAGGTGGGCTAGGGCGTAAGTCTTCTGTAGGATATGCTAAGGTTGTCGGTGTATCTAATACCCAAGGATAACTCGCAGATCCAACATAATAAATCCCTGAACCAGGAATAGACAAATCATCCATCGTGCCAAAACGTACTTGTGCCATTTTATTCGTAGGTGCATGATTAACTTTATGCACTTCAATACTTCTTACACCATCAACTATTATAAATGGATTATAAGGCATTGAACCAAGAGAGCCTAATGTTACAGCACTTGTAAAAGTTACTTTCTTGATAACTGAAACAGGAGCATAATATGGATTACCAGGAATGGTATTTACAAATCCAGGTATGCTTGTAGCCCCAAACAAAGTGAATGCATTATCAAAGAATGGAATTACAACTTTCGAAGTTGGAGTAATACCAGTTTCATAACCAGTTCCACTTACAGGAAATACTGCTCCTGGAAGAAGAACTCCAGGTCCGGTATATGAAGTAGTTACACTTGCAATATTAGACTGGTTAGCATCAATTTGCCAAGCAAAACCATTTTTATATGATGCTCCAATTGCAGGAACACGCGTTTGGAATTCTATATCTTTCACATTACCCGAAGCATTGGTTACGTACATAATACGATAGTCAACAACTAAATCATTAAAATCATAATCCCCTTTTGAAGGCCAATTATCCTCGAATGCTAAAGAACCAAAAACTGCTCCTCCTGGATAGAAATTATTAAAAGCACGCAATGGGTCAGTTGGATAATCATCTGTTGTATCCGGAACACCATCACCATCAGTATCACCCGCATCTGAAATTCTCTTAATTGGATCAGTGTTTACAGCAGTTATAGGGTTTGCGGAGATAGCAAAAACAACATCATTAAAATCTTTATCAGAAGGATATGTACCTGCTCCTGAAGTACCTGTTGCGGGACTTAATGCAGTATCTTCAAAACCAAGTACGATTTTTTGTGTTGCTGCGTCATAAAGTAATACTGTCTGAGGCAGACCTGCTTTATTAAAGGATGGTAATGAAAAGTGATCCCTTTGTCTTGAAGCAAACCATGAATCATAAGCTGATCCACCCCAGCCACTTTCAGTCAAAAACCAACTTATGGTAGTTCCTGCTGGAAAAACATCACTCCAATCACCTGTATTCGGATCTTGGTATTTAAGTTTCACTTTTGTGCCATTCGTTAAACGACCATTTGTTCCACCTCCATCGTTTGCAGAAGTTGAAGCATTAGGAAAGATTATGAGTCTTTTTGAAATATGTGCGGTGTCCGATGGTGGTGTATTAGTCGGATAATAAAAATAACCCATCGTATTATTAACGCCAGCACCCTCCGAAATGAATGTCACCCAAATATTTGCGTTGTCAATCACCTGAATATTTGCTTGAGCAACATTATCGAAATAATGATTAGTCGCTGCTTGTCCATAAGTATTAAAAGACTCAGGTAAAGCTGTAGTGATTCTTGTCACTAAACCAGCTGAAGCAGGATCTGCTGTTTCAAGCACATCTGGCTTTCCAGATGTTGCATTATATGTATCAAGTACAAAAACTTTATTACTCACGGGCAAAGCTGAAGTTGCTCTTGTGTAAGCAATTGGAGCTCCAACTGCAGAACGTTTTGAAACACTATTTTTCAACACGCCATAACCAGCAGGATAAATATTAGAAGTATAATTTTGAGACTTTTTGAGGGTCAGACAATGAGAATAAAGCAAATTATCAATAACTACAAAGATATGTGTTACGTCTCCAGGAACGGGAACATTCGTTGCAAAATTTCCATTTGCATCAGCAATTCCTTTCATACTCGGAATTAAATCAGTTTTAAATGCAAGACCATCGTATGGATTTTGGGTATATATTTTCACAAAAACACCGGCATTAGCCTTTCCATAACTATCTCTAAAAGTCAGATTGAGCTGCATATCAGACTTATTCTCATAGTTAAAGTTAGTACCACCATTTGGATTAATATCTGTAGACACAGAAACATCGTCTTTACAGGATGAAAATGCTAATCCTAGTAAAAGCATACCAGAAATTAGCGACGATTTGTACATTAGTTTAATTTTCATAAATGCGAATATTTTTAATTGAGTATAATGTTAAAACGAGATGAGCTTAGTCTTATTTAAGATAATTCTAAACAATATAAATACAAAGATAATTAGTTTTACAGAATAATCATTCAATACATTCTACAAAAAAAACACTGCTTAACCTTATTTAACAATCATCATACACTATAGACGGATTATTAGCAAATAAAAACGCTATTTATCAAGCTCTTCAAATTCGGAATTGTTACTTATAAATTCTGGAACAAGCTCTTTCATGAGCTTAACCGTACGTGGAATATCTATTTTTTGCGCAGCAAAAATCAATCTGTTTAGGTCAGCAATAACCTCTTTTAGATTATATTCTCGCACATCTGCTACCATGATTTTTTCGTGGCGAGTAGGTTTTGTTTTTTCACTATCATTCAGCAACTCTTCGTAAAGTTTTTCCCCTGGTCTCAACCCAGAATAAACAATTTCAATATCAACATTTGGGGTAAATCCAGCTAATTGAATCATGCGACGTGCCATGTCATCAATTTTCACTGGATCTCCCATATCAAAAACGTAGATTTCACCATTCACACCCATAGATCCTGCTTCGAGAACTAAACGACAAGCCTCTGGTATGGTCATAAAAAATCTAGTGATTTCTGGATGGGTCACAGTAACAGGACCACCCTGTTCTATCTGTTGCCTAAATCGAGGGATTACAGAACCATTAGATCCAAGCACGTTTCCAAAACGAGTGGTAATAAATTGCATTGACTTATCTCGCTTTTGTATATATTTCGCCAAGGATTGAACATAAATCTCTGCAATTCTTTTGGAGGCACCCATCACATTGCTTGGATTAACTGCTTTATCGGTAGAGATCATTACAAATTTTTCTGCGCCATAACGAATTGCATGATTTGCAATATTTCTTGTGCCAAAAACGTTTACGGATATAGATTCACATGGATTTTCTTCCATTAGTGGAACATGTTTATATGCAGCGGCATGATAAACAATTTGCGGCCTAAATTTCTTAAATACATAAGTCATACGATTTGCATCGCGCACATCACCCAGTATAACTACAAAATTTAAATTTTTAAATTTATCCTCTAACTCTAGTTGCATATCGTGCAAAGGTGTCTCTGCAGAATCTAACAAAACGATTAATTTAGGCTTGAATTTACTCAATTGACGAACCAATTCACTACCAATAGAACCAGCGGATCCAGTAACCAAAACGACCTTTCCTTGAGTTTGCTTTGATATTTCATCATTATTAATTTTTATCTCATCTCTGCCTAATAAATCTTCAATCTGAATATTTCGAATTCGACTAGATTTTAATGAATAATCGGCAATATCCTGCGGCGCTTGAGAAATTAAAACCTTAATCTTCAGAGACATGCATCGTCTTATCAAATCATCATAATTTCTACTTATATACTTTGTATCGGGGAAAATTATAGTATCAATCTCGTATCCCTCAAGTAATCTGCCCAAATCTCCATTTAATAGAATCACTGGTAGATCCATGATTCTCTTTTGTTGAATTTGATAATCATAAGTCATAAATCCAACTAAACGAAAGCTCCTGTTCCGAGTCATCAATATTGCTCTTGCTAAAGCAACACTATCGGGTGAAGTACCATAAATCACGGCTCTTTCCAATCTCTCGTCTGTATCCATTATTAACCTCGCATGTACTTTTACTATAATATAGCGAAGTGCAATTAGTGTCAAAAGTGAAACTGTAAAATTTATCAAAAGACCAGTTAATGAAATTGGGAAATAGAATTTAAAAACAAATACACCTATTGCAAGTAGTATATTTGAAAAACTAATTGCCATAAAAATACGCCAAACCTCATAATAGGAGGAATACCTAATTATGCCAGAATGAGTTTTGAACAACAAAAACGATGAAGATACTATAAATAAATTAACAAGGACTAGTTCACCAAGCATTGGCAACTCATCTGTGACCTCGGGATAAATAAAAATACAGACAAGATAACTAAATACAATGGAAAAAGTCGCAATAAAACTATCTAACGAAAGGATAATCCACCGGCTTGTAAAGCTGGATCGTACCATTTTGCGTAAGATTGAATCTAGAAAATTTCGTAAATGCAAAAGTACATTCATTCTTTACTCTATTTCAGATAAATTATGGTTAAAATTCATAATACAATTCTCGAACAAATTATTATTTTAATGCATTGAATCGATTATTTTATTAAATTGCAAAGATAGCTCAATATTTACAAGCACAACTTAATCCTAGAAACAAAACCGTTTCACACAAGTTCAAAAAAAGACGAAATTACTACAAATTGATGTATTTTGGTCAACGAAAATAAATTAAATGCTAATTTAGATTGCGCCTATTTTATCAATAGTCAAATACTTTTTATCTAAAGAAGTCTACAATAACCTTACTCACACGATGTAATTCCGAATCACTAAGTATCGAACCTGAAGGGAGACACAACCCTCTTTCGAAAAGAAAATCAGAAATCCCTGTTCCGTAATACGGACTATCGGAAAATATTGGTTGCAAATGCATAGGTTTCCACAATGGGCGTGACTCAATATTTTCCTGTTCAAGTTTTAATCGTAAGTCCTCTCTTGTCTTCCCATTCGTCAAAGTAGGGTCAATCAATATTGAGGTTAACCAGTAATTAGAATAAAAACTGTTATCTGGTTCTGTTTGAAAGGATACGCCTCTGATAGACTTCAATTCATTTCTGTAGAACTCATTATTTGACCTTCTTTTTTCAACTCGACTCTTTAAAACAAGCATTTGACCTCGCCCAATTCCTGCGACAACATTGCTCATTCGATAATTATACCCGATCTGAGTGTGCTGATAATGAGGCGCAGAGTCTCTCGCCTGAGTAGCTAGGAATCTAGACTTCTGAGTCTCATCCTCACTATGAGAAACAAAAGCACCACCTCCTGAAGTAGTAATAATTTTATTGCCATTGAATGACAAAATAGCTGACTCTGCCAATGTACCACACGCCTTACCGTCTAAAAAGGAGCCCAATGCCTCAGCGGCATCTTCAATAACTGGAATTTTATACTTTAATGCAATAGCATTGATTTCATTCATCTTAGCTGGCATGCCGTATAGATGAACTGGGATAATAGCCTTCACTTTTTTACCGTGTGATATCCTATCAATGATAGCTCTTTCTAATTGTAAAGGACACATATTCCATGTATCCATCTCACTATCAACAAAAACAGGGGTAGCCCCCAAATACGTAATCGGATTGGCTGAAGCAGCAAAAGTAAAACTTTGGCAAATCACTTCGTCACCAGCTCCAACGCCTAACATCACTAATGCCAAATGCAGAGCTGCTGTGCCAGCACTTAGCGCAGCAACATGAACATCATTTCCGAGAAAGCTCTCTAAATCTTTCTCAAAACCATCTACATTTGGACCCATAGGGACAACCCAATTGGTCTCAAATGCTTCTTTAATAAATTCTTGTTCTTTACCACCCATGTGTGCTAAAGAGAGCCATATTCTTGAGGTATTCATACTTTTCTATTTATATAACTTTGAATTCTAATGATCTATTCGGAAAATCTGGATGAAATACTAATCGAATGAAATAATTTTTATCAAAAATAAAACTTGGTGGCACATGAAAAAATAAATAGGTTTTAAATTGAGTAGAACAACAACCTACTGAACTAATTCGAACCATATCATGATTCGTTGTATTTGGGTTTTCGCCATATTGCACAAAAGAATTTCTGCCAATTTTCGATGTAAAGATAGTGGGACATTCCAATAAAATCAATCTCGTCTGTTTAAAATAAACCATTTTGGGATGTACATTGTCAAATAACAAATTATCTCTACGTAACAATTCATTAACTACTACATTAGGTAAAAACACAATATATGGCTTATCGAATAATCTACTCATTCCTTCATTTGATATCCAATACCGATTTTGATTACCAAGTCCAGTATAACAGACAAATCTATTCTTTTTAATTTTAAAATCTTCAAACACGGTAATCCGCACATCTGATTTGAGCATTTGATGCTCAATTTTTTGATACGATTTTTGACTTTCTACAAGCTCATCGACGACGGTTCTATACTCAAACAACATAAAAAAAGCACCAATTAACAAAACAAGTAAGACGGAAGTTTTTCGGAATAGATTAATATACGTTCTAGCGACAGTTAACAATATAACTAATGCTAGTATCGAAGCTGGGAAAATGGCTCGTTGACTAAATGCATTCACCATATAAGCAAATATCAATGATATCACCATTGCGATCAGATATAGATGATTTTCACGTAAAAGTTGAAAAAAAAGTTGTCGTTTTTGAAGAAAAAGGATAAACCCAATAATCAACAGTATGATAAAAATTTTGGTGGCAACTAAAGCAATAAAGATATGACTTTCATTAGATTCCATTACACTCTGAATGGAATGTATAGGCGACGAGGTCGCTGCTGCCGCCATCTTGAAGTTAGCGGGAGAGATTGCGGTAAATATGGCACTCAATATCGCTCCACATGATATCGCAAGCGTTTTTCCGCATATCTTCCTCCAATTAACAAATAGATGAAATATAAATGAAATTGAAATTCCAATAGATAAAACTTCATGAGTCGCATTCAGAATAATTCCGAGAAAAAAATAAAATAAAATATCAAGTTTTGAAATATTTGACGAAGAAGACGATTTTCCATGAAAATAAAACAGTAGCAATGCCAATGTAACAGACCATAGATAATTTACGCTTCCTGACAGCCAAAACATACAATAATTTTGGCCTGGGATAACAAACCAAAGAGAGAGAATTAGTAAGAGGTATATAGTGACGTTTATCTTACTTTTAGAAATGGATGCACTTCTTAAAATCAAAATTTGCAACAATCCGAACACAAGTGTATTTGCAATATCGAACCAAATTTTATTGTCAAACATTAAAAAAAACTGCACAATGGTATGAATAAGAACTCTACCGCTGTGAACAAAATAGTGATGATATTGTGAGTAGAAAATATCAGACAACGATTCTACACGTTTATTCGTTGCACCATTAGCATCAAATATAAATTTATAGTTAAAATCGTCGTACGCTAAATTCGAAAAAAAGCTTATAACAAAAAATCCCATCAAAGACAGGATAAAAAGGATAAGAACTTTGAGATTTAAGTTTTTAATAAGTAGCATTGAATATATTGGCTTAAACTTTTTCTCTAATCAAATACGGAGGTCGAGGTTTCGCTTCATAAAACATCCTACCTAGATATTCTCCCAAAATACCGATAGTAAGCAATTGAATTCCACCCATAAAAACAATAGCGAAAAGCACAATGGGTTGTGTTTGTGCTAACCATTCTATATTAAAACTATTACCAAAAAATAGAAATCCAAAAGATAACACCAAAAAGAATACCCCTAAAAAAAGGGATAAACGGAGAGGTGCTATCGTAAAAGATGTAATTCCTTCGATAGCCAAGTCCATCAATTGATTAAATCCGAATTTCCCTTTACCATGTGAGCGCAACGGTTCGTCATACATCACGATTTTTTTCTTGAACCCAATCCAGCTGTATAAACCCTTCGTATATCGTTGCGCATCGCGAATCTGACACATTGCATCAATACAAACTCTATCGAGTAAACGAAAATCGCCCACATGTTCCTGAATTGGAGTTTTAGAAACACGTGATAATATGGCATGGAAAACTTTTGAAGAAATATTTTTAAATAGCGTAGCGTCAGCCAGAGATTTTCTTTGCGCAGCTACATCGTCGTACCCTTCTTCCCAAAATTGCAATAATTCAGGTATTATTTCGGGAGGATGCTGAAGATCTGCATCCATGATGACAACTGCATCAGCTTCTACAAAATCCAAACCAGCCATCATTGCAATCTCTTTTCCAAAATTGCGCGATAAATCGATATATCGAATGTAATTTTTCTTTTCTCTGTAGCTCTTTATTAAATTAAGTGTAGAATCAGTACTTCCATCATTCACAAACAGAATCTCCCATTGATAGTTTGTCGAACTCTCAATAAGTAAATCTAATCGCTCGACGAGCAAAGGCAAAACCTGTTCTTCGTTACGACAAGGAATTAGGATGGATACTTTTTTCATAAACAATTATTTAGCGTAAAGTGAGCCCCCCGTCAATCGTAAGAACGCTACCTGTCATCCACTTGGTGGCATCAGAAAGGAGATATATGGCAGCGTAGGCAACTTCTTCGGGATTACCATAACGACCTAACGGATAGCGTAACACATCTTTTGCAATTTCGTCATCAGGTATTGCTGTTGTCAGATTAGTTTTAATCATGCCAGGTTGAATAGCATTAGCTCGTATATTGGATGATGATAATTCAAATGCAATACCTTTCATAAAAGAGTTCATCGCGCCTTTAGAAGCCATATACATGATGTTACCAAGCGATGCAATGTTAGTTGCAACCGATGAAATCAGCACAATAGATGATTCTTTTGCCAATAAATTCTTTTTATAAATTTTCTGAATTAACGAAGCCTGACTTAAGAAATTCACATTCATCAAATCTTCAAAGGTCTGATTTTTAATAAATTTCAGGGGCAATCGTTTGATTATTCCTGCACAATTTACTAGCCCATTTAATGCGGGCAATTCCTTAACGAATAAATCCACATCTTCTTCATTGGTCAAATCGACCAAATATTGTCGATGTCCTTCTCCTGATAATTGAGAAAAAGTATTATTCAATCTTTCTCCATCCCGACCAGTAATAATCAACGTTGCACCCATCTTTGAACATTCAATCGCAATCGATTTCCCAATTCCAGATGATGCTCCTGTGATTAATACAACTTTATTTTGAAGCGAAAACGGATTGAAATTTTCCATCATTAAATCTCCACTAATTCACTCAGATAACAATCTTTTGTATTGATAATAGCCGAAGCCCATGTCATGCCTACGCCAAATCCTGACAAAAACAGTTGTTTATTGTCATTTAATCTTCCTTGTAATTCAGAGACAATCGTTAATGGAATTGAAACAGACGATGTATTACCAAATTTAGCAATAGTAGCCGGCACCTTTTCCTTTTCAAGTTTTAGTTTCTTCGCCAAATAGCTATTGATGAAATCGTTCGCTTGATGAAAAACAAAGAAATCAATTTCAGATGTCTGTTTTTCGGCATAGGCAAATATTTTCTTGATGTCTGCCGGAATTTCCCGAATCACGAAATTAAAAACGTCTCCCCCATTCATATATCCATGCTCTTCACTACGAATATTTCCATATTCATCCACTACCTTCTCTTGTAATGTTTCGACAGTTGTCGGATTGCGATATCCACCGGCATTCATTTTGATTAAATCTTCTTTTGAACCGTCTGAGTTCATCGAAAAATAACTTTTCCCGAAATGATCGTTTCGTTCAATCAATGCGGCAACGCCTGCATCTCCAAATATAAAAGCTGTCTTTCTATCTTTTGGTGAATAAATGCGCGAACGAGTCTCTCCATCAAGTAATAATGCTTTACGCAAATTGCTACGCTCCATCATCGAATAAACGATAGACATTCCATATATAAAACCTGAACAACCCAGATTCAAATCAAATGCAATAGTATTGTGAGACAATCCCAATCTATGTTGCAAGATAATTGATGTAGCTGGCATTCGATAATCGGGTGTTTGAGAAACAAAAACGAGTAAATCAATTTCATCCCGATTGATAGACATATCTACAATCAATTTCTCAGCAGCCGCAAAACACAAATCTGAAGAACAAACTCCTTGCTCTGCAAAACGACGCTCAAATATACCAATTTTGTCCACAACAGCCTTCACATCTTCCTCCGGAAAATGCTCTGTATATTCGTAGTTTTTAATAGTATTTTTGGGAACTGCTGCAGCTATTCCTGAAATTCCAACATCAGAGAAACTCAATTGAGCCATACATTTTTGATTAAATCATTATTCAAATGTCATGTGTTAATCCATAAAGGGAATTACGCTTTTCGTTTCTTAATTTCTTCAATTAACTCAGAAATCGTAACAAGTTTTTTGAAATCGTTTCCTTCAATAACCACATCGTACTCTTCATCGATCATCGCAATTACTGATAAGAATGCTAATGAATCCCACTGTTCCAATTCGCGAAAAACAGTATCCAAATGCACGGTATCTGCTTCAATTTCTAATGTCTCTTTGAATAATTCAATAAATCTGGTTTCCATAATTTTTTATCTGTTTATTTATAATTTATAGTTACTACACTTCTACAATAGGTGGACATACGACATTATCTAGTTCAAAAGACGCTGATGCCCAAGACAAGCCAACACCAAAGGCACAGACAACTATTTGCTTAGTATGCCCCTCGAGTTGTTTTTTTAATTCTGAAATCATCGTCAATGGAATGGATGCAGAAGATGTATTTCCATATTTACCTAATGAATATGGCACCTTCTCAGGTTCAATTTTGAGTTTCGTTCTGATTTTCTCATTCATCATTTTATTCGCTTGATGAAATACAAAGTAATCTACCTGCTCTTTTTCAATCCCAAAAGTTTCAAGCAAAGTATTCACGCTACGAGGCGCTTTTGTAATTCCAAAAGTAAATACAGATGGGCCATCAAGAATACTTTGTAACCGATTTCTGTATTGACCTTGTTCAATTTCCGCAAACTCAAACGAAGATTGTGTCGGGAAATTCCGGAAGCCACCGTCAGGAATGATAATTGATTCAAAGCCTTTCCCATCCGTTCCTAACTGAAATTTAATACCATCTTCTCCTTCAACAAATTCAAGAGCTGTAGCCGTCCCTGCATCACCAAAAAGCGGATAAGTGCTTTTATCTCGATCTGATTTAGTCACGGTTGTTGTATCACCTACTAACAAAAGTCCTTTTTTCATCGTACCTGACGATAATAATGCAGAAATTGTCGATAATCCATAAACCCAACCAGAGCAACCAAGCGAAATATCCATCGAATAACAATCAATGGGCAATCCTAAACGATGTTGCAAAATACAAGATGTAGCTGGGAGTATATAATCGGGCGTTTGAGTGACAAATATCAAACAATCAATTTCTTCTTTGGCCCAATTAAGCTCAGCGATTAACTTTTCTGCTGCATGAAAGCATAAATCTGAAGTGCAAAAACCAGTATCTTTTACCATCCTGCGGTATTCAATTCCGGTAACATCCACAAATCGTTGTGCTTCTTCAACACTTCCTAACAAAGAGAGTTTTTTATTGTCTTCAATATGTGTTGGAACACAAGCAGACATCCCTTTAATTTTAATATTTTTCGTATGAAGTATTGCCATTATTTTCCTTTTATACTAATTTATAGAGTCATTTTCTTTGCTGGATTCCCAAAATATAGAAATCCGTCTTTTGTATCTCGCATCACAACCGAATTTGTCCCAATTCGAGTATTATTGCCAATTTTTTTCCCTTGAAGAACAATGGCTTGAACTCCAAAGAAATTCTCATCGCCCACAGTACAATCACCAGATATACGAGTAGATGGGCTTAATATATTAAAATTACCCAAAGATACATCATGTCCTAAAGAAACTGCTCCGTTAAACAGATTAAAATCACCAATCGTGACATCGCAACTCAATCTACACCCAAAAAAAATGATGTTTCCTTGACCCATTTTAATTGTATTCTTATCAAACAGAATCACATTAGGTGCTATTAAATTTGGAAAGTCAATTAACGGATTTGAAATATTATTGAACAATTTTCGCACTATTGTTGGATTGGCTATGGCAATGGCAACAGATAGATTCGAGCTATATTTCTGCAAAAAGTCAATTCCGCCAAGAATTTCCCCATAGCTGTTTCGTATTCCTTTTTCAACTCCATCATCCACAAAACCAAGTAAATTCCAAGTTGGTGATACCTCGTTTATAGCATTCAACAGGCAGGCAATTTCTCTACCAAACCCACCAGCACCATATATTACAATATTCTTCATTTTTCAATATTCAACTATTGGCACATTTGTCCAATCTATTTCGTTCATTGCTTCTCCGACAGACTGAAATTGGAAATCTTGCATGAATTTTTCGTATTTTTCGTAGGCACCACTTATCCCATAATAAGATAAAAAGTATCGCTTTGAAAAAAATCGTTTCTGTTCTTTATCAAAATCACGAATATGAAAGTAAGTCATATTGTAATCAGATTCAAGCATCCAATTCTTTATCAAAGAATATGGGAAGAATCGAAAAAAACCACCCCCACTAAAAATAAAATTTCTCCCTAAAATTGGATGGTAAGAAATTGGAAATTGCTTCAATTCTAATCCTTTTGATTTGATGAGAAATGGTGTGGTTTGATTGACAAACTTATTTCCAGATTTACTTGAAACAGGGAATAAAGAACTATCGCAAGTAATCCCTTCTTCCATTAATATTTCCAAAGCCCAGTTCCAGCTTCTATTCATCGAAAATGAAGGTGCTCGATACATATCAACCTTTGTTCCAATTAATTGCTGCAAGCTATCAATTGCCAATCGTGTATCTTCACGAAAAGCTTTTGTAGTCATTGTATTAATTAAAGTATGCTTATCTGAATGACAACCAATTTCATGACCTCGCGCAACAATTCTTCTGATTACTTCAGGTGACTCTCTTGCAATAATACCTACACAGTAAAATGTTGCTTTATAATTTTTCTCATCTAATAAGTCTAAAACTCTATCCAAATATCCATTAATGCAGGGTAAATAGTAATCTTTACCACCCTTTGGATATAAATTATACAAGTGCCACTCTTCTATATCGAATGACAAAATATTCATACTATTTTTAGCAGGTCCTATCAAAATTGAGATTTTAGTTATTACAACAATGTGTATCCACCATCAATCAGTAGATTAGATCCAGTCACCCATTTAGAGGCATCGGATAACAAATAAATAATCCCATGAGCCACTTCCTGAGGTTCTCCATATCTTTTCAACGGGTATTTATTCATATCCTCAGCAAGTTGTTCTTTTGTGACTAATTCGTCATGTAAAATATTTGTATTGACCATTCCAGGAGTAACGCAATTCACCCGAATGCCTTTTGGTGCTAAATCCAATGCCATACTCTTGGCAATACCGTTTATTGCTCCTTTAGATGCAGAATACATCGCATTTCCTAAAACAGTGACATTAACGCCAGAAATTGACGAGACAAAAACCACTGAAGAACTTTTGCCAATTTTTTTAGATTTCACCAAACTTTGCGAAAGCATGGTTGCTGCCACAAAATTCACTTGCATGATTGCAGTTAAATCAACTTCATTAACAAACTGAAATGGCAAAGTATGCGTAAATCCTGCACAATGAACCACACCATCCAAATTTGGTAACGATTCTACTAGGGGAATAATCTCTTTATTCGTCGAAAAATCAACTATTCTCGACGTATGATTTGTTCCTTCAAGAGAATCTAATGTCTCGTTTAATCGCTGCTCATTTCTCCCACAGACAATTACATTCGCACCCAATTTTGAACACTCAATAGCAACAGCTTTACCAATTCCTGAAGAGGCTCCAGTCACCAAAATAGTTTTGTTTTCGAGTGTAAAAGGATTGTAGGACATATTATATTTCTACTAAATTAGAACAAACAATATTTTCCGTTTCAAAATAGACACTTCCCCACGAAAGACCAACACCAAAACCACAAGCAACAATTCTGTTTATTCCATTGGAAAGTTCTGTAGCTTTCTCGGTAACAAGAGTCAACGGAATGGTTGCAGAACTAGTATTACCAAAATTCTCTAACGAATATGGAACTTTTTCTACTGGAATTTTGAGCTTCTTTCTTATTTTTTCATTCATAAAAAGATTTGCCTGATGAAAAACAAACAAATCCACATTTTCTTTATCAATCTGGAAATGTTGTGTTAATTTTTCAATCGAATCAGGCGCATTTGCTATTCCAAACGAGAAAACATCCATTCCATTCAATACCGTATGTAACTTATTCCGTTCAATTCCCTCTTCAATTTTTTCCAATTCTAATGAATTAGCAGTGAAAGGCGCTCTATACCCTCCCTCAGGAATAATAATAGCATCATATCCACTGCCATCTGTTGAAGTATGGAATAAGAAACGAGACTCACTATTTTCTGTATATTCAAATGCTACAGCCGTGCCAGCATCGCCAAAAAGTGGCCAAGTGCTTTTATCGGTAGTAGAACATGATCTCAACGATGTGTCGCCAACAAGTAGTAAAGCTTTTCGAAAACTCCCAGATTGCAAAAAAGAGGTCACGACACTTACACCGTAAATCCAACCCGAGCAACCCAATGATACATCCATTGCATGACACTCTTGCGAAAGTGCCAGTCGATGTTGAAGAATGCAAGATGTGGCAGGTAAAATATAGTCGGGAGTTTGGGTAACAAAAACCAGGCAATCAATCTCATCTTTTACCCATCCTAAATCAGCTATTAACTGCTCGGCAGCGTGATAGCACAAATCGGAAGCAGTAGTATTTTCGTCGGCAATTCTGCGCCGTCTTACTCCTGTAGAAGTCATAAACTTCTCAGCCTCATCATTCTGAAATAACGACAAGTCTTTATTTTCCTCTAAAGTTCTCGGCACACAACCAGAAATTCCGGAAATCTTTACATTTTTAACTTCAAAAAAAGCCATTATTGAGCTCTCGCTTTAACTATATTAAAAAGATCATTAATAGTAGATGACTCTCTTACATCTACTCCTTTTAATCTTACTTTATAAGATTCATCAACCATCGCAATGACAGATAAAGCAACCAAAGATGACCACTCATCTAACTCTTTAAATTTAGTTTGAGGCGTGAAAACAGCAGCATCAGTTTCATCAAACTGTTCAGCCATTTTTTCTACAAAATCTACTATTTCCATGTTATTCAAAATTATCTTGCATCAAAATTCAATAAACTAAAGTCCCAATTTTCTGGTTTTGAGATAAAATCGTTCAAATCTCGATTATCATTTATTAATAAATCATACGTTAAAGGCAATCTCTGTGGTTCAAATTTTCGAGGAATTTTGACTAACATATTCTGAAAAAATGAAAGTTCTCCAACAAAAAGTATTATATCAACTTTTTCATTTTTGAGAATATAACTAATCAAAGAATTCAACGCCAATAATGAGCGTTTTCCGTTACGTCGAAAATCCATTAAATAGGCCGCATTTAAACCAGCTTCATTCACAATACGATAAACACCACTCAACTCTTTAGAATGAAACCTCTTGTAATTCATTCCAAATCGTCTTTCATAGACTTTATCCGTTAAATCTAGACGGATAGCTTTCTCAATTTCAAATACATCCCAAATTAAAGAATATAATTTAACGCCAAAGCACCAAAAAATTAAAATAATTCGAAAAATTGCATCTACAAAGATAAATTTCTTTTTCAGAAATACCTTAGTTAATGCCACCGGAATCGCATAATAGCTCAAATCTTTGAGGTGAATTGAACCTAACAACTTTACAGCGATACCAAAAGAATTCTCATTTGAAACGCCATAAGTGAGTACTACACCTTTTGATTTAACGAATTCCTTCAATTCTTCGAGTAAATCTACATAGAGAAAAGCCTCTTTTCGATACGCTTTCAAAACAAAAGTTCCACCACTTAATCCGAAAATAAATTTTTCATTATTTACCAAATAATGATAGGGGAAAATAGAAGAATGGGCGATAATTTCGTCGTCATCATTTCGGCAAATTGCATGAAAAGAATACCCGAATTCATTCGAACAGTAATAATTAATTAAATCAACCGGTTGCTTGTTAAGCGAAAATGACTCATTAAACCCAGAAGTTATCTGAGTCCAATCTATTTCATTCAATTCACCGCTTTTGACAACCGATATTTTCATTGTAAATATTGCCGTTAATCTTCAATTGTGCGAATCACCATAAAAGCCTCTGCTCGCTGAAACCCAACTGTAGCACCTCTAAATTTAGCCAACGCTTCCAATGTTTCTAACGAACGTGGATTTGGGAAAACCCTTAATTGCCCAGAATAACACTCCATTGCTTTCAGTTTGGCAGAAAGATTGTCCTCAATATTAATAAAATGGGTTGGAATAAATGCATCGTCGCCAAAAGGTGCGGCCCATTCAGTTTCCGAAAGCGTTTCGTAAGCATAAATCCGCTTCACTGTATAATCGCCAACAGGACGACCTGCAACAATTGCCGCATTGAAAACAGCATAATGATCGTGATGAATATCTCCACGATGAGGAATAAAAAGGGTATCAATTGAAAGTTTTTTTATCAATCCAGAAATAGCAACCGACATTTCAGCTCGTGACGTAATATCCAGATTTGGAGCTGGGTAATCAAAGAAAAAAGTCTCTTTAACACCTAATACAGCATGAGATTCTTTTGCCTGCGCTCGTCCTTTTGCTATACGTTCGTCAGAATAAAGCTTTGCATCGCCACGTGTCATGATCAACGCATAGACACTCTTTCCTTCTTTGGCATATTTATCCATCACACCACCACAACCCAGCACTTCATCGTCGGGATGCGGTGCAATTATCAGAATATTTTTCATAAATCAATATTTATTTAGGTTGATTTTCCATTACTCTTTTCCAATCGTATCCACAGTGCATCAAATAGTCTAAGAAACAAATATTCGACTGAAATCCTTCAAAAAACTGAGGATACTCGAACGGTGTAAAATGCGAATAACGAAGTTCTAACCCTCTCTTTGTGAAATTTTCTTCGATTTGATAAGCTTTTGCGCCTGTTCCAGAATAATAAACCGTTGCATCTAAAGCATTACAAATATCAAGCACTTTTTCTTCGCGTGTTGTCGTAGTTTTTAAATCGGAAGATTTAACAAACTCGGTCGTAAATTCGAATTTGTGGCAAACTGATTCAACAATGGCTTGATTCATTTCTGCAATATTCGGATAATCAGCCAGTAAAAGTGCAGAAAAATCAGTAAATACTTCCTCAAAAAAGGCAGCTTTTTTGTAGGTATGTTCAATTGTTTTGAGGTGACTCTTCTTCCAGTTCAACTCATCTCGCGTACGTACCTGATTGATCAAATCTCCCATTTTTTGTTCTACTGGGATTTTCATTCGGAATGGCCCTTGTGCCATTTTAATGTAATGAAAATTGTGCATCCCCTGAGTTGAATATTGTACATCATCGAGAAATACAAACACATCTGATTGATCAATTTTATAAAAATATCCCAACCAAGGCAAATAGTTGGGTTGATGTATAGAGACAATTTTCATGTGTTCACAATTTATTTAATGGGTCATATTGCTTGTCCCGACTTGGCGGGAGAACTCGCACATAAACATAAATCTGTTTATCAGAATTTGTTTGTCGTGCTCGTATAATATTACTTTTTATTCTCAATTTTAGTATATACATTATCTGTTTTGAAGAAAACAAATAATGAAGCGAAAAACAATTGAACATCAAATACGAAAGAAATTTTATCTACATATTCAACATCCATTGGAATTATTTTACTCCAATCATTTACTTCTCGTGCACGAACTGCAGCAAAGCCACTTAATCCGGGTTTAACTTCAAATCTTCGTTTTTCAAATTCGTTGTAATCCTCGTATTTTTTGGGATAAAGAACAACTGGTGGTCGAGGGCCAATAAAGCTCATATCTCCTTTTAAAATATTTATCAACTGTGGAATTTCATCAATACTTGTTTTGCGCACAAAGCTTCCCATTTTTGTAATCTTCGGATCATTTGCCAACAAGGGCTTTCCAAACATAAAATTATCAGGTCGATTAACCATGGAACGAAACTTCACTATCTTGAAAACTTTTCCTTTTTTTCCCAATCGTTCTTGCAAAAAGAAAACTGGTCCCGGAGAATCAATTTTTATCAAAATTGCAATTATAAATAACAAAGGCGATAATATGATTAGTGCGAAAAATGCTAGAATCCAATCATATACAGGCTTAATAATATTTACATACATAATTATTCAACTATAAATTTTGACACATTCGACTCGTCGTAGTTTTTCGACGTTTTAAGAACATTTTGATGATACTTAACTTGTAAAGACTTATTAACTGACAACTGCAGAATGAAATCAACAATTTCTTCATTCATTCCAAATCGAAAACATTTACCAATCTCATTGCTTGTTATAATATGAGCAAGTTCAGTATCCTTATTGCATATTCCCAAAATTGGAACTCCGACCGAAAGCAAGCTGTAGAGCTTACTCGGTAATGCAATACGACCCGCTGAATTACTTAAACTCACCAATGCAAGATTTGCAGAAGCCAATGAATATGGCAACATTTTAGCATCCTGCCAAGGCAATAACAGACAGTTTTTAAGCGACAATTCTTCAATTTGTTGAGCAATATTTTTCTTTTGCGAACCCTCTCCAGCAATAACAAAAACTATATCTAATCGGTCTCTCAATAATTCTGCGAAGCGAACCATTACTTCCGCATTTGCTGTTTCGCCTAGATTGCCAGAATACATCACGACAAATTTACCTTGCAAGCTGTGAGTTGTAAGAAATAAATTTTCTTCTGGTGATATCGGTTTTAGATATGTATTATCTGTCCAAATCGGAATCACTTCAATTTGCTTGCTCGTATATTGGGCTATTGTTTTTGCCATACATTCGCTAAGCGTAATAATTCGTTCAGCTTTAGAATAAACAATTCGATTACAATAGCTCCAAATTTTGTATAAAATTGAATTCCGATTCGCATACCCAATCTCTTCTAAAGCATCGGGATACACATCATAAATTAGGGATGTGAATCTTCTTTTAACAAAAACATTTACAAATGTGGCAATTGGCGGATTCGAAACAATAATAAAGTGTGACTTTCTAAATCGAAACACAACAATAAATGCAATTTGAAATGTAGCAATAATCCAACTCAACATGCGATGAAGTGTAGTACTTTTGTCGTATTTCTTAATTTTGATAATTTCAATTTCAGAATTTAATGGTTTATTGCGTTCAACTAAACGGCCAGTAACCAAACGAACACGAAAACCTGCTTGATGATAGGCATTTGCCAAATCAACCATTAGATATCCTGAGTCTTGATTTATGATCGTAATTTCTTTGTTCAACTTTTTATAATTTTTCGAGTGAAAATCAAGCTTCCCCTCTATAACCTACTGTTTTTTTAATTAATTTGGCAGGATTTCCTCCAACCATCGATTGTGAATCGACATCCTTTATCACCACTGCTCTTGCGGCTACAATAGAGTTATCGCCTACAGTTACATTAGGGCCAATAAATGCGTCTGCTGCAATCCAAACCTTATTGCCTATCGTTAACCCTGTTCTCTTCAAAACAAATCCAGGATGAGTGATATCGTGAGTTCCACCACACAAATGGGCATTTTGCGAAATAATAGTCTGCTTACCAATTTTTATCATGCCAAGATTATAAACTTTTACATTCCAAGCAATGACAGATTTGTCGCCAACCTCCAAAAGCCAAGGAAAGGTGATATCGACCGAAGGGAAAATCTGCACACCTTTTCCAATTTTTGCACCCATTAATCTTAGGAGAAAATTACGCCACGAATAAAACAAACGAGGAGATAATCTAAAAAGAGTTGGTTGCACAACACCCCAAATGATTCGTAATAAAATCTCTTTTTTTGAGTAATATCTTGACATAACCTCTATTTTTCTTGAAGAATTCGTTGATAAAGTTGAAACAATTGTTCTCCAATCACCTCTTCTGATAAATTATCCTGAACATAATTTACGTTTCTCAATGATAGTTGATTATCGAAAGCTTTGTTTTCGACTTCTCGTAAAACTATTTCAATAGAACTGACATCTGGAGACACCTCATACCCAAGTTTTTGGGCGAAAACATCGGGGAAGTTACAACCTTCTGATATGATTGGAATAGCACCGTAACTCATTGCCTCCACTACACTAGTGGGAAATCCTTCACTAAAAGATGGCAGTAGGTAATAGTGTGCTTTTTCCAATAATCGAACTTTATCCACTCCATAAACCGTTCCGACGTATTCTATATTTTTGGACAAAAAAGGCTTTATTTTTTCCAATTCTCCTTCGTCAGGCCCAGCAATAATAAGTTTTGCAGTTGGATGATTAGACATCACTCTCGACCATGCTTCCGCAAGGAACACAATTCCCTTTTTCTTTTGAAGTCTCGCTAAAAAAAGGAAATTCAGGCTATCTGTTGGCTTTTTATCAAATGAAACTCCTTCCGTTTTCACACCGTTAAAAATTCGCTCAACCTTAGGAAACATTTTCTTCAGGTTTTCGCATTCAATATCTGACACAGCACGAATCAAATCGACTTTTTTCAGATAACGACCTTCGAACAGCTTTATATAAACTTTTTTCTGAAAACCTTTGGTCGTGAAAGCATAAGGTTCGAACATGCCGTGCGGCAGATGAATCCACCTATATTTTAGTTTTTTTGCCCAGTATCCCAATTTAGTAGGTTCGAGCCAAGCTCCATGAGTAACAATAATGGTATCTTGAGTATTATATTTTGAAATCCATTTCTCAAATCCAGCTTTTGTTTTCTTCTCTTTATCAAAGTAGAAAAATGGAACTTCAATATTCTGAAAATCAGTAGTCGATGGATTACAAATCCACATTTCTGAATCAACTTTATGCGATTTTTTTAGATAATCTGTGCCAAACAGTGCGGCATTCCAAACACCAAAGTTAATTTTACTAATTGATGAGACGATATTGATTACTTTCATCTTTTACTCCTTACTTTTTTGGTTGCTCTTTTTCAATAGGGTCTTTTCAACGGCGATAGTAAAGCTGCAGTTGCAATATCAGGAGTAATACTCGTTGAGAGTTCTCTGCTCCTCTTTCCATATTCAAAAAGAGTATTTGCATCGGCATCAATAATCTTCTGCATTGCTTCGGCTAATTCTTCTGCTGATTTAGGATTCACTACAAATCCATTGTAGTTATTCATCACAAAATGATCAGATGCACCACACGAGTTGGTCACAATTAAGGGCAATCCTGCAGCTGCAAACTCATGAATAACAAGCGCCCACGGCTCAAAAATAGATGCTAAAACAAAGCATGATGAGCGATCTGCAATTTCCAACAAATCATTCTGGTTAGAAAAATCCTTTACTAGCACATCGGCAGGATATTGAAATTCATTTTTCAAAGGTCCATTGCCAACAAGAGTAAGTGTTGCTCCATTTTTACGCTCAATCTTCGACCAAGCGTTAAGCAAATAATCGAGACCTTTCACTTTTGCAAAACGACCGACAAAGAGAAAATTTCTTGCCACTGAAAATTTTTCTACGGTTAACTTTTGGCTTAAAAAAAGATCGGTATCTGCTGAATAGAGTGGCCACGAAACTTTGTCATTCGTAAAACCAAGTCTTTTAGCACCTTCAAATTGACGAAAACCTGCTACCAACATGTGTGAAGCATAAAGTTTATGACGAAACCAAGAAGTGAGCACATTCACCCACTGCTTTCCGCCAATCCACTGAGTGTCAGATCCCATTACCACTGGTGTGTTAAACTTACGTCGCAACATCATCGATGTTCTGTTGTAAATCACTGTGGTTCGTCCATTCAAATAGACCAATTCGGGTTTCAGTTGTAAAGCAAAATCATTGAGAGAGTGCTGATTGAAACTATCTTTAGTATAAAATTCAACACCTTCTAACTTTGGTGGTTGATAAGGAGTCAATTTATTACCTGTATCATGAACCACTATCACATGGAATCCCCAATCAACCATTTTCCTTAAAATGGGTATATTGTAAGGCATTATTTCTCTGTACAGATATAGTATATTTCTCATCTTTTCGTCTAAATCAACAAATCTGAATTATTCAAATATAAACTCTTCATATCTTTTTGCCAAAACTTCAAAACGATTTGTATCATTTATTTTGGAGGCATTTTCAGCTAGTTTATTTCGCAAATCTTCATTTGCAATCAATATTGCAATAATTTCGGCAAGCGCATTTTCATCACGAACGGGTACCAAAATCCCATTTTCATTATTTGTGATAATCTCTGATGGGCCAGCCACACAATCTACGCTAATACAGGGCAATGACAACGACATAGCCTCAATCAATGCATTTGGATAACCTTCAGTGAGTGACGACAGCACAAAAATACCCGATTTTGACAGCCATAAATCAACATCTTTTGAAAATCCTGCAAAAATAACTTTTTCACTAATGCCTAATTCATCAGCAAGTGTTTTCATCTCTTGTTCAAGATAACCCCCACCAACAATGGCTAGTTTCCAATCGGCAGTATCTGCTTTTGCAAAGGCTTTTAAAAGATACTCATGCCCTTTTTCGGGAACCATTCGCCCAACAGTAACTACGATTTTCTCCTTCGGAACCTCCTGACGATGAATTTCTCTCAGGAAATTTGGAATAACGGTGATTCGCTTGTGGCCAATCCTTTGTTCATAGATTCCTTTTGCAAAATAGGTTTGAGCAATCATTCCATCGGCCGTCTTATAAAGCAAATTGCGGATAGTTTGATAACCTTTAAACAGCGATCGAAGTGGACTTGCGCGATTTGAAATGATAATTTTATATTTTTTCTTTTGCAAAATTAGCGAAAACAAAAAAAGAGAAATATAACCCAGAATAAAAAGTCTGTCAGGATTGATTTGTTTTATCGCTTTAGGAATAAAAAAGATTAATAAAAATAGATAGGCAAAGCGATTCATTTTTTCTCTGTTAAATTCGGGAGAAACAATTTTCGCTTTTGAATCTATTTCGTAGAAAACATCACCACTGAACAACAGTAGGAATGTAACGGAGTATCCTTTCTGTGCAAAATAATTACCTAATAAGGCAGCCGTTCTTTCTGTTCCGCCACAGCCTAATGCAGGTAGAGCAATACAAATTTTTTTCATTCTTTGTTATTTGATTTTCTCATCACCAAATCCACCATCCATTCTTGCGGATTAAACGGACCTTCGTGCCACTTCATATCCGATGTCCAATAACCGACACATCGGTCATATCCTCCAACAGCAAAGCCATAACTTATTTCCACGATAAGTGGATTATTGTCCAAATAGACATAATCTAGAGCTAGACATTGCGTTTTTAGCTTCTCAGCCACATCAAACGAGAGTTGAATCGTTTTATCGTCAAATAGAGCCTTTTCGTAGTGAATTTCGCCACTACCCGAAGCCCTAAAATCATTTTTTCGAACCATTCGTTTGATGGCAAATGCTTTATCATCAATCACAACCACACGAATATCGTGATCGTTATTCGGAATAAAATCTTGAAAATAGACATAACCCTTTTCTTTGCCGGCCATCTTAGCAAAATTGGTGGTATGAAAAAGCCGAATCACTCCTTTAAAAACGTCAAACAAATTGGTTTTACCGCGTTGGTATTTTTCAATACGATCTTGTAGATTCGCCCAAGCATCGTATTGGCTGAATCCAGAACTAAATGCTTTTTTAATCAATTTTCTGGCATCCGCATTTGTTTTGGCAATTTTCACATTCGAGGATCCAGCTCCTCCTCTCAACTTGAAAACTTTCGGAAAGATGGTATGTTCCGCCCAATTCAATGCCTCTTTTTTACTATAGAAAACATAAGACGGTACTAAGGGAGCATCAATCGCCTCAAGAAGGTATTTCTGACCAACTTTGTCGTCGAAATGCCAAACTGTTTCAAAATCAGGAAAAATTGTCTTCCCCATCGATTCTACCGAATACAAGAGCTGCTTTGCAAACAACACATCACGAGGACTGGCATGATAAAAATGCCACATCAAAGCATCGCAATCACTTAGCTGTGTTATGATATCATTCTGATAACAATTCACCAATTTATAAAGGATATTTTGCTTTTCGCAATACGTAATCCACCGATCTGAGAAACTATCCTTATTTTTATGAATGCCAATTTTCATCTTTTCCATCTAAATAAGTTAATGCCCAAATTTCGAATGCGACGACAATCCACAACGACTCTATTTCGTTATATTTCAATGTTTTAATATTGTTCACCCAACGCTCTACCAGTTGATAGTTGAAAATTCCACGACGTTTAAGTGACGGTAAAATCTCATCCCGCAAATACTCTTTCATGAAATTATTTGCAAAAAACTGCTTCAAAGGAATGCCAAATCCCATTTTATCTCTGAAAGAAAACTCTTCACCTAATACATCAGCCGTCAGCAGTTTCAGCAGGTATTTTTCGCTATTCTTCACTCCTTTTTGAGGCATCAACAGGCGCTCTGGTAATCGGAACGAAGCATCAAGCACATCATTATCCAAAAAAGGAACTCTATTTTCAATGGAATGAGCCATCGACATTTTGTCCTGACGAATCAATAAATCGGGCAAATAGGTCTGAATTTCATATTTAACTTGTTTGTCAAAGATGGAACCTTTGAGTTGAGAATATATTGCCTTCCGAGACTCCAACGCTTTATCTACATCAAATGTTTTAACCAATTGGTCGGCCATATTCAACGGCATAAAGGACGTTGCCATTATGGCTCTAGTGTCTGCACTCAAATAGTCAAAAGTTTTTGATAAATTGGGCGTCGTTTTGGCGATATGGTTAACCAAATACTTAGCCTTCCAAGGATTACAAATATGATTGAAGCGGCTATAACCACCAAAAACCTCGTCAGCTCCTTCACCACTCAATAATACGGTTACATATTCCTTCGCACGCTGTGCTAGAAGAAAGATTCCAATTGTATTGGGGTGATTAATCGGTGATTCGAAATGAAACGTCGCTTTCTGAATATTTTTCAAATAATAGTCGTCATCTAGGAGGAATTTATGCGACTCAATGTCCAATTTATCAGTTACATAATCTATGAATTTCTCTTCGCTAAATCGGTGATCATCAAAGATAATTGACACGCTTTCGAATAGATTTCCCTTATCTGTTTTGTTTGCCAAATAGGTAACCAAGGAAGAATCAACTCCACCCGAAAGTTGACATCCTAACTTTACATCACTCATCAATTGGCGATTCACACTCTTCGACAAAGAATCAGACAATGCAGTCTTGTATTGTTCGATTCCGTCGGTCGATTCTTGGCGTGAATAACTATTTACATTAAAATATGAGGTGTTTTGAACTCCTTTTTCTGGATGATAAGACAAATATTGCCCCGGTTCCAAAGATTCAATTCCTTTGAGTAAAGTACCCGACACATTCGTCCGAAAAAGTAAATATTCGTTTAACTGAGACTCGTCTAACTGATAAGAAAAATTATCGAGACAATAGAAGCTTTTGAATTCGGAAGAAAATGCAAGGATATCGTTAGTATGCAAATAATACATCGGTTTGATACCTAATCTATCTCGAATAATATAAGTCGTTGAAATTCTGAAATCAACTATCACAATAGCAAACATTCCATTTAAACGGGATAACATTCCGTCTAAACCATATTCTAAATAGAGTGCTAATACGACTTCAGTGTCACTTGTTCCTTTAAATGGATAGTTTAATCTGGGTTTGTAATCAAACACATTATAGACTTCTCCATTTAAAGCTAAAACTACCTGACCATCGTCACTCGTCATTGGTTGATGCCCAGCAGGAGTTAAATCCAAAATACTTAAACGATTAAATCCTAAAATACCATTGAATTGACTATCTACAGATTCATTCTGCGAAATGGACAACTCTTTTGACTCCTTTGTTTTTAGGCTAAAAGCTCTTATTCCCGAATCATCTGGTCCCCGATGTTTTTGAATGGCAAGCATCTTTCGATTTATTGCATTCGACTTGATGGGTTCCCCATTTATATTAATATATCCCGCTATACCACACATAAATTTTCATCACTAGAAATCAACCAAAACGGTCAATTTTCATAATTATTTTCGATATTTATCTAACATTCTCAACAGCACATCCCTGTGGGAATCACATCTAATCAAGTTCAAATATAACAATCTTTTTCGGTTGTTCAGTAAGCGAGGAAACAATCCGAGTGATTTTAGCTTGTGAATATACTTGCCCCAATAGGGTTCGATAAAGGCATCGTACATATTTTCAACACTTTTGCAATACGCTTGAAATTCATTTTCTAACCGAATATCATCAGCAATAATTTGCGATAAATTTTCAATTTTCTCGTTAAAAGCGGATGATTCGATCTTCGACAAACGGAAAACACCGGGTGTTTCATTTCCTTGTTTCAAAGGGATAATCTCAAAATTAACCCTGTCAGTCAATAACAGTTTTACAACGTAACCTTCGTTCCAATCTCCATTTTTTTTCTCAGGATTGTCATAGACAAAATTACCTAAACCATAAAAAATCGGTTTTTCTTTATAAACCTCATATCCGCTAAAGCAATGAGTATGATGAGCAATTACCGCATCCACTCCTACATCCACGAAAAATCGATACAGCTCCTTTGTTCTAGGTGATGGGAGATGAAAAAATTCGTTACCTGCATGAGCAACGAGAATCACAAAATCACACTCCGATTTCGCTTGTTGTATATCGTAGAAATTATGAATTGGAAATACCGGATTTGCCTGAACTTCACTTTGGGGAGTAGAGAGAAACTCGTTGTCGCTAAAATTAAGTATGGCTATTTTTTTTCCTTTTATCTCTTTCACAAAATAGGCTCTAGCTTCCTCTTGATTTCGTCCAATGCCTACAGTTTCTATGTTTGAATTCTTACATAATTTAAGTGTATCCTCAACCCCCTCTTCGCCCAAATCTAAAATATGATTATTAGCCATCGCTACCAAATCAATCTTGGCAAACGAAAGCAAATTTATACAATCGGGATGAGCATATTGATGTGGTCCTGTTTTTTTCATACGATAAGAACTCATTGATAAAGGACATTCCATATCGGTCACATTCAAATCATTTTCTTCAAAGACAGATTGAAAATCGTTGAAAACAGCCTCGTATTTTTTATTTAAAGCAAGAGATTCCACTCTATTTATCGGACAAAAATCTCCCGTAATTAATATCGATATTTCGCTTTGCATTTTGCTATTAGTTTTTATAATCTAAATTCTTTCTCTTCCATCAAATCACCCAATTGATCTGAAGTCATGAATTCCACATCAGGCCATTTAGTCATAATTCGTTTCAACAATTGTGTCAAAAGTTTCAGATTTACATCTCTATTACGTTCGTCCAACGATCCCATATAATTGATTCGATGTGAAGTAATAATTACTGGCTTATTCCATCGAAAAGCTGAATCAATCGTTTGAAGCGTATAATCAACCCAATCAGATTTTGGAATAAGCGATGGTTCAAAAATACCGTTTCTCACTAGGTAACGTTGACCCAAATCATTCTTTTCACCCATATAATGATTAATTGTATTGTAAACTTCATTTTCACCAGTTGGAACATACTGTTTACGACTCCCTTGCAAATAGATTATTCCCGCCTCTTTGAGAGAAGATTCAATTCGTTTATCCCACACATAGCATGGAGCTATAAATGATTTTGACCGATAGCCAAATAACAATTCAAATAGATTCAACCCATCCTTTAACGTATGGATTTGTTGCTCAATTTCATTTTCTGAATCAAAATCAAAAGCCTCCATAAAACTATAATCACTTTTACCAGAATAGGTCGATTTCTGGTTAAAGGAAAAATGTACATCCTCGTCTTTATTTTGAAGCCTTTTCAGCCATCTGTTTATATTCAAGTGTTCCCGACCATGAAATTGTGGGTGGAAAACTCCATTTATTTCACCCTGTTTGTATAAATCAAGCACTCGGTTCGAATTTGGATAATTGGAAATAGTAGTTGAAATTGGTTCGTAGAAATATTGTTTAAACCCAGAGTCCTCTATTCTAGTAAAATCGGGATTAGCGACTATTGTATTAGCGGTAATAACTGGATGCTTCGAATTCTTATCCGAAAACGCCGATAAAACGTCAAAAAACAACTCCAAATCATCGTTTGATTCCAGAGCATCCAATCGATTATAGTCACTTTTATCCACAGGGTATCCTTTTTCAAGATAATGAGAATAGACCTCTTTCGATGGCATACGAATACTCCCCCAATCGTCAGATTCAAAAACGACAATTTTTCTTTTTGTCTTCCAACCTTTTAAATTATGAGCATCCCGGATAATCCCTTTTATGATATTCTTGATAAACATTTCTCTGTTTAATATTTTACTTAGACATTAAATCGCCCAGTTGATCGGTTGTCATAAATTCAACATCAGGCCATTTTTTTACAATTGATTCAAGCAACGTTTTTAGTTGACTCAATCCATTTGTGCGATTTTGCGGATCCAATGCTCCAATGTAATTCACCCTATGACTGGTGATAACTGCCGGTTTTCTATTTTTAAATGCAAAATCGATATCCGACATACAAGAATCTGCCCAATCTTTTCCTCCCATGCACGGTTCAAAAAAACAATTTCGCAAAATATACCGTTGATTAAATCTATTTTTTTGACCTAAATAGTGGAAGACTCGTCTCGATTTCCCTCCACCAACAGGCTCATTTTGCAATCTTGAAGAGTACATATAACAAATACCTGACTCTGCAGCAACTTTTTCCAACGAATTGTTAAAAGGCCCATTCGTAGGAACAAAATAGCTCGCTTTGTATCCGAACAACTTTTCAAAAAGGATAAGTCCACTTCGAATGCTTTCCGCCTGTATCAACAAATCACTTGGATCAGAAAAATCAAAAGCTGCTTGATAAGAAATGTTAGTTTTCGACGTAGAGGCATTGTCATAACCCCAAAATTCGTGTTCAAAAGCTAATCGAGTATGCGCATCTCCATTTTGCAAATTTCGCAACCATTCACTTACATTCAAGTGCTCGCGTGCATGAAACTGTGGTATGAAGAGTTTATTTTCAATACCCTCTTTCCATAACTGAAAAGAATTCTCACATCCTTTTTGCCGTTTCAAAGTCTCGGTGAATGGTTCGTAATGGTAGTTTCTGAAATTATCTTCTTGGATTTTATCAAAATCGGGATTGGCGACAACTGAAACAGCTGTCATAACTGCTGTTTGTCGCTGACTGTCTTTTACAGAGTTTAGTACTTCAAATAAAGCCGACAAGTCATCTTCAGTTGCTAAAGAATCTTTCGTGTTATATATTTTATTGTCTCCGTTCGAAACAGCAACATTCTTATTTTTCAGTTTCTCGTACAATTCCAAAGATGGCATACGCTGGCTTCCCCAATCGTCAGATTCTAAAACAACGATCTTTCGATGAGATTGCCAATCGGGTAGTTCAACTATTCTTTTTATGAATCTTCGTGTCATTTATGTTGTTATTCCAAGTATATTTTTAATTATTTCAATTAAAGTATTATTGTCTTCAAAGAAAGATGCCAATATTGGATTTCCAAAGATTGTCAAAATACCCATTGCTTCAAATGCGATTCTAAAAGAAAATAATATTGAAAAAATTAGGCCAGGTACCGCAATGATTTTCCACCAATTTATTAAATGATTAGATTTATAATATTGAAAATATAAATAAAAGAATCCCAAGACAATAAATTCAGAGAGAACAATAAATCTAATGCCCGATGGTATAAGACTAGATACATTTGCAATACCTGAAATTAATAGTGAAAAATTAAACAAACTTGACATAATTTTATTTTCTAAGATGTCCTTTGTTTTTGTATAAAGAATTACTAGCAACGTAGCAATTGACCATCGCAAAACAAATGCTGAGAAAACAACATGCCAAGTTGCATTGTCTATCATATCTTTTCTTACATTGGCGTATTCTTCATTAGCATATATATCTACTCTTTCATGAAATATATTAGGAAGAAGATCTTTCAAAAGGTCCCCAACAAAATTTACATTTAGTTCCTTTAAAAAGAAAGTAAAAATATAGAAGAAGAAATAAATAGGCAATCGGTTTCCCACCAAGAGATAAAAAACAAATACCGATGCTGGCAACATAAAAGAGAAGTGAAACAAAGGTGTGAGAACAACCCAAAGGAGTGCCTTTTTATTTCCAACAACTAGATATTGATAAACACCATAAACAAATATCTGAGCTGAGGCCCAAAATCGAAATCCGTTTATGTTCCAGAAACCAACAATAAGCGAAAACTTAACCAACAAAATAAATAATAACAGATTGAACTTATAAGGTGATTTTTCGATCAATAGCCATATATTTCGTGAATAAAAGAATCCAAATATAAGTGCGTAAACAGCAAATAAAATATGATGATTTCCTGTAAATTGTGAGACTACAAATAAAATGATTGGATTTGCAATATCAAGTTGACCGTCCTCATCAGAATAAAATTCTTTAGAAAATTCTGCAAAAGAGACCTTCGTTTCATGAAGCTTCATCACTGCAGCCTTTTCTCTGGTCGAGTCAGAGGAATCACCTACTACAACCATCGTATAACCATAAAAAACCACAAATAGCCAAACGATATTTTTCGCCCACGAAGCTCTGTAATTCTTAATAGCCAATATCAATGACGCCAGTGGCCAAAGAAAAAATATTACAGAAATATATTTACTATTTGTGACCTTTTCTGCCATTCTATTGTTTCAACTGTAAAAAACTATTTACAATATTTTTGATATTGTATTTCTGGATATTATCAAATTTCATTTTACGAGAATAATTTCGTTGAAGAAATTCATCAATTATTTCTGGATAAATTTGCTTTTCAATATTAAGAACTGGACGATTAGTCATATAATAATCGATCAGTTTACTTGGTGATTGTATCTCTGTGTTATTGTCAAAATTGACCAAAAAATCCATTTTGGATAGCTCTAATAAGAGCTCATCACGTGGTATATAATTGCGTAATACTAACTTACTACCTAATTTCGACAAGTGTTGTTGAAATAAATCTTTTTGATTAGTGAATACCACAAATCGAAAATCGAGTTCAAGAGTTGAAATGTAATCGAGTAAAGGTCTCGGATCTCTGATGAATGGTGCTAAACTGCCTGCATAACCAAACGTAATTATTGGATTTATTATCTCTTCGTTATTTTCGACATACCCCTCGAAACTAAATCCTTGTGGTATAATGTGGATCTTTTCGTGAAATTCAGGATAGTATGCCTTTCGCCCATTTTCTATTGGAATGGTAACAAAATCAGCCTTTCGCATAAACCATTTCTCTATGTATTTAAAATAGAAAGGTTTTCGAAATGTATCTAATACATCTCCCATGTATGGATCTCCACAATCTGCCACCCAAGTATGAGCAATTTTATGTTTTTTGGTGCGAGAAAGAGCAACACCCCAATGAACTGGATACGGTGCAGAGAAAGAGATTAATAAATCATATCCCGTTTCAGCATTAAGAATACTACGTACTTTAAAAACCTCCTCTACGGCTGGATATTCGAACAACAATAGCATAAGCCTGTTCGCAATTCTAGAGAAAATACTTCCTATGGAATTCTTAAAATCGGGTACCGTTCTAAAAGTTGATTTCTCCCACATTTTGAATTTAAGTGGATATTTTTGAAGAAAATCTGTGTAATCATGATCCCTGAATTTTGAAAATACTGTTACATCATATCCTCGACAGATTAGTTCTTTGGCAAGTTCAGTCGCTCTGAAACTTCGGGGTGAAATTTCGGGATAAAATCCATTCGAAACTAATAATATTTTCTTTTTTAATTCGCTCATATTTTTATAATCATTATCCACAGGTTAAAATTACAGTCCTCAGATTTCACAACTGTTCACAGATTAAGTATTACGACCGAAATAATGGCACCTACTTTGTACATAATTGAATCACTGCTTAGTGAGTATTGAAAACGACTTTATATAATTTATCTGTGTTAATCCGCACAAACTATGCGAAAATCTTGTCACATCTTTGTTTTCAGTACCTCAACAATTCTCTCGGCAGCTTTTCCATCCCAAAGTTCAGGAATTCCTCCCTTTTTCCAGTTTCCCGAGAATAATAGACCTAATGCAGGAGCAATATTTGCAGGGTTTGTACCAATTAATTCATTGGTGCCAACAGTAATGGTTTCTGGTCGTTCAGTATTATCGCGTAGAGTCAAACACGGAACCCCCATCACCGTGGTCTCTTCGGTTATCCCACCAGAGTCTGTAATTACCGCTTTAGCATGCTGAACTAGGTAATTGAAATGCAAATAACCCAGCGGATCTACAGTATGCAAAGTTGGAGCAGAAATACCTAATTCGTTGAATATCTTTGCAGTTCGTGGGTGTATCGGGAAAATAATTGGTAAACCGTTCGAATGCGCAACAATTTCATCGATTAACGTTTTAAGTTTACCAGCTTCATCCACATTTGCTGGCCGATGAAGAGTCATTATGATATAGTTCTTATCTGACAAATTTAAATCATCAAAAAATGAAGGTTTCTCAAAGCGACTCATATTCTTTAGCAAGGTATCTATCATCACATTGCCCACAAAAAAGATGCGCTCCTCCTCCACCCCAGCTTTTCGCAGGTTTTGATTTGCCACTTCTGATGTAGTAAAAAAGTAATCTGCCAAACTATCAGTCACCATCCGATTAATCTCTTCGGGCATCGACAAATCGAATGAGCGTATACCAGCTTCCACATGAGCTACCTTCGTATTCATTTTTTTTGCAACAATTGAACACGCCATAGTTGATGTTACATCACCTACCACAATTACTAAATCGGTGGGATTTGCTACCAACTCTTTCTCAAATGCAACCATAATAGCAGCTGTCTGCTCCGCTTGAGTGCCACCTCCGCATCCCAAATTTGCATTTGGTTGAGGAATATTCAATTCTGAGAAAAAGGTATCGCTCATTTTCTGGTCGTAATGCTGACCGGTATGAACTAAGCGATAAGACAATTTGGTTATTGAGTCTATCGAAACAATTGCGTGAATAATAGGTGCTATCTTCATAAAATTCGGACGGGCACCAGCTATTATAGTAATCTTCATATCAATTTGCTAATTAATAAGTTATAATTGAGCTTCAAGCGCTTTAAAGAATGAGTTCGACTTTTGTCTCTCAACTTCCATATTTTCATCAATCGTCTGACTTATTTGATCGCGATTTTTTACGGCAAAATCTATTTGACTGAAGAGTCTCTCTTCGTCTTGTTTACTCATTCTATTATACTCAAAGCAGAAATCGCTTAAATTCAAATCATTCAATACTTGTTTTATTTTTCCCACATAATCATATTTGAAATTTGTATTATCAAACGAAAAAGTGGGTACTCCGCCTTTTAAACCTAATAACGTTCCATGAAAATAGTTTGTAAAATTTAAATGCAAACCTGCATACAAATTGTACCATTCAAATGGAGATAAATTATTGTAAAAATGATTTTTTAGAAATGGATTGTATTTATCCTTCAATCTGTTTCTCAAATAAAGGTTTACATATTGGTATCCAGGACCAAGATGTTGTTGAATTTTAGGCATATAATCAATTGCGCCTGCCATTATACCAACAATTGGTTTTTTGATGTCAATCTTTTCTCTTTGCAACAAATAGCTAGCATAATCTTTTTCGGGCTTGCGAAGTAGAACCGTTGGATCGCAATTTCGGTTTATAATCAAAGACGAATCAATCGATTGAATGAAATTGTGTGTTTCTTGGTCACGAACGCCAATATAGTTGAAACTTTTTAACGCTTGTCCAATGTATGATTTCTCCTCTTCGGTTACTTTGGCAAAATCTGTACTATAAGCAGACGCGGCATAACTTAACTTAGCACATTGAAGGTTATCTCCAAAAAGCCAATACGGATTTTCGACTTCCATCTTTTGATAAGCCCATACAGCATCACTACCTGTGATAACAATATCATAGCGCTTTGAAATATAGTTCAACAATTTTGAATAGTCATTGGTAATAAGCGTTTCGGGCGAAAGTGGCAAAAGATTCAAATCGCTTCTGAATCTTTTATACTTCTGGTAATATTCTTTTGCTCCAAGAATTCGATACAAAGGCTCCTTGTAATGTGCATTCTTATATTCAATCTCAAAATCAATAATTTCAACGATTGGACCATAACGCTTCATAATTTCGTGAGAAAGCGCATAAGCTTGCATAAAAGCGCCATAATTGATACTTCGATGGAAAGTAAGAATTCCTATTTTTTTCATTACTAATAGACTTTTGTATAAGATTTATAACTAAACCGCTCAGAGTGCGCTACATCAAGTTCTTCGGGTAAAACTCCCACTCCAATCATCATAATGGGTACCTCGCTTTCTTGTATATCGCAATATTGTGATAATTTCTTCAACTTCGAATATTCAAAACCCATATTGAGCGAAACGGTTCCCAAACCAAAAGAATGCAATGCATACATTAAAGTCATGGCGTATAAACCACCATTCACATAAGGCTGATGAAATTCTCCTCCAAAAAAACTGTTATAACTTGAGGTGACCAAAATTACGCAACCCATCTCTTCTTTGAATTGTCGCGCACCAGTTTGATAATCCAAAATATTAATCATTTTCTGCTTATCGAAAAAGACATGAGCTCCCCAGGGTTGACGGTTACATGCAGATGGAGTTCCTTCTGCAATCTTCAAAGCCTTAAATACAAGTTCAGGATCAACCGCTTCACCCGTAAAATTGCGAATACTGTAGCGCGAATTCACAAAATTCTCAAAATCAATCATTGCACTTTTTTGAATTTCCTCCCGTGTAATATGATTCACCCCACCTATAATCTCGGGGTATTCATTATTCTCAAATTCTTTAAGCTTATGATACCTATTACTTATCGCTTCATTTACCACGCCATGTTTTGCGTTAAACTCAATATATTTTTCCACTATTCTAAGAATAAAGGAGAGCATATATTGATCTTTATATTGATGATGATAAATTGTTAAGTGATCTAATAGGTCGATAATTTTGGGTACACCAAATCCAACCTTGGTATGCCGAAATGACAATCCTTTTTCAATAATATGAGCCTCAACAATAAGATCTGCTCTTAATTTTGTTTGACTATGTTCTCTATCACTGGTACCTAAATGTCTCAACAACAAAAAGAACTCATGGGATAACCACCTAAAAGCATTGTATCTTTTACCGAGGTAATGTCTGATTTTTGAATACATTTTATAGAATTATTTTCTGATTAAATAGCGGTTATACAATCCCAATCCACTATACAAAAATTCCAAAATAAATATGTGGCGAATGGTTAAGAAGTTTTTTATACGACATAAAATGGTTCTAAACTTCCAAAAACACATAAAATAGATATAACCCTTATTGAAAACTATGCCAATTCTCGCAAATACATAATTGCATCCATCTGTATCCAACTTATGAACTCCTCTTTCAACTAATTTTTTGTAAATGACACCTCCTGTTTTAAATTTAAGTGCAGTAGCAGCACTTACAAAGGGAAGTGTAACAAATTTGGCAATGGCTTGATTAAGAAAGTTTCTTTGTTCTTGTTCCAAATCTACCCTATTTTTAAAAGCAATCAGATTATCAACTGCCAGCAAAAAACCATTCACAGCTCGATCGGTATAAAATAGGTTAGAGTTAGTAGCCGAACCTCGACGTGTAGTTCTTCGATAAAATGAATGTCCGTCAAAGATACATCTTTTAGCCACACACATCAATCGGGCAATCAACTCTCCATCTTCAAGAAAAGGAACATTCGGTAAATAACGTAGTTCATAAATATTTAATAGATTTCTTTCAAAAATTACACCTACTAATCTATCAGGATCAGTCTGACTATCACCACGCGCAATAAAATATGCATCTATGCCAACATAAAGTTCACTACTGTTTTCAAGATTGAATACATCACTTCTAATACTTCCATCTTCGTTGAGGAAAGTATAACCCAAAAAGGAGACTTGTGCATTGTATTTTTCAACTTTTGCAATAATCCGACAAAAGCTATTCTCCTCAACATAATCATCAGGATCAATAAACAAAATGTATTTACCTATGGCTTTGTCAATACCGTTGTTTCTAGCCTTCGAAACGCCTTGATTTTGTTGGTCTATCAGAATAATATTTGCAAATTCTTTTTGCAAACTTTCAACGATGTCTTTACAATTATCAGGAGATCCATCATTAATACAAATGATCTCGTAGTCCGTTTTCGGAATATCTTGATTTTCTAACGATCTAATGCATTTTTCCACATAAGGAGCCACGTTGTACATTGGGACAATTATCGAGATCACTTTCATTTTGACTGTAATTTATTATTGAAAAGAGATGTCTTTATTTTATTCCATATATTCTCAATTGAAAATTTAATATTCTCAACTAATCCAAAAACATTACTTGCAACTTTTGATTGAGTTATCCAATAGAGTATTTTCACATTAAATGGTAACATGTCTTTTTGGACTGGATACATTGCCTTATAATTAAAATCGTGTAATTTATACCTCAAAAATATAGTATTGTATTTCAACATAATAAAACGAACAAATTCAATAGAAAACTCATATTTTGAAATATAATAAAGTCTTAGTTCTATGGATGACAACTGAAACCTCAACTGTTTTTTTAATTCTTTCTCACGACTAAGAGTGCCTTCATTGATGCGATAGACTGAAGTAACTTCATCTAAATATTTGACAGCTGACAATTTTGAAATCCCAAACCAAATTTGAATATCTCCCATTTTAAAAAGTGAAGTAAAGGCTATTGGGTCATTCTCTACACTTTTGAAATAAAGGTCTTTTTTAAATAAAACCGTAGATGTTCTGATTTTATAAGATCCTATCAAAATTGCTTCACTTACATTCAACTCTCGACTTATATCATAAATTTTATTTGAAGTTGTGGCAGAATTAACTGCCTCTACTAAAGAATTACTGTGTTGATAATACAAATTGCAGTCAGTATGAATTAAGCCAAAATCATCATTTGCTTCCAAAAAGTCGACTTGTTTTTGCAATTTCAACGAATCTATCCAGTAATCGTCTCCTTCGCACATGGCAATGTATTTTCCCTTTGCTCGAGGAAATTGAAAAGTCTTAGATACGCTGATTCCTTTTGAAAATTGATTTTGTGTTTGATAGATTGGTTTAATAATATCGGGATATTTCTCTTGATAATCACTAATAATTTTAGTAGAATTATCAGTAGAAGCGTCATCATGCAAAAGAATTTCAAAATCGAAATTTGTCTTTTGATTCAGAAATCCTTGAATACACTGCTCCAGATATTGAGAATGGTTATATACCAAACAGCAGATGCTTACTAAAATTTTAGGTTGTGATTTTGTATCTAAAATATATTGGTCTTTTATCATTTTAACAGCCAAAGGCAATAATTTCACCTCCTCATCGAAGACTCGTCCACCTAAATTCCAGGCTGTTTCGTTCTCTACGACGGCAATACTTTTCTGAAGGATAATTTCACCTGTATCTATTCCTGAATCAACAAAGTGAACGGTACATCCTGCTTCTTTTTCATTTGCTGCCAAAACAGCTTCTTGAACTTTCACGCCATACATTCCTTTTCCTCCGAATTTAGGCAGAAGTGAGGGGTGTGTATTAATTATCTTGTTTTGCCATTTTGCACAAAACCAATCAGGTAATATCGGGAAGAAACCTGCCAAAACAATTAAATTCGTAGTATAAGGAATTGATGCATCAATTTCATAGAAAAAACGATCACCTAGAGAATCAATATTGAAAGAAAATACTGGTATTTGATGCCTTTCTGCTCGATTTATGGCACCACAATCTCGATCAACAACTAACTGAGAAATTGAGTAATCAAATTCAGCTTGATGATCAATAAGAGATTGAAAATTGCCTCCACCGCCCGACGAAAACACTACAATCTCAAATATTTCTTTTGAACAATTCATCTTTCTTACCTCAATATGGTTTTCAACAAATCAAAATTACTCCTTGCTTTATCTTTGATTTCAGGCATTCTTTTCTCAAGCATGGTTTTAATTTGAACTCTGTTTTCCCAACACATCATCACTTTTTGCGTCATATCTTCAATGGAAACAGGATCAGCCACATATTCTAATACTCCTGCCACTTCCGCGAAACCTTTCAGTTTATGCGCTTTTGGTTCATGCCCATAATCAATTATTGTTGTTGGCACTGTTTGAGAAAGCGCAGCTACTGCAGCATGAATTCTACCTGACACAAGCATATCAAATTGACTAATTATGCCCTTTGTTTCTGCAGGCAAGTAGATATCCTGCAACAAAAAGACCTCATTAGCCACGTCGGTTGTTTGAAGAATAGTATAAAGTTGCTCTACTATCGGATAATCTCGCCCTTTAATTAACTTAAAATTAGGCGGTAACTCGAATCCATTTGAGTGCGACATCAAACATACTTTCACATTCAATTCTTTAATCATTTTCACAATTAAATCGACAAATTGTGTGTACTCAGATGCATCTCTTGGCCATTTATCAAATGGTCCTTCTAACATATTCCAACCACACAGAATAAACCCAACAACGGGTTTTTCTTTTGACATTATTGAAGTATTGGAAATAAAATGTTCGATTTCTTCTTTTTTCTTTGGTTCAAACAAAAAAGCAGGACATGCCAGTTCAACTATTCGAGAAGTGTCGAATCCAAAATGTGTAAGTGTGTCCCTACTGATCTTCTCACGGTTCGTAACTAAATCAAAATTATCGAAAACTTGTTTTGCAAATTCTATGGTAGATTTATCCTCAAATGGACCAGGTGAACCTGCTAACATAGCAATTGGCTTACCTAGCAATTGCACAACTCTATCCTTTAGCAAACCAACTAAGAATCTATTCTTCCCTACAAGATTTGCATTATCGCCCCAAATATCACCACTGAAATCAATTACCAAATCACTCTTCATAACTTCAGAAATGAAGGGAGTCTCTTCAATTATTTCTTTTGTGGATTGATAATGTGTGGCTATTTCCAATTCTTTATTGGCTATTTCGAGATCATTCTCGTTCCATCCATAATAGAGATCCATTGGAACAGCTATAACTTGCTCTTTAGAACAAAATTCATCTGTCATTTGGAAAGTGGTCACAATCTCAGCATCGGAAAAAACACGATGAAGCTCTCGAAAAAAAGGTTCTACGATATAATAATTGCCAATATTACCATATTCCATTCTTCCCCAATGAAGAGTACATTGACCGATAACTAATATTCTCATTCTTAAATTAATCTATATTTATCAAGTAATTCAATTGTTGCCAAACGACCATTAAACATGAGTACGTCAATAATAGAAAGGTATGGAACAAACTCATTTGAATATTGCTTGTATGAAAATGGTTCAACTTGTAAGAATTTCAAATTAACATTACGAACATGAAATTCGGATTTATCATACAATTCAACTCCTCCAATCGCATTAATATAATTGTCAGCTTTCAGATAACTACAAAAAGCCAAGACTTTTGCTTGCCCTCTTAGCGAATGATCAATATCAATTTCCGAAGATATTTTAATGCTAGTTTTAATATCCAAATAACTACATATTTCCAGAATTGAATGATAAAGATACAAAAAAAGGTTCCTTTCTTCATAAAAAACCACTCGTTCAATCAAAGGGAAAATTTCTGAATAGAAAGGGGCTTTACCGTACGCATCCTTAATCTGTCTAATCATCCTTGATCTATCAAAACTTTCGGATAAAAATCTTTCTTTTATATCCAAAAAATCAGATGCTTTTTCTATTGATAGAGTCAAATAAACATCCATCCCATTTTGAAGAATCCGATTTCTATTTACCCAACCTTTTTTCGTGTATTGAATATTATCGTAAATAACGTATTGATCAACGGCATTCAGCAACTGAAAATATCCTATGTAAGGAAAGAAATAGGGCTGCATTATACCCAAAGTCATATCTTCTCAATTTTTGAAATTAATGAACAAATAAATTCAACCTCGGAATCTTGTAGATCAACAAATATGGGTAAGCAGAGTACTTGATTTGCAATCCTATTCGCTATAGTCAAATTATGCCTATCCGCTGATGGCAAACTATTATATGGTTCAAAATCACTAATCAACGGATAAAAATATCTTCGACCAAAAACCTGATTTGTTTTTAATCTTTCATACAATTCATCTCTTGTCTCACCGTATTTTTCTGCATCGATCAAGATTGGAAAGTACGAATAACAATGTGTTACACCCTCCATATCGTTGATAAAACGGATTCCTTCTATGCCACTCAACAACACTCTATATTGATACGCTATCGCCTGTCTTTTTTCAATAAATCCGTCCACATATTTTAATTGAAGCAAACCATAGGCTGCCTGTATTTCATTCAATTTGGCATTGATACCAGGTTCTTCAACAATCATCTCACCTCTAAATCCAAAATTCTTGAGATTATCTAGATGGTGTTTCATTTCCGGAGTATGGCAAATAACTGCGCCACCCTCTATCGTGCTATAAACCTTTGTTGCATGAAAGCTAAGTACAGATAAATCACCATAATTCAACACAGAAACACATTCTTTCTTAACTCCAAATGCGTGAGCAGCATCATAAATCACTTTCAGATTATACTTATTAGCAATCTCCTGTATTTTGTCCATCTGACACGGATTTCCATACACATGAACTGGCATAATAGCCGATGTTTTTGAAGTAATCGCAGCCTCAATTTTAGCTGGATCAAGATTCATGTAATCTGATTCTATGTCCACAAACACTGGTGTAATCTTATTCCACCACAAGGCATGGGTAGTCGCCACAAAACTAAAAGGAGTAGTAATCACCTCTCCTTCAATATCAAGTGCTTGTAAAGCTGAAATCAAAGCTAAAGTACCATTTGAAAAAAGAGAAATATATTTTACACCTAAGTATTGCGCTAGCTCTTTCTCCAATTGTTCGTGCAAAGGTCCATTGTTTGTCAGCCACTTATTACCCCAAATTGTCTCTAAATAAGGTATAAATTCTTCTAATGGAGGCAAATATGGCTGAGTTACTGTTATTTTCTTGTTTGACTCCATTGAAATATATGATTTTTAATTCTAGAAAAAAAACTATTCGGCAGCATCCAAACAAATAAAAATAAAATAATTGACTGATTATAAAGAATTCCATTCTTGTAATAAAAAGGATGAATTCCATCTAGATCTAATTGCTTTATACCACCTTGATTCAACTGTTTTTTCACGTCTGTAATATAAAAAAGTCTTCTGAATGTCAAGCATCCGGTAAATGCAAGTAAGGTGAATTTACATATTGGTTGATTTAGAAAAGTTTTTTGCTCTTCAGAAATTATTGTATTTTGTTGAAAACGTTTTAAATTCAAAGATGATTTTACAAATCCATTGATTGCCTTTTTCGAATATAGTAATTTTGAATTTGTAGCCGATCCTTTTCGTGTAGTTCGTTGATAAAAAGAGTTTCCATCAAAGATACATAGCTCTGCCACACACATAATTCTTGCAATTAATTCACCATCTTCCAGATAAGGCACATCTGCCAAAAACCTCAACCCATTTCGATCCAACAAATCTCTTCTTATCAACACAGCCCAAAGCCTATCTGGATCTGTCATTCCATCGCCTCTTGCGAGTGAATAAGCTTCAATTCCGGTATAAATATCCTTTGAATTCTCCTCATTAAAAACAAACTTCTTTACAGTTCCATCTGAGTTTAAAAAAGTATATCCAAGAAAGGAAACATCAGTGACAAATTTTTCCGCCTTTGTCAGAATTCTTTTAAAACTATTTTCATCGACATAATCATCAGGATCAATAAATAGTATATATTCTCCCTTTGCAATATCAATCGCATTGTTTCTAGCCATCGAAACCCCTTGATTCTTCTGGTCGATCAATGTAATATTTGAGAATTCATTTTGCAAACTTCCAACAATCTCTTTGCAATTGTCTGGTGATCCATCATTCACACAAATAACCTCATATTCTGAATGTGGAATATCCTGATTTTCAAGCGACCGTATGCATTTTTCAACATAAGGTGCTACATTGTACATCGGGATAATAACACTTAATCTCAACATTGCTTTTCGAATTACTCAATTCGGATACTTTTCAATTTATCCATCGGAATAATTAATGGAGCTTTGAAATACAAATACTTACCGTGTGATGTTTCTAAGCAATATACGGTTGATTTTTCTGAATTTGTAGCAGGCGGCACTGTTCCATACAATCTTTTCACTACACGTTGTCTGATATCAAGATTTCGGCAAGGAATTGGCTCAATCGATTGGTAAGTAACAATATGACTAACACTCAAATCAAGACTATCTTTTTCAGTGATTGGGAGAACAATAAATCGACTTTTGGGAGACAGATAAAAAGTCCGTTTAGTCGAATCCGAAAAAGCAATTTGATTATTTTTATCTTCAATTTTATTTGTTTTGTATGTATTCTGATAAATTTCTGAAGGAATAAACACCATATATTCCTTACCATAATACCAACTCATTACTTTATTGGACCAAAAATTCGAATCCATTCCACCCAATCCTGTACTTACAAACCGGTTCATTTTTTTGTTTCTCAATTCGAATACATTATCCTTCGAGCTTCTCCAAGTCATTTCATCCTGATCGAAGACTGTTTTGTTTGCCTTTAAATCTGACGAAACAGACAGGTAGTTGAATAGCATCATCCCAGTAAAAATAACAATCGCAAAAGGAATACCATTTTTCACAAAAGGAAAATCAGCCTTATGAATCAGCGAAAGTAAAATGATGATCGAAAATAATGAAACACCAAAGAATACCCGTTCTTGATATGCTCCAACCACTAAAATAAATGAAAGAGACAAGCCAATTGACAAAAGTAGAATTGTATTGTTTGCCATTGTGGATTTAAAAGTCATTCTTTTTTTCCAAAATTGGAATAGTAGCACAATAAGCAACAATACTACTGGAATCATAGACGGTGCTGAAGTTGTAAAACCCCATAATCGTTGAGCAACAGACAAGGCCGCAGTCGCTTCTCCAGGACCGCCTGAGTGAACTCTAACCATATTACCCGGTGCTAATACAACAAAGAGAGTTCCTAGGAAAAACCCGATAATCAATGGAATCAATGCACCTTTAAAGCTTTTCAAATTGAAAATGTAGTAAAAAAACAAAGCCCCTGATACACCCAAAGAGATTACTTCGTGTGTACCACCCGCTAAGAAACCCAAAAGAAAAAGGATAGGCATCCAAATACCTTTCATTTGATTTTCTCGTGGAGCAATCTGTTGATGAACATACAAAAAAGACATCACCAAAACCGAAGCCCATAAATAATTTAAACTACCGTCGAGCCACAATAGTGTGTGGTTGGGTCCAGGCAATAAAAACCAACACATAGTTAGTAAGGCAAGATAAGAAGTTATTGTAATTTCTTTTCGTTTAATGCCTATAAGTGCAAAAATCAAAATCTGAAATAATCCAAACACAATTGTGTTTGCAATATCAAACCACAATTTGTTATCGCTCATCAAAAACAATTGTGCCAGTCCGTTGACCAATAATCTGCCGTTGGTAATAAAATAATGATTATACATCGACAAAAACAAATCCGACATATTTTGCACTCGATGTCCACCCTCAGCAGCATCAGGAGTAAAAATATTTTTGTACGCAAAATCATCAATCGCAATATTTGTGTACCGATTCAACAGAAAAAATCCTACTAACGATAGAATAAATAGCAAAAAAAGTAACGGTTGCTTTTTCATAATGTCAGTCTATTTATGATTAGTTATATTCTTCTCTTTAATAATATAAGCAGGTCTTCGCTTCGACTCAATAAATAATTTCCCAAGATATTCCCCTAAGATACCGATCATTAGTAATTGAATTCCGCCGATGAAGGAGACGACGATCAACAAAGATGTCCAACCAGGAATTGTTTGATCGGTAAACAACTTTAATATAATGGCATACATTCCATACAAAAACGAAGCTATCGCCATTACCATTCCTAATATCGTAGATGCATGCAACGGTCGAATACTAAAACTAGTAATCCCAATTATGGCAAAACGAAACATCTTTTTGAAAGAGTACTTTGTCTGGCCCCATGTCCTTTTTTCGGGAACATATTCTAATGCGAACTGCTTAAAGCCCAACCATCGAACCAAACCTCTATAAAATATTGGATTCTCTTTGAATTTACGAAGCGCATCTATAACACTGCTGTCAACCAACCTGAAATCGGCACTTCCTTGTTCAATCTCAACATCTGACAATTTGTTGATCAATTTATAGAAAAATTCAGATGTTTTTCGCTTTAAAAATCCTGTTTCTGATGTATCTTTTCGTAGTGTATAAACAACATCATATCCCTCTTTCCATTTCTCAATCATGGCAGGAATCAATTCTGGTGGATGTTGCAAATCACCATCCATCGAAACCACACAATCACCTTCGGCATAATCTAATCCAGCACGCAAAGCACTTTGATGGCCAAAATTGCGAGAGAAAGAGAGGTATTTGATTCTATCATCCTTCTCACCCAACTCTTTGATGACTTCCAATGTATTGTCAGTACTACCATCATTCACAAATATGATTTCGAAGTTGATGATTTTCTCTAGCGTATGAGTAAGTCTATCCACCATGAGTGAGACATTTCCAGCCTCATTCATAATAGGAATTACTACAGAAAGTAAAGGTTTTTCCTCCATATTTGATTCTTTTTTGATCATTGTATTTAATTCTTGAAAATCAACAAGTTCAATATTAATAAAATCACAATTTGTCCGATTTCAACACAAATCTTACAAGTAAATAAGTGATGGGCACAACTACAACAAACACTGGTATCGGAGCTAATTCTTTAGAAATTCCGAGCCATAAAAACAGATTCAGAAGCCCCAATTGAGAGAGGTAATTGATTCCTTGACTTACACCAAAACCCAATCCTTTTTTCAAACTTGGTTTTGTCTTAAATGTAAAGTAATTTGACAAGAAAAAATTTGAAATAAAACCAACTCCAAATCCAATAGAATAAGCCACGTTGGCATTGACCACAGAAATAAAAAGAATATACAATCCATAATGAATAGCAGTTGCCAAAACGCCAACAATCCCAAAGCGTAAAATCTCTACAATTCGTGATTCATTATTCATTAATATTTTGGATCCTTTTTGTGCGTACTGTTTCAGCATTTTATCCCTTTATTTTTTTTACAATTATACGTAAAATTCTTGATTTTCAGGCTCTTTTATCACCCTTTTCTTGATATAGAGGTAATATTTAAAAGGGTTAAACAAAACAGTAAAAATATCAAATAGAATTCTATTTAAAGGGAGATTTCGATTCAAACCATTCGATCTAAATAGCTGTGAAGCATACCAAATGAATCGTTGCTCGTATCGAATATCCCATGGCAAATTGGGATATATATATTCTCTACGAAATGATTCTGTTCTAAAATAGTTTGGTTTGATAAGGTAGTCGATTGTCATATTATTTGTTGCCTGGTCGTGTTGGCGGTACATCACTGTCTCAGTCTCCATAAAATACATTTTGTAGCCTGCCTTTGTGAGACTCAACCACATTGGATAATCCTCTTGCAATTTCACCTGTTCATTGAAACCACCCACGTCCAATTGAGTTTGTCTGTGAATAAAACTAGAGGGCGTAAAATTTATTCGATCGGAAAGCAACAATTTTCGATATTGTCCTAATGCACTAATCTCATCATTGATAATATTCTTTGGCAACAATGCTGGTATTCTTTTCAGGAAATGACTTTCTTCAAAAATTTCAGAATATATTCTAGCATACGAGAAGAGAATTTTTATCTCTGGATTGTCTACGATAAATGCCATATTTCGTTCTACACACTCTGGTAATAATGCATCATCACCTGCACAATATTTTATCCAATCTCCGGAGGCAGCATTTAAACCTCTGTTGCAATTGGCTGCGATACCAGTGTTTTTAAGTACTGTAATCAATTCTACACGAACAAACCGTTCTCGATGTTTAGTTATCCAAGCGCTACACAGCTCAACGGTATTATCTTTCGAACAATCATCAGTAACAATCAACTCCAATTTAATCCAAGTTTGTGAAGCGATGCTATCCAGCGTTTCAATAACAAATTTCGAGGAGTTATAAGTAACAACGACAACTGATACGATTGGATTCATTTATACTCAATTAATTTTGATTTGGAACTTTGGAATTCAATTTCTTTTTAAGGAAATTCACTACTATCGATTTGATATCAATTACTTTATTCAACTCTCTGAATGAGTAAAAAGAAGTAATAACAAAGATAAGAAAACCAACACTGTATTTCAATAATGATGAGTCAATATAGATGGTTAGAAACGAGATCAAAGTGAATAGAAATGAGATTCCCAAAATTCGATACACTTCAAATGAATAACTAAATCCAAATTTGCTCCTTAAAACAAAGTACGTAAATATCATACCAATGAAATAATTGAGAATAAAAGATATCCCTAAACCGGTCAAACCCAAGTATTGATATCCAATCAGATTGGTCACTAAAAAAAATAATCCCGAAATAATTTCCGTAATGAGAAAAATACGCCCAGCTCCTTTTGCTAAATAGATATAACCCATTGCCCATGTCACTGTTTTAAATTGCATGCCCAAAACCGAAAGATTAGCAAACATAATAACAGGCAAAAATGCCGATGTATATAGTATTTTTATAACAAATGGCATAGTGATAATCAATAATGATAACAACGGAGTAATAATATAAAGTGCAGTTTCGGCCTGTTGTTTCACTAGCTCTTTGATTTTAGAGATACTATCATTTACAGCAGATAATCTGGGATAATAGTCTGTCCCCATTGCAGTAAATACAACACCTGTATACTGTGCCACCACTCCCAATCCAGCATTATACAAACCTACATCAGCGACTCCTCCTTTACGGCTTATATAGGAAGACAAAACATAATTTAACAAAGTAGTCCAAAAACCTGAGATAGTCATAAATATTCCCAATTTGGCCATACCTAGACCACCATTGTATGTCTCTTTAATTGATAATTCAATCGCTGGAATTCTAACCTTGCGTACAAAATACCATGTCAATACAAAAGTAACCACTGCAGTCAGAATCATCGCAGGGACGATACCTTTCGCACCCCAAATATAGTATAGTGGCAGTGATGTAATTAATCCTAAAATAGAGCCAATCATACCAGATTTGGCAAGGGCTGTTAATTGGCGTGAGCCTTGCAATACAGCACTTTGTCCTTTGCTCACTGTTAATAAAAAGATTGTAACAGAAAGCCAAACAAAAGACCATGTATAGTCTCCATTACCAAAAGACCATTTACTTAATAATGGTGCACAGGCTAAAGTGATTAATGAACCGAGTAATCCGCTCATAAACGACCAGCGCCTTAAAATCAATACAACACGAGATAATTTCGAACTATTGTTTGTGTTATATGCCTCCGAAACATCGCGAACAGCACTTAATGCAATTCCAAATCCTGAGACAGATAAGATGAGTTGTAACGGCGCATTCAGAAGGCTCATAATACCAACACCAGCAGTACCTAATAAGACAGCAACAAATTTGACCCTAATTATTCCAATTAAAATATTGAATACTTGCACTCCACCAAATAGAGATGTTGCTTTAAAGATCTGTCGATAAGAAGATTGTTGACTAGATGAAGTCATAAAGCACGAATTATTTTCGCTGGAACCCCACCAATAATAACATTTGCAGGAAACTCCCCTGAGACAACTGCACCAGCGGCAACTATAGAATTTTCCCCAATACTACTATTTTTCAATATCATAACTCCATTCCCAATCCACACGTTTTGGCCAATAATCACTTTACCAATTTCTCCTAATTCTCGTCTCTTATCAGGAGCAATTCCGTGAGCCTCGTGATCCATAATGGAAACACCCTCACCAATTAATGAATTATCTCCAATTTCTATATAATTAGCAGCGCAAAGAATCAAGTTGTTGTTTGTCGAAACATTATTTCCAATTTTAATTTGCGATTTTTTATATCTTGGTTGAATTTCGATTAAACCATTGTAAAATCGACCACCCAATTTATACCCAAAAGAACATTTTTCGCCTATCTCTACACATCCAGAGCCACTAATTTTTATTTTTTGATTGCTAATAGGATAGGTTTTAAAGATTAACTCATGCCTCCTAATTTTCAACAAATTAGGTAGCGAAAATTTATAAACCCGTCGATGATAAAACATCAACAGCCTAAAAGGTAAAAAGAATCGAAACAAAATGCTTTGTAATATTCTTCTCAAGAGATTCATAGTCAACAGTTTTTTCGGAATAGATTGATACTCCTTTAATTAAATGAGTTAATAACTTCTACTACTCGTTCAATCTCTTTGTCACTCATTACAGGACTCATTGGCAAAGACAATACTTCGCTATGAATTTTCTCAGTTATCGGAAAACTCAAATCATTTAACTCCTTGTATGCTGTTTGTTTATGCGGTGGTATTGGATAATGAATCAATGTTTGCACGCCATTATCCATCAGAAATTGTTGCAATCTTTCTCTTTCATCGCAACGAATGACGAATAGATGCCATACGTGTGAGGAATCAAGTCGTAAGTCGTAAGTCGTAAGTCGATGGTTATCAACTGGTAGTGTAATTTTTTCGTTTTTAATGTGTTCACAATAATATGCTGCACTCTCTCTGCGTCGTTGATTTTCGACATCTATATATTTCAGTTTGACATTCAAAATCGCAGCCTGCAACTCATCCAATCGACTATTCAAACCTTTATATTCGTTTACATATTTTTGTTTGCTGCCATAATTACCTAATGCTCGAACTGTATCGGCAAGTAAATCATCATTAGTAGTAACTGCTCCGGCATCTCCCAAAGCACCCAAGTTTTTGCCTGGATAAAAACTAAATCCAGCTGCATCTCCCAATGCCCCTGTCTTTTTAGTGAGAGTGTGACTTTGAGTCACGCCCTCACTATTTTTTTCTTCCCTCCTTGGGAAAGCTTGTCCCGCCTTAGCGGGAGGTTGGGGGAGGTTTGCTCCAATCGCTTGAGCATTGTCCTCAATAATCTTAAGATTATATTTTTTGGCTAACAATTCCAATTCATCACTCCAACAAATCTGGCCATAAAGGTGAACCACCATGATAGCCTTTGTACGTGGCGTTATGCATCGTTCTATTAATGAAATATCAAGATTATAGGTCTCAATATTGGGCTCAACAAGCACAGGATTTAATCGATTATCACTAATAGCAAGAATTGAGGCAATATAGGTATTTGCAGGAACAATCACTTCATCGCCCACTTGCATCACACCCATTTCGATATATGCCTTAAATATTAATCGCAATGCATCCAACCCATTGGCAACACCAATAGCGTGTTTAACACCAATGTATTGAGATAAATTTTGTTCAAAGTTTTGCAACTCTTTACCCAACAAGTACCATCCACTATCAATCACTCGACCGACAGCCTCTTTTAGCTCTTGTTGATACTGTTCATTTATCTTTTGTAAATCTAAGAATTTTATCATAAAATCTTTATCATTTCAAGTAATCCATTGACTGCTAATTGTTTTTGAAATCCTGTTTTGGAGTATAGATTAATGGCTGCAATATTATTTTCTAATACAAAAAGTTTCAAAACACTGAGTTCTCTTTTTTTACATATTGTAATTATATGCTTCATCATTATTTCGCCAATTCCTTTTCGCCAATATAGTTTATCTCCAATATATCCCCAATACTCAGCCTCACTATTTTTTATATTTTTCAATCCACACACACCTATTGGAATACCCGAAACTGTAACTCCCCATATTTCGTAATCCTTTTTACTGTCCAAACTTTCAAACCATCTACGCTGATCAATTTGAGTAAAATCAGGAGTATTTGTTAGCACTTTTATTTCCAAATCATTCAACCAAATCCATGAAAGTTCTAGAAATTTTTCATCAAATTTTACAAATTCAACCACTTTCAAAAATTATAAATTCATTGTAATTGAATATTTCAACGAAGATACACATTCGTGTGTCTCCTTAAATCGCAACAAACCCTCGTTCGGGACTCCATTTTCTGTGGATTTTCCTAGATCAACATAGTCAAAACCTAGATTTTTATAAAAATTCCACAAATGTATTGCTAAGAAATCCATTGCTCTGACAGAACGACCGCTGAGCGCATCACCCCAGAATACCGCAAATGCTATTTTTTCTCTAATCCTATAAAATATAGCCGCTGAAACTAAATCATTTTCTGGTCCTTCGACAGCAAAATAGTCTGTTTGAAAGAGTAGTTCTGCTTGTTGCAAATCATCAAAAGACATAAAAATAGGTCTTCCCATTCTGACTCTATTATCTACTATTAAATCGTAAACCGACTGTTTATCTTGTAACGAATCGACTTGTCTAAATATCAAACCACTTTTTACGGCTTGATTCAAATAGGTTCTACTGTCTGGGTAGGTATATGTGCTATTAAAATTCTTCAAATTGACCCAACTGGTTATTTCGGGTATTTCTAATTCGAATCCTTTTCTGACAAAAGCATTTACTAATTTGGCATTCAATGTTTGAGAATAAATATCCGGTGGCAAAATGAAATGTAATTTTTCCAATTTGTGCTGCTTGGAATATTCAATCAAATCTTCAAGAAATGAATCAATTGTACTGGGATGAACTAGCTCATTTTTATAATGAAATCCACCAAAAGGTGCAGAGAATGGAGATAATAATTCATTATTCCTAATTCCGGCAATTAAACCAAGTGGAACTTTGTCCACGTCTTGTATCAAACGCACAATTCGATCAACCTTATGAGCATTTATTTCAGTAAACTTTTCTGATATAAATGGATGGGGATCTGTAGGTAGTTTATGTCGAAATTGTTTGGAATCTACATCAATAATCATTTTTCAACGGTTGTATTTACAAACCCAAGATAATCGGGATAATTTCTAATATAATCACTTTCACTATACAAGTGTGAGGCTAGAACTAAGCAGATAGATCCAGATGAAAATCCAAGCTCAGCAGCCCAAATTCCGGGTGGAATATGTAATCCCATAAAAGGTCTATTCAATGTAACAAGTCTCTTTGTACTACCATCATCTAAAAGTATATCAAACGAACCACTCGCTGCCACTAACAATTGATGACACTCCTTGTGTGCATGAGCTCCACGCTCCTCTCCTCCGGGTATATCATATAAATAAAAAATACGTGCAATATCGAAAGGAATATCTTTCCCTCCATGAATTGGTGTAATATTGCCTGCCGCATTTTCTATCTTGGGAAAATAGATAATTGAACAATCAAAAACTGTCATTTTTCTACTATTTACCGGATTGAATGAATTCATCATAATTTCGTATATAATCCTGCTCGTCATATTCTGATGATGCGAGCACCATTGCCAATGCATTCGTCGAAAAATTTTCCATTGATCGCCACAAACCCGCAGGAACATACAGTCCGTAAAAGGAACGGTTCAATGAAAATACCTGTTTTTCAATTCCATCGTCCAGCACTACGTCGAAACTTCCTGACAAAGCTACAATAAATTCCTGTTGCTGCTTAAAAGCATGTCCTCCCCTTGTTTCTCCTCCGGGAACATCGTATATCCAATAAGATCGTTTAATCTTAAATGGAATATGGTTCTCGCCTTCAATAAAGGTTAAATTTCCTCTACGGTCGAGTATTTTTGGCAAGTCAATTATTCGAGCATCCATAATTTCGATTTTCTTTCACAAAAATATACATTAAATCCGTTAGATTTAAACCTCTTTTCATTTAAATAGAGAAAATCAGATGAAATGTCAGAAATTCAAGTAGTAATAGAATCATTTTACCATAAAATAAAAAAGTACGAAACTGATCTGATTTCGTACTTTAATATTAATATTGACTCACTACATCTTTATTATCTTGAATTCCGTTCGTCTGTTCATTTGATGTTCTTCTTCAGTACAAGTTGATTTCACCTTTCCTTCACACGGGCAATTTGTCAGTAATTGACTTTCACCATATCCTTTACCGTAGATTCTTTCAGGTCGAGTAATCCGTTTCTTTATATACTCAGCACTCGCTTTAGCACGTTTGGTTGAAAGATCCATATTAAATTTATAGCTACTACGGCAATCGGTATGTGATCCTAGTTCAATCTCAAGTGTTGGGTACTCATTCATTATGGCCACAATCTGATCTAAAACTTTAGCGGCATCAGGTCTTATGTTCCATTTACTTAAATCGAAATAGATTGGATCAACTTTTATCAATCGGTCTTTTTTCAAATCCTGCAGCACTACGTCAGCCACGATCACGTCTTCAGGTGTATTGGAGTTCGCTGTGTTCTTTCCATCGAAATAGTTTGGTTTTTTACCAACCAACGCATACAACTTATTAGCCAAAATATCAAATTCGTATTTGCCGTCTTTGGTTGTTGTTATCATCCCAATCTCTGCTCCGCCTTTTTCTGTAAGCTTCACGACTGTCTCTGCCAATATTTCTCCAGTTTTGTCCTTCGCCGTTCCAATCAGTTTTTTGTACATATTCTGAAGCACAACATCTGCTACAACGACATCCGCTTTGGTGTGAGTATCAGCTTCATTCGAGCCATCAGTAAATTTTGGTTTAATACCATTCAACGAATAGAGAATATCAGCTTCAGCATCAAATTCGTAAGCTCCGTTTGCTAATGTTTTTACTGTTGCAATGACGTTTTTGTTATTATCATACAGTGTTACATCGACATCTGAAAGAGCTCTTCCCTTTCTATCTTTTGCTACACCGATAATCCGTTTTGCACTAAAAAAGGATTTTTCAACTTTGAATGAATATATATCATCATCTCCTTGTCCATCTTCTCTATTTGATGCAAAATAACCACTCTTAATATCTTTGTCAATTATCAACGAGAAATCATCGAAAGGAGAGTTTATTGGTGCTCCGATATTTTTAGGATCAGAGAAAACATCTTGTCTATTTCGTGAAAAATAAATATCCAATCCTCCAATACCATTCAATCCATTAGAAGCAAAAAATAATGTATTTGTTTTCTCTTCATAAAACGGAAACATTTCATTCCCTTCGGTATTAATTGTTTTGCCAAGATTTTCTTGTTTACCCCACACTCCTTTATCATTTCTACGGATGCGATAAATGTCTACACCACCAATACCACCAGGCATGTCACTGGCAAAATACAGAGTCTTACCATCTTCTGAAAGAGAGGGGTGACCCACAGAATACTCAGGATTATTGAGTTTAAATGGAACTGGTTCACTCCATTTTCTGCCATCAAAAGAGCTAAAAAACAATTGCAATTTCACGACACCTTCACGACTTTTGCCCTTATAATCATCTCTGGTGTAGGCTACAAAAGTTCCCTTATTACTGAAGCTGGCGGTTCCTTCGTGCCACTTTTTATTAAACTTCGGGTTGAAATAATATGGGTCAGTTAACTCACCATCTTCAATATCAGACTGAAACAGATTAAGAAACGGGAATTCATCCCAATTGTAACGTCTGACGATTGATGGAATGCCAGCTCTGGTAGACGAAAAGACAATTGATTTGTTAAAATAAGTCGGCGCAAAATCTTTATCTTCACTATTAATTGCTAAATCCTTAATTGTAAATCGACCTTGATTTTTACGAAAATTCGGTATCTCCTCCTTTGTTTTGATATAATTCAAAGCACGTAAGTCGTTAGGTTTGGCCGTTGCAAATTTATCCATCCAAGCATTTGCATCTGCATACTTACCGACTGTTTTCAGTAAAATAGCATAGTTAAAATAATCTTCCGGCGTAGCTTTTGGTTTACTCACAAACTGAGAGTAAGCTTCCAATGCTTCCACATAGTATGCGACGTTTCTATAACTTTCCGCCAATTTTCGTTGACCATCCAATGTCAAAAATTCACACAGATTGTATTTTTCAATAGCTTTAAAGAATGAATATTCTTTAAAATATTCATCTCCTTTTATTTCTGTTGCAAGTTTTTGACCATTTACCCCAAAGAAGGGTAAAATAAAAAGCAATAGGTAAATATATCTGGTTTTCATAATCAATATTTTTCTAAAATCTAAATTCAAAAAATCATCACCTTAAATCTAGAAATAACGTGGAGATTTAATCTTTCCTCTATTCTTGAATACAAAATCATACCTCAACACAATTTCATGACTTCCATAATTGTATTTGGAAGTTGTATTGCCAAATGACCAATCGAAAGAATATCCTGCATAAAGCTGTTCTGTCAAATTTAATCCAACCAATACACCAGCAGCATCAAGCGTTCGATACATAGCACCAACACTAAATTTATTTTGAAAAACAAAACTTCCGCTAAAATCTGCTTCTATAGGAGCCCCTTTTGTTACTTTTACAAATGAATTCGGAACAAAAACAATATCATCATTCAAATTATATGCACCTCCAATAATGAAAAAATAGTGTTGCTGCTCTTTATAAATAGATGAATCAATCGCTGTCTTAAAGTTTGATTGAAATAGTCTTGGCGTTGAAAGTCCCATGTAAAACCGATCTCTCGAATAATAAACCCCAAACCCTAAATTAGGAGATACTTGACCAGTCAGATCATCTGCAAAAGCATGATCATTCAGTTGTGGTGATCCAGGCGCATCTAGTTTTAACGATGTTAAATTTGCTTGAACAGAATTAAAACCCAATTTCAGACCGAATGCTAACTTACTATTTTCTGTCAAACGCAAGCGATAGGCATAATCTACATAAAAAGAAGTATTTTTGACTGGACCAACCGCATCATTCACAATTGATGCACCTAAACTAAACAAATCGTTAAACATAGGTGCATGGGCTGTGATTGTTTGTGTAACTGGGGCACCTGGAAAGGCAACCCATTGGGAACGGTGCAGCATCGTCAACGTCAACGCATCACGACTACCGGCATAAGCTGGATTAATACCTAGTGTATTATCCATATAATGGGTGTACATTGGATCTTGTTGTGCTTTTAGGCTTAACAAGCTTACACCAAACAAGATTATCACTAATATTCTCTTCATATAAAAAATCTTTATCTCTTCTATTATTACTTCGGCTTTATCAGATAGAAATATTATCTACTTAAATAGATATTTCCTTTGATAGCCTTTTGTCCAGTACCTAAATCCAAAATATAAAAATATGCGCCTACGGGAAGAACATTTCCACCAACTGACATACCTTCAGTATTCGTACCATCCCAATTATTCAAGTAAGGGCTCGCTTGATATACTTTGTTTCCCCAGCGATTAAATATCGAGAAAATATTTTTTGGATAGCTCTCGATACCTTTGATTACAAATTTATCATGAACACCATCACCATTAGGAGAAAAACCTTCTGGAATAAATAATGGTAACACAGTAATAGTCACTGTTGCGTCGGATGTATCGCCATCTTTATCTGTGATTCTATACGTAAATGTAACAATACCCGTAAAATCAGGTGCAGGAGGAGTATATGTAAAAGTACCATCCTCATCAACAACGATTGTACCAGTTGGGATTCCTTTATCATCTATCGGATCAGTCAATTTTGTCCATATATTAGGTCCATCTTGACTCTGAACATCATTCTCTCCTAATTTGCCAGTTAATGATGTTTCATTGTCATCAATGGCCAAAGGAGTAGAATTCAATGGTAGTACTGTAATAAAGATTGTGTCGTTTTTACAAAGTTTTGGTGTCTGAGTATCGCAAATATTGACAATAATAGTATCTTTTCCGACCTTTCCACAGGTAGATGTGAATGTATAATTACCATTACTACTTATATCAATAGTTCCTAATTTAGTTGCATATTTAGTAGGTGCAATCACAAAATTATTTCCTGCAGATGAGTCACCAGTATCAGTTAAATCTCCTGTTGCAATAGCACATTCATTAATCGTTTGATGTTCATTGTCAATCACAAGTGGCACAACAACATTACTCACAGTAATAAATATGGTATCTTTTCCACAAACGGAGGGAATTTGATTATCACAGATAGTGACAATAACCGTATCTTTTCCTATAAAACCAGAAGTGGGTGTATATGTATATGTACCATCTGTTGCTATAGTAATCTGACCATTTCTAGGTGGAACAGTAGGCGTGGTATTCACTTTAAATGTAGAATCAAATGATACATCTCCACTATTAGTTAAATCTCCAGCAGCTACTTCAGTTGGTTTGATATTATGATACTCATTATCTAAAGTCAATGGCGCTAAGACTTGTATAAATATTGTATCATCAGCACATTTTGGTGGAGTCTGTTGATCACAGATATTTACCACAATCGTATCTTTTCCCACAAAATTTGGTGTAGGAGTATAAATATATGTTCCATCTGGATTGATTGTTATACCACCGTTTTTAGGTGTCACTACTGGATTTATATTGACAACCAATGGTTTTCCATCCGTAGATGTATCACCAACATTGGTTAAATCGCCGGTTGCAGTTTCACCAGAATTGAGAATGTGATGTTCATTATCAACAGTTGGTTTGCAATCTAACCCAACGCGGATAGTAACTGTGTCAGGAATATTAGTACATCCACTATCAGGTAATCTCCATTCAAGTTTATATATACCAGATGCTTTAAATTTCACCTTAGTTGTAGGTGAAGCAGTATTATCAATGATAACATTAGAATCACCACCGGTCACTACAGTCCATAGTCCTAAACCTGTTTCAGGTGAATTTCCCTGTAAATTAGTAGAATCGGCACAAATAGATTGGTTTTGTCCAGCATTAGCAATTGACCCGTCATTCACCTTTAATTGGATAATAAAATACGAGTGGCAATTTGTTACAGTATTAATCATTTTCAGAACATAATCCCCTGAATCTGATTTTTTAGCTTTTGATATTATAGGATTACGCAATGTGCTCGCAAATTTATTGGGGCCACTCCATTCATAAATAGCATTAGCATCTATTGGTCCAGAAAGTTCAAGATTACTTCCTGCACATTGTGATCCTATTAATGTGGCCTTTTGACCAGGGCAACTTGTATATACAATAACTGAAGTTTTATTACTTATATCACCAACAGAACAAGTACTGTTATCAAAGAATTGAGGGACCTGATCACTCACAAATTCGAGTCCAGAGTCTTTTCCTTTTCCATGAATAAATGCATGATTGTCTACAATATTATCACACATAAGTTCAGCACAATCTGTACTGCCACTAACCGCAACAGTTACCTTAAATTTAATCTGCGTACTGTCACTACCATTTAGAGAATTATCAACTTCCCCTCCAATTACACCCGTTGATCCACGACCAATTCTCACTTTCAGCGTATTTGTTAAAACATCAAAATCTGCTTGATCATCATTTGCAGCGTCTGTTTTCGGACCAGCATTAGGACCATAAGTAATTCTCGTAGAATTAGGGACATAAACAGCCTTTTTCTCAATAACATTTGAAATATAAGTATCAACTGAATGGTCTGTACCAACATTACTACCTGTTAGGGTATATTCCAATGTATCACCCGGTTCAACAAATCCACCATTCAAATCTTTTACCCGCATTCCTAAACGATTATCCGGTATATTAGCATCGACGACGAGCGATACAGCTTGAGTAAGATAGACATCTTGCAACGTTGTAAGTCTCATTGTAAGTGTTGTATCTCCATTTGCAATATATTTAAAGCTAGTATTATCAGGACTAAAAATATCTGCATCAATAGAAAAATTATTGTTGTAATTTGGAATACGATAAGGCGTTAGCTTTCCATAACGTGAGATGGTAGAATTAAACACATTGTTAGCGTCATTAATATTATCCGAAACATTTTCAAAACTACTACTCTTACCTCCTTTTAATAGTAACTGATCTCCAGAATTTGGTCTATCTCCGTCGTATGCAAAAACACCCATCTCAAAGGAAACAGGACCTTGAGTAGGTGTCTTAAACCCTGTCAATTTTATATCTGATTGTGTATTTTTCTCAATAATAGCAACTGAATTAAACACAGTCAATTGACGAAGCAGTTGTTCTTCATTCTTGTAGACAATAACCATATTCCATCCCGAGAATCTGTTTATTTCTCCTGTTTGACCAACAACATTAGCTACCGTCCATTTCGTATTTACTCCATATTTTTTCACAATCGAAGTAATATCTTTGTAACAATAATACGGTTTAAAATATATTTGTTGATCCCAATAGCCAACTGAATCAGCAGTTACATCTACATAAGCATCGTTATTTGCTTTTATTTTTACTCGATTTCGTAGTGTCCAATTAGGTGTTGATGTCACAGCATGTCCACCCCAAAAAAGACAAGCAAATGTGATATCGCTACATGAAGGCAAGGCTAAACTATCCGAGGAGCTCATAAAAGTAGTAGGATCATTATCCCTATCTACAAAAAAACTATTGTAGTTGTCATTAGATGTGCCTAAAATAGGGGGCATTGCACTTGTATCTTTTGTAGCACAATATAAACCAACGTTTGACAAGAATACAACACCTCCACGTTGAGTTTTTTGGAAAACCTTGCGAGGTGGTGTTATCTCAATTGAATAAATAACAAAAACATTTAAAATCAAGAAAACTATAAGATATAGGCGTTTCATAACAAAAATTTATTTTAATATAGAGAATCTAATCTATACAACATTACACAATACAAAATTACTAAACTATCTCAAACAATTATCTATTTTAATATAATTTTAACGAAAACTTAACACTAAATCAACATAGTATTGATCTATAAATGAACTATTTAGAAATCATAGAATACTACCTATAGAAATCAATATTCGAATACCTCCTATCTAAATAATTTTTGAAAATCAACAAAATTTATACTACCGCTACAGAAAGTAAACGCAAATCTACAAATTATGATAATAAAAGTTGGGACTCGCTAACGTTTCGCTAACAAAAATAGATTTCCCCTAGCTAAAAAGATAAAAATTGTTTTATAATAATTTCACCAATAAAAATCCTAACGCTAAAGTTTAGAATCGACTAATTCTTTGACTAAAATCCCCTTCACATCATAAACGACACTATTTTGAGAAGATTTTAAAGATAATATATCCAAAGCCTTAAATTCGTTATGACTTACTGCCAAAACTATAGCATCATACTTTTCTCCACTTAGCAATTTAGACGTTTCAAGACCATATTCATGGGCTACTTCCACAGGATTAGCCCATGGGTCATATATCGTAATATTGGCTTCATACTCTTTAAGAGCAGATATCACATCCACTACTTTAGTATTACGAACATCGGGGCAATTCTCTTTAAAGGTTATTCCAAGAATTAAAACTTTGGCACCCTTAACCGTCACACCCTTGCGAATCATACATTTCACAACTTGAGACGCCACATATTCCCCCATTCCATCGTTCATTCGACGTCCGGCAAGGATAATTTCAGGATGATATCCAACCTCCTGAGCCTTTTGAGCTAAATAGTAAGGATCGACACCGATACAATGACCACCTACTAATCCAGGTTGAAACTTCAAGAAGTTCCATTTTGTAGCAGCTGCATCTAACACATCTTGTGTATTAATACCTAGCCTATTAAAAATCTTAGCCAGTTCATTTACAAATGCAATATTGATATCCCGCTGAGAATTCTCAATCACTTTAGCAGCTTCAGCTACTTTAATCGTTGGTGCAAGATGCGTGCCAGCTACAATGACTGATCGATAAATTTCATCAACTTTTTGTCCAATTTTGGGTGTCGAACCGGAAGTAACTTTCTTGATTTTCTCAACAGTATGCTCTTTATCTCCGGGATTAATTCGTTCTGGGGAATATCCTGCAAAAAAATCCGCATTAAACTTTAATCCTGAAATTCGCTCCACAACTGGAATGCACTCTTCTTCTGTCGCTCCTGGATAAACGGTAGATTCATAAACAACTATATCTCCTTTTTTCAAGACTTTACCCACTGTTTCGCTAGCTTTCACAAGGGGAGTCAAATCGGGACGATTATTTTTATCAACCGGTGTTGGAACAGTTATTACATAGAAATTACAATCTTTAATATCATCTAAATTCGTAGAACAATACAAGCCTTTGGATGCATTTAAATCATTTACATCTTTAACCAATGCAGACTGTAATACTTCGTCGGAAACCTCTAATGTAGAGTCTGTTCCACACATTAACTCATTTACTCGAGATGTGTTAATATCAAATCCAACGACGGGATATTTTGTCGCAAACAATCTGGCTAATGGAAGCCCAACGTAACCTAAACCTATAACTGCAATTTTCGTCATAATCTTTCTAAATAATCATCCATACCTTTGCCCATTCTTGAGCTATTTCATCACACTCCAATAATATTTTACTGCTTCATTCAAGCCTTGTTCTAGATCAAACTGTGGATTGTACCCTAAAAGCGACTTTGCTTTTTGAATAGAGGCCAATGAATGAGGTATATCCCCAGATCTATTTGGGCCATAAAGAATCTCCACATTCGAAATACCAGAATCATATTCTGATAAAAACTTCTTAAGATATCCAACCAATTGATTCAATGTTGTACGTTCTCCAAATGCAGTATTATATACTGTGTTCAATGCTTCAGGACTACTGGCGGACATCGCCAGCATATTCATTTGAATAACATTATCAATATAAGTAAAATCACGCGAATTCTCTCCATCACCATTGATTATTGGAGATTCATGAGCTATGAGTTTTTTTACAAATAGAGGGATCACAGCAGCATAAGCGCCATTTGGGTCCTGTCGGCGTCCAAAGACATTAAAATATCGCAGTCCTATGGTCTCTAATCCATAAGTTTTTGAAAAAACATCAGCATACAGTTCGTTTACATATTTCGTTATTGCATAAGGAGATAATGGCTTCCCGATTACATCTTCAACTTTGGGCAACGCTATTGAATCCCCATAAGTAGAGGAACTTGCTGCATATATGAATCGCTTCACGTCTGAATCACGTGAGGCTATTAGCATATTAAGAAAACCACCAACATTCACATCATTAGTTGTAGCAGGATCATTAATAGAACGTGGGACGGAACCTAGGGCAGCTTGATGTAGAACAAAATCCACATCTACTACAGCTCTCTGACAGTCTTCAATATTACGAATATCCCCTTCGATTAATGTGAAATTCCTGTTTTCTAAAAACGGCTGAATATTGGAACGATGTCCAGTTGCAAAATTATCAAGACAAACGACACGAAATCCTTTCTCTAAAAGTTTCTCACATAAATTTGAACCTATAAATCCTGCACCTCCAGTAACCAATACGCTATTCATATTCTGAAAAAAAAATCATTCTATTTAAATTTATTTATAACAGTCTCTATTACGGTATTATCACCACCTGATTTGTCTTTATTTCTTCTTCCACCGGAACCGTATCCATAACCGTATCCATAACCGTATTTGTAACGATACTTGTAATATTTTTTTCTAAGAGACAAGTCATTTATAATGAGGTACAATCTGCTATCAACGTACTCTTCTTGCAGCCTATTTATTACTTCGAAACTTTTTTTGGCAGTGAAACCCGAACGACAAATATAGAGTACAATGTCTGATATTTTGAGTAAAAGCAATGTATCTGACACTACACCAACAGGTGCACTATCCATAATAATATAGTCATATTTTTCTCTGAACTTATCAAAAATATCACCCAACTCATTCTTCATTAAGAGTTCATTGGGATTCGGCGGAATAATTCCTGAGTGTAATACATCTAGGTTTGGATAATCAGGTGATTGAAAAATCAATGTATCTACATCAGCTTCCTGATGTGACAAGAATGATGTTATCCCTTCTTTTTGTTGAATACCAAATCTCTCTGATAACTGAGGTTTTCTTAAATCCATTCCCACTAACAAGACTTTCTTATCTGTCATGGCAAGACCCAGTGCAAGATTTACACTAATAAAAGTTTTACCTTCTCCTGGCTCGGTAGACGTTATCAAAATGACTTTATCTTTGGGATGATCAAGTATAAAATTCAATTTTGTCCTTAATAGCCGAAACAATTCAGTCGTAGAATCCAGTCCGTTTTCTGTTACGGCAAAATTTAGTTTAGATTCAGAATGCGCCATTTCTGATATTATTGGAATATCTGTAAGACTTTCAACATCCTTTCGAATAAAAATCTTTGTATTAAATAAGTTAATAAGATAAATAATTAGTAATGGAAAGAATAGACCAAAAATAAACGCATACATCAGAATAGTTTTCCGAGTTACAGAAATCAAACCAGAAGATGACGCTTCATTTATAACAATCGCCTTTGGAACAGTGAGTGCCATCGTCAAAGCAGATTCTTCTCGTTTCTGAAGCAAAAATATGTATAACTGCTCTTTAATCCTTTGTTGTCTTTTTAATTCCACAAATTCTCTCTCTTGACGTGGCAGTTCATTTAACTTACCCTCAATATTAGAATTGATTTTTTGCATCTCGTTTTTAGAATACTGAAGAACACTTCTAGTATGTTTTACTGACTGAAGTAGTGTATTTTTAAACGCAGACAATTCTTTATTCAACGAAATGAATACTGGATTATCTGACGTCGAACTACTCATTAATTTTTGGCGAGCTACCACTAATTCATTATATCTAGAGACCATTCCCGACAAACCCTCATCAGCCAATGGCACATTCGGTATAGGAGAAAAAAGATTTTTATCATTTATGATAAAGTCCTCAACAAAAGAGACCAACTGAAATTGTGTCTCCATTTCAATTTTCTTAACATCAGATTCAGAACTCTTTTGCAAATATGAATTTTCTTCGGTGTTGATGCTTTCTGAAATTTTATTCACTCTTTTATAAGTCTCTACATCTTTCTCTACATCAGATAATTCAACAGTAAGTATTCGTATTCGCTCAGCAATAAAATTAGCTGTATTTATAGCTGATTGATTCATCTGCATCATTGCATCACGATTATAACTATCAATGACTGCATTTAAGATATCCACCCCTTTTACAGGATTAAGAGATGTGGTCGACAATGCTATTATTTCATTATTTTTGTTGATGGACGATTGAATATTGATACTTCCAATAACTGATTGCGTACTTCTTATCGAAACAATAAGCGGTCTTATCAATTTGGGATTTGCAGCGGTACTAGTTATCGTAATTGGTCCTAAAGAAGAGTGCAGAGTAAAAGGAAATCGTGAAAAGCTTTTTTCAATCACAGAGGTTCCTTTTTCATATTTGACAGTATATCCTTCATTTGCTTGAGTAAAAGTCAAAAACACAACTCCATTTTCTAATTCCGAAAGAAATTGGCGTTCAATGGATATACGGACTGGAGAAAACTTATATAATTCAGTATATTGATTTAATACAGTCTTATAATAATATGAAACATTCAAATTCAATGAATCAACAATACTATTAAGCAATCTTTTTGATCGAAATACCTCTGCTTCATTTTCAATATTTTTGGTTGATTCTACTCCTAGATCTTTTAGAAGGGAAGACTCGCCTTTTTCAGGGGTCTTTATCAAGACAGATGAGTTAATTTGATAAACATCTGTTTGCATTTTTGACAAAAAATAACCAACAATCAAAGCAAATAGAACAGAAAATAGAATCCACCTCCAATAAGAAAAGTAGCTCCAAAAAATCTCTGATAAATCAATTGTATCTGCTTTTTGATTTGTCTGAGATTGTAAAATATTTTTATTTTCTTCCATATAAGAATTATATAAAATTTCTGTATATCAACTTCTATCTCGACCGAAGTATCACTATTATAGAGGCAATAGAGACTAAAGGAGATATGTATGACAATATTTGATTATACAAATTTGCTTGTCCTCTTACTTTGTTATTATTTGGCTCAATATATAGCAAATCATTTTGCTGCAAATAATAAAAAGGTGACTCGATTAAGTTTCGATCACGAAGATCAATACGATAAGTCTCTCTATTTCCATCTAAATTCTCCCTAATGAGCAAGACATTATTTCTTTTTCCAGTCAATTGCAAATCACCTGCTTGAGCGATCGCTTCGAATATTGTAATTCTATCGTCTGTGACAGGTATTATTTTATTACCCGAGACATCTCCTAAAATTGTAATCTTAAAGTTTGAAATTCGGGTCATTACAATAGGCGTTTCTTTTACATATTTGGGATAAATCATGTTATAAATCACTTCCTCTATTTGTCTTTTAGACAAGCCTACAACCTTAATCTTACCCAATACAGGAAAGTTTATAAATCCATCATTATCAACTAAATATCCCTGCATATTTCCATAACTTGAAGTCATAGCATCAGATGAGCCTCCTTTCGAAATAGAAGTGCCTGAAAACGAGTTAAAAGGAGCCGAAACCTCAGCTGTATAAGTAGAGACAGTAATCATTAAATTGTCTCCCGATTTTATTAGAATCTCAGGTAATGTTGGAAGTTTACTTTTACTTAAATCAACAGCAGCTCCAGCATTTTGAACGTAGATTATATTCTTACTCGATTGACAAGAATACATTAATCCAATTAAAAGGAGGGTTATAATTGAAAAGTTAAATTGTTTCATATTTGTGACTTTATAAAAAGACAAAGATAGCCATATTTACTTATGTGCATACAGCTTATTGATGCTTGCACATGTGTAGTCTGCATGAAATCATACTACTTGTAGGTACGAAGATATTATATTTTCAGCACATATAAAAAAAATCCTGCAAAAGAGAGCCTCTAATGCAGGATTTTGTACACAAATGCAATATTTTATGCCTCAGCCTCTATCTTTTTGTGCTTACGTTTCATCATTTCATACGCAACAGGCATGGCAATAAACAACGTTGAATAAGTACCAATAATAACCCCGATAAACATCGCAAAAGTAAAACTTCGGATAGTATCACCTCCAAGTAGGAAGATACAAAGAAGCACAATTGCTGTACACAAAGAGGTACTCATGGTACGAGACAACGTAGAGTTAAGCGCTTCATCCATCAAACGATTCAATTCACGTTTAGGATAATTGTGCATAATCTCACGAATACGGTCAAAGATAATTACAGTATCATTTACGGAGTAACCTATAACGGTTAAAACAGCTGCAATAAATGATTGATCTACCTCCATTGAGAAAGGTACAAATTTATATGCGAGAGAATAAACCCCTACAATAATTAATGTATCGTGAACCAAAGATGCTATAGTACCCATACTAAATGCCATATCTCGGAATCGGAACAAAATATAAAGGCCCATGGCAATTACCGAAAGAATAACAGCCCAAATAGCTCCACGAGTAATATCATTAGCGATAGCTGGTCCCACTTTTTGAGAACTTATAATATTCTCAGTGGTGAATTTTTGAAGAGTCGTACCAACTGGCAAAACAGGTTTTAAGCCGTCATACATTTTACGAGCAATCTCTTCATCAATTCTAGGATCATTCTCAGCTATTTTGTAATTGGTAGTGACACGAATTTTATTATCGGTTCCAATAGTAATAGCACTTACAGCAAATTCACCAAAGAATGGTTTCATATCATCTGTAATTTTAGCAGTGGCAACTGGTTTATCCAATTGAATAACATAATTACGTCCACCGGTGAAGTCAATACCTGGTTTCAAGCCATTTGTGACAAACGAAATAACGATAATAGTAGCTAATATTGCAGATGCGATATACCCTTTTTTACGCATAGACACCCACTTAATTGTTGGGTTTACCAACACATTGCGGAAGGCTTTAGTTGTGAACGTAATATTTTGGAACCATCCTTTTGCAAAGGCAGCTTCATACATAATGCGAGTTAGCAATACCGAAGTAAAGAACGAACAAACAATACCAATAATAGAGGTTGTTGCAAATCCTTTAATAGGTCCTGTTCCGTAATAGAATAAAATAACACCAGTGATAATAGATGTTAAGTTAGAGTCGAAGATCGCAGAGAACGCATGTTTATATCCATCCTCCAACGCTTTACGCAGCGTTTTTCCTCCTCGCAACTCTTCTTTCGTGCGTTCATAAATCAAAACGTTTGCATCTACAGCTATACCCAGTGTCAACACCATACCTGCAATACCTGAAAGCGTAAGTACGGACTGAAACGATGCCAAAATCCCCATCGTAAAGAACATATTCACAATCAAAGCTAAATTGGCAATCAACCCAGGGATGACACCATAAACACTTATCATATAAATCATCAATAGAACAAGAGCAATCACAAACGAAATCAATCCGTTTTGAATAGCCTCTTTACCTAAAGATGGACCGACTACATCTTCCTGTACAATTCGTACAGAAGCGGCCATTTTTCCAGATTTGAGCACATTCGCTAAATCCTTTGCCTCTTCAGGGGTAAAGTTTCCAGTAATAGAAGAATTTCCACCTGTAATTTCGTCATTTACTCGTGGATAGGAATAAACATAATTATCGAGAACGATAGCAATACATTTACCAATATTATCTTTCGTTAAACGAGCCCATTCTTTCGAACCTTCTTGATTCATGGTCATACTAACACTTGCTGATGATGAGTTTCTCTCGAAGTCATCACGAGCATCAGTTACAACATCACCGCTCAATGGCGCTTTGCCATTACGATTCATCACCTTTATAGCAACCAATTGATAAAGTTGTCCATTTTCGTCCAAAGATTTCACAGTCCAACGGAATTGAACATTATGGGGCAATACATCACGCACAGCTTTCAGTCTAAAATAGGCATTGATTTGCGCTGTATCTTGATAACGGGCAATACCTACAACAGGACCTTTGGGTTGTTGATTTTGCATATTCAGGAGCGAAAAGAGAGGATACTCTTCGCGAAGAGCTGCCTGATCTTTTGCTGCTGCTTGATCTCCTTGTGCTTTGCTTTTAATTTTCGCAAGAAGTGTATCAGTAGCTGCTGCAGGAGTTACAGCTTTAACCGAAGCTGAATCTGCTACAACTCCTCCTTTTTTAGAAGCTTTATTAATGTCGCGAATAGCATTATTCGCAGTCACAAGATTTTGATAAATTTCTTCAAAATTATAAGTTGTCCAAAACTCAAGATTTGCACTACCTTGAAGCAATTTACGCACTCGATCTGGTTCTTTCACTCCTGGAAGTTCGATAGAGATACGTCCATCTTGTTCCATACGTTGTATATTGGGAGATACAACACCAAAGCGGTCGATACGTGTACGAAGCACATTAAATGAATTGCTAATAGCGCTTTCCATTTCTGTTTTCAACACTTTCACAACTTCAGCATCTGAGCTGGTAGAAGATATTTTGTCTTTAAATTCGAAGCTAAACAAAGCTGCCAAACGAGCATTGGGATCTAACTTTTTATACTCTTGGGCAAAAAAGTCGATATAGTTACCTTGCTCGTTAATTTGACGAACAGATGCGGCAGCTAACGCTTTATTGAAGTTTTCATCCTGGCTGTATCCCGAGAATGTACGCAATACATCAGCCACATTCAATTCAAGAATCACACTCATTCCGCCTTTAAGGTCAAGACCTAAATTGATCTCCAATTCGCGACAATCTTTCAAGGTGTATGTATTCAACCAAACTTTCTCTGTGGAAAGAGAGTCAAGATACATGCTCATTTTTACCGGATCTCCATTGGACGCCTCTTCTGCAACTTTTGTATAGTGACGCGTAACCACTGAAAATGAGATGTAAAACAAGCACACCAAGGTAAGTAATACCGAAAATAATTTTACAAATCCTTTGTTTAACATTTGAAATTCACTTTTATTGTTAATAATTACTGTATTCTAAATAGGTTGGTTCAAGAAAAAAATATCAAAATCTCACTAGAAAGGGAAATTATTCACTTCAAACCTAAAATTAGCCTGCAAATATAGAAGTTTTTTCCTTTTTAACTATAAAAAAATTCTATTTTGTAAATAAGTTAATAAGTAAATATGCTTTACAACTCATTTTCAGTTAAGTGCAGAATGATAGAGTGCTTTTGAATGTGAAAACATATCATTATTCATGCAATCATATTATTCTAGCGCTAAAATATTTTTGGTAAATCTTGTTCATAAAATAATAAAAGAGAAATGCCAATAAAAAACCTGCGATGACATCGACAACATAATGTGCTTTGATAAAAACAGTCGCAATCACAAGTGCTATATAGAAAGGTAATATAATTAAGAACAAACCTTTCTTTTGGAATTGATAAATCAAAATGAGAATCAACGTAGAAATACCAACATGCGAACTTGGGAAAGCAGCAGTTGGTCTCTCTCCTACTTTCTGGGTATGCTCTACGAGATTTTCAAAAAAACCTTTATTAGGAACCAAACCCGTTAATTCATTATGTAAATCGAAATAACTGCCTATGACGGGATAAATATGATGTTGAATTTGTTCAACACCCACAACAGCAAAATAATACTGTGGACCAGCCGTCGGAAACAATATGTAAATGAGATAATATAAATAGAACGACCCAATTAGAATAAAGAAAAAAGCATCAAATTTTTCTTTACAATAAAACCAGAAATAAAGACTAGAGCCCAAAATGATAATGTAATAGGAAAAATATCCCATATTGAGATACTCACTAATCCAATGTTGCGGATATGCCCCACTAAACAATATAGATGGCTGACAACCAAAAATATTCTGTTCGAGAAGTGCAATCAAATAATCTTGATTAGGCAGCACTCTATTGATATTGAATGTATCTGGATACCAATAAACCAAGAGACCTCCCAGAAAGAAGTATCTAAAGAAAATCAAATATCGAGATTCTCTAAATTTATAAATATAGGCTAAGGCGATAATAGACGAAAAGATAAGGATTCGATAACCTATTAAATCGAAAAGATTTAGAGATTTAGATGAAAGAAAAAGAACTATAATAGTTGTAAGAAGAATATAAACAATGGTGATTTTCTCAACAGCTAAAAGCTTGAAAGAGGAGTTTCTATTCATGAATTTAAATCCAATTATTTTGCTTATACCAATGGATACTTTCTTCTAAACCTTTTGAAAGGTTGAATTTTGCTTCAAAATGCAACTCTTCTTTTAGTGGAGTTATATCACAAATCCAATTCCGCTGTTTCATAATTCGGTACTTATCTCTGTTCAACGTACTCGATTTTCCACGAATCTGTGAAAATCTTTCTATAAGTATCGAAACTATTTGAATCAACCAAAGTGGAAGTTTAATTGATAAAACAAACTTTTTGTATAGAAACTGCTTTGTAAGTTGACGGAAATCTTTAGCCAAATAAGTATTTCCATCTGATATAAAATATGTGCGTTGTTTCACTTTATGCTCAATGGCAAGAAAAGCCACTCTAGCTAAATCTTTTACATAAATAAATGTAAGGTATTGAGGCTTGAATCCGACCGCAAAATCAAATCCAGATTTGATGGTTTTAATCATCATAAAATAATCCTTCTCACGTGGTCCATAAACCCCAGTGGGTCGAAGAATCACATAAGGGAAATTAGGCATAGACTCCAAAAACATTTCAGCTTTTCGCTTACTATAACCGTATGCAGTATTTGGATGCGGTATATCGTCGGTTTTGATTGCTGATTTCCCAAGCTCATCAAACGGACCACAAACGCTCAAACTACTCATATAGATGAATTGCTCTGGCACCATATTACAATCGAGAAGCGCATTGACAAAATTTCTGGTGTATTGGAAATTTATTCTATCAAATTCGGAAGGAGTGTTCACTTTTGTTGCTCCTAAATTGTGAACAATATAATCCCATCCACCAAATTCAGTCTTAAATGATAATAATTCGGATTTTAAAATATCTGTATCTTGAAACGATAAATCTATAAACTGAATTCGTTTATCCTGAAGATATTGTAGATTACTAGATGCACGAACACCTGCCCAAACTACAAATCCTCTATTCAAAGCTTCTTCTACCAAGAAACTACCAATAAAACCTCCGGCACCTGTTATTAATATGCTTTTCATTCTTTACTTTTACTCTTTAGGGCAAAATTACACAAATAAATTGCTTTGCAAAATTGGAGGAACTTTTCTCATAGACGTACAAATCACAATCATCTATCGTATTTTCTATTTCGAGGGTTGAAATTGCAGTAAATGAAACAATTACAAACGATAAAACATCAAATCAGAACAAAATGGAATCATTTGCTCTTTTTCAGATTCCTCAAATGAGTAATTTGTTCATATTGAATCACTATCAAAAATTTTTGGAATCGATTCAATATTATTTATTCAAGCATATTAATCAAAAATAATATCCATTTTGCAATCTCTATATTACAAAATTGTATATTTTTGCAAAGAAATTATTCACAATAGAAAGAAATTTATATTCATTATGAGTTTAATGCAAGAAATAGTTGCTCGTGCAAAAGCGAACAAACAACGAATTGTCCTACCCGAGGGAACAGAAATCAGAACATTAAAAGCAGCCAATCGACTGTTAGAAGAAGGTGTTGCTGATATCATCCTTATTGGCAATCCTCTTGTAATTAAACAACTAAGAGATGAACATTCTTTAAAGTTTATTCAAAATGCAACAATTGTAGATCCTATTTCTAATGCAAAAAAAGAAGAATACATTCAACTTTTGATGGATTTACGAAGAAGCAAAGGATTATCTTCCGATGAGGCAAAACGTTTGGTCGAAAATCCACTTTACCTTGCTTGTTTGATGATTAAAAATGGAGATGCCGACGGAGAAGTGGCTGGTGCCGAAAATACGACTGGTGATGTTTTACGTCCAGCTTTTCAAATTATCAAAACTCAACCAGGCATCAGCGTTGTATCTGGTGCATTTTTGATGTTTCTTCCCGATCAAAAATGGGGAAACGGCGGATTAATGGTTTTCGCCGATTGTGCTGTTCATCCAAATCCTACAGCTACTGAGCTAGCTCAGATTGCCGTTGCAACTGGACAAACGACTCGCTCCATTGCAGGCTTTGAGCCTAAAATAGCGATGCTCAGCTTCTCAACCAAAGGAAGTGCCAATCATGAAATGGTGGATAAAGTAGTAGAAGCTACTCGATTAGCCAAAGAACTCGACCCGACATTACTTATCGATGGTGAGCTGCAAGCAGACGCTGCAATAGTAGAAGCTATCGGTAAAAGCAAAGCGCCGGGAAGTGAAATTGCAGGTCATGCAAATGTGTTGGTATTCCCCACGTTAGAAGTAGGCAATATTGCTTACAAATTGGTTCAACGATTAGCAAATGCTGAAGCCGTAGGACCTATACTTCAAGGAATGGCAGCGCCGATCAACGATTTATCGAGGGGTTGTTCTCCTGACGATATTTTCTCTTTGGTAGCTATTACTGCTAATCAAGCCATAGGCATTAAAAATAAAAAATAATAGCCATTCATTCATAAATAAGATGTCAGAACCTATTGTAGAACCTATTGAAAACTTTGGCTTAAGCCAAAAAGACCGTAAACGGAGCATGTTCTCCAAAATCGGAATTGTCGGGGCAGGAATTGAAGGTCGCAACATCGCTGGGATAACTGCTTCTGCGGGTCTTGATGTGGTGTTTGTTGACCTTGAATCAAGCGAATTAGATTTAGCTTTCGAGAAAATCGGTAAAAATCTTGATTCGAAAATTGAAAACTGGGGTTTGACTGCTAGCGAGAAAAAAACAGTTCTATCTAGAATAAAAGGAACAACCAGCTACAGCGATTTGAAAGATTGCGATTTCGTTATCGAATGTACGAGACACGACGACGAGACAGGTCAACGAAGCACAAAATTTAGAAAAGAGGTTTTTTTAGAACTGGAAAAAGTTCTCTCTCCTGAAGCCATAATTGCAACAAATGCATCAACTGTTGTTGTTACAGAATTAGCTTCGGATTTAATTCATAAAGAGAGGTGCATCAGTTTACATTTCCTTGTATCTCAACCTGAGGCACGCATACTTGAAATAGTAAAAGGGCTCTATACAACAGACGAAGTGTATCGTAAAGTATTGGTTTTCACCAAAATGATTAAACACGACGTTATCAATGTTCAAGAAAGTTCAGGATTAGTGAGCATACGAATGTTTTTAACCATGTTGAATGAAGGCTGCCAAATGCTAATGGAAAATGTGGCAACCATCGAAGATATTGACAAACTACTTCGCATGGGATGGGGATTTAGACGCGGTATATTCAGAATTGCAGATTTAATCGGCATCGAAAAAGTGGTTTCGCTTATGGAAAACATGTTTAGTGAATATGGAGACAAGAAATACAAACCCAACCCACTGATAATGAAGCTTTATAGAGCCAAACAATACGGAATTCGCACAAAAAAGGGATTCTATATTTATGATGATAAAGGAAATGCCATCAAAGGAAATACAATTGGAGCATAAACAGATATAAAAATTGGAATACATGAAAATATTAGTTTTAAACTGTGGTAGCTCTTCCGTCAAATACAAATTATTCGACATGCAAAACAACAACATGTTGGCTCAAGGTGGCGTTGAAAAAATTGGATTGAAGGGATCTTTTCTAAAATTGACACTTCCCAACGGAGACAAAGCAATCCTAGAAGGTGAAATTTTGGAACACAACATGGCTATTGAATATATCGTAGGCGTATTGTTGAGTGAAAAATATGGCTGTATCAAATCGATAAGTGAAATTGATGCTGTGGGACATCGCGTAGTACACGGTGGAGAAAAATTCAACACGAGTGTTAAAATTGATGACGAAGTAATAGCCAACATCGAAGAGTGTATAGATATTGCGCCACTACATAATCCACCAAATCTCAAGGGAATTTATGCGGTGAATGAAATTATGGGTGATATTCCTCAAGTGGCTGTTTTTGATACAGCATTCCATCAAACAATGCCTGCTCACGCCTATTTATATGGCATTCCTTACTCGCTTTATGAAAAGTATTCAATTCGTCGCTATGGTTTTCATGGCACCAGTCATCGATATGTCTCGCAAAGAGCGTGCGAAATATTAGGAGTTGACCCATCGAATCACAAAATGATAACCTGTCACATTGGCAATGGGGCTTCTGTTGCCGCTTTACACAATGGGATTTCAGTAGATACATCTATGGGGTTCACTCCTGTAGAAGGATTGATGATGGGAACTCGTTCTGGAGATGTGGATGCTGGCGTTATTACTTTTTTGATTGAAAAAGAGATGGTTGGAGCTGGCGGCATTAGCAATATGTTGAATAAACAAGGTGGTCTATTGGGCGTATCTGGAGTCTCTTCTGACATGCGCGAATTAGTAGCCGAAATAGAAAAAGGAAACGAAAGAGCTGCTCTCGCATTAGAAATGTACAATTACCGACTCAAAAAATACATTGGTGCGTATGCTGCAGCTTTAGGAGGCGTAGATACAATTGTATTTACAGGTGGCGTAGGTGAAAACCAAACACAGCTAAGAGCTGAAGTGTGCAAAGGGCTAGAATTTATGGGAATTGAAATCGACGAAGAAATCAACAAAAACACCCGTGGAGATGAAGCTATCATATCCAAAAATACGTCAAAAGTAACAGTAATGATTGTTCCAACTGATGAGGAATTTATGATTGCAAAAGATACCATAACCATATTGAACCAAAACTAATTAACCATTAAATATCGGCAGTATGATACTTGAATCAATGAAAAACACGACTCGTGTCGAAAAGCTTCACCCCTCATTCAAAATTGCTTTTGACTACATCAAATCAAACGACTTGATGTCAATGTCTCCCTGCAAAATTGAGCTTGACGGAAAGAATTTATTCATAATAGTAAGTGAAGGAGTAGGCAAAACAGAAAATGAAGTGATTACAGAATCACACAACAAATATATTGACATTCAAATTCCAATTGTGGGAACAGAAATAATGGGATGGATTCCTCGCAGTAAATTATCTGAAGCTTCTTACAATAGTGACAAAGATCTTACGCTATATGATGACAAACCAACAAATTACATCACTGTGAGTGAGGGTAATTTTGTTATATTTTTCCCGGAAGATGGTCATGCTCCAGGTATTGGAGAGGGTGCAATTAAGAAAATAATTGTAAAAGTTGCTCAATAATCGAATGCTCAAAAAGAAGTCAAAAACGGTTTTCTACAAATCTAGAAAACCGTTTTTTGTTTCTAAAACAATTTATTTAAAATTATTTTTAAAGAAAATGCAGCACTTTTTAAACATTTTTCATCTGTACAAAGAATGTACTTTGTAGCAACTTAATATATCTTTTAGAAAGAGATATGACCGATTTCTCAAAAAAAAGCACGTTCTTTGCACCCAATTTCAGAATTTTCAATTAAAAACAGCAAACCAAATGACTTTTACTGCAAGACAAATAGCAGATTTTCTGCAAGGTGAGGTAGTTGGAAATCCGGAAATTAAGGTTTCTGATTTTTCTAAAATTGAAGATGGAAAACCAGGCACATTATCTTTTCTGGCCAATCCTAAATACGAATCACATATCTACGAGACACAAGCCGATATTGTTTTAATCAACAACGATTTCACTCCTGACAAGCCCATTAATGCAACTTTAATAAAGGTGGAAAATGCATATTCCTCTTTAGCTCAACTTCTTCAAATAGTTGAGAAAGCAAAAGCAAAAAAGAGCGGCATTGAACCAATGAGCTTTATTGCAGAAAGTGCAAAAGTAGGAGAAGGAATTTACCTAGGCGCATTTTCGTATATCTCTGATAGTGCAGTAGTTGGAGAAAATGTTCAGATTTATCCCCAATCATATATTGGCGAAGGGGTAACCATTGGCAATAATACTATTATTTACCCGGGGGTAAAAATATATGCTGGTTGTGTCGTTGGTAACAATTGTATTATTCATGCTGGAGCAGTTATTGGGTCTGATGGTTTTGGATTTGCTCCTGAGGGTGAGACATTTAAAAAAATTCCTCAAATGGGTAATGTAGTCATCGAAGATGATGTGGAAATTGGGGCAAACACTACGATCGACAGAGCAACTCTTGGTTCCACAACGATAGGTAAAGGAGTTAAACTTGACAACTTAATACAAATTGCCCACAATGTTGAAATAGGAAGCAACACTGTAATGGCAGCACAAACTGGTATTGCTGGCTCATCAAAAATTGGTAGAAATTGCATGTTTGGTGGTCAAGTTGCCATTTCAGGCCATATTTCAATAGGTGATCGTGTTCAAATTGGAGGACAATCTGGTGTGACAAACAATCAGAAAAGCGATCAAGTATTATTGGGATCACCAGCCATTCCAGCGAAAGATTGCGCACGCAGTTACGCAGTTATTAAAAACTTGCCATCATTAAGTAGTCAAGTGTTTTCAATCCAAAAAGAGTTGAATAATCTTAAAGTAGATACTAAAAATTAATATATTTGTTCCAAATTATATTTGGAACAATCTAAAAGTAGAATAATGTCAAAACAGAAAACCCTTAAAGAAAGCTTCACCATTACAGGAAAAGGTTTACATTCTGGTCTTAAAGTTACAGCAACATTCAATCCCGCACCAGAAAACCATGGTTATAAAATTCAACGTACCGATCTAGAAGGACAACCCATTGTGGATGCCGTTGCTGAAAATGTAACCGACACGCAAAGAGGAACAGTAATTAGCAAAAATGATGTCAAGATAAGTACCATAGAGCACGCATTAGCGGCTCTTTTTGCGTATGAAATAGATAACTGCTTAATACAAGTAGATGCTCCTGAAATCCCAATCCTTGACGGAAGTTCAATTCTTTTTGTAGAAGCCATTGAAAAAGTAGGAATTGTAGAGCAAGCTGCTGACAAAGATTATTACATCGTAAAACATAAAATCGAGATCAAGGACGAAGAGAGCGGTTCATCCATTCTAATACTTCCTGATGATAGCTTCAGCATCAATACGTTAATATCGTTCGATTCGCCTATTCTCTCGAATCAATATGCAACTTTAGACAAACTCGAAGATTTCAAAGCAGAGATTGCTTCTTGTCGTACATTTGTTTTCGTAAAAGAGATTGAGCCGTTGCTTCAACACAACCTGATCAAAGGTGGTGACCTCGACAATGCAATAGTTATTTATGCAACAGAAAAAACGCAAGAAGAGATTGATCACATTGCGGCTTTGATGAATGTACCGAGCAAACCAGCGAATCAACTTGGATATTTGAATAACAAACCGTTGATGTTTGACAATGAACCGGCTAGACACAAACTATTGGATGTGATTGGTGATTTAGCTTTGATTGGCAAACCGATTAAAGGTCGAATCATTGCAACAAAACCTGGTCACAAAATCAATACTCAATTTGCTCGTCACATACGCCGAGAATTGAAACGGATGGAGATTCAAGCACCGATATACAATCCTGAAAAAGCACCCGTAATGGATGTTAATCGCATCAAGCAATTACTGCCACACCGCTGGCCATTCTTGATGGTAGATAAAATTATCGAAATCGGTGATTCTCATATTGTAGGAGTTAAAAATTTAACTGTCAACGAAACATTCTTTTGCGGCCACTTCCCTGATGAACCTGTGATGCCGGGTGTTTTACAAGTTGAAGCGATGGCACAAATTGGCGGATTGCTTGTTTTGAATACAGTCGAAGATCCCGCCACATACTCCACTTATTTCTTGAAGATTGACAATGTAAAATTCCGTCAGAAAGTAGTTCCTGGAGACACTTTAATATTCAGATTAGATATGATGTCTCCTATGCGCCGTGGCTGTGCTTTGATGAAAGGATATGCTTTCGTTGGAGAAAAGATCGTTTCAGAAGCTGAATTCATGGCTCAAGTAGTAAAAAACAAGTAATTCTAGTTATGATACACCCATTAGCATACACACATCCTGAAGCTAAAATTGGAGCATCAGTTAGCATCGATCCCTTTTCTTTTATTGGTAAAAATGTGGAAATTGGCGAAGGAACGACTATCGCTGCCAATGTAACTATTCTTGAAGGATCAAGAATAGGGAAGAATTGTAAAATATTTTCAGGCGCTGTCATTGGAGCTATACCTCAAGATCTCAAATTCAGGGGTGAAGAAAGTTTGGCTATTATTGGCGACAATACGACTATCAGAGAGTGCGTTACAGTGAACCGCGGAACTGCTTCGAAAGGAAAAACTATTGTTGGTAATAATTGTCTAATTATGGCCTATTGTCACATTGCTCACGATAGTATTGTTGGCAATAATGTCATTATTGGCAATTCAACTCAATTAGCTGGAGAGGTTGAAATAGATGATTTTGCGATATTAAGTGCCGCCATTTTAGTACATCAGTTTACAAGAATTGGTTCTCACGTGATGATACAAGGTGGTTCAAAAATAAACAAAGACGTTCCTCCTTACATTACCGCTGGTCGTGAGCCTTTGTCTTATGCTGGTCTAAATGCCATTGGATTGCGACGTAGAGGTTTCTCTAGTGAAACAATTAATGCGATTCAAGAAACATATCGATTGGTTTACCTTTCGAAACTAAACACATCGGATGCGTTAGAAAAGATTAATGCTGAAATTCCCGAATCGTCAGAACGAGATGAGATTGTTCGCTTCATAAGTGAATCTCAACGTGGAATTATCAAAGACTATATTGGCGGATAATTTTTTTAACCCCCAATTATTTAAAAAGGCGTACTATAAAAGTGGCGCCTTTTTGCATTTATTCGTCAGAAGAAATGCAAAAAAACAAAACACAACCCTCTTTAAATAGCATATATTTGATGGAAATTATCAACCATTTTGAGTGCTATTTGAAAATAAATATTTAAGTTTGCAGTAATAAAAAGAACACAATATGATTTTTAAATTTTTAATAATTTCAGATGAAGTTGACAATTTCGTTCGCGAAATAAGTATTGATTCAGAAGCGACGTTTTTGGATTTGAATAATGCAATACTCGAGTCAGTAGGTTATACAAAAGAAGAGATGACCTCATTCTTCCTCTGCGATGATGACTGGGAGAAAAACACCGAAATCACTTTGATCGAAATGGATAATGATCCTCAATTCGACAACTGGGTGATGAAAGATACAAAATTGGGAGATTTACTCGAAGACGAAAGACAAAAACTTCTCTTTATTTTTGATTATATTATTGAGCGCGCATTCTTTATGGAATTGCGAGAGATTATTCCTGGTAAAAATTTGAAAACTGCAATCTGTTCAAAATCAGAAGGAATTCCACCTAAGCAGACAGAATCTTTTGAAGTTTTTGAAAAGGAAAAACCACGAATGGACATGGGCGAGAATTTTTATGGCGATGAAGAATTTGCCATTGACGAACTCGATCAAGAAGGTTTTGATTTTGGCGAGAATGGTGAAAATGCCACGGAATTACCGTCGGAAGATATACTCTAACCTACGTGAAATACGCTTCTGAACAAGGAGAAAAAACACTAATCGTTTTATTAGGTCCCACTGGAGTTGGCAAAACAGAATTGAGTCTGCGTTTGGCTGAAAAGTTCAAATCGCAGATTATCTCTTCTGATTCTCGCCAACTTTTTCGTGATATGACCATCGGTACAGCCGCACCTACGATTGACCAATTGAACAGAGTGAAACATCACTTTGTAGGCAACCTCGAACTAACAGATTACTACAGTGCAGCTCAATTTGAAGCAGAAGTATTGACTTTCCTCGAAAATTATTTTCTTGAGAACAATGTGGCTTTGATGACGGGTGGCTCAATGATGTACATCGATGCCATCTGCAAAGGGATTGACGATCTACCGACGATTGACACTCAGTTGCGCAACGAGATTATGCAGACATTCGAGACCGATGGTTTAGAATCCATCAAAATACAATTGAAAATGCTCGACCCAGAGTACTACAACGAAGTAGATTTAAAGAACTACAAACGTGTTATTCACGCCCTTGAGGTTTGCTTGATGACCGGCAAAACCTACTCTTCTCTTCGCAAAAATAAAACCAAAGAACGTCCATTTAACATCATCAAAATCGGACTAACTCGTGACCGAGTGGAGCTTTACGAACGAATTAATCATCGCGTTGATGAAATGATGGCACAAGGACTGCTCGAAGAGGCGAAAGCGCTCTACCCACATAAACAGTTGAATGCGCTCAACACAGTTGGTTACAAAGAGTTGTTCTATTATTTCGAAGGAAATTGCACTCTTGAGGATGCGGTAGAGAAAATCAAACAAAACTCACGCATCTATTCAAAAAAACAGATGACTTGGTTTAAACGAGACAAAGAAATTGTCTGGTTTCATCCAGATCAAGAAAGTGAAATCGTAGAATTCATTGAGAATTCCCTATAAAAAAACTCCTAGAAGGAGCTTTTTTCAGCTTAATACTAACTATTTAGCAGCCTAAAATCGACTTGTTTTCGTTCGAGGTTCGCTCGAGCAATCTGAATGGTGACAGGGCTACCTAGGCGATAGATTTTCTTGTTTTTACGACCCACCAAGCAGTAGTTTTTGTGATCGAACTCGTAGTAATCATCATCCAAATCGCGCATAGGCACCATTCCCTCACATTTATTGGCATTGATTTCCACATAAAATCCCCATTCAGTTACTCCAGAAATTACACCATCGAATGTTTGACCCAATCGTTCACTCAAATATTCAACTTGTTTATATTTGATAGAAGCTCGTTCAGCATTAGCAGAGAGTTGCTCCATTTCGGAACAATGCTTACACATCTCTTCATATTGCTCAGCATCTACACTTTTTCCTTTATCTAAATATCTCTCTAATAATCGATGTACCATCAAGTCGGGATAACGACGTATGGGTGAAGTAAAATGACTATAATAGAGAAATGCCAATCCATAATGCCCAATATTGACAGTAGAATAGACGGCTTTTGCCATAGTTCGAATGGCAATGGTTTCAATCAAATCTTCTTCGTTAGTTCCTTGCACTCTATCGAGCAATTTATTAATCGATTTTGAGACATCCGATTTTGTTCCATCCGTTTTCAATTTGTAGCCAAAACGTCGAATAAACTCTGCAAAATTTGCCATTTTTTCTGGATTCGGCACATCGTGTACTCGATAGACAAACGTTTTGGCTTTTTTCCCTTTTTCAGTTTTGCCAATTAGCTCAGCGACAGTACGATTTGCCAAAAGCATAAACTCTTCGATCAAATGATTTGAGTCTTTTGTCACTTTGAAATAGACATCGATCGGCTTACCTTTCTCGTCAATTTCGAATTTAACTTCGTGTCTATCAAAATTAATAGCACCGGATTCAAATCTCCGTTCTTTCAATATTTTTGCTAATCGATTCAAATTCAGTATTTCGTCTTTGAAATCACCTTCACCCGTTTCAATGACACTTTGTGCCTCTTCATAAGTAAACCGTCTATCCGAATTGATAATCGTTCGACAAACACGTGAGTTTATAATTTCAGCCTGTTCGTTCATCTCAAAAACAGCTGAAAAACAGAGTTTCTCCTCGTTTGGACGAAGCGAACACAGACCGTTAGACAATCGCTCTGGCAGCATCGGGATTACTCGATCCACCAAATAGATGGAAGTAGCACGACTGTATGCCTCCTGATCTAATGGAGAATCGGGCTGAACATAGTGCGAAACATCTGCAATGTGAACACCTATTTCATACACTCCATTCTCCAATTTTCGGAAAGAGAGCGCATCGTCAAAATCTTTTGCATCTTTTGGGTCGATGGTAAAGGTGGTGATGGTTCTGAAATCCTCGCGTTTGGCTATCTCTTCAGCGGTAATATCTGTCGGGATCTTCTCAGCCGCTTTTTCTATCTCTTCGGGATATTTGTAAGGCAATCCAAATTCAGCCAAAATAGCGTGCATTTCGGTATTATTTTCCCCAGCATAACCCAATAAATCAATCACTTCTCCATACGGATTTTTAGCACGTTCTGGCCATTCAGTAATTCGAACAACGGCTTTTTGACCCGTTTTTCCACCTTTTAAATTTTCTCTTGTAATAAAAATATCGTTCGAGAGCGCCTTACTTTCGGTGATCAGAAATGCAAAATTAGGTTGCACCTCCAATACTCCCACAAAAACCTGAGGCACACTTTTTAGAATTGCTACCACCGCACCTTCAGGAGTAGAACCTTTGCGTTTAGCACTAAGCATGACCTCAACAGTGTCACCATTCATTGCTCTACCAGCATTTCTATCGGCTACAAATATTGGATCACCACCATCTTCGGGAATCACCTGATTCTTGCCATTACTTTTTCGGTCGAATATTCCAATTATATTTTTCCCACGACTAAGGTATTTGTATTTTCCTGGAGATACTTCTGCCAACACATCATCAGCTGCAAGATCGGTCAAAATATAGACAACCATCTCTTTTTGGGGATGAGTTAATGCGCCAATGCCATGCGAAACTTGTTTATAATTGAAAGCACGTTTGGGATCAAAACTCAGAAAATCTACAATTTTACGTATCATCTCTTCCTTCTTCATGCGTTTGCCTGAAGATGGTATGCCTTTTTTACTTTTATCCTTCATATTCATTATTTTTTCGTCTTTACAAACTTACTTATTTATTTTGTGAATCAACGAATAAGTAAGTTACAAAATTAAGACAATTTATCTGAAATATTTTTGTGAATTATCGATTGAAAGGAATCTACAATTAGTATAGAAAAACTATCTTTGCAACCAATTCTTAAAAATGAATTATATTATTCAATTGTCAAAATAATTACCCCAAAATATAGTTTTATGTTTATGAAAAGCCCGTTTCAATATATTGCACTTATATTTCTTTTTACCACTTTTGCTTGCAAAAAAGAGATTGCCTTAACAGAAAACGAAAAAACTAACCAATGGATTTATAATTCGTTGAAACACGACTACTTGTTTTACAAAGACATTCCAGCTACCTCTTCTCTAAACTTCAACCAAGATCCAGAATCATTCTTTCCGATACTTCTATCTGCTCAAGAAAAAAACAACCGCAATTACTATTTTTCGTACATCGAAAAGAAAAAGACAACAGCTAAATTTGGAGAATCGAAATCAACCTATGGTTTTGAATTTCAATACTATACATTTTCGGGGAGTATCTCGATGGCCATTCGTGTGATATATGTACATCCTAATTCCTCTGCTGAAAAAGCAGGCATCAAGCGTGGCGATTGGTATTATGCTATCAATGGTGTTCAGATAGTAAAATCCGATTTGGAGAAATTCTTAAGTGGTGGCGATATTGTTTTATCGAAAGGTAAAATCAACACCAGCTATCAACTTACACCCGAAAAAACAGTTGCTTTAGCTGCTGCAACAGATATGAGTGCCGATCCTATTTTTCTCGATTCAATTTTCACAATCAACAATACGAAGGTTGGTTATTTAATTTATAATCAATTCCTTACTGGACCATCAGGATTTAGCGACAAAACCTATGATACCGAATTGAAGAGTGTTTTTTCTTATTTCAAAAGCCAACAAATCAATAAACTAATTCTAGATTTACGATTCAATGGTGGTGGGTATATCTCTAGCTGTCAGTTACTGTGCAGCATGATTGTGCAATCTCAGAATTTAGGAAGTTTGATGGCAAAACAACAATACAACGATCAAATCACCAAAGAACGTGGCTTAACAGGTGGCTTCGAAAATCTCAACTTCTATAATTCAAAAGACATTATCAATCAAAATGTAAATTTAACGGAACTCTACATTATTTGCAGTTCTGCAACAGCATCAGCAAGTGAATTGGTTGTCAATTCGCTCAAACCATACATGCCTGTAAATCTAATTGGCACAAAGACCGTTGGGAAGAATTTAGGATCGTATGAGATAACAAGTACTCTATACAACTATATTTTGCATCCAATAACATTGAAATTATATAACAGTGCAGGCGAGTCGAACTACAGCGATGGATTTATACCAACAGGCAATAATTACATCAATGAATATGAATCTGGCGCCGATTTTCTGCCATTAGGTAATACAAAAGAGTTAGTACTCAACCGCACCTTACAGATAATGGGTTTATCCAGCTTTTTGAAATCTACTACAGTTCAAAACCCATTAAATGGGAAAATAATACCTGAGCTAAATTCGGTGTACAGAAAAGGGCAAAATATGATTTTTAGACTCGAATAATATCGACTAAAGACTCTCCCACTCTTTCACAAAAGCATCACCGGAGGAATCTCCTTCTTTGGGGAAAAGCGGATGAAAAAGTTTATCTTCGCCCTCCTTCCACGGACCTGTTTTATTCTCAAAAACGATAAAATAGGGTGAAATACAAACGACAGAATGCCAAACTCCTGCGGGAATCCACACCATCGTTTGCTCCGCAGCATTCATCGAAATAACGCGGTCAATCTCTCCAGTTTCGCTAAACAAGACAATCTTCCCCTCTCCTTCGAGTGCAATAAAAGATTCGCCTTTACGGATAACAGTATCAGATTCGTTCTCAACCCAATGTACATGGGGAGCAGTATAACTTCCCTTCGTAAAAACATTAATCATCGAATGAAGCTCCGCTTCGTGAGAAGAATGAAGTGTTTGCAACGTCCGCTTGCGGATATTCACATCGGCCTCTGCTTTTAGATGAGAGAATTCGCTATTGGTTTTTACAACAACATCAGCCGAAGAAAATTTCGAGGATTGATTTTGCATTTTATCAATTTTTAATGATGGAAACGTTCTCCATTCAACAATAAATGAATTGAAACAAAAGTAGTAAATTCTTTCGATGAAAGACTCTTCGCAATACAAGGAATGCAAATTTGCCTTAAAGGATAAGGCCAACAAACCCTATCAAAATAAAACAATTTGATTAGTTTATTGCATGAATTATTCTTTCTATCTATTTTTACATTTTCTACAGACCTTATTTGAAATCGATGAATACGCTACTTCTCTCCTACCTTCTCATTATCAATCTGGTCAGCGGATTATTTTTCATTTACGATAAAAAGGCCGCTATTAAACACAAGCAACGTATTTCAGAAATGACTCTACATTTACTTGAGCTTTGCGGAGGCGTATTTTCCATTTTTATTTTGATTTATTTCATGGGACATAAGAACAGAAAATTCACCTATTTTGCAATCACCTACCTGATTTTGAGCGGTTGGTTTTCGCTGCTATTAGCCCATTTTATTATTATTTAAGGTTGTGCTTTACCCCAAGTACAATTCACCTAAATTACCTAAAATTCTGAGACAATAAAGAGCATATTTAAGTTCATTTTTTGCAGAATTTGACATTTCGTTTCTGCATTTCACCTATCAATTTGATATTATGTTCATAAATCTGTAATACAAGGCTTTGAGACAGTCAGGTTTCAACTACTTTGATAATATTTTTTAGAAAACTTTTCTATCTTTGCGCATCATTAATCAGATTCAAAGTTTTATCTATTTTTCTTAGAAATGAAGAACTATAAACTCGTCAACAACCTACTCGGTTGGATTACCTTTGCCGTTTCGGCAGTCGTTTACATTCTTACTATTGAACCTACCGCTAGTTTTTGGGATTGTCCCGAGTTTATATCTTCAGCCATGAAGTTGGAAGTGGGTCACCCTCCGGGAGCACCTTTCTTCATGTTAGCTGGTAATTTCTTTACTCATTTTGCATCGGATCCTACACAAGTAGCACGTATGGTGAATACTATGTCGGCATTGTTGAGTGCGCTCACTATTATGTTTCTATTCTGGAGCATCACCCATTTAGCTAAAAAACTATTAATTAAAGGTGATACTCTCACCACCGGACAATTCATCGCAGTGATGGGTAGTGGTTTGGTAGGTGCTTTCGCCTATACTTTCTCCGATACATTCTGGTTTTCGGCCGTAGAAGGCGAAGTATATGCGTTTTCGTCGTTCTTTACAGCAGTTGTTTTTTGGCTTATTCTCAAATGGGAAAATGCATCAGACAGCTCTCACGCCAATCGTTTCATTGTGTTAATTGCCTATCTGACTGGTCTGTCTATCGGCGTTCACCTTCTGAACTTACTCTGTATTCCTGCCATCGTATTGGTTTATTATTACAAGAAAAATCCTGATGCTGACCTCAAAGGATCTCTCAAAGCATTGCTACTTTCTTTTATATTAGTCGGATTAGTAATGTACGGCATGATTCCTGGATTGGTAAAAGTAGCTGGTTGGTTCGAGCTTCTATTTGTGAATGAATTTGGAATGCCGTTCAACACAGGACTAATTGTTTACATTTTGGTTGTCTCTTCCACCATTATCTGGGGACTTTATGAAACTACGCAGGGTACAAACCAAAAACGAATCATCGGCTCTTTCTTAGCCTCTGTCTCGTTGGTTGGGCTACCTTTCCTAACAAGTGGAGCTGCCGGCATATTCTTAGCCATTCTATTGATTGGTGGTTTGGGTTGGTTTTTGGTTGTTAATAAAAAATGGGATGTTGCCATCATCAACACAGCATTATTATGTTTGATGTCGATATTGATCGGTTACTCGTCGTATGCCATCATTATCATTCGATCGGCAGCGAACACACCAATGGATCAAAACTCACCCGAAGATATTTTCACCCTTGGCCGTTATTTGAGTCGTGAGCAATACGGTGATCGTCCATTATTATATGGAGAAACATTCGTTTCGGATGTGCAACGTGATTCACAAGGCGCTGCGGTGGTCGATAAAGGTGCACCAATTTGGGTGCGTAAAGTAAAAAAGAACGACAAAGAGAAAGATCAATATTACATTTCTGGATACAAAGAAGATTACGAATATGTATCTGAAACCAAGATGCTGCTTCCTCGAATGTATAGCCGACAAGCAAATCACATACAAGCCTACAAAGTTTGGTCCGATTTCAAAGGTACAGATGTCACCTACGATCGAATGGGAGAAAAGGTAACCGTGAAAATGCCGACGATGATTGAAAACATCAAGTTCTTTATCTCTTACCAGATGAATTTCATGTATTGGCGCTACTTTTTTTGGAACTTCTCGGGTCGCCAAAACGACATTCAAGGGAATGGAGAGGTGAACAATGGGAACTGGATTACAGGTATCAACTTTATTGATAAATTTTTGGTAGGAGATCAATCGAATCTGCCTCCATCGATGGAAAACAACAAGGGGCATAATAAATATTATATGCTGCCGCTGATTCTGGGAATCATCGGATTACTATTTCAAGCTTATTCTGGACAAAAAGGCATACAAGGATTTTGGGTAACCTTCTTCCTGTTCTTCATGACTGGTTTGGCGATTGTATTCTATCTGAATCAATATCCCTATCAACCGCGTGAACGAGATTATGCCTTCGCCGGCTCCTTCTATGCATATTGTATTTGGATAGGTCTCGGTGTAGCCGCCATTGCAAAAGGACTTAGCAAATATACGAATGAAACCATTGGCGCTATAGTTGCCACATTAGCATGCCTTTTGATTCCGGCAAAAATGGGTGCTGAAAACTGGGACGATCACGATCGTTCAAATCGTTACACTTGCCGCGATTTCGGATACAATTACTTAGTATCGTGTCCTCCAAATGCAGTCATTTTCACCAATGGCGATAACGACACATTCCCTCTTTGGTATAATCAAGAGGTAGAAGGCGTTCGCACCGACGTTCGTGTTTGTAACTTGAGTTACCTGCAAACCGATTGGTATATCGACCAAATGCGTCGCGAAGCGTACGATTCGAAACCGCTTCCAATCTCTTTCGAGCCGTGGCAATATGCACAAGGTACACGAGACGTAGTATATGTAACCACTATGCTCAACGAACCAATGGATGTGACGCAAGCCATGAATATTGTGAAATCTGACGACCCAAATCTGAAAATCAAACAGGGTGATCAAAGCATCGAGTTTATCCCTACAGAAAATCTATATATACCTGTTGACACAATGGCACTTCGCAAAAGTGGAACGTTGGTACCTCATGCAGCCGTGTTGAGTAAAATGGAAATTTCGCTGAAAGGAAAACAGTATTTGGGAAAACAAGAGATGGTGATTTTGGATATGCTCGCAAACAGCAAATTCAAACGTCCGATTTGCTATGCAGTTACTGTTGGAAACGAAAATTACCTCAACCTGAATAAATATTTCAGCCTCGAAGGATTAACCTATCGCATTACACCGCAAGCCTTTGGAGCAAATGGTGGTGTCAATTCTGACGTGATGTACGACAATATGGTCAATAAATTCAAGTGGGGCGGAATCGGCAATCCGAAAGTTTATCTTGATGAGAACAACCTTCGTATGTGCAAGACATTCCGTTTTATGTTTGGCAAACTAATTAATCAACTTTTGGTGGAAGGCAAAAAAGACAAAGCTCTCAAAGCATTGGATTATTGCATGAAAGTATTACCGCCATCGACCATTCCAAACGATTATTCATCGTTGACGCTGGCCGAAGCCTACTATCACTTAGGTCAAAAAGAGAAAGCTGAAAAAATAACTGAAGACATCGCTAATAATACAGAGTTAGAATTGAAATGGTACAATTCGTTGACCACCTCCCAATATAATTCTGTCACAAATGATGTAGGCAATGGCTTAGCTGTTTTGCAATCTATTTTGCAATTGTACTCAACGTACAATCCAAAATTAGCAGAAAAACACATGCCGCTGTTTCAGATGTATAGTGCTGGCTGGGGAACAAACCAAAAAGGTCAATAACAGATGTTTATAGAACGCCCACCTCGTCTCTATCGCCTATTTTTCCCTGGAGCAATCTGGAAAATTCCGCAAGAGCAGAAGTGCGTTTATCTAACGTTCGACGACGGTCCAATACCTGAGGTTACGCCTTGGGTATTAGATCTACTCGATCAATATCAAGTAAAAGCCACCTTCTTTTGCGTGGGTGATAATGTGCGAAAATACCCCGAAATCTATGAAGAAATCCTTCGTCGGGGACATAAAACGGGAAATCATACATTCAACCACATCCAAGGGTTGAAGACCCTTACTCACAACTATATCGCAAATATCCAAAAAGCCACTCAGTACATCGACAGCAAACTGTTCAGACCACCACACGGTCACATCCGCATCCCTCAATTCTGGTTTCTACGTCATCGTTTTCGCATAGTTATGTGGGATTTAGTAACGCGCGATTACAGCAAAAAGTTGAACGGAGACGATGTGTTTTGTATCGTAAAAAAATATGTGCGAAACGGCTCTGTTATTGTCTTTCACGATTCTCTGAAATCGGAAAAGAATATGAAACAAGCACTTCCGCAAGCAATTGAATGGCTTCGATCCGAAGGATATGTTTTTAACACCATTCCATCAGAAACCGAGTCATTCTAGTAACATTTCTAAAACGGAAGTTGTATGAAATCGTATCAAAATCATAGCCGTGAAGAGGCAGAAAAAGTAATCGCCGATTCTAAAGTATGTTTTGTAGGATTTGCCGATACGGATGGTACGCCTTACGTTCTACCAATGAATTTTGCCTACCACGACGGCATCATCTACCTGCATTCTGCACCCGACGGTTCGCTGATTGACATTGTGAATCGTAACAACCGTGTCTGCATCACCTTCAGCGTGGGAGAGAAGTTAGTGCATCAACATCCCGAGGTCGCCTGTAGCTATCGTATGCGTTCCGACAGTGCGATTTGTCGTGGTAAAGTGGAGTTTGTAGAAGATGTTGCTGCAAAAACAGACATCATGAACCTGACAATGAAACACTACGCTGGTCGTGAATTCACCTATTCATCGCCCGCCATTAACAACGTAAAAATTTGGAAAATCGTCGTTGACTCTTTCTCCTCGAAATCGTTGGGGCTAACGCACAAAGAATATCTGGCTAAAAAAGAGAATCATCTGAATAATGAATAAAATGAAACGAATCTACACCCTACTACTAACACTGTCTCTACTTTTCGCCCAACAATCATTTGGACAAAATATCGACATCAACATTGTAAAAGAGATCAATGGTAACCGCACTTCTTTTCAAGACGATGCATTCAAAAATATCACCAATAGCGTAACGCCCATCATGATTGCGACACCTGTGGTGATGTTCGCAGTGGGTAAATTGACGGACGATCCAAATCTGACCAAAAACCTGACATTCTTTGCTGGATCGATGCTTGCAATGGGAGGATCTACATTGGTATTGAAACAAGTATTTAACCGGAAACGCCCCTTCGAAGCATATCCCAACGATGTGACGAAGCTCACCGATGGTGGCGGTGGCTCCATGCCTTCTGGGCATACCGCTGCGGCATTTGCTACTGCCACAACTGTAAGTATCGCATATCCAAAATGGTTTGTGATTGCTCCTGCCTACACGTGGGCAAGCCTCGTTGGCTATTCACGTGTTTACCTTGGGGTTCACTACCCTTCCGACGTTTTGGCGGGTGCATTATTGGGTAGCGGAAGTGCCTACGTCACGCATAAAATCAACGAATCGCTCTGGAAAAAAGCAAAAGAGAAGAAATCGTTGGCTTACTATAATCTGGGAGAATAAGACGCTTTTGTCTTGTACGATAAATCCAATCTAATTTGAAGGGACAAGCGGTTTTCATACCGCTTTTTTGATTGATTCTCAAGCGACAAGGATGTCGCTTGACTTAATTGTTCGACGTTCTGTTTCTACGGAACGTCTTTTTATTTTTAGCTCCATAGAACTCTGCTTCCCGCCAACCAACATCATTTTTTTACGGCTTTATATCCGTGAGGACGGGGATTACCATTATTTATCAACTTTCCAAGGATTATTACTTCGATTTTTATTATACAATTCTGTAACTTTTTTAATATAAAGCAAAATTTTATCTTTGGAATAAATTTCATTTCTTTGAAAATACTCCAATAATAAAAACACTATATTTTCATAGGGTTGTTTCATATCAACTAAAGTCTCATTATCTTTTTCCTTAAGCAACAAATGAAAATACGAATGACTTGTTAATGTGCCAAATTTAAAAATACCAGCCTCTTGATTCTTATATTGCTTCAGTGTTAAAACATCATTGACAATCAACATAGTACCCTCCGCTTTCATACTTTCATCAAAGTCATCTTTAGTTATTAAAAACTCAATCAGAGAATCTGTTAAATTAACAGGTTGAATATTTTTTGCTATTAATTGCACACAATTAACAACTATCATAAGTAATACAAAATGTAATCGCATAGTTTTCATATTAAATTATCTCTTTATAAGTTCAAGAGGCTTCATATTTCTAATACCTGTTTCTTCAAGTATTTTTATTTCCTCTTCAACTGGCTTCTCATCTTTAGCATTATAAGGAACCCCCGTTGTCGGTAGTCTCTACCTTAGCCAGTCGTTCGGCGTATGGCTCTGCCTACGTCGTTTTTTCTTTAAAGCTCCTGCTTTGCATTATGTATTTGCAAAGCAGGAGCTTTGCTTTTAGCACGAGCGAAGGCAGAGCCTTCGCTCAACGACCGCGCTACGGTTTATTATAGGGTACGCTGAACCGGGACGGGATATTAAATAGAATTGGTACAGTATAGTCTATAGCATGAGTTTTTCCGTTATTTTCATACACTGCCGCACGCTTCAAATCAAATAAACGTAATTTCCTAAGCACTATAATATCTAAATAATGACTAATTCCTTTTACAATCTTACAATTGCTCGTCTTTCCATTTTCCATAATTGTGAATGAAACTATCATCCTTCCTTTAATTGAATCATCAGGGATAGTATTTGGAAAATCTAACTCTGAATAAAGAAAATCTTTTAGCAAAATACCCAAACTATCAGTATTAACCCAATTATCCTCAGGTGGAAAAACAAACACTGAATCTTCTGAATGAGCGATTAAATTTGAGATAAAAACAAAACTGAAAACTAATATCAGTACTTTTTTCATTATTTACGTCTTTTTGCAGTAATAACTAATTCAGTTAAAGGAATACTTCCGCCATAATAAGACTTACATCCACCATTCCCCAGTCCCTTCGGATATACCACACAATGGTGTTGTCTGTTAGCGAGATATGCCATCCCGCTTTTTTTGCATTATAAGGAACTCTGTTCCGACAACAAATATATTATTTTTTCGTATGTTATTCTTCAAGTATCTACAAAAAATGATCACTTAATTCGAGGATAATATTCCAAAAGTCATAAAGACTCCTTTTTGAATATATTTTTCTATCTTTGTGATACTACACAAACCGTTGAATCTTACATCATCAAAACAGGTATGCATATCCACTCGACGCATCTATACAGACGATTGCTGCTATTCTTCGCACTTTTGGCGATGCTTCCCTGCTTATCTCAGGCAGAAGAGAGCGAATTGTCGATTGTGATTCATACCAAGAAGATGGAATTTACAATCCCCAATAGCTTGTTTGGATTCAATCTGTCGGATATCAACTCGGCATTCGATGGCGGATTGTATGCCGAACTGGTGAAGAATCGCTCCTTTGAATATGATTTTCCGATGATGGGTTGGACACCCTTTGGCAATGTGAAGATAGATAGCAAAGAACCCTGTTTCGAAAATGCACCGCACTACATCCATCTCCTACTACGAGACGAACCGATGGGTGTTGGCATCGAAAACGAAGGTTTCCGAGGAATTCCTGTAACGGCAGGCGAGAGATACCGATTTAGCTGCTTCGCACGCAATTACGGCGTGTGCGACATGAAACTCATCGTGGAACTAGTCTCGCCATCGAATGTGGTGATTTGTGCCAAGGAGCTAACCTTGAGTGGCAAACGCTGGACAAAATACATCACCACCCTCACCTCTCCCATCACCGAGGGTAGAGCAAAACTTCGCATTTCGAGCCGACTGCGGGGAGCGATTGACATCGATCATGTTTCGCTTTTCCCTACTAAAACATTCCACAATCACCCCGGCGGTCTGCGCAACGATTTGGCAGAAGCGATTGCTGATTCCAAGCCTCAAGTTCTGCGTTTTCCAGGTGGAAATCCGATAGATCGAAAGAACGTCACACCCTCTTATTCGTGGAAAAACACACTCACTAAAGTAGAAAATCGTCCCACAGACATTTCGCGTTGGAACTACACCATCGATAAAAAGAAATTTCCAGAATATTTTCAAACCTACGGCTTTGGATTGTACGAATTTCTCTCCTATTGCGAAGAGATTGGTGCAGAACCAATGTTGGTGGTCGATTGCGGATTGTCATCTATAGTAAACAACCCAAAAGCAAAAAGCACCAACGTGGAAGAAGTTTTGGAGGAACACATTCAGGACGCACTCGATTTGATTGAGTTCGTGAACGATGCAGAAGAGGCTACGTGGGGCGAAGTTCGTACCGAAATGGGACATCCCGATCCGTTCAACATCAAAAACCTGACCATTGCCGACAATGCCAAAACATCGGCCGATTTCGAATACCTCAGTCGATTTGTGGAAGCCATCAAACACCGCTATCCGAAAATGGAGTTGATTGGCTCTGCAGGTACCAACCCCGATGCCAAAGAGATGGAGAACAGAATTGAATTCCTGAAAAACTGCGATATACACATTGTGGATGAACAACTTTTTCGTTCACCCGAGTGGTTCTTGGCAAACGCAAACAAATACGACAATTACAAACGAAACACTACAAAAATAGTGATTGGCGAAATGGGTGCTACCGAGAACAATGCTAGAAGCAGTCTGAACAGTGCTTTGCGCGAAGCGGCATTCATGACGGGTATCGAGCGAAATGCCGATGTTGTTGAAACGTGTGTCTATGCTCCCTTATTGGCAAATGCAGAGGCGTGGCAATGCGCTCCTGATTTGATTTGGTTCGACAATCTTCGCATTGCAAAAACAGCAAGTTATTATGTGCAGCAACTATTCGCGCTTCATCAAGGCACCCACGCATTGAGTACTACACTTAACAATCAAGCGATTGCAGGAGAAAAGGATTTGTTTGCTTCTTCGCAGTTCGACAAAAACAGAAATCAAATCATCGTGAAAATCGTCAACTATTCGAACAATGCACAAACTACTTCGTTCCTATTGGAGGGATTGAAACGAAACGCATCAAAAGTGATTCATCACACCTTGACTTCGGTGCACCCCGAGTTAGATAATTCGCTCGACAATCCAAATTTAATTCCTCCAACTCAAGAGAATTTAAGTATAAAAAATAACATTCTGAAAGTTAGTCTTTCTCCAAAATCGCTTCATATTTTTATTTTTCAACTATGAGTCAAAAAGTTCTCTTCATAACTCCCCCATTTACTCAGCTCAACACGCCATATCCTGCGACGACTTACCTCAAAGGATTCCTCAACACGCAAGGAATCGCTTCGAATCAAATTGATTTGGGCATCGAAATGATTCTCGATATTTTTTCCGAAAAAGGGCTAAGAGCACTTTTCTCCGAAATTGCATCCAAAGGAGAAGCGTTTTCGGTAAATGCGCAACGAATGATCCACCTCAAACGGGAGTACATCGAAACTATTGACCTCGTGATTCGGTTTTTGCAAAATGAGAATCCGACCTTGGCACACACCATTTGTCAACGCACCTTTCTGCCTGAAGCATCACGATTCAACGACGAAATTGAGGAGTTAGAGTGGGCATTTGGCACCATGGGATTGAACGATCAAGCGCGCCATTTAGCCACTTTGTATCTCGAAGATTTATCGGATCTCATCGTCGAAGCAATTGATCCGCACTTCGGATTCAGTCGTTATGCTGAAAGCTTGGGGCGTTGTGCTACCTCTTTCGATGGATTAGCAGAGCGACTGAGCGAACCCAATCAGTTTATTGACAAAGCTCTAATCTCCATTCTAAAAACTAAAATAGCAGAATATTCTCCCACGGCGATTGCCATCACGGTGCCTTTTCCGGGCAATCTCTACGGCGGATTGAAATGCGGTCAATACATCAAAGCTCACTTCCCCGAGATAAAAGTGATGATGGGTGGTGGATATCCCAACACTGAGTTGCGCTCCCTTCGTGAAGAACGGATTTTTGACTTTGTAGATTTTATCACCCTCGACGATGGCGAAGCTCCCGTGCTGCAACTCTTGAAATTTTTCGACAAAGAAATTGAATTAAATGAGTTGAAACGCACATTTACGTTGATAGATGGAAAAGTTGTTTTCATTGATAATACTTTACCGAAAGATTTTGCACAAAAAGAGGTGGGTACACCCGATTACAGCGATTTGCCGCTCAACAAATATCTCTCTGTCATCGAAATCGTCAACCCGATGCACCGACTTTGGAGCGATGGTCGATGGAACAAACTAACATTGGCACACGGTTGTTATTGGGGACGCTGCACCTTTTGCGATACCACGCTCGACTACATCAAACGATTCGAGCCCAGCACCGCATTGATGCTTTGCGATCGAATAGAAGCCATCATTGCCCAAACGGGACAAAATGGATTTCATTTTGTGGATGAAGCGGCTCCGCCGGCATTGCTCCGGGAACTTTCGCTCGAAATAGTGCGCCGAGGTCTTCGCATTGTTTGGTGGACGAACGTGCGATTCGAGCGAAACTACACCGATGATTTGTGCCGATTGCTCAAAGCTGCAGGCTGCATTGCCGTTTCGGGTGGACTGGAAGTCGCTTCTGATAGACTGTTGACATTAATCAATAAAGGTGTTTCGGTATCGCAAGTAGCAAACGTAGCGAAACATTTTACCGAAAACGGCATCATGGTACATGCCTATCTGATGTACGGGTTTCCGACACAGACAGAACGAGAAACCATCGATGCGCTCGAAATGGTGCGTCAACTTTTCAGCGAAGGTGTGTTGCAATCCGGCTTCTGGCACATTTTCACGTTAACGGCTCACAGTCCGATTGGTCAAAATCCAACCGAATTTGGCATTACTCAACAACCAAACTCAGGAAAATTTGCCAACAACGATGTGATACATATCGACCCAACAGGCGCAAACCACATTAAATATGGTGATGGATTGAGAAAAGCACTCTACAACTATATGCACGAGGCAGGTTTTGACTTACCACTCTCGCATTGGTTCGATTTCAAAGTGCCACCCACCACCATTCCTTCAACTTTCATTCGCAAATCCATCGAAGAGAATATAGAAAAGGAGATTCCATTGACTAAACAGATTGTTTGGTTGGGTGTTGTTCCACAACTCTCAACAATGACAAAGACAAAAAAAGGAAAACAAAAGATGTTTGCTCGATTAACGTTTCACCTCAAAACCTACGATTTAACAATAGATACTACTGAAGAGGTCGGGAAATGGCTTGTGCAATTCCTTGAAAAAATAGAGATGAAAAGTCAGAAAAAAACTACTGTAGAGCAAATGAAAAAGAGTTATGAAACAACTTTCAATGATGGATTTGACATTTTTTGGAGAAGCTCCACACTGCAAGAATTAAGAGAAAGTGAATTAATTATTTTATAAAAAAAATAGTATGAACACACAAAAAACCATCATTTCAGATTTTAATTTCGAGTTACCTTACCATAGAGAAACAATGGGAACATTGATGAATGGCTACATTGCTGACGAAATGGGTGGCGGTGATTTATTATCTCCTCAACAGCAGATTGAATTAGTAGAAGGCTTGCGAAATCACCCAAAAGCGATAGCCATTCTAGCCGAAACCGACGGAAAACCTTCGGGATTGATTGTTGCGTTTGAGAATTTCTCTACTTTCAGTGTTCGCCCTATGCTCAATATACACGACGTGTTTGTCGTCCCTGAATTTCGGGGATTGGGTATTGGCAGACTATTGATGAATGCGATTGTAGATAAAGCAAAAGAGCACAAATGTAGCCGCATATCACTCGAAGTTCGACACGATAACACAACCGCCCAAAAGCTTTATCAAAGTATCGATTTTCACGATACCGAACCACCTATGTATTTTTGGAGAAAATATTTATGATATCATTCATAACAATAATCTCATATTTAATCAATAAAAAACTCACACTAACATCCAATAAAAATAACTTAAACTATTAATTACTAGATATATAAATATAATTTTCACACTATACTATTTGAATAAATGTAATGTTATATAAAACGAAATCTTGATATAGGTTTCTTATTTTTTTAGAATCCATCTTATTTTAACACATTTTTTAGAAATATACGAAATTACTATTCTATATTTGTAACATAAAAATAAGATAGGTCTAGTTGCTTTGTTGAATCCCTTGGTTGAATTACTATCTTGACATTTATTCACCACTTATTCCACCAAAATGAGGTACAAAATCAACGAAGAAACAATTGCAGCATCTGGAGCTTGCAAAAACGAACATCGATGTTTATTTGAAAAAAACTACTCCTGCGGAAATGTATTAAGCACAATTGGCACAAAACTCATTTTCGTAAATTGCACAACGAACAAACCTTGTACTTTCAGGCTGCATTATGGACACAAAACTATTTGCAACTGCCCTGTTCGTAAAAAAATATATTTCGAACACAATTGGTAAAAAAATATATAAAACTAACGTAGAGCAGAATCATATTTTTTTGATTCTGCTCTTTTTTTACCTCTTTCGAATAGAAGAATGTGTTAAAATCTAACTAAGTTTTTCATATTTAATTATCTTTGCGAAACACACATTAATATTAAAGGATAAACTTTTGTTTTCCTTACTCTTTGTTAACGCAAAATAGGATGAAAATAGCCATCAGTGGAAGTCACGGATTATTAGCGAATTATCTAATCAAATCCTTTCATCAACACGGACATACGGTTGCTCCCATCAATCGCAGGCTCTTAAGTAATGAAAACTTTGACGCTCTTCAAAAAATCATACAGGGATGCGATGTAGTAATTAATATGGCTGGAGAGCCTATCAATCAACGATGGAACAGAGCCGGAAAGAAACGAATACACGACAGCAGAATTCTAACTACTCGAGCCATTGTAAAAGCGATAAATTGTCTAGAAAAGAAACCCAAACTATTTATCTCAGCTTCTGCTATCGGAGCCTATCCTATCGACGCTATTTGTGACGAAACAGAAATTCGTTATGGAGATAATTTTCTGGCAGAAGTGTGTAGAGCTTGGGAGTTTGAAGCACAAAAAATCTCCTCTGATGTACGATTAGTAATTCCGCGAATTGGAATTGTGTTAGCACCTGACGGTGGCGTTTTTCCACAAATAATAATGCCGTTCAAATTTTTCGTGGGTGGTAAAATAGCTTCTGGCGAGCAAGGATTCTCTTGGATACACATCGATGACTTGGTTTCTATCTTCGAATTTATGATTGATACTCCCGAAGCAAAAGGAATATTAAACGTGACTGTACCACAGAATACTGACAACCACATTTTCACACAGGCAATTAGCCTTGAATTAAACCGACCTTCGTGGCTAAATATTCCTCGTTTTTTACTAAAGTTAGTGTTAGGAGAGAGAGAAATATTGATCACTCAAGGTCAGAAAATTTATCCAGGAAAACTTTTCCAACTTGGATACCAATTCATCCACCCAACCATCGAGAGTGCCATTTGGAACTTACTTTACAGTAAAAAAGATTAATCATTTTTTAATATAAATTCAATCAGTCTATACTACATCAGTATGGACTTTTTTTATGACTTAAAAACCCAATCAATCATATTCAATTTGAAACAGTTTTCGTAATTTTATATACATAGTTCCACAGAAACATCCATATTAACAACAAATTACCATTATTCGAATCAATCATTATGATATCAATTTACTGCATATTTATCAATAATCAAACTATATAGATACAATTCAATCAAAATTTACACCATTTTGCTTACTATTTTAATTTTTATCAATATCTTTGCATAAAAATAACAGGTAACATTATGTTTGATATTGGATTGACTACGTTTATGATCTTAGCCACCAGTTTGGTGATGCTAATGACCCCAGGATTAGCCTTTTTCTATGGCGGTTTGGGATGTAAAAAAAACATACTCAGTATCATGATGCAAAGTTTTGTATCAATGAGTATAAGTTCCGTGATTTGGTTTGCATTTGGTTATTCCTTATGCTTTAGTGGTAATCATGCAGCAGGGACAGATTTTCTTGGAATTTTTGGAAATCTAGACAAGGCGTTTTTTCAAGGAATTACGCCATCTACGCTTTATTCTCCAGAAAAACGTTTTCCAGAATACATATTCATCGCCTATCAAATGATGTTTGCGATTATCACACCTGCATTAATTACTGGGGCGTTCATCAATCGGGTCTCATTCAAATCATACATTCTCTTTCTCGTATTTTGGCAAGTTTTCGTTTATTATCCATTTGTACACATGGTATGGGGAGGTGGATTATTGGCCGAATGGGGCGTTTTTGATTTCGCCGGTGGAATTACAGTACATGCTACAGCCGGTTTTGCGGCTCTAGCATCCGTCTATTTTGTTGGACGGCGAAACGAGCGCCATTTCCCTAACAACATTCCCCTTGTGGCAATCGGGACAGCCCTCCTTTGGTTTGGCTGGTATGGCTTTAATGCAGGAAGTGAATTGGCAGTCAATGCCATAACAGTTTCAGCATTCCTAAACACAGACACATCCGCTTCTTTTGCGGCTCTCACATGGCTGATAATCGAATGGAATACAGGTAATAAAAAACCGACTTTCATTGGATTAATGACTGGGGCTGTTGCCGGATTGGCAACCATTACACCAGCAGCTGGATATGTGAATATCTATGCATCTGCTATTATTGGTATCATAGCAGCCATTGGATGCTTTCTAGCAGTGAAATATAAAGAACACAAAGGCTGGGATGATGCCCTCGACGTATGGGGAGTACACGGAATGGGAGGTGTTATCGGCACAATATGCTTAGGTCTATTTGCTGACTCACGAATCAATGCTTCAATTCCAAACGGCGTTTTTTATGGAGGAGATGGAATGTTGTTATTTAAGGAAATTGTAGCTATTTTAATTGCTATTACATACGCATTCTTCTTTACGGTAGCTTTATTCAAAATCATAAATCGATTTATCCCAGTTAAGGTATCTCTAGAACAAGAAAAAGAGGGACTGGATATGGCGTTTCATGGAGAAATAGCTCGTCAGATATAATCTTACATAAATGTTGGAAAGAGGCTGTCTCAAAATAATTTTTGAGGCAGTTTTTTTGTGTCTAAAATTTGGCAATTTAATGGATATTTTCTATCTTTATAGTGTTGATAATAAACGATTTATATGTCATTTAAGAGTTACGACC
>JAQTZA010000022.1 GCA_028687995.1 Bacteroidales bacterium
AGCCTTGATTGTACAGTTCTACTACCCTTATTCGTTCTGAATAGCTGTGCTTAAGATTCTTTCGCTTACAATTTTCCATAAAAAGACCCCAAAAGTTTTGTGTCTAACTTTTGGGGTACAGTTCATTTCGAGGTGCTTTTTTTATGAGCGGGAGAAGGGGCTCAAACCCTCGACCCTCAGCTTGGAAGGCTAATGCTCTATCAACTGAGCTACTCCCGCAATTAAGATTTACAGTTTAAATTGCTAATCTTGTGGGCGATGATGGATTCGAACCACCGAAGGTACTACCAGCAGATTTACAGTCTGCCCCATTTGGCCACTCTGGTAATCGCCCCTTATTTTTAATTGCGATGCAAAGGTAATCCTTTTATTTGAAAGAGCAAGAAAAATTCACCATTTTAATTGCAGTAATTGCACCTTCATCGCCCTTGTTACCGTGTATTCCGCCTGCTCTGTCTAGTGATTGTTGCATGTTATCGGTAGTTAATACGCCGAAGATAAACGGAATACCATATAACAAATTTAATTTTGTTATACCAATTGTAACACCTTGACAAACGTAATCAAAATGTGGTGTATCACCTCGAACCACGCATCCCAAAACAATCACAGCATCTACTTCACAACTTTCGGCAACTTCACGAGCACCAAACGTTAATTCGAAGGTACCTGGCACACGAGTAACAATGATATTCTCTTCTTTTGCACCGTGCTTAGTCAACGTATTGACAGCTCCTTCGAGCAATTTTTCAGTAATCTCAGCATTCCATTCCGCTACCACTATACCAAATCGCATGGCAGATGCATCGGGAACTAAATCTGCATTATAAACAGAAAGATTTTGATAAGCAGTTGCCATTATTTACTCAATTTTGCTCTTTCGATGTATTTGTCGATATCTGCTGCTTCTGGTGAGTTAAAATAACTCTCTTTAATCGTAGTATAAACTTTTATGGCTTTGTCGAATTTCTTTAAGTTTTCGTAAGCCAATCCTGCTTTTTTCAAATTAATAGGAGATAATAAATCATTATTTGCAACATCCGCTGCTTTTTCGAATGATTCTGCTGCTTCATCGATTTTGCCCAATTCTACTTGACAATCTCCAATGGCTGTAATAGCAGCAGGTTTCAACATTTTATCGTCAGAACTAAAATCTTTCAAATAATCGATTGCCTTTTCGTAATTTCCTAAGTTTTTGTAGCATATACCAGCATAAAATTTTGCTAAATTAGCTGTTTTGGTAATTCCGTATTCATCAATAACACCTTCAAAACCAATATAATCAGCATTATTTCCATTAAGAGCTAATCGAAATGAATCTTGTTGAAAGAATATCTCTCCTTTATACATTGCAGCCTCGGCTTGTGCTTCTTTGGGATTCAAATAGGCATATTTAAAAGCCATAGCTCCTGAAACAGCAATAATTACAACCGCTAATCCAATCAAAATTTGTTTCTGATATTTTTCAATAAATTGTTCTGATTTGGTTAGAACTTCTTGCACATTTTCCAAATCTGCTCCAGTGGTTTTTTTTGTCTTTTCAGCCATATTCGTTTATTTTATTACTCGTATTAGATTTAGTTCGGATGGCAAAAGTACTTTTTTTATGGATATAAATAAAATTTCAGTCGAACTTTTTTCATATCCAAGTAGCAAAAACTAGGTGTATATCGAAGATTGTAACGAAAATTTGTAACTTTGTCGAAAGTGACACCCGTTGGTGCTCGACAATTAGAGGCTATATTATGTTTTTGAAGCAAATTTCTATTGTTAATTATAAAAATATCACTCAGGCTGATTTTTCATTTTCACCTAAAATAAACTGTTTTTTGGGTAACAATGGAATGGGAAAAACCAACGTTTTGGATGCAGTATATTACCTCTCTTTTTGTAAGAGCTTTAGTAATACAATTGACAATCAAAACATAAAACACGAAGAGGATTTCTTTATGATGCAAGGCTTTTATGATCTGCATGGAAAGGAAGAAGAGATTTACTGCGGAATGAAGCGAAAGCAGAAAAAACAATTCAAACGCAATAAAAAAGAATACGAACGTCTATCTGACCACATCGGGTTGTTGCCGTTGGTGATGATTTCGCCCGAAGATTCCACACTTATTTTAGGCGGAAGCGAAGAGCGAAGACGATTCATCGATCAAGTGATCGCCCAATCAGACAAACAATACCTAGAGGACCTAATACACTACAACAAGGCTCTTTTTCAACGGAATGCAATGCTGAAAAACGACTCAGCCTCAAGAGATATTTCTTTAATGGAAATACTTGAAGAACAAATGAGTCGTGCTGCAGAGTATATTTACGAGAGACGACGTAAGTTTATTACGGATTTCACACCTATGTTTCAGGAGTATTACAACTTTATTTGTGCTGGCAATGAAAAAGTCTCTCTATCTTATGAGTCGCACCTAAAAGATGGCAACTTATTGAATCAATTGTTGCTGTCTCGTCAAAAAGATAAGATGCTGGGATACACGACAAAAGGTATCCACAAAGATGATTTGGAGATGCTTTTGGGAGAATACCCACTAAAGCGTGTAGGATCGCAAGGACAAAACAAAACTTACTTGATTGCACTAAAATTATCGCAGTTTGCATTCTTAAAACAGGCAAGTGAAACCACTCCTATCCTATTACTCGACGATATTTTCGATAAAATAGATGCCCTTAGAGTGGAAAAAATCATTCGATTAGTTTCAAGCGAATCGTTTGGTCAAATTTTTATCACCGACACTAATCGAAAATACCTGGATGAAATAATAGCGGAAGCTCATCAAAACTATCATCTATATCAGGTAGAAAATGGAAACTTTGTTCAAATTTAAAACGATAGATGCAACACAAGAACGCTCAATCCATCGGTGAAGCCATCAACCAGTTTTTGAAGGAAAACAGATTGGATAGACGTGTAGATGAAACTCATTTGTTGCAAGCGTGGGGAAATGTGTTAGGAAAAGCTGTATCAGGATATACAACTTCCATTTTCATCAAAAATAGAGTTCTATATGTTCAGTTAAGCTCTTCTGTGTTAAGACAAGAACTGTCGATGAGCCGAGAAAAAATTGTTTTCAGATTAAATGAATATGTTGGAAAAGAGGTTATTACGGATATTATTTTTAGATAACAATTAATAGAAAACAAGATGGAAAACTTCAATCATAAACTTCCAATACAAATTCGATTTAACGACATTGACTCGTTGGGTCATGTAAACAATGCAGTTTATTTGACCTATTTTGATTTAGGAAAAGCGGATTATTTTCAGACCATAAAAAAAGAAATCATCGATTGGACCCAAATCGATATCGTGGTGGCAAATGTAAATATTGATTTTTTTTCTCCCACATACATGAACGAAAAGCTGGAAGTTCACACAAAAGTGACAATCATTGGAAACAAAAGCGTAAAATTACTGCAACACCTCATCAATACTGAAACAAACGAGATGAAAAGCATTTGCTATACTGTCATGGTAGGCTATCATCCCCAATTGAAACAATCAAAGGTGATATCTGACGAATGGAGATTAGCTATTGACAATTATGAAGGACGTTAATCAAATATCAATAGAGAAAAAAATCATTCGTCAAATTATCTTTCAGAAAAAAAGAGAATTTGGCGAAAATATTTTGCAGGCTAAATCACTCCAGATCATTTCAAAACTGGAAAACTCGATCGAATTTAAGACGGCTCAACACATTCTAGCCTATCATTCACTTCCTTTCGAAGTTGTAACCTCAGATGCTATCGAAAGATGGAATTTGACGAAAACCGTCTATCTGCCAACAGTCGTTGGTGATCAACTGAAAATAAAAAAATACTCTGGCAAAGAGTCATTAACTAAAGGATCTTTTGATGTTTGGGAGCCAGTTGGCGAAATAATTTCGAATCTAGACACCATTGATTTAGTCATTATACCAGGGGTTGCTTTCGATAGAAATAAAAGAAGGATAGGATATGGTAAAGGATTCTACGACAAGTTCTTACCTCAATTAAAGGCAAAAAAAGTGGGAATTTGTTTCGATTTTCAGTTATTCGAACAAATTCCCACCAATGACTTTGACCAACTGGTCGATCTTCTATTTACTGAGCAACAGATAGTGCTTTAAGCGCCAATTTCTGTGCCTCTTTATTTTTGATAGCAGCTACAGCTCTTCTCAACGTTACATCATCCTGCAAATAGATTGGATAAAACGCATCGTCACCTAACATATTGCGAGCAATAAGAGCATACGCCTGTGTTTCAATTAATTTGCGAGACATTTCGATGTAAATTGGACGTCGTCTAACTCCTTTTTCGTGAGCAAAATCTGTCAATTCACCCACAATATCCTGATTTTGAAGATATTCCAACATCGGTTTATATGTCTTGAATTGAGACAATGTCTTTCTATTTCTATCAGCATATTCAAAACAAAACTGGTAGAATGCGCCACTATTCGTCAAGCTATTGTAATAGGAATTCGTGCCAAAAGTGTCGCGTGGTACAAAAACATCAGGCATAATTCCTCCACCAGCATATACTTTTCGGCCAATTAGGGTTTTGAATGTTTTTTTCTTATTCAACTTCACACTATCTTGAGAATCAAATTCACCATGAAGATATCGTTTTACAATATCTTGCTCATAATTTTCACTATCGCCCATCTGATAATCTTTTTGAATACATCGGCCAGAAGGTGTGTAATACCGTGCAATCGTCAATCGCAAGGCAGATCCATCAGCCAAAGGATATTGTTGTTGCACAAGTCCTTTGCCGTAAGAACGACGACCGACTATCAATCCACGGTCATTATCCTGAATTGCTCCAGCAAAAATTTCACTCGAAGAGGCTGAAAACTCATCGATCAAAACCACTATTTGATTATTCTGCATCGAACCTGCTCCATCAGATATTTCATCGCTACGAGGCATTGTCTTTCCTTCTGTGTAGACTATTAATCTATCTTTTGGCAAAAACTCATTCACCATCGCAACCGCAATGTTATAAAATCCACCAGGATTACCACGTAGGTCGATGATAAAACTCGAGCATTTCTGACTTTGGAGTTTTGCCAATGCAGATACAAATTCATCGTATGTTTTTTCACCGAATTTGCTGATTTTGATATATCCAATGGTAGATTCTACACGATAGGCTACATCCACACTATTTACTGGTATTTCTCCTCTCTCAATTTTAAATGGAAGTAATACTTTCGATGTATTGCGTTTAATTTCTAACTTAACAATCGAGCCATCTTTACCTCTCAGTTTCTTCATGACACTCTCGTTTGTCACTTTCTTCCCAACAAATGTCGAATCATTTATTTTTACGATTCGATCACCTGGCAATAAGCCCACCTTTTCGGAGGGACCTCCTGAGATAACAGCCACAATACTTATTGTATCGCGCATAATATTGAATTGAACCCCAATTCCACTAAAACTTCCTTCTAAATCGTCGTTTACACTTTGTAACTCGGATGCAGGAATGTAAATAGAATGAGGATCGAGCCCACCAATCAACAGCGGAATGGCTTTTTCAGTCAGATTATCCACTGAAATTGAATCGACATATTTAGTTGAAATGAGATTTAGAATTGCACCAAACTTATTGTTATTCAATACCGGAAGACGCTTCAACAAGGCATTTGAGAAATAAGCACCCAATAAAAGCCCAATAATGAGCGTTAGTACTAAGTATAATATATGACGATTTTTTGACTCCATCTTGCAATCTTTTATTCTGATAACATTAGATTTAAAACTTCAATACCCGATTTCTGCAATAAATTCACACCATCTTCCACTCTGTATTTATCTTCATAAACTACTCTAGTAATTCCGGATTGGATGATGAGTTTGGAACATTCTATACATGGCGCCGTAGTAATATAGAGAGTGGCACCATTGCTACTATTGTGCGAACTTGCCAATTTTGTGATGGCATTTGCTTCAGCATGCATCACATAAGGAAGAGTCATACCACTTTCATCCTCACAATTATTCTCAAAACCAGAGGGTGTTCCATTGTAACCGTCGGATATAATCATTTTATTCTTTACAACCAATGCCCCCACTTGCCTCCGTTTGCAATACGAATTTTCAGCCCAAATGCGTGCCATTCGTAAATAGCGTTTATCCAAAGCAGTTTGTTTGTCACTTATGATTTCCATAAAATTATTCAACTATCAGATAATTAACCGTTTAAATAATAAATAAATTCCCATAATTTTAACGGAATGTGGAGACAAATGTAGAAAATAATATTGAATATTGCTATAGATTTTAATCAAGAAAGATGGATGAATAGGAAGTTTCCAATACAATGGAAGATTTACTCCTCAAAGTCAAAATCGAAATCAAATCCATCAGAAAATTCTGGATCAACAAACTCTTCGAGATCTCGACGATCCTTTTTGGTTGGTCGCCCAGTACCTCGAGCACGATTCACGAATCCTTCAATTTTTTGAAGTTCCAGAATCTGCAATTGATCTGGGGTAGTGACATTTTTCAAGAAGTTCTCCACCAATTTTGCACCCATTCGCTTATCAGTCAGCTCAAGTACACGAAACGAATAGACAACTGGTGGTTTGCGCACCTGCAACACATCATTTTTCTTAATCATGCGAGATGGCTTCACGTTGACATTATTTATCATTACTCGACCTTTCTTACATGCCTCTACAGCTATCGTCCGCGTTTTGAAAATCCGTGTCGCCCACATCCATTTATCTATCCGAACTTCATTCATGTTATTTATTGTTGAATTGGTTCATAGTGTGTTGAATTCCTGCCAAACAAAAATTTTTGATAATATCAGCTGCTCGCTCAAGCTTTTCTGTCAATACAGCTTCTTCTTCAGAAGAAAATGCACCTAAAACATAGTCAACTTGACCACCTTTAGGAAAATCACTTCCAATTCCAAAACGAAGACGAGAATAAGCATCGGTTCCCAAAATATTCTGAATGTGTTTCAACCCGTTGTGTCCAGCATCGCTTCCACGTGGTTTCACACGCAAAGTGCCAAATGGCAAAGCGATATCATCGACAACTACAAAAACATTTTCGATTAGAATATTTTCTTTCTGCATCCAATAACGCACAGCGTTTCCGCTTAAGTTCATATAGGTGGACGGCTTGAGCAAAACGAGTGTACGACCCTTTATTTTTAGTTCGCATAAAGCTCCGTATCGCCCATCGGCAAAAAAAAGATTGGACGCTTTAGCTAAAGCGTCCAATACTCTGAATCCTACGTTGTGGCGGGTCATTTCGTACTCTCGTCCGATATTTCCTAAACCAACAATTAAATATTTCACAAGAATAATTTTTGTTCTCGTTACTAGTTACGCGTAACTTGTAACTAAAATTTATTTTTTGCCAGCTGCAGCAGCTTTTGCTCCACGAGCAGCTCTTGTCAACTTAACAGCACAAACTACAGCATTCTTAGCGTTCATCAATTCCAAATTAGGGAATGTCAATTCACCAACTTGAATAGTTTTACCTAAACCAAGAGCAGCTACATTTACAGTTAATTTTTCTGGAACATTTGAATAAAGAGCTTTCACACGCAATTTGCGTATTTCAAGACTCAATTTACCCCCTTGTTTAACACCTTCTGCAAGACCTTCGAGTACAACTGGTACATCAATAACAATTGGTTTTGCCTCAAATATTTGCAAGAAATCGATGTGCAACAAACGGTCAGATACTGGATGAAATTGCAAATCTTTCAAAATAGCTTTGTATGTTTTACCATCAACCGTTACGTCAACTGTAAAAATTTCTGGTGTGTAAATCAAATGACGTACTGCATCTTGAGTCACAGTGAAGTGAACTACATCTTCGCCACCATAAATAACTGCAGGAATTGCATCTTCGTGACGAATTGCTTTAGCAGCTTTTTTTCCGAGGTCTGCTCTACCTACACCTGATAATTGAAATGTTTTCATTTTGTTTAATTATTGTGTTACTCAAAATTAGGATAATTGTGCTCCTTAATTTCCCATCGCACTGTATGCTATGATAAAAAGCGGTGCAAAAGTAACGATAATAATCAATTAATCAAAGGATTTGAAGGTAAAAAACATCGACACGACAACGAAAAATCCTTGTGAATTGGAAACAAAAAAAATGCTCATTGAATTTCGATGAGCATTTTTCTATCTTTATTTCTAATTAATTGCGACGACCAAGATAAATAAGAATATAATAGACTAAAGTTGCCAATGATCCCAACGCTGCAACCACATAGGTATAAGCAGCCCAAGTTAAAGCATCTTTTGCTTTTCCGTGTGTTTCGATATTAGTGATGCCGGCATTACTCAGCCAAGCAATGGCACGACTACTCGCATTAATCTCCACAGGTAAAGTTACAAAACTAAAGAATGTAGTTGCTGCGAACAATATAATACCAAACAAAAGCAACGAAGGAAAAACATTGATGGTCAAAATTCCCGCTAATAAAATCCATTGCATCCAATTAGAAGCAAAACTAACGACTGGTACCAATTTGCTGCGAAGTTCCAAAAAAGCATACGCTTTGGCATGTTGCACTGCGTGACCACACTCGTGAGCAGCCACTGCTGCCGCTGCAATACTATTGCTGTGGTACACATCTTCACTCAAATTCACAGTCTTATCTGCCGGATTGTAGTGATCGGTCAAACGTCCCTCAACAGACACGATTTTAACATCATAAATACCATTATCATTCAACATTTTCTGCGCAATATCCCGACCGGTATAACCGTTTGGGATAGCGATCTTTGAATATTTCTCAAATTTACTGTTGAGTGTTCGTTGAATCAACCAACTAATAAGGGCAAAAACTCCAAATATTACATAAATCATCATAGTTGTAAAAATTTATTTGTTGATATACATCGTCAATTACAAAAGGTATGCCAAATGAAAATATAACAATTCAACACCTTTGTAAATACGAATGTAAAATTACAGTGTTCAAAACGCTTAGAAAAATATTTTTTCGGAAAAAATGTTTCTAAGAAGGCTATTTATTGATAAATATTCTGAATTTAAACGGGAAAATGTCTAATTGCGAAGTCTATTTTCGATAAATTTAGTCATAATATCTATCGCAACGTGATTATTCCCCCCTTGTGGAATGATGATATCGGCAAAACGTTTAGTGGGTTCAATAAATTGCAAGTGCATAGGCTTCACGGTACATTCATAGCGATCGATTACCGTCTCTACTGTACGGCCACGCTCTATGATATCTCTATGAATAACCCGAATGAGTCTATCATCGGGATCGGCATCAACAAAAATCTTCAAATCCATCAATTCACGAAGTTCAGGATTGCTCAGAATCAAAATTCCTTCCACAATAATTATACGACAAGGTTTTATGGAAATGGTCTCACTTGATCGTGTGCAAGTTAAGTACGAATAAATAGGCTGTTTAATATCGTTCCCTTTCCGCAAATCTTTCAAATGTTTGATCAGCAATTCGAATTCTATGGCATCAGGATGATCATAATTGGCAGCCAAACGCTCTTCTAAAGGAATATCGGCATTATCTTTATAATACGAATCTTGTGGAAGAAGCACGACTTCACCTTCTGGTAATCGTTCAATAATTTTACGTACAACAGTTGTTTTCCCCGATCCGGTTCCGCCGGCAATACCAATAATGAGCATAATTTTGGCTTATTTGATTAACGGGCACTAAATTAGGCATTTATTCTTTTTAGAGAAATGAAAAGAAGCTAATTTTTAAAATTTATGAGAGAATTATGGCTAAAAATTAACTCATTTTCTCAATAGACGAAACAAAATGAATATGATACCAAATTTGGGGTATAAAAATACCCATTCTGCTGTATTGAATGAGAATGGTAATTGCTAGAACTTTGTACTATCATAAATCAAGGTAAGCATGAACTTAAATCCTCAATCAAATACATATAATTATCCCGTCTTAATCGCACCGGGATATGGAAATTCAGGGAAAAATCATTGGCAAACATTATGGCAAAATGAAAATCCTGAATTTATTAGAATCGAACAAAACAACTGGTTAGAACCAAATGCGGATGAGTGGATTTCCTCTATTGAAGAGAGTGTTTCTGCAATTGGTAGCGGATGTGTAATCGTCGCCCATAGTTTGGCATGTGTGGCTTTGATTATCTGGGCCAATAAAACAAAACTTAAAATAAAAGGAGCGTTACTAATAGCACCTGCCGATTCTGAAAGCTCTGAATTTAAGCTGAAAGCAGATGGTTTTTCGCAAATTCCAAAAAAACAGCTGCCATTCAAAAGTATTGTTATTTCAAGTTCAAACGATCAGTTTTGTAGTGCCGAGAGGGCACAGTTTTTCGCTTCTCAGTGGGGTAGTCAGTTTTTCAACCTAGGTGAATTAGGTCATATTAATGCTGAATCAAATATTGGAGCATGGAACGAAGGTCGACAATTTCTTACAATAATCGGAGAATCAAATTAATTTTAAACACAAAAGCCGAAAGTTCTCAATTTGAACTTTCAGCTTTTAAATTAATTATGTAGATTCTATTCTATCTTATTCGCACCAGATGATTTACCTGGCTTTCCGATTGAATCACGCATGGAGGTATCAGCTTCGATATTTTTCATTTTGTAATAATCCATGATTCCCAAATTACCATTACGAAATGCTTCAGCCATTGCTTTTGGCACTTCTGCTTCTGCTTCAATCACTTTGGCACGAGCCTCTTGCGCTTTGGCTTTCATCTCTTGCTCTAGGGCAATTGCCATTGCACGACGCTCTTCTGCTTTAGCTTGAGCAATATTTTTATCAGCTTGCGCCTGATCCATTTGCAAGCCTGCGCCAATATTTTTACCTATATCGATATCTGCAATATCAATTGATAGAATTTCGAAAGCGGTTCCGCTATCCAACCCTTTTTTCAACACTAATTTCGAAATTGAATCTGGATTTTCAAGTACCGTTTTATGACTTTCGGACGAACCGATGGAAGAGACAATACCTTCACCTACACGAGCTAAAATCGTCTCCTCGCCTGCACCACCGACTAATTGTTTAATATTGGCACGAACAGTTACACGAGCTTTGGCAATCAATTGAATACCATCTTTTGAAACTGCTGCAACAGGTGGTGTGTCTAACACTTTAGGATTCACAGACATTTGCACAGCCAAAAACACATCACGTCCGGCAAGGTCGATAGCGGTAGCCATCTGAAAACTCAAATCGATATTTGCTTTTGAAGCAGATACCAAAGCGTGAACAACCTTCTCTACATGACCCCCAGCTAGGTAGTGAGCTTCTAACTCATCATGAGTAAGTTGGCGTAGACCCGCTTTGTGTGCTTCAATCATAGCACGAACGATAATTTGTGGTGGAACCTTTCGGATTCGCATCAAGAAGAGTTGAATCAACGAAATGTTAACGCCTGAAACCTTTGCCGAAATCCACAAAAGGAACGGCACAAAATAGAAAAAGATGCTGATCAGGACAATCGCCGCAGCCAGCAACACGAAACTAAATTCAATAGGCATAGCACTTTTATTTAATGGTTAAGAAATAGATTTGACACTAATATTGGTGGAATGAATAGAAATTACTTCAATCGGAGTATTTTCATCTAGAAATCCCACATCTGATTTTGCTTCCAAAGTTTCGTTATTAATTAAAACTTTTCCAATCGGGTTTAAACGCGACAATGTAATGCCCCTGTCTCCAACAACAATTTTTGAATGTACCTCGTCCGAAACCGTAGATTCTATGTTGGTTTTTAATGCCAATTTATCCAATGCATTCGATTTAATAAGGACAACAAAAGAGGCTGCCGAAAAAAGGAGTGCAATAAATAATACCACATTTCCCCCAGTTGAACCTAATGTTGAATATGCGTAATAAATACCACCTGAAAAAAAACCAAAGCCAGCTATTCCGGGCAATCCAAACCCAGGAATAAAAAAAGTTTCGAGCAACAAAAGTCCAATACCGAGAATAAGTAATACGACAATAATGATAATATCCATTGACATAATTTACAGATATAAATTGGTTTAACGTAAATATTTACTTAACAGATTTCTCTAATGTTCGAACTTTTTGCTCCATTTCAAATTTCTTGACTTCCAATTCGTCGATTTCTTTTTCCATAGGTAAAACAACGCTCGATAATTTCGTACGACTTTCTGTATCAGATTCTGAAAATTCAATGCGAAGATTATCTAATTTATTTCGTTGTTCTTTGATTTGATCTGTCATTTTGAGTACTTCTATAAACGCAAAAATTGCCTCTTCACTTCTAAATTGATCCAATGAACGATAAACATTATTATCATCCAATACAAATCTAAAACTCTGCGATTGAACTGATGGAATTTGAGTTGAGTCACCTTCCATTGATTTTATTTTATCCAACGTTGGCGTATAATCTGCTCCCTTTTCCCATGTATCGCGAATAGAATGAATGGCTGCCAATTGAGCCAATCGATCTTGACTTACGTTTTCAACTAACGTCTTGTTTGAATTAGGAATAAAAATATAAATAACCACTTTCCCCGTTGGTTGATATCGGTCACTGGCAAACCATCCGATATTATTTGGTTCGTCAATTGCCAACAAATAATCGTTGTATATCGAGTTGAATGGCATTCCGACATTGTCTGGATTCAAATAACTTTCATTTTCTAGATTGTATCTTGTGACAAAAATATCAGATCCACCCATGGTTCCTTCTCCATCGCTACAATAGTAGAGGGTAACTCCATCTGAGAGCATGAAGGGGAAATTTTCGTTGGCCTTCGTATTTACATTTCCAGTTAATGCGACTTTATCACCCCATCCATCCAACAGTCGACTTCGCAAGAAAATATCTGTTCCGTTTTGAGTTGTCTTTTCAGCAAAATATATCTTATCACTCTTTTGATTCTGATAAACAGAGGTTAAAATATCAGATTTTTGATGAAAATAACTCATATAACTTTTCACCGCTCCCACTTCTGGACCTAGCCGGTAATGGTTCATAAAATCTGATTTATTGACAATCAAACTATCAATGATCTGTATCTGTTCAACTCCTCTCATCAAACGTGAAGCTGATTGCGATAGAGGAAGTAATTTTTCTGCTTTAGTTTTTAAAATCGGAGTGGATTTTGGATTTTGTATAAATTTAGTAATATTTTCCACACTCTCTTCAAACCGATAAGTGAGATATTGCATTTCCCCTAAATAAAAATTAGCATCTGATAAATTTCGTTTTGCGGCTACATCTAGATATTTTTCCGATGCTCTATAATTCTTCGTTTCTAATAAACAAATGCCATTCAGTAAGTTAAGATTAGCATCTTTTGGTCGTGACTTTAATAATTTGGTATAAATTTCAATAGCTCTTGCATGGTCACCATTTTTGCACGATGATTTGGCATCTTCAATCGATTGACTATTAACCGAACCTACTATAAACAGCAGTATATAAAGAAAATTAAATCTACTTGACTTCATAATTCAATTCAAAAATGTAGCTTTTATGCATTTGAAGATTGAGTTTCAAACTTACATATTTTTTTCACGATAACGAAACTAATCTATACTTTTTACATAAATATTCACACAACTTCATTAATTGTGAAAGCATCAACCAATCACTTCTTGTTAAAAAACCAAAAACTACACAACTTTTTAAATTAACCATTTGGTTAAATCAAAAATAACACATTTCTTTGCCGAATAGTTTAACTGTTTGGTTAATATAAAAGAGCAAAGATAATAAAACAAAGACAAAAGTGTCTTGGCTAAAGGAATCGATTCTTTAGTCTAAAATCTTGGCTCATTTTTTCTAAAATCTCAAACAAAATGAAAGATATAAATACAGAAACGAAAATTCTTGAAGCTGCTCGCACAGTGTTCATATCCAAAGGAATGGATGGAGCGCGCATGCAGGAGATTGCGGACGAAGCAGGCATTAACAAAGCGCTGCTACACTACTATTATCGTAGCAAAGACCAACTATTCAGGGCAGTGTTTCAATCGGTGTTTGCAGGATTTTTTCAAGCTATCAAAGGCGAATTAGACAAAGAAACACCTATCGAACAAAAAGCGGAAACCATCGTGATGCAATACACCAATATGCTCGATGCCAATCCGTTTGTACCCCAGTTTCTAATTAACGAAATCAACCGCAACCCGCAAACGCTGCGCGATGTGATGGATAGTCAGCAATTCAATCCGAGCGTTTTTCTGGAAATATTCGGCAACAACAACAAAAGCGGAATCGACCCACGTCAGTTTATCGTGAGCATTATCGGGATGATGGTATTCCCTTATGCCGCTCGGAATTTGGTACAACTGATTTACTTCAACGACAACATAGAAGCCTACACGCAATTTCTGCAGGAACGAAAAGAATTTCTGAAACAGACCATTCTAAAAATGATACAATAATGAGAAAAATCATCCTTACAACCCTATCGCTGCTGGCGTATTTCTGCGTTAATGCGCAGCAAATCTCGCTTGAGAACTGTCAGGATTGGGCTCGACAAAATCACCCGTTGCTCAAACAATCGGGCGTAATCGACGAACTGTCTGCATTGCGCAATCAAAGCATCGGCGCATCGAACCTACCGCAAATCGACCTGACGGGACGCGCGACGTACCAATCGGAAGTGACCAAACTGAATCTGCCATTGCCGGGATTTACTGCACCTGATTTCGCGAAAGATCAGTACAAACTCTACGTCGATGTGAAGCAGAAACTCTACGACTTCGGGATGACCAGCAACCGTCGAAAAGTGGAAGAAGCCGACCGAAAAGTGGCGCAACAGCAGAACGAAGCCGACTTGTATAAAGTGAAAGAGACCGTCAACTCGCTCTTCTTTCAGGCGTTGATGTTGCAAGAAAACGAACGCATCGCAAACTTGAAAATCGATTTGTTGAAAGAACGGTTGAACGTGATTCAATCGGCGGTGAAAAACGGTATGGGGCAACTCAACGACCTTGACAACCTGAAAGCGGAGCAACTACTCACAGAGCAACAGTTGACGGAAGTGAAAGCGGGTAAAAAAACGACTGCCGACTTGCTGTCGCTGATTACAGGTCAAAACATTGTGGAATCTGCCGCATTCGTGCAACCGTCACCTCAAATTGTCAATCCGGAAACGGCAATTGCTCGCCCCGAGTTGAAACTTTTTGCACAACAGAAAGAGAAAATTGATGCCAACACCAAACTGCTGAGCAATACTCGGTTGCCGAACCTGTTCGCCTTCGGACAAGCCGGATACGGTCGCCCGGGACTGAATATGCTGAACGACAATTTCAAAGACTGGTATATGGTGGGCGTCACGCTATCTTGGAACCTGTGGGACGGCAACAAAACCAAGCACGACAAATCAGCTTTGCAAAAGCAAAAACAGCTAATTGACATTCAACAACAGAATTTCGAACGAGCGGTGAATATGTCCCTCCTTCAAGAGAAAAACCAAGCGGAAAAACTCACCAAACTGCTCGAATCGGATGCGCAGGTCGTTACGCTGAAAGAGAACATCGCTAAACGCTCGGCATCGGCTCTCGACAACGGAACAATCACTTCAGCCGACTATCTGCGCGACCTCAACGCATCGCTGCAAGCGAAAGTTGCATTGTCGATTCACCAGCTTCAGCAGCTGCAAAGTCAGGAAAATTTGAAGATTATCAAAGGAGAAAACTAATCTCTTAACCGCAAAGAACGCAAAGATTACGCGGAGAAACGCAAAGAAATTTTTCACTTTAACCACTAAGACACTAAAAACACTAAGTTTCACTAAGAAAAATAATTAAAACATCATAACCTCTGCGGTTCTCTGCGAATTTCTCAGCAGACTCTGCGGTTAAATCAGAGAAATTGCTTAACCGCAAAGAACACAAAGATTACGTAGAGAAACGCAAAGATTTTTATTTTAACCACTAGGACACTAAAAACAATAAGTTTCACTAAGAAAATAATCAAAACATCACAACCTCTGCGGCACTCTGCGAAAAACTCAGCGTACTCTGCGGTTAAAAAAAGTTTACTCAATTATTCAATTACTCAGTTAATCAATTATTATTCTATATGAAAAAAGTATTCATCCTCCCATTGCTACTATTAGCAGCCTGCACAGGCAACAAAAACCTGCCCGATGCGTATGGCAATTTCGAAACCGACGAAGTGACACTTTCTGCCGAAAATGGCGGTAGAATCGTTGCACTGCCCATCGAAGAGGGCGCAACAGTGAAAGCTGGCGACCTGATTGCCGTGACCGACACCGTTAATCTCGAATTGCAACTGTCACAACTCGCCGCGCAAGCGCAATCCATCGAAGCGCAAACGGCAACCATCAACGCACAAATGGCACTTTCGGATCAACAAATCGCCAATCTCTCGAAAGACCAGACACGCATTCACAAAATGGTGACAGACGGTGCTGCCACCGCTAAACAGAAAGACGATGTGGATGGCCAAATCGCTGTCGTTCAGAAACAAAAAGGGGCTTCGTCCACACAACTAAACGCCATTCGTAAACAGGCAGAAGCGGTAAAAGCACAAATGGCAGTTTTGCAAGATAAAATCAAAAACGCCATCATCAAATCGCCCATCAATGGAACAATTCTGGAGAAATACACTCAACTCGGGGAATTAGCTGTTCCCGGAAAAGCTGTTTGCAAAATGGCAGATCTGAGTTCGCTTATCTTGCGCGTTTACGTGAGTGAAAACCAGCTTTCATCCATCAAAATCGGTCAGAAAGTGACCGTTAGCATCGACGGAAAAGATGCGTTGAAACAACTTGATGGCAAAATCGAATGGATTGCCTCGCAAGCTGAATTTACGCCCAAAATCATCCAAACCCGCGAAGAGCGCGTGAAACTGGTTTATGCTGTGAAAATCCGAGTAGTAAACGATGGCTCGTTGAAAATAGGAATGCCTGGAGAAATCAAATTTGCTAATTAGGTTTAACCGCAAAGTGCGCAAAGAAGGCGCGGAGAACCGCAAAGAAATTTGTAAAGGAGAACTCTGCGGCTCTCTGCGAAATACTCAGCGAACTCTGCGGTTAAAAGAAATCTAAAGAAATGATCAAAATAGAAAATCTCAAAAAATCCTACTCCACCACGGTGGCGCTCGACGATGTGTCGCTGGAGGTAAAGCGTGGCGAACTGTTCGGACTGATTGGTCCCGACGGTGCGGGGAAGAGCACATTGATGCGCATCCTGATGTCGCTGCTGCTGCCCGATAGCGGAACGGCGACGTTGAACGGCTTCGACGTGACGAAGCAGCACAAAGAGGTGCGCCACGTAACGGGCTACATGCCGGGACGGTTTTCGCTGTACCCCGACCTGACGGTGGAGGAGAATATGGATTTCTTCGCCACGGTGTTTGGCACGACGGTGAAAGCCAACTACGACATGGTAAAAGACATTTACCAGCAGATAGAACCCTTCAAAACCCGCTGCGCCGGAAAACTATCGGGCGGTATGAAGCAAAAACTGGCGCTTTCGTGTGCCTTGATTCACAAACCATTAGTGCTAATTCTCGACGAACCAACTACGGGCGTGGATGCTGTTTCTCGCAAGGAGTTTTGGGAAATGCTCAAAAACTTGAAAGCGCAAGGCATCACCATCGTGGTTTCTACGCCATACATGGACGAGGCTTCGCTCTGCGACCGCATTGCGCTCATCCAGCAGGGGAAAATATTCTCGGTCGATACACCGCAACAGATGGCAGCCGACTTTGCAGAAGATTTGTGGGCGATTCGCTCACCGAAGCTCTACCCGACGGCGCAAAAACTACACGATTTACCAGAAATGATTTCGGTGAATAGCTTCGGACAAGAGTTGCACCTCGTCACGCCAAAAGGAGTTTATTCAGCGAAAGAAATCTCTGATTTTCTAACGGATAAAAGCGAAACGGAGATTCAGATTCAACCCACCGAAGCGACGATTGAAGATGTATTTATGCTCTTTATGACACAACATCACACCACACAACCATGAGAGAAGCGGTCATTACAGTAAAAAATATGGTGAAGAAGTTCGGGGATTTCATGGCAAACGACAACCTCAACTTCGAAGTTTACAAAGGGGAGATTTTCGGTTTCCTTGGAGCAAATGGTGCAGGGAAAACCACTGCTATTCGCATTCTGTGCGGACTCTCCACTCCTACTTCGGGCGAAATGAAGGTGGCGGGATTCGACATTTACCGCGAGACGGAGAAAATAAAACGCAACATCGGCTACATGAGTCAGAAATTTTCGCTCTACGAAGACCTCACCATCAACGAAAACATTCGCTTCTATGGAGGAATCTACGGGATCAAGCCCGAAGAGCGTAAACGGCGTTCGAAACTGATGCTCGACCGATTGGAACTCACGCCTTATGCCGACCGAAAAATTGGAGACCTGCCGCTCGGTTGGAAACAAAAGCTCGCTTTCTCGATTGCGATCCTGCACGAACCGGACATCGTCTTCCTCGACGAACCAACGGGTGGTGTAGATCCGGTAACGCGTCGCCAGTTCTGGAACTTGATTTACGAAGCGGTGGAGCGCGGCATCACGGTGTTCGTAACAACACACTACATGGACGAAGCGGAATATTGCGACCGCGTCAGCATTATGGATGAAGGAAAAATAGTGGTGCTCGACACACCCGATGCTCTCAAAAAGCAGTTTAACGCTGCCAATATGGACGAGGTGTTTGTGAAGATTGCTCGCACCTCACCCCCAACCCCTCTCCCAAATGGAGAGGGGAGAAAATAGTTAAATCCATTGTAATAAATACAAAGTCTAACAACAGTTTCCTTTGTGGCTTTGTGTCTTAGTGGCTAAAATAATATATTATGAAAAGATTTTTTGCTTTTGTAAAGAAAGAGTTTCTGCATATTTTCAGAGATCGGCGGACGTTAATCATTCTGTTTGGGATACCGATTGTGCAGTTGTTGCTGTTTGGCTATGCGCTGACGAACGAGGTGCGGAATGTAAAAGTGGTGGTGGCAGACTATGCACACGACGAGAAGAGCCGCGAAATCATTGGACGATTGCAAGCTTCGCCGTGGTTTCAACTGGTGGGAACGGCAGACAATCCGAACCAATACGAATCGATTCTACGAAGCGGAAAGGCAAAAGAGATTGTGGTAATTGAGCACGGTTTCGCACAAAAATTAGTGCACGATGGCAAAGGAAAAATTCAACTGATTGCCGATGCTTCGGAGCCCAACACCGCACAATTGATTATCAACTATACGACTGCCATCATCAACGGTGCTCCGCCGGCATCGCTGATCGAGGTGAAAACACGGATGCTCTACAACGAAAATATGAAAGAGGCATATAACTTCATCCCCGGATTGATGGCGATGATTTTGATGCTGATTTCGGCAATGATGACCGCCATCACCATCACCCGCGAAAAGGAGATGGGAACGATGGAGATCCTCCTCGCTTCGCCGTTGAAACCGATACAGATCATTCTCGGGAAAGTGACTCCGTACATGATTCTATCGCTAATCAATGCCATCATCATTGTGGGAGTCGGCACAAATCTGTTTGGCGTTCCCATCAAAGGAAGTCTCTTCTTGCTGATGTTTGAGGTGATGTTGTTCATCTTTCTGGCGTTGAGCCTCGGCATATTGATTTCGACCGTGGCAACGAATCAGATGGCGGCGATGGCAATTTCGGGTTTCGGACTGATGTTACCGACAATTCTGTTATCGGGGTTTATTTTTCCGATAAAAAATATGCCCATTCCGCTGCAAATCATCTCGAACCTGATGCCGCCACGTTGGTTTATCGAAATCAACCGAATGGTGATGCTCAAAGGGGCGGATATCACGTTGGTCTGGAAACAAACACTGATTCTGATGGTGATGTCTGCCGTGTTTATCTTGATTAGTATGAAGAAATTCAAAATCAGATTGGAGTAAAATTTAATTATGAATTATGAGTTATGAGTTTCTGGTAAACGACATCCGACTTATGACTTATAACTTACAACTTATAACTTACAACATGCGTATTCTGTTTTATATTCTCCAAAAAGAGTTCATCCAGATATTCCGAAACAAAGGAATGCTGCCGATTATCTTCGTGCTGCCGATGGTGCAGATGTTGATACTGGTGTTTGCCGCCACGTTCGAAATCAAACAGGTGGATATGATGATTGTGGACCTCGACCACTCCCCTGCTTCGCGCCAACTAACGAATCAGATTATGGGAAATAAACTGTTTCGGATGAATGCCTTCCCAACCTCCGCCACCGAAGCAGAGCAGATGATACAAGCGAGTAAAAGCGACCTCGCACTGGTGATTCCGCGCGATTTCGACAAGAAAATAACGCTGCATCAAAATCCTGACGTGCAGATATTGGTAGATGCCATCAACGGCAACGCAGCGCAGTTGGGTTCGGCCTATTTGTCGAACATTATTCGCGATTTCCATAAGTCAATTTTGATGCAGCAAAAGGTGGCAGGCGCTCCCGAAGCATCGGTGGTGGAAATAGAAAGCTCATTTTGGTACAACCCCACCCTTAACTACCGACACTATATGGCTCCGGGCATTTTGGTGGTTCTAATCACCGTCATCGGGATGTTTCTCGGCAGCATGAACCTCGTGCGGGAGAAAGAACTCGGCACCATCGAGCAAATCAACGTGACACCAATCAAGAAATGGCAATTTATTGCCGGAAAACTGATGCCTTTCTTGTTGATTGGGTTATTCGAACTAATCTTTGGATTGACGTTGGCAAAAATCGTGTTCAACATTCCGTTTGTAGGAAGCTTTCCGCTGTTGTTTGGCATCTCGGCGGTCTATTTGGTACTGGTGTTGTCGGCAGGATTGTATTTCTCCACCATCAGCGACACGCAGCAGCAGGTAACCTTCGTGGTCTATTTCCTGATGATGGTCTTCCTGCTGATGAGCGGACTCTTCACCCCGGTGGAAAGTATGCCCACCTGGGCTCAAAACATCGACCGCTTCAATCCCCTCTTCTACTTTGTGCGAATCATGCGCGGCATTGTGCTGAAAGGTGCGGGAATCAGCGAAATATTCAACGACTTCTTGGCACTGTTGGCGTATGCGGTGGGAATGTTTTCGTTGGCAATATGGAGATATCGGAAAACGAGTTGAGTTTTTTTAAACACAAAGGGCGCAACGGGTTTCGCAAAGAACGCGAAGAAAAATTTCACCACTAAGACACGGAGAACACGAAGATTCACAAAAAATATTTCTCGTTTAGTGTTTTTACTGCAGAGGGCGCAAAGATTTTCGCAGAGGACGCAAAGAACGGCTTAGCGGATAAAGCTATAGAAAAGTACAATCTTCTAAATTTGTCAATCTTGCAGAAGAATGCCGCTTGGCCGTTGTTGCTTTTAACGTAAAGAAGAAAGAAAATTAAACCTCAGCAGTTCTCTGCGTAATACTCTGAGTTCTCTGCGGTAAAAAAAATGTATATAAAAATTCAGTTGGACATTACAGTTTTATCAACTTCTTAACAATCACTCGATTCGACGATTTATTTCTCAATATTACGAGATAAGAGCCACGTTTGCATCCGATAAGATTTAATTTTAGACTGTTTTTATCTTTGCCATTTAGCTCAACTCTTTTCATCAAAACGCCTTTTGCATCAACCAAATCTATCAAATAGTTATCACTAATCTGGCCATTAAATTCTACAACAACAAATTCCTTAGCTGGATTGGGATATACTGAGAACTCCCGTTCAAAAAAGTGATTTTCGTAATTAGAAGCTGACTTTGAAAAGACGCGATCAAGCCATATCAAGGATGAATCAATTTTCTCTTGAGTCAAATAATGACCTCCATTAAACTCTAAATAACGGTAGTTAATTTTGAAATTCTTCGCATCTACTAAATTACGAAGTTCTGTACTGAGAGTAGCATTTACGGCATAAAATTCATCTGTTTTTCCAATGTCAAAATAGATAGATAGTGGAACTTTCTTTGTTACTTTCCATTTAGTTTGAATAATGGTATTTACATCCGCATTTAATTTTAATCTTTCCATGACCGAATCGATTAGTTGCCCATTCTTATCAACTGGAAAATCCAAATGATAATTGGGATTCTTATTATTCGGTGACCAAGCCGATGATGCACCATAAAACATAGTGGTAAGACTGCCTGATGCTGGGTTGTATGTGTACGGAGGCGATGACTCACCAGTTTCGCGAATCAACGATGGAATCAGATTCGACACATAACTAAGCGATGGAAAGCTGCTGTGACTGATTGCTGCCACAAATTTATCGGAATGATGAAGTCCCATCCGAAGAGCACCATCAGCTCCCATCGAAAAGCCACCCACAGCTCGATTTGTCTTCGAAATATTATAATTTGCGTCTAACCATGTCAATAAATCGTTTGTGATTAGATCAGAATAACGTCCATTCCTTTCGGAATTGAACCAGAGATGTCGGTTTCCAAAATCGGCACCAATGGCTGATGGAAAAACAATAATGACGGGAGCTATCTTATTATTTCCAATTAAATACGTCAGTCTCGTACTAAATTCACCAATATTCGTGGAGTGATTTGAGCCGCAGCATCCGTGTAGAAAAATATACAGGTTACATGGCTTACCGTTTGGATCATATCCTTGTGGCAAATAAATATCTAATGGGATCGTCTCTCCATCTAACGATTCAGCTATAAACGAAGTAGTTACAACTTTTTGACCATCCATTATCGTCGTAAAAAATAACGATAGAAGTATTGTTAAAACTGTTGATTTCACGTAATACACCTTAATTCTAACCTGTAGAAATTTTATCCAAAGATACTACTTTCTCTCTTTCGGCAGACAAAACTTAACTGGATAAAAATCTCACCACAAATTGCTATTGATGTATAGCAGTTGATTTTAGTCTGATTACATCTGTTTTTGGTTTAATTACAGTTGTTTTTGGCGAAAAGCAGTTGTTTTTAATCTAACTCCAATATTGACCATCGAACTATCACTACAAAAAAATTACTATTTTTGGGAGAATTATTTCATTTCAAATTAGAATATTCTATTAAACCAGACTTAAATTCAGAATGAAAACATTCTCAACCTCCAGACAAATAGCGGCACTACCGGAAATAATTTTTGCAGCCGTCAATAATCCCGAAAGCCTTGCCAAATGGTGGGGACCTGCAGGATTTACCAATACTTTTCATCACTTTGAATTCAAAGAGGGTGGCAAATGGGTATTTACCATGCACGGCCCAGATGGAACAAATTATCCCAACGAAAACGAATTTACAGAAATCATCCCAAACGAAAAGGTGGTGATTGCGCATGTTTGCGAGCCGCTATTTTCGTTGACTATACTCATTGAACCAAAAGAGAATGGCTCGTTGGTACAGTGGATTCAAGCATTTGAGAATGAAGAGTTAGCCGAAAAAATTTCAAGCATTGTCATTCCCGCTAACGAGCAAAACCTCGATCGTTTGACGGAGGTGGTTTGCAAAATTCAAATATAAAATCATATATTATCGATATTAAATTATATCTTTGCATCGCAGATAGTTCACAATACCTATTTAAATAAAGTAATTCATTTATAATCAATAATATATACTTCTATGAAAAAGCTAGTTGTTCTAAGTATCACATTTCTAAGTTTCATTACGGTCAATGCTCAAAACGGTTTTCACGAACATGATGGGTTTTATTTATCAATGGGACTAGGAGCTTCATCAGGGTCAATTTCAATAACATCATCTCAAAATTCACAAACTACTAAAGGATCATATGACGGTACTGGTGGAATATTTGATTTAAAAATTGGAGGTAAAATTAAGAAAAATCTTATTCTGCATGCAACTCTAACCTCACTGGCTATTACTGGACCAAATATAAAACAAAACGGCGTTTCCCTAAAAGCAGACAATAATTTTTCCGTTGGACAAGCAATGTTAGGCGCTGGATTAACATACTATACTTCATCCAACTTTTTCTTTTCCGGAAGTGTTGGTTCAGGAAATTTCACGACAATTGATTCAAACACTAATAAAACCATCTCTACCGATCATGGGCTAGCTTTCCAACTAAAACTTGGTAAAGAGTGGTGGGTTTCCAAAAACTGGGGGTTAGGTATTGGAGCTCTTTTACAATCTTGTAGTGTTAATAATGATAATAATGGAATGACTCAAAAATTAGATGGAACTCAATTTGGAGTTATGTTCAACGCCACCTTTAATTAATAAATACACTTCAAAACGAAAATAAAGGTCGAAATCTTCTCTGGTTTCGATCTTTTGTTTTTCGGAAAATAAAAGATACATTTGTTCTAAAATAATTACGCATTCAAACACATCAAAAACTACACAAAATGAACAACCTAATTCAATTCGGAGAAAATGTAGAAGGGTATGACATCCCAGTCTTGAACGAGCGTGAAATACGGGCAGGTGCAGGAATTCTGTTCCTTGCCACCTTTCTATCGCTCATGTTTATCTTGTTTAAAGGTAATTTTGTACCCATCAAATACATCATCACGCTATTCCTGACCGACTTCTCGATTCGGGTATTTGTCAATCCGCACTTTTCGCCCATTTTAATTTTATCTCGCCTGATTGTACGTAATCAAACACCCGAATATGTAGGGGCTCCGCAAAAGAAATTTGCATGGATTATCGGAGTGATTCTTTCCGCTACCATGTTTTATTTTTTCATCATTGTCAATGCGTACAGCATGATCACCGGAATTATTTGCTTGATTTGCCTGATATTTCTGTTCTTCGAGTCAGCTTTCGGCATTTGCCTCGGATGCAAGGTTTATCCACTGTTTTACAAAAACAAAGTGCAATATTGCCCCGGCGAAGTATGTGACCTAAAAAGCAAACAACCGATACAGAAAACCTCTGCCGGTCAACTGCTTATAGTGCTTGCGTTTGTTGGTTTTATCTTTGCACTTGTCTATCTTCTGAATGATCAATTTAAAGTGATGCCACACGATTTGTTTGGGAAAGAACCTGTAGAACATACGAAATAACTCAAACAAAGGTCAAAATCTTCAACGGTTTTGATCTTTGTTTTTTTAAATATAAAAGGTACTTTTGCAATTCAAAATCAAAACAAAAATCCATCCGAAAATGAGAAAATCAGCACTTTTATTCTTACTGCTCTGTGTTGTCAGTAACACTATTTTGGCACAAACCAGATTCGTTCCGTTCAACGACAAAAATATCGCTTACGAAGGACGCATCAAGCGGACAAATGAGGCTGCAATTCTATCTTGGTCGGGCACCTCAGTGACTATTCGATTCAAAGGATCGGAACTTTCAGCCATTATGCAAGATGCCGATACCTCTGATTATTACAACGTAATTGTGGACAAAAGGAACATCGAAAAAATACACATCAACAACACAAAACAGAGTTACATTTTGGCATCCGGATTAAAGAAAGGAATCCATACCGTTCAAATCTTTAAACGTACAGGATGGGATAAGGGAAAAACATTTTTCTACGGGTTCAACGTGGCTGCTAATACGAAAATAGTTTTGCCTGCAGCTCCTCGAAAGCGAAAAATTGAATTTTACGGCAACTCTATCACAACGGGACATGGAGTTGATGTCATCGGTCCAGGAGATTCGGGTAAAGGCTATTTCGAAAACAACTACCTTAGCTATGCCGCTGTCACCGCGCGTCACTACGACGCGCAATATCGTTGCATTGCTCGTAGTGGCGTAGGTATTATGCTCAGTTGGTATCCCATTATCATGCCCGAAATGTACGACCGAGTAGATCCAACAGATTCTATTACCAAATGGGATTTCACTCAATATCAACCCGATGTGGTGGTCATTAACTTACTCCAAAACGATTCGTGGCTTACAGGACGTCCTCAATTTCCTGAATTCAAACACCGTTTTGGCTCACAAGCTCCTACCGAAGAGTTCATCATCAATGCCTACAAAACCTTTGTCACAAACATTCGCAATAAATACACAAATGCTAACATAATTTGCGTGCTTGGTAGCATGGATGCCACTCGAGAAGGCTCTAAATGGCCAGAATATGTGCAAGAAGCTGTCAAACGAATGAACGATTCAAAAATCTACACACACTTCTTCAAATACAAAAATACACCGGGGCACCCCAAAGTGGCAGAACAAAAAGAAATGGCTGACGATTTGATACAATTTATCGATAAGAATGTGAAGTGGTAGTTTCGATTGTTTCAACTACATCAGTTCTTCATACAAAACCTGACTAGTTCACCTGATTATTATCAGGTCTGTCAGGTTTTTTATTTTGTCAAATTTCATTAATACTATTTACACTATCTGTTTTGACTATAAATAACGCAATATTCATGTTTCATCTATCGTTTATAAAAAATTACTTATCCTAAACACATTCTACAAGATGATAAACAACATCAAAATTGTAAAAACAGAAGTTCTGTCAGACAATTGGTACACGCTTCGAAAAATCACATACGAATATTCGAAACCTGACGGGAGTACGCAAACCCAAAGCCGAGAAGCTTATGATAGAGGCAATGGAGCAACCATCTTGCTCTATAACAAACAACAAAAAAGTGTCATTCTTACCCGTCAGTTTCGAGTGCCAACCTACATAAACGGAAATGAAGACGGGATGCTGATTGAAGCTTGTGCTGGACTTTTGGACAAAGACAACCCAGAAGATTGCATTAAAAGAGAAACGGAAGAAGAAACAGGTTATAAGGTGAGTGATGTTCGAAAAATATTTGAAGCATATATGTCACCCGGATCTGTGACAGAGATTCTTTACTTTTTTGTGGCAGAATATTCAAAGGAAATGAAAGTAAATGAAGGAGGCGGAGTCGAACACGAAGAAGAAAACATTGAAGTACTAGAAATGAGCATCGATAAAGCCATGGAAATGATCGTAACTGGTGAGATAAAAGATGGCAAAACAATTATGTTGTTACAATACGTGAAACTAAATAACTTACTATAATGCAAAAGAAAAAATCGCTACTCATTTTGGTAGCCGGACCATACAGATCGGGAACTAATGACGTTCCAGAACGAATAGAAGCCAACGTGAGGGCAATGAACGAAATGGCGTTAGAACTTTATCAAATGGGACACATGCCAGTCTTGGGCGAATGGTTTGCCTTACCACTCATCGAAACTGCCGGATCAAAAGAGGTCGGTGACGAAATATTTAACGACATTTTTCATCCAATCGCAGTACAGCTTATTGATCATTGCGACGCAATACTGAGAATCGGTGGTGCATCGTCCGGTGCAGATGAAATGGTGAATGTAGGAATGCAAAAAGGAAAAATAATATTCAGAAACAAATCTGAGATTGTAGTTGTAGCAAGGTAAACGACCAATCATTTTACTTCAAATCAAAATAATGACCGCCAAAAAGAGAATTTTAGCCATCGTTGGAAGCGCAAGTGAGAACTCAGCAAACTTGAAACTGGTGGAACATATTACAGATCGAACCAAAGCTGTTTTCGACGTGGTCATATTCAACCGTCTGAAAACGTTTCCACACTTCGATCCAGAGCTATCAGCAAACAATCCACCACAGGAAATTCTCAATTTCAGAGCCAAAATAGAAAAGGCAGACGGTGTAATAATTTGCACACCCGAATATGTATTCAGCATACCCAGCGGATTGAAAAATGCCATCGAATGGTGCATTGCCACTACCCTATTCTCAGATAAACCCTGTGGATTGATAACCGCATCCGCAAATGGCGAAAAGGGGCACGAAGAGTTGCAACTCATCATGGCAACCGCTATGGCGAAATTTACTCCCGAAACGACACTATTGATTCAAGGCGTAAAGGGAAAAATCAATAAAAATGGGGAAATCACTGACTCGAAAACGGCTAATGCACTTGATGGGTTTGTGAGTGCATTTTCAAAGTTGGTTATGTTGTAACGTTAATAAAACGGCAAAAAGAAAACGAAACTTCAGCTCACTTGTTATATGTCTAGTTACTAACCTCTAAATCAAGTGCTATGAACCTCTTCAAAATGAAAACCAGTTGGTCGAATGCTGAATTCATTCCATTGAAAGTCAGCATTGCGTCTGTCTATTTGTTGATCGGTGCCTATTTCCACCAATTTGTTTGCGATTATTGGATTCCTTTTTTGGTGCTTGCTATCATCGCTTTAATTTGGGCGCTCGTTTTGTGGATAAGCAAAATGAGACAGGGAAACAATATATAGCATTCAAAAAAGAGTACATTTGCTTTTGATGATGTTACATAAACAATGTCACCAGAGAAAACACAATCCAGAAAATCCATCGAAAGCACATATATGTTAAGAAAAAACTTACTTTATCTTACTTTTGCCTCACTTTTACTTTCGTGTAGCAAAGACAATACGGATATTATTCCTTCTCTTGAGACTAAACCTACGCAATACCTTAGATTTGCAAAAGAACAAAAACGGATAATTTTGAGTTAAAGAATATAAACAAAATCAAAAAGAAAGGAAACCAGGCAGTGAACTATTACGCTGAAAAAGTAAGACTTATCTCTGTATCTAGA
>JAQTZA010000011.1 GCA_028687995.1 Bacteroidales bacterium
GCTACATTTATTACTATAACAACAGTAGAATCAAAGCTAAACTAAAAGGACTAAGCCCGGTATCATACCGAACTCAGTCCAATTAATCTCTTTTTTTTAATCCGTCCAACTTTTTGGGGGCAGATCAAAATGATTGTCGGCTTTTTAATTTATGACAAAATTGTTTGTAAAATTTGGGATCACTCCATCCGCATCAAAAACCGTGCGATACGTCGGGTTCGTTGCGACAGCATAATGGAGCGCCCAGATGTGGTTTCGCTCACAATAGCATCGTTGGTGCCTCGAATGGTCAGCAGTTCGAGACTTTCGTTGTAGCTCACTTTGAAATCGTTGCCCAGTTCATCAATCGCCGCATTGAGGTAGCGGGTATTATCGACACAAACCGAAATACTGACGGCTGAACTTTGAATCAACGAGATTTTGAGGCGATGCTTGTGGAAAACGACAAACGCTTTGGAGAGACTCTCTTCGAGCACAAACGAGAAATCGCGCGGACGAACCGTGACCAGCACCAGATTCTTGCGTAAAATCAGCACCGGCACATCAATCGGCTTAGCCACAATTCCTTTGATGACCGAACCGGCTTCTGTAGGCGCAGAGAATGGTCGCACATAGAGCGGAATCTGTTTGTTTTCAAGCGGTTTGATGGTTTTGGGGTGGATAATTTGTGCACCACTGTATGCCAACTCCACCGCATCGAAATAGGTTAGTTCGGGTATGTGAACTGTGTTTTGGAAAATTCGCGGGTCAGCATTCAGAATACCAGGCACATCTTTCCAAATGGTCACACTTTCGGCATCGAGTAAATTACCTACCACAGCGGCGGTATAGTCAGAACCTTCGCGCCCAAGTGTTGTGGGGTCGCCTTTGGAGTTGGAGCCGATAAAACCTTGCCCAACGTATATTCTATGCTCTTTGAAATTAGCAGCCGCCTTCATTCTGATGGCAGATTCGTCCATTCGGATATTGGCTTCGCGGAAATTGCTGTCGGTCATCAACAGTTGACGCATATCCAACCAGCCATTGTGCACGCCGCTATCTTCGAGAAATGCAGAAACAATAGTAGTGGAAATCACCTCGCCATAAGAGACTAAGTGGTCGTAGCATCGGTCGTAGTCATCGCCAACCTCTTCTGCCACATACTTTTTCATGGTATCGAACAAAGGCTCAATCGCCTGAATTCCTTTCGTTGGTTGACTAAAAAGCTCTCGAATAATTTCTGTATGATAGGCTTCTATTTCGGCTAATTTAGTTAGTGAAAGTGTTTTTTCAGCCTTCATAAAATGCTCTAAAACCTCTTCCAGCGCATTGGTTGTTTTCCCCATTGCTGAGACGACTACGAAGAGGTTTCCCTCAACGCCTGATACAATTTTCAAAATATTTCGGATGCCATCAGCCGATTTCACCGATGCACCACCAAATTTATAAACCTTCATACTATTCTTCATGTAAATTCAACAAAACAAAGTTATAATTTTACTTCGAATTATTTTGAGATAAAATCCCTTAAGCACAAAAAAAAGCCATCTAACGACGGCTTTCTTGAAATTATTTCACAACTCATTATTCACACCCACCATTTAACTTCGGACGGAGGCGACTTTTGAAAATCTGACTGCCTGCATATTTTTCACGCAGTTTATCGCGGAAAACATGTCGTTCTACTTCGGGAAGCGACAAAACCTCTTTACACTCGTCGGAGCAACATTTATTGTATTTCACAGCACACGCCTCGCATTGGATAAAGAGCAAGTGACAATCGTCGTTTGCACAGTTGATATGTGTGTCGCAAGGCGCGCCACATTGGTGGCATTTTGCCAACACATCGTCGGTCACGGCCTCTCCCATTCGCTCGTCGAACACAAAGTTTTTTCCGATAAAATTGGAAGAAATTCCCTGTTTTTTAATCTCTTCGGCATAGGCAATGATTCCGCCGTGAAGCTGATTCACATCTTCGAAACCGTAGTGACGCATATAGGCACTCGCCTTTTCGCAACGCACGCCGCCAGTGCAGTAGAGCAAAATCTTCTGATCTTTTTTGTCTTTCAACTCTTCTACCACCATCGATACCTCTTCGCGAAACGTATCTACATCGGGACACCAGGCATTCTTAAAACGACCAATTTCGCTCTCGTAATGATTGCGCATATCGACCACGATAGTGTTTTCATCCTCCACAAGTTTATGAAATTCCAACGGAGAAAGGTGAGTTCCCACATTTGTTACATCAAACTCATCATCAGGCAAACCATCGGCCACAATCTTCTTGCGTACTTTGATTATCAGTTTCAGAAAAGAGGTTTTATTCTCTTCAATCGCCCATTTGATCGGCATATTTTTAAGTTCTGGCGTATCGTTGAGCAACGACAAAAAAGCATCGAGATTATGCTCTGGCACATTCATTTGCGCATTGATTCCTTCACGCGCCACATATATTCGCCCATTACAACCCAGGTCAGACAATTTACGATACATATTATCCCGAAATTCTTGAGGATTGTTTAGAATTACATAGCGATAGAACGAAAGCGTTCTTCGATTAAACGTCTCTGATTCAAGAATTTTCAGTAAATCCTCCTTGCCGTACTTGTTGTGTAACATTGTTAATATTTTTGCTTTGAATCTTATAAACAAATAAATGGATGAAATGTTTTTTCCAAAAGACTACAGAGCAAAGAATCAAAAATAAAGACTACTGGTTTAAATTAGAAAACACGATTTATATTGTTTTTAAGAAAAAATATCGATACTATCTTTTCACTGAAAATTCGAATTCAGAGGCGGGTAAGAAATTATTCTTTTTCCAATAATATATTCTCTTTTTTGCTTTCACAATCATAGAATCTGGAGTAAATGTAAAATCTCCAATATTCATTTTCAGAGGTGCGGTAAGCGAATAGTATGCCTTCTTGAGCGGAGCTCCCCACGATTTAGTTGAAGATATTATATAACTATTTCTTTTTAAGGTATTTTGTATGTATGAAATATTTACATCAAGAGAATCTTTTGGCAGTACAACAATATAAAATACGATTGCATTTTTCAATTTCTGAAAGGGAAGATTACACTGTTTATTTAAATCGTAAACTACAATAGAGTCCACCTTGGCATTATTATCATAAAAAGGGAAGATAATTTGCTGCCGTACCATTTTTGTAGATGAGTTCTTAAATGAGTATATGCCGTTTGTTGTAAAATAGTTTTTATCTATCGTGAAATCGATATGCTCTTCATAAAAAGATAATCCATTTTGGGCGAATACATTGGTATACCCGCCCAAAACAATAATTAATATAACAAAAAAGGGTTTTCTCATCTCTCAATTATATTTATCTTGGATGTGCCATAAACCCGACCATTCATCTTCAAGTTCACGAGATAAATTCCCTTCATCAATTCTTTTGGTAATTGTACAACACCATTAGCTTCAAATATTTCTACATCAAATACGGTCTGTCCATTGAGAGAACAAACCTCAAGACTACAATTTGAAGAAACAACCGGCAACGAAACATTGTATCGTAATACTCTGTTTTTGATTGGATTAGGATAGACTGAAAGCGCAAAACTTCTTTTATCAAGCTGATGGTTCTCAATACCACTTTTTAGTGAATCAGTTAAATGAATATCTCTGTAGATTACAGAATCAGGTCGTAGCTTATATTCAATTGGTTCAATTTTAACCGTGTAACCATCTGAAGTAATGAAAAACTTGGAAGGTCTTCCTGGTGAAGGAGCATAATTATATTCCCAATTATGTTTTTCTGGTTGACAAATGAAAAACTCTAATTTATTGCTTCTCGAATAAAGAGGAATGGAATATGAACCATCAGATTTAACATTCAAATAAGTGTAGGTTTCATCAGTAAGGAAATACAAATTTGTATCTTTAACCAACACATTGTTTTTATCATAAATAAAACCTTTCATTACACCGCACATACCTAATGTATCATTTTCCACACCAAGAGTTGGAGAATTATCTAAAGTGGTTTTAACATTCCAATATCCATCATCACCAAAATTAGCGATAGATTGTCCCTTTTGAGGAGCAAAGGTATTATCAGTCAATAAATTACCATAATTAACTGCTTGGTAATCATTATACATATAATAATCTTTTCCAAATGAATTCACCCATATTGAATCAGATTCTGAATTTATGGAAAGATCAGAGACTAAACTATCTTTTCTGACAACAATATAATTGCTTTTCGAAAAATCAGGAGATTTTTTCAAACGTGATATTCCAGAATTTGTTTTAATATAAACAGAGTCTATCTGTATATACTTATTACCATTCGTAAGCCTTAATTCTAGCACCCAATGACCCAAACTATCAAACGCCAATTCAGAAAAAACAACCTCAGGAGAAGGCAAAGGGTTCCCTTTGACCAACAACACACACAAAAGCATAAAGAACAGATGTAAAAGTCTTTTCATAAGAGTAGATTTTAAGGTTTACAATGAGATTATCTAATTTATGTTGTAAAACTAACTATTATTTTACTTCCCTACAAATATTTTATAATAAATTTAATTTCAAATATATCTACTCGTAATTTTCAGAAATAAACAGCCATTAATTCGATGATTTTAACTATTTTTGCACTTTCTTCGAAGTGACCCAATATGGATAAAAAAGAGATATTGAAATGGAGTGCTGCTACAATCCTAATTTTGTCGGTTTGCGTAGCTGCTTTTATTGTATATGAGCGGTTTGCTGACGAAAATTCGGCTGCCACTACCGATTTGATGCAGATTATTCCCGATCATTGCGATGCATTCTTGAGCGTTGACAAATTTGAACAACTGGACTCTGTGGAACAGAACAGCATGGTGCAATCGTATTTGAAACGAAAAGCAAGTCCATCGTTGCTGAAAACGCTCAGTAAATTGCGTCCGATGCTATCAAAAGCAAAATGGAGTGATGTCAATTCTCATCTACACGAAATGATTATTTCTTTCCACTCGTGGGAAAAGACTCAAGCGGAGTTGCTTCTTTTCAAAATGGCAGCCGGCGATAAAGAAGAGGTTGAAAAGATTCTAAACGCATACTTTCAATCGTCGTTTACGCCATTGACTGAAAAAAATGCAGGCATCACAGTTACTCACTATTACGTTTCAACAGGTATTAAATTCCACTGTTTTTTCTACAAAGGAATTTTTGCTGGTAGTTTCAACAATCGGTTGATCGATGAAGCCATCGTGCGGATGAAGCAGAAAAAAGGAGAAAACAGCGATCGGGATTTCATGGACATTGCTGCCGAAAGTCAAAAATCTTCCTCATTGAAGTTTTTCATTCGATTGAATGGAATTCCACTTCATTATGGAAATAACAGCGAACAGACCGACACCCTCAATTTGGCTGAATGGGTAGCCCCTGAACTCACTTTCGAGAAAGATAAACTAACATTAAGTTGCTACACTTCTCCTCAGTTTGAAAGTAAAAACTGGCTCAGTTTTCTGATTGGTCAAACTCCCGGTCGCCCTCTCAATCCGGCGGTGATTGCCAAAGATTGTCCGTTCTGCATCCACTACGGACTAAGTGATCGCGAGCGTTTCAATTTGAATCAACAGGCAGTTTTTGGAGTGCCGGAAGTAGATTCAACCCTATATCGTGCAGATTTTCTGAGCATCGATTCACTCTTCAATCAACATTTCGATAGCGAAATCAACATTGCCTATTATCCTGTAAATGTACCGGAGAAACAGTATCAGAAAATAATCGTTATCCGACTGAAAAACGAGGAGGAATTGAATCAGAAGCTTGGCAAACTTTACGACCTAACGGGTGCGCTCAACGAAAAAAATGCTCCCGACAGACTTGGCAATTATGCTTTCCCTGATGCTTTTATCTCATCCGTTTTCGGTAAACTTTTCTCACTGAACGAGCAAACCATTTATTGCAATGTGAATGAGAATTACCTCATTGTGGCGGCTCGTCCCGAAGTGGTAAATTCATACATCAAGGTGCTAAAAGCCGGACAAAATATCAGCAGCAAGATTTGGTATCATGAAGTCTCGGGTGACATTGATTCGAAAAGCAATCTTTACTTTATTGGCGGAGGCTCAACGTTTATCGAAGATCGCTACATCCTTCCATTTGGCATGCCGCATTTCTTGACTGAAAATCAATTTCTATTCAAAAACAACATATTTTGCTTTCAATTTAATGCTGAAGAGAGTTTTATCTATACAAATGGAATCATAAAACACCTTAATCCCTAACACTAACATTCTGTTTTGGTGCAAAAAAACTATCTTTGCGCGTAAATAACAACTGTAGATGACAACAACTATTGACAAAACAAATCCGACGGCTATATTGCTGATGCACTGCCCCGACAAACCGGGACTGATTGCATTAGTGACTGATTTCATTAACACCAATGGTGGCAACATCGTCTATCTCGATCAGCACGTCGATCGCATCGAAGGGGTTTTCTTCATGCGTGTGGAGTGGGAATTAGAGCATTTCGTGATTCATCGGGATAAAATCGAAGAGTATTTCTCGACACTTTATGCAAAAAAATATGAGATCACTTATCGTCTCTATTTCAGCGATTATGCTCCTAAAATGGCCATTTTTGTCTCCAAAATGTCGCACTGCATCTACGATTTATTGGCGCGCTTCATCGCTGGAGAGTGGAATGTTCATATTCCGGTAATTATTAGTAATCACCCCGACCTGGAGAGTGTGGCCAAACGTTTTGGTATCGAGTTTCATTGTATCCCGATTACCAAAGAGAACAAAGCTGAGCAAGAGGCCATTGAGCATGAATTGCTTCAAAAGCATAAAATTGATTTCATCGTTTTGGCCCGATATATGCAGGTGGTTTCCGAAGATTTTATCAATAAATATCCGAATAAAATCATCAATATTCACCATTCGTTTTTGCCTGCTTTTGTGGGTGCAAAGCCTTACCATGCGGCTTTTGAGCGTGGTGTGAAATTGATTGGCGCCACTAGTCACTACGTCACAACTGATTTAGATGCGGGTCCGATTATAGAACAAGACATCACCCGCATTTCGCACAAAGACACCGTAGAAACATTGGTGCACAAAGGTCGTGATTTGGAGAAAATCGTATTGTCGCGCGCTGTCGAAAAACACATCGACCGCAAGGTGCTAACGTATAAAAACAAAACGGTGTTGTTTAATTAAGGAGTTGCGACTTGAATTTCACCAACATAATTATTTTCAAAAAATACTGACAATTAACAAATTAACGTATACAGTCTATTGTGCTAAGACAATGGTATGAGATAGTATGTTTCTCCTATAAAAACGTTATGAGCCAATAGTGGAATGAATAAATTATTAATTATATCGATTGTTATATTGCTTATTTCTTGTTCTCAGAAGAAAGTGGAAATTTATACTCCAAATAGCCTTTCTGACTCTTTAGAGAATGTAATTTCTAGAAGTGAGTTAGATTCACTACTTGACAATTCACCATATTGGAAACTTGTGAATTTCAAAACAACAAATAAAAAAGAACAAGACGCTTTAGAAATTTTAAAAGAAAAACTTGTTCTTCAAAAAGTTGACATTACGAAATTATTTATATATGAAATTATAGATTATAACGATACTATAGTTATTTTTTATTTAGAACATATTGATGGTCTTATTTACTATCATAATCTGAATAAAAAAAACAAAGAATTAGCAAAACATCCAGACAAAAATGGTGATTTCGGAACTACACCACCAGCAACAGGAAATGTGACTCAGACTGAAGGATATTATAATGTTGATATAAAAAATGAAACATTAAACATAAATTTCACTCAATAAATTCGTGAAAAGTTCTATATTTTCAAAAGCAACAAATAGAAAAAAAATAAACTTTCTGAATTTAAAACTAAGTGAATAATTTTTTTTCGTGGTTTAACAAATTTCTAGACCCACTTTAGCGAGGGTTTATCGAAGTGTAACCTACGCCTTATTACGAAAGAGATTATAAAATAACAATGACCTCAGTCATAACTCGTAACATTTAATGAAAATAGCAATAGTAAAATATAATGCCGGAAACATCTACTCGGTCGATCATGCACTGAAACGCTTGGGCGTGAATGCAGTGATTACGGCTGATAAAGAGGAGCTGATGTCGGCTGATAAGGTGATTTTCCCTGGACAAGGCGAGGCATCCACCACGATGGCGTACCTGAAACAGCATCGGTTGGACGAGGTGATCAAGAACCTCAAACAGCCGTTGTTTGGCATTTGCATCGGTATGCAGCTCATGTGCCGTCACTCCGAAGAGGGCGACACCGAATGCCTTGGTATTTTCGACACGGTAGTAAAGAAATTTTTGCCAGAAAAGCACGAAGACAAAATTCCACACATGGGTTGGAACAGCATCTACGACCTCAATCCCGTGTTGTTACCCAGATCCATCGAAAACGAATTTGTCTATTTTGTGCATAGCTATTATGTGCCACTGAACGAATTTACTGCAGCAACCACAGACTACGTTCAACCGTTCAGCGCCGCCATGCAAAAAGATAACTTCTACGCCTGCCAATTTCACCCCGAAAAGAGCGGAAAAGTGGGCGAAGAGATTTTGAAACAGTTTTTAGAAATATAAAACCTCCCCCAACCCCTGAAACTTGTTCCGCGTGCGGGAAGGAGGGGCTTTAAACTCCCTCCCTTTTGGGGAGGGTTGGGGTGGGGTCTCCAATTTACATATAATGATTGAATTAATTCCCGCAATAGACATTATCGATGGTAAATGTGTTCGCCTCACGCAAGGTGATTACGATCAAAAAACCATCTACAACGAAGATCCATTAGAAGTAGCTAAACAATTTGAAGACAACGGATTGACTCGCCTTCACTTGGTAGATTTAGACGGAGCCAAAGCGCATCACATCGTCAATCACAAAGTCTTGGAGCGCATTGCCTCCAAAACAAATATGGTAATCGATTTCGGTGGCGGACTGAAAAGCGACAGCGATCTCGAAATTGCCTTCAACTCCGGTGCACAAATGGTGACTGGTGGCAGCATCGCCGTGAAGAATCCGGAGATTTTCGCGTCGTGGTTGGAGAAATTCGGCAGCGAACGAATCATCCTTGGAGCAGATGTGAAAGGCGACAAAATCGCTGTGAGCGGATGGAAAGAGGAGACCGATCTTCGCTTGAACGATTTTCTAAAAAGCTACGTGGACAAAGGCGTTAGCAAAGTGATCAGCACCGACATTAGCAAAGATGGAATGCTGCAAGGTCCTGCCACAGAGCTATATCAACAGATGATGATCGATTTCCCGAGTCTCTACATCATCGCAAGCGGTGGTGTGAGTGGAATGGATGATCTCGAAAAATTGAACGATGTTGGTGTTCACGCCGTGATTTTCGGAAAAGCAATTTACGAAGGTCGCATCAATTTGAGAGATTTAAAGAGGTTTTTGTAAGAGAAGTTAGAGGAGTTATAGAAGTTAACGGAAGTTATGTGTCGTCAAAAAAATGAATTCATATTCCTGAATCTTATTATATGAAAAAGTGGTCCATCCTTATTCTAATGTTCCTTCTAATATTGCCTAATTCTTTTGGGCAAAAGGATAAACTATTTTTCTATAAAATCGACGGAACGATCAATGCTGATACAGGAAAAATATCTCTGAATTTTCGTTCTGAATTTACGCCAAGTAAGAATAAAGAGATCACAACGCAGGTTAAGAATAAGCAATTTTCTTTTTCAGGATATATTCCTGCTCCTCAAGGCATATTTCTGTTTTTTGATGAGCGTTATATGTCAGCGGATTTTATTATCGAAAAAGGAGTGCAAACGATTACGATAAATGTAGATTCTACTCGGAAAGTCCCTCAAGTGACCAACAAAACAATGAAAGATGAGTACCCTAAATATTCGGCATTCTTCAGACAAATACATGTGAAATGGGATTCATTCTATAAAAAAGATGATAGTCTGAGAACTCATTATAATAATCAAATGCCTGAAGATTTAAAAATAAATCAAACAAAAGAGTACAACAATTTATGTGATTTAGACAATAGAACATTATTGCGTTATATAGAAAAAACTCCGAACTCCAATTTGGCGTTTTGGAGAGTTATTCGCTTGAGTGCTTGGGGATATGAACCAATATTTGATACCATTTACGATGCATTTTCTGAGAAACTCAAAAATGGATATGCTGGTCGAGTTTTGAACAAAAAATTAATTGAAGGAAGACAACTATCTGTCGGTAAGCAATTTCCAGTTTTGTCGTGCTTTAATATCAACAAAGAGAAGTTTTCATTAGATATTTTCTTAAAAAACAAATTTACATTAGTTGATTTCTGGTATAGTAGATGTGGTCCTTGTAGAGCACAATTCAATCACCTCAGAGAATTATACAGTCAATTCAATAATAAAGGGTTTGAAATTGTAGGAATATCCATAGACAAAGAAGCAGACGAAAAAAGATGGGAAGAGACTATATTTAAAGAAAAGCTGATTTGGCAGCAATATTTGGATATAAACGGAAAGGAGACTCGGAGATTATCCGTCAGTGTTTTCCCTACTAATTTCTTTATAGATAGCACAGGAAAAATAGTTTTTAAGAATATTTCTATGGAAGAATTGGATGGATTTTTAAGCAGAACCTTGAAGTAATTATCCTGTAAATTGTAAATTGCTAAATTGTAAATATACTAGATGTTAGCCAAACGAATTATACCTTGCCTCGATGTAAAAGACGGAACAACCGTTAAGGGCATCAATTTTGTGAACTTTCGCGACGCAGGTGATCCTGTGGAATTGGGAAAAATGTACAGCGATCAAGGCGCAGACGAGTTAGTCTATCTCGATATCACGGCTTCACACGAAGGTCGGAAGACATTTACGCACATAGTGCAGCAAGTGGCCGCCAAAGTGAGTATTCCATTTACTGTGGGTGGTGGCATCAATGAACTGAAAGATGTGGATAGGCTACTTAATGCAGGAGCCGATAAAGTCTCCATCAACTCATCGGCGTTGCGCAATCCCGATTTGATCAATCAAATCGCCAAACATTTTGGGTCTCAAGTATGCGTGGTGGCCATCGATGCTAATCTGGAAGAAAACGGATTGTGGAAATGCTACCTCAATGGTGGTCGTGTGCCAACCGACCAAACACTTTTTTCGTGGGCAAAAGAGGTAGAGAATCGGGGCGCAGGTGAAATTCTTTTCACCAGTATGACGCACGACGGTGTGAAAACCGGTTATGCAAACGAGGCTTTGTGTACATTATCCGAAGAGTTGCATATTCCCATCATTGCCTCTGGTGGTGCCGGAACGATGGAACATTTCAGAGATGCCTTTACAATTGGAAAAGCTGATGCAGCATTGGCCGCCAGTGTTTTTCACTTCGGCGAAATACCCATTCAAGAGTTGAAAAGCTATTTGCGAAAAAACAATATTGTGGTCAGATAAATCACTTTAATTTTTAAGAAAAACACTATGAATCAAGCCATTGAAATATTAAATCTAATCGATTCCTATTTAGGTAGTGCCGATTGGTTTGTCTATCTCCTTTTTGGAACGGGCGTTTTCTTTACTTTCTATCTCGGATTTCCTCAAATTCGATTTTTCACCCGTGGCTGGAGTAATCTATTTTCTTCATCCAAGAAAAGTGTAGGCGATACCTCTAAATTCCAATCCTTGACAACCGCTCTTTCGGGGACGGTTGGAACTGGAAACATTGCTGGTGTGGCGTTGGCGATTCACTTAGGAGGACCAGCAGCACTTTTTTGGATGATGGTTTGCGCTTTTTTCGGCATGACACTCAAATTCGTAGAGGTAACGCTCTCCCACCGCTATCGAGAAGTGGCAGAAGATGGTAGCATTGCTGGAGGTCCGATGTATTATATGAAAAACAGACTTAAAATGCCATGGCTCGGTGCAATTTTCTCATTAGCAACGATAGCTTGTTGCTTTGGAACGGGTGGATTGCCGCAAATGAATAGCATGTCGATGGTATTATTCACTACGTTTCACATCGAAACATGGATTACGGGAGTTGTCGTAACAACATTAATTGGATTGGCTATTATTGGTGGAATAAAAAGCATCGCTCGAATCAACGTAGCGTTGGCACCAGCAATGGCCATTTTCTATATTCTGGGAGCACTCTCAGTCATTATATATAATTATACTCAGATCCCACTGGCTCTTGAGACACTTTTCTTAGATTCATTCAACGGGACAGCAGCAACCGGAGGATTTTTAGGCGCTACAGTCTCTTTGGCATTCAACCGAGGTATGAATCGTGGACTTTTCTCGAACGAAGCCGGACAAGGCTCCTCACCTATTGTTCACGCTGCTTCTAAAACATCAAATCCCTTGCACGAAGGGTTTGTGGCGTTATTGGAGCCATTTATCGACACAATTGTGATCTGCTTCTTAACAGGTATGGCTATTTTGACAACAAATACTTGGAACGAAAAAAGTTATAACGTTTTCCAGAATGCGGATCTTTCCGTTGTACAAGGATTGTATAGCGAATCGAACCCAGATCAATTAGCGCAGCTTCATAAACACATCACCAAAGAGAATACTTTACCCTTATTCACAGGAGATCTAGAGATAAAAGATGGGAAGTTAGTCAACGGAGATGTTACGCTGATTAACGCCAGATCTGTGGCAGAAAACATCACCTTTTCAGATGCGAATAACCAACCATTTAACGGGCGAATTGGAGTTGCAAATGGGAAAGTAGCTGAAAATAAAGCACGAATCAGCGGAAAATCGCTCGTGCATAGTACCAGCCTTTCGCTTTTCGCATTCTCTCGTGGATTTTTTGGAGATTGGGGACGCTATATTGTGACCATCAGTCTATTTCTGTTTGCCTTTTCAACAGCTATTTCGTGGTCGTATTATGGCGATAGAGCTGTCACCTATTTGTGGGGAACCAAATACATTATTTGGTACAAAATTCTCTACCTCGGTGGATTGCTTTTAGCATCTGTTACAGACACAACCATTGTATGGGCATTTTCAGCAGTAACCATAGTATTGATGACTTTCCCTAACTTAATTGGATTGATTTTATTGAGAAAAGAGGTAAAAAATATGGTTGTGGAATACAAAGATTAGGGAAAAATCTATAAAATATTTCTTTCTCTACTTTAAAAACAATTTGAAAAGTCTATCTTCGTTTATAGAAAAAACATCAATATGAGAAAACTCATTTTATTAACCGCTTTTATCCTACTGACTTTGGGTAAAACGTTTGCACAAGAATACATTGAACAAAACCAGCCCACTGTAGATTTTAAGCGCCTTCATTATGGTTTTTCAATCGGTTTAAATTCACAAAATCTACTTTTCTCCCATGTGGATCAATCGCTAAATTCACAGCAATGGTACGCCGAAATTCCTTCGCTCAATCCTGGTTTTAGTGTAGGTTTGGTAAGTGACTTATCTCTGGGAAGATACTTCAATCTCCGATTCAATCCGGGTCTTCATTTTGGAAGTAAAGGGATCGTTATGAGAGAATTTTCAAGCAATACGGAGGTCAAACAGGATTTAAAATCGAATTACCTTTATCTCCCTTTGGAAATAAAATATTCATCCCTTCGTCTCAATAATTCTCGACCCTATTTGATGTTTGGGGGCGCTGTGGCTTACGATTTAGCTGGTGCTAAAGGTGATACCGAATATTTACGACTTAATCCGATGGATTTTTATCTTGAAGTGGGTGTTGGTTGCGATATCTACTACAACTATTTCAAATTGATTCCTGAGTTGAAATTTTGTTTTGGATTGGCTAATGTATTGGACAAACAAAGGAGTGACTTAGAAATTCCAACAAATGGTTCTTTTAATCCCAAAACTTATACTCAAGCCCTTTCAAAAGCGGCTTCTCGCCTAATTGTCCTTACTTTTTATTTTGAATAAGCGATTGATAAATGGCCTCTTGGATTAAAGTTCTTGTATCCATTTCAGACAATTTCTTGTTCCAACGATTGGGATAAACCCGATTAGATAAGAATATATAAATCAAGTGATTATCTGGATCTACCCAAAAACAAGTTCCAGTAAAACCAGTATGTCCATAAGTTGAAAGTGGTGCCGAATCGCATGTAGGCCCTTGGTTGGGCTTTTCTGGATTTGGCTTATCAAATCCTAAACCACGTCTACTATCAGGACTTTTCATTTGCGTAAATATTTGCATTGTCTCCTTTTTCACAAATCTGTCTTCTCCGTATTCACCGTCATTCAGATACATCTGACATAATTTTGCCAAGTCATTGGCATTTGCAAAAAGCCCTGCATTGCCCTCTACTCCACCAGATAAAGCGGCTAACTCATCGTGAGGATAACCAATCAACATCTGTTTACGAAAAAAATGATCATTTTCTGTAGGCGCAATTTTCAGTCTATCTATTCGAGCAAGAGGAAGATATCCAGTAGAATATGCTCCCAATTTTGGATATAAATTTTTAGTCAGAAAAGTATCAATCGTCGTATGAGAAAGATATTCCACCATTTTTCGTAACAGCATGAAATTAAGATCACTATATACATATTTCTGTTTCGATCCCAATTTTGCATCTACAATTTTCTTCATCATCACAGCGTGAAACGACGGATTAATATAAAAATTTTCTGCAACTGGAATAGAGTAAGGCGCAATAGCAGTATCTGACACGTATTCATTCAAAAACTTGAAATTCCTTTGGGCAAAACTATTTTCATCAATTTGGAGTGCATATTTTGTGCTTTTTTTCTTACTTATCAAATCACCTTCATAACTTTTCGGGTCAATTAATAATTGATTGAATGGAATAAAAGAGGGTAACCCCGATTGATGAAACAGTGCCTCTTTTACCGTAATATCTCCTTTATCGGTTTTTTTTAATTCGGGAATGAATGTTTCCAATTTATCCCGCAGCAAAAATTTATCCTGATCATAGAGCATCATCAATGCCGGAAGCGTTGCGGTCGCTTTGGTCATGGAGGCAATATCATATACATCGAAAACATCTACTGGATGCGTATTTGCGTAATCGAAATAACCAAATCCTTTATTATATACTACGGCTCCATCTTTTGCTACTAATACCTGACAACCGGGTATAGCCCCTTCTGATATTGCCCTTTTTACCAAAGAATCTATCAGCATTAGTTTTCGAGAATCAAGCCCAACCGATTCTGGCAACTCATACGCCAGACGTGTTTTGTGAGTACTCAAACCCACACCATTAGCAAAAAGTGTATCGATAGAAACCGATAATTTACCCTTTGCCTCTACTCCACCAAATAGCAATTGAGCGGCATAATTCTGCACATCCGGCGTCGCTTCGTAAGCCATTAGCACTCCATCGGCCCGGTTCACTTCAGCAGCATAGGGTCGAGTCTTGAAAGGAGATGTAAAAAATGAAAGAATTACTCGATTTTTGGAGGAAAGCAACGATAAAATTTGATTTAATCTTTCTGGAAATCCCTCTTTATCACTGTAAACAGCAACCAAAATGGTTGAATATTCTGTCAATGCTGCCGCAATCGATTTGACTTGATCGACAGTATTAGTTTCGGTGATCGTATAAAGTGTAGTCTTAGCATACAGTTTGGTCATTGAATAGAACATACTATTTTTTTCACCCAAACTAACAACAGCGATAGATTGCTTATCCAAATCTTTGATCGGAACAATATTCGCTTTATTCTTCAACAAAGAGAGCGAATTTGCAGTCAAATTTCGATCTAATAGTTCACTATCTCTTGTATTCAGACGATTGACCAATCCATTCGTATCAATTGGATCGTAGTGATTGAGGCCACAAATGTATTTGTAGGTGAGAACTTTACAACATTTTATGGCAATAGATTGCTCACTGATTTCGCCTCGTGCCACCGCCTGACGAACGGAATCAACTTCTGCCGCTGGATTTAATGGATTGAGCAGCACATCATTTCCGGCTTGCAAAGCTTTCACAGAAACGCTTTTGCCATCGCGGGAAATCGCTTTCATCACCAATGCATCGGTAAAAATCAATCCTTCAAAACCCAGTTCATTCTTCAGTAAATCAGTCACCAAACTGCTTGAAAGCGAAGCCGGAATGGTATCGGAATCGAACGCCGGTAAATACAGATGACCGACCATCAAACCCGATAAACCTTCGTTGATGTATTTCTTGAATGGATAAAGTTCCAGTGAATCGAGTCGTGAAAGAGTTAAATCGACAATGGGTAAGTTAAGATGCGAATCAATCGAGGTATCGCCATGACCTGGAAAATGCTTTCCAACAGACAATACATGACCGCTCTCAAGTCCTTTGGAATAAGCAACAGCGGCAGCCGACACCCGCTCACGATTTTCTCCAAAAGAGCGAATATTGATTACCGGATTATCAGGATTGTTGTTAATATCAAGCACCGGCGCAAAATTTATCTGAATTCCCATCAACTTACATTCACGCGCTACTTCTCTTCCATATTCGTAAACCAACCGGGTATCTCTGAGGGCACCTAAAGCAATATTTTTAGGAAAACGAGGTGTTGATTCGATGCGCATTGACAAGCCCCACTCACCATCCAAAGCGATAAACAGCGGAACACGCGACTTCGATTGTATTAAATTTGTCAGATTTGCCTGTGTCTCGATTTTAGATTTTGCAAATAGAAAACCACCCACTTTTTGGTTTTGAATAAACGAATAGAGCTTCTCTTGATTGTTTTTCGACATAGAAGCATCGACAGTAATCATAAAAAGCTGACCAATCTGTTCATCCAACGACAAGGTAGAAAAAACAGAATCGACCCAAGCATTCATCTCCCTCTTATTCGACATCTGAGATAGCAGATGGGGAGTTACAGCCAGCGACGATTGTGCAAAAAAGAAAATGAATAACAGAGATGCAAAGCTTTTTTTTCTACTCATTCCAAACTAATTCTAATTGATCAACCTCTAAACCCATCTTCCCAGCATGGTTGATAACCACCGGTTTTCCATCCAAATTGGCAATTTGAAGTGCATCTTTCAGAAAAGTATGGCTGTGTCCACCTAAAATTACATCAATGTTCCGACTTTTGGCAGCCAGCTCCATATCACCAATTTTGTTCTCCCAAGCTTCGTAACTGATGCCTAAATGCGAAAGCACAATAACGACATCGCAATGCTCTTCAGTTTTCAGCAATTGAGCATATTTATTGGCCGTTTCTATGGGATTCAAATAGACGATTCCTTCGTATTTCTTGGCAGGGATCAATCCTTTAGGTTCAACGCCAATGCCAATAACACCAATTTTCAAATCTGCGCGATGAAAAATCACATACGGTTTTATCAATTTTTTCAGCGATGTTTCCGACACATCGTAATTGGCGCAAATAATGGGATATTTGGCTCTTCTCAATGCTCTTGCTAACGATTCGATGCCATTATCAAATTCGTGGTTACCAAGTGTTCCCGCATCGTATTTCAAACGGTTCATCATCTCAATTTCCACCTTTCCTTTGAATGCGTTAAAGTATGGCGTACCTTGACAAAAATCGCCATCGTCGAACAACAGCAGCGACGGATTTGCTTTTCGAAGTTCTTTCAAAAGTGCTTCCCTGCGGGCCATTCCTCCTTGATCAGGGAATTTTGACGCATTTTTGGAAGTCGGTTCTATTTGGCTGTGAGTATCGTTGGTATGTGCAATTACCAATTTTTTTTCTGCCGATAGATCACTAATAAAGAATGTGATCAGCACTATAAGTATCGCTCGTTTCATCTTCGTCTAATTTTATTTCATTACAGTTATCCGACCATCCAATTTTGCCGTTACAGCTTTTCCTGCTTTCGTACAACTTCTCACGTAGTCTAGCATTACATCTCGCAATAAAAGACCAGTCTGTTTTCGGTCAGTCGCTTTTTTTAGCGCAATCATCCCATCGTTTCCATCAGCCAGATAATCGATTGTAGCCACGGTGTAGATTTTGTCGTCTTGAATTGTTGAAGCTCCGATATAGAGATCCGTTACTTTCGAATCGGAGATTTTAAGGGTAGCACCACTCACTCCTGCACCACCATTTTGGGCAATAAAATCGAATGCTTCCTTCAAATCCTTGCCTTTAATGGATAATACAACCAACTGATTATCGAACGGATAAACTTCAAAAATATTCCCAACGGTGATATTCCCTTTCCGAATTGTGTTTCGCAAACCACCATCGTTCATAAAACCGACATCAACACGAGTTGGTGTAAATTTCGATCCTATTTCTCGCATCACATCAGCAGTCAGATTCAACAAAAGCGATTCGGGAATTCCACCGCCTAGTTCAACAGGAGTAACACCGATTACTTCGTTCATCTGCTTACTCATCTGTTTTTTATACTTTTCAATAAGCTTTACTGTTTTCGGATTCACCAAACTATCGTATTGCGAAGTGATTTGGTAACTTGTACGCTTCACGGATTGAAGTTCGAGCGGTTTTTGAGCAAAACCAACTGTTCCGGCAAGCAGAAAAACTAATACTAACGATTTTATTCTATTCATTTGCTTCATTCTTTAATTGTCCATTTTCCTCAACCCAATTCTATGACTTCCAAATCCTTGAAATCACCTTGATCTATTGTGAACCGAATCAATGTGCGTTGCTTGTGAAAACCCTGTTTACCGGCTGCTCCAGGATTGATGTAGAGCATATTCAGTTTTTTGTCAAACTTTACTCTCAGAATATGAGAATGCCCGCACACAAACAGTTTCGGTGGATTTGAATAGAGTTCCGGGATGATTTCGGGCGCATATTTACCAGGATGGCCGCCAATATGGGTCAGCCAAACATCCGCTCCTTCAATGGTAAAACGAGAATTTACAGGAAACATCCGCCTCAGTTCATGACCGTCAATATTTCCCACCACCGCTCGAAGCGGCTTTATTTCAGCCAATCGATCCGCTAATTCCACCGAACCGATATCGCCCGTATGCCATATTTCATCACATTCGCTGAAATACTGAACGTATTTTTCGTCCCACCAGGCATGTGTGTCCGAGAGTAAACCGATGCGAACCATTAAAACGCGTTGATAGTCTGACGAATGGCGGTTAATCGGGTCATCAAACCTTCGAGCAAATCAAGCTGAAGCATATTGGCGCCGTCAGATTTTGCCGTTTTGGGATCGTGATGCGTTTCGATAAATAGTCCGTCCACTCCAACAACCACTCCGGCACGGGCAACGGTTTCGATCAAATGAGGCATTCCACCGGTGACACCACTGGTCTGATTCGGTTGTTGCAACGAATGTGTCACATCGAGCACCACCGGAAAACCAAATGTTTGCATCGAAGGAATACCACGATAATCAACAATCAGGTCGTAATAACCAAACATCGTTCCGCGATCGGTGATCATGGCGTTCGGATTGCCGGCATCCACAATCTTTTGAGCCGCAAACTGCATGGCTTCGGGCGAAAGAAACTGTCCTTTTTTGATGTTGATCACCTTTCCAGTTTCGGCAGCAGCGATCAGAATATCAGTTTGACGACAAAGAAAAGCTGGAATTTGTAGAATGTCGGCGTACTCAGCCGCCATGGCAGCTTCTTCGGCAGAGTGAATATCGGTAACAGTTGGAATATCGAACGTCTTCCCCACTTTTTGAAGAATCTTCAGCGCCTTTTCGTCGCCAATGCCGGTAAATGAGCCGTTGCGCGAGCGATTGGCTTTGCGATACGATCCTTTGAAAACGTAAGGAATCTTCAATTTATCGGTCACAGCCACCGCTTTTTCGGCAATGTTGAGCGCCATTTCTTCGCTTTCAATCACACAAGGACCTGCTAATAAAAAGAAATTACCGGAATCGGTATGTCGTAAGTTTAAGTTTGGATACATTTTATTAAGTCGTAAGTTATAAGTCGTAAGTTATAAGTCGTAAGTTATAAGTCGTAAGTCGTAAGTCAAATTTGCTAATTTGCTAATTTGCTAATTATCTGAACCTTCTCCTCCATCGGCAGCATAGCATCAATCCAATGAATAGTGAAGCCACGTCGTTCCATTCCCCGAAACCACGTCATTTGCCGTTTTGCAAATTGATGAATCGCCATTTCGAGTTGCGCAAACATCTCATCAAACGTCAACTGACCGATGATGTAGAGCGTCAGATATTTGTATTCCAACCCATAATAGATGAGGTCGTCGGGCGAGACACCTGATTCGATAATCGAACGAACCTCTTCTACCATTCCTTCATCCAAACGGTCTTTCAATCGTTTAGTAATTCTGTCTCTCCGCACTTCACGATCAATATCCACACCCACAATCAAACTATTGATGGGTAGGAATTCTGTAATATCTGGTTGTTGCATTCGGTAATACTCTTCAATCTCGATGGCTCGAATGGCACGTTTCACCGAATCCAGATCGGTTTTGTTGTGCAACTCTTTGTACATAGAAAGTTTTACGGTCAATTCGTCGAGGGTAAAACCACTGAGTTGCTCTCTTAGTTCACGGTTTTCGGGTACGGCGAGCAATTTGTAGCCTTTCAGCACCGATTCGATGTACATTCCCGTGCCACCGCAGAGGATTGGAAGTTTGCCTTTCGCCTTGATTTCGGAAAAAACTTTGGCAAAATCGTGCTGATACTCAAACACATTGTATTTCTCTCCTGCATCGCAAATATCAATCAGATGATACGGAACTTGACCGTATTCCGACAAATCTTTGCCTGTGCCAATGTCCATTCGACGATATACTTGACGCGAATCGCCACTGATGATTTCCGTATTCAGCGCTTCGGCCAACGCCACAGCCAGCGATGTTTTGCCCGATGCCGTTGGGCCAAGTATGGTGATTAATTCGTATGGTTTCATTCGACTACGATGGTTCTGCACAAAAATACTAATAACGGTGCAAATAGCCTTAACTATTTCTCTTTTATTCACTAATACAAAGTCGTTGCATAGCTAATTCTATTTTCTTTTTCCCTTTTAATATTTTTTAAACAAATTAATTTGCAATCTATTACGAAACTTTCGTAATATTGCGAAGTATTCGTATTAAACTTATTATCAATGGAAAAGTTAACACAACAAGAAGAAGAGGCCATGTTGATTATTTGGCAAACAGAGGGTGGATTTATCAAAGATTTTCTGGAAAAATACGGTGAGTCGCAACCGCCCTATACAACATTAGCCTCCATCGTCAAGAATTTGGAACGCAAAAAATACCTTTCATCCAAACGCTTCGGTAATACCTATCAATATACCCCCATCGTTGCAGAAGAAGAATACAAGAAGACATTTCTTTCGGGAGTAGTGAAAGACTATTTTGAGAATTCGTACAAAGAGATGGTTTCGTTTTTCGCCCGCGACCAAAAAATATCGAAAGAGGATTTGGAAGAGATTATTAAATTGATAGAAAAGAAATAATTAGCAAATTACCTTACCATGACACCTCTATTCTACTATTTTCTGAAAGCCTCAGTCGCATTAACTCTGTTTTACGCTTTCTATCGCCTTTTGTTCGACCGAGACACTTTTTTCGACTGGAAACGAGCTGTGTTAATGGGCAGCGTTGTATTGTCTACAATCTATCCATTTATCGATATTTCAGGCATTTGGGAACTCAACGAGCCAGTAAAAGAATCCATCATACTCTATTCAACAGTATTACCAGAGATTAAAGTCAACGTTGCCACACACAAATGGTGGGAGGTAAATAATCTACCGAATGCAATTCGGATGATATACGTTTTGGGTGTATTTCTGCTTCTTATCCGTTTCATAATTCAATTCGCTAGTATTCTTCGATTAGTCAGTCAAGGGAACAAGAGTACATTGGATGGAACTAACATTATTCAATTGAAAGGAAATACGGCTCCATTTTCATTCTTTAATTGGATTTTCATTAATCCAGAAATCCACAACGAAAACGATTTAAAAGAGATTTTAACTCACGAGCGAACACATGTCAGAGAATGGCATTCAATCGATGTGATTTTGAGTGAACTAGCATGTATCGCCTTTTGGTTCAACCCATTTGTATGGCTCACAAAAATCGCAATCCGTCAAAATTTGGAGTTTTTGGCAGATAATCGCGTGATTGTGTCTGGCTACGATTGCCAAAACTATCAGTATCATTTACTCCGTCTCACTCATCAATCGGCTGCAGCAAACTTAATTAATAATTTCAATGTATCAGAACTTAAAAAACGTATTATTATGATGAACAAGAAAAAATCTTCGTCGCTTGGGCTGACGAAATATGCACTGCTGATACCGCTCGTCAGCGTGCTATTGATTACCAATCAGGCGGAAGTATTGGCGAAAAAAGTGAATTCAAAAATCTCATCGTCTAAAACCGATAATACTGAGATTACTCCGCCAGCAATTCCTAACCCAAATTCTGGAAATGGTGAAATAGCGCCACCGCCGCCACCGCCTCCAATTATTGGAACCGAAAAGAATACCCCGATTTTTATGCAAGTAGAGCAAATGCCCGAATACCCAGGTGGTATAGAAGGGTTGATGAATTACTTAGCTAAAAACATTCGCTACCCTAAGGATGCCCAAGAACAGGGTATTCAAGGCAGAGTAATCGTTCGATTTATTGTCAATAAAATGGGTGAAGTAGAAAATACTGAAGTGCTCAGAGGCGTAACTAAATCTTTGGATGATGAAGCCATACGAGTGGTAAGCGCCATGCAGAAATGGACTCCGGGTAAGCAGAAAGGTGTAAATGTAGCGGTTTATTACACGCTTCCAATCGATTTTAGACTAGCCGATAATCAAGCAAAAAAGGGCGACAAAGAATTACAAGTGTATGGTTATGGAAAAAACAGTAACATTAAGAAAGATGATGTTAAACCACCAACTTTGAGTCCTGATGCTATTTTCTTTGTCGATGGGATTGAGACAAGTAGTGACGCTGTCAAGAAAATTGATCCTAATACTATTGAGAAAATGGAAGTATTGAAAGAAAAAACCGCGATTGCAAGATATGGAGAAAAAGGCAAGAATGGCGTGGTGTTAATTACAATGAAGAAAAAATAAAAAATATTACCCTATTTATTTAATGCATTACAATCGAAGTAATGACAATAAATAAATAGGGTAATACATTGAACGGAATCCCTCTCCTGTGCCTTATTTTCCTATATTCTTCCTCCTTAAATTTGCGTTAACGAGTGCTCTTCAAAGGGTGAAAAGTAAATAAAACCCATAGTAGAATAAAGCCGACAAAAATTATCCTTCTCATAAGCTATTCATTCTATTTTAAAATCAATTAAATTAGTGAACCGAGCTTGCTTTTATGTTTTGTGAAATTAATAAACGAAATAGATAAAAACAGCTTCCAATCCCCTTCCATTTAAATACCAGTTATTGCAACCTAAAATTTATCGGAAGCGTAAATTTAACTCTAACGTTTTCACCCTCAAGCTTTCCAGGAATCCAATTCGGCATGGAGTTTACCACGCGAAATGCTTCCAAGTCAAGCGCGGGATCTAACTTTCTGACTATTCGAATATCAGATATACTCCCATCCTTTTCTACATAAAACTGAATAATAACTCGTCCTTGAATACATCTCTCTGCCGCACTCACAGGATATCTTATACTAGTTCCGATATATTGCATCAATTTACTATCGCCTCCCGGAAACATGGGCATAGTCTCATAAGGAAAATAGGTATTCAACTTCACACCAAGGGAATCGTAGCAATTGCCGTCTGTCAATTCTCCTTTTTCAAAAACGTCTTTTCTTCTCTGCTTTCCATTTGGCCAGTAGGTGCAGAAGTCACCGTTCAACTGTCCATCGGTGTAGAATGCTTTTAAGCGAATATCTCCGTTTTCGAACCACTCCCATTTCTCACCCACCATTTTTTGTGAAACAATCCGACCTTTTTTATATTCATTCAAAAAGGATTGTTCCATTTTCTTTTGACCTGTTAGGTAATAATCTGTTGTTTTGAATAATGAATCCTTACCTACCGTGCTTTTTTCGACGATGGTGTAAGTGGTTGCCATCGAAATATCTTTCGTACTATTTCCTTCTGCATCGTAATACACTTTCTCTTGTCCGTTTACAAAGAAGAAACTACACAATAAGTTGGTCAAAATAAATAATCTCATGTTCATACGTTTGTTGTTTATTCGTTTTATAAATAGTTGGATTTCTAATAGACCATCCATCCAAGCGTTTTATTCGGATAATGGTCATCAATAAGTCGAACCAATGCTCTAAGATCTCTCTACGAGTCATAAATAACAACAAACATGAGACACTAACCCTTCGATATTACTATTCAGCCGTTTGTTCTTGTGGGAATTTTGACATGTCCATATAGAAAATCTCCCACGTATGCCCATCAAAATCCTCAATGGTTCGCTGTTGCATAAAGCCATAATCTTTCATTTCGGTAGGCTCGATACCTCCTGCCTTAAGACCATTTTCTACGATGCTATTCACCTCTTCTACACTATCAGTTAACAAGGAAAACAATCCTGCTAATTTTGATTTGGTGTCAGCAATAGGCTTGGTAGCAAAGGATGCAAACTTCTCGTGCGACAAGATCATTAAAAAAATATTATCACTCCAAACCATGCACTTTCCAGCATTGTCTGAGAATTGTGGATTGTTCGTAAATCCCAAGGCAGTATAAAAATCCATTGATTTCTGAACGTCATTCACTGCTAAATTGATAAATATTTGATTTGCCATGTTGATAATTATTAATTGGTTTTATTAAATAGATTGTTGTAATTTCCTTTTTTTGTTTTCACTTTTGTTCTGCATCCAACATTGGTGGGATGTTGTTTTCTTTATGATTCTGATTGCATTTTAGCAATGACGCTCCGAAAATGCGGAACACAACAACCACGCTACGTTGAACTGAGCTCAGAACTTGTTTTTCTTCATATCCTTTTTGTAATTCTTAATCACTTTCCCAAACTCTTTATCTTTTTTTCGTCTCTCTTCGATTGTTGATTCAAAATGAGCTTTCTCTCGTTCCATTTTCAGGTAGTTTTCATAGGAACTTTTGTCAATTTCTCCTTTTTCTACAGCTTTTAGAACTGAACAACCAATTTCGTTGATGTGAGTGCAATCTTTGAATTTGCACTTTTGAGAAAGACTGATAATTCTGTCGAAAGTTGTTTCTAATCCGCCCGTTGTATCAGCAATTCCTACTTCTCTCATTCCCGGATTGTCAATAAGAATCCCACCACTTTCAAGAACAATTAATTCTCTGTGACTTGTAATGTGTCTTCCTCTATTTGAGCTCTGACTAATTGTATCTGTTTTCATTAAAGTTCTTCCTGAAAGGTTATTCAGCAATGTAGATTTTCCAACTCCCGAAGAACCAAGCATACAATATGTCTTACCCTTTTCGATAATCTTTTTAAGCGCTTCGTATCCATCCTTCGTTTCATTACTAATTGAAAAAACGAGAATGTCTTTAATTCGCTGTTTAATGCAGTCAGTGATTTCAGCAATCTTTTGTTCGTTTATCAAATCAATTTTTGTCAGTACAATTATGGGGGTTACTTTCGACGAATAACAAATGGTCAGGTATCTTTCAAGTCGGTTGATATTAAAGTCCCTGTCAACGGCCTGAATCAGAAACGCATAATCAATATTTGTTGCTATTATTTGTATCTCTCCAAATTGACCAACTGCCTGTCTTGTAATGATTGAAAGTCTCGGTAATGTTTTATGGATTACTGAAAAATCAGAATCATAAGTTGTCAACGCAACCCAGTCACCAACCGCAGGAAAATCTACACGACTTTGTGCCGAAAAGCGTAAATTTCCAGTTATTTCAGCGTCATATTCACCGTTTTCTGTTTTAACAATATATCTTTCCTTATGTTCTGCAACGACTCTTCCAATCTCAAAATCTGAAAGGCTACTCTCAATTCTTGATTTTTCGAGTTTGTCAGTATATCCCAAATCTTCTAATTTCATAATGTGTACAATCTTTTTTTACAATAACCCTATAAATCCCCCATCGGGCCGAAAACAACGTTCGCTATTAGGCAATTACATTCCGTCTCCTTTCGTATTATTCGTATCTGTGATCCCATCAACTGAACATCATCGTTCTACGGCTTCATATCCTTGGTGATGGATTTATTTGTCTTATTTTGATCTTTTAAAAGGATAAAATAAAAACCTCCAAAAAAGAAAACCAGCCCAAGCAGAATATTAACCCAAGGCGTTTCTTTTGCAGCAGCTTCTTTCTCGTGCCAATAATCAACCGATCTTAGATAAGTTCGAAAGCTACCTTTTACTGCATACACCGACATATTTTCTTCACTATCCCCCTCTTTCCATACATATCCGCTATGCATGTCTTTTTGGCAATGCTGATAGTCAGCTTTAGAGATTTCAATACTAATTGTATCTCCCTGTTGCACCTCCTCCAATACCTTATCATCAATCAGCTTGTAGGCTTCATCTTCCACTTGAAAGCTAAAACCGGGATAGTCTTTAAGGTATATTTCTATCCAATGACTGCTTTTTGAACTTTCTTTCTTGACTGATATAGCATTGGAATGAATTAAAACAGTTTCAACGGATTCAATTCCATTATCTGCTTTTACAAATGACGGGATTGTCAACAAAAGAAAAAACAATCCAAACCCTGAAATCAATACAAATGTTATGAAATCATGAGATTTTGAAGGTATTTTTATCTTAGACTTTCCATGTATAAGCACTTTACGCAACTCAGCATAATTTTTATACAACGACGAACTGATGGTGTATCGTTTATTATTGACCAAATGGATTTTTAGCTTCAACTCCTCTTTAATCATTTCTTCTGACCAACCGACAATTTCATCTCTTCCAAAGGATCTCTTTTTGAATCCCCAAAAGGTAAACACAGTCAGTATTCCATTTTCATATTCGAGTTTATCCAGGAAATACAGCATCAATAACCACGGCCCAAAAGCAAAAAAGGCAAAAAACAAAGAACTGTATAGCTTCTTTGGCATAAAATGGTAACCCATAAAAGCATCATGGAGAAATATCCCGAAAGGAATAGAAAATATACAAGTTGTAAACAAAAATAACAGAAATAATTTGAATCTAAACTTACTTCTGAGAATTGTTATATGGGTATTCTTTGTTTGTTGAGGTTTCATTATTACACTTTTTGTATACCGGATTGTGAGAAAACAGCGTTCGCCATTTGGCAATTAAACACCCCCCTTTCGTATTATTCGAATCTGTGATTCACCAACAGAACTTCATCTTTCTACGGTCTCATATCCATTGCGACGTGGGGGCAAGCAATTTATAAGATTAATTGTTTTCGGGTTTATTTTTTATAATCTAACTCATCAACACATAAAACCCTATAATCAAAATTGAAATTTTTAGTTGGACAATTATCAATTTTAGGCATAGCATGAATGATTTTGTTAACCTCCTTTTCGAATGATGGAGATAATTTGGGCGTAATTGAATCTATTTCCACGATATTAGATTCATTGATCTTTAAAGATAAATTAAAGCTAAAAGTATCCGAACAATCCTTAACATAAAGGGTAAAACCAGCATCAAAATATTCAATAATATCAGTAGTATCTTTCAGATTTATCTGTTTGTCTGAATATTTGTTAGCGTTTTGCATTGCTCTGAGTAAATTATTTTCCTTTATAAGTTGGCCTGGTTCTAAATGGAATGCTTCAGTAATTATAATTTTTTCAGGTTCAAGCATAAGATAAGTAAAGACATCTGTTAAAATGTTCTGTTTTAAACCATCCTGAAAATGATAAGTCCCTTTTATAAAAAGACCATTTCGATAGTTGAGTTCGCAAAAAATTTCCGGTATTTCTTTTGTAATCGATTTATTTGATTTTTCGTAAAAAAATTTTCGATATTCCATTACTGTCCATTTACCATTTTTTAAACCATTTTCTAACTTCCCTTTCAATATGTATTTTATAGAATTGTCGTCATATATTTCTGTTGAATAAGATGAAAATTGAGGATTTAAGTAATAAATAAAAGAATATTTACCTGTCTCCTTTTTAAGTATACTTTTCCCCCTTTTATCAAAATACTTTGTCAGTTTTTCCTTGTTATCATCATAACAAACTTCTTTAAAAATCTGACCATTTTCAAAGAATTCTGTCCAGGTTCCTACCCTGTTATTTTTACTATATTCTGACCTTAACCGAATGGATCGATTTGGATAATAATAAATAAATTCACCCTCTTTAAGCCCGTTTAAATATTTTCCAGTCATCTCAATGCTTCCATCATAAAAGTGATCAGTGACAAGACTATCAAAAGTCATTTTTTGTGAATCAAATCTTGATATCCTAAAATATTTCCCATATTTGAAAGAAGTAACTTCCCATTTTGAATTATAAAAAACAGAGTCATAATTCTGAGAGTTTGCAATTTGATAAATGCTAAAAAGGAAGAATGTTAAAATTAGATTTTTCATTTATATTACTTGGTTGTAAATCTGGTATTTATTATAATTTCGTTTTATTGAAGATCTTACTTTTTGTTATTCCCTTGAAAATTCCCCCCCGTCGGGGCGGAATTATATTCCATCCCTCAGTTGACCCTACCCTCTTCCAAAGCCGGTCGTTCTGCGTCCCGCATTTACGGGACAGTTTATATTTAAAGCCCCTGCATTTGTTTGCAAATGACCCATCCCGAATGGAGTTTTGCTTTTAGCACTGATGCCGATAGCTATCGGTACGAGGACGCTACACCAAACAACCCACTACGGTTTATTGCACACTACGGCGAACAGAGGAATCATTAAATTTTTGAAAACCAAATTTTTCTATCAACTCATTAAGCTCCTCTTCCCATGTTTTTTTAGCATGATGACTCTCTTGATTTTTAATGTAGTTTCGTACTTTATCCACCAAAGACTCCGAAACAGAAACAGCAAAATACTCATCCTGCCATTCAAATTTTTCTTTCAACAATGACTCTTTGTTTATCCAATGCGATGACTCTCCTTTTATTAATTGCATGATTTGTCTTAAAGTCTGGTCATCACCCAGCGATACCAAACAATGACAATGATCTTTATGTCCATTTACAAAATCAATAAATATACATTTCTTTTTGGCATTCTCCCTAATATGTTTCCACATGGCTTTTCTTAACTCCGGTGTTTCCAAATATGGATACCTGTTTTTTGTGGACCATACAAAATGAATGTAAACTTTGATAAATGGCATATTCTTAAATTTCAATTTATACTAATTCGGCTAAAGCCTTTTGACTTCTATTATTCAAATGAATGGGCTAAAGCCCAATCCAATTCATATTCTTGAATTTTTACTATTAAATAGCAAAGAGCCCATTCAAACCCATTGATTTTTAAATAGATAATTTGAATTGTCTTATACTTTGAATTGTCTTATACTTTGAATTGCCTCATGTTTTTATTTGCCTCCAGCTTTGTATCTTTTAATTGTCTCCTGCATTTGAATGGCCTCTAATTTTGAATTGCCTCTGAATTGCCTCTGAATTGCCTCCAGCTTCAGCTGGAGGACAACAAATATATCAATTCCTTTTATTGGCTTTAGCCAAATCATTATTTCTCAACAAATCAATAAATTAAATTTTCCTTTCCTATTTACCATTATTTATTTGCCCCAGTTGACCATAGCCTCTTCCAAAGCAGGTCATTCTGCCTCCCGCTTTTACGGGACGTCGTTTTTTTTCTGAATGCTTCTGCTTTTGTTTGCAAATGACCCATCCCGAAAAGCGGGAGCAGGCTTTGCTTTTAGCACTGATACCGATAGCTATCGGTACGAGGACGCTACACCAAACAACCCGTTACGATTTATTGTAGGCTACGCTGGGGCTTATACTTATGGTAAATTATATTTACGTGTGTTATTAGTTTACCGCTGACAGTCGGTCGATTCCTTGCTTTTTTACAACAAAAGTAGAGAAATCAACCTTGCTTCTCAAATTTATTTCACTGTGCAAACCTAAGAGCGTGTGTTAGACGCTGTTTTTTTCAAAATCCAAAAGTCAATATTCTCTGTTTAAATTTTCCATTCACAATAATCCATAAAACCTCGTAACCACCAGCTCCGTCGCTATTAGAAGCGGAAATATAAATTGTATTAGTTTTTGTGTCAATATTGACTTTTGTGTAATCTAAGTTTGGTTCGAACAAATTGTCAATCGGTAGATTTATTTTTTCTTTTCCATAGGTTAGAGTGAATTGTCCATATTTATTTTTAGGAATATATCCGTCTGTCCCCCATATTTCCTTTCCATTTATTTTTTCCAAATAGCTCATTTCGTTTTTTGAAGCGTCACCTTTATGATATTGCAATTTGTTGTTTTGGGAATTGAATTTGGTCTTGGTCGCAAATAGTTTTATTGAGTCTTTTTTAAAAACAACTGTTGAATCAGTTATTCTGCTGTAAGGTACGTTGTCAAATTCTTCAATGAACTTTATTCTGGAATTGTGAACATAACCACTTTTTTCATGTCTAATAAAATCATAGTCAGTTGGCCTCCATTCACCTTCGGCTTCCAAGCAATATACGATTTGTCCATTAGTCAAAGTATCAATGACTTTACTATTGACATTTGGTGATTTCCTGACGTTCACAAAGCCGTCTTTGTCTGAAATAATTCCAAACTGTCCAAATGTAGTTTGGCTGTAAAAACAGATTAAAAAGAATAAAAATTTTCTCATAATATCTATTTCTTGTTTTTTTTCTAAAATGGCACCTAACGTTTTGGCGCTTGGCGAAGAAGCGGATTTCGAAGCACTAAACTGTCTGCCAGCACTGAACTTGATACGAAGCTCAAAACTTCATTTAAGCACTGAACCCGCCTTTTTGCCAAAAGCCTGTTATATGCAGTTTTTATATATTTCATCAAGTAGTTTCGTCAGTTTAGTAAAGTCATAATTGTCGTTCGCATTTTTTACGCTTTTGAATTCTCTTACGTAATCGTCCTTATTTTCAAGTGAGCCTTGATAAGCGTCAAATTCTTTGCTGTAATTTGTCCACCTGATTTTGGGTTTAGATTTTGACAAGTCTAAAAAACATTCTATCGCTACTGCCTTACCATTTATATTTTCACTTGTTTCTCCTGTTGGTCCTACCGTTAAAAAATTAGTGAATTCCTCAAGTTCAGGAAGTTTCATAATTTTCATCTGTCTAGGCAAATTAAGATTGTTAGTCTTGTTAAATTTATCCACTCCTTCTAGGTCATTGTCAAATAGAACAAGTGTTTTGTTTTGAATTCTTATGCTTGTCAAGCCCTGACAAAACCGATATAAATTTCCTGTGCCTGTGAATGGATAATTATCTTCCATATCAACGAAGGTAAAGAAGTCCAGAATGTCAGGTTTTAGAAGTTCCAAAGACTTTTTAATAATAAAAGTGTCTGAACTACCTTCAGTTACAATTAGAAATTTATCAGTTTCCTCAACTCCTACAAAAATTTCTTTTTCGTTTGTCCAGCCTCCATCAATTACATCTTGAGTTCGCCACTCCAAATTCATTTCTAAGTTGTGAGGGTTTTCAATGAGAAGTCGAAGTGTAAAAAGAGGATCAAGGTTTTCAAAATATGCACCTATATCTTTATCTTTAATATCAATATGTTCTTTTAAGTCTTTGAAAGTTTCGTTTAGGAAAATGTTCTCAATAACATATTCGCCTAAATCATAATCACCGTCTTCTTTCTTGTTTTTATAGTCTGCAATATTAATTTTTGAAAAAATTGCAAGCATCGTTTCAAAACTAATTTCAGGTAGTTCTAAATAGTCAGGATAATTGTCGTTATGGTCTTGGAAATGGGTAATTAAAGTTTTTAGTGAGTAACCTAATAATTCAAGTCTGTTTTTTACCCTACCCAAAGAAGTCGAATAGCCTGGTTTCAAAATAACTTCATCGTCAGCATAGTAATAAGGTATATCTTTTTTGTCTGATGGCAGAAATAGTTTCGAATAGTCCCTGAAACCAAAGTTTTTGCCCCAGTCAAGTTCTAATTCTCCTACTCCTAATGATATATATGAACCCATTGATTTTCGTCTGTGTTAAAATTGCATATAACATCTGTGTATACGCCACTCAAGTTGTGTATGCGCCATAGCATGGCGCATATATCAGCCTTATGAAAAAGTAAATTATCTGAAATTCAGATAATTACAGTTTATTGGTTTGATACGTTTATGGCGCATATCCATTTTGTTAATTTATTGTTAATTTTAAAAATCCAATTTATCTAATGGAATTTTAATTTGATCAAATCCTTTGTCTGTAATATGCCTATATAATTAAGGTGCAAATTTCTAGAAGAATATACACTCTGCAAAACCCCTCAATTCCTCATCCCACAAATATACATACTTCACTTTATATTTTGAGTATTGGCGAATGGAAAAAGTAAACGAAACTGTAAATTTTGGAGTAACTGCGCATTTTATCGGCGAAATAACGTTGTAGATAGGTGCAGCAGCGCAATGCAACGGAAGGGGATCGATGCACAAAACTACACTTAGGTAGTATAATGGTGTTATTACACAGCGTAAAACTCGCGTAACAGAGAACATTTTTCGAGTAACGTTGTACAATATAGCTCCAAGGTTATACATAACTGGAGTAACGTTATACATAACTGGAGTAACGTTATACATAACTAGAGTAACGTTGTACATAACTGGAGTAACGTTGTACATAACTGGAGTAACGTTGTACATTATTACTCCAATGTTATACATAACTGGAGTAACGTTGTGCATTGTTACTCCAGTAATGTTATCTGTTTTCTGAAAAATGGACAGTAACGAGGGAATACTAAACAGCGTAAATGGAAGAATGAGAAGTGATTTGAGCGTCAGATAACGCCCAAATCGTGCAGATACATGGAGGCAAATATGATTTCGCGCACGCCTATTTTTTGCGACACCCTGCGGTTGTGGTTACTCACCGTGTTTTTCGCGATGAAGAGTTTGTCGGCAATCTCTTGGCTGTTGTAGCCCTTGCGGCAGTAGCTGGCAACCTCCAGCTCGCGCGGACAGAAGTAGCAATCTTTCTCTTTGAGCATAAATTTACGGGTGCGCTGTTGCGTAATATAGACCGATCTATGCGGTTCTGCTGTGTTGGCACCGGCTACGGGATAGAGCCACAGCGCCACCAAATCGGTATGCTCGAGCACCATAAACTTCAGCAATACCCGCTGATAGATTTCGTGGATGTTGCGCAAGCGACATTCGAAGGAGAGTGCATACTCTTTCAGCTCCTCGGTAGGCAATTTCTCCAGAAAATGAAACGCCCGCACACACGCATCGCCGAAGTGCTCCCTATCGGGTGGTGCCACAAACAAACGAAATTCTGCCGCAGATAGCCGTTAAGAATGAAGCTGTCGGAAGTCGGATGAACCCACATGCAGAAAGTGATATTGACCGCGACCGGGGTAGAAAAGCGCCAGGGTGAGGTTGGAGGCCAAAGCGATTTGTGTCAACTGCGTCAGATGAAGAGTATCCACCTCCTCTTTTGGATGGGAAAAGGCTGGATGGGCGGTGCTGAATCGCTCGAAAAGGTGTTGAATTCGCTTCATATCATGCGCTGATGTGGTGTTTTTAATAATTGCCTCTAAAGTATACCAAATAATTACAACGCAAAGTATGAAACAACATAAATTATATCAAATCGTGCAAAATTAACGACTTATCGCTATTGACAACCTATTTCAATGTTACTAATTTTACACCGAGTAAATCGACTACTCGATGGGTCGCCACTCTTCATCCGATTTTTTATCAATTAATTATACTATAACTACTTAAACCTTTTATTCATGGCAATTACATCAAGAATTCCCCGTACGATTGACCTTTTCGATTCGTACATTTCCACCACATCGGCCTACCTTTTGGCAGGCACTCCGACCAATAATGGCACTCGTCTTGGTTTTTCAGAAAGTGAAATTAGTGGTTGGAATGATATTAACGAAAAGTGGACACCAGTCTATAATAAGTACAAAGACAAAAAGACTGGACGGACTACAGCGGTGAAAGATCAGCTGTTGATTTTCATCGACGAAGCGATTGAATATGACCGAACATACAACCTGTTGGATCGTATCGCTGTATCGCTCAATGTGACGGTCAACGACCTCGAAACATTCAACATCAAGAAAGGATTGTTGGAGAAAACCACGCGCACTATTCCTACCACAGCCATCAAAGAGTCGGTGCAGCCGATACTAATTCCGTTTGGTGGAGGCACTGTGACGGTGAAATGCTACAGCTCGACCAGTCCAAGGGCGTCAATCTTTGGTGATGCCGACTCGGTGCAATACCTCTACAGCGTTGATACTCCCGTGCCGGAATCAGCTAATACTCCGGGGCTTATTCAGGGACTTTCTACCCGCGCCACCTTCGATCTGCACCTCGGTACGCAAAATGGTGGCAAACGAGTTTACATCTTCCTCCGCTGGTACAACACCAAACACCCCGAACTGGCGGGTCCGTGGAGCGATATGCAAAGCACTTTCTTGCTGTAGAGAAACGACTCGCGACCATCCGACCACACCACACTGCGCAACAACGGCTGCCTTCATTACATGGAGACAGCCGTTGGTTGTTTTAGGGTTGAATCGCCTTCAATTGTAGGGTGAGCGCCTCTCATTATTTGCTGCTTGAAAAATAAATTTGGCAAAGAGGAGCATTCTCCTGACATTCAAATCATTCTGATTTCGAAAGATCGTTAGTACCTAAGATCGAGATAAGATTTTATTTGCAATTTGAATAACTGCTCAGAAATAAGGTAAAAAGGTTTAATTTAGACTCATTACCACAACTACTAAGGTTGAAAAAAGGTAGCCAATAAGGTCTTAACCTTAGTAACCTGAATTCGGGATAAGAAATGCACCACTCCTCCCCATTTGGGGAGGCTGGGAGGGGTCAGAATGACAAATAAATGAATAATTTCGTTATCCCGACTCAGATTAGTAGAAAAACGACATATACACACCTCAACCTTATCACCTTATTGATACGTTGAGTTTAGCCATTTATTGCTCTCTTATCCCAAACTTAGGCTATCAAAACCACAAAACGAGATTATTTGATTATTTTTGCGATTCATGAATCAAACAAAACTATCCCCTGATATGAAAAAAATTGCAACACTCTTCGTCTTGACCTTTTACTTCACAACACTGTTTGCAACCAACAAAAACAACGAATCGCTCGTACGGTTGCAGACGACAAAGGGCGATATTGTTGTGAAACTGTATGCAGAAACGCCCAAACACCGAATGAACTTCCTAAAACTAGTGAAAGCAGGGCACTACGATGGACTGTTGTTTCACCGAGTGATAGCCAACTTCATGATTCAGGCGGGCGATCCGGTGTCGCGAAATGCCATAAAAGGTCAATCGTTGGGCTCAGGCGATGTGGGTTATACCGTTCCTGCCGAAATCATTTATCCAAAATATTTCCATAAAAAAGGGGTATTAGCTGCAGCTCGTGAAGGCGACAAAAATAATCCCAAGCGGGCATCTTCTGGTTGTCAGTTTTACCTGGTCGTGGGGCATGCCTTTACCGATTTGCAACTATCAGATATGGAACTGGCTAAAAAGAAAATCCTGAAAGCGACACTTCTTCAGAAAATAATGAGGACAAAACAGGAAGAACTGAATCGTTATAAAGCATCGAAGAACGACGGTAAAGTGAAAGATTTGCAAGAAATGATTTCGAAAGAGGTAGAAAAGGCACTCATGAAAGACTCTTCCTACAAATTCACAGACGAGCAATGGAATGCATACAAAACCATCGGAGGAACTCCACATTTGGATAATGCTTACACGGTTTTCGGCGAAGTGACGGAAGGTCTCGACATCGTAGAAGCTATCTCTAAAACAAAAACAGGAAAAGAGGATAGACCGATTGAAGATATTCGGATTTTGAAAGCGACGGTGGTTCAATGATGATGAAACCTCACCCTATATTTCTCTCGAGTTGGTGAGAGCTACATTCTTTTCTATTTCTGAAATAAAATATGCTGCATTTACAAGTAAAATTTGACAGGTTTCTTTATCACAAGAAACAAAATCGTCGTAATCTCCAGCATGCCTTCGATCAAATAAGTCAGAGAAATACCGCCCCATTTCTTTCGAAATTATTCCTGATTGGATGAACTGGTGACCAAATTGTTGTCTAACTCCTTTGTGTTTGTGTTTTAATATCATGCTTTAACAATAATGCACTAATGGCATAATAACACGCATAATATGTTCTATTTATTGATCCATTTAGAAAGCCCGATTGTAGCATTGTTTCTGCTTCAAGCAATGTTTCTCTTGAACGGCTAATTCTATAATTTATCAATTCTATAAGCTCACTACTCATAACAAAACGCCCTCCCTTTCAATATTTTGGTAAAATGGAGTTATTTTATGTCGGCCTTCCCACTCTTTTCGTGTAAAAATAATCGGACTAATCACTTTGCCTGTATCGAACTCTAAGTCATATAATGGATCTGAAATATGACGTTCATCTTCGTATGTCAAAGCTTCTTTATCTAATAAAATGAGCACATCTACATCAGACTCTTTTCTTTGATTTCCTCTTGCAAAAGACCCATATAGGACAACAGTAGCCAACGGTTCGGTAGCCAAGACTATCTCTTTGATTTTTGCCAATAGAATTTTTCGACTAATCATATCTTTTCAGTTAAGTTGTAATACAAAGATAACTATTTCCATTTTAGAAAATTAGCCACAATTAAATTTAATGATTTCCTGAGTTGCTATTTCAATCTCTCTTCCGCCTCCTTCAGCGATTCAGGGCTACCGACATCCACCAGATAACAATCGTTAATAAGGTATGCACGTAAGTCTTTTTTCAACGCCACCGAGAGATAGTAGTCGATGATGGAGAAATTCCCCTCCCACTTGTTCATTTCGGAGAGAACGGATGGAGAGAGAATATGCACGCCTCCAAACGAATATTTGTGGTAATCGGCGGGTTTAAAGTTCTGAATTGGCGACTTCACTTCTCCTGTCACGCTGTTCGTCCAACCACGCATGTGGCCTTCGTCGTCAAAGAGCAGTGAGCGGTCAGCATCCACTTGTTTCACCAAAAGCGTAGCATCAGATTTATTTTCCAAATGTTGGCGATACATCGCAGACAAATCTATGTCGGTGAGAATATCAACATTATGCACCAAGAACGGCTTTCCGTCGTCGAAAAACGAGGAGGCTTTCTTGATTCCACCACCTGTTTCTAGCAGCAAACCTCGCTCGTCGGAGATTTCGATGCGAATGCCAAAACGGTTATTATCGTCGAGAAACTGAATGACCTGATCGGCAAAATGATGTACATTGACGATGATTTCGTCGAATCCGGCTGCAATCAGCTTTTCGATGGTGATTTGAAGCAACGGTTTACCTGCAACAGGAACCAACGCTTTGGGCATCGATTCGGTGTAGGGTTTGAGGCGCGTGCCGAGTCCGGCAGCGAATATCAGGGCTTTCATACTAGAGACCTCCCCAACCCCTCCTAAGGAGGGGCTTTAGAGAGCAATTATTTAAAGTTTACATTAAATTATGGTAACATTTCACCCTCCCTTGTGGGGAGGGACGGGGTGGGGCTATTAAAAAATGACTGCAAAACTGCTAATGTTTCGGCTTGTGCTTTGTGGAGATCGTCGTTCACAATCACCACATCGAATTGAGGTGCGAAACCGAGTTCAAACTCTGCTTTGGCAATGCGCGACTCAATAACTTCCGCCGAATCAGTTTGGCGAAAGTGAAGGCGTTTGCGTAGCTCTTCGATGCCCGGAGGCTGAATGAACACCGCCAAAGCACGGTCGCCGTAGTATTTCTTGATATTGATACCACCCACCACATCGAGGTCGAAAATCGCATGATGACCACTGTCGAGAATGCGCTCTACTTCCGACTTCAACGTACCGTAGTAACGGTCTTTGTAAACCTCTTCGTACTCCAGAAACTCATCGTTGGCTATCTTCGCACGGAACTCATCCGGCGAAAGAAAATAATACTCTACGCCGTTCTGCTCCGCTCCTCGTGGCGGACGACTGGTAGCAGACACCGAAAATGCAAGACCTAGATCTTGTGACAGTAAATAGTTGATGATGGTCGATTTCCCCGAACCCGACGGGGCTGAAAAGATGATAATTTTCATAATACAGAAGCCCCTCCCCAACCCTCCCCAAAAGGGAGGGAGTATTAAGGCAAATTTTAATTCTATGTAATCTTAATAAACATTTTTAAGCCCCTCCTTTGGAGAGCTTGTCCCGCCTGAGCGGGAGGTTGGGGAGGCTTACAACACATTCAGCACCTGCTCCTTGATTTGCTCCAGTTCGTCTTTCATCATCACTACGATCTTTTGCATTTCGGCATGGTTCGATTTCGAGCCTAATGTATTGATTTCACGACCAATCTCTTGTGTGATAAAGCCTAGTTTTTTGCCTTGACCTTTGCCTGTCTCCATTGTTTCGATAAAGTAGTTCAAGTGGTGGCTCAGACGGTGTTTCTCTTCGTTGACATCCAGTTTTTCGATGTAGAAAATCAGCTCTTGCTCGAAGCGGTTGCGGTCGTAATCCACATTTTCGAGTTTAGAAATGGCTTCTTGTAGGCGAGATTTCACTTTTTCGATGCGCTCAGCGTCATACGGCTCAACCTCTTTCAACAGCGAAGCAATCGATTCGATTTTCTGCATAAACATCCGTTGCAGCCCCGCTCCTTCTTGCTGGCGAAACTCGTTGAACTGTGCTACGGCTTCCATCAATGTATCGTGCACCACGCTCCACTCCTCTTCGTCCAACGTTTGAACTTCAGCTTTGAGCACATCGGGCATACGCAGCACCACCGAAAACCAATCGGCTGGCAACGCAATGCCTGAATTTTCAGAAATTTGTTTGATTTGCTGAATGTATGCCTCCACCACCGACTGATTGATTTGAGTAGAAACCTCTTTGCCAATGCTTTCCACATAGATGGAAAGATCAATCTTACCCCGTTCGAGCTGTTGCGACAATTCGTTACGAATCTCCATCTCTTTTTCGCGATAAATATTCGAGATTCGCGTCGAAAGATCGAGTTGTTTGCTATTTACTGATTTAATTTCAACAGTCACCTTCTTAGACGAAAGTTCTGCAACAGCTTTACCGAAACCGGTCATTGATAGAATCATACTCTTTTTATGTTTGAGAAGTTAAGGAGTTATCAGGAGTTAAGAAGTAAAGAATTGTTTTCTCCTGCAAAATTAGTTTTTTATCCTTTAAAAATCGGTTTGTGTTTGTAAAAAATATAACTTTGCACTTCAACCCCACAGATAAGAGACAGGTATTGGGGTCAGATTACATCTTTTCAGTAAATTAGTATAAAAATTCACTCACAATTTTAATGGCGGTAATACTCAATATTGAGACCTCTACATCTGTATGCTCCGTAGCGTTGTCGAAAGATGGTGCAGTGGTTTTCAACCGACACAACTACGATGGGCAATCGCATGGGACTCATCTAGGAGTCTATGTTCAAGAAGCTTTAGAATACACTCAAAATAATGATTTAACACTCGAAGCCGTTGCGATCAGTTGCGGACCGGGTTCATATACGGGACTAAGAATCGGAGTTTCGACTGCAAAAGGACTTTGCTACGCCAAAGACATTCCGCTGATTGCCATCAACACGCTCGAAGTGTTGGCTTGCGAGTTGCTTTTCGACTTCAACATCGACGAAGAAGCTTTGCTCTGTCCGATGATTGATGCGCGACGGATGGAGGTTTATGCGGCGATTTACGACCGCGCGCTGAATGCTGTGAAATCTGTTTCGGCAGATATTATCGACGAAACATCGTATCGCAATCTACTCGACAAACATAAAATCATCTTCTTTGGCGATGGAGCCGAGAAATGCAAAGCATCGCTTTCGCACCCCAATGCAACGTTTGTAGCTGACAAACACCCGTTGGCCGATTATATGATTGCATTATCTGAAAAGGCATTCAACGCTGAGCAATTTGTAGATGTAGCGTATTTCGAGCCTTTCTATTTGAAAGAATTTGTGGCAATCACACCGAAAGATAAAGTATTAAAGCAATAGGCCTCCCCCAACCCCTCCAAATGGAGGGGAGAAAGATGAGGAAAATTACACACTATAACAAAAAATCTAAGTCCCACAAAACTCTCTCCCTTTTGGGGAGGGCTGGTGTGGGGCTTGAAATCAAAAACTATGGAATACTTCACCGGATTAAAGAACCTTGTTTTACCAGAATATGGACGAAACATCCAAAACATGGTAGATCATGCACTGACCATCGAAGACCGTGCAGAGCGCACTCGCTGTGCCAAGACTATCATTAACCTGATGGGAAATATGTTTCCTCACCTCCGCAACGTCGAAGATTTCAAATACAAACTGTGGGATCACCTCGCCATTATGGCTGATTTCCAACTCGATATTGATTATCCTTACGAGATTGTAAAGAAAGAAAACCTTTACACTCGTCCCGATACTGCGCCTTACAAATCAGGTCGCATCAAGTACCGCCATTATGGTATGGTAATTGAGAATATGATTCAAAAGGTGTTTGAATATCCCGAAGGCTCACCCGAGCGCGAACAATTGATTTTGCTGGTAGCCAATCACATGAAAAAAAGCTACATTTCGTGGAATAAAGAGGGTGTGGATGATGCGAAGATTTTCCAAGACTTGGCGGAATACACCAAAGGAAAACTGACCATCGCTCTGGGTTCGATGAAATTATTCGAAATCAAAGACAATCAGCCACGTCTGAATAAGCCTAAGATGAATAACAATAACATGAAGAAGCAAGGCAAAAACTAATGTGCCAATTAGTTAATGTGCTAATTTGAAAATTAAAAAGATAGGCCACCAAGACTCTAAATCACAAAGGAAACACAAAAAGAATTATTCTTCGCGAAACTTTGAGCCTCGGTGACTTTGTGGCTAAAAAAACAACATAAAAAATATGGGATCATTCATTATTGAAGGCGGACATCGCCTCAGCGGAGAAATCACCCCACAAGGCGCGAAGAATGAAGCGCTACAAATCATTTGTGCTACACTGCTCACACCCGAAGAGGTGATTGTGCACAACATTCCCAACATTCTCGACATCAACAACCTGATTCAACTTCTGGCTGACATGGGCGTGAAGGTGGTCAAACTTAGCGCAAACAGTTACAGCTTCAAAGCTGATGCAGTGAATCTCGATTACTTGAAATCAGCTGATTTCCTGAGTCGTAGTGCTTCGTTGCGCGGTTCGGTGATGATTGTCGGTCCGTTGGTGGCTCGCTTTGGCTATGCCGTGATTCCCAAACCAGGTGGTGATAAAATCGGTCGTCGTCGCCTCGACACTCACTTTATCGGAATACAAAAACTGGGTGCCGACTTCAACTACAACGAAGCCGAGCAACTTTACGAAATAAAAGCTGACAAACTTGTCGGAACCTACATGTTGCTCGACGAAGCATCGGTGACGGGAACAGCAAACATCGTGATGGCTTCTGTCTTTGCGGAAGGCACTACCACCATATACAACGCAGCTTGTGAACCTTATTTGCAACAGCTCTGCAAAATGCTAAACGCGATGGGTGCACATATTACTGGCGTGGGTTCGAATTTGCTTCATATCGAAGGTGTGAAAGCGATGCACGGTTGCACCCACAAAGTGCTGCCAGATATGATTGAAATCGGTAGCTTCATCGGCATGGCAGCTATGACTGGTTCGGAGTTGACCATCAAAAATGTCTCATATCCCGACCTCGGCATCATTCCCGACAGCTTTCGCCGCTTGGGTATTCAACTCGAACTGCGTGGCGATGACATTTACATTCCGCAACAAGACTCTTACACCATCGACACCTTTATCGATGGCTCAATTATGACCATTGCCGATGCCATTTGGCCAGGATTAACGCCTGACTTACTAAGTGTTTTTCTGGTAGTAGCAACCAAAGCCAAAGGAAGTGTGTTGATTCACCAAAAGATGTTCGAAAGTCGTCTCTTCTTTGTGGATAAATTGATTGATATGGGGGCTCAAATCATCCTGTGCGACCCTCACCGTGCCACGGTGATTGGTAATGGCGGATTATATCCGTTGCGTGCTTCAAATATGTCTTCACCCGACATTCGAGCAGGTATTGCCTTGTTGATTGCCGCCATGGCTGCCGAAGGAACAAGCACCATCGACAACATCAACCAAATAGATCGTGGTTACGAAAGCATCGACGAGCGGCTGAATGCTCTCGGAGCAAAGATTACGAGAAAGTAGATTTTCAACCAAATAAATATTGAACCGCTTGCACATTATTTTGTGTAAGCGTTTTTTTATGAGAAAAATTACATCATTACAAATAACCAATTGATAATTTATCAAAATAAATATTAGCTTTGCAAAAACAAACAACTAGATATTTTACAAACCTCAATAAAAATAATTTATGAAGAAAATCATTTTATCTCTACTTGCACTCATTGTGATGAATATGAATAGTATAGCGCAAGAAGAGGATAGTACAGAACTAAGAAACAAGGAGATAGAAAACTCTTTGATTTACAAAACAGGAGTAATAGAACTCAGACAAGGAAATGCCAAATTGACTGTTCCCAAAGGATTTCGTTTTCTCGATGAGAAACAAGCTATGTATGTTTTGACTGATTTATGGGGAAACCCTGCCGATAGTACAATCTTGGGACTTCTAGTACCAGCAAACAGAAGTGTGATGGACTCAAATGGTTGGGTTTTCACCATTAGTTTCGATGAAATGGGATATGTAAAAGACGATGATGCCGACGACATAGATTACGATGAACTACTCAAAGAGCAACAAAAAGAGACCAACGATGAAAACCCTGAACGAATTAAAGAGGGATATGATCCTATTGATCTTGTGGGATGGGCATCGATGCCATTTTACGACAAAGATAAAAAAATATTACATTGGGCGAAAGAGCTTAAATTTGGAGAGGATAGTATTCATACTTTGAATTATAACCTTAGAATATTAGGTAGAAAAGGAGTTTTCGTACTCAATGCAGTAGCCTCTATGGACGAATTATCAGAAGTGAAATCAAACATTAATAATGTAATCGATTGCGTTGAATTTGATAAAGGTCACAGCTATTTCGATTTTGACCCTAAAATCGATAATGTGGCAGCCTGGACAATTGGTGGTTTAGTAGCTGGTAAATTATTGGCAAAAGCCGGTTTATTTGTATTGCTTTTGAAATTCTGGAAATTAATTGCTGTTGCCGTTGCAGGATTTGGTGGTGGTATTTGGAAATATTTCAAAAAAAAGAAAGCAGAAAATAAATCTATAGATAGAGAATAAGAGTTGTAATTTGAGATTTAATTTTGAGGAGCCATTTATCCATTTATTAGGATAAACGGCTCCTCTTTTTTGGCGAACTTATTTCATAAAAAAAATGTTTTATAATAAACAAAAAAAATGGCAAAAACGAATCTTCACACAGCAGATAGTCGTGGTCTTGCAGACCATGGATGGTTGAAAAGTAGACACACCTTTAGTTTTGCAAATTATCACAACACGGAGCGTATGCACTTCGGAGCACTGCGTGTATTAAACGATGATATGGTAGAGGCTGGAAAAGGTTTTGGAACACATCCTCACGATAATATGGAAATAATCTCCATCCCTCTTGAAGGTGATTTGGAGCACAAAGACAGCATGGGCAATGTATCAGTCATAAAATATGGCGACATACAGGTGATGAGTGCTGGCAGAGGAATTGCACACAGTGAATACAACAAAAACAAAGATGCTCGGGTTAAATTTCTGCAAATTTGGGTATTCCCTAATCAAAAAAGTGTGACCCCTCGCTACGATCAATTAACTCTGAACGTCGAAGATAGACACAATCGCTTGCAACAGGTTCTTTCTCCGAATGCTGAAGACGAAGGGGTTTGGATTTATCAGAATGCGTGGTTTCATCTTGCCAAATTCGATAAAGGATTTACCAGTGAATACTCGATAAAATCAGAGGGAAATGGTGTGTATGTATTTGTATTAAGTGGAGAGATAACCATTGAGAATCAAATGCTAAATACACGAGACGGATTTGGAATATGGGAAACAGATAAGTTTTCTATCACGGCAGAGACTGAAGCTGAATTTTTGTTGATGGAAGTTCCCATGTAATTTTAGCAGTTAAATACATCCTTTTTACTTAAATAACTGATATATAGACTGAAATCATTTTGATTTCGTGCAGAAGCACAATAATTTGGCATCGAGAAATAAGAATCAACTTCAAAAAAAATAATTTCCCGATGAAAAAGAATCAAAAAAATCTGCAAAAATTTGGACTTACCTTTGTGTGTTTATTCGTCATCACGAATATCTATTCGCAAACCACCTCCTATCCCATCGTAGATACTGGGGAAATCGATTTTTACGACAACTCTTCCATCATTAGTGCACCTACTAAAAGCTCTGCCTTTTATGGTCAAGACGCCACCTATGCAGGAAACCAACCCTCTTACACCGACAATGGTGACGGCACAGTGACTGACAACGTCACTGGTTTGATGTGGCAAAAAGAGATGGGCACAAAAATAAATTACAAATCTGCCTTTACAAAAGCCGACACACTTACGCTGGGTGGTTACTCCGATTGGAGAGTGCCGACCATCAAAGAGCTCTATTCTTTGATTTTGTTCACTGGATCGGTTCGTGGCGCTGTTGCCATTGATAAATTTATCGACACCAACTACTTCAATCAGCCGCTCGGCGATACATCCATTGGCGAACGAGAGATTGATGCGCAAACTTGGTCATCCACCCAATACAAAGGGGTAACAATGTACAACGATTCTACAATTTTTGGCGTCAATTTTATCGATGGGAGAATAAAAGGCTATCCAAAATATCAGCCAGGAAGTGGAAATACGATTCCGAAATCGATGTACTTCAGAATGGTGCGTGGAAACAAAGATTATGGCAAAAATAATTTCATAGAAAACAACGATGGCACAATTAGCGATTTTGCTACCGGATTGATGTGGCAAAAAGCCGACGATGGTCAGACTCGCAATTGGGAAAACGCATTATCTTACGCTGAAGGCTTAGAATTGGCGGGACATTCAGATTGGCGTTTACCGAACGCTAAAGAGCTTCAAAGCATTGTGGATTACAACCGCTCTCCCTCCTACACTCAATCGCCTGCCATTGATCCAATATTTTCCACCAGTTCTATGGTAGATCCCGATGGTGTCGCTGGTCAATATCCCTATTTCTGGACCAGCACAAGTCATTTGGATGGAGTAAATCCATACAATTCAGCAGTCTACATAGCTTTCGGAAAAGCACAAGGACAAATGTCAGGAACATTACTCGATGTGCATGGCGCAGGGGCTCAACGCAGCGATCCAAAAAGTGGTACTGCTTCCGATTATCCTACTTATTTCGGGCCACAAGGTGATGTACGGTATGTGTATAACGCTGTGCGATGTGTTAGAAACATTTCCTCTGCAAATTCGGTTACAACAAATAAATTGCAAAATGAGCCAACAATTTCGATAGACTCTACCTCAGGAAATTGCTACATATCGCTACATAAAAGCTTTCAGAAGATTCAAATAGACGTATTTGATAGCGTAGGAAAGAGTTTAAAGCAGGCACACTCGTCGAATGCAGACAAATTTTACTTCAACCTATCAGCATATCAGAAAGGCATTTACATTGTAATTCTGACACTTGATAATTCAATTACTTCACGCAAAATCGTATGGTAATTAAACCTCCATCCATTTTGGATTGAATTTTACTATTTCTGTGTGAATTCTACAATCCGTATCGTGTGCGCCTAGCAGATAGCCGATGCTCATCAAAAACTCATTTACAATTTCGCCACCTGTAAAACGAAACGTCTTTTTGAACAATTTCACCCACTCTTCTTTCGTTTTGGGGTGATGATGCGAAAGCCAAGCCTGAAAAGAGCCAAATTCGTCTTGCAACCTCAAAATTGCTTGTGCATTGGCAATTGCTGCCTCAATTTTCAATCGATTGCGAATAATAGTTGCATCTGCCAATAATCTTAGTCGATCTTCGTCGGAGTATGCAGCCACTATTTTCACATCGAAATTGTGGTATGCGTTTCGAAAACCGGCCTCCTTCTTCAAAATTGTCTCCCAACTCAATCCGGCTTGATTGATCTCGAGGACCAAGCGACCAAAAAGCTCATTATCGTCCGCAATTGGAAATCCATATTGAGTATCGTGATAGCGTTTGTGAATCGCTTTTTTCTCTTCATTCATTGTCTCGATGGCAGTGCAGTAGGACATTTTATTTCAATTTCTAAGTTTATACTTCTCGAACAAAGTAAACCATTTATTTGAATTTATGCAACTAATCAATCAACGAGTAAATTTCTAAAATTAAAAAAGAACTTTTGCCCTACACTTTTGTTTTACTGATTCAACAATCAAATAAAATTATGAACTCATACTCATTACTTCAGACAAGCCATTCTTGGTGGGCAGCTCTCACCATTATTTTATTATTCGTCGCTCTGACAAACTCAGTATTTGGAATGAATTCGAAACGTATATTTTCGGTCAAAGACAGAAAAATTGCGCTCATTGCCATGACTTTTGCACATCTACAACTTATTTTGGGATTAGTTCTGTATTTCGTTTCACCTATCGGGTTTAGTGCATTGGGACAAATGAGTAGCGCTATACTACGATTAACATCGCTGGAACATCCTCTTGTTGGAATCGTCGCCATCATACTGATAACCATTGGTTGGTCGAAACACAAAAAAGCTGATAACGATACCCGCAAATTCAAACAAATTTCCATTTTCTACGGAGCAGGACTACTATTGATTCTAAGTAGAATCCCATGGTCGTTGTGGTTTTAATACAAAGTTAAGACATAGAAAAACCCACTCCAGATTGAATTCTAGAGTGGGTTAATTTTATCAGATTTTATCAGATTCCACAATCGTCACTCCTACTTTTTCCATCAACGACTCGCGAATCAAACACGCTGCCACTTTCGATGCTTCCACGCCTCTGTATTTTCGCAATTTTCCGATTAATAACGGAGCAAATAATTTGATCAACGGAGTCATAATCACCTCTCCCAGTCGGAATTCCTGACGATCGCCCAATAGCAGAGAAGGGCGAGCAATCACCAAACGATTGAACCCAATCTCCATCAAACTCTGCTCCATCTCCCCTTTTGTACGGATGTAAAAATTGGAAGAGGTGTGATTCGCACCCAAAGAAGAGACTACAGCAAAGCTACTTACCTTGTTTTGGCGGCATGCTTTGGCAGCATTCACCACATATTCGTAATCAATCTTATATTGTGCAGCCTCACTGCCGGCTTTCTTTATCGTAGTGCCCAATGCACAAAAGACATAATCCACGGAGTGTTCCCATGTTTGTGGCAGCGCATCGAAATCGACGACCTGTTGTATCAACTTCGGGTCGCTTACCTCCAAGCGCTTACGCACCCAGACGGTCACCGTTTCAAATCGTTCGTCTGCCAAGAGCTGTTTCATCAACTCCTGCCCTATAAGTCCACTTGCGCCAATAATCAACGCTTTGCTTGTCGTTTTCTTCATCATTTTTATTCTTCTACCTTGTGTACTCTTTTTAATTTCTTGAGTAGCTGTTAAAATAGGTCGCTTTCTCCATAACTGACTTTATCGCCTTCTTAAAAGCTCGTTGTGCTAGGTTCTACTATCGGGAATTTATTTCAACCTGGTCTTCATGCTCGGTCTTGCAGACCGCACGAAGTCCTATGTATTGTAGCCAGTTTTTATTTATTATGTTTCATGTTGTTCAACCTTAATAACCTTACCATTCTCAAAATAGATGTCCAAAACATCAGGGTCAATATTAAATAATCCTGGAACAAATCCTAAGTCATAAGCAACGTGATTATCGTCATATCTATAAAAATCACTGCCCAATAGATTAATAACTTCATCTTTTGTTTTCCCAATCAATAATTCATGTTCAATAATATCATGCGACATTTTGTATCGTTCGTCCTTGTTCAAATCCCATTTTTGTTTATTAAAGTCAGTTTTTGGATAATATAAAATCGAAAAAATCCAAATCATCACGATTCCAACATAAAGAATTGGACTTAGAATAATTGTCGGAATAATAGCTAAAAATCTTCTGTTTTTATCATTACCAAGTTTGAACTTTTTTAAAATCCATTTTGACAAAAAGTAAACTGGAATTGCTAATATCAGTATTATTATCGGAACTTCTAAACTCATTTTATTCTAATATTTTATCAATTGATTGTTTATCTACTCGAATGGCTTCCAAAATTATCCTAGCCAATTTTTTATCATTAATTTTTGCTTTATCAAATGTGTCCATTAATCCAGTTAAGTATAATCTTTCGTTAACAGTCATACCTCCAAGTCCATCAACCTTTTCCACTTTTTTGTAAATATCATCTTTTGTCATTTGTTTCAATTTGCAGGTGATTCTCTAAAATTGGCTACAACATCAATATAACTGCAACTCCAATTTTCATACGCTCACCTGCATTGCGCTTATATCCACTTTGTGTACATTTTCAAAAATTATTAACATATTGAATTGATGCAATAACAAATGATACTAAACTCGTTGAGTTCACAAGATTTCTGGTCAAAGTTTACGAATGGATGTTTTGGTTTATTTTTTCAAAGATAAATATATTAATCAGAAAGTCAAATTAAACTATTCGCTTCACTTCTTCAAAAAAAACGAGCAGAACCCTCTTCGACAAACATTTCATCAAGTCCGACTTAAATCAACCCTAACTCGGCAGACACCGACCATCCTTTGGCAGACATCGACCAAACTTTGGCAGACATCGAACATCCTTCGGCAAAGATTGAACATTCCTTGACAGAGATTGACCCTACCTCGGCACAGATTGACCGAGCTTTGGCACAGATCGAACGTCCTTTGGCAGACATCGAACGTCCTTTGGCAGACATCGAACGTCCTTCGGCACAGATTGAACATTCCTTGACAAAGATTTACCCTACCTCGACACAGATTGTCCGAGCTTTGGCACAGATTGACCGAGCTTTGGCACAGATCGAACGTACTTCGATAGACATCGAACGTCCTTCGGAAGACATCTAACGTCCTTCGGCAGACATCTAACGTCCTTCGGCAGACATCTAACATTCCTTGACAGAGATTGACCCTACCTCGGCACAGATTATTCCTATGTTGACAAACAAAAAAAGGCCACCTCACGGCAGCCCTTCATATCTAACAATTCTTTTTAAGATTTAGAATTTCTTGAATCCCATTATTTCACGCACTTCCGCCACCGTTTTACTTGCACTTTCACGCGCCTTTTCTGCTCCCATATTCACCACTTTGTGCAAGTATTCTGCATCATTTTGTATGTCGAAAATGCGCTCGCGGATAGGCTCTGTGACAGCAATAATATCTTCCGCCAACTGCTTTTTAAGATCTCCGTAGCGGATTTCGCAGTTGTTGTGTTTCTCTTCGAAGTACGCCACCGTATCGGGGGTAGATACCACTTTCAGAATGGTGAAGAGGTTTTCAACCGCTTCGTGTTTCACGCTGTTGGGTTCGGTCGGCCCTTGGTCGGTGACGGCTTTCATCACCTTTTTGCGAATCACGGCTGGTTCGTCGAACAAGTAGAGACCGTTGCCCTCCGATTTACCCATCTTTCCGCTGCCATCGAGTCCGGGGATTTTCACCAACTCCGAACCGAAGTTATACGCCGTCGGTTCTGGGAAATAGTCCACACTGTACAACGAGTTGAAGCGTTTTGCAAAATTGCGTGTCATCTCCAGATGTTGCTCCTGATCTTTACCCACCGGCACTTTGTTTGCTTTGTGTAGCAGAATATCAGCCGCCATCAGCGTTGGATAGGTCAGTAATCCAGCATTTACGTTGTTTTTTTGTTGACGGATTTTATCTTTGAATGAGGTTGTTTTTTCTAGTTCACCCACATACGCGTGCATATTGAGCAACAGATAAAGCTCTGTCACTTCGGGCACGTCACTCTGTACAAATATGGTTGAAGCCTCTGGATCAAGCCCTGCTGCCAAGTATTCCGACAACACCTGACGGACATTGTGATGCAACAGTTTCGGATCGGGATGTGTGGTGAGTGAGTGATAATCGGCAATGAAGAAGAAGCACCTATTTTCGTGCTGCATTTTTATGAAGTTACGTAACGCTCCAAAGTAATTTCCCAAGTGAAGATTTCCGGTGGAACGAATTCCGCTGACTACTGTTTCCATACAAAAATTGTTGTTTTTTATTTGAATGCAAAAGTAGTGATATTTTTCAGGAGTGACAAATACGCTTTATCTAGAAATAAATTCCTTCTGATGGTAGACTCTCCCATCCTGCACCACTTGGATGAGATAGACGCCCTTTTGAAAAGACGATACATCGATTGATTCAACACTTTGTGTAGCAGAAGAGGCAAAAACTTTTTTTCCCTCGATTGAAAAGATAGAGTATGAGAATGTTGGATTCGGGGCTGTAATTTGAATGAAGTGACCTTGATTCACTATTTTTATATCCGATAATGAGTGTGCATTATGCATATCGGTAGGAATATTGCTCCAAGCAAAGGTCGTTTTGTTTCCCCATATATATTCTATTAAATCGGGATAGTCGATGAATGGATTTCGGTTGCTCTGCAATGTATATACGATGTCGTTTCGAGTGGTCTCTTTTACACTCACTGGATCCATTCGATGCCATTTGAGTAACAAATCCAACCCCCAAGGCAAAATGGATGGATAAGCTCCGAGGGTAATCATATATTGCCCTGTAGCGTCAGTTCGCCACGTAGTATAATCCTGATAACAGGTAGCCATATAGAAATAGGTACGTGCAAAATCGCCTTTAAATTCATCAGCAGGTTCAAATCCTTTGCCAGTATATCCTGGTGTGATGGAGGTTCCGCTTTTACTAACACCATTATTCATCGTCGTAACCCCAACTTCACTCAATGGATTGTTGCTTTTCGATTGATTGATAGACGAATTGGCAGGATAGAGATTGTTCAAATCGCTGTAAGCATATTCGTTATCAACTGTAGGACCACCCCACCACGAATTGGGCACACAATGCTCTTTATCCAACGTGGAATGATCTGAGAAATAGGTAACGTTGGCAGAATACATATCCCAAATTTGAGATGGATTCTCTGGACGACAATCCGTTTGAGCATAATATGTCCATAACGCTGAGTAACTCAAATGAACATGAGTCTTTATTGCGAGATGCACTGCCGTCTTTAGTTCAGACGTTTTTTTGCCTTCCAGTGTGCTATAATAATTGATAGGAATTTCGGCAAAAACATATAAATTGAGAAAGATAAAAGTAAGGAATCCAATGATTCGTTTCATACTAATTCGAAAAATAAAGAACGCTGATTGTTTGTGCAAAACAACAAATTATTTTTCGCAAAATAGACAAAACTTATCTAAATAATTTATAAAATTAACTATTTTAAACTGACCTATATTATTGAATTTCAGCTAATTAAATAATAGTATCGATACAAATAAATGCTATTTTATCTCTTTATACAAAAGTTAAAGTCATTAAAATTATTCATTATAGAATATTAAAAAAAATATTAATCCAAAATAAATTTATATATTTTTTTAGAGAAATACTTGAAGATGAGAAACAGAATTCTAAATAAGTATCAACTTACGATATAGAATTCGATGAGACAAAGTATCTCTTATTAGTAGTAAATATGCACCTTTAGCATACATCGAAGTTGAGACAATCTGTTTTTGAAAAGTTTGTAGAACACGACCACTTAAAGAGCAAATTACTCCCTCAAAGTCACTCGCATCTGTATGGATATAAAGTATTTTATTCAGTCTATCACTATAAGCCAAATATTTAGGTTCAATAAATACTGATGAAATATCATCCATTCCATCTTTCGTAACTTCAAATCGCAATGTATCTAAAGAACAATAATTTTTAGAATCATTAGCCCTTAGCACAATTTCATATTTGCCTATCGCTTTAAGAGAACTATTGAGAAAAATATGCCCTGATCCATTGTCGGTAGGTTGATATTCAGCAAAATCAGGCAGGGAAATCGCCGCAATATCGATATTATCATTTTCGGTATCGGTATAATGAATATCAATGGTATCATTGGAAGCTAAAGCGTAAATAGGCAATCGTATCGTTTGTAATAGCGGTTTGTGATTTAATTCGTAACCATAGAGCGCAAGTTCGTTCACTTCTGCCGAAGAGCCATTCCATTGCGAAATTCGCACAAATTGCGTAAAGATATTGACATCGAAATTAACCCACGAATTATATGCCGTTGTAGAATAATCAATCCAACTTGCCCATAAACCAGGTTGACCAATCGAAAATGATAAAGTTCCCACATTATTCATATCGTGCACCTTCAACTTGCGAATCACATACTCTCTACCCAAATCGAAATAGATGTGATAAGGGGCTTTGGCATTGGTAAAATAGGGCTTCCAATTTGCACTTACAGGATGTTGATTTAAAATGGGATCGAACGATTGTTCGTCCACTAATAGTGCTGCAGAATTTACACTACCTCCTTCAACCAAATCGTGTATCATACTATTATTCAACAAAATACGCTGAATTGGTTGAGCTTCATCTACTACAAATTCTATAGTTTGATTGATGTACAATCCATAATCATCTTTAGCAGTAACGGTGCATTTATACGCCCCTGATTGAGTAAAATTAGGTTGAGTCAAAATCCAGCCTACACCGTTACCTTTATCTAGAAAAGTGACAAATTCAGGTAAATTACTAGCGATCAGCTTTATTACATCATTGTCTGCATCCGTAAATTGAACAAAAATGGTATCTTTCTCTCCCTCTAAAACGTGCTGCTCAGCCACTGCAGACCAAACAGGAGCGTTTGGATGATATTCCACCACTCTTATTACCGAAGATATCGTAGTAGAAGCGCAACCATCGTTTACCGTCACATCATAATGAAAATATCCTCGAACAGTATCATTTGGCGTAAATGTTAGTTGATATATCGAATTAGATTTCTCTACTTTTACAATATCAGAACTCAATGAAGTACTGACATTCAAGATATTACATCCAGAGAAACCATCGTCAGAAATAGTAAGCGGAAACACAGATTTCTGTCCCGCAAAAACGGTCAACGAATCAATTTTACCAATTTGAGGCGGCATATTGATGGCGTGCATATATGAAATCTCCACCCCGTTTAGTTTACTGTTATTCGCAATTTTCTTCAACATCAAGTCTATCTTTCCATCAAATACATCGACAATATAACTCTTTTTCAAAGCATTGTAACCAACTTGCTGATAGATATTTAGATTCATTTTCCTCAACTCATTTTCTAGATAAATAGAGAAGACCTCAATTTGATTACTGTTCACTTCGTTTGCTCGTTCTGCAAAAAAGAGATTTACCTCGTACCGACCATTCGAGCACGAATATTCAAAAAGCATATCCTCCATGCCAATGCCGTTGTATCGATATGGACCAAATAGATTATTAGGAGCCCCTGTTGTATTTGTACCAGTCCAAATTGCCGAACCTGTTCCCGATGAATAGTTAGCTTCGTAACTAGAACTATTACCACTGTCCTTCTGCCAGTTAATAGGATTATCTTCAAGTTCACTTCCACCATAATTCACACGATAAATTACACGACCTGGAGTTAAAACAGGTTGAACTATATGCATTTTAAGTGTGTCGATAGCAGCTTCCGAATAACCGTCTTCGGCTTTAACAACAATACTATAATCTCCTGTGATCAAATAAGTTGGCTTGATATAAAGTGAAGCAGTCGTCTTTGTCTGAACAAAATCCACGAAGTCGGGCATGCTTTCAAATGAGTATCGAATACTATCGCCGTCAGAGTCAATTCCAGAAATATCAGCGACCATTTTGAATGCTGACTCCATCGAAATCGAATTCAATTTAGGCAATGTAACTGGATGATTATCAGCCTCCTTAACTGCTATCTTTAAGGCTTGTCTTGCCACTGCTCCATGACTTGCATCTTTGGCAATTATTGAGACATAATAGACCCCTTTTTGCTGAGTTCTAGCATCCACTTTTAGGAGAGCTGTACCGCTTGGCCCTTGCACTAGCGACACAAAAGATGGCAAACCTTTTGCCGAAAAAGCAATATTATCATTATCTTCAACTGTTGCTATTAGAACAACCTCCTGATAATCACCCTTATTCATTATAATATCAGGAATATATCTGATGATTGGCATCGCATTGAAAGTATGAGTCAATCCATTTTTTGGTCCAATTGAAGAATATGATGAAGGATTTGATCCATCAGGTTGAAACAAACCATCTATTAAAGTATAGTTAAATGATTGAACTGTAGTGCTTTTATTATTCAAATTTTCTTTCAATAATGGTGCTTGAGCTTCTAGGAAATTCCCTGTCGAATTGTATTTATTGTTATTTACATAGAGATCAAAATAGCTGTTTTTCAATATAATAAACGGCATTTCGAGCATTCCATTAAAATAATTGTTTTCGATGCGTAATGGGGCTCCTACAATGGGGGTATATCTATCATCTGAATAAATTCCTCGATTGTTTTCGAAGTAATTATTCGAAATCTGCATATCTCCCATTCCAAAAATGGCGACGCCATCGGCAGGTGCTTTTATGAAAATATTGTTGTAGAACTTACCAATACTATTGCCTCCTAACTGAGAGTTATTTAGCTGACCTATAGAGTTTTCCAAACCTGAGTTAAAGCAGAAATTATTATAAGCTTCAGCATCTTCCACACAATTTGCTATCTGAAATGCCTCTCTACCAGAGTTAGTAATCACGTTGTTGTAAATTCTAACATGACGAAACTCCATTCCCGGCGATTTGGTTTCGCCAATATACATCGACTCTGAGCAATGATCGATAAAATTGTCATGTATGGCTAAATGGCTAAAAACGGGATAAGGGACAGGTGGATGCCCACCGAAATCTTTCTTAGCGTGCACTCCTAACGAACAACTGTCGATGTGTAGATTTTCTGCTTCGCAATGAGTAGAATACTGCTCAAATGAGAGTCCAAATGAAGGACCTTTTAAATAAAATCCATAATGTTTGCTGGCATCTCCTCTCCCTGAAATTTTGATGTATTTGCAGTTTTCGAACATAATAGCAGGCATCGTACCTCCTTTAATGCTTACTAATCCATCTTTGTTAATAAAAACGATTGGGTTCTGTTCATTACCCTCCAACGCACGAAACTGCAATCGGCTTTTTCGTTCTGATAAAATATAAACGGTATCACCACCTACAGGCGTAGAGAGAAAACTAGATGAAGAAAAGATAATCTGCGATGATTCTCCTATGGTAAATGAGCGACAATAGCTAGATAGTTGGATAAAAAATCCAAAAACAAACAACAGAATGATATGTCTCAACACGCTATTCATCAGATTCAATTTGTTGAATAACAAATTTAAGAATAAATCTGAAAAAAGGTTCATTAATTCACAATCTTAGCATATATTGAAGTAGAAAAAGTTAAGAATAAAGTTTATAAAACCAAAAATTCCCACAAACAAGTGTTTGCAGGAATTTTTTCAAATATTATAATCTTAGAATTTAACGCCGAAGGTAAAAAGAATTTGGTTTGTTGTTGTTTTTAGAGTTGCTTTATCTGGTACATTCCATTTTGTGCCATCATGTATTGGTGAAAATGCATATACATCTTCACTTGCTTGACGAGATACGAAGGCAAAATCGGTAAAATAGTTTCCAAAACGATACCCAAAACCTCCAGTAAAATAAGTTGCACCTTTATCTAATGTGTAATGTGGTAATGTGGAACCAAAGACATCTACTTCAACATTCTGATTCAACACATTGGTTTTGATAAACGATGCTTGATTTGCATATCCGCCACGCAAACTAAATTGTGGTGTTAATCGAAATTCTCCACCAATTTTGATATTATGTCCTGGTCCCATATCTTGTTGGATATAATCATTGGCTGCCCACCCATATCCATCTGGGTCTTTCATCGACATATTAGAATAGTCAACATATTCGTATTCAAAACTCAAAACGCCTTTTTTCCCAAAAATAAATGCGGAACTTACTTGCATTTTAAAAGGTGTGCGGAGAGAGTACTCTGAAAATGAGTTCAATGGCGTAGAGGTATTTTTATCCGATGTACCATTATTCCACCTTACATTGGCATCGTAATAGTCAGTTAATTTATAATAGATGGGCGTGTGCACAGCCAATCCAAATCGAAAAAAATCAATCGGTCTTAGAATAACACCTGCTTTTAAATCAATTCCCGAACCTCTGGTTTCTAGGTAATTATTCAATGTATAATCTACGGGGTCTCCTAAATTCTCACTATAATTTGATGTCATTCGATAATTCAGGTCTGTGATGCCAATGGTAGTACCAAAATAAAACACATCATAAATATTACCACCAAAAGAGATGTTGTATTCATCAATATTTCCTCTTTCCGACACCTTAAGAGTCGCATTCGGGTTTAATGAGCCAATACCTTTGTATTTGTAATTATTATCAATATTAGAAGGGTTTACAGGATCAATCAAAAACGAGTTCCAACCTAATACACTAATCCATGGATAGTTATCATATCCAGAGTATGAATTTGTCACATCCAAATTTGCAGCCAAAACTCCCTGTCCATGATTATTATTGTTAGTAACTGTCGAAATATAATCTGTTAAAGAAAATGACAAATTCTTTCCTGAAGTTTGGTAATTTCTATAAAAATCTTTCAATCTATTAAAACCAATTCCAAAATTGAAATTCACCAATCCTTCTACGTCAGGTTTGAATGTACCTATATATGCCATATTATTGAAATTGAATTTGATATTGCTCGCATCAACTCCAGTTCCTTTCCACATAGTGCTTGTAGATACATTACTCAAATTAGCGGTACCCGAAAATTCAGATGAGCGATAAACTCCAATCCCTGCCGGATTGTTTGCCAAAGCTGAAATATCACCACCTAAAGCTCCAAAAGCACCACCCATACTCATATAACGAGCTGTACCATTTAGATCCGACTTCGAGTATTTCAATGCATCCATTTCCGACTGTGCCAATATTACTCCTGCGAACAAAAAGAGGCAGGCTGATGCTAAAACTATCTTTTTCATATTCTATATTTTTATAAAACTAATGTGTAATACAATAAGATTTATTACACTCTTTCATTCATTTATCTTCTTCCGGATCTACCACCACCGCCACTATTACTACTACCTGATGACGTGCTACCGCTAGATGAACTTCCAGAGCTATACGATGGAGTACTAGTTGAATAAGATGAAGAGCGACCACTTGAATAGTTGCTATTACTACTACTTCCACTACTATATCCACTACTTGAATTACTAGAGGAAGAGCGTGTAGGAGAATCCGATGAACCTGTAGAATAGTTTGTGCGTGGAGATGAACTTGTTGGCTCAGTTCTTACAACTCTTGTTGTATTCGCATTGCTATTAACAGGTGAGGTATAAGGTGAGCTTGTTGGACGAGTATATCGTGTATTTGAATTATTCGCATTTGTTGTAGTTCCGTTTGCAGGGTCAGATGAAGTTCTAGGATTGCGAGGTTGTGATGTGTAGGTATTCGAGTTACCCGATCGGCCTTGAATTGGATTTGTTGAATTATTATCATTTGAATAACGATTACTTCGACCTTCAATTGTAGAACTATTAGCTGTGCTATAACCTACATTATTAGTTGCATTTCCGTAACGATCGGTTCTTGGGCTATAATTATTATTCGTTGGACGTCTGCCATTACCGTTTTGATTATTGTAGTTATTCGAATAATTGGAACCATACGAATTTCCATAATATCCACCGTGGCCATATCCATACCCATAATAATTGTTACAATATCCATAACCTCCATAATAACCAGAGTAATAGGGAGAATACCACGAATTACACCCATACCCCCAACCTGAACCATACCAACCCATGCTCCACGATGGATAATAAGAGTGAGGTGCCCACATATAATTCCAATAATAAGGATTGGTCCATGTTGGTGTTACCCAAGCATAATTACCATCAGAATATACATTCCAGTCGTAACTATTCAAATAATATATGTCTGTATAAGCTGGGTCGCTAATGTGTACAATAAAACGAGGATTGTGAAAGCGACGAATACGTTCAGCATATTCAAAATCGGATTTAGATCCATTAAATTCATTTATATATCGACCAGCTTGTGCCACTGAATCAGCATAGGCAATACTATCGCGAGTATATTGATCTACATCGGCATATCGACGATTGTATTCATCTACATCTCGTTCGTAAGCGGTGGGTTGAACATATTGTTTCTGTTGTTTTTGTGCCTCCTGAATCTCCTTTTGTTTCTTTTGAACAATGGGATTTTCTTCTCCTTTACTAGCGTAAATATCATCCTCAATAAAGAGTTTTCCCTGAGCCAACAAGGCGGCTGGAAGAAGAATCATCAAAATCAATGAAGTGAATTTAAAAGTTTTCATTGGGGTACCTCCTATGGTTAAGTTCTGTTGATGTTAAGACAATTGATGAAGAAAAAAGTTTAACCGTCTAAATAAATTGCTTATTTTTGTGGGTTGTTTCCAACGTCAATGTAAATCAATGATGCCGATGTAAATTAAATTGCTGCATCTTTTACATTTTTTAGCCTTCTGTTTCAAACAAAGATAATGTATTCCATCGGACTAAGTGAGTTCTATGGATTCTTTTAATTAATTTTTAGACTCTATGAACGATTATATTCAAGTCGATATACAATTTTCTCCGTACGACGAAATATTTGGTGATGTTACAGCTTCACTTTTGGGCGATCAAGGTTACGAAAGCTTTACTTTTTCTGCGAATGGCATGTCTGCTTATGTTGTCGAAAGTTTGTTTGAAGAAAAAGTCTTGGAGGATATACTTTCTGACTTGATGTTTGAGACTTCTACCTCTTTTACATACAAACGTATTGTTTCACAAAATTGGAACGAAGAGTGGGAGAAAAACTATTTCCAGCCAATCGTAATTGAAAATAAGTGTGTGATACATAGCACCTTCCATCAAAACATTCCGGAGGCGGAATACGATATCGTTATCGACCCCAAAATGGCTTTTGGCACTGGTCATCACGAAACAACGAGTCTGATGCTCGCTCACTTACTACAAATGGATGTAAAAGGCAAATCGTTGCTTGATATGGGTTGTGGCACTGCCGTGCTCGCTATTCTTGCAAAAATGAAAGGTGCTGATCAAGTTGTCGGAATCGATATTGACGAATGGGCTGTCACAAATGCAAAAGAAAACATTGGTTTAAATCAAACATCAGATATTGTTATTCTTTTAGGAGGTGCTGAAATTCTCGCTGAAAAAAAATTCGATATCATTCTTGCTAATATAAATAGAAACATTCTATTAAATGATATTCATCATTACGCAGCTTGCCTAAAACCTAAAGCGGAATTGATTATGAGCGGATTCTATGTTGAAGATATTCCCTTCATTCGTGAAGAAGCTGAGAAAAACAATCTTTCGTTTGATTCTCACACGGAAAAAAATCGCTGGGTATCAGTCAAATTCATTAAAAATTAAACTTTTCGTAATTGTAATTTGTTTGATTTCATTTAATCATTCTATTTTTGCGATTCTTGAAACCATACTTTGATATACATAACATAATATATGTCCTATAATTTTTTAGATAAAATAGATTCTCCTGCCGATTTACGTCATTTACCACAAGATAAGCTAATTGAAGTTTCAGAAGAACTCAGACACTTTATTATTGATGTGCTCTCGAATAATCCTGGCCATTTTGCGGCAAGCTTGGGTGTTGTGGAACTTACGGTAGCATTGCATTATGTGTACAATACACCTTACGACCGAATTGTATGGGACGTAGGTCATCAGGCTTATGGTCATAAAATATTGACTGGCAGACGCGACACTTTTCACACCAATCGCAAATTTGGTGGATTAAGCGGTTTCCCTAATCCAAAAGAGAGCGAATATGATGCGTTTGTAGCCGGACATGCTTCGACTTCTATTTCCGCCGCCTTGGGCATGGCTGTAGCCTCCTCACTTAAAAACGAGCATGACAAACATGTCGTAGCGATTATTGGTGATGGCTCCATGACAGGCGGAATGGCTTATGAAGGTTTAAATAATGCCTCTATCAATCCAAACAAGCTTTTGATTATCCTGAATGACAATCAAATGGCAATTGATAATAACGTCGGTGGGTTGAGTGAATATTTGGTGAACCTAACAACTTCTCACGCCTATAATCGATTGCGATACGATATCTATCGTACGTTACGCAAATTCAAACTTATCAACGATGATCGAAAAGATTCCATCATTCGATTCAATAACAGTCTTAAATCTTTGCTCACAGGTCAACACAACATTTTTGAAGGATTAAACATTCGTTATTTTGGTCCTGTTGATGGACACGATGTTAATCAAATGATAAAGGTGCTGAATGACATCAAGGATTTGAATGGCCCCAAGATTCTGCACGTTATTACAAAAAAAGGTAAAGGCTTCGAACCAGCAGAAAAATCTGCAACAGTTTGGCATGCTCCAGGTCTCTTCAACAAAGAAACGGGAGAACGTTATGTGAAAAGCGAACTAAACGAACCGCCACTCTATCAAGATGTTTTTGGCTATACATTGGTAGAATTAGCTGAGAAAAATGATAAAATTGTTGGCGTCACACCAGCTATGCCGTCGGGTTGCTCCATGACACACATGATGCGAAAAATGCCTACTCGTTCATTCGATGTTGGCATTGCCGAAGCGCACGCTGTTACCTTTTCAGCAGGTATGGCAAAGGAAGGTTTGATGCCTTTCTGCAACGTTTATTCTTCTTTTATGCAACGTGCTTACGATCAAATTATTCACGACGTAGCTTTGCAAAATATAGACATGGTAATGTGCCTCGATCGTTCCGGGCTTGTTGGGGAAGATGGAGCAACGCATCATGGAGTTTTTGATATTCCTTATTTACGTTGCGTTCCCAATATTACGATTGCCTCTCCTATGAACGAACATGCGTTGCGTAATCTAATGTTTACCGGACAGCAGCCCAAAATGGGACCGTTTGTTATACGTTATCCAAGAGGTAAAGGTGTTTGCATTGATTGGGAAAACGAAATGGAAGTAATGCCAGTAGGTAAAGGTCGATGTTTGACTGAAGGTTCTACGGTCGCTATCTTATCTATCGGACATATTGGAAACGATGTCGCAAAAGCAATTGACAAAACCAAATCTGATGGTTTTAAGTTTGCTCATTATGATATGATTTTTGTGAAGCCAATTGATGAAGAGTTACTACATATTGTTGCGAAAAAATTTGACAAAATTGTCACAGTTGAATCTGGCGTTTTAAAAGGTGGCTTTGGATCAGCAGTGTTAGAATTCCTATCCGATAACAATTACAATATCCCAGTAAAACGCATTGGTCTTGCCGATAATTTCGTTGAACATGGATCTGTACCCGAATTGAATAAATTCTGCCACATTGATGTTGATTCAATTCTGGATCAAATTATCACATTTGCAAAAAAGAAATAGTTTTTTCGTTATCAATTAAACTATTTAATTTCAAGTTGGTCTTAGTGTTAAATCTTTAATTTTCACAAAGTACTAACTTCTAAATTTTATGACAATGAAAAAATTGATTATCGCTCTTGTAATAGGAGCATTTGCAGTCAGTGTTGCGTCGGCACAAGGTCCCAGAGAACTTACTCCTGAAAAAGTTGACAAATTTCAGAAAAAAAGAATTGAGCATTTGAAATCTGATCTCAATCTAAACGAGAAACAGGTTAAACTGATTCAAGCTCTTTTTGATGCACAACAAAAACAAATGGAAGAGATGCATCAAAATAGCGAAAAATCTAAAGCTGAGAATCGCGAGATAATGATGAAGATGAAAGATGAGCGCTCTGCAAAAATGAAGTCGATATTGACTACAGAGCAGTTTGAAAAATTCACTGAAATACAGAAAAAAGCTGTTGAAAAAATGAAAGAGAAAAGGGCCGAACGATCTGATTCAACGATGGTGAAAGAGAAAAGAAAAATAAAAAAACACAAGTCAAAAAGCGAAGATGCTCCCGTTGAAAATTAAATTTCAATATATTTACTCTAACAATGCCGAAAATAATCTTTTCGGCATTGTTCTTTTTAAGGCAAAATTAATCTCATAAATAGATTTATAACCACCGAATAACTTCCTATTCTAGTTTAAAAATACTATTTTTGCAGGAGTAATAAACTTCTTATGCAACAAGATATTATTGAAGCGTGCAAAGTCCTACAAGCTGGAGGTGTTATCATTTATCCTACTGATACCGTTTGGGGAATTGGATGTGATGCCACCAATGAAGCGGCAGTCCAAAAGGTATTTGAGATAAAAAAAAGAGCCGATTCGAAAGCTATTTTGGTTTTGGTTGACTCATCTGTGAAAGTAGATTTCTATGTCAGTGATGTTCCCGAAATTGCTTGGGATTTAATCGAATATACTGAAAAACCACTCACTCTTATTTATCCAAATGCTCGTAATCTTGCACATAATTTGGTTGCAGAAGATGGGAGTATTGGTATTCGCGTGACAAAAGAAGAATTCTCTCACAAGTTGTGTCAACGTTTTCGCAAAGCAATCGTCTCAACTTCTGCTAATATTAGCGGCAAACCTACGCCATCAAATTTTGATGAAATTGAGGAAGAAATTTTGAATTCAGTGGATTATGTAGTTAACTACAGACAAAATGATGTTTCAAAACCCAAACCATCAGGCATTATAAAAATTGACAAAGGTGGTCTTTTCAAAATTATACGTGAATAATTGATGGCTATAAATAAACAAATAATCAAATATCTTATTGCCGACATCGTTGCCATTTCTGCGGCATGGATTGTATTCAACATATTACGATTTCATCTAGTTGCCTATGTCAATTTCACTGATTTAGGAGATTATCTATGTTATTATCAGATTTTATGGGGACAATTTTGGACAACAGTTCTTACGCTTACCATTTATTATCATTCTGGATTTTATAATAAATCCAACCTCAAATCAAGGCTTTCAGAGCTTGTAAACACCTTTTATTCATCTTTAATTTCTGCTTTTTTCCTTTTTTTCATCATCGTAATCAATGACTTACCTCGTGATTACTCAATCTACTATTCTTTATTATCTGCACTATTTTTACTGCTGTTTTTTTTCACATATATTCCTCGTCTAATTATCACTCAATCTTCTATACGGGATGTACACCATCGCCGTATAGGATTCAATACATTGGTTATTGGCACAGGTGAAAAGGCTCAAGCCTTAATAAATGAAATAAACAAATTGCGTTATGGATTAGGGTACAATATCGTTGGATGCATTACTGCTGAGAAAGTAAAATCTAAAATTGACAAAGAGCAAATCTTAGGTGATTTTAGTGATTTAGAGCATGTAATAAAAGAAAATAATATCACTGAACTTCTTGTCGCTTTGGAGACAAAAGATAGTGATACATTGCTTAATCTTGTATATCAACTATTTCGATTTAATCTTCCAATAAAGGCACTTCCCTCAAAATATGACATACTATCGGGAAGTGTAAAAATGGATACCATTTATGCCACTCCATTGGTGGATGTTTCTCGGAATAATTTACATGAATGGGAGAAGAACATAAAAAAAACGGGAGATATTTTCTTGTCCATTATCATCATGATACTCTTTTTCCCTTTGTTTATCTATATTGCACTCCGAATAAAATTAGATTCGAAAGGTCCTATCTTTTATAGCCAAGAACGGATTGGATATCGAGGTCATCCGTTTCAAATCTACAAATTTCGCTCAATGTATACTGATGCAGAAACAGAATCTCCACAATTATCGAATGACAACGATGCACGTATTACTCCTTTCGGTAAATTTCTAAGAAAATATAGGTTGGATGAATTACCTCAATTTTGGAATATTCTAAAAGGAGACATGGCACTTGTTGGACCACGTCCAGAACGAAAATTCTACATTGATCAAATTGTAATAAAAGCCCCATTTTATTACCTTTTACACAAAGTAAAACCAGGTATTACTTCTTGGGGAATGGTGAAATACGGGTATGCAAGCACAGTGGAAGAGATGATAAAACGCTTGGAATATGATTTAATTTACGTCGAAAATATCTCTCTTTTTATTGATTTTAAAATTATGATTTACACGATTAGAACTGTATTAACAGGCAAGGGAGTGTAATATAAATTATATAAAACGTTAATGGTTACACAAGAATGGTTTTTAAAGTTATTACGCTGGCGTCAAAAAAAGAATAACGAACGACATTTTATTTTGTTCCTTAGTTTCGTTATTGGTATTGGGGCATCGCTTGCTGCCGCGTTATTGAAATTTTTGATTCATGTTATACACTCTACCATCAACTCGTATTCAGATGTTGAAAATGCTAATATTCTATATTTATTCTTTCCTGCTTTAGGTATTTTTCTTACAGGCTTAATTGTCAGAAAAATAGTAAAAGATGATATAAGCCACGGTGTTACCCGAATATTATATGCACTCGCAAAAAGAAATAGCCGAATAAAATTACACAACACCTACTCATCTATTATCACAAGTTCTGTTACGATTGGATTTGGAGGCTCAGTCGGAGCTGAGGCACCGATAGTATATACTGGTGCAGCTATTGGATCCAATCTAGGTAGGCTTTTCAAAGTAGATTCCCGCACATTGATGTTATTATTGGGTTGTGGTGCCTCTGGTGCTGTTTCTGGCATTTTCAAAGCACCGATTGCCGGGTTAGTTTTCACACTCGAAGTGTTGATGCTGGATTTAACGATGACTTCGGTTCTACCATTGTTAATCTCTTCGGTTACTGCTGTTACCGTTTCTTACTTTTTTTATGGAACGGCTGCAATGTTCCAGTTTTTGCAAACAGAAACATTCAGGATTGAACGGATTCCTTTCGTAATTGTACTCGGAATTTTATGTGGTTTAATATCTCTCTATTTCACGAAATCGATGAATTGGATGGAAAAGAAGTTCAGAACTTTTTCAAATCCATACACAAAATTTGGTATTGGAGCTACGATTCTGAGCATACTTATTTTCTTATTTCCCCCTTTATATGGTGAAGGTTACGATTCAATAACCTCGATTCTAAATGGGAATGCGACCCATTTGACAGACAGCAGTTTATTTTATGCTTTTAGAGATAATTTCTGGATATTCGGTCTTTTTATGACTTTGATTATTCTCTTCAAAGTTTTTGCAAGCGCTGCTACAAATGGAGGTGGTGGCGTTGGTGGAATTTTTGCACCAAGTCTTTTTCTCGGAGCAATTTCTGGATTTTCATTTGCTCATACCATCAACCACTTCACTTCTCAAGCTAACAATCTACCAGAAAAGAATTTCGCACTTATGGGAATGGCTGGCGTTATGGCAGCCGTAATGCATGCACCATTAACTGGCATTTTTCTCATTGCTGAATTAACAGGTGGATATAACCTCTTTCTTCCGTTGATGATTGTTGCGGCTACAGCTTTCGCTACCATAAAAATATTCGAGCCAAATAATATCTATTCGATGCGATTAGCTCAAACAGGGGAATTGATAACGCACCACAAAGATAAAACTGTGCTTACATTATTGAAAATGGATGCCGTCATAGAGAAAGACTTTGAAAGCGTTACTCCAAACATGTATCTTGGTGATTTAGTGAAAGTTATATCAAGATCATCTAGAAATATTTTTCCAGTTTTAGATGATAAAAATGTCTTTTTAGGCATGGTATTACTGGATGATATTCGTAACATCATGTTTAGACCTGAATTTTACAATCGATTTCAAGTTAACACAATCATGACTTTTCCTCCTGGAAAAATCGTTGTTGGGCAATCGATGGAACAAGTAATGAAAATTTTTGATCAAACACAAGCTTGGAATTTACCAGTAGTGGATCCAGATGGAATCTATGTGGGATTCGTGTCTAAGTCTAAAATATTTAATTCGTACCGAAAGGTTTTGGTACATTATTCGGAAGATTGATGGAGAAGAATGATTTGCGAATAGTTTTTATGGGTACTCCCGATTTTGCTGTAGCATCACTTAAGGCTTTGGTTGAAGGTGGATATAATGTGGTAGGAGTTATCACAATGCCAGACAAACCTTCGGGAAGAGGATACAAAATCCAATATTCACCAGTGAAGCAATATGCTATTGATCATGAAATTACTTTATTACAACCCGAAAAACTTAAGGATACTCAATTTATAGATGACTTAAAATCTCTTAATGCCGATCTCCAAATAGTTGTTGCTTTTAGAATGTTACCAGAAGTTGTGTGGAACATGCCTCGATTGGGGACCTTCAACCTTCATGGTTCACTTTTGCCCCAATATCGTGGTGCTGCTCCCATCAATTGGGCAATTATAAATGGTGAAACTGAAACAGGAATAACTACCTTCTTCCTAACACACGAAATTGATACTGGTCAAGTTATTTTTCAAGAAAAAATCACCATTGGCGATGAAGATAATGTAGAGATTATTCACGACAAATTGATGATATTAGGGGCAGAATTAGTTTGTAAAACAGTCGATTCTGTTCTTGCAAATAAAATTGATTCAATCCCTCAAGATGAGATGATTAACAGCACCATAATTCTAAAATCAGCACCCAAAATATTTAAAGAAACCTGTCGAATAGATTGGTCTAAAGATATCAAAACTGTTTACAATTTCATTAGAGGTCTGTCACCATATCCGGCAGCTTGGAGTGAAATAACACTACCAAACGAGACACCTCAAATGGTAAAGATATTTTCAACCGAAAAGTTATTCGAAAATCACAATCTAGCGATTGGTGCTATAAGGACAGATGGAAAGAAAATTATTGATGTGGCTCTTTCTGATGGCTTTTTGAGAATTAAATCTCTTCAATTAGCAGGCAAGAAAAAAATGGAGAGTGACGATTTTTTACGAGGATTTAGACTTACTGAAGAGTATTTCATTCGCTAATCAATCATTCATTAAATCTTTGACTAACGTTTCTCCAGCTGTTTTGCTCATCTCATCTCGACTTATCAGTAGAGAATTCCATTGATTCTTAAATAATTTTTGCTTGTCAATTTTAAAATCTTCTGATCCTTTTTTATCAACTCTTTCAAGTAAAAGAGCAACTGTAATTTGGTTAATATCAAACGAAGGTTGATAAATCCGTATCTCTTCCTCTTCATCCAACGTTTCATTCAAAATATCTATCTCTGTGAGCAAATAAAGAACCTCTTTGGTTAATCTATTTGGTATTCTGTAGGTTAGTGAAATTTCGTCAGCGGTGAAAGGCTTCTCCCCTTTCTCAAAACGTTTAATAACGATAGACGCAATTGATAGAATAACAAAATCTTTGTATCTACGAGTAATTTTTTGAGTATCACTTTCAAAGCTATAATTCTGAATATTTTGAGAAGAACAGGTCAATACTGCACCAAATAATACTATTAGCCACGATATTTGCAACCATAAAAGTAAAAGAGGTAAAGCAGCAAAACTACCATAAATAGCATTATAGGAAGTTACCCAAATTTGACCATTAATATAGAGATATTGAAAGAAATTAAAAATAACACTTGTAATCAACGACGGAATAATAGCATGAACAATACGCACCTTTGTATTTGGCAAAAAAATGTATAGAAACATGAATATCAACCATGTAATTACGTAAGGTGACATTCGCAATGCGAAGTTAAGAAGAGGACCTATAACCATCTGAAAATGCAAATTTGAGACAGCAGTAGTAATAAATATAGATAAACCACTCGATGCAATCATCAATACAGGAAGTATTAGAAATAATGAAAAATAGTCCGTGAATTTTCGATAATAAGTTCTTGATTTTTTCACTTGCCATATTCCGTTGAAAACCACCTCAATATTGCTAATCAGCGACATAATCGCCCAAAATAGCATCAAAAGTCCAACACCTACAAAAACGCCGCCTTTTACTTGTTCCAAATAAGTGTATGCAAACGTCAATCCCTTTTGAAGGATTTCTCTTTGCGCAGGAAAATAATCAATAAGCTGTGTTTCAATTAAAGCCTTAAAACCTAATCCACCCGCAATGGCAAAAAGTAATGCCAAGATTGGAACAATTGCAAGTAATGTGCTATAAGTCAATGCAGAAGCTTTTGTTTGGAGCATATCTTCCTGAAACCGACGACCAGAAAGTATCAATGTCTTCAGCAAATTGTAGAAATAATTTTTCTGACGACTTACTTCATTTTCTGTAATTCGCCAGATATCAACAGTGACAAACTGGACAAAGTGCGTTGAGACGTAATTAATTTTTTCTAATATAGACATAAGTTAGAGGAATGAAAAGATGTCGCATTTCTAATTATCTATTTTGCCCCTAAATTCCCTGAAGGGAACTTTGGAATTATACAGTTAAATATTTGTTTATCAATGATTTAATTTTCAAAATATCACTTCAGCGACAGTCCCCTTTAGGGGATTAGGGGCTTTTCGAATATGACATTATATTTGTCCCATTACTTAAGGCTCAATTTTATAAAAATGCAGCAGATCTGTAAGCCGGGTTCTGTAAAGCGTTGCCGCTCTGTTTGCCATTTATCTCGATTGCATATCACTATGCAACTCTAGCGATCTACCCCCCGACATCGAGCGAGCAGCTCTACATGCGTCGGTGTACATGATCTTACAACCCATAAGGTGTACGGCTAATAATCTCACAATTACTACCGGTAGGCTCTTACCCCACCTTTTCACCCTTATCTCGCCTACGGCAAGACGGTTATTTTCTGTTACACTACTCAGCCCTCGCGAACTGCTTCCCGTTAAGAAGTATGGTGCTCTTTGTTGCCCGGACTTTCCTCCCTTTCGTATTGAAAGAGCGACAAACCGACCTGCTACACAGCACAAAGATAAACGAATTAGTATGATTTAATGAGAGGAAGCGTCAAAAAAAAGAATATCTAAGAAATTTCCAGAGAAGCTGTTCTATTTCTTATAGTAATAGTGGCAAAGAAATCCAACTTTATATATGTCCAATAAAAAAAGCAATGGATGTTCTCCACGCAAATTAAATTCAATTGAAGATATCAACAAATTAAAAAATTTGGCAAAAGGCTTGGCCAGTTTGAGTTTTCTCAAGAAAATAAAAGACCGAATATATTTATAACCGCGGGCGTCTGCAAAAGAAACTCTGTTATTTCTCAAATAACGAGAAACTTCTGAAGCACTCAATCTTATTTTCTCTATATAAGATTCATTGCTATCTAATTGATTATGAGCAACTGGACTAAAAACATGATTTCTATTAATTTTTAATTTGTTTAATTCAATGCCAAACAGTGTATTTTCGTGACCGTATTCATTTACATCTTCATTAAACCGAATTTCATTGAATAATGATCGACGTATCATGAAGTTACAAGTCAGAAAATGAGATTTCTTCATCGATTTCTTTATCTCTCGTCTAATACCATACAACCAATGTAGAAGATATTCTGGTGTTGGAGGCCAAGGTAAATAGTGAATTCCACCACAGACTAAATCTGATGATGGTATTTCTCGAACATAATTTCTCAGATAATTGTGGTAATCAATTTTCAAATCAGAATCTATAAACAAAAGATATTCATAGTTTGCACTTTCAGCTAATTTATTTCTGATTGCTGCTTGCCCTATATTTTCAGGTAAAACTTCGTAAGTACAATTCAGCATACTCTTCAACTGAATATTCTTATCACGAAAGAAAATAGAATGGTTGTCTAAACAAATTATTTCAAAATCAATTCCCAATTGCTCAGCCTGATTCACCAACTCCCTAACGAGAGTACGTGCATCACGATTGTAAACTGGAATTAAAATTGAGATCATAAATTATTCAATTTGTGAAAACAAGGATAAAAGGACTAACTCTTCTTTTTCCCAACAAAGATCTTGTTTGGCTTTCGCAAATATAGTCTGTTTTTGTGAATCTATGTGCCAACTATCGAGCATTTTTTCAATTATTTGAGCCAAATATTTAGGTTCATATTCATTAATTAGCTCACCGATCTGGTATTTTGCAACTACATTTCTGATTTCCGGAAAATCTGTTGCGAGTATAGGAATACCTGCTTGAGCAAAATCAAACACCCGATTTGGCAACGAATAATAGTAATTTAAGCCTCTATTTTCGAGTAAACATACACCTAAATTAGCTGAATAAGTATATTCTTGAAGCTCCTCTAATGGAATTTTTCCTAGCAAAATAACCTTTTCTTGCAACTTCATTTCTACTATTTTATGCTTTATCTCTGGTACAATATCACCGTCGCCTGCGATACAAAAGACTGCATTATCGATGAAAGGCATCGCATCAATAATCCATTCAATACCTCTACCAATATTGATTGCACCTTGATATAATATCATTTTCTTTCCACTAAAGGTCAATCTCGGCACTTGATTTACCGTATCGTCCGAACGAAAAGGAGCATTACGCACAACTTGCATATTGATTCCATTCTTTTTTTTGTAAATCTCAGCAATTGGCTGACAAACAGTGTAGGCATATTTTATATGAGGAAGTATTGCATCTTCGATACATTGCCAAATCCTTTTCACAAAGGGTCTGCCAACTAATTCAGGCACTTCAGTAAACAGTTCGTGAGCATCAAAAACAATAGTTTTTCCTCTCAACTTTGAAGCACAAAATGTTGCAAGCAAAGTATCTGTATCATTTGCAATAACAATATCGAATTTCGAAAACAATAATTTAAAAAACAATCGAATGTTGTATTCAGCATAAAACAAAAATGTTTTTTGAAATACAATTCTCATTCGACGAGTAGCATATCCTCTTTCTAACTTTGAGCTATTGGAACGAAGAACGCCAATCAGAATTGGCTCGAAACCAGCATTTTGCAGACTTAAGCAGACTTTATTTACTCGTTGATCGGTATGTAAATCATTGGTGACAGCCACCCAGACTCGTTTCATTCTAAAACTGGTATTAAATCAAAGGGATTCTAAATTTTCTATTCTGACTAAATGCCACAACAAACTTAAACGTAATTTTTAGATAAATATTTCGTTAATTGTGAAATAAACCAAATCAAAAATTTAAAATCAATATTGATTGCTTGTTCTTTTTGTCAAAAACAAGTAAGTTTGTACAAAATATAGAAAATGTATCAACTCATAGAGAATCACTCTCTCCTCTCCCACAATACGTTTCATCTGCCTGCCATAGCACGATTTTTCATCGAATATTCAAATGAAAAAGAGTTGATTCAAGCCTTGAATTTCGTACATCAAAATAATTTAGTTTTTTTGCAAATTGGAGGTGGTAGTAATCTTCTTTTCACCTCTGATTTTAAAGGCGTAATTCTTCATTCTAATATCCAAAATATTGAAATTGTTGCAGAAGACAAAGAAACTGTAATTTTAAAAATTGGCGCAGGTGTTGTATGGGATAACGTAGTCGATTTCTGCGTTAAAAATGGATTCTATGGTTCGGAGAATCTCTCTTTAATACCTGGTGAAACCGGTGCTGCAGCTGTACAAAACATTGGAGCTTATGGTGTTGAAATCAAAGATCTAATAGAGCATATTGAAGCGATCAATGTACATACTGGTGAGAAAAAAATATTTTCAAACGATTCTTGTCAATATGCTTACCGAGAAAGTATTTTCAAAAAAGAAGAAAAGGGCAATTTCATTATCACTCAAGTAGTTATCAAGTTATCAAAAGTCGAAAAATACAATCTTAATTATGGCAATATAATTGCATCTTTACCATCTGATTATAAAATTGATTTAAATCTGGTGAGAGAAACAATTATCAAAATCAGAGAGAGCAAATTACCTAATCCTGAACTAGTTGGAAATGCAGGAAGCTTTTTCATGAATCCATATTTATCTCACAAGAAATACTCACTCTTAAAGACAAAATTTCCTCAAATGCCACATTATCCGGTATCGGATGAATTGGTAAAAGTGCCAGCAGCATGGCTGATTGAGCAATGCGAGTGGAAAGGAAAAACGTTGGGTGGTGCTGCCGTGCACGACAAGCAATGTTTGGTAATAATCAATAAAGGAGATGCTACTGCGTTGGATATTATTGAATTATCGAGTAAAATCAGAACATCTGTTGCAGAGAAATTTGATATAGAATTGACTCCTGAAGTAATTTTTATATGACAAAAATTGATTTTCTGGGAACTGGAACGTCAACTGGTGTACCCGAATTAGGATGCAAGTGTGAAGTATGCCTCTCAACAAATCCTCTCGATCAAAGACTTCGAACTTCTGTATTAATCCATCACAAAAACAAGCACATTTTGATTGATTGTGGTCCCGATTTTAGACAACAGATGATGAGAAGCAAAAATGAAAATATTGATGCAGTACTAATCACTCACGAACATTATGATCACGTGGGTGGATTGGACGATTTAAGACCTTTTTCAAGACAAAAAACACTTCCAATTTTCTTGGAGCCGTCGGTTGCACAAAAATTGCGAGAAAGGATGCCATATTGCCTTCGAGCAAAAGCTTATCCTGGAGTTCCAAATATCGAACTTAATGAACTGGACATTCATCGTTCATTTGATTTTGAAGGTGTTGAGATTATTCCGATTAGAGTAAATCATGGAAGATTACCTATTCTAGGATATCGGATTGGAAATATGGCATTCTTAACAGATTTAACAGACATTCCGGCTCAAGAATATGAGAAATTACGAAATCTAGATATCCTAATTATTGCTGCTTTAAGAAAGCATCAACATGTAGCGCATCAAACGTTTGAAGAAGCAATTAGTAAAATCGATTGCATACAATCAAAAAGATCTTACCTCATCCATGCCAGCCACCATTTAGGATTGTATGATGAATTAGTGAATGAACTCCCTGAGAATGTGTTTCTCTCGTATGATGGTTTGATTGTAGAATTCGAATAAAAAAAAAGGATTTGTTGTTACAAATCCTTTAATAGAGTTCCAATTTTATCTTTGTCTGACATCAGACAATCTTTCAGAGGCACACGCCAATCAATTCCTAATTCTGGATCCGTTGCTAATAAACATCCTTCTGAATGTGGTGCATAAGTATTATCTACTTTGTATGCAAAAATAGCCGTATCACTCAAGACCACAAAACCATGAGCCATACCTCTAGGCATGAATAATTGCATTGAATTCTCAGCAGACAACTCAACAGCAACGTGCTTACCATAAGTAGGGGAATCATGACGGACATCGACAACCACATCCAATACAGACCCGACAACTGCTCTAACTAATTTTGCTTGAGCAAATTCGCCTGTTTGAAAATGCAAACCTCTCAAAACGCCATAAGATGATTTTGATTCATTATCTTGGATAAAATTCACTTGTCCAACATGACTTTCAAATAATTCTTTTTTGAACGACTCTGTGAAATATCCACGAGCATCTCCATATTTTTTTGCTTCAATAAGCCAGACACCTTTTATTTCTAATTCAGTAAATTTCATTATTTCTTTAAATTATAAATTTGCTCAATCATTTCGACGACTTTTACACCATCTAACACATTGGTTGTCATCTCTTTGCCTTTTATTAATACATCAACCACATTTTGAATTACATAGTGGTGATTTTGAGCTGAACCTTTATAAGCGCCATAATCATTTCCAGGGTTCGTGGGTTCTAATTTAGGCATTTCATAATTTTTTATGTGACAATATTCCACCTCATTCATGTATTGACCGCCCACTCTCACACTTCCGTTTTCAGCGATAATAGTCAAACTACTCTCCTGATTTGCATCCCACACCGAAGTAGAATAATTTAAAGTCCCAATTCCTCCTCTTTCCAATTCAAAACTAATCAGTCCTGAATCTTCAAAATCAGTTAAATGATGGTGATTAAAATCAGCAAAATGAGCATTAATTTTTTGAATATCGCCAAACAACCAATACAATATATCAACAAAATGAGAAAATTGGGTGAAAAGAGTTCCGCCATCTAAATCACTTTTGCCATGCCAACTAGATGATTGGTAATACCTTTCATCTCGATTCCAAAAACAGTTGATTTGAACGATGAATATTTTGCCAAGAATCCCGGAATCAACTACCTCTTTGAGCCATTGCGAAGGTGGAGAATATCTGTTTTGCATCACACAAAATACTTTGCGATTGAATCGCTTAGCAGTCTCCATCACATGATTCGCATCTTCGCTAGTTAATGCCATTGGTTTTTCTACAACTACATGACATCCTGCCTCAATAGCTTGAATGGCTAGTGGAGCATGCAATCCATTTGGAGTACAAATGGAAACAACAGGTGTAGAACCTACTGACTCTTTTAATAAAAATGAGAGAAAAGATGAAAAGTCAAGATAAAAAACAGCATCAAGGTTATTTAAATTCAGTTGATCCTTTGGACGAATATCACACAAGGCAACGAGATTTGAATCTTCATTGCGAGAAATCATCTCTGCATGACGTTTACCTATATGACCACAACCTACAACACCAAAATTTACTTTTTTCATCAAAAGAATTTACGCTGAATTATATTGAAAAATAGTCAAATCCCATCTGTTCCATCTCTTTATGTCTGAAAAGATTACGACCATCCACAATAACTTTCTTTTTCATTACTTTTTGCAAAACAGACCAAGTAGGTATTCTGAATTGTTTCCATTCTGTAACGATTAACAGAGCATCTACATCTACCGCTGCATCATACATATCTTGAGCAAATTCGATAGTATCACCCATTTTATGTTTCACCTCTTCCATAGCAATTGGATCATATACTTTCACCTTGCAACCGGCTTGAAGTAATAAATCAATGATAACTAAAGAGGGGGCTTCACGCATATCATCAGTTTCTGGTTTGAAAGAAAGCCCCCAGATTCCAATCGATTTACCTTTTAAGTCATTCGAATAATATTTATTGAGATTATTGAAAACAACTCTTTTTTGATCGTCGTTTACATCTTCTACTGCTTGAAGAACTCGCATCGGATAACCATATTTTTCAGCCGTTTTGATTAAAGCCTTCACATCTTTAGGAAAACAAGAACCTCCGTATCCACATCCAGGAAACAGAAAACGCTTGCCAATACGTGGATCACTTCCAATACCGTCACGCACGCGGTTCACATCTGCACCAACTAATTGACAAAGATTGGCAATATCATTCATAAAACTGATACGTGTTGCCAACATCGCATTTGCCGCATACTTCGTCATTTCAGCAGATGGCACATCCATGAAAATCATTTTATAATCGCTACGCATAAACGGCGCATAGAGTGTTTCCATTAGTTCGCGAGCTCTTTCAGACTCAACCCCAACAACTACACGATCGGGTTTCATGAAATCTTCGATAGCAGCTCCTTCTTTCAAGAATTCAGGATTAGAAGCTACATCGAATGCAATATTTACGCCTCTTTTATCGAGTTCTTCTTGAATTGCCTTTTTTACTAATTTGGCAGTACCAACTGGCACTGTACTTTTGGTGGCAATCACCAAATATTTATTCATGTATCGTCCAACAGTACGAGCCACTTCAATAACGTATTTCAAATCGGCACTTCCATCTTCATCTGGTGGAGTTCCCACAGCACTAAAAACAATATCAACATCATCCAAACAAACAGACAAATCAGTTGCAAATTGTAGACGGTTCGACTCAAAATTTCTCTTCACCAATTCCTCTAGACCAGGTTCGTAAATAGGTAAAATACCTTTCAATAGATTATCAATTTTTCTCTTGTCCACATCCACACAGACAACCTCTACTCCCATTTCGGCAAAACAAGTTCCTGTAACCAAACCAACGTAACCAGTACCTACAACTGCTATTTTCATAATACAATTATTTATTGAATGTGTTAATTTTACTTTTTTTGAATTAAATACAAAATTATAAAAGTTATTTAAAATTACTTCATATATTATCAAAAATCAAATATTTATCAGTCGAAATGAAAGATAAATCAACGTCTTTTGGTAAACCTCCCAGCCAATCGGTAACGATAATCGATGATGGGTTGAATAATATCAAACAAAGGAATAGAAAAAAGATAGAATTTTTCTCCCAAAATATTGCCAACTTTATTAATTATAACCGTTTGAATCAAAAACCGAATCAAAAAGAAACTTCCTGCAATAATGTATAGAATCCAATTTTGTATTCCCAAAATGATTGTTGCAAAAAATGAGGCATAGAATAAGTATCGAGAAAAGCTTTCAAAACCGAATAGAAATGCCGATCTATTCTGTAGAAAATGAGAGGTAATTCCGTAGCCTTGTTTTTGAATTTTCCAAGCCTTGTCGAATTGATAAAAGTTAGCACGAGTAACAGAATCTTTTGATATTTCTACGCGAGTGTTTGTTTTACTAGAAACACGATTGATAAACAGATCGTCATCTCCATCCTTTAAATTTAAGAAGCCAGAATAAGCTCCTCCATTCCTAAAGAATAACTCCTTTTTGTATGCCAAATTCCGTCGAATTCCCATAAAGGGTTTACCTAATGAAGCCATACCTAGATAACGAATGCTGAAAAATAAATTATCAAGTGAACGATACACCGATTTAATATTTTTCGGATACGCGTAATTTGAATACATCAATACGATTTCTGTTGTTGAAGTAAAATTTCGAGATATAGAAGCAATCCAGTCCATGCTCAAAATCTCGCAATTGGCCTCAGTAGCTAAGATCCAATCGTATTTTGCGGCCTTTACACCTACAGTCATCGCTAATTTTCTTCGGCTATGATTCTTCGCTCCTTCTGGAATATATGTTTGGTAAAGATGCGGATATTTAGATTCCAAAATGGTTAGCAAATCTTTTGTCTCATCAGTAGAACCATCATTAACCACAATAACTTCAAAATTAGGATAATTTTGATTTAATATTTGTGGAAGATACTGTTCTAGATTGTCAGCATCGTTGCAGGCATACACAATAACAGAAACAGGTTTTTGCTCAGTAGTATAATCATTTTGTTCCTTTTTAACACGTTTATTTAGAACAATAATTCTTCTATAAATAGTTAAATAATAGACAATCTGAGTTAGAAGACAAACAAAAAATGTGATAATAAAAATCCACTCAAACGAAGAGAAAAAGGTATATATAGCCATACAATATTTGGTTCACGAAAAATGAATTGCAAAGATAGTCTATTTGTTAAAACATTAAAATATACACCTATAAAAAAGGAGACAAAATCCTATGTTTTTATCTCCTTTCACTTTAATAACTCAAATGATTTTCATTTTACTTCTTTTATCATATAAATGATAGACGGGAAGTGATCGCTGTAACCATTCAACCAAACACCACCGGCTGATGTACGTAAAGGATAACCTTTGTATTCGCCTTCTTGTTGTTTCAAAAATTCTCGGCTAAAAATTTCTGCTTTGAAAAATTGCAACTGAGATCTATCAGTACCTAACAGCTTATCGTTAATAATTATCTGATCAAAAAGATTCCATTGACCTTTGTATGCCAATGTACCAATTCCACTGGCATGTATTTCGGCAAAAGGATTAAACAAACCACCTGGTTTTACATCAGATTGATTGCGTTTTGCATTCAAGATTTTACTCACACTTATGTTCGATGGATCATCATTTAAGTCGCCCATCACAACAACTTTAGTTTCTGGCCAAACTTGCTCTACCGAATCTACAATGCTTTTAGCTAATGCAGCAGCAGCTTCACGCATAGGCGACGAACGGTCTTCTCCTCCTCTACGCGAAGGCCAATGATTTACCACAATATGAAAGAGTTCTCCGTCTATGCGTCCACGTACCACAAGTTGATCTCGTGTACGAAAATCGGGTTCAAATTTAACATATAAAGCTCTTGCTTGACTAGCTTCATAAACAAAGATTTTGGGATTGTAAATTAACGCAACATCAATGCCTCGACGATCAGGAGAATCGTAGCGAACGGTCTTGTAATTTCGGTCAGCAATACTCGCCTGTTTCACTAAATCATCTAAGACTGTTTGGTTTTCAATCTCGGATACACCAATAGCAGCAAAGCCTCCTTTGCACTTCTCAACGGCTATTTTGCTCAAAACAGAAGACATGTTTGCTAACTTATTGGTATATTTGTACGTGTCCCAATGAGCAGAGCCATTTGGTGTATATTCCTTATCGTTTTCACCGGGAATTGTATCGAACAAATTCTCTAAATTATAGAAAGCGATGGCTTGCAATTTGAACTTTCTCTCCTGCGAAAACACAACAGTTGTTACAAAAAGCAAATAAACAAAAAAAGTTTTTTTATTCATAAAATTGTAATAATTTAAGATTATCTTTGCGAACTACATTTATCTGCACAAAGGTAAAATTAAAATTTACTTTATTGCTTTTTGTAACTTATTTTAAATAAAAAACATCAACTCACCTTAATCTAATTCAACTTGTATGAAACAAAAATTGTGGATGCTGTTACTATTCCTTTATTCTGTTACGATGGTTGCTCAGAAGGCAGAAATTAGTGGAATCATTACAGATTCTGAGTCAGGAGAGCCAATCTCTGGGGTTCAGATTACGCTTAAAAATCAATCATCCAAAGCTATTACTGACAGCAATGGGAAATTTTTACTCAAAGGATTGATAGCTGGAAAAGATGAATTAATAGTAAGACCAAAAGCAAATGCTCCTCTTACCGTTAAAGTAAGCATCAAGAATGAAGAAAAAAAACAGTTAGGTAAAATTGAATATGAATTCCCAAAATCGGCAAATCAAGAAGACGATAATTATGTCTTTTCTGAAACTCAGATAGAAGAAGACAATAACACAAGACAACGGATTTCTTTATTGGAAAGCGAATCGGATGATGTTTATTTGAAAACAGCTCGTTTTTCATTTAGCCCAATGCGATTTAATTATAGAGGTTATAGCCAAGATTATTCTACCACATATATTAATGGTGTAGGATTCAATGATGGAGAGCGCGGTCGTTTCAACTACTCAATGCTTGGTGGATTAAATACGGCTACAAAAAGCAAAGAGACTGTGACCGGATTGAAACCAAACTCATTCGGATTTGGGGGATTAGGTAGTAATACCAACATTTTGACTAGAGCAAGCTCTTATGCTGCAGGCACAAAAGCAAGTGTGGCATACACCAATCGCTCATACAAACTAAGAGCTCAAGTAACTCATGCTACTGGACTGATGGCAAATGGATGGGCATTCACTACTTCTGCTGTGGCGCGTTGGGCTGACGAAGGACTTGTGGAGGGTACATTTTACAACTCTGCTGGGTTATTCTTATCAGCTGAAAAGATTTTAAACAAACAACAAAGCATCTCTTTTACCGCTTTTGGTGCTCCTACTCAGCGAGCTCAAGGTGCAGCGGTAACGCAAGAGGTTTATGACTTAGCGGGTTCGATTTACTACAATCCATATTGGGGTTATCAAGATGGCAAAAAACGAAATTCACGTATCGTAAAAAGCTTTGATCCTACCTTAGTAATTGCTCACGATTACAAAATCAACGAGAAAGAAAAAATTCATACTGGCATGGGAGTTCACTACAGTTTATATAGTGGTTCTGCTCTCAACTTCTACAATGCTCCAGATCCTCGTCCAGATTATTATCGTAACTTACCTAGTTTTCAAACCGATCCAACAATTAAAGATGAATTAACTCAAATGTGGACCAATGATCCACTTGTACGTCAAATTGATTGGAATTCAGTTTATCAAGCAAATTATAGAAATAACGAGATTGACCCGACAGGTAGCGCCAAATATGCTTTGGAACGTCGTCACAACAATCTTTTTGAAACTACAATCAATTCAATTTATACGAATCAAAAAACAAATGAATTGAAAATCACCGCTGGTGTTGAAGCCAAATATTCAAAAGGGATGCATTACAAAACGATGGACGACCTTTTGGGAGGCAAACAATGGATTGATATAGATCAATTTGCAGAACGTGATAATCCAATTAATCCGAATATCATTCAAAATGATTTAAAGAATCCTAATCGTGTAATCAAAAACGGAGACGTTTTTGGATATAATTACGATATGCATATCATTAAAGGGAATGGATTCTATCAACAAGAGTGGTCATTTCCTGGATATGATATTTACTATGCTGGAAAGGTTTCATATACTCAATTTTTCCGGTATGGAAATATGGATAATGGCAGAGCTTTACCCAATGCTAGTAGTCCGAATGGAGAAATTTCTTACGGAAAAGGGAAATCATGGTGGTTTATCGACCCATCATTCAAATTTGGATTTACTTGCAAATCAGATGGACACAATCGAATCTCATTTAATGCTTTAGCTGAATCAAGAGCGCCTTTAGCAAGTAACTCTTATATTTCGCAACGGATTAAAGATACACGAATCCCAAATTTACGTAGTGAAAAAATCTATTCTTACGATTTAAGCTATAAATTCAATTATCCTTTCATCAATGGTAAAATCACAGCTTTCCAAACATTTACTGTTGGAAGTTCTGAACTCTTTGGATACTATGACGATGAATACAGAACATTTGTGAATCAAGTGTTAACAAAATCAGACAAAGTGTTCCAAGGCGTTGAAGCTGGGTTATCTGTCAAAATAAATAGCCAATTTACCTTATCAATGGCAGGTACTTTTGCTGATTATCATTACACAAATGATGCTATTGGGGTTAAAAGTCCCGAAAATGGCGCTTTTGCCGACATCACACAAACGATTATGACCAAAGGCATGAAAGAGAGTACAGGTCCTCAAGCAGCAGGAAGCGTTAAGCTAAATTATTTTCATCCCAAAATGTGGTTTGCAGATTTGTCATTTAACTATTTCGACAACAATTATCTTGATTTTTCACCAAACCGTTTTTCAGAATCAAGTATAGCAAAATATGCTTTGACAAACGACCCTGCAGTAGTTGCTGCTTTGGGCACGCAAGAGAAATTAAAGGGTGGTTATATGTTGGACGCTTCGTTGGGTAAATTAGTATACTTACCACACGGTAGATCTATGAACTTAAATATTAGTTTCAGCAATCTACTCAACAACACCAAAATGGTAACAGGTGGATATCAACAAGCACGTTTACCTTTAGATGGAGCAAATATAGACTTAACGGCAGTTGACAGATTTCCATCGAAATACTATTATGCATGGGGTTTCAATATGTTTATCAATCTTGGATTTAAATTTTAAACCAGTTTAAATTACAATTATTTAAAAATAGTATTATGAAAAAATTCAATATAATTGGTCTTTTGGTCGTATTTTCAGCCTTATTTGTAGGCTGTTCCAAAACGGACTACGATCCCATTCCCTCTTCGTCATTGATGGGAACCAAATGGGAAACTACGTACAGTATCGCTCAGCTAAAAGCTGACTATATGAAAACGACCGGACTATTTTCGTCTGACTTAATTGACACAACAAAGGATGTTGTCATCAATGGAATTATCACCTCCTCTGATGTTGAAGGAAATGTTTACAAGTACATTGTAATACAAGAAGAAGGAGTTGGCGGACAAGCCATGAAGATCTCTATCGATGCTGGTAGTATTTCTGGAATATATCCATTAGGACAGCGAGTTTCATTGCGTTGCAATGGACTAGCTATTGGTAAATATGCTGAAGGTCCTCAAATGGGTATCAAATATTTCAACCTTGCAAAAAATAGACCCGAACCTGGACGTATGCCTAAACCTTTGGCTGACAAATTGATTTCAGCTTATGGTTTACCTGATTTAGCAGCAGTAAAAGCAGACACTATGACCATTGCTCAAATAAAAGCAGCTGGAATATCGGTTGCCAATAAATTAGTTTGCATTAAAAATGCGTTCTTTACCGGCAAAGGTGCTTATAGTGGGACACCGGCAGTTATCACAGATGCTGAATTAATAATGGCTCCATCAACCAATGGCGTTGGATATCCACAATCGCGTGAAATTCAAGATGGAACTGGTTCTGTTTTTGTTTCTACTAGTGAATATTCTAAATTCGCCAACAAACCAATTCCAGAATCGTCAAACAGAGGTAATATTACTGCAATTATTGGTTGGTATAACGATAAAGATGCAGTGCCTTCAAGTTCAAAAATCTATCACCAATTAACACTTCGTTCATTGAATGATTTAGGTAAAGGTTTTGAAGCATATCATGCAAAAATAAACAAATAAAAATCTTAACAATTAAAGTTACACTTTATGAAAATTAATAAGATATATATATTAATACTTTTTTGTATTACTATGATTTCGCACTCTTGTACGAATGTGGAAGATTCACTTGTTGGTCCAGCAATTGATGAAACATCGCTTATTTATACCGAACCTTTTTCATCAGGATTGGGACAGTTCGTAGCAAAAAGCACTTCAGGTCAAGAGAATTGGTCATTCAATTCGAATGGATATGCACTGATGACCGGCTATGTTGGCTCTGTAAATAAGGCGAATGATGCGTGGTTAATTTCACCAACCATTGATTTGACAAATGTGACGACTGCCCATTTCACAATTGAGCATGTCGCTCGATATTTTGCAAATGCTGGTACCGATGCAACTATTTTAGTTTCTGAAAACTACAATTCGACTGACAGTCTTCCGACCTCTGCAACTTGGACTCAACTTACTTATAAGACTTTTGTTGATCCTGGATTGTGGCCATCGCCAATCCCAACATCTGAACAAATTAGTTTAACTGCTTTTGCAGGTAAAAAAATCAAACTGGCTTTTCGATACATTTCTACTTCGGCAAAAGCTGGTACATGGGAACTAAAAAATCTAATCATAAAAAGAGGTGAGGCAGTAAACATTCCAGCTAATACAGGACGCGAAGCTTCTCCATTAAAAGTTTCTGAGGCAATAACTACAACTGGCTCTTCAAATTATGTGAAAGGATATGTTGTTGGATATACACGCAATAATGTCAGTTACTATTCTGCAGACACTTGTACTCAAGTAACGAATTTAATTATTGCTGATTCAACAATCAATGTTTACAGCTCGAGAATTTTAGTTGTGCAATTACCAGCAGGCGTTGTGCGTGATAGTCTGAATTTAAGAGACAACAAATCGAAACTTTTCGGAAAGAAAATCACAATATACGGTCTGTTGGGCACCAATTCTTTCGGTTTTTATGAAATGAGTGGTACCTCGTACTTTATTGCACCAAATGGTAGTACTGGAGGAGTAAAACCAATTGAACCAATATTGTCAGAGACATTTGCGAAATCGTTAGGAGACTTTACCGCTCAAAGTGTATCTGGAACTCAGATTTGGGCAGTTTCCTTTAATGCAGCCACAATGACTGGATACGCAAGCTCTACTAATTTCGCTAATGAGGATTGGTTAATTTCTCCAAACATTGATTTAACAGATATTCCTGAAGCTAAATTGACATTTGATCATGTGATTCGATATTGCACGAATCCGGTGACTGATGGAACATTATGGGTTTCCGAAAACTACACATCAGGATCTCCTGCAACAGCTACTTGGACTCAATTGCCTACGAGCACATTCACTGATCCAGGTTCATGGACATTCTCAAAAATAGGACCTATTAGTTTAGCTAGTTATTCAGGCAAAAAAATCAGATTTGCCTTCAAATATCTTTCAACAAGTACCAAAGCGGGTACTTGGGAAATTAAGAATGTGTTAGTTCTGAAATAGATATCGAACTAATATTAAACAATCAAGAGGGCTGCTTCAAATTAATGAAGCAGCCCTCTCTGTTTTTAGAAATGTATTTCTACAGAAATTCCTACTAACTTTTATTCAAAGATCAATTTACCAGATTGAACGGTTTTAGAATCGTTTACTACTTTGTAAAGATAAATTCCTGTAGGAAAAACAGTTGTTTTTAGTGTCGTGATTTTCTGATTTAACATTGAATTCATTACCATCGTGCCAAACGTATCATACAGTTTTAATTCAGCATTATTGATTTGTGATGGATCAACAATGTCAACGTTAATAGTACTTCTCGATGGATTTGGATAGATGCTTACTACTTTATTCACCGCTACAACATTCATTGCTGTTTGGTTACACAACGTAAGTGAAGCGTTTGGTGATGTAGCTTTCAGCAAAGAACAAGCCCCTGACACCACTACATTATAGTCTGAAGCTACATCAGAAAGTGCCACCGGATTAATCGTCAAGGTAGCAGAAGTTGCACCCGAAATTGATCCGCCGTTGGTGATATTCACATTTCCATTGCGCCATTGGTAGGTAAGACCAATGCCAGCAGCATTTACCGAAAAACTTGTTGAACTACCAACACACGGATCTTGATCTAGTGGCCCTGCTACAATAACAGGAGCATCAAACACAACGAGTGAAACAACAATTGGGGTCACATTTGGTGAACAAGCACCCGTGATGACAACATTGTAGTTACTCGACGCATCTCCCATTCCAACAGGGCTAATGGTCAATGTGCCAGTTGTTGAACCGTAAATATTTCCGCCATCAACCAGATTGGTAAGTCCATTACGCCATTGGTAAGTCATTCCTACGCCTAACACATTTGCAGAGAAGCTAACTGAACCACCGACACACGTTGCTGTAGAGACAGTTGGCAATGGATTAACGGTAACAACCATAGAATTTGAAGCCACACATCCAGTAGCGGTGATGGTTTCGGTCAATGTATAAGTGGTAGTCACAGAAGGGCTTGCAACAGGATTTGAAATCGTTGCTGAGCTCAATCCTGTGGTTGGAGTCCACGAATAAGTGTGTCCCGAAATTGACGCTGCACCAATTGTTGTCGAATTACCAGAACAAATAGTCGCATTGCTTCCAGCTGTTGCCAAAGGTGAAGGATTCAGAGTCACAATAATGTGATTCGACGTTACGTTGCCGCACGCATTGGTGTTGGTTACATAATAATTACCAGCTGTGGTGACGGTTAAAGTAGCAGATGTTGTTCCGGCTACGTTGCTCCAAACTCCGCCTACATTGCCCGAAAGCACAACACTTCCACCAGCACACAAAGCAATTGCTCCACCTGCGGTGATAACTGATGCTGTAGCGGCAGGATTAACGGTGACAGCGATATGATTAGACGTTACACTTCCGCACACATTGGTGTTTGTCACATAATAATCGCCTGTGGCACTGACTGTGATGGTAGCAGTAGTCGCGCCATTGCTCCAAATTCCACCCACATTACCCGAAAGCACTACATTGCCGCCTGCGCAGAATGTGGTTGCTCCTCCGGCAGTGATGACTGAGGCTGTTGGGGCAGGATTCATGGTTACGATGATATGATTTGACGTTGTGCTTCCACACGCATTGGTGTTGGTGACGTAATAATCACCCGCTGTGGTGACGTTTAAGGTAGCAGTCGTTGTTCCGGCTGCATTGCTCCAAACTCCACCTACATTACCCGAAAGCACAACACTTCCACCGGCACACAAAGCAATTGCTCCGCCTGCTGTGATGACGGATGCCGTAGCGGCGGGATTAACGGTGACGGCGATATGATTCGACGTTACACTTCCGCACGCATTGGTGTTGGTTACATAATAATCACCTGTGGCAGAAACTGTAGTGGTAGCAGTGGTTGCGCCATTGCTCCAAGTGCCACCTACATTACCCGAAAGCACGACATTGCCGCCTGCGCAGAATGTGGTAGCTCCACCAGCCGAAATAACTGAGGCTGTTGGTGCAGGATTCATGGTAACGATGATGTAATTAGAAGTCTCGCTTCCACACGCATTGGTGTTGGTCACGTAATAATCACCGGCTGCGGTGACGGTTAAGGTCGCAGTCGTTGTTCCGGCTGCATTGCTCCAAACTCCACCTACATTACCCGAAAGCACAACGTTTTCACCGACACACAAAGCAATTGCTCCACCTGCGGTGATGACGGATGACGTAGCGGCAGGATTAACGGTGACGGCGATATGATTCGACGCTACACTTCCGCACGCATTGGTGTTGGTGACATAATAATCACCTGTGGCAGAAACCGTAATGGTAGCAGTGGTTGCGCCATTGCTCCAAGTGCCACCCACATTACCCGAAAGCACGACATTGCCGCCTGCGCAGAATGTGGTAGCTCCACCAGCCGTTATAACTGAAGCTGTTGGGGCAGGATTCATGGTAACAATGATATGATTTGACGTTACGCTTCCACACGCATTGGTGTTGGTCACGTAATAATCACCCGCTGTAGTGACGTTTAATGTAGCAGTCGTTGTTCCAGCTGCATTACTCCAAACTCCACCTACATTACCCGAAAGCACAACACTTCCACCGGCACACAAAGCAATTGCTCCGCCTGCGGTGATGACGGATGCTGTTGGTTGCATAACGGCAGAAACCACATTGTTATGCAATGAGATAGCTCCCGCACGGGTAAGACCTCTACCCAAAAGCGATGAGCCTTCCAATAAGTTAATTGCGCCATCGGCAATAACAGTCCCTCTGAAAACAGAATTGTCTCCTAATTCAAATTGACCTTCAACTTGCCAATAGACATTACAAAGCGAAGCAGAGCCAGTCACTACCACATTCGAAAATGTACTGGTTGACAATGCTCCACCAATTTTGATGATAAATAGTGCATTGGGGTCACCTCCACCATCAAGTGTTAATGTACCATTTAAAGTAGTTGCTGCTCCAGTATGATAAATACCCGGATTAAGCGTTTGTCCATTGCCAAGCGTTGTACCTAAAACTGTGAAGACAGAAAGTCCGCTTAGTTGGCCATACGCAACATTTACATCTGTGGAGGCTTGAGCCGAAACAGCATCTATCTCGTGCGTTTGACCGACAACCGTTCCCGGATTTGGAAATCTTATCCCGAACTTAGGTTAAAAATGAAAGATCAACGATGTATTCGGCAAAGGATTGACTGTGACGACTACACTATTGCTGTTGGTACAACCTGTAGCAGTAATGGTTTCTACTACGGTGTAGGTAGTTGTGACAAGTGGTGCGACAGTCGGATTGGCAGTAGTGGAGGTGAATCCGGCAGGAACAGATGTCCAACTATACGAACTCCCGGCAACAGCCGCAGCACCAATTTGAGTAGTCTCGTTTAGGCAAATAGCCCTGTCGGGGCCGGCAGCAGCGATAGGCGTAGAAGGAATTGTTACAATATTATTATGCAAAAGAATGGCACCCGCTGTTGTGAGACCTCTCCCAATCAACGACGAACCAGCCAATAGCTCTATTTGTCCGCTGGCGATTACCGTTCCTCTGAAAACAGAGTTGTCGCCCAACGTGAATGCGCCTCCAATTTGCCAATAGATATTGCACAAAGAAGCGCCGTTAATAAGTGTGATGGTTGAATTTACGTTGGTTGCGAATGCGCCACCGATGCGGACTACAAATTGCGAATTGGCGTTGTTTTGCCCATCAAAAATCAGATTTCCATTCAAGGTAGAAGCAGCACCGGTGGTGTATGTGCCGGCTGTCAATATCTGTCCGTTACCCAACGTGGTGCCGATGACTGTGCCAGCTCCGTTAAGACTGGTATATGCCACCGCCACATCTGCGGCAGCTTGCGCAGTGGTTGGGTCAGCCACAAAAGTGCCTCCAATGACTGTCCCCGGAGGAAAACCAGTCAGTGCTCCCACATGCGTACCGATATCGCCCGTCACGATGGATGATCCGGTGTTGGTGAATGCCCCTGCAGCGGTAAACAGCACGAAGTTGGAGGTGCTACCCAAATTAGGCGTTTGTCCAAAACTAGCATACCAAATGGAAAATGTAAATAGAAAAAGTAATATTTTCTTCATATACCCTCGAGTTAAAAAAGAGAGGTTTTCTCTTCTGGTCAAAGGTATTGGGTAAGATGTCGCTATACGTTACACAAATATTGAAATAGGTTGTAAAATTCACACATTTGATTTTTGTATAAAAAAGCAACTTAAGGTAAATATATACAAAAAATAAATAATGAAACATTGCTAAACTAAATAAGAGTCATTACCTTTGAATCATTCATTTTTCCAAACATTTACAAAGTTAACAGCGTTATTAAATTAGAACTTTTCAATAATATATGGATTTACCACAATATACAAAATCTCAATTGGCATTGCGCAATGGATCAGAAATGGACGAAATATGGATTGCCTTTGAAGGGAAAATATACGATATGACGAGCAGTGTTTACTGGAAAAAGGGATCGCATTATGGAAATTTCCCTGGACAAGATCTTACCGAAGAGCTATCTACTTCGCCCCATGGTAGGCGCGTTTTCGAAAATCTCACGCCCATTGGTGAGTTGAAATAAAGTTAGTTTGACCTTGCTTTGAAGCAGGGTCATTTTTTTTGAACAAAAAAATCCGCAAACAGAATCTGTTTACGGATTAGAGAGAGCCTTCAGAGGGATTCGAACCCACGACCCCGAGATTACAAATCACGTGCTCTGGCCAACTGAGCTATGAAGGCAGGTGGGTAAGCTTACTACATCGCGCCGCTACAACCAACGACCCTTGCTGCGATCAAGCCCTGGGGGATTAGAAGGGAGCTGGCCGTGTAGGACTTACCCGGGCGCAAAGGTAGGTCTTTTTCCGAAATCTGCAATAGCCGTTGCAAAATAATTTTAAGGAAAACCGCTTCACAATTGAGTTTGAAGGAAGAAAGGTTTCAGTTTGAAGCAGTTAGCAAACTTTAGCATGTAAAATAATTTGCTTCAATTATTCGGTAATAATTGAACGAAAAGCCCTATTTTTGCACAACTAAACAGAAATACAATGAATGAGACAAAAACAACCCCAGTAAACTTTGCCATGCAGGCAGGAATATTTCTGGGATTTTTGGGTATAATTAAATTCTTTCTACTCTCCTATTCTTTAATTTTCCCTTCAATGGGGTTACTTTACCTTCTATCGGCACTATTTTTTCATCTAGTAGTATTTTATTATGCCCGAAAATTCAAGAGAGATGTGATGGAAGGAACCATTCCTTTTTTTCAAGCATGGAATGTATCGGTATTAATGTATTTTTTTGGAGCTATTTTGACAGGTGCTGTCGAATTTATTTTTTACAAATTTATAAATCCTCACTTTATTGCGTCTTACACGTCTAAGTCGATTAATGCCATTCAAGAGATTACTGCTAAATTGCAAGAACCTGCGACTAAGGCTTATTTGACAGAAATATCAAACAATATTGCTAAAGGTGGAATTCCATCTCCTATTGAGATGACAATTGCCCACATCCAAAACTCCATCTTCAGCGGCATCTTTGTATCTCTTATCATTGCTGCGATTCTGATTCGTAAAAAATCAAGTAAAAATAATACCCCTACTACTCTATCTAACGAAGATTCATTATGATTGATTTATCGATAGTTATACCGCTCTACAACGAAGAAGAATCTCTTCCTGAGCTTTTCGATTGGATTCAGCGTGTTGCTACAAAAAATAGTTACAGCTACGAGGTAATTTTCGTGAACGATGGTAGTACCGACCGTTCATGGGAGGTGATTAGTGCATTGTGCCACAAACATCCCGAAGCAAAAGGAATCAAATTCCGTCGCAACTACGGTAAGTCACCTGCCTTGCACAGCGGGTTCGAACGAGCAAAAGGTCGTGTGGTAATAACGATGGATGCCGATTTACAAGATAGTCCCGAAGAGATTCCTGAATTGTATCGAATGATTACCGAGCAAGGATTGGATTTGGTATCGGGTTGGAAACAAAAACGATTTGATCCGCTTTCTAAAACGCTTCCTACGAAGCTTTTCAACGCAACAGCACGAAAAGTATCTGGCATTAAACTGAATGATTTTAATTGTGGACTGAAAGCTTACCGATTGGATGTGGTCAAAAACATTGAAGTATATGGTGATATGCACCGCTACATTCCCTATTTAGCGAAAAATGCGGGATTCAAAAATATTGGTGAAAAAGTGGTACAACATCAAGCTCGCAAATATGGAGTGACTAAATTTGGCTTGAGCCGTTTTGTAAATGGATATCTCGATTTGATTACGCTTTGGTTTTTCTCTCGTTTTGGCAAAAAGCCGATGCACTTTTTCGGATTGGCTGGCTCATTGATGTTCTTTGTAGGACTGGTTTCTGTTATCATTTTGGGTGCATATAAGCTGTACACTTTATTCAACGGTATTGCGCATCCTTTGATTACAAATCAACCCTATTTCTATTTGGCATTGACATCGATGCTGTTGGGCACTCAACTCTTTTTAGCAGGATTTTTGGGCGAGTTAATTACTCGAAACTCTTCTGAGCGGAATATTTACAAAATTGAGGAAGAAATTTAACATCTAATTTGTCTGTCAAAATGAAATTCCTTGAACTTTGTCAAAAACGCACTTCGATTCGGAGTTTTCAAAGTCAGCCGGTAAAAAGAGAAGATATTCTCTACATCTTGGAAGCGGCACGCCACGCACCTTCAGCTGTTAATTTTCAGCCCTGGCATTTCATTGTTATTCAGGAAGAAGAAAATAGATTGGCACTACACGACTGCTATCACCGAGAGTGGTTTAGAACGGCACCGCTTTATATCATTGTGTGTGCAGACTTCGAGCAATCGTGGAAACGAAAATCTGACGAAAAAGATTTTGGCGAAATCGATGCTACCATTGCTGTTGAGCACATTTGTTTAGCTGCCACCGATTTAGGATTGGGAAGCTGCTGGGTTTGTAATTTTGATAACAAAAAACTCATTGAATTGCTCGAATTACCCAAACACATTTCACCCATTGCTATTTTACCTATTGGCTATATTAATCTGGAAGTTTATCCTGAACTTCCAAATAAACTACGAAAACCGCTGAACGAACTCGTTCATTGGGAAAAATTCAAACAAGTTTCGGAATGAATATTGCAGAAATTCTATTTATCGCTTTGGGTCTATCGATGGATAGTTTGGCGGTTTCAATCACTTGTGGTGTTATTTTGAAACGCTTCAGAATTCGACATATTTTTCGCATTGCACTATTCATGGGCATATTTCAAGGCATCATGCCATTAATTGGATGGATGGCTGGAGTATCATTTCAGAAAAGCATTGTGGATTACGATCATTGGATTGCATTTGGACTGTTGTTTCTCATTGGATCGAGAATGATTTGGGAAGGATTAACTTCTAAAAATGACCAAAACAATCGTTTCGACCCAACCAAAGCAGTAACCTTGCTTGCCTTGGCAATTGCCACAAGCATCGATGCATTAGCTGTCGGAATCTCCTTTGCTATGCTCAATATACAGGTGGCTGAACCGGTCATTATCATCGGAATAACTACTTTTTTGCTTAGCTTCTTAGGTGCTTCGTTTAGTTCAAAATTTGGTCAAAAATTCAACTTCAAAATGGAGATAGTCGGAGGAATTATATTAATCGGAATGGGCACTAAGATTGTGCTCGAACACCTACATCTACTAGCAGTTTATTTATAAAATTAGTACCATGAAAAAAAAATCATTTATTGCGCTGCTTGTTTTTTTAGGCGTATTTATTCTCCTTTATTTTATTAAAAAACCAAAAGAGGAAAAAACAACCAACTATTACTACAATGAAGGACTCATTTTTGGCTCGTCATATCACATCAAATACCAATATAATCAGGATTTACAACTGACGATTGACTCTATTTTGAAGAAATATGACGAAGCGGTTTCTCCATACAAACCGAACTCAATTGTTTCGAAGGTGAATAGAAACGACTCAACCGTCGTGCTAGACGAATGGTTCGAAACCCTCTTCAACGAAGGACAGGTAGTCGCTAAAGCTACCGATGGGGCGTTCGATATTACTGTTGCACCGTTGGTGGAAGCGTGGGGATTTAGCTTCAAAAAGCGTGAAGATTTGACAAAATACCAAATTGATAGTCTCAAATCGTTGATCGGATATAAACGTGTCAACATTGTCAATCACAAAGTGGTGAAAGACGATCCACGCATCACGATTGATTGCGTTTCTATGGGCGATGGTTATGCCAGCGATATCATTGCAAAACTATTCGACAGCAAAGGAATTACAAATTACATGGTAGAAATTGGTGGTGAATTGATGATGAAAGGTGTCAATCCGGACGGAAAAATCTGGTCGGTAGGCATTGATAAACCAGTAGATAATCCGGAGCCAACACAAGAGGATTTTCAGCAAATCGTACATTTCACCAACGGTGCACTCTCTACCAGCGGAAATTACCGCAAATTCTACTACAAAGATGGAAAGAAATATGCACATACTATTGATCCAAAAACAGGCTATCCAGTACAACACAGCCTGTTGAGCGCTACCATCACCGCACCTACCTGTATCGGTGCAGACGCCTACTCCACCGCTTGCATGGTCATTGGATTAGAAAAAAGTATGGCGTTGGTCAATCGCGATCCCGAATTAGAAGGCTATTTTATTTATACTGACAAGAATGGAAAACTAGCGGTTGCTTACTCCGATGGTTTTAAGAAATTTATGAAAGAATAGGCTCTATACACAATAACATAGCTGCTTTTACGAAAAAAAAGGATTAATTTTGTACGATTTTAAAAAATTGAACAATGACAGACAGCCATAAAAGATTTCTGAAAATTTTCTGGATATCATTTGCCCTGGTTATGCTACTTGTTACTTCCATATTTTTGCTCATTGCGTATGGCAAAATTGGCTACATGCCGCCTATTGAAGAACTCGAAAATCCAAAACATAAATTTGCATCTGAGGTAATTACTTCCGATCAAGAGGTGTTGGGGCGCTATTATGTCAGTCGCGAAAATCGTGTTTTTGTCACCTACAAAGAGTTGTCAACCAGTCTAGTAGAAGCACTCATTGCCACAGAAGATGCACGATTCCTTTCGCATTCGGGCGTTGATGCGTGGGCATTGATGCGCTCGTTAGTAAAAAGAGGAATCTTTATGCAAAAAAGTGCTGGTGGTGGTAGTACCATCACGCAACAGCTGGCTAAGCAACTCTATTCGCCCGAAGCAGGAAATTTCCTTGAACGTCTTTTCCAAAAGCCCATCGAATGGGTGATTGCTGTTCAACTCGAACGATTCTATACAAAAGAAGAGATCGTAAACATGTATTTCAATAAATTCGACTTTCTGAATAATGCAGTTGGAGTACAATCTGCGGCTCTTGTCTATTTCGGAACAACTCCTGCGAAATTGAAAATCGAAGAGGCAGCCACTTTAGTAGGTATGTGCAAAAATCCATCGTTGTTTAATCCGGTACGATTCAACGAACGCACCAAAGGTCGCCGCAATGTTGTTTTAGATCAAATGTACAAAGCAGACTACATCACCGACGAGCAAAGAGATTCTTTGAAAGCTTTGCCACTGACATTGCATTATAATAAAGCTGATCACAAAGAGGGACTTGCTCCCTATTTCAGAGAATATCTCCGTATGATGATGACAGCTTCGAAACCTAGTCGTGGCGACTATGGTGCTTGGCAAATGACAAAATACAGTGCAGACTCGTTGGCATGGGAAACCAATCCGCTGTATGGTTGGTGTAATAAAAATAAAAAACAGGACGGAACCAACTACAATCTCTATGTAGATGGTCTGAAAATTTATACTACTATCGATTCCCGCATGCAACGCTATGCTGAAGAGGCTGTAACGGAGCATATCGGTCATTTCTTACAACCCAAATTCTTTGCTGAAAAGAAGGGACGCTCTTATGCACCATTCTCAAGTAAAATCAGTGAAGGAGAACGCGATACGATTCTAATTCGCTCCATGAAACAGACAGAGCGTTACCGTGCAATGAAAAAAGCCGGCGCAACAAGAAGCGAGATTCGTGCCGTTTTCAACAAGCGTATTCCGATGCAAGTGTTTTCGTGGAACGGTCCGATAGATACTCTATTGAGTCCGTGGGATTCGATTCGCTACTACAAACACTTTTTGCGGACCGGGTTCATGGCTATGGATCCACGTACCGGACATGTCAAAGCCTACGTGGGTGGCATCGACTTCAGACAATTTCAATACGACATGGTGGCGTTGGGTCGTCGACAAGTAGGTTCTACGATCAAACCATATCTCTATACTTTAGCAATGGAAGAGGGATTCACTCCTTGCGACGAGATGATGCACGTTTCGCAACGCTTACTCACCGAATCGGGTCAGGTCTGGATTCCACGTAATGCGAATCAAAAACGTGTTGGCGAAATGGTCACTTTAAAATGGGGTCTTGCGAATTCGGATAATTGGGTTACCGCTTATCTAATGAGTAAATTGTCGCCTTACTCGTTCGTCAGATTATTACAATCTTTTGGCATTAAGTCGAAACTCGATCCCGTAGTTTCCCTTTGTTTAGGCCCTTGCGAAGTAACGGTTGAAGAGATGGTCTCTGCCTATACCGCTTTTGCCAATAAAGGAGTAAAATCAGAACCGCTTTATGTCACTCGCATCGAAGATAGTTATGGCAATGTATTAGCAAATTTCACACCTAAGATGAACGAGGTTTTCAGTGAAGAGACTGCATATAAAATGCTCCACATGCTCAAAGCTGTAGTGGATGGCGGTACTGCCGTCAGACTTCGTTATAGATACGGAATTACAGCTCCTATGGGAGGTAAAACAGGTACTACCAATCAAAATGCAGACGGTTGGTTTATGGGATTTACACCAAGTCTAGTGTCGGGCATGTGGGTAGGTGGCGAAGATCGAGCCATTCACTTCGATACAACCAACGACGGACAAGGTGCAAATATGGCACTACCGATCTATGCTACATTTATCAAAAAAGTATATGCTGATAGGCGACTTGGATATTCTCAAAGCGAAAATTTCGCCCCATCACCGAAATTCTCAGATCCTTGCGCAGAGTCAACATTCAAGCAAAATTACGAAAGCAGCGATACTGAATCGGTAGATGCAGTATTTGAGTAAAAATAGGAATTGAGGAATCGAAGAGCCTCTTAAAATATTACGTAAAACGGATAACAAACTAACAAAATGAATATTTCATACAACTGGCTGAAAGAGTATTTAAACATCAATTTGTCGCCCGAAGAAGTTTCGGCGGCACTCACTTCTATCGGTCTCGAAACCGGAGGAATTGAGGAATTTCAGTCTATAAAGGGTGGTCTCGAAGGATTAGTAATTGGTCACATTTTGACCTGCGAAGAACATCCAAACTCCGACCATTTACACATCACTACCGTCGATTTAGGAACGGGTGAACCACAACAAATCGTGTGTGGTGCAGCCAATGTAGCTGCCGGTCAAAAAGTAGTTGTCGCCACCATTGGCACAACGCTTTACGACGGTGACGAATCGTTCACCATCAAAAAATCGAAAATTCGTGGCGTTGAATCAAACGGAATGATTTGCGCCGAAGACGAAATCGGCATTGGCACCAGTCACGACGGCATCATCGTATTGCCGGCAGATGCTCCTATAGGAACTCCTGCTGCTGACTATTACAATGTGAAATCAGACTTCGTGCTCGAAGTGGATATTACACCGAACCGTGTGGATGCTGCTTCTCACTTTGGTGTAGCACGCGATTTGGCAGCCTATTTAGCTCAAAATGGAGTCGCAACTCCACTAGCAAAACCATCGGTAGAAGCTTTTGTAACGAAAGCAGACAGTTCAGCAGTTTCGGTAAAAGTAGAAAACTCCGAGGCTTGTCCGCGCTATTCGGGTGTGACCATCAAAAACGTAACCGTTAAAGAGAGCCCGGAATGGATGCAAAATCGCTTGAAAGCGATTGGTCTGCGTCCGATCAACAACATTGTCGATATTACCAATTACGTGTTGCACGAATTCGGTCATCCGCTTCATTGCTTCGATTTGAAAGAGATTGCAGGCAATCAGGTGATTGTGAAAACCGTAGCACACGAATCAACATTCATCACGCTTGACGAAGCCGAACGCAAATTAGCGGAAACCGATTTGATGATTTGCAACGCCAACGAAGGCATGTGCATCGCCGGAGTGTTTGGTGGATTGAAATCGGGCGTTACCGAATCGACCACCGATGTATTCTTGGAGAGTGCCTATTTCAGCCCAATGTGGGTGCGCAAAACTGCTCGCCGTCACGGGTTGAACACCGACTCTTCGTTTCGTTTCGAGCGTGGCGCCGACCCCAACAATACGCTTTACGTGTTGAAAAGAGCAGCTCTGTTGATTCAAGAACTGGCTGGCGGCGACATCGTTGGCGAAGTAGTGGACATCTACCCCACTCCTATCGAAAAAGCAACAGTTGAATTGACTTTCGCCAAAATCAATAGCTTGATTGGTAAAGCAATTCCTACTGAAACGGTGAAAAATATTCTGAAAACGCTTGAAATTGAAATTTTGAGTGAAACTGAAATTGGACTAACCGTTTCCATTCCAACCTACCGTGTCGATGTACTGCGCGATGTGGATGTGATCGAAGATATTCTTCGCATTTATGGCTACAATAACGTGGAGATCTACGAACAAGTAAGTGCGACTTTATCGTACAAAACAGATACCGACAGAAGCCACAAAATGCAAAACCTCGTTGCCGAGCAATTGGTGGGGTCTGGTTTCCACGAAATATTGAACAATTCGCTCACTAAATCGGCCTACTACAACGACCTGGTGACCTATCCAGTTGGCAATTGTGTGAAAATGCTCAATCCATTGAGTCAAGATTTGAACGTGATGCGCCAAACGCTGTTATTTGGTGGGTTGGAAAGCGTAGCCTACAACCGAAACCGCAGAAACAGCGACCTCGCTTTCTTCGAATTTGGGAATTGCTACCGATTCAACGAAGAGAAAAAGAGCGAAGAGCAGATTCTTGCAGCCTACAGCGAAAGCCAGCACATCGGCTTGTGGTTGTGTGGAAACAAAGTGAGCAACTCGTGGGCACACGCCAACGAAGAGACCACTGTTTATCAGTTGAAAGCCTACGTTGAGAACATCTTCACCCGACTCGGCGTGCAAACAGGTCGGTTGGCAGAAACTCAGGAGAGCGACGACATCTTTGCGACCGCATTGAACTACCACACCAAAGGCGGCAAACTGATTGCTTCTGCCGGAATCGTCAACCGTCGCATCCTCAAAGCGTTCGACATCGATACACCTGTGTTCTATGCCGACATCAACTGGACGCTGCTGATGAAAGAGGTACGCAACAGCAAAGTCACCTACAGCGAAATCTCGAAATTCCCTTCGGTGAAGCGCGATTTAGCGTTGTTGGTCGATAAAGCCATTTCGTTTGCCGAAATTCAAAAAATTGCTTTCGAAAGCGAACGCAAACTGCTGAAAAGCGTGGAACTGTTCGACGTGTACGAGGGCAAAAACCTCGAAGCAGGCAAAAAATCGTATGCAGTCAGCTTCATCATTCTCGACGAAACAAAAACATTGGCCGACAAACAGATCGAAGCCATTATGGCAAAAATACAATCGAACTTGGAACAAAAATTGGGAGCAAAATTGAGGTAGGTGTAGAGACGCAATATTTTGCGGCTGAATATAGCAAAGACGCAAAATATTGCGTCTCTACCAAAAAATACGATTATTAAATTAACATCATAAAAACAATGGGAAGAGCATTTGAATACCGCAAAGCTAGAAAAATGAAACGTTGGGGCAACATGGCCCGCACATTTACCAAATTAGGAAAAGAGATCGCAATCTGCGTAAAATCAGGAGGTCCCGATCCTGATGGCAATCCACGCCTCCGTGTGTTGATACAGAATGCAAAAGCGGCAAATATGCCGAAAGAGAACGTAGAGCGCGCCATCAAAAAAGCAAGTTCAAAAGACGAAGCCGACTACAAAGAGATGGTGTACGAAGGTTATGGCCCGAACGGAATCGCCATTTTGATAGAAACCGCCACCGACAACACCACCCGCACCGTGGCCAACGTGCGTAGCTTCTTGAATCACGCCGGTGGTTCGTTGGGAACATCGGGTAGCCTCGCATTCTTGTTCGACCGCAAGAGTATTTTCAAAGTAGTACCAAAAGCAGGCGTTTCGCTCGAAGATTTGGAGCTTGAACTCATCGACTTTGGTGCTGACGAATTGGTAGAAGAAGAGAACGAAATCACCATCTACGGTGAATTTGAGTCGTTCAACGCCATTCAGAAATACCTCGAAGAGGCAGGCTTCGAAATCGTAAGTGCAGAATTTATCCGCATACCGAACGACCTCAAAGAGCTAAACAAAGAGCAACGTGCGCAAGTCTATAAACTGATCGACAAACTCGAAGATGACGAAGATGTGCAAAACGTCTATCACAATATGAAAGAAGAGGAAGAGGACGGCGACGACGAATAGTCGCATATCTGATTAAAACTATACAACCGCCTTGGAATCTCGTATTCTGAGGCGGTTTTGGTTTGTGACATTAAATATTTGAACGAATTTAGATTGGATTTCAAAATTTGTTTTAACTTTACGAGCGGAACAAATACAGTTTCCAAAATTGGGTATGTGCACCTGAGTGACACAGATTCCATTTGAGGTCTACATATACAGATGTAGGCAAAATTTCAAGACAGAAACCAATGTATAAAATTTTAATTTTCGTACTACTATTGTTATCTATTAATGGTTATGGACAATCCAAAAATAGATTACAACCTGATAGCGTTTACGCAAACCGAAAAGTCAAAAAAATAATAGCATTTTTAAATTCACCAAAAGACCTTTCTGAAATAATTTATTTTAACCCGAACGGACAAATAATTCGTAAAGTTAAATATAGTGCATCGTACAACAGAAAGACAAGAAAACGAAAAAAAATAGATTTGATAAGTTATTATAAATATGATTCCAAAAATAAATTAATTCAAATTGTTGATTCCACAATATATTTGAATAATTCATTTGATATTAACAACACATACTTTTACTACGATTCCATAGGTAGATTAAGTGTTTCCAAATATTTTCAACGTAAATTTGAAACGCCATTATATGTAACTAATTATAATTATTTACCTTATAAAACTGTAACAATTAAACAAAATGACTCTATGATAATTTACCGAGATTTAGTTGAATATGAATATGATTTTTATGTATTTAAATCAATTGGGTACACAATTGAACCCAAACTTAAAGAAGGCAATTTTACTAACGGTGCGGATACATCAAGATATCAATATTCTGACTATAAATATTTACAGAGATATGAACAAACAGAAACAATAAACAATAAGTACAACACGAAAGGTCAACTAATTAGCTCATACGTTTATCAGACATTTTTAATTGACAGGAAATTTGAATGCAACTTGATTTACACTTACTATTCTAATGGTCTTCTAAAAAGTATACGTGGATACGTTCCTGAGTTCTTTAAATATGAATTTTATAAATAGAAACTTTGCATAACAAACTCCAGAGCAACTCCCTCTACCAAGTCCCACTATAATTCTGAAATACATCACCGCAGGTCGATTCGATTGAAAGGATATAATTATGCAGAATCGGGACTCTATTTTATCACGCTGTGCTCTCAAGATAGAGAGCATCTGTTTGGAAAGATTGTAGCATCGAAAGGCGGCAGCGGTAGGATGATTCTCAACGAATTTGGGCAAATAGCGTGGGATGAATGGATGCAAAGCAGCTCAATCAGAGACAACGTCGAGTTGCACGAATTCGTAGTAATGCCCAACCACATTCACGGAATCGTGGAAATTACAGTAAATAGAGCTAAAGAAAACAGCGCAGGGAAATTTCAATCGCCTTCGCAAACAATTGGCTCCATCATTCGGGGATATAAAATAGCCACCATCAAAAAGATTAAAGATTTAATTGAAAAAGAGGGAGAAATCAAGAAGAAATTGAATAAGGGCGAATTAAGTACGGACGAATTGCAATTTCCTACTGATAAAGATACGATAAAAATAGGATTAAGTACGGGCGAATTGCAATTCGCCCCAACGATCGCCCCAACGAAAATCCTCGAATTAAATTTCAAAATTTGGCAGCGAAACTATTACGAACACATCATACGCGACGAACAATCACATCAACGCATCTCGGCATACATCATCAACAATCCCGCCAAATGGGCGGAAGACAAATTTTATCGACAAGAATAACCCCCGTTGATGAGGTTCTGCGGACCGTGAGGGGTAAAATATTAATTAATAATCTGATTTGTTAAACAGAAAATCGATGCTTATAAATCTAAAGGAAACCTTTATCCATTAGTTTTTTACCTACGTTTGAATGACACAAACTGCGCAATTTAGCACATACACAACTCACACAGACAAAGATGAAATTTGAGAAGCATTATCCGACAGAAAAATTAAAGGACTACATAAAATATTATGTAGCATCGGAGAATGCCGTGGAAAGCGAATACAAAGTTTTGCCAGCTACAGGACTCGTTATGGGGTTTCAGTACAAGGGACAACTATCAACTATTAAAGACAAAACCTTAAATCAACTGGCGTCGGCAGGAATTACTGGCATGGCTGACAGCTACAAAATCTTCCAAAATTCGGCTGACATCGGTACCATTTTGGTATATTTTACAGAAATTGGCTTTACGCATTTCTCATCAAATCCGGCTAATGAACTTTTTAATTTAAGCCTTTCACTTGATGACATTTTTGAAAAAAGCAGAGTAACCGAAGTAGAGGAGAAAATAACATTCGCAGATACTGACAAACAAAGAATAAAAATTGTTGAACATTTTTTATTGTCACAACTCAAAGACATTGAATCGGACAAACTAATTGTTGAAGCTGTTAAACTAATTTATCAGAGTAAGGGAACAATCAGAGTAAAGGAGCTGAACGAAAAGCTATTTATCAGCCAAAGCCCATTTGAGAAACGATTTAGGAAGATTGTGGGAACTACACCTAAAAAATTCGCCTCAATTATCCGCCTCAACACCGTTATCGACAACTTAAACGAAGCAAAATCACTTACTGAAATTTGTTATGAAAACAATTTCTTTGATCAAGCACACTTCATCAAAGACTTCAAACATTTCACAGGACAAACACCCGAACAGTACAAACGTTTCTTATAGAAAAACGATTTTTTACAATGACAGAAATTTAAAATAGCGCAAATTTGCATTGTCATTCAAATCGTTTAACAATTAAAATTTAAAGAGAATGTTTACTGTAGAACAAATCAGAGCTGCTCACAGCAAAGTAAAATCAGGTGCTGACTTTCCAGCTTACATCAAAGAAATAAAGTCGTTGGGTGTTACTCATTACGAAGCCTATGTTGCAGACGGGCATATCGACTATCACGGCATAAACGACTACACAGCAAAAGTGCCTGCAAAGTACCACCCACTTGCAATTGCCGAGACTGCAAAAAGTGAAGAATTTAAAGCAGGATTAGTAGAACACCAAGAAGGCAAAACGGACTTCTTGACATTCATAAAAATGTGTGCAATATTTGGCATTGAAAAATGGACAATCAGCATGGACAAATTGACCTGCTCCTATTACGACCAGTCTGGCAATATTTTACTGGTAGAAGAGATTCCACAATAAAAACGATCAACCATACCACAGAATTGGCAATCAAATTGAGTAAGGTATTCGAAAATTATATCATCGAATTCGGTATGACAGAAAAAAGGCTAAAGCAAAACAACTCAACTTGCCAAAAGCTGTAGCAAGTAAGATTCGTATATCACGATCCGAATACAAAAATGACCTATCGCCGATTGAATAAAAGAAGATTTAAAAATAGAATTTATCGATTGAAATTCAAACAGATAGGTCTCAAAATCGAAAAATGCAGTTAAAAACAAGATAAATCGCAAAAAAATGCACTTTTTCTTAATAAATCCTTTGTTATTCAAAAAAATTCACAATCTTTGTTCAATCTTTGAAAAAGAGAAATCGTTAGTAAGAGATATTTATTGAATCATGTAGTTAAGTCACTCCCTTTTTCTTGACTACAAGTAGATTACAAAAGGGGAAAATCAATAATTAAAAAACAAAATGGAAAAAGGTGTTGTAAAATTTTTCAATGAGACAAAAGGTTTCGGATTTATCAAAGTAGATGGTTCGGGCGAAGAAGTGTTTGTTCACGTATCTGGTCTTAACGAAAAAATCCGCGAGAATGATGTCGTGGTATTCGATATTCAGCAAGGCAAAAAAGGCCCAAATGCTGTGAACGTTAAATTGGCATAATAACCAAGTAACAACGAATAAGATTCAAAGTATCCCGGTCAGTTTATCTGATCGGGATTTTTTTTGCTCCATAAATTCAAAAATCCTACTTGTTGCATAGTTTTTCGTGATAAAAGATAAAACTATTTGCCAATCTAAAAAATAGCACTATCTTTGCAATCGCAATTCCAAAGCGGATGTGGCGTAATTGGTAGCCGCGCCAGACTTAGGATCTGGTGCCGTGAGGCGTGGGGGTTCGAGTCCCTTCATCCGCACTAAAAGAGGTTATTCTAACGAATAGCCTCTTTTTTTATGCGTGAATTTCTCGTAACAGATATTTTGTCTATCTTTATTTTCTAAAAATACGGCAAACGAGAATCTAACAATAATCAACAACGAATTGATATGCTCCATCCATTTCACCAATTTGCTTTTTGTCCTAAATGTGGTTCGAATTTATTCATCGTAAACAACGAGAAATCGAAGAAATGTGAATCCTGCGGTTTTGTCTTTTATTTCAATATTTCGGCTGCCGTAGCGGTCTTCATTTTGAACCATAAAAACGAATTGTTAGTTTGTCGCAGAGCGCACGAACCTGCCAAAGGAACACTCGATCTGCCTGGTGGATTTGTGGACATGGAAGAGAGTGCTGAAGAGGCTGTTTTGCGTGAAGTAGAAGAAGAGACTGGATTGAAACTATCAAACATTGAATACCAATTTTCGCTTCCTAACAAATATATTTACTCCGATTTTGAAGTGCAAACATTGGATCTTTTCTATAGGACTTCTATTGACGGAACGAATGGAATAAGCGCACACGACGATGTTGCAGAGGTTTTGTTCATTCCTATTGATCAGCTTAATCCACTCGATTTTGGGCTACACTCCATTCGAATTGCCATTTCTCGTTTCCAACAAGAAAAGAATAAATAATCTGAAAGGAAACGAACGAAAATTAAATTTTTCTGATTTATCCTCATAAACTTGTAACTTGTCCGTTAATTAGTGAAATCAACTATACTAACTGCATTTACCAAGTCGTTTTAATCAAATTACACACCAGAAAACTCCCATTTTCGATGAAAAAACTCTTGATAGTACTCTCCTTTTTGAGCTCATTTGCGTTGGGTTTTGCACAGCAATCACAATTTACCAATGCAGAATCAAGTGATGCTCTTTTTGTACAAGGCAAAGAGCTCTATTTGGCTCATAATTTCGAAGGTTGCATTACACTGTTGCAAAAATTCAAATCCTTGAATCAACAGTCAAAACAACAAGAAGAGACCGATTATATGCTTGCCGTTTCTGCCTTTGAAACTGAAGATCTTGATAGTAAAAAAATTCTGCAAGAATTTATCGTTCAATACCCCTACTCACTGAAGAAAAATCGCGTTGAATTTTTAATTGGTTCCATTCACTTTTTCTCAAACGATTTCAAAAATTGCATTCAATCTTTCAAATCGTTGGATGTAAAAGCACTGTCATCTTCTGAGTTAGTAGATTATGATTATCGCCTTGCCTATTCATATTTGACGGTTGATTCTGCGAAAGAGGCTCAACTTATTTTCAGAGAGTTGATGCACAAAGGTGGAAAATATGGCGATGCTGCAACATACTATACCGCTTGGTACGATTATCAAGCCAAAGATTTCGACAAAGCAACCAGTGGATTTGAATCGATCGCAAAAAATGCTGAGTTCAGCGAAAATGCTCGATTCTACTTGACACAAATTCATTTTATCAAGAAACAATATCCCGAAACAATACAATTAGGAGAAGCAATTTATACCAATCATCGGAATTTACTTCACAAAGCTGAGTTAGCCAGAATTATTGGAGAGAGCTATTCCAATCAAGGAGATGTATCAAAAGCCATTGAATATTTAACAGAATATGCCAATCAAGACAAAACTCCATTGGCAGGCTCGATGTATAAACTGGGTTCGGCCTGGTTTGCGAAACAAGATTATCCCAAAACTATTGAATACCTGAAATTTGCGACCACAAACAACGATGAATTAGCACAAAGTGCATACTATTATTTGGGATGTTCTTATCTAAAAATAGGCGACAAAATAGATGCCCGTTTGGCTTTTGAGATTGCTTCCACATTGAATTTCAATAAAAAAACGAAAGAGTTGGCGTTATACAACTACGCCATGCTGATTCACGAAACAGAATACACGGGATTCAATGAATCGGTAACGATTTTCGAAGAGTTTCTGAACACCTTTCCAGAGTCAAACTTTAGTGACAAAGTGAGTGGATATTTGGCCGAAGTGTATATGAATTCGAAAAATTTTGAAACAGCATTGGCATCCATCGAAAAAATAAAACATCCTACCAATAAAATATTAAGTGCCAAACAACGGATTTTATTTCAAATTGGAGCACAAGAGCTAATCAACGGAAATTCGGATCGTGCAAAGAAAAGTCTGACTCGCGCCATTGAAATGGGAAATCAGGAGAATGAAAGTTACGCTGAATCGCACTATTGGAGGGGCGAAATTGCATTTCAAGAAGAGCAATATGCTGATGCGGCTTCCGATTTTCAAACGTATTTAAACAAAACGCAAGCGAACAACAAAGAGAATCAATTACTTGCACTCTACAATTTGGGTTACACTCAATTTAAGACACAACAATTGAGTAAGGCTCAAAATTCATTTGAAAAAGCGTTGGCTCTAGGTTGCAAAAAAAACCCGATACTCACAGCCGATATTCTCAACCGACTCGGTGATTGTCGCTACTATTTGAAAGATTATGCTGTTGCCGAAAATTATTATGCGCGTGCTGCTCAAACATCCGAAGTGAGCGCTGACTACTCACTATTCCAACAGGCTCGCATATTGAGTCTGCAAAAACAGTTTAATTCCCAAATCAAATTGTTGGACAAGATCATTCTCGATTTCCCGAAATCTGATTTTCAGGATGATGCTATTTTCGAAAAAGCACAAACGTATCAACGAATCGATCGAAAAGACGATGCCATTCAATCCTATTCTGATTTGATAAGTCAATTCCCTAAAAGCTCACTAGCAAGAGATGCCGCGATACAGCTCGGGATGTTATTTCTCAGTTTAGAGAATATTGATAAATCTATTGAATGGTACAAATTTGCAATAACTAGTTCACCAACCAGTGATGAAGCGATTGTGGCAAACGAAGATTTGAAGCGAATATACAAAGATCAAAACAGAATTGGTGAATATGCTCAATTTCTGAAAACGTTGGATGGTAAAATCAATTTCTCGGCATCAGAACAAGACTCGCTAATGTATCTCGGTGCAGAAAAGAACTATATGAAGGGTAATAAAGCCACGGCAGAACGTGGATTTATGGATTATCTGAAAGAGTTTTCAAACGGTGCATTTTCTTTGAATGCCAAATATTATATGGCGATGCTCAATATTGATCAGAAAAAAGAGACGGAAGCATTGTCGTATCTGCAAAACATTCTCTCTCTGCCGGAAAACAAATTTACAGAAACCGCACTCTCTTATTCTGCCAACATTGCCTACAACAAAAACGAATTTGACAAGGCGTATGATTTTTATAAAACAATAGAGCAAAAGTCGGAAACAAACAAGAAACGCATCGAGGTTAGAGAAAAAATGATGCTTTGTGCATGGGCTACCAGCAAATTTAATGAAACAGAACGAATTGCGAATCAACTCATTGAAGATGTAAAAAGCGATGTGGATATAAAAATGGAAGCTCGATACTATAGAGCCAAATCAACGATTGCGCAACAAAAAATTGATAATTTGGTCAATGATTTAACAATTTTAGCAACCGACACTCGCAATACCAATGGCGCTGAAGCCAAATATTTATTGGCAGAATACTATTTCAATGCCGACAACAGCAAAAAAGCCGAAACTGAGATTTTCGACTATATAAATAAAGGAACACCTCATCAACATTGGTTGGCGCGTAGTTTTATATTGCTAACCGATATTTACATCAAAAACAACGACCTGTTTCAAGCCAAACAATACTTGCTTAGCTTGAAAAACAACTACAAAGAGAAAGACGTAGAAATAGAGCAAATGATTGAAGAACGAATGATTAAAGTTCAATAATTCAACCACTTGTAAATTCAACTCGAAAAAAATAATTTCGCATGAAAAAGTCAATTAATTATACTTTAGCCTTCATTTTTGGAATTCACACCTGCTTTGCGCAGAAGAAAGCAGAACAAGATACAACATTCAATCAAAAGGTAGTTTTAGAGCGCGAATTCAACCCTATTTTTAGAGATGCAACTCGTCTCGAATTGTATCCTAAAATCAGTGAACCTGCGGTGCAGAAATCACCTATACAATATCAGTTTAATAAACTAGAAGCAAAATTACCTCTTCAATGGAAAACATTGCCTCCTGAAAAGAAAATGGACAGTTATGACTATTCCAATCAAACAGGATATGTGAATTTGGGCTTTGGATTGCCTGCCAACAGTTATCTGAATGCTGGTGGAGTAATCTTCGACGACGAAATTAATCAACTCAACTACAGCGTCGATCATCGTTCCATCAAAAATGACCGATCCATTTCGCAAACGAATGATAAACAGAGCGTTTACTCAGCTGATACCAAAGCGCAATTCAACTTCAATCGACCGATTGGTGAATACAAAATGGATGCATCGATGAGTTTTTCTCATGCTAATTTCAACTATTTTGGCACATCAAACAGTGTCTATATTCCGATTCCCACTTACCCAACCACTACTCAGGAGCAAAGTAACAATGTGTTGAATATTCAAGCACACATTCAAGCGCCAGAAGGAAGTGATATCAATTATACCGCTGGAATTCAATACAATTACTTTGATAAAAAATATGGTTCAGACACCCAATTTCATGGTGGGAATGAGCATCATATCACTATTGATGGTGATGCGTGGAAAGAGCTGACCAAGAGCTCAAAACTAGGGCTTCATTTTGCTCTGAATAATTTTATCTATACAAATGATTCTACTGATATTCTCTACTCTCTATTACCAGAATACAAAGCTAAAAATAGCGGACATTTGACCTTTGCACCGCATTATGACTTAACAGCCAATACCTATAAAATTAGCTTGGGAATCAATACTCAATTCTCATTCTACAACTATTCGAAAGCATACATTTCACCTTTGATTTCAGGGATCTGGGAATTTTCACCGAAATTCTTTTTGCTTGGGAACATGGGTGGAGGGACTCAATACAACTCATTTACAGAGTCTGACAATCACACACGCTACCTCAATCCTGCCATTCGATTAAATGAAACCTTCACGCCCATCGATGCAAATTTTACTATAAAATCGAATCTCTTTCCTCGTCTAGAATTTGGACTTAATGGAGGATATAAATCTGGTGACGAATACTATTTTATGTCACAAATGGTTCATTCGGTCAATTCACTTTTTCCGATTGCCATGACCAATACCAAGCAATACAGTGTAGGCATCGAGGCAAAATACAGCTTGAAAGACTTAGGCGATATCTCGTTCAAACTCACCAAATATAGTTATGATTTAAAGGCATTTAGCATCCCTTTAAACGAATCTGCCGTGGCGTGGAATAAGCCATCGCTGGAATTGTCATTGGATGCTGATTTTCGCATTACTAACAAAATTAACGCCGGATTACACTACTATATAGCAAATGACAGATACGGACTTGATGAAGTTTCTGGCACATTCGTCACTAAAGAGATGAATCCGATCAATTTATTGAATTTGAACAGCAGATATACAATAAATAAAAATTGGTCGGCTTTTGCACAATTCAACAATATTTTGTTCCAAAACTACGACCTTTGGTACGGTATGCCAGCACAAAATTTCAATTTTGTCGTAGGTGCAGGCTTTTCGTACTGATTTTTAATTAATTTTGTGCCCTTATTAGGCGACTTTACCTTATAATAAAGTCGAGCAGAACGAAAATTTCTTCTGCATAATGCCAAAAACCATTGGTGAAATAGACTCTGATATGTTCAAAAACTTAGTAATTGTAGAATCTCCTGCCAAAGCGAAAACGATTGAAAAATTCTTGGGAAAAGAATTTAAGGTAATGTCGAGCTACGGCCACATACGCGATTTAAAGAAAAAGGATTTCGGTATCGACATCAAAAACAACTTTGCTCCTCAATACGAAATACCTGCTGATAAAAAGAAATTAGTCGATGAATTGGCAAAATTAGCGAAAGAGGCAGAAGTCGTTTGGCTAGCATCCGATGAAGACCGCGAGGGAGAAGCAATATCGTGGCACCTTTATGAAGTTTTGAAACTGACTCCAGAGAAAACACGCAGAATCGTTTTTCACGAAATTACAAAAAATGCTATTTTACACGCTATCGAAAATCCGCGTAGTATTGATTACAATCTGGTAAATGCGCAACAAGCGCGTCGCATTCTGGATAGAATTGTAGGTTTCGAACTCTCTCCTATTTTATGGCGCAAAGTAAAACCCTCTCTATCTGCAGGTCGAGTACAATCGGTTGCTGTAAGATTAATCGTCGAACGCGAACGCGAAATACAAGGATTTACTGCTGAAGCAGCTTATCGTGTGATTGCTATCTTTTTAGTGAAAGACGAAAATGGTCAAGTGACCGAAATGAAAGCGGAATTGAACCAACGCCTACAGACCAAAGAAGAGGCAATGGCACTTCTAGAGTCTTGCAAATCAGCAACATTCAATATCGAAGATATTACCAAAAGACCGGTAAAAAAATCACCGGCTGCACCGTTTACCACATCTACTTTGCAACAAGAGGCGGCACGCAAGCTCAGCTTCTCTGTCTCGCAAACCATGATGGTGGCTCAAAAACTGTACGAAGCTGGTCACATTACTTATATGCGTACCGATTCGTTCAATCTATCAAGCTTGGCAATCAATACGACAAAAGCCGAGATTACGAGTACAATGGGCGAAGAGTATGTGAAAATTCGCCAATATCAAACCAAATCGAAAGGAGCTCAAGAGGCTCACGAGGCGATTCGTCCTACTTACATCGACAAGCATCAGGTAGATGGCACTGCTCAAGAGAAACGGTTGTATGAACTTATCTGGAAGCGCACCATTGCTTCGCAAATGAGTGATGCTGAATTGGAGAAAACTACTGCTACGATAGATTTTGGAGCACCCAAAGCACGTTTTGTTGCTGTAGGAGAAGTCATCAAATTTGATGGATTCCTCCGTGTTTACCTCGAATCGACAGATGAAGAGAATGAAAACGACAGCGATTCAAATCTATTGCCTCCAATGAAAGTTGGTGACAACCTTGCTTTTACCGAAATTTCGGCAACTGAAAAATTCACCCAACGTCCTGCACGTTTTTCTGAAGCAAGTCTTGTACGCAAACTCGAAGAGTTGGGCATTGGTCGTCCTTCTACTTATGCTCCCACTATTTCGACTATTCAAAATCGTGATTATGTAGAAAAAGGGGATAAAACGGGAGTAGAACGTGCGTTTAATCTTTTGATTCTGAAAAATACCAAAATCAGCGACGCTACAAAAACAGAAATCACGGGAAATGATAAGAGCAAACTATTTCCGACGAATATTGGTGTGGTAGTCAATGACTTTTTGACTGAATATTTCCCAGACATACTCGATTTTAACTTTACAGCGAGTGTTGAGAAGGAGTTTGACAACATTGCCGAAGGCGAAGTTGAGTGGACAGTTGCTCTCGACACATTCTACAAATCATTTCACCCAGTAGTGGAAGCCACAGCAGCGGTGAAAACAGAACGCAAGGTAGGTGAACGAATCATTGGCGTCGATCCCAAGTCGGGTCGTCAGGTGGCTGTTAAAATCAGTCGATTTGGACCAGTGGTTCAGATAGGAACGGCAGAAGAGGAAGAAAAACCACTTTTTGCTTCGTTGAATAAATCTCTATCCATGGAGACCATTACGTTAGAAGAGGCATTGAAGCATTTTGAACTACCTCGCACGTTAGGTGATTTCGAAGAAAAAACCATCACTGTGGCCAGCGGGCGATTTGGACCTTATGTTAAGCACAACAGTCTGTTTGTCTCTATTCCGAAAGGGGGAGATCCAATGACCATTACTCTGGATGAAGCGGTAACTTTGATTCTAGAAAAACGTAAAAAAGAGAGCGAAAAGCTGATTAAATCCTTTGATCAAGATCCTGAAGTAGAGATTCTGAATGGAAGATATGGGCCTTATATTGCATACAAAAAGAAGAATTTTAAAATTCCAAAAACAAAGACCCCAGCAGATTTGACTTACGAAGAGTGTATGGAAATCATTCAGAAAAAATAAACTGTATTGAATTACCCAGAGATATCTCTTGCTTTACTATATTAAAGCTGATTTATTTCCAACCTTGCGTTTCACTCACAGAAATTTGTATATTCTCCCTTCGGAAAAACTAAGTCACAATCCTTTTAGCCCTGAAAGAGTTAAATATGAATAACCTCTGGTGAAGTCGGAGGAGAAACGACATATTGATAACCACAGCCCCAAAGGGATTGAATCTCTTTTTTCAATCCAACTCCACCACCGTGATGCCCGCACCACCAAACTGCACATGCTCGTCGCGGAAATCCTTCACGCCGTGCACACCGCTCAAGTATTCGCGAATGAGCTGCCGGAGAGCGCCTGTGCCTGTGCCGTGCAGGATACGCACCTTGCCCGCACTCACCAAAATGGCGTCGTCGATGTAGTACATTATTGCCTGCAACGCCTCGTCGCCACGCATGCCGCGCACATCAATCTCTTGTCTGAAATTGAGTCCGCGCTCGCGCACATCGTCGGCAGTCTGTTGGCTCACGAAGGTCGTTTTCAGCCCTTCGCGCTTCAGTTGGTTTTTGCTCATCTTATCCAAGCGGTCGATTTGCACCGTCGATTTAAGCATACCAAATGCCACCGTGATGCTTTTGCCTTGCACTTCGAGCACCTCGCCCACCGTGTTTTGGCCTTTGAGTCGAACGGCATCGCCCACCAATATGACTTCCGGCTGATAGACCTTTTTCTCGGTATTTTTCTTCGCGTTCGGGAGTTTTTTGCGCTCCTCTCGCTCTTTTATCTTCTGTATCTTTCGCGAAATAGCATCGTCGCCCACCGTTTCCGTCTCGCTGATGCGGGCACGAAATTCGTCAAGCTCCTTGCGGGCCGTGCGCGTCGCCTCTTTCTCGGCATTGGCCTCTTTGATGCGTCGAATGGTATTTTCTACCTTCGCGTTGGCTTCCGACAATATGCGCGCCGCCTCCGCTTTGGCATTCGCCATCAGCTCTTTGCGCTCTTTCGATATTTTCTGTAAATCTTCTTCGTAACGTTCGGTCAGCTCCTCCAGTTTTTTCTCTTTTTGGCGAATGTTCTGGCGTTTGCCCTCCCAATAACGCCTGTCGCGCACGATGTCTTGTAGATATTTGTCCATATCGATGTAGTCGGAACCCACCTTGGCCGAGGCATCGGCAATCACCTCTTCGGGCAACCCGATTTTGCGGGCAATCTCCACCGCAAAGGAACTTCCGGGGTTGCCAATCGACAATTTGAAGAGCGGCTGCATCAGGTGTCGGTCGTAGAGCATCGCTCCATTCACCACCCCTTCGTGGTCCTCTGCAAAATGTTTCAGGTTTTGGTAGTGCGTCGTAATCACGCCGTATGCTCTGTTGGCATTGAAGCGTTCGAGCAACGCTTCGGCAATTGCTCCACCGATTTGAGGTTCCGTTCCGCCACCAAATTCATCAATCAGCAGAATGGAATTTTCGTTACAGTTGCGCACAAAAAACTTCATATTCGTGAGGTGCGAACTGTAGGTACTGAGGTCGTTTTCGATGGATTGTTCGTCGCCAATATCGATAAAAATATCGTGGAAAATACCTGTCCGCGAGCTTTCGTGCAGCGGTATCAGCAATCCGCTCTGGAGCATATATTGCAGCAGTCCGACTGTTTTGAGACAAACTGATTTACCACCAGCATTCGGACCGGAAATAATCAACAAACGGCGATTCTCCTCCAACTGGATATCAAGCGGAACGACCAGTTTGTGCTGTTTTTTGTGCGAAAGATAGAGCAACGGATGGACGGCATTCGACCAATCCATCGTGCGGCGATTTTCGAAAACCGGCAAAATGCCGTTCACCTCTATCGCCAACAACGCCTTGGCGCGCGTGAAATCGATCTTCGACAGAAAATCGTAGGAGCTAAGAATGTCGTCGGCAAACGGGCGCACCTCGTCGGTGAATTTCACCAAAATGCGGATCACTTCGCGACGCTCCTCTCCTTCGAGTTCGCGCACGCGGTTGTTGGCCTCCACCACTTCGGCAGGTTCGATAAAGACGGTCTTTCCGCTCGCCGATTCGTCGTGCACAATTCCTTTAATCTTGCGCTTAAAACCAGGTGCAACGGGTATCATCAACCGTCCGTCGCGCATCGTGGGCGTGAGGTCTTTCTCCACAATTCCCTCCGACTGCGCCACCCGCAGAATGGACTGCAACGTGCGCGAAATATTGCTCGTGGTGTGCAAAATCTCTCTGCGAATGCGTGCCAATTCGGGCGAAGCATTGTCTTTTACCTTGCCAAATTTATCGAGAATCTTATCTATCGAACCAATGATTTGTGGAAAAAGCGCCACTTCGCGCGCCATCTCCGTCAGGTGGGGATATTCGGTGTCGCTCTCCTCGTCTTTGAGGAAAAAGCGCACAATATCGCGAATCGTCTCCAGCGAACGGCGCAGGTCGAACAGCTCCGACTCGTCGAGAAAAGTGCCTTCTACTCGCACTTTCTTCAGCGACTGACGCACATCGAAAAAGTAATTGGCAGGGAAATCGCTCTCCACTTGAAGGATGCGCACAAACTCCTCCGTCTGGCAGAGCAGCGCGCGCACTTCGTCGTAGTGAATGGAAAAATTCATCTCCTCCACTTTGTCTTTGCCCAACGGGCTCAGGCATTTGTCGGAAAGCAATTGGCGGATTTTATCAAATCCTATTTTATGTTCGAAATTGGTTGGGTAGATCACTTTTTGTTTTGTTTATTGAACGCAAAGGGGCAAAGACGCGAAGTTGTTATTTTATAGAAATAGTATCTTTTCTCAAACTTAGTTCATCGAATGAATAATCAATTTATCCTATTTTTTTTATAAATAATTCGATATACAAACCAAACTACAAGTATAATAACTATGGGTACTTGAAAATAAAAAACTTGTTTCCCAAAGATTTGTTTTCCAAAAAGTAGATTAAAAACCATAATAGCAAGTAATACATATTCCAAAAAATCAAATTTTTTCTTTGAAATCCACTCTTTGTTTGAATAATACCATTTTTGATAAACATCATTATTAGGATTGATAACGATTAGTTCTTCAAATTTCTCATTTGATTCAGAATACTTTTTTAGTCTTCCAAGTATAACACCATCCCAAAACAATGTATTCTCTTGTAAACTAAGATAATATTCACTTGATTTCCCTTTTAATCTGTCCAGAAGTTTATAGCATTGCTCTACTAAAATTGAAGCTTCATTAAATTGTTTCTGTTTATCTAAAGCGTTACAATACTTATGTTTTACAAGAATAAATTCTTCAAGAGTCATCTTGTCGAGCGCATTATTAAGGTTTTCATAATACGTCCTATGCTTCTTATAAAATTTCGAGATTTCAACGACATTATTTATGTCAATCTTATGCAATTCAGTTCTAATTTTATCCATATAGAATTCGTATCATAATTTTTCACGCATCACCTGACAAAACGTAGGAAAATATACCCAATTTTCAAATTGGCATATTGGCAAATTAGCACATTACCGAACATACGCCTTCATCTGCTCCACCACAGCGGCGTTTCCGGCGATGATGCTGTTGTTTCGCCCTGCGCGGAAGTGGAAGACGATGCCGCCCGCCTCTTCGATGACGATTTGCGCCGCAGCAATGTCCCACGCTTTGAGGTCTATTTCCCAAAAACCATCGAAAAAGCCCGCACCCACGCAGCATAAATCGTAAGAAGCGGCTCCCATTCGGCGAATGTCGCGACAGTTCGGCAACACGCGCGCTACGTTGTCGGTGTTGTTATCGGGGTTCGTGCCATGGTCGTAAGGGAAACCTGTACAGACGAGCGACGAATTCAAATCGGGCTTTTGCGCCACGTGTATCGGCTGTCCATTCAGGAAAGCACCTTGTCCCTTCACGGCAGTGAATAGCTCGTTCAAAAACGGAGCCAACACCACTCCCACCACGCTTTCACCTTTGTATTGCAACGCAATGGAGACGGCAAAAACAGGGATTCCCTGCGCAAAATTGGTCGTACCATCTACGGGATCAATCACCCAGCAATAGTCAGAAACCAACTCGTTCGAGCCGCTCTCTTCCGCCATAATCTGATGATCGGGATAAAACTCCTTGATGCGACTGATGATGTACGCTTCGCTCTCTTTATCGGCAACGGTCAGCAAGTCGTGCGACGACGATTTGGTCTCGATATTCAGGTTACTACCTCTGAAATAGTGCAGATGGATTTTTCCCACCTCTTTTGCCCAATCGACTACTCGTTCGAGGCATTCGTTTAAATCTATCATTGGATTCATATTTTTTCTTACCGCAGAGGACGCTAAGATTTTCGCAGAGAACGCAAAGAAAAAAGTCTCTGCGGTTCTTTGTGTTTTCTCTGCGCTCTTTGCGGTTATTTTTTTGCGGTTAAATTAAAAAAAAAGCTCCGTCAACGAAAATTGACAGAGCAAAGATAACCATTATTCAGAATTATGAGGGTTGATTAGGCCTCATCTTCAATATCGTAAATCGGAATTTGGCGTTTGAAAGCTTCTTTGAACGAAATCAGCGAAACGGTACGCGACAAGCCCAGCGGTTGCAATTTGTCGTGAATCAGATTCAGCAAATCGTTGTTGTTGCGGGCATATAGTTTGATAAACAAGTCGTATTCGCCGGTTGTGTAGTGGCACTCCACCACTTCAGGAATAGCTTCTAGCGCCTTCACCACGTCGTTGAACTGACCTGGATCTTTGAGGAAAACGCCCATGTAAGCACATGTTTCGTAACCGATTTTCTCGGCATCGATTACATATTCCGACCCTTTGATAATGTTCATTGCAGTCAGTTTCTGCACACGCTGGTGAATGGCAGCACCAGAAACGTTACACTCACGTGCTACTTCGAGAAAAGGGATACGGGCATTGCCGGCAATTAACTTTAAAATCTTGATATCCAGATTGTCTAACTGATGTTGTGCCATTTGGTTTTAATTTTTATTTTAATTATTTTGACAAAAATATGCTTTTTTCTATTACATTGCAACTTTAGTGCTATTTTTTGTAATAATTTTATCGCATTGTATTTATTTTCATCCGTTAATCCCCTTCATAAAGCTTGCAAAATGTTTCAAATAAAGCAGTTAGACAGACTAACAGATTCAATTCCATCGTCTTTCGAAATTATCTATACCAATTCATTTCCTGCCGATGAGCGACGAAATGCAACAGATTTAGCTCAAATACACCAAAATAAAGCCAACTGTACTTTCAATTTGATAGTTTACGACAGGATTGAAATAGGATTACTCGTTTCGTGGGAATTCGATGATTTTTACTACCTCGAGCATTTCGCCATTGCCAAGACTTATCGAAATCGTGGTTATGGCAAGAAAGCCTTGAATCTGTGGTTGAGCAATCGACTAAAACCTGTCGTTCTTGAAGTTGAGCCGCCGACAAACGAAGAATCCAAGCGACGAATTCGTTTTTATGAAGAATTAGGACTGAAATTTTGGAACGTCAATTACATACAACCACCCTACTCACCGGACAAAAAATCCGTCCACTTGAAGTTGATGAGTTTTGGGGATTTGGATATCGAAAAAAGTTATGAACAAATTAAGAGAGTTTTGCATAAAGAGGTGTATGGTGTAGTGGCGAAATGAGTAACTTTGTTTTAGTTTAGAAGTTAATATGCTTCGCATAGAAGTTACAGGAAGTTATCGCTGCGCTAAGAAGTTAAAAAAGTTAAAGAATGTTCAGCATCTGCGAAATCAGCGGTATCTGCGGGACAAAATATATAAAAATGAACCTACAAATATTTCTTTCAGACAACAGCACCGAATTGAGTTTGCCACTCGTAGAGGGTATCAAAGCGGGATTCCCGTCGCCAGCAGCCGACTACTCCGATCTGTCGATTGACCTCAATCGGGAGTTGATTCGGCATCCTTCATCCACGTTTTATGCCCGGGTGAAAGGCGATTCGATGAAAGATGCAGGCATCGACGATGGTGATTTGCTTATTATCGATAAGTCACTCGAAGCCGAAGACGGTAAAATAGCCGTTTGCTACATCGACGGCGAATTTACGCTCAAACGCATTAAACTGAAAGAAAATGGCGTGTTTCTGCTTCCTGCAAACACCAATTTCCGTCCGATAAAGGTAACGGAAGAGAACGAATTTATTATCTGGGGAATTTTGATTCACGTGGTAAAAAGTTTCTAAAACCCGTAACTCCTTTAAATTCTTAGCGTAGCGATAACTTCCTATAACTCCTTTTACTTCTCAGAAATCATGTACGGCTTAATCGACTGCAACAACTTTTTTGCTTCGTGCGAACGGGTGTTCAACCCTTCGCTGCGAAACCAGCCCATCGTGGTGCTCAGCAACAACGACGGGTGCATCATAGCGCGCAGCGACGAAGCCAAAGCTGTGGGAATACCGATGGGCGCTCCCGTTTTTCAGATGCGGGAAATTATCAAAGCCAACAACGTACACGTTTTCTCTTCGAATTATATCCTCTACGGCGATATGTCGAACCGCGTGATGAGCATTCTTGCTGGAATGGTGCCCGAACTCGAAATTTACTCCATCGACGAAGCGTTTCTGCACCTCGATGGATTCAGCGAACTTTACAAATTGGATGATTTTGCGCACTACTTAATCAAATACGTCGGAAAATCGACTGGAATCCCCGTCTGCTTGGGCATAGCAGAGACCAAAACATTGGCAAAACTGGCCAATCATTATGCCAAAAAGAACAAACTGCTGACTAAAGGATTGTATGTGCTCGATTCGGAAGAAAAAATTATCACATTGCTCAAAACAACCGAAATTGGTGATGTGTGGGGCATCGGTCGGCGCTACTCTAAATTTTTGATGCAAAAGGGAATTATGACCGCTTACGACTTTACTCAAGCAAGCGCTGGATGGGTGCGTAAAGAGATGTCGGTGGTTGGTCTCCGCACCTGGAAAGAGCTACGTGGCGAACCGTGTATCGAACTCGACCACACCCCTTCTGCCAAGAAAAGCATCTGCACCTCGCGCAGTTTTGGACATAAACTCACCAAGCTGCCAGACATTGAGCAAGCAATGACCTACTACGCCTCAGCTTGTGCTCGTAAACTTCGCGAACAAGAGAGTTGCGCTCGTGTGATGACTGTGATTCTCTACACCGATTATTTCAGAAAAGATTTACCACAATACACACCAAGCCTCACCATGCAACTACCGGTTGCAAGTAACGATACGATGGAGCTAACGCACTACGCCATTGAGGGATTACGCAAGATTTTCAAAGACGGCTACAGCTACAAAAAAGCCGGAGTGATTGTCTCAGAAATTATTCCTCAATCGCATGTACAGGGCAATCTCTTCGACACTGTCAATCGCAGCAAACGTATGCGCCTGATGAATGCCATCGATCGCATCAACGAGACTTCGGGTCGCGACAAAGTTCGCCTTGCATCTTTCGGTTTCGACCGCCATTGGGTGAACCGCCGCGACCAACTTTCGCCCAACTACACCACCAATCTAAAAGAGATTATTGTAGTGAAATAGCTTTTCCGATTAAAATGGGCTTAAAGTTCACATTATTTATCCTTTTAAATCTGCACTTGCAAAAAGTTTCTTTTTACATTTGCATTCTATTAAAAAGTTAGGAAAATGACACATAAGTTTGATTTTCTGGTAATCGGCTCTGGTATTGCAGGAATGAGTTTTGCCCTAAAAGTAGCCGATCGTGGAAAAGTCGCTATAGTCTCGAAAAACGAACTCGAAGACACCAACACATTCTACGCTCAAGGTGGTATCGCTTCGGTAACCAATTCCACAGATAATTTTGAAAAACACATCGAAGATACACTAAATTGCGGTGATGGGTTATGTGTGAACGCTGTGGTAGAAAGGGTGGTTCGTGAAGCTCCTGCACAAATCAAAGAGTTAGTAGATTGGGGCGTGAAATTTGACACCGATTCTCGTGGAAGTTTCGATTTACACAAAGAAGGCGGTCATTCCGAACACCGAATTCTACATCACAAAGACAGCACTGGCGCAGAAATTCAAAAATCATTAATCAAAGCTGTTAAAAACCATCCGAACATCTCCGTATTTGAAAATAATTTCGCCATCGAAATCATCACTCAACACCATTTAGGTCAGAAAGTAACTCGTCAAACGCCTGTGATTGAGTGTTATGGTGCCTACATTCTCGACGAAAAAACAAATTACATACATACATTTCTTTCGAAAATTACCCTAATCGCTACTGGTGGAATTGGCACCATTTACCAAACGACCACCAACCCTATGATTGCTACTGGTGATGGCATCGCCATGGTCTATCGTGCCAAAGGAACGGTTCGCGATATGGAGTTTGTGCAGTTTCACCCCACGGCGCTCTACAATCCGAATGAACGTCCAAGTTTTCTGATCACAGAGGCAATGCGTGGATATGGAGCAGTGCTTCGCACCAAAAACGGCAAAGAGTTTATGCACAAATACGACGATCGAAAATCACTCGCTCCGCGCGACATTGTGGCACGAGCCATCGACAACGAGATGAAAAACCGTGGCGACGAACACGTCTATCTCGACGTGACGCACAAAGATGCCGAGGAGACAAAAAAACATTTCCCCAATATTTACCAAAAATGCCTCGATTTCGGCATCGACATTACCAAAGAATACATTCCTGTAGCTCCTGCAGCACATTTTTTGTGTGGTGGAATAGAAGTGGACAAAGATGCACGTTCATCAATCCACAGATTATACGCCGCTGGCGAATGCACTTACACTGGATTGCATGGTGCCAATCGCTTAGCTTCGAATTCGCTGCTTGAAGCCATTGTATATGCTGATGCTGCGGCAAAACATGCTGAAAATGAGATTGAAAAATTGAAACATCAAGAAAATATACCCAACTGGAACGACGAGGGCACTTCGCTCCCCGAAGAGATGATATTGATTACCCAAAGTGAACGCGAAGTAAATTTCGTGATGTCGAGTTATGTGGGCATTGTGCGAAGCAATCTTCGACTAAAACGTGCCTACGATCGTTTGGAGATTCTTTATCAAGAGACCGAAAGTCTCTTCCAACGCTCTGTCGTTTCGAAACAAATTTGCGAGTTACGAAACATCATCAACGTTGGTTATTTGGTCATCACGCAAGCGATGCAACGCAAAGAGAGCCGCGGACTGCATTACAACATTGATTATCCAGAGAAGAATAAATTGTAGTTGATGGGAGTTCGGTGGAGTTAAAGAAAGAGTTATCGGTTATTAAAAAAAAGGCCAGGGTAAATATCAAGAAAGAATATGAAGAAAAATAAAAAATTCACAAGCATTTCGACACATATTTTAGCTTTTTTGGTTGGGTTATCACCTACAATAGTTGGCTTTTTTATTGAAGATTATTTTAAAAGTCCGCAAATTGAATGTGATATAAATTGCATGAACATAATTGACAATGAAAATAATGATCTAATTTTAAATCTTTACCTTCAATTTGAGAATACAGGACAATCAAATACAACAATCTCATTAGACAACTTAAAATTACAGTTTAGAGACATTAACGGCAAACCATATTCATTTAACCTCAACAAAAAGATTGAAATTGATGGACTTTCATTTGTCTCTGACACTTTAGAAATAATACTACCCAAACAACTAGATTCAATCACCGTACTTCCAGAAATTAAGACGCTATTACTGAACTATCACGAATTAAAAAACAAGAAAAATGTTTTTATTGAGAAAAAATCTTCTGATGTAATTTGGGGTTTTATACAAGGAAGACAGATTCCAGAAAATCCAGATTCGTTTAGTTATCATTCTGACTATATTGTCAAAAATGGATCGACTCAAATAACTGGAAGAAAAGTTCCTATTGAATACAAAGGAAAAACATATACTTGCATTATTTATCCGAGAGACGCATATATTAGTTACAAAGTTGACAACGAATTAATTAAAATTACCTATGGTCAAAACATGAAGTTACCCCTTGGAAAAGATGGTAGAAGTGAATTGCTTGTCAAACCATTAATTTTTATACCTGCGCATGAAATTGAGGACAAGTGTATATTACCCAATGGATTTGTAGTTTCTATAAATCAAGAAATTGAAGAAAACGAAGAAATTAAAATCAAAAACTACAGCGTCAAAATAAAAGATATGCGAGACAATCGGAAACAAATTGTTTACTTTTTCAAATAAGACAACATGAAAACAATAAAAGGAAATCTTAATCATAAATTTCATAAAAAAGAATCCTATTAAAATAGAAACAAATTAGCAATATATTAGCCGCCGAGGGGTCGGAATCTCTATCACAACGTTGTGAAAATCCCACCGAGGGATCAGACAAGGTTTCATAGTGTTGTGAAAGCATTTTACAGACTTAATTTTATCAGAATCAGTTACTCATAACTCATAATTCATAACTATTCACCATGTCATTGCCTTTAGCAGAACGCCTTCGCCCCAAAAATCTAGACGAGTACATCGGTCAGAAACATCTGGTGGGCAAAAATTCCGTTTTGCGCCGAATGATTGAGGCAGGCAATGTCTCATCGTTTATACTTTGGGGACCTCCAGGTGTGGGGAAAACAACTCTCGCACGTATCATTTCGAATCAGCTCGATGTGCCTTTTTACACACTAAGTGCCGTAAATGCTGGTGTGAAAGATGTGCGCGAAGTGATCGAAC
>JAQTZA010000012.1 GCA_028687995.1 Bacteroidales bacterium
ATAGCCTTGATTGTACAGTTCTACTACCCTTATTCGTTCTGAATAGCTGTGCTTAAGATTCTTTCGTTTACAATTTTCCATAAAAAGACCCCAAAAGTTTTGTGTCTAACTTTTGGGGTACAGTTCATTACAAAGTCAGGCTTTTCGTTATCCTTAATTTTTCCATTATTTTAACCACCGCTTGCGCATGGCTTGCACAGGATACCAAGCCGAGAAGAATCCAATAACGAAGACAGAACCGAGAATAATCAACAAATCGGAGCCAATCACTTTCACTGGATAGGCATCAATAATAAATGCTCCGATATTTCCCGAAAGTTTCAATAATCCAAATTGCTGCTGTAAGTAACACAAAAGGAGACCAATGGCAATGCCCGAGAAGGCGCCAATGGCTGAAATCATCCAACCTTCGAAAAGGAAAATTTGAGAAATCAATTTGTTGTCTGCCCCTAAGCTACGAAGGGTTGCAATATCTGCCTGTTTGTCGAGAATCAGCATCGAGAGTGAGCCGATGATATTGAAAACGGCAATCATCAACACAAAGCACAATATGAGAAAAGTCATCCATTTCTCGATTTGCATCATCTTGAAAGAATCCTCCTGCTGTTCGTATTGATCACTCACTTTATAGTTGTCTCCCAGAAAATGAGCAATCTTTTCTTTTGTAGCAGCGATATTAGTCGCTGGTTTAAGTTTCAGCTCAATGGAGGTGACTTCTGTTGTATATTCAAATAAATCGCGTGTGAATTTGATGGGTACGATAATCATCGACTCATCGTACTTTGGCTGATTGACACTAAAAATAGCCGTCACATAAGTATAATTGACATTGAAAGCGGATGCCGGATTGGCGAGATTGATTTTCTGATTCCGTTTAGGCGCATAAATCTGTAATGGATCGATAAAATTAGCACCGACACCAAGCGACATTGATAATCCGGCACCAACGGTGGCATAATCGACTAACGGATCTGAGAGGATAAATTTACCGTCGTAGAGAAGATTGTCGATGTGCGAAAGTTGTTTGAAATTATCCGAGACGCCTTTCAATGTGGCGGTTACCTGTCTATCTTTGTAGCGTACCAATGCATTCTCTTCTACCACTTCGGTAAAAATCGAAATCTCTTTCCAAGTTCGCAAAGTTTTGATTTTATCATTCTCAGAATCAAATGTTTTGCCTTTGACTGTCGTGATTTTTAATTGTGGATCGAAAGCACAAAATAGCGTGGAAATCAAATCCTGAAATCCGTTGAAAACAGACAATGTGCACACCAAGGCAATCGTTGCGATGGTGACACCGCTCACCGACACCATCGAAATGATATTGATGGCGCTGTGCGATTTCTTCGAAAAAAGGTAGCGACGAGCTATTTTGTAGGATAGATTCATGGGCCCCACCCAATCCTCCCCAAAAGGGAGGGCTAAAATTAGTTTAAATAATATTGTTTTCGCCTCTTTCTCCTCCCCTTTGGGGAGGCCGGGTGGGGCTTTACTTTTTTAATAAATTCTCAATGTTTTCGATGTAATCTAACGAATCGTCGATAAAGAAAACCAATTGAGGCACTTTTCTTAACTGTAGTTTTACGCGTTGGCTCAAATCGTACCGAATGGTTTTGGTCATGCCTTTTACTTCCTTCAAAATGGCTTCGCCATTCTCCGAAGGAAAGATGCTGAGATAAACCCGTGCCACACTCAAGTCGGGACTAACACGCACAGCACTCACCGATATCATCACGTTGTGCACTGCTTTGGTTTGTAACAAAAATATTTCGCTCAGGTCTTTTTGCAATAACCTGTTAATCTTACTCTGTCTAGTTGTTTCCATAATTTTATTTATGTGATAGAGACGCATTATAATGCGTCTGTACAATATTGTTATATCTCTTTTCTTAATCTAGCAACTGGAATGCCCATCGCTTCTCGATATTTTGCTACCGTTCTTCTAGCTAACGGATATCCTTTTTCATTCAGGATTTCACACAGTTTTTCGTCGGTAAGCGGTTTTCGTTTTTCCTCAGCCTCAATGGCCTCGCGTAGAATATTTTTGATCTCACGAGTAGAAACCTCCTCTCCTGAATCGGTTTGCATACCATCGGTGAAGAAATATTTCAAAGCAAAAACGCCATAATTTGTTTGCACATATTTGCTATTGCTAACGCGCGAAATGGTCGAAATATCGAGTCCTGTTCGCTCGGCAATATCTTTCAAAATCATGGGACGTAAATCCGATTCATCTCCGGTGATAAAGAATCCCCGTTGCAAATCTATTATCGCCTCCATCGTCACTGTCAATGTGTTTTGACGTTGTTTTAGCGCATCGATAAACCACTTTGCCGAATCAAGTTTTTGCTTCACAAACTGCACTGCCGCCTTGTTTTCTTTGTTTCTATTTGCTTGATTCGAAGAGTAGTCTTGCAACATTTCAGCATAATTTCTACTGACGTGCAGCGAAGGTATATTCTTGTTGTTCAACGATGTAAAAATCTCTTCGTCAATAGTTTCTACGATAAAATCAGGTATAATTTGATATACATCGGCTCTCACTCCATCGCTCACAGAATTACCTGGTTTTGGATTAAGTAATGTAATTTCGTGTATGGCGATTTTCAGTTCTTCTTCCGTGGTTTTGAGAATGTTGGCAATCTTATCGTAGTGTTTTTTTGTGAATTCTTCAAAAGTTTGGGTCAGCAGCTGAATTGCCAAAAGAATGCTAGGTGTCTCTTCTTTTTTATTTAGTTGAAGAAGTAAACAGTCGCGAAGATTTTCGGCACCAACACCTGCCGGATCAAAATCTTGGATGATGTTCAAAATTTCTTTCAGATCTTTTACCGAGATGTCAATATCCGCTTGAAAAAGCAAATCGTCGGAAATTGAGTTTAACTCGCGACGAAGATAGCCATCAGAATCTATGTTGCCAATGATGTATTCACCTACTTTGGTCTCTAATTCCGACAGGTCGCGTAAGTGCAACTGTTTTACCAATTCTTCGTGGAAACTCTCTCTATCACCCAAATAGAATGTTTCGGAACGGTCCTCTTGGTTCTGTTTTTCCGCCAATTTGTACGATGGAATATCATCTTCGTCCAAGTAATCGCCTAAGCTGAAATCCTCTTCTCCGTAATTATCATTATCGAATTCATCCAACGAATTCGAGTCGTTTTCTGTTAATTCAGCACCCTCTTCCAAAGCTGGATTCTCTTCCAACTCCTGAAGGATTTTTTCTTCCAACTCCAACGACGTGTATTCCAACAATTTGATTTGAAGGATTTGTTGTGGCGTGAGCCGTTGTTGAAGTTTTTGCTGTAGTTGTAATTTTTGCATACTAAAAATCGAAAATCAAGGTTGCAAAGGTACTACTTTTTCGATGTGTAACCTATATAGATAAAGTAGCTTGCGCTTTTGCATCGCTCTTTTGTTACTAATACCGAAAGCTGCTACCGCCCAAAAATTCACGAATGAGAGATGTTGGTGGAATTTCTCGCTCGTGTATGGGATAGAAATAGCTCAAAAATCGCAAAAGGCGGTTTGCCTCAGAATATTCCTCACAATTTCGAGGCACGGCTGCTAATAGCGGTTCTGCATGTCGTTTCAGCACTGCAAGTTCAAACAAAAGTGCCGAATTGAACATGGCGTCAGCATTTTCTTGATAAGGAAAAATCCATTTGTCTTCACCGCGGCGGACGCTTGTCCATCTGCCAATTGTTTCTTGAGCAGAGTAATTTCGATACTTGTGGTCACGGATAATGCGTCGAAGCAATCGGTTGTCAGTGGTCGGGATCCAATTATGATCGTCTATAGAGATTGTTGTCAGAGCAGATACATACACATGATATTTTAGCTTTACGTCAATATTTGGTGTTAATTCTGGATTCAGAGCATGAATGCCTTCCAGAATCAATACATTTTGAGGAGTGAGTTTTAGCTTTTCTCCTTTGTATATTCTTTTACCAAATTCAAAACTAAAGGTAGGTACGTGGATCTCTTCGCCTGCAAGTAGTTTATTCAGATCACTATTGAACAGCTCCAAATCGAGCGCATAGAGTGATTCGAAATCATGATCTCCAAATTCATCTTTTGGTGTTTCTTCTCTGGGTAAGAAATAGTTGTCTAGCGAAATAGCAACAGGTTTCAAAAGGTTGGTCATCAATTGGATGCAGAGTCGTTTTGAGAAGGTCGTTTTTCCTGAAGAAGAGGGTCCTGCGATTAGTATAACTCGAGCATTGCGTGCAGCAACATCATCTGCTATCTGTGAAATTTTCTTTTCGTGTAAAGCTTCCGATACTTTTATAATATCGGTTAACTGTCTGTTTTTACCAGCGTTGTTCAATGAGCTAACATTGTTTATCCCGATAATTTCATTGAAATGAACATATTCGTGAAGCACTTCGAGCATTTTCTTCTGTTCAACCAAATCTTCAATCACCGTAGGATTTTGTCTATTTGGATTGCGCAATAATACACCTTCTTCGTAAGGAATTAGATCGAAGAGATATAAGTATTTGGTCGATGGAAGGAGATTGCCATAGTAATAATCAATATTGTCTGCTAACTGATAATAAAAGGAGTAAACTTCTCCTGCGGACAATAGTAATTCCGCTTTGTCAGGCATGTTTTGCTCTTCAAAAAGACGTATGACTTCTTCGGTTTGTGCCTCTTTTCGGTGAAATGGTAAATCTTCGTTGATGATTTCCTGCATCCTCAATTTAATCTTGGAGATACTTTCTTCAGAAATCTGCATCCGATGATTCATCGTGCAAAAATAGCCATTCGAAATAGGATGTTCAATCCGTAATCTGGAACCAGGGTAGAGGTCAGACATGGCTTTGTAGAGCACAAAACAGAGCGAACGAACATACGTCCGCATTCCCGATGAGGTGGAGACATCTACAAACTCAATCGTTTTTGCCGCAAATAACCGAAATCGAAGCCCCTCAATTTTGTTATTCACTTTGGCACTGACTACCATGTAAGGCATTTTAACCTCCATCGTTTTGTAGATTTCCAACAAAGTAGTTCCTATTGGAAAGTCTTGGTACTCGTTGTTGTTTTTGCAAAAAATGCGAATAGTATCGTACATAGAATTTTCGTAATGAAAGGTGATTTTTGTTGAATAAACATTGCCTAAATGTATTCTGAATCGCTGAATAATGCAAGTGTTGCGTCTCTTTTTTGTTTCGGATTTCGTAAAATAGCTAAAATTGGACTTAGTTGGCATTTTTTTTTGTAGGTTTGTTTGGCTTTTATGAATATGTAAAACAAAAACTTAAAAATAGAATGAGACTGACCGATAAATGGTTTACTGCAATTTCGCAGGATGAAAAAGAGAGATTAATCACAGTGACAGGTCGTGACGATGTGATGGAATTTGTGCGTTCTGGCAAATTCAAGGAACGGGTGGAGATTACTTGGAAATTTGAAGGAAATCATCAGGGAATGCCTTCTGAAGAGTTGGCTGCACAGATGGAGCAGGTAGAGCTCGTATTGCGCAAAGTGATGGAAGACGATAAACTCGCCATTATGACAGCTATTTATACTGGTGGAGATCAGAAAACGTGGGTCTTTTATTGCAGAACAATTCGTGTTTTTGGAGAGCGAGTGAACGAAGCGTTGGCCGGTTTTCCACTTTTGCCTATCGAAATCTACACGGAAGTTGATCCGCAGTGGGAAGAGTATCTCGATATGTTGGAGATGAAGGAGTGGGATGAATAGTATCCTCGAATGTCGATATGATTTTATTTTCCAAAATGAAAATTCAAAAAACAAACGCTGCACGCATTCTTGATCGATTGAAAATTGCGTACGAACTCATTCCTTATGAAGTAGAGGAGGATGATTTGAGTGCGATTCATGTGGCTGCACAATTGAATGAGCCGGTAGAACAAGTCTTCAAAACAATTCTGTTGAGAGGAGATAAAACAGGAGTCTTTGTCTGTATTATTCCTGGTGACGGAGAAGTCAATCTAAAACAAGCAGCCATTGTTTCTCAAAACAAAAAGGCAGAAACTGTTGCAATGAAAGAGTTACTCCCATTGACAGGGTATATTCGTGGCGGCTGCTCGCCACTTGGGATGAAGAAGCCTTATCCTGTTTATTTGCATGAAACTGCTACCAATTTTTCTGAAATTTACATCAGTGCTGGACAACGTGGGTTGCAGTTGCGATTGTCTCCCAACGATTTGCTAAAAGCGGTAGAAATGAAAATATGTAATTTATTATAAGCGTCACCACAAAATGAAACGTACTACCACACTGCTTTTATTTTCTATATTACTAGGAATAGGAGGTTTATCGGCAAAACCATATAAACAAATCAAAGTTGCCACGTTCAATATTCGTTTAGATACGCCCGTAGATGGCATCAACACTTGGTCGCTACGGAAGGATTCGGTTTGTGCGTTTATCAAGAAAAGTAAGTTTGCTGTTTTTGGATTGCAAGAGGTGAAGCACAATCAATTGGTCGATTTACAAAGAGGAATTGATGGCTATATTTCAGTGGGTGTGGGTCGTGATGATGGAAAACAAGGTGGCGAATATTCACCTGTTTTCTTTGATTCCAAACGCTTTAAATTATTGCTATCAGGCACTTTTTGGCTATCCGAAACGCCCAATGTCGTCGGTTCAAAAGGGTGGGATGCGGCTTTCCCACGTGTGGCTTCGTGGGCAAAATTGAAAGAACGGTTGACTGGAAAAGTTTTTTTTGTGTTTAACACTCATTTCGACCACATCGGTTTGGAGGCTCGTCGTCGAAGCGCCCTGCTTATTCAACAAAAAGTAGCCGCCATTGCACCCGAATGTGCGGTAGTGATCATGGGTGATTTCAATTCTACCACCAAAGATGAAGCCTATAAGACGATGGTTTCCCCTAAAAATGGATTCTCTGATTCTCACCAATTAGCAAGATCTGTTACAGGAGAATCGTGGAGTTTTCATGGATTTGGCGGTGTGAAACTGGAAGAGAGGGAATTAATTGATTTCGTTTTTGTCAATGTTCGATTTAAGGTGTTGAGCTACGAAAATCCCTTTTATGAAAACGACGGACACTATTTGTCCGACCATAATCCCATTATTGTAACCCTTTCATATTGAAAGCATCTGAGCGGACTTTGTTGCAATTATCAAGAACAACTCTAAACTTATTGCATTATCGCATATTATATCTATTTTTGCACCCTGAATTTTTCATTTTTTTTACCTTAAGAAAATAACGTAAATGAGAAAATGGCGTATTGAAGATTCTGCAGAGCTCTACAATGTTGGAGGTTGGGGATTGGATTACTTTTCGATTAACGAAAAAGGACACGTAACTGTCACTCCTAAAAAGAATTGCGCGTCGGTCGATATGAAAGAGTTGATCGATGAATTGCAACTGCGTGATGTAACATCTCCGATGTTGCTCCGTTTTCCTGATATTTTGGACAATCGAATCGAAAAGATCTCGAATTGTTTCAAAGTTGCCGCAGAAGAATATGGCTATACGGCTAATAATCATATCATCTATCCAATCAAAGTCAATCAAATGCGCCCTGTGGTGGAGGAGATTGTTCACCACGGAAAGAAATTCAATATTGGACTTGAAGCTGGTTCTAAACCAGAACTTCATGCAGTATTGGCCATCGATATTGATGTTAATTCACTGATAATTTGCAACGGATACAAAGACGAAACATACATCGAATTGGCTCTTTTGGCTCAAAAAATGGGCAAACGAATCTATTTAGTTGTTGAAAAACTCAATGAGCTAAAATTAATTGCCACCATTGCTAAAAGATTGAAAATTCGTCCGAATATTGGGATTCGCATCAAATTAGCAAGTTCTGGTAGTGGCAAATGGGAAGAGTCTGGTGGCGATGTTAGTAAATTTGGACTTAATTCCAGTGAATTGCTCGAAGCACTCGATTTCCTCGACAAAAATAAAATGCGAGACTGTCTGAAGCTGATTCATTTTCATATTGGAAGTCAGGTAACAAAGATTCGTCGCATCAAAAATGCATTGCGCGAAGCTTCTCAATTCTACGTTCAACTTCGAAACATGGATTTTGATGTAGAGTTCGTTGATATCGGTGGTGGATTGGGTGTCGATTACGACGGGACTCGTTCAGCAAGTAGTGGCTATAGCATGAATTATTCTATTCAGGAATATGTCAACGACTCGATTTCAACGTTAGTGGATGCATGTACCAAAAATGATATTCCACAACCAAATATTATCACAGAATCGGGTCGCTCACTTACAGCACACCACTCTGTATTGGTGTTCGAAGTGCTTGAAACGACAACACTACCTGTTTGGAATGAGAATGAAGAACCAGCAGAAGATGCGCACGAATTAGTACAAGAGCTATACAAATTGTGGGACGACATCAATCAACCACGTTTGATTGAAACATGGCACGATGCTCTTCAAATCAGGGAGGAATCGCTCGAACGTTTTAGTCTTGGATTGTTAGATTTGACAACTCGCGCTCAAATTGAACGACTTTTTTGGTCAATTGCTCGCGAAGTTTATCAAACTGCATCGCAGCAAAAGCATGCTCCCGATGAGTTGCGCGCCATTGCCAAAATGTTGCCAGATAAGTATTTTTGCAACTTCTCGTTGTTTCAATCATTGCCCGATTCGTGGGCGATCGACCAGATTTTCCCCATCATGCCATTGAGCCGATTGGATGAGAAACCGGAGGTTTCGGCAACTATTCAAGATATCACGTGCGATTCTGACGGAAAGATAGATAACTTCATCTCGATGCAGAATTTTTCGTACCATTTGCCAGTTCATCCACTTAAATCCAGAGAAAAATACTTTATCGGCGTTTTCCTTGTAGGCGCATACCAAGAGATTCTAGGTGATTTGCATAATTTGTTTGGTGACACAAATGCCATTCATATCAAGGTATATAAAGATGAATACGAAATAGAAAAAGTGATTGATGGAGAAACCGTTGCCGAAGTGTTGGATTATGTGCAATACAATCCAAAGAAAATGGTGCGAACTGTTGAAACTTGGGTGACCGCTTCTGTGAAAAATGGTACAATTACAGTAGAAGAGGGTCGTGAATTCTTATCAAACTATCGCTCAGGTTTGTATGGTTATACATACCTAGAGTAGAGAAATAGATTCTTATATTTTGAAATGCGCACAGGCTAATAGTTGGTGCGCATTTTTTATTTGTAAGATTTTGGTAATTTCTTTGGGTTTCTGAAATTATGGAAACAGGAGAGAATTTTGATCGTATTTTGAGATTTGTCAACCGTAAAGAAGAGGGAATACGGAAATTTGTGAAGTTTTACGCCTCTGACAGTCTTGTAGTATATTCTAAAAAAAGGATTAGTCTTAAGAATTTTATAAGTTCGAATTAATTCATAAATAAACTTTTGTGTAGCATCGAGACTATTTTGTGAATAATAGTCGAGTGCCTCTTCTATCTCCTGTTGAGCTCTTGGAGAAATGCTAATTTTATAACCCATACCTTCCTTTAAGTCGGATTATAGATTCATCCGCTGTAAGATATGTAGTCTCATCCTCCTGTAGTCTTTCGTCTAATGTCAATTTCAAATCAGCATTCAGCTCTAAATTATCCTCTTCTATTGTAATAGTAATCGGCTTTGATTTAAATGCAGTTTTAATGGCATCCAAAATGTCAGAGTTAATATCTTCTGCAGAATTTAAATGGTATGTTGCATTCATATTAGTAGCAGTAAATTTAATATGACAAAGATAATATCTTTTATAGTAAAAGTGTAAAGCGAAATAAATTTTTAATTCTTTCTATTTTTTGAGCAATTCAAATTTTTTATATATGAAATAAGTCCAAATTATTTCTTCCCGTTTTGCTTTCTTGAAGTCTCTTCTCTCTTTTCAGAGCCAAAAACGGTAGAGAATTTTCGTGGAATGGGTGTCGAAAATTCTAACGTTTCGTTGGTGACTGGGTGTGTGAATGATAGCTCCATAGCATGAAGCCCAACTCGCTTGATCGGACTGTGTGTAGCGCCATATTTTTTGTCACCAACCACAGGGTGCCCGATGCTTTGCATTTGCACGCGTATTTGATTTTTTCGACCCGTTTCGAGTTCAACAGCTAGTAGTGAGTAGTATTTGTTCGATTTGATGGTGCGGTAGTGAGTTATCGCTTTTTGCCCGCCATTGTCGATGGGAGAGGAGTGGACGATAAACGTCTTGCCCTCCTTTAACCATGATACGATGGTATCTTCTGGCGGATTTATTTCACCTTCCACCAATGCTACATAAGCACGAGCCGAAACTGCTTGATCCCAATTGTGCTGAAGTATCTCTTGTACCTCTTGATCCTTCGCAAACATCATCAATCCCGACGTCTCGCGGTCGAGACGGTGGAGTACAAATATTCGGTTTTTGGGATGACGTTCTTTTACATAATCGCTCAAAATGCTATATGCCGTGCCACGTTTCTCTCTATCTGTAGCGATGGAAAGTAACCCCGGCTCTTTATTTATGACGATAATGTATCGATCTTCATACACTATCTCCATGCCCGGAAGCGGTTTCTCTTCGTTCTTTTTATTAGGCATAATAGTTACCACATCTCCTTTTTTCAAGGCGAGATTGTATTGTGAAGTGATGCGGTTTCCTACTTTTACCTGTTTGTGGGCTAAAAGTGATTTCATGTGATTCCGACTCTTCCCGTTCGACTTCTCTATTAGAAAATCCAGTAGCTCGGATGCATCGGTTACGGTAAGTTGAATATCTTTGTCAGAGTTTTTTTGAGGCTTCATTCAAACGATTATTTTTTTGCAAAAGTAGCTAAATTTGAAGTGCTATCCTAATTTGTCTATTTAGCCACTTTTTGAAAAAGGATGAACTTCTGTCATTTCTTATCGTTTTATCACTAGTTTTGTAACAGTTACTCAAAATGAAAGATATATGTATAAACAGGGAGTGAAATTTTATGCGCCAGCAGAAGAGAGAATCAATGTGTGGTCGCATGGACTAGGTGTTTTGCTAAGTGTTATCGGGACAGTATTATTGGTGCAGCGCGGCGTTGCGCTCAATGATGTAATGAGGATCGTTAGTTTCTCGATTTTTGGGGCAAGTATGATATTGCTCTATTCTGCGTCCACTATCTATCACAATTCGAAAACGCCCAAGATAAGAGCTCGGCTCAATGTTTTTGATCACGCATCTATTTATGTGCTGATTGCTGGCAGTTATACCCCATTTACACTTGTGACGCTAAACGGTTGGGTAGGATGGACGATTTTCGGAATTGCATGGGGCTCAGCATTGGTAGGCATCACGCTTAAGCTCTTTTTTATCGGGAAATATAAACTGCTTTCCACCATTATGTATGTAATGATGGGTTGGATTATTGTCTTTGCCATCAGTCCGTTGATGAAAAATATGTCGTCCGAAGGATTAAGCTGGCTCCTCGCTGGTGGAATTTCGTACACGATTGGAGCGGTTCTTTACAGCTTAAAGGGATTAAAATTTAACCACGCCGTTTTTCATGTTTTTGTACTCATTGGCACAATTTGTCACTTCGTTACGGTGTATTGGTTTGTTTGAGTTTAAGATAATCATAAAACAAATAAGACCTGCTTCAAAATGAGACAGGTCTTATTTTTTTATGAAAAGCTGAATTTATACATCCATTTTCCCTTGCATTTTCTCGCTAACCATAGCGTCAATTACTGAAATTACGGTAAGGTTGACTATATCTCGCACGCCAGTTTCAATATCAGTAAAGTGAATTGGTTTGTTCAATCCCATTTGGATAGGACCGATTACTTCACTTCCAGCCATTTCTCGCATCAATTTGTATGCCGAGTTAGCCGAGCTGAGGTTAGGGAAGATAAGTGTGTTTACATCTTTTCCATTGAGTTTGCTGAATGGAAATTTGGTGTCACGCAGATTTTTATTAAGTGCAAAATTCACCTGCATTTCACCGTCCACTACCATGTCGGGGTAGTTTTCGTGAAGGTGTTGCACCACTGAGTGTACTGAAGCAGGACTTCCCGATTCGTCTGCGCCAAAGTTTGAGTACGAAATCATCGCCATCGCTGGTTCGTGGGCGAAGAATTTCACCGAATTATTCGTCAATCGGGCAATATCAATCAACGTTTCGGGTGTTGGGTGTCTGTTTATTAGTGTATCTGAAAGGAAGAAAGTTCCTTTTTTAGAATTCACAATGTGCATCGCACCAAAGTGTTTGAAGCCGTCTCGAATGCCGATTACCTCTTTGGCAATGCGAGTTGTTTCCGAATATTTTGTATAAGTTCCTGTAATGAATGCATCAGCATCACCACACTCTACCATCATCATCCCAAAGTAGTTTCGATCGTTCATTTTCTCGAATGCCTCACTAAACATCATGCCATTTCTACCGCGTTTTTCAGTAAGAATTTTGGCAAAACGAGTGCGGCGTTCCTCTTCACGATCGTGACGAAGATTGACAATTTCGATGCCTTCGATAGAGATGCTGAGTTCTTGAGCAAGTTTTTCGATGCGCTCTTCGTTTCCCAATAAAATAGGGAAACAATAGCCCTCTTCTTTTGAACGTACGGCTGCTTTCAACATGTTTGCATGGTTTGCTTCCGCAAAAACCACACGTTTTGGATTTTGTCGAGCCATTTCTGAGAAACGACGAATCATTTTATTATCGCTACCCATTAAATCGAGTAATCGATTTTCGTAAGCATCCCAATCGGTGATCGGATTGCGTGCCACGCCAGATGCTATAGCTGCTTTTGCTACGGCTGGTGCCACAGTTGTCAATAGACGAGGATCGAGAGGCTTTGGAATAATATAGCCACGGCCAAACGATAAACGATTAATGTTGTACGCAGCATTCACTACATCTGGAACTGCTTTTTTTGCTAAATCAGCAATGGCAATTACAGCGGCTAATTTCATCTCTTCGTTGATACACCTAGCATGTACATCGAGTGAACCTCGGAAAATGTATGGAAATCCGAGTACATTATTGATTTGGTTAGGATGATCGGATCGACCAGTCGCAAAAATTATATCGGGGCGAGATTCAATCGCATCTTTGTAAGAGATTTCAGGATTTGGATTTGCTAATGCAAAAACGATTGGGTTGTCGTTCATCGAACGAACCATATCTTGTGATACCACATTGGCAATGGATAGACCCAAGAAAACGTCAGCACCTTTCATTGCATCGGCAAGTGTGTTGATTTTGCGAGTGGTAGCAAACATTTTTTTAGAAGGAGTCAAATCAGTTCTCTCCATGTTAATAACTCCTTTGCTATCTACCATCACGATGTTCTCTTTGCGAGCGCCGAGCATCATATATAGTTTTGTACATGAGTTTGCAGCTGCACCGGCACCATTTACAACGATAACGATGTCTTCGATTTTCTTGCCTACAATTTCAAGGGCATTGATTAATCCTGCTGAAGAGATAATTGCGGTACCGTGTTGGTCGTCGTGCATCACTGGAATATCGAGCTCTGCTTTCAGTCGTTCCTCTATTTCGAAACATTCTGGAGCTTTTATATCTTCCAAGTTTATGCCACCGAATGTTGGAGAAATTGCTTTAACTGCTTGGATAAATTTCTCAGGATCCTTTTCATCAACTTCGATGTCGAACACATCAATTCCTGCAAAAATTTTGAATAACAAGCCTTTTCCTTCCATGACAGGCTTTCCCGCTAATGCGCCGATATCTCCTAATCCTAAAACGGCTGTGCCATTCGAAATAACCGCTACCAGATTTCCTTTGGCGGTGTATTTGTATGCATCTGCTGGGTTTTTCTCAATCTCAAGACAAGGTTCGGCTACACCGGGAGAGTAGGCGAGTGAAAGATCAGATTGTGTACTGTAGGGTTTTGTGGGGATGACTTCGATTTTTCCGGGTTTGCCCTGGGAGTGATACAAGAGAGCGGCTTCCTTCGATTTTGTAGGCATAATGTTAATTTTGGCTTAGTTAGGATGTGGTGCGATTTGATTTCAATTGCAAGCAAAATTAGCCAAAAAATAGCATAACCGAAAGGATGATGTGTATAAATAATGATAAAATTATTTATTGGCTTATGTTGCAGAAATAGTAATTTAAATTGTACCCTCGCCGAGAATCGAACTCGAATCTAAAGTTTAGGAAACTTTCGTTCTATCCATTGAACTACAAGGGCGGGTAATTGAGTCGCAAAATTAACATTTTTCGAATAGAAAGCAACTGTTTATTTCTGATCAAAAAAGCATTTTCAGAACATCGAGTGATTTAATGGCCGGAAAAGCGTTGAGGTGTAGTCGATAATAGTCAAGAATTTCTGCAACAATTTCTTGTCGTTGCTGTCTGTTGTAGGCGAATCGATCCATTGTTTCGTAGTTAATTCGTAGCAGTTTGCCTAATCCAGCAGTTTGTTCTTGATTTAGGTAATGACCATGAAGCGGTTTTTGTGGAACGAAAATCCCATTCTGTAAATCAAAATAATTGTTTCCTTCTGGATTTATATCTAGTGGATAAAATCCTAAATATGACGTAAACTTCAATAGAAATACGAGATGAAAATTGGCAATTCCTTTTTCGCTTAACTCTAAAATATGAATAGAACTTTCGATAAAACGAAAAAGTGGTGCATTTTGCTCGTGTTCACGAATAATTCGGAAAAGAAACTCAGCCACAAACATCGCTATTGATGATTTAATAGGATTCGTGTAGATGTGAATCAACGGAAAAGCGGTGCGTGCCTCTTTGATCTGATGTATCTCTTTGCCTTGTTTTACATGAATTTCGAGATCAAGAATGGAGAGAGGTTGAAAAAGATTCGCCTTTACTGCCGATTTTTTGCTTCGTGACGTCGGTAGAAAACACGCAATTCTTCCCGTGTTTTCTGAGTACAGATGAACGATAGAGGTGCTATCTTTGTATTGTATTGTGTGCAAAACAATGCACTTGGATTTTTCGAAATTCACGAAGTATTTTGTTAAATCGGTTTCAGAGAGGATGCTTAAAATGTAAAGGCAAATGTACTTCATTTTGATTAAATCAGCTACTTTTGTGCTTTGTTTCCAGAACTTAAAAAGGGGCCAGTTGTTTTGTATTGCAATTGGTTTTAGATTTGAAAGAATATGAACGAACTTACACTTTCTACTCCGTCGTTGCTCTTTTCGGCTATTTCGTTGATTATGTTGGCTTATACCAACCGTTTTCTGGCGTATGCGCAAGTGATTCGTAATTTGAAAAAAGAGTACGAGCAAAAACCGACTGAGATGGGTGCGGCTCAAATTAAGAATCTAAGAGAGCGACTTCATTTGACAAGAGCGATGCAAGTTTTGGGTATGATTAGCTTGTTGCTATGTGTTGTCGCTATGTTTACTATTTATATTCAACTGAAGGAGTTGTCTATATACATTTTTGGAACGGCGCTACTCTCTTTGATTGGTTCGTTATTAGTCTCAATTAGAGAGATTTTAATCTCTTCACGCTCGTTGGATATTCATCTAAGCTCGATGACTAAAGAGAAATAATATTTATTTTTTGTAATAATATTTTGCCAATTTGAAAAACTGGCGTATATTTGCACTCGCAAAAAGCTAAAGCACTTGCATGGCCCATTCGTCTATCGGTTAGGACGCCAGGTTTTCATCCTGGAAAGAGGAGTTCGACTCTCCTATGGGCTACTACTTAAAGAATTAATAATTAACAAATTAGGAGATTAGTCAATATGGCAAATCATAAATCATCTGAGAAGAGAATCAGACAAGCAAGTGTAAAAAGAATACACAATAGATATTACGCTAAAACAGCTAGAAACGTAATTAAAAAATTGCGTTCTACTACAAACAAAGAAGAAGCAATCACTTTGTATCGTAGCGTTAGTGCAATGTTAGACAAATTGGCGAAGAAGAACACAATCCACAAAAATAAAGCAAACAACTTGAAATCTAAGTTGTCTATTTTTGTGAACAAATTGGCGTAAGCTTTTTTGTTTCGTAAATTTAGTTGAAAAATACCTCCATAGATGGCCCATTCGTCTATCGGTTAGGACGTTAGGTTTTCATCCTAGAAAGAGGAGTTCGACTCTCCTATGGGCTACAAAGAACATCAGTATTGGTTTACTGGTGTTCTTTTTGTTTTTGATAATCGTGTTTTCTTTTCTATCATTTAAAATGTTCTCATCTGCAAGCAGGAAGGTCGTGTTTCTGATGTTTCTTCTCCCACTTTGGTGAGTAGTCCGCTGAGTTTGTCACGTTTGAAAATCACAATGTTATTAGATAACATATTTGCGACGAGTAGAAAATTACCACTTGGGTCGATTGTAAAATTGCGAGGATGGTCACCCTCCGTCGATTGATGTCCAACCAACTTCAATTTTCCACTCAAAGTATTGATGCTAAAGATAGCAATCGAATTTTCGCCAACAAACCGATTCGATGCATAGAGGAATTTTCCGTCTGGAGAGATGTGAATATCAGCAGCACCATACGAATCACGTTTTTTTGAATAAGAGAAAATGTGTTGGATAGAATCAAGTTTCCCATCTTTATAAGTATAGGCTGTTACCATTCCACTGAGCTCTTCGATGTTGTATCCAAAAAGTTTATTCGGATGAAATACGAAATGACGAGGTCCACAGCCTGGTGTCGTTTTCACGGTTAATGATTCGTTTGTCACAATATGATTGGAATTATTTGGATAGAAATTGAATGCTCTGATTTTATCAGCTCCTAAATCCGGTGCGAAGATATATTTGCATTCAGGGTCAAAATAAGTGGAATGAATGTGAGATTCTGATTGTCTAGATTTGTTGATACTGCTGTCTTTGAATTGAATAAGCTCCTTTTTTTTGTTTAAACTTCCATCTTTGTTTACTGATAAAAGGCAAACACTTCCTGATGAATAGTTTCCCGTTACAACGAAACGATTGGATTTATCCATAGCTACATACACTGGATTTTCACCGCCACTCGATTGTTTATTGATAAATGTAAGTTGACCCGTTTTCGCATGAATGGCAAAAGCTGAAATAGAACCGGGTTTAGGCATTTTTGTATCGCTGCAAGCGTAGAGAAATTTACCGTTTGGAGAAATTGTTAGGAAGGAAGGATTGGTGATATTTTCCGAATTACTCAATTTGGTAAGTGCTCCAGTTTGGGTATCGAATTTGAATACTGATATTCCTTTGTCTGGTTTATCATTGGTGTAGGATCCAACAAAAAGGAGTGTTGTTGGTAATTTTTTCGAAAAAGAAAGAAGCGAAAATAGCGAGAGAAAGAGAGTGAAAACTATGCGTGCATTCATGATTTTATCTTTTATGTTTCAAGTCACAAATATATTGAATTTTAATTGGATTCAAGGTTGTTGTAAAAACAAAGCGCAAAGTGATATTAACTACCACTTCGCGCTTTTCATTCAAGTAACCCAATATTTACCTGAAATTATTTCATAATTCTAAAATCAGTGATTCGCGTGGAGCCAGTGTTAGTTCTTTATTGAGTTGCACCATTTTCCCAGTGATTACATCTTTACCTTGAGTCGTATTGGTGAGTATTTCGGCATATTGATCCAACGAAATTGTATTGACCGCACTCTTTCCATTTAGAATCACCAACACACGTTTGCCTTGGTATTCTCGAATATAGACGTAAGCACCATTACGCGGAACGAAATGTTTGAGAGAACCTTTCGCAATCACTTCATTGCCTTTGCGCCAAGTGAGCAATTTTTTCAAAAAATCATGTGCCTGATTCTCTAGATCAGTCCTTCCAGCCGCGGTGAAGGCGTTGCGAGAATCAGAATCCCAACCTCCTGGGAAATCTTTGCGCACATCTCCGTCTGTTATTCTCTTATCTCCATTCATCAATATCTCGGCACCATAATAGAGTTGAGGAATTCCACGAGACGTGAGTTGGAACGTGTATGCTTGTTTGAATACATCTAAATTTGTTGGCATTTCGCGTAAGAAACGATCCGTATCGTGATTTTCGAGGAAGACAAGCAGGTTATTTATGTCTGGATATAGAAAATCATAAGATAAAGTTTCGTATATTTTGGTCAAGCCGCTTCCCCAATCAGTTTCGTCGTGAAATGCGCCATGAGCCACACCCATTAATTGAAAATCCATCACGCTTTTTAAATTAGAATTTTTGTCTTTATCTAATTTGCTATTTGCTTGCCAGTAGGCCGCGCCAGGTGTTTCATTCATCCAAGCTTCTCCCACGATATTGAAATTGGGGTATTCGGTCATTACCTCTTTACACCATTGCGACATCATATCGAAATCGGCATAAGGGTGTGTGTCTTGGCGAATGGCATCGATACCTGCATATTCTACCCACCAAATGCTGTTCTGTATTAGGTATTTAGCTAGATGTGGATTGCGCTGATTTAGGTCGGGCATAGCATCTACGAACCATCCATCAACACATCTCTTTGTATCGTATTTTGATGCATACGGATCGAAATAGACAAATTTAGAGTGATTGGTTTGCACGTAACCATCGGGGAAATTAAACCAATTAGCAAACGGTCGATCTTTCATCCAAATGTGTTCACTCCCGCAGTGATTGAAAATCATATCCATTACTACCTTCATCCCTTTTTGATGAGTTTTGTCGATAAATCGTACATAATCTCCATTTGAACCATAACGAGCATCAATATTGTAATAGTCGGTAATAGCGTATCCATGATACGATCCACCCGGCATATCGTTTTCAAGTACAGGATTGAGCCAAACTGCCGTTACTCCCAAATCAGAAATATAGTCGAGATGCTCTTCGATTCCTGCTAAATCTCCACCATGACGAGCATTCGGATTTTTGCGATTCACTTGTACCGTTACATTCTTCATCTTCAGATTGTCGTTGGCGATATTGCCATTTGCAAATCTGTCGGGCATTACTAGATACAATACATCTGATGTCGTAAATCCTTTGCGTGAAAGCGGATCAATCGTACGTTTCTTTAGTTCGTAAATCATATTCTTGGTCTCTTTCTCTTTCGTAAATAGAATGTTTACATTGCCTGCTTTTGCTTGGCTAAGGTCTAAATACAAAAAGAGATAATTTGGGCTATCCCCTTTTACTACTTTTGATAAAATGACTCCAGGAGTTGTAATTTGAACATTTGTTGAGGCCAAATCCTTACCATAAACCATGATTTGTAACTCGCTGTTTTTCATGCCAGACCACCAGAACGATGGCTCTAATTGCCGGATATCAATTGCTGCAAATGTGCTGAAAGTGAACAACAATGATACAAGTAAAAAGGTAATTCGCTTCATAATTTATTCTTTTAAGTTAATGATTGTTCGCTGTTTATTTATAGAGGTTGTCCGCCATACAAAGGTATTCTTAGGATGCCAATCATGCCGTGTTGGTCTGTGGCAAATACTCGCAATGTTGACTCTTTCACCTCTTTTGCTTCTTTCGGTATTGTAATCGAGATTCCTTTTGTATCAGTTTGGATAAATCGACTTGGCAAAATCGTATTTTGCCACAAGATAATCATTTCTTTAGGATGTACAACTCCCGAAACAAATAGCACATTGTTGAGAAAACTTTTGATTTTCATTCTTGGACCAATAGAATCTTTTGCTGATAGCAACGACTCTTGAATTGCGATTAATGTTGATTTCATATTGTTTTTCCAAATGGTTATTTCATGAAAATGCTTGTTTGGATCTTTTATTGAATATGTAAATTGTGGTGATTTTTTCTTAATATGTTTTATTTTGAGTGAGTTTGAAGTGACTGAGTCGAAGTCCATAACTTCGGGCAAAAAAGTTTTTAGATTTAAGGTGTCGGTTCTGGTGCTCAATGAAACTACAGGTGCTCCATTTCTGTTACCTTCCGGTAGCATTTGATCTATTGGCGCCTTGATATTGCAAGAACTAACCAATATAGTCAATCCTATCAGGAGCTTCCAATATAACAGCCGTTTGTTTATCTGTGTTGACATGAAAAATGCTAAACTTTATTTAAGCGAAAGTTTGGATGAAAACTCGATACCCGATTTCTCGTTTGTAATTCTTACTAAATACAACCCCGATTTTAATGTACCTCTATCCACAATAAATTGATTTCCAGAAAATGACTCTTTTCTTACTATTTTTCCATTCATGTCATAAATATTCAATTGAAACTCGTCGTTAGAGGCAATATTTGGTAATTCAATAGCAAATCTAGTAGTAGCAGGTTGTGGATAAATGTTCATTTTTAGCAACGATTGATACGTTTGAATGTTGGACGTACAATCAACTGTTTTTACGGTCAATTTATTTCCACTTAATCCACTTTGTTCATAGCAAGTAGAAGCTGTAATTGCCGAAATGTCTACTGTTTGAGGTGAGCCGTTTTTACTGAAAATAGCATTCACATTTGTTACTGTTTCGGCAAATGTGTAAGAATAAACTCCGTTACCATTATCAGTCATTGAGACTCCTGGCCATGAAGGGAAAAGATTCGTATTTGTGCCAGTCCAAGCCCAAAGGTTGACACCTGAAGTTCCCCATTCAGTTGGTTTTTTAAATGAAACCGTTATGACAGTTGGCGGATTAATGCTTCCAATGGTAAATGTTGCTGTATAGGTTGCATCACTTTCCAAGTCTCCGCTGTCTATTATTTTGAATGAAAATGATGCTGATAGACTGCCAGCAGTAAACGTAAATTGGTCTGAGCCTGTGATCAAATCACCAACAGAAACTGATGTGCTTCCACTTTTTAATGAGCCTGAAGAAGGCAAACTAATGATTCTGATTCCTTTGAAAGTATTCGATTTGGGACTGCTGAATCCGAAATCAGTTCCTACAAACGTGTAAGTCTCATTCTCAAGAAGATTTTTGTTTATATTTTGCCCTAATGGATTGTCGGTTAATATGGCTGATACATTGATTAAGTAATCGCTTCCACCGTTGTTATCCCAAGATGAACCGTGATTGATAACAAAATTGATTTTTGAAACAGCTTGTGTAGGATTGTTGAATGGTCCAAGCATCACTTGCCAGACTCCGTTCACCAATGTAAAAGGTGTTTCTACCGCGCCACCAGTAGATGCCGTAGTGCCTGTTGGTTGATAAGCAGCAATTGCTGTTGTCCAATTATTTACACCCCAATGTAATTTTGAGCTGGCAGTAGCATCTTTCGATACAATGGTAATGGTGTTAGCAGACGTCGGCGCTGTCGGTGTCCACGTGATATTGCCTGTTGTTCCTCCATTGTTTCCGTCACCATTGCCTACATATACATGTTGAATCGGCGATCGGAAAATATTTCCTTTTGTATCGATGGCTTCAACGTAGTAATCGACCAAAGTGTCTTTCAGGTTTTTGATTTCGGCATAACACAAATCTGCCTTTGCTTGTGGCAGAATGAAAAAGTTTAGTTCTGGATCAGCTGTTGGATCAGCAGCAAGAGGCTTGCGAGTCATCGCGATATCCTGCCAAGCATCTACCTCTGAACCACCTGCATAAGTTTCATTTTGAGAGCTTTGTTCTGAATTGATACCATCTTTGTCTGTTCGATATTTGAGTGTAATATTGGCTAATCCACTCACATCGTAGGCAAATGTCCAGACGTCAAAATCGCTCGAATAGTTTATTTTTTTGTACCCTGTTGTTGGTCCAAATCCTGTACTTCCTGGGTTGTATGGAAAGCGTTGAGGGATAAAGACCGATGGAGCAGTGTTGTCAACTCCTTGTTTCGAATTGATAACATTTTTTGCATAATCGATGGCAATATTACCAGTCATTGAGGCTTTTACCTCCATGTCTTCTGCTTTGCCATAATACATAAATCCGCTATTCAACCCACCAAAGTAGAAATGCCAAGCTTTTTCGGCGTTGGTAGCCGTTGTGCCACCATCGGCAATTTTTTCGATGCGTAGATTTCCTCCTTCGAGGTCTTCTGCCATCGTTACATAATTTTCTGTAGCAGTAATGACCGCCCAATTTCTAGCATCTTCGGTCCAACCATTTGGGTCGAATCGATAATTAGTTTTCGAGTAAAGAGGCCACAACCAGTTGATGTATTGCGGATGTCCCCAATCACTGTCAGCATTTACCCATGCACCATCTTCGACGTGCACCATGTCATTCGCTGGAACTGGATTATCTTTTAGAAATTGTTGAATCGTGGTGGGCTTGTAGCCTGCATTTGCGGCAGCGTGAGTGAAGCTCGTCACAGCTTCGTTATAATAGCTGCTTCCGCCACCCCAAGCATTGTCTCCATCGTGAGCCAGTAATACCAAACTCGGATGAGATGCATCGCTGTATGGTTCAATTTTAGTAGAGATATCACTCACGTTGGCACCACTGTACCCATCGATATAGCTGATGTAGTTACACATCGGAACAACATCAATTTTGTATGCAGTTCCGGTTGCTGGGTCGATGTATTGCGCCTTGTGTGCTTGGTAGCAATATGGTGCAGCAAGTCTGCTTCCGCGTCCGTCAATCGTGCCTTCGTACCAGTTGGTGCCTTTGGCGGCTACGATGTCTGCTTTGTTAGGAGCTTCTATATTCCCATTGATATTATATGGATGAACATAATCAGAAAGAGTGCGAGCCAAATGGCTATTGGCAACCACTGACCATTCGATACCGCATGTTGCTAAACTTTTGATGATTCGTTCAGTAAATGCACATTCAGCAGGCCAGTAGCCTTTCGAAACGTATCCATAATATTTATTCGAGGCGTATTGATGCGCTTGAATTTGCTTAACTAATGTTCTGTCGCTTACCAATGGCGAAAGAGCATGGTCGTAGGTAAATCCTACTACGTCTAAACGTGGGAAGTTACCTGATGTTTTCCATCCGATTGCTTCTTTATAACCATTCATCCAACCAGAGCCATAGCCCCATTGGTTTTTTGCTCCCAACGATTGAATATTTTCCATCAATCCGGCAGAAATGCTCAGTTGAGCTCCGGCATTGGCTAAATCTTTGATACTGCTTACAGCATTGCGAGGTGAGTTTTGATAAGCTTGCACGCGATCGGCTTTCGAGAAAATATCTTGTAAATCATTTGTAGGATGTGCGACAGAACTTCCTATATACAGATTGCCTCCACTGAATTTGAGGCGTTGAGATTCCTCAGCAAACTGTTTCGATTCGGGTTTGTCTTTACTTTTATCTGCCCAATAGATCGGTTGATCCATGTGCCAAAGATAAGATGTTTGTACTTTTTGGGCTGTTGCCGAAAAAACGCAAGCAAAAATAGATACGAGCAGAAATGTGTTTCTCATGATGTATCAATATGAAAATGTAACAACTCTTTTGTCAAATAGATATTGACCGAAGAATTTTTAAAGAGAAGAAAGCCAAAACTAATGAAAGGTGAATTGTTTGCTTTCGATTATGTGTTTAGATTTAAGGAATAAAAAGGGATAGTAGATTACTATCCCTTTTTATTTGAGGGTGGATTATTTCACCATTACTTTTTGTGCTTTGCCATTCACTTTGACAATATAAGCTCCACTCTTTAGGCTTTTTGTGTAACGACCATTTGCGATTGCTCTGTCGATGTTTTGTCCGGAAATAGAGTAGATTTCTAAAACCGAATTGTTTGCGGCATCAACCGTAATTACATTGTGCGCTGAAGTGATGTTTGCATCAATAGCATTTTGGTGTATTCCAGTTGCTAAGATATTAAATGTTGCAGTATAACCCGCTGTAGCATCACTATAAGCAACTGCTTGTCCACCTGGTTCCATACTGTTCCAGTTACCACCTGTATAAAACTGATTCTTAGAGATAACGACTTCTAATGTGTATGCCCCTGTTACATTTGGAACCAATGATAATACGTTGATATTAGCACCAGATTTGTCATAGATGTAATTATTTCCAGTATGATATGCCTGAAAATCAAGATCAAGCTGACTCCAAGTGCCAGGAGTACCTGAAGTTAAGTAGGCGCGATAGTAGATTTTGAACGAAGCAGTGGTATAACCAGGTGTATCATCAGTCCAACCGTTCCCAGAGCCGCCGTTTAGTGTAAGAGAAAATGGGGTGCCAAAATTAGTTCCCTGAAAGTCAGTATTTAATCCCCAAGTGCCGTCTGTCCAGCCTTCGTTGTTCAATCTGTAATTGTAGGCAGGATCCGAATCTTTAGTAATAGATACGGCACAAGTAGCCCAACCTCCACCTGCAAAAGCAGGTAACGTACTCAATAAAGAAAATGCAATCATGCAACCGGTAATAAATGTACTTTTTTTCATAATTGTGTGGTTTAAAGGGTTAAAAAAAATAATTGATATAAAAGCCTTCGGAAAATGAGTGTCATCTTCCGAAGGATGTAAATTTAATTTTTGATGATCTTGTGAATGCTTTTTGAGCTAGATGTACTTACTTCCATCAAGTATATTCCTTTTGTATAGCCTGAAAAATCTACATTAGAAGACTCGATAAGCGAATTTATTTTTGCACCTTGTAAATTGTAAATATCAATATGTTCAATTCTACTTGAAGATGAAACATACACTTTTCCATTTGTCATGGTTGGATATACGGTGCAATCTTTGTCAGTTACTACATCCTTTATTCCGTTTGGTTTTCTGTCTGTGAAAACAGCAAGCTCGCCAGGTTGAAGAACGATTGTAGTAGAGGTATTTCCAACATAATAGTCTTGACCTGTTAATACATTATACCAAAGGCCAGTATTAGGGAAATTTGGATTTGTTGCAGCAGACGCTGATGCATCGAAGTTTCCTAAAACAACCATGTTCAAATCACTGTGGGTTAGTGCAATTCTTCTACCTGCACTCCAGTCGCCTGAGCCTACATTGAGTGCAAAGTTGCCTTGAGTAAAGGCATTTGGATAATCTCTACGCAAGCTAATCACTTTTGAACAAGCCTCATACGCCGCCTTTCTGGCAGGGATATCGAGCCATTGCCAAACGGAAGGTTTTTCGTTGGTTCTTCCACCATTCGAATCGATTGAATAATCGTATCCCATCTCCTGAAATTCCCACATCATTTTTGGGCCTGGCATTAAGGTTGCAAAGGCGACATTCAAAGGAATACGTTTGAAACGAGCAAGTGAATCGGTTTTTAAATTTCCGGTGCCATACGTTTTTGCTTTGAAGAAATTCCGCTCTTCATCATGGCTTTCGGCAAATCCCACCCAACGGCGAGGAAATGAATTCATTGCACCGAAATCGCTACTTGCTTGATAACCCATTGCCGATTGTGAAAATTCGTTGTTTACTTTTCTCCACAAGAACATTCCTTTGTTTGCTAAAGCCGTCTCTTCATCATTGTTGCAGAAATGCTCAAGGATAAACATTACGTCAGATTTCACACTTTTAGCCGCATCGTAATAGGCCGAAAGATTGTCAATACGAGCCTGATCATAGTTGCTTGCATTCGATTCTGTACTTGATGTTTGAGTAAATCCTTTGGTTAAGTCTAATCTGTAACCATCTACTTTGTATTCGCTAAGCCAATATTGAACAACACGTTTGAAATAATCTTTTGTATAAGAAGAGCTATGATTGAAATCATTCAAAACACTGTAGGGGTGAGGTGCAGTTGTGTTCATCCATGGATTATTTGAAGCTGGTCTGTTGTTGGCTCCATCCCAATATAATAATGCAAATGGGTTGATTCCTGAGGCATGATTAAATACAACATCTAAAATGACAGCGATGCCCCGTTTGTGACATTCGTCTATGAATAATTTGTATTTATCCGGTGTGCCATACGCTTTATCCGGTGCAAAATAGTGGTTTGGATTGTATCCCCAACTATTGTTTCCATCAAATTCTTGAATAGGCATCAATTCAACAGCGGTGATTCCTAATGTTTTCAAATAATCCAATTTTGCAATTGCTGCATCAATCGATTTTTGTGGGGTGAAATCTCTAAATAACATTTCATAGATTACCATATTTTCAAGAGCAGGTGTCGTGAAATTGGGAATTATCCAATTATATGTTGGTTTTGCTGTTTGCAGGGTAGCTACCAAACCATCTGTTTTTCCAACAGGATAAGCTTTCAAATTAGGGAAAATATTATTGTACTGATTAATCCATTTGTCGTTCCAAGGATCTAAAACCAATTCAGTATAAGGATCACTAGAACGAATAGTTCCATCTACTAGATATTGGAATCCATATAATTTGCTTGGTGTTAAATCGCTGAGTGTAATCCACCAAAGATCACCATCGCGTTTCAGTTGATAGGCATTTTGTTGCACCCAATTATTGAAATCTCCGAGCAGAAATACATTTGTTTTTCCAGGAGCACGAAGCACTAATGTTGCAGTTGTATTGTTGATATAGTTTATACCTTCTTTCATGCCAGCTGGTACAGACTGGTTTGTTACAGGAGCTGGTACACAGACTAAAGCTGTGTCTCTAACGGTTACTCCACCTGCAGTCGCCTCTGCAATTAATGTATAATCGGCAGCTGTAGCAAAAGTATAAGAAAAGCTGAGCGTAGTAGCCGCTGTTGCAGTTTTTACACTTGCCCCATTAATAAGAAGGTTCAGATTAGCGGCGACGGATGATCCCACTTGAATATTCATGTTTGTGCCTACAGAAACGCTTTGTGCACTGGTCGGATTGGTGAAAGCAACGTTTAATCCATCTTGAAAGACGTCTACCAAGATATCAGCACCACCAGTATCTTTTCCTTGCAGCGATCCTGTTCCGTTGCGGAATACAAATGCTAATTTGGTCACTTTTTCGCCTGACGTTAATCCATAGAATACATCAATCGAGGGTGTGATGCTGAATTTCCATTTGTTATTACCAAGGGATGTAAGTTTGTATTTTGCTGAGTTATCAAGCCAAGCTGGTGCATGTTTCCAATCGGTATTGCTGGTGCTTGCTGTAGTGATGACTCCAGCGTGTGCATATACATCTGTTCCTGCATAGTTTTTGAGACCAGCGGTTCCTAACGACGCATCGTAGATAATGTCTATTGCGCCAGCACTTTGAGTGATAAATTGAGGAGTCGATGTAGTGATTTGTGCCCAAGCACTCGCACTTAATGCGATAAAAAGTAAAAATAAATAGATGTGTTTTTTCATTTTTGTGTGGGTATAAATTAAGGTCAAAATTTCAAATTATCGTTATTTGCATAATAGTTTAAGGTAAAAGAATGCAATACTATTAGCAACATTCAAATTTCAATAATTTTTAGTTTACTTGAAATAATTTTCGGATGAAGTTTAGAATATCATCGACCAACTCATATACAAAAATCCCACTCTCTTTCGAAAGTGGGATTTAAGTGATTTTTTCATAAATAATGATTTAAGAAATCAATAGCCAGGATTTTGTGTGAGATTTGGATTTGCATTCAAATCTGTAGATGGTAGTGGGAAGATGTTATAGATTGCACTAAAATCTGAACCAGCAGCAACACCATTTTTCCAATCCCAAGTATAACCAGTCGCACCGCCATATTTGTTGAAGCGTACTAAGTCAATTCGTCTTTTCCCTTCGAAGAAGAACTCACGACTGTTTTCATCTAAGATTTTATCCAAATCTATAGAAGTTAAAGCGATTGCACCAGCACGTGCACGAAGTTGATTTACTACTGTTAAAGCCTCTGGAGCATTAGCAGCCGAACTACGGAGTTTTGCTTCTGCATAAATCAAATAAGCCTCAGCAACACGCATAAATGGAATATCCATATCAGTGTATTGTACATCATTTGGTGTTCCACCATCTGCACGAAGATTACTGAATTTAATAACAGAATATCCTTCTTTGAAGAATGCTGCGTTTGAAATGGCTAGTGTGCGATCTACATCACCATAAAATAGAGCTCTTGCATCTTTTGTGCTAGTCAGTTTACTCGTAGTTAAATCCTTTTTGTCGTTCACAAAGATTGAACCAGGGAAGAATTTTTTCACCAAAGTTTGACGAGCGCGATTACCACCCCAGCCTGCAGTTGTTCCCCAAGCTTGCATACCTGTAGTATGAGTTGAAGCAATTAAGAACAAGGAAGCTCCCCAACTTTTGGTTTTTACTCCATCAGCAGCAATAGGGAAAATAATTTCATTAGGTGCCAAATTTACAGAAGAGCCATCAATGGTTCCTGCATTATCAGCCATAAATAAATGTCTGAATGTTGGACAAAGTGTATAACCAGAGTCATCTTTTACTTTTTTAGCATAAATGGCTGCATCATCCCAACGTGCTGTTCCAGTATATACTTCAGCATTCAGATACATGCGAGACAACAATAACCATGCAGCCGCTTTATCTACACGATAATAAGGTGCTTGACGAGGAGCATACATGTCTGGTTCAATCGCTTTCAATTCTTTTTCCAAATATGTGAAAAGATCTGCACGTTTGATTTGAGGAGCTGGAGTTTCAGAAACTACTTCAGTAAAAGGAACATTAGCGAACATATCCATTAAATAATAGTAGTTGAGGGCACGCATAAAACGAGCTTCGGCGCGTTGTTTTACCGTTTTTTCATCTGTTTTTCCAGTAGTTTGTTCTAAGAAATGATTACAAATAGTAACACCAAAGTACAAACGACCATACAATCCCTTCAATTGATCGTGAGAAGACGACCATTTGTTGAAGTTCATTTCTGGAATTCCTGGGTCACCCCATGAGCAGATACCTTCGTCAGTAGTTAATTCGTTTAAGTTCCAAATTAAACGAGCAAAATTGGAAGTACCTTCGTCGATACCGGCTACATCACCATTTCCTGAAGGACCTTCTTGCCCTGAGAGCGCCAAAGATGCATATATTTTGGCAAATACTCCATCTTGATCAAATGTTTGCGTAACACTTGGATCGATGGGTTGCACATTCAGATCATTCACACACGATGTCATACTTACTGCCAGAGCAATTGACACGATGGAGAGAATTGATTTTATATTTCTATATTTCATAATCTTCTTTTTTATACATTTTAAATTAGAAACTTAAATTTAAACCGACCAAAGATACCATTGGGCGTGGGTAGATACTATTGTCAATGCCACCGAAAATCTCAGGATCTAAACCTTTGTATTTTGTTACAACAAATGGATTTTGAACTGTCGCATAAATACGTCCACTTGAGATAACTTTAAACAAATTCTTAAATGAGTATCCTAATGTAATGTTGTCACAACGTAGGAACGATGCATCCTGTATGTAGTAGTCTGAGAAATAGTTGTTGGTTCCACCAGCAAAATTTGTAACTAATGCCGAAGATGGTTTGTTTGAGAAGAAACCAGATGTTGACCAAACACCAGCAACGCCAACGTTTGAACTACGAGCATCTACGTCATTGTAAACAAAATTGCCAAAACTAGCACGCATTGCGATTCCTAGGTCGAAGTTTTTATATACAATTTTTGAAGATAATCCCATTGTTACATCTGCCGAAGGTTTGTGGAAGAAGTAACGGTCGTCATCATTGATTACGCCATCTTTATTTCTATCTACAAATACTCCATCGATCGGTTTACCTGTTGCTTGGTCGTATGTTTGTTGATAAACATAGAATGAATTGGCTGGTTGACCTACAGTGTGTGCTTGTACATTGTTGCCAGTTCCAGATGAGATACCTCCTGTTGGTACAAGGTAGTTGGCTTTTGTGCCAGCGATTAATTTCGTGATTTTGTTGCTGTTGTAAGTTACGTTATAATCGATATCCCAATTGAAATCTTTTGAAGTAATGGCTTTCGTGCTGATTGATAATTCCACTCCTTTGTTTTGTAAAGAACCAATGTTACTAATCAAAATATTACTAAAATTTGAACCAGCTGCAACAACAACTTCATTTAATAAATCGGTCGTTTCACGGAAATAGTAGTCAACAGCACCCGTAATACGAGATTTAAAAAATCCGAAGTCTAAACCAGCATTGTAAGTAGTGGTTTGTTCCCATTTCAGTTTTTTGTTGTATTTATTTGGTCTAAAAGTTGTTAGATATTCAGAACCAAATGGGTAGTAAGCACCATCTTTATTGATTGCATAAGCAGGAATGTATGAGTAATCACCCACTCCAATGTTTTGTTGACCTGTGACTCCATAACCTAGACGCAATTTCAAATCTGATAGATTTTGCATCTCTTTCATGAAACTTTCTTCGTTAATTTTCCAGGCAAATGCTCCTGCAGGGAATAGTCCCCAACGATTTTCTTTGCTGAAACGTGAACTACCATCATCACGAAGGGTTGCAGTGAATAGATATTTGTTATTGAAAGAGAAGTTTACACGTCCGAAGAATGAAACCAGTAAGTTCTCCGTTTTCCAAACATTTTTAATGTGATTGTATCCAACCAATTCAGCTGTTTTTGGATCAACAATGTTTTGAACTAAGCCTTGGTATTCACTACTGCCTTCTCGGTGAAATTTTTGCCACTCATAACCTGCCATTACATCAAATTTGCTTTTCTCAAATTCTTTGATGTATTGCATGTAATAGTTTAAAGATGTGTTTGTTTTGGTTGTCTTATCCCATCCTTTTCTTCCATAAGGAAAATCACCTGGAGAAATCGAATCAATGTGAAGTTTTTGAATACCATAAGAAGCATCCATCCCTACATTCAAATGAGCTCTTAACTCGGGAATGTTGTGGAATTTATAATCAAATTCTGCACTACCAATCACGTCATTGGCATCTGCAATATCACTTTTTTGATTTAGTGTAGCTACAGGATTTGCTGTTGAAAGCACGCTCCCAGTATAGCCTCTCCATTGAAAATAACCACCATAAGGAGTAAACATTGGGTCAGTTGAGGTGATGGGTTGTGTAGGGTCCATTGCTGCTGAAGCACCTACTACGCCACCATCCGCATAACGACTTTTTACTAACATCGCTTTGGCATTTACATTGATTTTTAAATGGTCATCCAAAAGTGAAGGATTGATGTTGAATGCTCCTGTGTAACGTTCAAAATTTGAGGTTTTCACAATACCGTCTTGGTTTGTGTATCCTACAGATATACGATATGGCATGTTTTTCAACCCACCCATAATATTGATATTGTGGTCGTGGCTCAAAGCATCTTGATAAATTTGTTTTTGCCAATCTGTATTTGCTGTACCTAATTTACTAGTAATATCTGGCTTGTCTGCATACAATGTATTTGCCAATGTGCGAAATTCATCTCCCGATAATACATCAAGGGTTTTCTTTACCGAACTAATCGAGGCGTTACCATCGTAAGTTACTCTCGCTCTTGCTCCTTTTTCTCCTTTTTTAGTTGTAATGATAATTACACCATTCGAGGCACGAGAACCATAAATAGCTGTAGCTGATGCATCTTTAAGCACTGTAAAACTTTCGATGTCATTAGGATTGATTGTACTCAATGGATTCGAAACACCTTTGATTCCATCGTTATCCATTGCTAATCCATCGATTACTATAAGTGGATCGTTGCTTGCTGAAAGAGAAGAACCACCACGAATACGGATAGTAGCGCCTGCTCCAGGGGCACCGCCATTGGATGTGATATTCACACCTGCGATTTTACCTGTGATCATGTCTTGAGCGTTGGTTGTTACACCTTTGTTCAATTTGTCTGGTTTAATAGCAGTAACTGAGCCTGTAGCGTCAGTCTTTTTCACTACTCCATAACCGATTACCACTGCTTCGTTAAGAGCAATAGAAGATTCTTGCATTTTAACGCGGCGAAGTGCGCCTGAATTTGAGGCAGCAATTTCTAGATTTTCGTACCCAATGTAGCGGATACTTAATGTAGATTTTGTTGAATGAACATTAATAATAAACTTGCCATCTAAATCGGTGACAGTTCCGTTAGTGGTTCCTTTTTCTACAATCGATGCGCCGATAATCGGTTGATTATCTTTATCGACCACCTCACCCTGTAGGGTGACTTTAGCCTGTGCTATCATGCTTATGCTAAAGCATAATAGGAAAAGAACCGATAGAGTAAATCTGATTTTTTTCATGTTTTAAGATTGGTTTGATTAATAATTGGGTTGTTTTTTTAATGATTAAGGTTTTGATATGTAGTTGTCTCTTTTTGTTTATCATCTACGAAAATGAGTGAAATGGCAGCAAGTAGCATACTGATGCCGGCTATGACTAAAATATATATCGGATTACTATCAGGAACAAGTTTGATGATTAGGCCACCTAATAATCCGCTAAGAATTTGAGGTCCGGCAATTGTAAAATTAAAAATTCCCATATATACTCCCATTCTTTCTTGAGGTAATGAACTAGAAAGAATAGCGTAAGGCATCGAAAGAATTGCTGCCCACGCCATGCCAACACCCGCCATTGAAATAAATAACATCATCGAATTTTCGCCTCCCACAGTTCCTCCAAAAAAGAAAATGGAGATATAACCGATTCCACCAGCAATTAGTGATGTTGCATAAACTGTTTTTCTACTCGTAGCTTTTGCAAATTTGGGCATGAAAATCGAATAAATGGCTGCGGCTAGACTGTATGTGCCAAATAGTACGCCAACCCAGTTTGCAGCAGTGCTATAGCCTGATGATGCGGCGTCTGTAGAACCCCAAAAGTGGAGCGCAATGGCAGGTGTCGAATAGACCCACATTAGATATAGAGCAAACCACGAAAAAAGTTGCACGACTGACAGTTGCCACATCACCTTGGGGGCATGTTTGATGAGAGTAAGAAAACTCTCTTTCTTTTTTTCTTCGGTTTCTTCAGCTGTTTTTGTGTTGTATTCAGCAAATTCAGCAGGATTGTATTCTTTGGTCATGAAAATAGTGACAAGAACAGTTATTAGCAGAGCTGTGCCACCAATATAAAACGACCAGATGACGGAATCAGCCACCTGCCCTTTGGGGGCATCATTGGACACTCCCAGCCAAGTAAGTACATAAGGCAAAACTGAACCTAAAACAGCACCAGTATTAATAAGAAAGCTCTGTATCGAATAACCTGTAGTGCGTTGCTCTTCTGGTAGCATATCTGCTACTAAAGCTCGGAAGGGTTGAAAAGTAACATTGAAAGAGCCATCCATAATGGCAAGCATCACTGCTCCAAAAATGATGGGAGGCATTAGTGATACTACAATTGCTGAATTGGGCATCCAAAGCATTGCCGAAACTGCAACTATTGCACCGCCCAGAATATAAGGAAGGCGGCGTCCAAGTCGATTCCAAGTTCTGTCGGAAGCACCACCGACGATAGGTTGAATAATAAGTCCCATCAGTGGTGCTGCCAGCCAGAAAAGAGGCAACATGTGTAAATCAGCTCCTAGATTTGCTAAAATACGACTCACATTTCCGTTTTGCAATGCAAAGCCGAACTGAACTCCCAAAAAACCAAAACTTAGATTCCAGATTTGCCAAAAAGAGAGACGTGGTTTAGATTTCATATTTACTTAATTTACGCAATTGGTTAATAAAAACTGACTCGGTTTATGGTTTTACCGAAAACCACTTACATACATACTATCTCGAAAATTCAAACCTATCTGTTTCTCATTCGCATTATTGAATGATATATGTTTATTGATGAGCAATCCAGGTTGATATGGCTGGAACGGTGATGCTCACGTCTGATGTTGTCTTTATGCCGTTTAATTCTATTTCACCATCCGTCGCTACAACTTGCCAATCACCTTCAGGCACAGTAATATGGACGTCCGAATTATTTCCATTGTAAATGACTAATATTTTCGACCATTCATCTCCATTAGCATTGTTGGAGATCGTATAACCAACAACATTTGACGGCAAGTTTTCCAAGAAGTGTAAATTCTTTTGAACATCCTCTGTTTTGTTCATTCTAAATGCTGGGTGGCTTTTACGCAAATCAATTAACTTTTGATAATAGACAAATATATCTTGATGAATGGATTTCCAATTCCAATCCAATTCGTTGATCGAATCAGGAGATTCGAAAGAGTTGTGTACTCCTTTCTTATTTCGATAAAGCTCCTCTCCAGAGAGCATAAAGGGCACTCCTTGAGAAGTAAATACAATCGTTTGTGCCAGTTTATTTCGTTTCTTTAAGATTGCTTCATTATCCGATTCTTGTGATGAAACTTTGAGTTTGTCGTTCAAGCACATATCATCGTGACACGATGCGTAGTTAATCACCTCTGTAGGGTTATTAGCGTATGGCGCTTTCGAATAATTAATTTTACTATAATCAATTTGAGAATTTTGAGTTGCTCCGACTACTCCAAATTTGATGCTCTCTTCTAAGTCAGATTTTCCACCAATAAACCCCGCAGATGTGGCGTTATTCCAACTACCTTTTATGGCATCGCGAATGTCGTCGCTAAAAACCGCAATGCGAGGCATGAGTTGACCATTTTTCTTGATAGCTTGCTCTTTTTCAGCGAGAGGTGAACCTCCAGCCAACCAACCTTCACCGTATATGAAAATTGTGGGGTCAATTTCATCCAATGCTTTACGAATTTGATTCATGGTTTCTATGTCATGAATTCCCATTAAGTCAAAACGAAATCCATCTACATGATACTCCTTTGCCCAATATTTCACTGATTCTATCATATATTGACGCATCATTGGTCGCTCTGAAGCTGTTTCATTGCTACATGCCGATGCATTTGAATACGATCCATCTGCATTGTGTCGATAAAAGTAACCAGGTACTGTTAGTGTGAAATTTGAATTGTCAATGTCTTGCGTGTGATTGTACACTACGTCCATAATTACCCGTAATCCATTTTTATGGAGTGTTTGCACCATCGTTTTGAATTCGAGAATTCGATTTGCCGGATTGTAGGGGTCAGTAGAATATGATCCTTCTGGAACGTTGTAGTTTTTTGGGTCGTATCCCCAGTTGTATTTTTTATCTTGTGGACGTGCTTCGTTAATTGATCCAAAATCGAACGATGGTAGTAGATGCAAATGTGTGACCCCAAGGGCTAAAATGTGGTCTAATCCAGTGGGTAATCCCTCTTCGTTGGAAGTCCCAGTTTCTGTCAAGGCCATAAATTTACCTTTGTTGGTGATTCCAGAATTGGTCGCCATCGAAAGATCTCGATGATGCATCTCATAGATGATTATGTCAGTGAAATTATTCAGCGGTGGACGTGTGTCACTATTCCAATTTTCAGGATTAGTTTCAGTTAAATCAATAATTGCACCTCGATTTCCATTAATTCCAACAGCCTTTGCGCGAATACCTGGGGTTTCTTTCAACCACTTTCCATTTTGTTTTGTGCGAAAAGTGTAGAATTTTCCTTTTTGATCTTTCTCAAGGGTTGCTTCCCACGTTCCTTTTGCCTTTTTTTGCATCGAAATAGTAGTCAAAGCGTCGCCGTTTTCGCCATTGGCATAAATCTTGACTTCCACAGCCTCTGCTGATGGAGCCCATAATATGAATTGAGTTTTGTTTTGTGAATATTTCATCTCCTCTGTCATCGTCAGATTGGCAGGGTAGGTATCGAATGAAGAATTTGCCGAGATTGCGCTCGATGTCATTAAGGTTAAAATTAGGCAGCTGAATAGTAATTTGCTATTTAGCGAAAGTTGTGTGTTCAACATGTATTATGGTATCAGATTTGAGGCAAATATCAAATTATTTAACCTTTATTCAAATATAAATCTGACGAAATGCAGTAAACGAAGGATGAAATGAGCCTTAATTGTAATCGGCAGGGAGGGTGTGAAAGTTACATTACATGCTAACATGACGAGTAATGTATATTAACACTTTTTATACTAAGTAATTTTATACAAAATTCAGATTTTTGGTGAGATTCTCGGTTTCAATTATTCGCCTTCCAACCACTTTAGAAATTGTGGAATCCTAATTCGGCTTACAAGAACATCTTCTTGCATGGCAGGATTCAAAATTACTTTTAACCGACTGTTGAAATAGCGAGATACAGATTTTATGGAGTGAATGTGGGTGATGCATCCTCTCGATAAACGAAAATAGTCTTTTGGATTGAGCTGCTCTTCGAGAGCATCGAGTGTGAGATCGGTGATGTATCGTTTGCCTTCATTTGTTGCAATGAAGGTCGCTTTTTCCTCTGAATAAAAATAGGCAATATCTGAAGTGCTAAGGATTAGTATTCTATCTCCAATTTTTACAGTAAAGCGTTTTTTATACTCTTTTGGTTGTGTTTTCGACAGTAATTCTTCAATTTGTTTGTAATCCGGTAGTAGATGTTGTGCTATTTTCTTTGATTTTTCAACAGCATCTACAAATTCTTTTCTGTCGATTGGTTTCAATAAGTAATCGATGCTGTTGACTTTGAACGCTTTGATGGCATAATCGTTGTATGCGGTAGTAATGATAACAGGACTCTCAATTTTCACCTGTTTGAAAATTTCGAAACACTGACCATCAGAAAGTTCTACATCCATAAAGATGATGTCTGGCTGATTTGATTGTAGCCACTCTACTGCGCCACGTACAGATTCGATTTTTGCAATTACTTCAAATTCAGGAAACAGAGTGTTAATCAATCTCTCTAACTGAATTTGGGCAGGAATTTCGTCTTCGATTATAAGTGTTCTCATTCGTTTTGGATAATTGGTGATTTAGGCTAATCTTTACTTCTTAGATATGTTCAATTAACGGTAATCTGACAACATAACTTTTTTCTGTTTGCTCTATCTGAATACTTTTGTTAAACAGTGTTTGGTATTGCACTTCGATACTTTTCAGCCCAAGACCAGTCGATTCATCTGCTTTAATTCGAAGTTGGCGGTTATTTTCTATGCAAATCTGGTTGTTTTGAATGTATATTTTAATAGTCAAAGGCATTTCACCGCTAATGATATTGTGTTTAGTTGCGTTCTCTATCAATAATTGTAAGCTGCATGGAATAACATGCGTAGTGAGGTATTTTTTTTCAATATCTATATTAATGAAAAGACCTTTATCGAAACGTTCTTTCAGTAGTTCGGAATACATGTTTGAAAATTCGATTTCCTCTTCCAAATTTACTGTTGGATCGCTCTCCTTGCTTAGTAAGTAGCGATACACACCAGCCAGTTTTTTGATGAAATCGCTTGCTCTGTTGGCATCTGTATGCACAAGATAATCTAATACATTCAAACTGTTGAATAAGAAATGAGGATTGAGTTGACGTTTTAACTGGTCGTATTGAAAGCGAGCCCTATTCTTTTTGATGATTTCGGCATCGAGCTCTTTTTTATGTGATTTTCTATAATACAGAGTCACATCGGTTACGCCCATAATCACAGCGTTTGCCATCAATGAAACTACAAATACAGCTTCTACGTCACCGCTGAGAATTAGTTCGTTCCAAGAATAGTGACCAAGTTTTGGTACGCAAAGCATCAGAGTGATAATGACCGAGATAGAGATGAGTGCGACAAATGTGAGGATTGTTCTTCGTAGAGGATTTTCTCCCCACGAATAGAGTTTATTGATGTAGTGCATACTAAAGAATCCGAGAACCACCATGACTAAGGTCGCTGGGTATTCTTTGAAGATGGTATGCAACAAATCAGGGAAATTATATTGATAATCCGCCTTTAGATAATTCAGAATTTCAACATAGAAAATACGAAACAAGAGAACAACTCCTGCCAAAAAAAGAATTTCTTTCCACTTACTTTTTGACTTTGTATTCATTCTTGGGTTGTCCTTGTTGATTATTTTGCATCCGAAGACATTATGCCTGCTTAGAGCTTTGTTCCACAATGACAAAAGTAAGCCATCCTATAATTTCTGTCACTAAAATGGTTGTGAGGATTTGCGCTAAAGCTTTCGATTCGCTGAAAATGGTACTTAAAAGCTCGGCTCCAGCGGTTCCCAAGAAAAAGCCTGCAAAGCAGCTGATCAAAGCCAATGCCGCAGTTACGTCGAGAGGATAATCATTGAGGCGGGTAAGAACTATTACTAAGGCGATGGTCAGTATCGTCAGAATACTGCCTGGGTCGTTGCCACGCATGATAATAATTGCTGCCGTAATTGCATGTGCAACCGCAAAACTGTGGATAGTAAGGTGTGCTTTTTGGAGTGATGTAAAAGATTTCTTCATACTATTAAGGTCAATGATGAAGTGTAGTTAGTGTTTTCAGTGGCTAAAGATAAGCATTTTTATAAAAAAAGCCTTTTTTTTACAAGAATTATAGAAAAGAAAAGAATCGAGAATTGTGATATCTCGCCTGTTCGGCTACTTCAAGATTCGGTCATAAAAAAAGCTTCAGTACCTAAGTGCTGAAGCTTTTAAATATCGTTTTAGAGTAATACTACTCTCTTGGACGAGCTTCTTTAACAACCATTGTACGGCCTGCATATTCTGCACCATTCAATTGTTCGATTGCAGCTTTTCCTTCTGCGTCGTTTGCCATTTCTGCAAATGCGAATCCTTTTGAACGACCAGTTTCGCGGTCATTGATTACTTTCACGTTTTCTACGGCGCCATACTCAGACAATACTTGTTTCAAGTCTTCTTCTTGAACTCTGTAGTTCAAGTTTCCAATGTAAATGTTCATAACAATAAAATAATTAAAAAATAAAAAATAAATTTTTGATAAACAGGGTCAGAAAACAAGACTAACAAAATCGGAGACCCAATTGGGCAATTGCATTGAAAATGAACATTGAACTGAAAATCCGTTGCTTCTGTTTAACGGGCGCAAAGAAACACATATTTTTTCGATTTTCAACCATTTGATGCTAAAAAACAGACCGTTAACGAATTATTTTTGTAGAAAAGAGGCGAAGTAGTTTGATAATAAAAAGAATAGCGCTAATTTTGCACCCCGATTTAAGCATTATCTCATCTAAACTAAAATACGTCAGAATGAACGTTACTCTCAACAACACCGACAGTGCAAATGCTGTTGTTTCTGTGAAGCTACAAAAGGCAGACTTTCAAGAAAAAGTAGAAAAGTCGTTGCGCAACTTTCGTCAGAAAGCAAATATTCCCGGTTTCCGCAAAGGAATGGCACCTATGGGAATGATCAAAAAGATGTACGAAAAATCAGTATTAGCTGAAGAAATCAATAAATCTGTAGGTGAAGCTTTGTATGGTTACATCCGCGAAAATAAAGTGAATATTTTGGGTGAACCGCTTCCAAACGAAACGGATCAAAAGCCAATAGATTTTGATAACGACAGCGAATTCGAATTCCTTTTCGACTTAGGATTGGCTCCAGAATTCGATGTGAAACTCACCAAAAAAGATTCAGTAGACTACTATAAAGTGGAAGTGACTGAAGAGATGATTCAAAAACAGTCTGGTGTCTTCACCGACCGCGCTGGAAAACACGAGCAAGTTGACACTGTAGAAGGCAAAGATATGGTGAAAGGGACTGTTGTTGAATTAGATGAAACAGGTGCTCCAAAAGAGGGAGGTATAGTTGCAGAAGATACAATTACCATACCTAGCTATTTCAAAAACGATGACGAAAAGGCAAAATTTATGGGTGCTGCCAAAGGTGCAACTATCGTTTACAATGTGAATGAAGCTTGTGGCGGTAATGAATATGAAATCTCTCACGTATTGAAGATTGACAAAGCAGGTGCTAAAGATATCACTTCTAATTTCGGATTCACTATCAACGAAATTACACGTCACGTGCCTGCTCAATTAGATCAGGAGTTGTTTGATGTGGCTTTCGGAGCTGGAAATGTAAATTCTGAAACAGAATATTTTGCTAAAATTCGTGAGTCGTTAGAGGCACAATTAAAACCTGAAGAAGATTACCGTTTTTGGTTAGACCTTCGTCCCATGTTAGAGAAAAAAGTGGGTGATGTTGTTTATCCAGAAGCATTCCTCAAACGTTGGTTGTTGACTTCAGGCGAAAACAGAACAGAAGAGTCGGTTGAAGCAGAATTTCCATCAATGAAAAGCGAATTGACTTGGCACTTGATCAAAGAGAAATTGGCGAAAGATTTTGAAGTGAAAGTAGAACAAGCAGACCTTTTGGAAGTGGCTAAAGCAGCAACCAAAGCACAATTTGCGCAATACGGTATGATGGAAGTGCCGGCAGATATGCTCGAAAACTATTCGAAAGATATGTTGAAAGACGAAAAAACACAACGTAGCTTGGTTGATCGTGCTGTTGAAGATAAAATTCGTGATGCAGTGAAAGAAAAAATCACTTTGAAAGAGAAAGCTATATCTCAAGAAGATTTCTACAAACTTTTCGAACCACAAGCTTAATCAACTAGGTTATAAAACAGATTGCAAACGCCTCGCCCTTTTGGGGCGAGGCGTTTGTCGTTTATGATAATGCGCAGATATAAAATGCTCAGTTCAAACTCATTCCCATAATCTCAAATAGCCACCCCAAAATAATATGTAATAATTCATGAAATTTATTTGTCTCATAATTTTTACATTTATCTATTTTGTAAAATGGAGAATGTGAAATATGACATTGTGAAAGAGGTTTGAAGAATTGGAAGCCAAAATATCTCATAATGGTAAAATGTATATACATTTGTAAAAAATGCATAAGAATATAGATTAAAATGATAATAACTAACTCTTATTGGTAACGGCATATCTCAAATAGAATGTTGGTTTGATATCTTTAAAAGTGATTTTTGCATTGAAACTAATATTGAAGAGTTAATTTCTATATTTATCGCAGATTGCGAATCGACGATTATTTAAAATATAATGAATAAAACAATTTCAATTGGGCATTTAAAATATACTTTTCATTCTCTGAAAGAGATACTTGCCAAGGCGTCGTTGCACCGTTCAGGAGATTTGCTCGCAAATATTTCTGCCAAGACTGATGAGGAGAGAGTTGCCGCTCAAATGGTGCTTGCAGATGTTTATTTGAGTGAATTTCTCAACGAAGAAGTGATACCATACGAAGAAGATGAGGTAACTCGTGTGATATTCGACAATCATGATAAAGCAGTATTTGAAGAAATTGCGAGTCTCACTGTGGGAGAATTTCGAAACTGGCTCCTGATGGACGATACGAATGGAGAGGTATTAAAACGTATTTCAAAAGGTTTGATCCCAGAAATGGTGGCTGCCGTATCAAAACTGATGCGAAATCAAGATTTAATAAAAGTAGCTTCCAAGATTAGAAATATTACCGCCTTCAGAAATACCATTGGATTGCCTGGTCGTTTGTCTGTCAGATTGCAGCCTAATGATCCGACGGACGATATGAAAGGCATTGCTGCTCAAATTATTGACGGACTTTATTATGGATGTGGTGATGCTGTCATCGGAATTAATCCAGCAACTGATAATTATAAGGCAGTTACAAATCTGATTTACATGCTTGACGATGTGCGTGAAAAGTTTCAGATTCCAACTCAAAGTTGCGTATTAACACACATCACAACTACAATAAAAGCGATTGAGAATAAGGTACCTGTCGATTTAGTGTTTCAATCAATAGGTGGAACCCAAAGAGTTAATGAGAGTTTTGGTGTAAATTATGCTATTTTAAAGGAGGGTTACGAAGCTGGTCTGAGTCTCAATAGAGGAACCGTAGGTAACAATTGTATGTATTTCGAAACTGGACAGGGAAGTGCATTGTCGGCAAATGCTCATTGGGGCGTAGATCAGCAGACATTAGAGGCTCGAGCTTATGGTTTAGCTCGCTGTTTCGATCCGCTTTTGGTAAATACGGTGGTTGGTTTTATTGGACCTGAATATCTTTATAACGGGAAACAAATAATCAGAGCCGGACTAGAAGATCATTTCTGTGGCAAACTACTTGGGTTGCCAATGGGAGTGGATATCTGCTACACCAATCATGCTGATGCAGATCAGGATGATATGGATAACTTATTGACATTGTTGGGCGTAGCGGGATGTAATTTTATCATTGGAGTTCCAGGCGCTGATGATATGATGCTTAATTATCAAAGCACTTCGTTTCACGATGCACTTTACATTCGTTCGATGCTCGGTCTTAAGCCAGCTCCGGAGTTTGAGCAGTGGTTGATAAAAATGAATCTTTTCACTGACGATCTTACACCCATAGAGGCTCCTGTCAATTACCGCAATTTCTTGAATGTATCGCAGCTATGAGCAAAAAGTTAAAAACAGATATAAAAAACCCATGGGATTCCTTGAAGGAATATACCGAAGCCCGCATTGCCATTGGTCGTTGTGGAAGTTCGATACCAACCGAAGAACTCTTAGACTTTAGACTTTTGCACGCAAAAGCAATTGACTCAGTGCATACTCCACTTGATTGTGTTAGCATCACTTCTGAAATAGAAAGTTTGATTGGAGAAAAGATTCATTTGGTTCATTCTGCCGCACAGAGTCGGTCAGAATATCTTAGCAGACCAGATCTAGGAAGAAGACTTTCGGATAAATCGATCCAACTCTTGACTCAGCTAACCAAGCAAAGCTCGTATGATGTGGCATTGATTGTAGCTGATGGACTTTCCTCGCATGCGATTCACCGAAATATCGCACCACTTTTTCGGGTACTTATGCCAGCACTTAGAAGTATGGGCTTAACGCTTGCACCTTCGACATTGGTTGAGCAGGGTAGGGTGGCGATAGCCGATGAAATCGCTTCGATTCTAAATGCAAAATTGTCGATAATTTTCATCGGAGAACGCCCGGGTCTTAAAACTCCCGATAGTTTAGGGGTTTACCTTACTTACGACCCGGTATCAGGTACTACAGATGAGAGACGAAACTGCATCTCAAATATTAGGTCAGGAGGTTTAGCTTATGAACTTGCTTGCTCGAAATTGCTTTATCTTATTCAAGAATCTTTCAAGAAAAGAGTTTCTGGCATTGACTTAAAAGATGAACAGGATATTGTGTTGGGCTCAAAAACCAATGCATTGAATTTCTAAATAGTTTAATTTAAAAAGAAATAAAATATACGCTATGGGTGCACTTATCGAAAATTCGGAATATAAACGCTGGCAATATAAAATTTTTGGTGCTACCTGGCTCGCTTATGTAGGATACTATTTTACACGAAAAGCTTTTTTTGTTGTTAAAAGCGATTTGGCGAATAGCCTCCAATTGGATAGCATTCATTTAGCTCACCTCGGTACTGCCTATCTTACTTTTTATATGATAGGTCAATATTCAAGTGCATATTTTGGGCGCCGCTTAGGTCCAAAATATCTACTCTTATTGGGTATGGCAATATCCCTTATCTGTAACGTCATATTTGGTGTGTCCAATTCATACTGGACCGTGATGCTGTTTCTTAGTTTGAATGGAATGGCGCAAGGCACTGGTTGGCCTGGTTGTATTGGTAGTCTTGCTTATTGGTTTAAAAGAAAGCAAAGAGGAACCATTTTAGGAATTTGGGCAACTTGCTATCAAGTAGGATCATTGATTGCTACTTCTTTTGCTGCATATATGTTAGGTCACTATGGATGGAAATGGTCTTTCTTTGGTGCATCGGCAATTATGCTTATCATCTGGTTTTTTGTGCTTCTGTGGCATCCCAATAAACCAGAAGATGTAGGTTTGGCGCCTCTTGTTGATGAAGATGAAGTTAGCACAACAAGTGATGATGGTGCGACAGGAAAAGGGCTTGGTTGGAATAGAGAAGTTGTCTTTACAATTGTTACAATGGGCGTTATCTATTTTGGGATAAAATTTCTCCGCTATGCGCTTTGGAGTTGGGCTCCATTCTTGTTGAAAAATAATTTTGGGTTGCAAGGTGATGATTCAGGATATTTATCCACCATTTTCGATCTTTTTGGCTTTGTAGGAGTGGTGTTTGCAGGCTATGTGTCGGATAAAGTGTTTAAAGGTAGGCGTTCATTTGTATCTTTTGTTATGCTTTTTTTTATGACCCTATCGTTTGTTTTAATGTACACATTAGGTTCCACAAGTCTTCTATATTTCACTATTTCTATGGGTTTGGCTGGCTTCATGCTTTATGGACCAGATGCACTGATTTCGGGAGCAGGAGCGATAGATGTTGGTACAAAGAAAGGTGCCATGGTTGCAGCAGGTATTATTAATGGAACTGGTTCTATTGGGCCAATCTTTCAAGAGGAGTTGATAGGATGGATGTATGAAAGAAATAATCATCAGATAGAACCAATCTTTATATTGTTAGTAGTAATAGCGGCAATCACAGCATCCATCACATTCCTTCTATGGATTCGAAATAGGAAAAAAATCGTTCAACTTTAAAACGTTAATATTAAAAATGAAAAAAGTATTGTTTATTGATCGTGACGGAACAATAGTAAAAGAACCATCAGATTACCAGTTAGATAGTTTTGAGAAATTGGAATTTTACCCAGAAGCATTTCACTATTTGTCAAGAATTGCAAAAGAATTGGATTACGAATTAGTTATGGTCACTAATCAAGATGGATTAGGCACAAGCAATTTTCCAGAAGAGTCGTTTTGGCCAATTCACGATTTTATCGTAAAAGCTTTTGGAAATGAAGGAGTGGTATTCAAAGATATACATATTGACAAAACATATCCTCACGAAAATGCCGACACCCGCAAACCTGGCATCGGGATGCTAACCCAATATCTCGATAACCCAGAATACGATATCAAAAATTCGTTTGTAATCGGCGATCGAATTACAGATGTAGAATTGGCAAAAAATATGGGAACAAAAGCTTTTTTTCTTGCCAAAGATGAAAATTTAGGCGCTGACGAAATTGTTTCTCAAAAATCAGAACTAAATCCATATATTATTTTGCGTACTCTTGAGTGGAGTGACATATATGATTTTTTGAATGCTAGATAAAATTTTGTGCACATTCTCGAAAGTATAATCAGATTCAGCCATATTTTCTTTAGAGTGAGTTTCTTTCGGTTGTTCTAAAAAACAAACAATAATTCAAAGAATTTTATGCCTCGACAATTCAGTTTGTCGGGGCATCTTTTTTTACCGTTTGTTAAAAATAAAAAAAAACTGCAAGGTATTTGTTTTGTAATTATCTTTTCGTATTTTTGGAGTGTTGTTTGTTAATCCCGAAAAATGAATATAAACCATGAAAACGAAATTGATCGCTCTGATTGTCCTTCTTCTGATTACAATGTCGATAGAAGCCAAAACTAATTCTAGTAAATCTCTAAACACCTCCTTTGCTCCGGTAGGTACGGAGTGGCATTATGGATTTGTGGCGCACCTATTTGGACCGGTGGTGAGAGATGATTATTATCATTTTATTTCTGTAGGAGATACACTGATTCAGGGGAAGTTATGCAATACCATCGTTCGGGATTATGGCGTTAATATGTGCCGAGAGTCTGCTGTCAAAACATTTTTGTATCAATCGAATGATACTGTTTTTCTGTATGTTCCAGAAATGACGAAATTCACACCACTCTATGTTTTTGGAGCAAACACTGGTGATTCTTGGATAATTTCACATCCTGCTGGCGATGTAAAGGTGACGGTCGATAGTGTATCTACCGTTTCGTTGATTGGTGCAGAGAAGAAACAACAATTTGTTACCTATCATTATAATTGGGAGACTTACGATTTAACAGATAAATCATCCATCATAGAAGGTGTTGGTGATTTTAATTATTTATACAATTATTTGATTTACGAATTGTCATATTGTGATGATTACAAAAAATCAGAAGGTCTGAGGTGTTATACCAATCCGGATCTAGGTTCTCACCATTGGACTGATTTACCTTGCGATAGAGTAGTTGATAGAGATACGTCTGCTAAACCGTATTTAGGTGATAGTGATTCGTGGTTGATATCTTCTTTCTCTCCGTGGAGCGGTGAAAAAAAAGAGCTCAGTTATGTTTTGAAAAGTGATACTGTAGTGAATTTATTGATTTATAAAAAAGTGTATGCGTCAAATTCTCTTATAAACACAACCTCGTTAAATTATTTAGGAGGAATAAGAGAGACGAAAGGGAAATGGCATTATTTGCCTAATGGTGAGAAAAAGGAGTTTATATTATATGATTTTTCATTAGTCGTAGGAGACACACTGTCAATAAATTTTTTCTATCCTTATAGTGAAGATGTCAAGAAATTGCAAGTGATAGAGGTTGATAGTGTTTATCATAATGGTGAATATCGTAAACGAATTGGTCTTGGAGAGTATAATAAATTCTCGAAACCAGTAGTCACTATTCGTTGGTTTGAAGGTATTGGTAGTGACCAAGGTTTGTTTTACAATCCACCTGGAATAGTTGATTTGAACGATTTTGAGTTAATATGCTATCATCACAATAGCGATTTGGTTTATATAAATTCCAAGTACAATAGTTGTAGTCTGTCTTCGAAAAAAGAAATGATTTCATTAAATGATGGTGATTCGTGGAGTATAAATGTGTCTCACGGTAGTTGGTATGGCGGGGGCACAAATGAAAACTACACAGTTGTAGGGGAAAAATCAATAAATGGATTGCTTTACAAAAATGTAGTTGTCACTTCCGATTCGATTTATAATGCAGCACAATCTCGCTTTGCTTTTAATATTAGGGAAGATAAAGGAAAGTGGTTTTATTACAACAGCACTTTGTCTAAAGAGGTTTTATTGTATGACTTTAATCTGCAAGTAGGTGATTCTATCATAGCATCTTGGAGTGGGTTAAATGTTACTTTAAAAGTGATGAAGGTGGATTCGCTATTATTAAATGGAGAATGGCGCAAAAGATTGCAAATGGGACAACATGATGCATATTATGGTAATGACTATTTTTTGCATAATTGGATTGAAGGAATTGGTAGTGACGACGGAATTTTATATAGTACGGTATTAGTAATGGATAGCGGTTCTACGTTGTTGTGTTTTCACCGAAATGGTGAATTAGTCTATATCAATCCAAATTTTAATCGATGCGGTCTCATTTCAGGCATCGAAAATCATACTATTTCAACTCCTTTTATGGTTAAAAATATAGATTCACAGAATGGAATTTACGAAATACAATGCGGTTCAGAAATAGAGGAGTTATCCATTACAGATCTGCAGGGCAGAATTGTATCTCACCTCAAACCCTACGAAAACAATGCAGCATTTTCACTCATTCATCAACCCAAAGGCGTCTATATTTTACAAGTAGCTTCATCTGATGGAAAATTCATGCAGAAAATAGTTAGAAACTAAATTTTAGAGGAAAACGTTGTGATATTCACCCCCTGGTTCATTGTCGTCAGGGGGTGTTTCTGTATTAATGAAATTGGATTTGATGCATTAATCTAGTTAATCAAAATTGAATTGTAACGCTTTTGAAACGAATTAACCATTTTTACCAAAACAAACAGAGTGGGTTTGGTGGATATATAATTTTATTTATACCTTTGTTTTGGTTTTTTTGAGCAATAATATGCTGTACAACATAAACCCATGCTTTAGAAACGAAAATTAAACCATATAAAATTATGCAAAGCGAATTTAGAAAATATGCCACTAAGCATTTAGGAATGAATGGTTTGGCACTGGATAAATATACCGATATTGTGAGTAGTTATATCTCACCTACCATTATCGAAGAGCGTCAACTCAACGTCGCTCAAATGGACGTTTTTTCTCGTTTAATGATGGACCGTATCATTTTCTTGGGAACCCAAGTGGATGATTACACAGCCAATGTGATTCAAGCACAATTGCTTTATCTCGATTCTTCTGATCCAGGCAAAGATATTTCTATCTACTTGAATTCTCCAGGAGGCTCTGTGTATGCAGGACTGGGAATTTATGATACAATGCAATTTATTACAAGTGATGTTTCAACCATTTGCACCGGTATGGCAGCTTCTATGGCAGCGGTATTATTGGTGGCGGGTGAAAAAGGAAAACGCTTTGCATTGAAACATTCTCGTGTGATGATTCACCAACCGATGGGTGGCGCACAAGGTCAGGCTTCAGATATCGAAATCACAGCTCGTGAAATTCAAAAACTAAAGAAAGAACTCTACACAATCATTGCCGATCACTCGGGTAACGAATTTGAAAGAATCGAAAAGGATTCAGATAGAGATTATTGGATGAAAGCCGATGAAGCATTAGCTTACGGAATGATTGACAGTATTTTGACCCGTACTAAGAAATAAATATGGCAGGAAAATCATCCGATAAATGCAGCTTCTGTGGTAGAAGTTCCAAAGACGTGAATATGCTTATTGCTGGCATGTCTGCGCATATCTGCAATGAATGTGCCGAGCAGGCTCACATCATTGTTAACGAATCGTTAGAGGCCAAAGATTCTGGGAAATTCACATTAAATGGCGATAAATTGCCAAAACCCATCGAGATAAAGAATTTCTTGGATTTGTATATCATTGGGCAAGACGATGCAAAACGCTATTTGTCCGTTTCGGTGTATAATCACTACAAACGAATATTGCAAACCAAACAAAGCGATGAAGTCGAGATTGAAAAATCGAATATCATCATGGTTGGTCCCACTGGAACTGGTAAAACCATGTTGGCCCGGACAATCGCCAAAATGCTTCATGTCCCTTTTACCATTGTTGATGCGACTGTATTGACTGAGGCTGGTTACGTGGGTGAAGACATCGAAAGCCTATTGTCGCGCCTTTTGCAAGTGGCTGACTACAATGTAGAGGCTGCTCAACGAGGAATTGTGTTTATCGACGAAATGGATAAAATCGCTCGAAAAGGCGATAACCCTTCGATTACTCGTGATGTGAGTGGCGAAGGTGTGCAACAGGGATTGTTGAAATTATTGGAAGGGTCGGTAGTAAACGTGCCACCTCAAGGAGGGCGTAAACATCCTGAGCAAAAATTCATACAAGTTGACACCAAAAATATTCTGTTTATTTGCGGCGGCGCATTTGATGGAATCGAAAAGAAAATAGCTTCTCGTTTGAATACGCGAACTGTTGGATATTCAGCATCGAAGGATACTGAAGGAATTGACCGCAACAACTTGATGCAATATGTAGCTCCACAAGATTTGAAATCATTTGGATTGATTCCTGAGATTATTGGTCGTTTGCCGATTCTTACTTATCTCAATCCGTTGGATAGGAGTGCTTTGCGTCGTATTCTGACAGAACCTCGTAATTCAATTATCAAACAGTTCGAGAAACTTTTCACGATGGACGATGTGCAACTCACATTTACTGACGAAGCGTTAGATTTCATTGTGGATAAAGCCATCGAATTTAAGTTGGGTGCTCGTGGATTGCGTGCCATTACCGAGTCTATTATGATTGATGCCATGTTTGAAATTCCATCGTCAGATGTGAAAACCATGAACATTGATATTCAATATGCTCAAAGAAAATTAGAGAAATCGAACCTTAGTAGGTTTCAAATATCCGAATGATTATTTTTATTCAAAAAAAGTGCATATAATGTTGTAAAATTCAGTTGTTTCTTTCTAACTTTGTTTGGAACGAGTTTGATTCGAATTTTATCGAAACAGTGCTATGACGAAAAATCTCAATTTATTAGAAGAACTTAAGAAACATTTCGGGTTTGATCATTTCAAGGGAAACCAAGAAGCGGTTATTACTGAAGTGATAAATGGACACGATGCATTTGTGCTGATGCCTACAGGTGGAGGCAAGTCGCTATGTTATCAGTTGCCATCTCTGATGCTCGAAGGAACGGCCATTGTTATTTCTCCCTTGATTGCCTTGATGAAAAATCAGGTGGATGCAATGCGCAATTTTAGTGAAGAGGATGGTGTCGCGCATTTTCTTAACTCGTCGCTAAATAAATCAGCCATTGATCAGGTGAAAGAAGATATTCTTTCAGGAAAAACAAAGCTATTGTATGTAGCTCCTGAATCTTTGACGAAAGAAGAGAATATTGAGTTTTTGAAGCAGGTGAATGTGTCATTTTACGCTGTTGATGAGGCTCATTGTATTTCGGAATGGGGTCATGATTTTCGACCAGAGTACCGACGTATACGTCCTATTATCAACGAAATAGGTAATCGTCCATTAATTGCACTTACTGCAACAGCTACTCCCAAAGTGCAACATGATATTCAGAAGAATTTGGGCATGATGGATGCAAAAGTATTTAAGTCATCCTTTAATCGCGAAAATCTTTACTATGAAGTTCGAGTAAAAGACCACAGCATAGAAAAAGAGATTATCAAATACATCAAACAGCAAGAGGGGAAAGCTGGAATCATTTATTGCCTAAGCCGGAAAAAGGTGGAGGAGCTGACTGAGATCTTGCAAGCCAATGGAGTCAGTGCATTAGCATATCATGCTGGAATGGATTCTTCGGCTCGTTCTGCCAATCAAGATGCTTTTTTGATGGAGAATGCGCAAGTGATTGTAGCGACTATTGCATTTGGAATGGGTATTGACAAACCTGATGTTCGCTACGTCATTCATTACGATGTGCCAAAAAGTTTAGAAGGATATTATCAAGAAACTGGACGTGGTGGACGAGATGGAGGTGAAGGTCAGTGTATCGCTTTTTATTCGAGCAAAGATCTTCTGAAATTAGAAAAATTTATGCAGGGAAAACCCCTTGCAGAACAAGAGATAGGTAAACAATTGCTTCTTGAAACGGCAGCTTATACCGAAGCGTCGATGTGTCGCCGGAAAATTCTGCTTCACTATTTTGGTGAAGAATACAACGAAGAAAATTGTGGAAATTGTGATAATTGTTTAAATCCTAAAAAACAGGTGGAGGCAAAAGATTTATTGAGTACAGTAATTGAAACAGTATTGGCGTTGAAAGAGAAATTCAAAGCCGATCATGTGGTAAATGTTATTTTAGGTAAGAAAACTAATGAAATTTTGTCCTACGGTCATGATGAAATTGATACGTATGGAACTGGTGTGGAAGAAGGCGAAAAGACTTGGCATACTGTTGTTAGACAGGCTTTGATCGGAGGATATCTTGATCGAGATATTGAGAATTACGGTTTGCTAAAAGTGCTGCCAGCTGGTCGTAAATTTTTGGAAAAACCAGTTTCTTTTAAAATTACCACAGATAGTGATTCGGATGAAGGAGAGGATGAAGCACCTATTCGTGGAGGTTCTTCGAGTGCTGTTGATCCTGGATTATTTTCGATGTTGAAAGACTTGCGCAAAAAAATTGCAAAAAAATTGGAACTTCCTCCGTATGTGATTTTCCAAGATCCATCGTTGGAGGCTATGGCAACGACTTATCCTGTAACGGTAGATGAGTTGCAGAATATACCTGGAGTTGGAGCTGGAAAAGCAAAACGGTACGGTGAGGAATTTACCAAATTAATCAAAAAACACGTTGTTGAAAACGAAATAGATCGCCCCGAAGATTTGCGTGTGCGCACCGTCGCAAACAAGTCGAAACTCAAAGTATCCATCATACAAAGTATCGACAGAAAGATTGCGCTTGATGACATCGCAGTGGCAAAAGGCATTGAATTTAGCGATTTGTTGTCAGAAGTTGAAGCGATAGTTTATTCAGGCACAAAGATAAATATTGATTATTTTCTCGATGAAATAATGGATGAAGATCATATTGAAGATATTTTCGACTATTTCAAAGAGGCAGAATCAGATGATTTGGAGGATGCGATCAATGAATTAGGATCAGATTATCCGGAGGAGGAGATTCGATTAGTCAGAATCAAATTCTTATCCGAATTAGCAAACTAATTCTCACTAAGTCCCCTTTCTCGAAAAGGGGATTTTTGTTTAACGAATAATCATTCAATCTTAACCGAAATATGTCTACCCGATTAAATAAATTTATCAGCGAAAGTGGAGTTTGCTCACGTCGCGAAGCCGATCGATACATCGAGATGGGACAAGTTCTCATCAATGGTAGAAAGGCGCAAATCGGCGATCAGGTTTCGAATCGAGATAAAGTGATTGTGAATGGTCTGTTGGTGGAAGGAAAGAAGGCAGAAGATTTTATATTTCTGGCATTTAATAAACCTGTTGGTATCACATCCACTACAGAAATTGGCGTAAAAGATAGCATAATCGATTTTATAGGTTTTCACGAACGAATTTTCCCGATTGGAAGACTGGATAAGGATTCTCAGGGTTTGATATTCTTGACCAACGACGGTGATATCGTGAACAAAATACTACGTGCAGGTAATCGTCACGAAAAGGAGTATTTGGTCACGGTAAATAAACCGATAGAGGATAAGTTTATAGAACGAATGGGCAATGGAGTTCCTATATTAGGCGAAATGACCAAAAAATGCTTGGTTGTAAAAGAATCTCCGTTCGTTTTCCGTATCACATTAATACAAGGACTGAACCGTCAGATTCGTCGAATGTGTGAATATTTTGAATACGAAGTGGTGAAATTGGAACGTGTTCGCATCATGAATATTACACTCAAAGGCCTTCCCGTTGGTGATTGGCGTGAATTGGATGAAAGAGAGATGAAGGATATTTATGCTGCTCTCGAAACTTCTTCTTCTACCGAAGAGGCGTCGAAAGGAGTTAGAGTAACTCGTCAACATATTGAACATCAACAAAAATCCATTTCTGCTAAGAAAACACCACCAGCCAAGAAAGATTTCTCGGTGAATCCTAAGTCAAAGGAGTTGAGAGGTGGAGGAGCCAAAAAGGAAAAACCAACTCATTTTCATGGTGGCAATAAACCTAGAGGACGAGCTGCAAAGAGATAAACGAGAAGCTGTTTTGATTTTGAATCAAAACGGCTTCTTTGTTATAGGATAATTCTACAATGGGTTATTATTTTCATGTCTAAATTCTAAAATATCGCCTGGCTGACAATCTAATGCTTTGCAAATGGATTCTAATGTACTGAAACGAACTGCTTTAGCTTTTCCCGTTTTTAAAATGGAGAGGTTCGACAAAGTCAAATCTACTCTTTCGGATAGCTCGTTTAATGAAATTTTACGTTTTGCCATCATGACATCTAAGTTTACTACTATTGCCATGGCTTAAATTGTTAGTTCGTTTTCTGATTGAATTTCTACTCCTCTTTTGAAAATTTGCGCAATTACGATCAATATGATTCCCATAAACAGCCAAACATCTGCACCGTCTAATCGCAAATCTTGAATGTCTGGCATTGACACACCTTGCGTAATTAGCCATTTTGTGTAATTCTCCCCCCAATACGAAAACAGGCCAATACCTAAAGCTAAATAAGCCATATTGGAGATAAACTGAGATATTTCGACATTAAATGGTTGAGAAAAATCAATTTTTTTGTTGTGTAGGATTTTTACTATCAAATAAAAAAGAATGGCTTTCATGACAGCAACTATGTTTATAAACAGGGATTCTGCTATAAATTGACCTTTGTCGAAACTCAACAAACTTGATAAATCAACTTCTTGCCAAAGATTTCTCGCCGCAATTGGATTGAGCACAAGCGTAAAAAATGTGTTGAATATAACTCCTCCAGCGTTGATGCAGAGGCCAATGAAAATAATCCACGAAATGACGTGAAGAACTTTCAGAATTTGCTTAGTCGTGATTTTTATTTCCATAATTAAGGTATTTGAAGTTGAATTATTTGGTAAATATAATATATATTCATTGATAAACAATAAATATATTTCAATTAATAATAAATTTATTCTACAGAGATGATACTCGAAATGCAATAATTTGCAAAAACAAAACTTTGTATAAAAAAACAGGCGAATCATTTTCGATCCGCCTGCTCATAATTATTTGAATACAAACTTATTACGTTTTTTCTTCCACCCATTTGCGAGCATTGACGAAAGCCTCCATCCAAGGTGTGACTTGGTCGTTTTCCTTGCGGTCGTTCGGGTAGTAGCCACATTGCCAAGGGAAAATGGCGCGCTCGGGGTGAGGCATCATTGCCAAGTGGCGTCCGTCGGTCGAGCAAACACCTGCTACACCCCACGGCGAACCATTCGGATTGGCAGGGTAAGCATCGTAGTTGTATTTCGCAATTACGTTGTAAGCCGATTGCTCGTATGGGAACGAGAATTTTCCTTCTCCGTGAGCTACCCACACGCCGATTTTAGAGCCGGAGAGTGAGCTCAACATTACCGAATTGTTTTGCGGAATCTCCAACGATACGAAGTTTGATTCAAATTTGTGAGATGAATTGTGCTCCATTTTATGTTTTAGTTCGTGCTCAGGATAGATCACTTCCAACTCTGCCATCAACTGGCAGCCGTTGCAAATACCCAAGCTCAAGGTATCGGGGCGCGCCATGAAGTTGTCGATGGCAATTTTTGCTTTTTCGTTGAACAAGATTCCACCAGCCCAACCTTTTGCTGAGCCTAACACGTCTGAGTTGGAGAATCCACCGCAGAAGACGATGAAGTTGACATCTTCCAATGTTTCGCGTCCACTAGATAAGTCGGTGAGGTGAACGTCTTTCACGTCGAAGCCTGCTAAGTACAATGAGTATGCCATTTCGCGTTCGCCGTTTGTGCCTTTGTCACGCAAAATAGCTGCTTTCACACCTGTGCGTTCACGTCTGTCGGACGACAAGCCAAACGTAGATAGTTTTCCAGTGAATGATTTGTTGAAGTTCCACTCAATTGGTTGAGTTTTGTAGTTTTCGAAACGTGCTTTCGCCTGTGTTTCACCACTTTGCTTGCGATCGAGTTGATAAGAAGAGGAGTACCACACATCGCGTAGATGGTCAATACCCAATTGATATTCAACGCCGTCTTTGTCAATCAGAATATGACGTTCGTCGCAAGGTTTGGCAATTTTAAGGAATCCAACACCAGCTTCTTCGAGCAGTTTCTCAACCGTTTTTTTATCTTTTACCTGAATCAGAACGCCAGGATTTTCAGCAAACAAAATTTTAATAATGTCGGTTTCATCTATTTTATCCAAGGTGACTTCTAGTCCGCCTTCGGTGTTCGCAAAACACATTTCGAGCAATGCTGTTACCATACCACCAGCGGAAATGTCGTGTCCGGCAAGAATCAATCCTTTTTCGATTAATTGTTGAATAGCCATGAATGCGTCAGCAAAATATTCGCTGTCTTTCACGGTTGGCACATCCATTCCGATTTTGTTGAGTGTTTGCGCAAATGCAGAGCCACCCAATTTGAAACTATCGAAAGAGAAATCAACGTAATAAACCACAGTAGATTTGTCGTTTACCAAAACGGGCGAAACGACTTTCTTCACGTCGCTCACTTCGCCACCGGCAGAGATAATAACCGTTCCCGGAGAGAACACTTTGTCATCGCCGTATTTTTGTGTCATCGAAAGACTATCTTTTCCGGTCGGAATGTTGACTCCCAATGCTGATGCAAATTCGCTACAAGCTTCTACCGCTTTGTAAAGTCGTGCATCTTCACCCGGATTTTTGCAAGGCCACATCCAGTTTGCACTGAGCGAAATACTCTCCAAACCGTCTTTCATTGGTGCCCAAACGATGTTGGTCAACGACTCAGCCACCGCCAAAACAGAACCAGCAGCCGGATCAGCCATCGCCGCTTGCGGAGCGTGACCAATTGAAGTCGCAATTCCTGCTTCTCCTTTGAAATCGAGCGCCACTACACCACAGTCGCTCAATGGCAACTGTAATTCACCCTGACACTGTTGACGTGCAATTTTACCCGTCACCGAGCGGTCAACTTTGTTGGTTAACCAGTCTTTGCAGGCTACGGCTTCGAGTTGAAGCACGTTTTCGATGTATTCGTGGATGTCGGCAGCCTGATATTCAGGTTCTGTATAATTTTCTTCAATGGTAATATCATTCATGATGGTGCGCGGTGGTTTACCAAACATCATCTCCAATTGTAGATCAATTGGGCGTTCGCCATCGGCTTGTTCGAATACGAATTTCATATCACCGGTTGTTTCGCCCACCACATACATCGGTGCACGTTCGCGTTCGGCAATCTTCTGAACCATTTCGATATCTTGCTCTTTAATCAGCAAGCCCATGCGCTCCTGACTTTCGTTACCTACGATTTCTTTAGCTGAAAGTGTTGGGTCGCCAACTGGCAATTTATCGACATAGATAATTCCACCAGTAGTTTCCACCAATTCAGAAAGAGAGTTGAGGTGACCACCTGCACCATGGTCGTGTATCGAAACAATCGGATTCACATCGGCTTCAGCCAACGCACGAATCACATTCGCAGCGCGTTTTTGCATTTCAGGATTGGCGCGTTGCACGGCATTTAGCTCAACAGAGTTGGCGTAATGACCGGTCTCGACAGACGAAACAGCTCCACCGCCCATACCGATGCGGTAGTTGTCGCCACCCATCACCACCACTTTGTCGCCCACTTCGGGTGTACCCTTCAAGGCATCTTTCAATTTGCCATAACCCACACCACCGGCAAGCATAATCACTTTGTCGTAAGCGAATTTCTTGGCATTTTCGGCGTGTTCGAAAGTCAGCAATGAACCGCAAATAAGCGGTTGTCCGAATTTATTGCCAAAATCAGAAGCTCCGTTCGATGCCTTAATCAGAATTTGCTCAGGCGTTTGATACAACCACGGACGTTCCGGCATAGCTTCCTCCCAATCGCGAGCTCCTTCTGGACGCGGATACGATGTCATATAAACCGCTGTTCCGGCAATCGGCAAACTCGCTTTTCCACCACCAAGGCGATCCCGGATTTCACCACCCGAACCTGTAGCAGCACCATTGAATGGCTCAACAGTTGTCGGGAAGTTATGCGTTTCTGCTTTAATGGAAATAACAGTCTTAATATCTTTAATTTCGAAGAAATCGGGTTTGTCAGACGATGCCGGAGCAAATTGTTCCACCACGGGACCTTCGTTGAAAGCCACATTATCTTTATAGGCAGAAACAATTTTGTTATGGTTTGCTTCTGATGTATTCTTGATTAATTTGAACAGCGTCGATTCTTTTTCAACGCCATCAATTACAAATGTTCCGTTGAAAATTTTGTGACGGCAATGTTCCGAGTTTACTTGCGAAAAGCCAAACACTTCGCTGTCGGTCAGTTTGCGGCCAATCTTTTGGCTCACTTCATTGAGGTATTCTACTTCGTCGTCGCTCAATGCCAATCCCTCTTGCTTGTTGAATGAAGCAATGTCTCCGATGTGGAGAATTGGCTCCGGCTGCTTGCTGATGGTAAACAACTCTTGATTCAATCCATCGTACATGCGTTGCAGCATCGGGTCGTGTGCAGCATCTTTACTTTCGACAGGGAAATACTCTTCGATGCGAAGAATGCCATTCAGTCCCATGTTTTGGGCAATTTCGACCGCATTGGTACTCCACGGTGTAATCATCTCGCGGCGTGGACCGACAAACCAACCTTCAATCGAATCAGAGTCAATTGTTATTGCTTGGCTAAAAAGCCATACCATTTTCTGAATTTCATCTTGAGATAACGGATGATTGACATCCACGGCGATTACCGTTTTTGAGGGATTTTGAAAGAAACGAATCATATTGTATTATTTCGAATTACAATTTATGAATAGCAGCATGTAAGTATCATTTTCTAAAATGATAAATTACGGTGCAAAAGTAACCATTTTTTTTCAGAGGGGAAAAGTATGAAACGTTCAATATTGAGAGATGAAATTCTTTAAGTTTATTGTTTAATATTTTATGAAAAAATGTTATTTTAGTATGAGTTATTTTGCTAAATAATGGATTAATTGTCTTTATTATTAGAAAGATAACGCGAGTATTAGTATTGGTTCAGAATTTGAATATAATAAGGTTTTGTCGTTTAAAGTCCCAACAAATGTTATGTTTAAACAAAGTAAAAAATCACAAAATGAGCCTACATTGCTGCTTGCGTTCTAATAAAAACGAATATATTTGTATCTTTGTAACTCATATCCAACCCATAATATCAATTAGTGGATCAATCATTCTACATTATACTTAAGGGAGCTCTGATCGGTGTGCTTGTTTCTGCACCGATGGGACCTATAGGCGCTTTGTGTATTCAGCGTACCTTGAATAAAGGTCGTTGGCACGGTTTTGCTACTGGTTTTGGTGCAATGATTTCGGATGTAATTTATGCCATAATGGTTGGTATGGGAATGAGTTATATCCTCAATTTTATTTCACGAAATGAGACCGTTATTCAGATTATAGGTAGTGCATTGCTATTTGGTTTTGGTATTATGTTGTTTCGATCTAACCCCATCAAGTCGTTTAAACAGCAACGAAATAACATCACAACGTATACCCAAGATTTGATAACGGCATTCTTTATCACTCTCTCCAATCCGTTTATTATTTTCCTCTATATTGCCTTATTTGCCCGTCTCAATTACTACAATGATGATTTTACATTGGCGCAACATATACTTGGTTTTGCATCCATTGCATCCGGAGCTATGCTGTGGTGGTTTATTGTTACTTTTCTGTTTGGGAAATTAAGAAGTCGGTTTAATTTAAGACGATTATGGGTGCTCAATAGAGTGATTGCGTCGATTGTTATCGCAATCTCCTTGTTGGGTTTGGCCTACAGTATGTTTTATGAAGTGAAAGAGCAGAAGCAAAAATTAGAGAAAAAAGTGATTGAAATTTCGACTAAACTCACAAATTAACAAGCAGATACATCGTGAATAAATTAACTGTTCCTTATGTTCCAGAGTTGAGTGGAGCAAGTGCTGAAAAAATAGTAGAATTGATGGAGATCAAAGCCATTCGTCAAAGTATCGACAATGTGAATTGGCCAGAGCAATTTTCATATAAACCAATTGCCTCTTTTAGTATAGCTAGAGACGAGGAGCGAATATATCTCTATTATTTTGTTCGTGGCAATTCGCTGCGAGCACTATATTCGGAAGATTTATCGGAAGTGTGGACGGATAGCTGTGTAGAGTTTTTTCTGCAAGTGCCAGGCGATGCAAATTATTATAATTTCGAATTCAATTGCATTGGCACTTGTTATGCAGCAAAACGTGAAAGTCGAGCAAATTTCACATTATTGACAAAGGATGAATTGAGCCAAATTCAACGTTATACCAAACTTGATAAAAGTTCTTTTCAGGAAAAGGAGGGACTGTTTGCTTGGGATTTACTTGTCTCAATACCATTTTCATTGATTGGATTAGAGGGTGCAAATCTACCTGAGAAGATTCGCGCAAACTTTTATAAATGTGCCGATGCTACTATCATTCCTCATTTTGTGAGTTGGAATCCAATTGATACTCCTAACCCTGATTTCCACAGACCAGAGTTTTTTGGTGAGATTTATTTTTAGATAAAGTAGAAAACAACTATTTTGAGAATCAACTCAAATTAATTTGATTGTATAAATTTTTTGTGGTAGAACTATATTTATGTAGGTTCTACCATTCTTATTGTATGAAATATGGAAAATAGAATTACCTCGCTTTTTGGAATTCAGTACCCGATAATTCAGGGTGGAATGGTCTGGTGTAGCGGTTGGCGGTTGGCTTCAGCGGTTAGCAATGCTGGAGGTTTAGGATTAATTGGCGCAGGATCGATGCATCCAGAAGTGCTTCGAGAGCACATTCAAAAGTGTAAAACGGCGACTGTTAAACCGTTTGGTGTAAATGTGCCGCTGATGTATCCCGAAATTGATAAGGTGATGCAAATTATCGTGGAAGAAGGGGTGAAAATAGTTTTTACTTCCGCTGGAAATCCCAAAATATGGACATCATTTCTGAAAGAAAAAGGAATCATTGTGGTGCATGTGATTGCAAATGCAAAATTTGCTCAAAAATGTGAAGAAGCAGGAGTGGATGCCATCGTTGCCGAAGGTTTCGAAGCCGGAGGACACAATGGTCGCGAGGAGACAACAACGCTTTGCCTAATTCCACATATTCGTAAAATAACAAAACTTCCCTTGCTTGCTGCGGGTGGTATTTCTACTGGTCGCGCCATGTTAGCTGCCATGGCATTGGGAGCAGATGGGGTGCAGGTCGGCACTGCTTTTGCTCTTGCTGAAGAGAGCTCTGCTAGTGATGCTTTTAAATTACGGTGTTTGAGTTTACCTGAAGGAGACACGATTCTTTCTCTCAAAAAAGTGTCACCTACTCGCATTATTAAAAATGATTTCTTTAAACAAGTTGAGGAGTTGGAAAACAACGGTGCGTCGGGAGAGGAATTAAGGACTTTGCTAGGTAAGGGACGTTCTAAAAGAGGAATCTTTGAAGGTGAATTGAGTGAAGGCGAATTAGAAATTGGTCAAGGTGCAACTTTGGTAACAGAAATACTGTCCGTTTCGCAAATTATTCGCAACTTTGTAGAAGAGTTTAACTCTGCGCAACTTTCGTTGAATCCAATCAACTAAAGTCGTGTTATCGTATAATAATTACAATCAATATTATGGAAATTACCGGAAAAATCGTGCAGCTTTTGCCATTGCAAACAGGTCAGGGCAAAAATGGAGTTTGGAAAAAACAAGATTACATCATCGAATTTGGTGATCAATACCCTAAAAAAGTGTGCTTCAATATTTGGGGTGATAAAATTGATACCTTTGATTTGAAAGAAGGAGAAGAGGTAAAAGTTGATTTCGATATTGAAAGTCGCGAGTTTAATGGTCGATGGTACACCGATGTAAAAGCTTGGAATGTGTCGCGCCCTAATGGCTCAGTAGCTCCCGTAAATTCAGCGCCGCTACCAAAAGAAGAGGATTTTCTCTCTCAGGCACCAGGCACAGATTTGCCTTTTTGAGAATTTTAATGAGAAAAATATCAATTTCAGCAAATTTTAATGCTTTTATAGCATAAATTTATGTTGTACAACATGTAATATGGCCTATCTTTGCACTGTGTTTTTCATGGTATTAGATTTTAAGGTTAATAAGGGTTTAGGTTGTCGTGATGACAACCTTTTCTTTTTTATATAAGTTTGCTCAGATCAATCGGTCATTTTTTGGCTTCAACCACCCATTCCTACACAAATTATTTCTATATTTGTTACGCTAAAACAAAAGTAGTGAAATGGAGAAACGTATCCCTTTAAAAGTTTTTGGAATTACAATTAGTCAGGTCGAAACAGGTGCTTATGCATTGATATTAGGCGAAAAGGAAGGTGTTCGTAGAATTCCCATTATTGTAGGTGCTGCAGAGGCGCAATCTATTGTTATTCAATTAGAGAAAATCACCCCACGTCGCCCTCTTACTCACGATCTTTTTCAAGCATTTGCTCAAGCTTATGGAATTCGTTTACTTGAAGTTTATATTTATAAGATGATCGCTGGCGTATTTTATGCCGAATTGCTTTTTGATGACGGAGAAAGACAAGTTCGAATCGATTCGAGAACGTCGGATGCGATTGCTATAGCCCTTCGAGTTGGATGCCCCATTTTTACTACCGAATCTATTTTGGGAGAAGCTGGCGTGGAGGTGGAAAGTCAAACACATAGCAATGAGCCTGTAGAGGAAGAAGAGATTTCGGATGCGGAACAATTCTCTAATTTAAGCTCAGAAGAACTTCAAACTCGACTGAATGAAGCTGTACATGAGGAGAACTACGAATATGCATCCAAAGTAAGAGATGAATTGAAGAAACGGGGTGAATTATAGAAGTGACCAAGAAATGCATATTTTTTATACACCAGATATTTTTATTACAAACGAACTGCCAGAGGATGAGTCATTGCACTGCGTGAAAGTGCTTCGATTGACAGAAGGTACAGAGATTCGGTTGACAGATGGCAAAGGGAGTTTTTTTCGGGCTAAAATAGCGCGAGCACATCCCAAACGCTGTGCGGTCGAAATTCTCGAAACTTTTTCAGAATCATACGTTCGTAATTTTTCGATCAATATTGCGATTGCGCCAACCAAGAATCTAGATAGAATAGAGTGGATGGCAGAGAAAATGACTGAAATTGGCATCGATAGAATCAGTTTTATCCGCTGTCGATATTCGGAACGTAAAGAGCTGAAAGAAGAACGAATCAAAAAGATTTTAGTCTCGGCGATGAAACAATCCTTGAAGGCTACTTTGCCTTGGTTAGAAGGATTGATGGAGTTTTCGGACATTGTCAAGCAATCGTTTGAGGGCAGAAAGTTTATTGCGCATTGTTATGCAAATCAACCTCGAAAGATGCTTTCAAAGGAGTATTCTAAAGGTGAAAATGCGCTTATTTTGATTGGTCCCGAAGGAGATTTTAGTGAAGAAGAGGTGGCGCTTGCCGTATCCAATGGGTTTGAGCCGATATCACTCGGTGAGAGTCGTTTGCGAACAGAAACGGCTGCAGTCGTTGCTTGTCATACGTTGCATGTTTTGAACAGTTTGTAAGCAGAAGTCGATAAAACGAATTATTCGGGTCGAAAAATAATGTGATTGTAGACTCTTTTACGGCGATTTGGTTTATATTTGCGCAGCCAACGAAAAAGGGTATTTACCAGATAAAAATGTTGTTATGGCAGAAATAAAATTATTCTATCAAGATGAAGGCCGAATCAAAATCAGCCGGAATATCGCTATCTTGAAGAAGATGCCAATTACAAGTTTCTTGTGGATTGACTTAAATGATGTAACGGATGAAATCGAAGAGGAATTGGAAGATTTTCTCAAGATTTATATTCAGGAAGAAGAGGAAATTGAAGAGATTGAGATAAGCTCTCGTTATATCGAAACAGCTGACACGTTGGTGGCGAATTCAAACTTCTTGCTCGAAGATTACGACAAAGAACCAGTTTCTTTCATACTAAAAAATAATATTTTAGTGACTGTTCGTAGCTGCGAACTTCGTTCGTTTAACGAGACGGTTAAGCGTATATTTGCCAATCCCATCAGTTATCCAACAGGTTTTCATGTATTTGTAGCTTTGCTTGAAACACGAGTTGAAAGAGATGCTGACTTAATTGAGGATTTGACGGGTGAGATTACAGAATTGAGTAAAACCATATCAGATGTGGATGAAAATATTCTTCTCGAAATCAAAAATAAACTTGATAAAACGATGTCGATTCGCGAAAATATCATTGATAAACAGCGAGTTGTGTCGAATATGTTGAAGAGTGAAATTTTTCCAAATGAGCTAAAACCAAAGCTCTCTATCATTGTAAAGGATATAAATTCACTGATCGAACACACGAAATTTGGTTTCGAACGATTGGATTATTTGCAGGATACTTTCCTTGGTCTGGTAAATATCGAACAGAATAAGATTATCAAGATTTTTACCGTAGTTTCTGTTATTTTCATGCCGCCAACCTTGATTGCGAGCATTTATGGAATGAACTTTAAGCACATGCCGGAGTTGGATTGGAAACTTGGTTATCCGATGTCGATATTACTGATGGTAGGTGCTTGCGGTTTTATTTTAATCTATTTTCGCAAGAAAAAATGGCTTTAAATTGATATGCTTTTCTAAATATAGAACGCTCCGGATATTATTTCGGAGCGTTTGTTTTTTTACGAAAAGGCAAACCATGATCTACATAATAAACGCCGAATAGAATTAGAAAAGTGCCCATAATGGCAAAAATAGTAATTCGCTCGTTGAGTACAAGCACTGATGTGATGAGTGTGACGATGGGTATGAAATAGATGTAGTTGCTTGTGCGTACAGTTCCAAGATGTTTCAACGCTGAGTTCCACAAAATAAAACAAATCGATGAAGCAATCACTCCCAAAAATAGAAGGTTTGCTATCACTGTGAAATCTGAGAACATACCTTTTTCGTAATGAAATGGATCTAAAATGAAAAATGGTAACATGGTGAGAATTCCATAAAGAAATACTTTTCGTGTAATGTAATAGATGTCATATTTTTTGTCTAACCGTTTGAGAATTACCGAATATAATGCCCAAGAAATGGCTGCCGTAATTGATAGAAGATCGCCTAAAGGATTCAGCTTTAGAATGAAATGTCCATTAAAAACGACAAATGCCACGCCGATAATGGCCACAAGAGAACCAGTAATTAATTTGTGATTGAGTTGCTCTCCTTTTATTAAAAGATGAGCCAAGATAGCTGTAAAAATGGGAGCTGTAGTTACAATTAATGCAACGTTTGATGCGAGTGTGAATCCTAATGCAGTGTTTTCGGTAATGAAGTAACAAGTTCCACCAAAAAGTCCAGTACCGAAGAAAACGAACTCATCTCTCCAACCACCAAATTTGTATGATTTTGGGTGAATGACCCAGAGGAGTAGATATGCGATTACGAATCGATAAAGCATGATTTCTGCCGCCGTCAACCCGTGGTTTAGCAGCACTTTGGTCGAAACTAAAGTAGTTCCCCAAATAAGTGCCGTTCCAAAAGCCAAGAGATGATAATATCGATTTGTTCTACTTTCCATAATTATTATTGAAAATGATCAACGTAAAAGTACTGTTTTCTAACCTATTTATGTTTGTAGTTTTTTACAAATAAAATCAGATCTGGAAAGAATAACTGAAACTGCTTTTCTAACACTGTGTGATTTTCGATCAAAAAGGCAATGGCAATATCGGGTGAAATGGCTGGAGTTTTGTGTCGCTCCATGATTTGCAGGGACTCTTTTAGTCCTTCTAGGGTTGCATATTTCCCCAATCGATGTGTAGAGATGAAATGCCAGATAAATCCTTTGACTCTCGGAGGAAGGTGTCGATGGTTTATAACTGCACTACTATAAAAGCGCAAGGATAGATCTCGTAATGACTGTTTCTCAGCATAATCTGAAAAATTTTTGGCTAAAAAGTAATCAAAATAGATGTCTGTAACAATGCCAGAGTAGCGCCCAAATGTCTCTCTTAATTTGATAATTGTTTCTTTTACAACAGGATGCGAATCAGTATAATTGTCAATCTGGCGATGAAGTAATATTCCCCGTTTTATTTCTGTTGGATAATTTTCGTATTGATTGCCTTTTACAAAATCCCCGATAAAATTACCGACCTGTCGTTGCCGAATGTTGTCTGAAAGAAAAATATGGGCAAGATAGTTCATTATTTCCCGATGCAAAAACGTCTGAAAATAGTATGAAGAATCTCGTTGGCACTTATTTTACCGGTGATTTCTGCCAGATAGTGCATACACTCACGGATGTCCTGTGCAAGGAAATCGGCAGAAATTCCATTTTCCATCCCATCAATAACTCTTCGAATGGCTTCATCTGCTTTGGATAAAGCTTCATAATGTCGGAGGTTGGTCACAATCACATCGTTGGCGCTAATTTCCGGTAAATGTGCTGCGTCAATTAGACGTTTTTGAAGTTCGTCTGTGTTTAGTTTTTCTTTTGCAGAGATGAAAAGAGGTTTCATATCTTCAAAAAGCGAATTTCGGTCAACTCGTTCCAATTCGCCAATTTTATCAGATTTATTGAATAAAATCAACAACGTTTTGTCAGAGGTTAAAGGAAGAATTTGTTTCGCGAGTAAGATTACACTTTCAATCGAGCTAGTGGCATCGACTACCCATAATACAATCTCCGCTTGGGCAATTTTTTGAAATGTACGTTCAATGCCTAGTGATTCAATGATATCAGTCGTATCTCTGATGCCCGCCGTATCAATAAACCGAAAAGTAGCACCTCCAATGTTAATGGTATCTTCAATCACATCTCGGGTAGTGCCGTGTATGTCTGAAACGATGGCTTTATCTTCTCTCAATAAAAGATTCAATAGCGTCGATTTGCCAGCATTCGTTTCGCCAATAATGGCTACGGGAATACCGTTTTTAATTGCATTGCCAACACTGAAAGAATCCGCTAACTGTTGTATAATTTTCTGAATTTCTGTAGCAAGTTTCTTTAGATTGGTGCGGTCAGCAAATTCTACATCTTCTTCGCTGAAATCGAGTTCCAGTTCGATTAAAGCCGCAAAGTCAAGCAATCGTTCGCGCAATAAATCCAGTTCACGACTAAATCCGCCTTTCATTTGATTGAGTGCTAATTTATGCGTTGCAGCCGAACTGGATGCAATTAAATCGGCAACTGCCTCGGCTTGAGATAGATCCATTTTCCCATTCAGAAATGCCCGCTGTGTAAACTCTCCCGGTTGAGCCAACCGACATCCTTTTTCAATCAATAGTTGCACAATTTGTTGTTGGATATAGATCGAACCGTGGCACGAAATCTCAATCGTATCTTCCCCCGTGTAAGAATGTGGTGTATGAAACAAAGCCAATAGTACATCGTCAATCGTCTCTCCGTTTTTTGAAATTGTTCCGTATGACAATGTATGTGTCTCTTGAGTGACAATCAGTTTGCGTTTCTTTACGGGTGTGAATATTTTCTCGCATATAGCGATCGCTTCACTTCCCGAAACGCGAATAACGGCAATTCCACCTACTCCAGGAGCAGTAGAGATGGCACAAATGGTGTCTTCTTGAAAAACGGGATTTATCATTGTGGAATATTTTGTGAGTGCAAAATTACAACAAATTTTTGTTGTACCCATTTTTGAACAATTTTGGTACCTCACAATTTGGGAATTCTGTTATCTTTGCTATCTTTCAAATTTAGTAAATTTAATGGATATATATTTCAAGAAAGTTGACAAAGCGGTACTCCCAAACACGTATGTGATGGAAGATCCCATTCCTAGGAAACGAATTCGTTTGGCTACGATTGCAGATTTTTCTGCGATTCGTGCGATTTATGCACCATATATTACAGACACAACGGTTACTTTTGAATATGAGGTGCCTTCAGAAGAGGATTTCGAACAGCGATTAGTCGTGATAGCGCAAACTTACCCAATTTTAATCCTCGAGTTAGATGACGAAATTGTTGGGTATGCTTATTCGTCCGTTTTTAAACCACGATCTGCCTATCAATGGACAGCCGAAACAGTAATTTATCTTCACAAGAATCATTTGAATAAAGGATTGGGAAAACCTCTTTACCTTGCATTGATAGAGGTGCTCAAATTGCAACGAATTTGTCAAGCAATTGGAGTTGTAACCTCTGAAAATCAAGCAAGTATTGACTTTCACGAGCGATTGGGATTTGTTCGAAAGGCAAAATTAGATAAGGTTGGTTTCAAATTTGGCAAATGGTTGGACGTATTATGGATGCAATTTCAAATTGCAGAACTTTCGTCAAATCCTCAGCCAATTATTCCCATCAATGATATTGCTAAAACGGATGAGTTTAAATCATTATTAGCAGAAATCAACCGCAACCTTAGTCTATAAATCTTTAACCCTATTAATCTCAATAATGAAACGTCTTAAATTTCTCACGTTACTCTTATGCGCTACTTTTTTGGTCGCACAAGCTGGAAAACAGAGTTGTGCCACAAAAAAACAACTGCAATGGTATAATCAAAAAGCGTGGTTGCAAGGCATTGCTCCACTTCCTGATCCCTCGATTGATATTGCTGCTTTTGCAAAACATTATCAAAAACATCCCGAACGTTGGGATTTGGTGTTTAAATTCATGAAAGAAAACGATTTGAAAACATTGCCTCTTGGAAAACAGGTTTTGAGTGAAGACGTGTCGATTAATGTTCAGGAATATACATCGAAAGATCCGGGCGAGGAGCGTTTCGAAGGACATCGCGCCAATATTGACTTGCAATATGTAGTTTCAGGTAAAGAGTTAATTGGCGTGGCAAACATCAATGATGCGAAAGAGGTAGTACCTTTCGATGCCAAAAAAGATTATGCAGGTTTTCTCATTTCTTCGATTTGTTATCACACAGCTACGCCCGAGCGATTTTTTATATTCTTCCCTGCTAACATTCATTTGCCAGGAGTTCAATACGGTGAAAAAACACCTATTCGCAAGGTTGTATTCAAAATAAAAGTTGATTAATCTTTAAGCATTATTTTTCATTAATCATATTGAATCTCAGCCTATTCTAGTTTGAGACTCAATTGTTTTTGCGGTTTTGTCTCTATCTCTCTTCAAAACGGGTTACAATCTGATTTTTAAATAAAAAAGTTTTGTAATTCGAAGAAAAGCTCTACCTTTGCAAGCCGATTATTATCAAACTTCAAAAGTGTGATAACAAGGATGTTAAATGAGTTGTGTCCGACGAGTGTAAACATCTGATTTTTAGTAATTAATAATTTAAAAACAACAAGCAGTGGATACTTTAAGTTACAGAACCATTTCTGCGAACAAAGCAACAGCACAGAAAGAGTGGGTTGTGGTGGATGCCACCGACCAGGTTTTGGGCCGTCTTTGCACAAGAGTTGCGAAACTTTTGCGTGGCAAATACAAACCAAGCTTCACCCCTCACGTTGATTGCGGAGATAATGTGATTATTATCAATGCAGACAAAGTTAAATTAACAGGTAACAAGTGGACCGATCGTGTTTACTTGAGCTATACCGGATACCCCGGTGGTCAGAGAGAAAACTCTCCTCAATCCTTGATGAAAAAAGGTGAAGAGCGTCTTTACAAAAAAGTAGTAAAAGGGATGCTTCCAAAAAGTAAATTGGGAGATAAACTCTTGACAAACCTTTTTGTATATGCCGGTACAGAGCATCCTCATCAGGCTCAGTCGCCTAAGTCTATTGATATAAACTTACTTAAATAAACGATATGGAAGCAGTTAATGCAATCGGAAGAAGAAAAGCAGCAGTTGCTCGCGTTTTCGTTACACCAGGAAGCGGTATAATCGTTATCAATAAACGTGCACTTGACAATTATTTCCCATCTACTATTCTTCAATACGTAGTGAAACAACCTTTGAATAAATTAGGTGTTGCTGAAACGTATGATATCAAAGTAAATCTTGATGGTGGTGGTTACAAAGGTCAAGCAGAGGCATTGCGTTTAGCAATCGCTCGTGCGTTGGTAAAAATTAATCCAGAGGACAAATCAGCTTTGAGAAAAGAAGGTTTTGTAACTCGTGATCCTCGCTCAGTGGAACGTAAAAAACCGGGTCAACCAAAAGCTCGTAAAAGATTCCAATTTAGCAAACGTTAATCTTTTTTGTGTGGTACGTTTAGTATCCAAATTATCAAGACTTTATTCAGCAATTTTTGAATGTAAACTACTTGGTAATTGAATTAGTTGAATGTAAACGAATTTAAAAAACAAGACAATGTCAAGAGTAAATTTTGAACAATTATTAGAAGCTGGTTGTCACTTCGGACACTTAAAAAGAAAGTGGAATCCAGCAATGGCTCCTTACATCTTTATGGAGCGCAATGGTATCCATATCATCGACCTTTACAAAACTGTTGCTAAAGTAGATGAAGCAGCAAACGCTCTTAAATCGATTGCGAAATCGGGTCGTAGAGTACTTTTTGTTGCAACAAAAAAACAAGCTAAAGACATCGTTGCTGATAAAGCAGCGTCTGTAAATATGCCTTACGTGATTGAGCGTTGGCCGGGCGGTATGCTCACCAACTTTGCTACTATTCGTAAAGCGGTTAAAAAAATGTCATCAATCGACAAAATGGAGAAAGATGGTACATTTGATAACCTTTCAAAAAGAGAAAAACTTCAAGTAACACGTCAACGTGCAAAATTGGAGAAAAACTTAGGTAGTATCGCTGATTTGTCACGTCTTCCAGCTGCAATTTTTGTAATTGATGTGATGAAAGAACATATTGCGGTAGCCGAAGCAAAACGTCTTGGTATTCCAGTTTTCGGAATCGTAGATACAAACTCAAGTCCAAGAGATATCGACTTTATTATTCCTGCTAACGATGATGCAACCAAATCAATCGAGGTGATCCTTGATGCATTGTGTGCTGCAATGATCGAAGGTTTAGAAGAACGTAAAGTTGAGAAAATTGATACAGAAGTAGTAGATGCACCGGGTGTAAAACGCGAACGCAAACCTAAAACTGTGAAAAGAGAGAGAACAAAGAAAGAGGACGAAGAAGCGTTGAACGCAAAAGTCGCTGACAAGTTCAAAACTGACGAAGAGTAAAATTAGTAAGCTGCCAATACGAGTGGCGAATTGCACTTTCGTTAGAAATGTAATTCGGTATTCGTATTGAGTAGCTTTTTTTATGCAGGAAATATTTTTAACATACTAAATAAAAAATTATTATGGCTGTAACTATGGCTGAAATCACCAAACTCCGCACAATGACTGGAGCTGGTATGATGGATTGCAAAAATGCACTTATCGAAGCTGATGGCGACTTCGACAAAGCAATGGATATTATTCGCCAAAAAGGACAAGCAGTTGCTGCAAAACGTTCAGACCGTGAGGCTTCTGAAGGTTGTGTATTAGCTGCAAGTAACGGTGCTTTTGCAGCTATCGTTGCATTGAAATGTGAGACAGACTTCGTTGCAAAAAATGAGGGATTTATCTCGTTGACTAAATCATTTCTTGATGCTGCTCTTGCTGCTAAACCAGCTACATTGGAGGCTCTTTTAGCTCTAAGCATCGATGGGAGAACAATTTCAGAATTGATCACCGACAAAATTGGTGTGACAGGTGAGAAAATGGAAATCGGATTCTACGAATTTGTAGAGGCTACTGCTTCAGTCGCATACATTCACCCAGGTAATAAATTAGCGACTATTGTTGGTTTCAATCAAGAAAGCGTTGAGGTTCAAGTAGCGAAAGATGTAGCAATGCAGGTAGCTGCGATGTCTCCAATATCATTGAGCAAAAGTGATATGCCTGCATCTGTAGTTGAGAAAGAGCTTCAAATTGGTCGTGAAAAAGCACGTGAAGAGGGTAAACCTGAAAACATGTTGGACAAAATTGCTGAAGGTCGTTTGAATAAATTCTACCAAGATTCAACTTTGTTGGCTCAAGCATTTATTAAAGATCAAAAAATAACTGTTGAGCAATACCTTACTTCTCAATCTAAAGGTTTAACTGCAACTGCATTTAAACGTGTAACATTGAATCAAGAGTAGTACTTGACTTGTATATACAAAGAGAGGCAGAATCTATAATGGGTTCTGCCTCTCTTCATTTCACTCTATTCTTATCGCTATTCCTTGAAATAGTTGTCTAACATTGCTTTGGCAGCTACGAATGAGCTGATTTCTCCGTTTAAAACTCTCTTCTCCATCACTTTTAGATCGTGCTGTATGTCACTATTTTTGAAAAAATGATTTTTCAACTGTTCGTGGATAGTTTCATACATCCAATATTTTGATTGTTCCTTACGACGATGTTCGAAATAACCATTCTCTTTTGCGAAATGGATGTATTGATATACCATTTCCCAAATTTCTGAGATTCCAGTTTTGTAGTAGCCCGAATAGGTTAAAACAATAGGTGTCCATCCTGATTGCGTCTCAGGGAAAAGGTGTAAGGCATTTCTGTATTGTGCTTGTGCTAATTGTGCTTTTTCAATGTTGCTTCCGTCTGCTTTGTTGATGACAATGCCATCAGCAAGTTCCATAATTCCTCTTTTTATACCTTGTAACTCGTCGCCAGTACCGGGTACTTGTAGTAGCATAAAGAAGTCAACCATAGAATGAACTGCCGTTTCAGATTGTCCCACGCCCACAGTCTCTACAAATATGGTGTCAAAACCAGCTGCTTCACACAATACGATTGTTTCGCGCGTCTTTCGCGCTACTCCACCTAGTGAACCTGCCGCTGGGGAAGGACGAATAAATGCATTTTTTTGGACTGAAAGATCCTCCATACGTGTTTTGTCTCCCAGAATACTTCCTCTTGATCGCTCACTACTTGGATCGATGGCCAAAACGGCCAGTTTTTTTCCTTGACTCAAGAGATGCATCCCAAATGTATCAATGGAGGTGCTTTTCCCAGCACCGGGTACGCCCGTGATGCCTATCCGTATTGATTTTCCTGTATATGGTAGGCATTTTTCGATAATCTCTTGAGCCAATAGTTGATGCTCCGTTTTGGAACTTTCGACCAATGTAACTGCTTGACTCAGGAGTGTGATGTCACCACGAAGAATACCAGCAACATATTCATCAGGTGTGAAATGTTTTTTCTTTTGGCGAAGTTTATTGAGGTAGGGGTTGATGCTCGGTGGTTGAGGAATTCCTTTATTTACCGTCAATCCATTGTATTTTTCGTTGTTCTCTATGTGCTCCATCAATTGCGAACGATTAATTATAACTTCGCTAAATAAATTTCAATTTATATTATTGATTAAATAATCTATCAATCAGCATGTTCTTCTTTCAAGTTCAGCTTTTCGTTGTCGTTTCCTTTTTCAAAATATTGTTTGCGTAAAGGGTTTTTCCGAGCTTCATTATATCGAATACGAGCACGAAAGACATCAATTGCCATGTAAAGTGCTTGTAGAAAAGACTCTTCTGAAGCAATATTTTTGCTCGCAATATCGTATGCAGTCCCGTGTGCAGGAGATGTGCGGATAATGGGTAATCCTGCGGTATAGTTTACTCCTAAATCCATAGCGATGGTTTTGAATGGCGCTAAACCTTGATCGTGAAACATTGCTAAAACACCATCAAATTTGGTAAATTGCCCTGATCCAAAGAATCCATCAGCTGGGTACGGGCCGAAAGTCAATATACCTTTTTCTTGTGACTCTTTCAATGCAGGAATAATTGTCTCAATCTCTTCGTTGCCAATTACACCACCGTCACCGGCATGTGGATTTAGAGCGAGGACAGCAATTCTTGGCTTCTGAATTCCAAAATCCATTGCCAATGTCTTGCTAAATGCTTTTATTTTATTAACCAGATCATCTTTGGTAATGGACGAAGCCACTGATGAGAGAGGAATATGTCCAGTGACCAAAGCAACGCGCAGGTTATCTTTGATGAGAATCATCATCGCCTTGCTTTCGTTTCCTAATTTCTGCTCCAAAAATTCGGTATGACCGGGGAATTTGAACGTCTCGGATTGAATGGTTTCTTTGTTAATAGGAGATGTGAGAAGTACATCGAATAAACCGTTAGCATATTCATCTGTCGCTTTTGTTAAGGATGCTAGAGCCGCTTCTCCAGATGTTTGAGTTGCTTTGCCTATTTCTACCTTTGTCTCTTCGTCACCGCAATTTACAATATTGATCCGATTATCAGCCGCTTCGCTTGCGGAATTAATAATGCTGTAATTGAAAGAGGGGATTTCTAACATTTTACGATGATAGCCCATCACTTTTGGCGAACCATATAGAATGGGCGTACAAATTTCTAAAATAGCTGGGTTTGATATTACTTTTAATAATACTTCGTATCCAATACCATTAATATCACCTTGGGTGATTCCCACTTTTATTTTTTTCTCTTGCATGAGTTCTTCTGTTTTACTAAGATAAGTTTATTTGCTTTTCTCCACATCTAGTGGAAGAGATTCTGTTGCTAAATCTCCTGGTAATTTCAATGTGTAGAGTACCGCTTCGAGTCTTCTAATTAAATTTCGTTTACCCATTTCTGGAGCGAAAACAAAACCTTCAACGGTTACAATTCGTTGATTTTTCTCATCTAAGCGTGATTGAGAGATGAATGGGCCACCCATCATATCGTGTTCCATTTGCCACAAGCCACCTATTTGAACGCAAAATTTTCCGTTTACTTCTATCGTATCGCAAATGACTGGAGCTCGATATTCTGTTGCCATATAAGAGCCTTTTGGCGCACCAGTGATATATTGTTTTAATATTGAATCGCGCATCATCAGTAGATGGTCTCTAGAAAAATCATTTTTCGATTTGTATGGAAAAGAATACACCACCACATCCGAACGACCTTTTACCCCTTGATTTGAAATCCATAGAAAATCTTTTCCCACTTTGGTATATTTGACATCACCCGGAACGAGTAGCTCAACATCCATCTGCTTTTTCAGATCAGTTAATATCTGAGTATTATGTTTTTCTTGAAGTGTTGCAAAAGCTCTATTTAATTCACATTTATTGAAGAAATTCACAATTCCTCGTTGTCTTTTAGTCAATCCTTCTTTGAGTGTAGCTGCGTCGGGTGCATTTACATGTAGCACCATTTGATTATTTGCCCACACATTTTCTTCGTAGCTAAACCCAATTCGAGTGTAGATATTTGATAACGTGACAATCACAATATTTCTAACAGGGTGTAGTAAGTTGTCGAAATGAGCAGGATCAACAGATGATATTTTGTAGCTCGGTTCCGATTGTGGTAAAAACGGAATATCGCTTGATAGTTCTTCACGAATAGCGTCACCTGCTTCGCCTTTCCACGCATTTTTGTCCATTACCACCAACACTTCGTAAGGGACTCCTGTAGAATTCGGGATAAAAGATTTGCCGTTATTACATGAAACTGCAGCAAGAATCATAAGAAACAGAAAAGATAATTTATAAGTTGTCTTCATGATTTGATGATTGTTATTGATTAAATCTTCTAAAAAAGAGCTTCAAAAAAAATGAGTTACTAAAGTAGGTAAAAATTGCGAATTACTCAAGAATATCGGTCTCCTTTTTCGTTTTTGTGGATGATAACATACCACAAGCCGCAAAAATATCTTCTCCACGCGATGAACGAATTGTCGTGGTCAATCCATGCTTATTGAGGTAATCTTTGAAGTCATCCATCGTCTGATTATCAGATGTTTGAAGTGGTATGTTTGGTATTGCGTGAAACCGAATCAAATTAACACGGCAATCTAATCCTTTCAATATTTTAACCAACTCTTTTGCATGAATTGGAGAATCGTTCAACCCTTTGAACATAATATATTCAAAAGAGAGGCGTCTTTGCTTCGAAAAATCATAATTCTTGAGCAATTCAATCAGATCTCTTGAAGGGAAAGCCTTTTCAACTGGCATAATTGTTAAGCGCTCAGAAGGAAAAGGTGAATGCAAACTGACTGCTAAATGGCAACTACTCTCTTCTAGAAAACGCTCCAATCCTTTTTTTGCACCGATAGTAGAGACTGTAATTCGTTTAGGACTCCAACCATAACCCCACGGTTGAGTAAGAATGTCAAGTACCTTAAATACCTCTTCCGGATTATCCAATGGTTCACCCATACCCATGAATACGAGATTAGTCAGCTCATCATTTTGTGGTACGAATTGTATTTGATTAATGATTTCGTTGGCGGTTAAATGTCCGTTAAATCCCATTTTTCCTGTCATACAAAAGAGACAATTCATTTTGCAGCCTACTTGAGAGGAGACACACAAAGTGGCACGCTCTTTTTCTGGTATAAAAACAGTTTCGATGAATTGATTTTTTCTTGTTTCGAACAGATATTTTACCGTTCCGTCTTTTGATTTTTGAAGTGAAGCTGGTGCAATATTACCGATTTCGTAAGATTCATTTAGTAACGCACGACTTTTTAAAGACAAGTTGGTCATATTGTCTATTTGGGTTACTTTTTTGTGGTAAAGCCATTCACAGATTTGTTTTGCAGTGAATGTTGGTAATCCTAATGATTTAATTATGTCTGTCAATTCGGGAAGAGTTTTCCCTAATAGTGGTTCTTTTGTCATTTAAAATTGCATTGAAAATAAGCTGTTTTTGATTTTCGAGAATAGAACGTGGAACATGTTTGCGTCTTATCTTGAAGTGGCAAAGGTACGAAGTTTTTCCCATAAAAAGTAAGTTATGCTTTTTGCTCAAATGAAAACGAGGATGCTACTTGATGTAGCATCCTCGTTTTCATTTTTGCTTTTTAGAAATTAATAGAAACGAATGCGATTGTCATCAATTTTAGCATCTTTCTTTAAAGTCTCCATCATTTGATACATCAAACGATACATGTAATTTCCCTTTAAATTGTTGATTTCATTTTTGACATCAAATTTGCCATTGTTCATCACTTCGTTTGTAACTGTCAAAACATAAACACCATTTTTGCCTTTTACAGGACCAGTTAATTGACCTTTAGCACTGTATGGAGCTATACCACAGAGTGAAGGCTCGTTGCCAACTCCTGTGATTTGGGTAGTGCTAAATCCAACGAATTTGGCTGTGTCGATACGGCTGTTCATTGCTTGAGCATAACCACTTAAAGAAGTGATATTTTTAGCTTTCAAATCAGCAATAATCTTTTCTGCTTTTTTATCAATTAGAATTTCTGCTTTCAACCGATCTTTTACCATATCAAGCGGAGTGTATCCTTTTTCTACAACATCCACCAAAGCAGCGACTACCAATTGATTTTTAATTTCAAATATGGTTGAAACATCTCCTTTTGATGCATTGAAAACCCAATGAATTACAGTACGTGCATCGCGAACATCACCTAGATTATATTCATTTGTTCCGACGCTTGGATTGCTAAGTACTGTGTAACCAGCTTTCGTTGCATTTTCTTCGAATGAAGCAGCACTGTTATTTTTGATAATGTATTGACTCAAATTGCCGAACAAAGTTCCTGAAGTCTTTTTGCTAGGAATTACTTCGTTGATAATGGCAGCCAATTTCACTTTTGCCACTGGTGCAGTTTTGTTTGTAACTTGTATGATTTCGTATCCGTTCATGGTTTTGATTTTAGTAAAACCATTTACAGGAGTGTTGAAACAAGCATCTTTAAATTCTACACTAATGCCTTTGGCTGCTGCCTCTTCATTGAACCAGCCAAAATCACCACCAGTTTTGCCATTTTGAGCTGCTGAAAATTTGGCGGATAAGGTAGCGAAATCACTACCATTTTGCAATGCATTCATCAAGCTATCAGCTAGTTGATTGTTTTTTGCATCGTCTGCACCAGCTACAAGTATGTGACGGGCTTTTACCGAATCAGCAGCTGCTGTTTTTGCCATGATGCGGTACATTGAATACGTAGTCTTGTCTAAGATTGGGCCATAGACTTCACCAACTGCGCCATTTGCTGCAAATGCTTTGATCGATATTGGCAATGAACGAACAGCTGTGTAGATATCAGAGTATTGTTCGTCAGAATTTTCGTTTACAACGTCAGCAACGTTTGCCGAAGTAGAGAATTCTTGTTTCAAAGCGTTAATTTTATCAGCCGTTTCTTGCAAATCTGCTTGGCTCGGTCCAACTGGTACAGTAATATATTTCACCGAACGAGTTTCATTTTGTTTGAAGCTCTCTTTGCGTTTATCGTAAAGCGCAGTTAATTCACTTTTTGAAACCTCAATTGTGCTGTCGGCAATAGTGAAATATGGTTGAACAGCATATACAAAGTCAACATTCTTTTGGTTGCCATCAAATGTAGATTTGGCCTCCAATGAGTTTGGTGAAACAGCTTTTGCAAGCAACATACTATATTTCTCTTCTATTTTTTGTTGTTTGATGGTTTTCACCCAATATGCCCAATATTTTTTCAATTCAACAATTTGAGTAGCTTGTTCCGCAGTGTATTTGTCTGTTGTCTGGTCGTTTACCACTTTCAGGAAATTGTACAAAATAGCTTTGTCAAACATGCCAGTGTTTGGATTAACAAACATGCGTAATCGCTGAATCATTGGAGAGATGTGTTCGCCTTGAATCAGATCAGCCAACTCTTCTGCTGATACTGTAATACCAGCCTCTTTGGCTTGAGTTTCGATGATTGACTCGCGAATAAGACTTTCGTAAACTGATTCACGAATATTTGAAACATACTCTTCAGGTAAAGTCGTTTGTCCACTCTCCATTTTGTAAACTGAGGTCAGTTCATCAATTCTTGCTTGGAATTCGGCAGAAGAGACTGATTTCCCATCGACAGTAACAACTTTGTCTTTAGCTTGACGGAAGAAGGTAGATCCGGAGTTTAAAAAGTCTCCAATAATGAAAGCAAACAAAGCTAGTCCAATGATACCCACTAAGAGGCCGGCTCTGCTTCTAATTTTTTCTAATGTAGCCATTTATTTCTGAAAATGATTTGGTTAATAATATCCCTTTTTGAGAGAGCACGAAGATACAAAAAATGCGATGATTACAAATAAAGCTGTGAAAAAAAATGAAATATTAGTTGATTTTTAATTTGATGAGGTCAATTCTGGTCGATGAAACCTTTAATATCTTGAAGCTGAACGACTCAATGTTGATTGTTTCGTGTAATTGAGGAAATTGTTCGTGATGATTAAGTATGAACCCAGCAACTGTTGCATAAGCATCCGATTCAGGGATGTGAATATCAAATTTGTCGTTTATAGTGTCAATTTCTAATCGTCCAGAAAGGATGAATTCAGTATCGTTAATCTGACGCATCACGTAGGTGTTTGTGTCGTGTTCGTCTTCTATCTCTCCAAAGATTTCTTCTACAAGGTCTTCTAAGGTGACAATTCCTGCCATTCCACCAAATTCATCCACCACAGCAGCAATGGTTTTTTTCTGAAGCATCAGCAATTTCATCAATTTGTTAGCAGCCATTGTCTCAGGAACGACCAATATTTGGTTGACTTTTGTATGCCAATCTGAGGGTTTACTAAACATTTCAGACGAATGAATATATCCTACAACATTGTCTAAATTCTCTTTGAAAACAATGATTTTTGAAAGCCCTGTTTCAATAAAAAGATTCATCAACTCCTCCATCGAATCATTCCATTCCACAGCTACTACCTCGGTGCGAGGTACAATACAATCGCGAAGACGGATGTTGGAAAAATCGAGTGCATTTTGGAAAATCTTCACCTCAGTATCCAACATCGAATTGTCAAGCGAGTCATCGATGCTTTGTTGAATAAAAAAATCGAGATCCACTTTGCCGAATGTTCGTTTTTCGCCCAACGCAGAGAGTTTTACACCAAACAGTTTTAAAATTAATTTCGAACATATAGAGGTGAATTTACTCAGTGGATAGAGGAGAATGTAGACGAAATAAAGGGGGATTGCAAATATACTAAGTGATCGATTTGGATTGATTCTGAAGATAGTTTTGGGTAAAAATTCACCTGTAAATAGAATTAATAAAGTTGATAAAGCGGATTGAACCAATACAATTAAGAAGTCATTGGTAATTACTAAATTAATAACAGGCTCTAACCCTTGAGCCATCAGGATACTGAATATAACCAGAGCGATGTTATTCCCTACCAAAAGTGTAGAGATAAATTGCTCCGAATGATTGTAGAAAAGATTGAGAATAATGCCAGAAATATTGTTTTTCTTTTTGTCTAGCTCAAAACGTAATTTGTTTGAAGATACGAATGCGATCTCCATTCCAGAGAAGAATCCCGAGAGAATTAAAGCAATAATGATATAGGTTATATTACTATCCATCTTTATGGTTGAGGTTCGCTGTTTGTATCGTCAACGTCGAAAATACCTTGCGTTTTGTGAATCAAATAGCGCGTCATTGATTCATTTGATTCAAATCCTATGCCGGTGATGATGCGCTTTTGCTGTTCAATCTTAATAAATGAATCGGAATATATCTTCTGCAAAAATTGATCCCAATAGAGGTCTTCGGTTTCGAATTTTTCTCCCTGCAAATTTAATATTTTTACATTTTTCTTGAGGTGCCATAGTTTACGACCTTCAATAAAATAGGCAGAATCTGCCTTGATGCTAGCTTCAACACGGAATATAGAGTCGAATTTTTCCACATAAATTCCCTTCGGAAAATACCAATATGGCTCATTTACTCGTTCGAATACAGACCATTCAGCTGTTACTAATCTATAACGTGTAATTCCTGAATCTGAAATTAGCGTCGAAACATTTTTTGTCAGTAAGGTCGGCACATGGGTCAAATCTTTGAATGATTTGATTGTCTCCTTTTTGTCCTCTTTGCAGGCCGTTAAACTAAGAAAGACAAGGACTATTAAACCAATAGTCCTTGTCTTATTCAATAATTTAAACTTGTTTATTGAAACGATGTTTCGCATTCGATACCTGTTATCTAACTACAGTTCGTTCGCCAATCCAACCACCAATAGTGATGACTTTTCCTTTCCCAAGTTCATTGTGCATAAATACCTCTTCTGAAGAAGGGAAATATTGACGGTAGATAGAGATTAATTTATTTGCTTCATCAGCAACCGATGGATCCACAGATTTTGCTTTTTCTAACTTGTCAACCACTGCGTAATAAGCAGCTTTTGCCAACACAGGATCAGATGAAGAGTTTTTTGCATCTGAGGCATACATTTTGGCTATCAAAATATAGGCAGATCCGTTGTTAGGATTGGCATCAATCGATTTCAATGCATAACTGCGAGCACGAACCAATGATCTTTGGTCTAAAAGCAATACGGCAATGTTGAAGAAATAGTCAGCTTTATTTGCATTGTCATTTTCCAATGAAACAGCTTGCTCGAAATACTCAATCGCTTGATTTTGATTTCCTTTTTTCAATGCTAGACTTGCACAACCAACTGCCGATTCAGCGGTTGGTTCAATTTTGTGTGCGTAGGCCGATGCCGTGAAATAGGCCTCAATCTCTTTGCAATTAACTTTACGCATTAACGTGATTGCCGATTTTAGCCATTCAATATTTGCTTTGTTTTCTTCAACCTTTGGCCCATAAAGTCCTTGTAGAGTTTTGCAATCTGCCGCACCACTTTGTGCAAAAGAAGCTTCAATCTCCTCTTTTACTTTCGAAATATACTCGTCATTAGATGAACTTCCACTTTTAGCCTCTAAATCGAGGTATTTTGAAACTTTCAAGAAATCGTTGATGTATTTCTCTTTGTGTGTAGGATCTGTAGTGTATAATTGGTTTGAAAGAACCATGAAATAGTGGAACACGGTCAATTCAGTGCGTTCTTGCATTCCGTCCATCGATTGTTCGAGCCATTCGTATGCCTGTTTTTTCAACTTGTCGTCGGTTGCATAAGTGATGTAATCAATCGCTTTTCTTCCCAAAATCCATGGGGTCGGATATCTGGAATCTTCGCCATAGTATTTGATGCGTTGGTCATACACTGCCATCAATTTATCAATCAATGCTTTGCGTTTTGTTGCATCTTTTTCTTGCTCAATTTGCCAAGCAATGATTTTTACTCCATGAATGTAGATGTTGCGGGATGCTTGAGGACATTCTTTGTAAACACTCAACCAAAATTCATAAGCATCTTTGAAGTTTTGACTTTGCACGTATGTTGTGAAAAGACTTAAATTCTGTACACAACGAATGCTATCTTCTCCTTTTCCATAGCGGGAGCCATCGTCTACCCCTTTTTGTGCGAATGCATAGTTAAAGCCTAAAGTTACGATGAATGCTAAGGCTATCAGCTTTTTTTGCATAGTTATAATAGTTATGTTAATTAATCAATTTTGCGTTTGAAGAACCAATATTCGTTGAATGTAAGGCTCAGCGTGAATTTTAAATAACTCTCCTTTATGAATTGAGTATATTCGGGTGTTACTTTCGAATAGTCAACTGATAGGTTCAATAGCGACTTGTTTGATTTGAATGGAAGACCAAGCCCAAAACCTACGCCATATTCACTCAATTTCTGATTGCGAATATTCAAATAGTTGGTCGAGAAATTTGCTCCAAATCTATATTTTACATGATCAATATAGCGTCTGCTATTGAGGTTTGGTGTGAATTCAAATCCAGCAGCCAGTTTTATGCGATTATTTAGTGTGTCTTTTTTGCTGTAATATAAGGCATCACTCCATTTTTGGTAAACTCCATCAGCAGCAAAAGTCCATTTTTTATTCAGTTGCCAGCTCAAACCAGCTCCGTATGATGCTGCCAATTCATAACTTTCATAGGTCGTGGTTGTGTCAGCAGTTGAACTTATGGCATAGATGCTTTTCGAAGTTGTTTTCAGTTTAGTCTTTGGTGTGTAAGTCAATCCAAAACAGATATTCTGTTCTTGACTGATTTTTTTTGTCCATTGTGCTCCAAAATCGAGTTTCAACCCTCTTCCATGTATTTGGTTTAAACGTGTAATGGTGTATCCATCGTTCGAATTCGAGATAGTGCTGTTGTGGTTGATATTTCCGAAAATGTAATTCACATTTGCACCAATCGATAAATTAGAAATTGGACTGATTGCCAATCCTAGAAAAGCCTGAGAAAATCCACCATCACCATTGTATTGAGAGACGCCCGTAAGATTGCTATTTGATATATCGCTGCCGAATTGATAACCAACAAACGAATACGGCATTACTCCTACACTTGCACCCATTCCTTTAGTAATAGGGAATTGAATAGCCATGTGTTCAATATTTCCGTTCGGTTTAGTCTCTTTAGATGTGCCCTCAGAGAAGTATCCGTTTTGTGCCGAAATCGCAAAATCAAACAAAAATGTCGTTGAATCTATCACGGAGTAAGAGGCGGGGTTCGATGGATTAATTTGGTTGTCTCGTCTCATACCTATAGATGCGCCACCCATCGAGTTTGCTGCACCAAACGAATTGTTCGAAAGTTGACCGTAACCATAACGACTGTAGGGAGAATCTGTAGCTGTTTGAGCAGTTGTTGTCGTCACAAGTGTCAAAACGATTATACAAATCGAAATCAGTTTTCTATTTAGCATTGTATTGCAATATTCTATTTAATCCTTTGGTTACGAGATATTCGTCTGCAAAGATGACGTTTTTTAGCCTCTTATCAAAGTAAAAAGTGTCACCTCCCGTTAAAAAAATCAAAAGTTCAGACCAATCTTTCGAGATTTGTTTGCTATATCCGTCAATTTCGTAAACGATACCCTCAATCACGCCTGAACGAATGGCAGTTTCAGTATTATATCCTAACGTTGGAACTTCTCCTGTTTTCCCTACTAACGGCAATTTGTCTGTAAAAGTGTGTAGAGCCGTTAGTCTCATTTCCAGACCAGGGGCGATATTTCCACCTAAGTAAATACCCTTTGAATTTATGAAATCATAAGTGATGGCTGTGCCAGCATCAATCACTAAAATATTTCGATTGGGATAAGCAAAGTAAGCGCCAGCTACGGCAGCAATGCGATCACGACCCAAAGTCTCGGGGGTACGATAATGAATGGTAAACGGCAGAGGTGTTTCGTGACTCAATTCTACAAAAAGTGGGGCGATAGATTGGATATAAGTCATGAAATCGTCTGACAATTTGGTGACAGTCGACACAATCACTCCTGCTATTGAATGATTGCCGATAAAATCTTCTACCATTTGTTGAGATACCTCTTCTACGCTTTCTGATGAAATTATTTCTAATCCATCGAACAGTGCTAGTTTTGCCCTCGTATTTCCTTGATCGATAATGAGATTCATAGTTCGAATAATGAAATTTCTGCAAAGATAGCTCCACAATTCTATTTTTCAATAAAGTCTTATCATTTCAATTATATAAAGTAGTTGTTTGGCTGTATTGTTATTTATATTTGTAATTTCAAAGTCATAATATATGAAAATTCCAACTTCTGTTTCCAACCTCCTGTTTGTTGTATTCCCTTTTATAGCGTTATCTCTCTTTGCCCAACAATCAGTGCAAATTGAACATCTTGAATTGCCTACTATTCACCCGCAAGATCAAATCGTGAAGCACTTAGGATATACACTATCTTATAACGAGCAGCACGAACAAGCTAATTGGGTGGCATATCAACTAACTGCTGATGAAACGAATAATATTTATAAGCGTTCCAATAAATTCAAACCAGACCCAGATGTTAAAACTGGTTCAGCTGAGAATACGGACTATGTACGATCTGGTTATGATAGAGGTCATTTGGCTCCCGCTGCTGATATGGGTTGGAGTGAGCAGGCGATGCAAGAGTCGTTTTTTTATAGTAATATGTCTCCTCAAGTGGCGGCATTCAATCGTGGTATTTGGAAGCAACTCGAAGAGAAGGTCCGCGATTGGGCTGTAGCGTATCGCTCTATTTATGTGGTAACTGGGCCAGTTTTGCAAAATGGACTTCCTTATATTGGTGTTAATCATGTTTCAGTTCCGAGGCTATATTTTAAAGTGATACTTGATTACACAACTGATGAAGCGAAGGGGATTGGATTTCTAATACCAAATGAGGGCTCCAAAGAACCTATCTCTCATTTTGCTGTTTCGATTGACAGCGTAGAACTTGTCACTCACCTCGATTTCTTTCCTGCATTACCAGATGATGTAGAAGCGAAAGTAGAAAAAGAACACTGCTTCGATTGTTGGAAGTGAAGAAGTAGGTTGTGTCACCTATCCAGATTCTGTGGTTAGCGAAAAATGCTTCTTTTAAAATCGAATACATCTGCGCCATCAGTGGTTTAATTTCAAGTGGACGGTTTAAAGATTATTTCCGATTTCTCAACCACTTATGGCAGAAGTTTCTCTCTTTTTTGTATTTTTGCCAAACGTAAAATCTTCAACGTATTACAATATTCATGGCAAAATCTGATATTCAACTCATCAAACAACGTTTTGGCATCATCGGCAATTCTCCCGAGCTGCTCCGAGCGATTGATATCGCGATGCAGGTTGCCCCCACAGATTTGTCGGTGCTCATTACTGGCGAGAGTGGAGTGGGAAAGGAATATTTTCCGCAAATCATACATCAAAACAGTCGCCGCAAGCATGGTAGCTATATAGCCGTCAACTGTGGCGCGATACCTGAAGGAACGATTGATTCGGAACTGTTTGGTCATGAGAAGGGCTCATTTACTGGAGCGCTTTCCGATCGCAAAGGCTATTTTGAAGAGGCTAATGGTGGTACCATTTTTCTCGATGAAGTAGGGGAGTTGCCTTTGACAACACAAGCTCGTTTGTTGCGTGTGTTAGAGAGCGGTGAGTTTATAAAAGTGGGTTCGTCGAAAGTACTCAAGACCAATGTACGTATTGTTGCAGCGACCAATCTAAATATGGATCAGGCGATTGAAGATAGTCGATTTCGTGAAGATTTGTATTATCGATTGAATTCCGTCCCCATCATTGTACCACCGTTGCGCGAAAGAGGTGACGATATCTATTTGTTGTTTCGTAAGTTTGCAGCCGATTTTGCTGAGAAATACCGCATGCCTGCTATTGCACTTACCGACGAAGCACGTCGTTTGATTACTGGGTATAGATTTCCAGGAAATATCCGTCAATTGAAAAATATTACCGAGCAGATCTCAATCATAGAACCTTCTCGTGAAATAACCTTCGATACGCTCAAATTCTATCTTCCTAATTACGACCAAGAGCGCCTCCCAGCTCTTAGAACGAAGGGTAAAGATGAGCGTACCTTTGGCTCAGAACGCGAAATTCTTTATCAAGTGCTATTCGATATGCGTAAAGAGATTCACGATTTGAAGTTGTTGGTGCACGATATTATGTCGGGCAATGAGTCAGAAATGGGTACTGTGTATCCCTCAACGGAAGCAATTGTTAAGTCAAATCCGTCACCTGTGTCAACATTCAAAATTCAACCCCAACCGGAGGATGAAGAGGTTAATTTTACCGAAGAATTTGAGGATGAGGGATATGATGAATTGAAAACATTGAACGATATAGAACGGGAGTTAATCCGTGCGGCATTAGAGAAATTCAAGGGTAAACGTGCTCCAGCATCTCGTGAACTCAAAATTTCTGAACGAACTTTGTACCGTAAAATTAAAGAGTACGGTTTGGATACCTAGTTTCAAATCAAAAAATAAATGGACAAATTTGACTTCATGTATAAATATCTCATCATCATATTCGTATCGATTTTTGTAACCAGTTGTTCGATAGCCTATAAATTCAATGGCGCCTCCATCGACTATACGAAAATGAAAACAGTATCTATTTCAGATTTCCCTATTAAAACACCGTTGGTTTATGCGCCACTTTCGCAAACATTTACCGAAGGATTACGAGATATTTTCCAGCGTCAAACTCGTTTGAGATTAATTAAACAAGGTGGCGATTTACACTTCGAAGGTGAAATATCGGGATATGAACTTACTCCTCAGGCTGTTAAGGAGAATGCCTTTGCTTCTGAAACAAGATTAACGGTAAGAGTTCGTGTGAAATTCACTAATAATGCAGACTCAAAACAAAACTTTGATCAATCCTTCACAGCTTATCGCGATTTTCCGAGTACAAAAATGATTAATGAAGTGCAAGATCAGCTTATTAAAGAGATTGTGGATGAAATTACAGATAATATTTACAACGCAAGTGTAGCTAATTGGTGATTTCAGGCGTACTATGAAGATCGAAGATTTACACCTCTGGATGGATAATCCTGATTTACTGTCCAATGATTCACTCACTGAATTGAAATCAGCGGTGAGTCAATATCCCTATTTTCAATCCCTTCGTTTTTTATATCTAAAGAACCTATATTTAGTAAAATCTCCCGATTTTTATCCTGAACTGGAGAAGTCTGCTGTGTTTTTGTCGGATCGACGCAAATTGTTCTACTATTTGGCTGTAGTAGAAGGTTTGTGGAATGATGTATTTGCGCATTATTCAGTTATAAATCGACCTATTGAAACAATAGAGAAGCAAGATACGGTATCGTTGATTGACTCGTTTTTGATGGATTATGCTCCCGAGATGTTGAATGAGAAGCCACAAAGTCCAACACACAAAGCGGCACGAATGGCAATTGCTACACAAGATTATGCAAGTTTACTGGTCGCTGACGACTTGAACACTCAAGTCGATCGCGAGTTGCATGAAGCAGTTCAGTTCAAACATCACGATTTGATAGATGAATTTATCTCATTTGCATCCGAAGGAGATAGTATTCGTCAGCAGTTGGTTGCTACTGCCGAAAATGAACCTGAGAGTCCTCATTCGCTTGATTTTGAATCCGATATTTTGAACGAAGAAGATTTGCTAACTGAAAGTTTAGCGAAAATCTACATCAAACAAAAGCGCTATTATAAGGCCATTGAAATTATTCGCAGATTAAGCTTGAAATATCCGGAAAAAAGTATTTACTTTGCAGACCAAATTCGATTTTTAGAAAAATTGATTATTAACATCAAAAAAGAATAGCAATGTATCTGTTTATCACAATCTTAATTTTAATAGCTGCTTTATTTATGATCCTTATTGTGTTGGTTCAAAACTCAAAAGGAGGTGGTTTAGCTGCTGGGTTCTCTTCTTCAAATCAAATTATGGGAGTTCGTAAAACGACCGATTTTCTTGAAAAAGCCACTTGGGGATTGGCTGCCGTCATTTTGTTTTTAAGTATCATTTCTGCTGCATTTATACCGAAGGCGCAAGATATGACTGATGATGCCGCCCTTAAGCAACAAATAGAACAAAAAACGACTACTACACCAGGTGTTGTAAATCCTGGATTCGAAGCAACTACTCCCGTTAAAGGAGATAGCGCAAAAAAATAGAGTTGTTGCTCAACAATAGAATAAAGGCTGATTTTGCTAAGTGCAATTTCAGCCTTTTTTTTGTTTAGATATATTTCTCTTTTGATTTGTCTCATTTTTGAGGAATTTCTGTTTTATCATTCAGCTAGATATTTTACTAAAAAAATATTATTTTGATAATATTTTTTGTTTATTTGGAAGTAATACTTTACATTTGCTTCCAAAATATAGAAAAATAATAATTGCTATGGAGAAAATTGATGCACTTGATCGTCATATCTTGGAGATAATCTCTCACAACGCTCGAATTCCTTTTAAAGATGTTGCTGCAGAGTGTGGTGTGTCGAGAGCTGCGATTCATCAACGCGTACAGCGAATGATTGATATGAATGTAATTACTGGTTCTGGATATACGGTTAGTCCGAAAGTATTAGGTTATGCATCATGTACTTACATTGGAATTAAGTTGGAAAAAGGATCACTCTATAAAACGGTATATCCCGAGCTTGAGAAAATACCCGAAATTGTAGAATGTCACTTTACTACAGGACCTTATACTATGCTTGTAAAGCTTTTTGCTCGCGACAATGAGCATTTGATGGAATTGGTAAATACACGAATTCAGGAGATAAAAGGAGTCATTGCTACCGAAACGTTAATCTCGTTGGATCAAAGTATCAAACGAGAAATTCCAGTGAAGAAGTAATCTGAACTTCGTTACAATATCAAAGCTAAAGTGGGTTTTACTACTTTAGCTTTTTTTTATGCCAAAAAAGAGGATGATCTTTCGAATCATCCTCTTTTTGTAATTGTAGAAAATCACGAAATTACTTGATTTCGATCTCTTCTTTTAAGTCTATTTCGTTTCTGTCGGAATCGATAAAACTGTATTCTAAGTAAGCCATGCTTTGATTTGGTATAATTTTCAACCCAAAACTGTAGGAGAATCTCCATCTCCATTTGAGTGAATAAAATCCGTGGTTGACAAATGCAGCCACATAAGGATGAAGGTGCAATGCAAATTTCTTCACCTTGAGTTTGTTAACCAGATAGTCTACTTTGCGCTCAAGCATGTCTGTAAATAGGATAGAGGGTTGTATTTCGCCCTTTCCGTAACATGTTGGGCAATTCTCTAGCGTGTTGATATCCATATTTGGTCTTACACGTTGGCGAGTGATTTGCATCAATCCAAATTTTGTCAATGGAAGAATGTTGTGTTTAGCTCGGTCTTTCGACATAGCTTCACGCATCACTTCGTAAATTTTCTGGCGATTTTCGCCGTCTTGTAAGTCGATGAAATCGACAACAATGATACCACCCATATCGCGTAAACGAAGTTGGCGTGCAATTTCTAGTGCAGCTGCTACATTTACATCAGATGCATTCTCCTCTTGGCCTTTTCCTGATTTCGAGCGATTTCCACTATTCACATCTATGACGTGAAGCGCTTCGGTGTGTTCGATAATTAGGTAGGCGCCACTTTTGAAAGTGACTGTTTTTCCAAAAAGAGATTTGATCTGCTTGGTGACACCAAACGTATCGAAAATGGGTACTTCTCCTTCGTAAAATTTTACGATGCTCTCCTTCTCAGGTGCAATGATACCGACGTACTCTTTGATTTGAAGATAAACATCGCGATCATTCACATGAATGCTTTGGAAAGATGGGTTGAAAATGTCGCGCAAAATAGCTCCAGTACGGCTTGTCTCTTCGTAAATCAAAGAGGGCATTTTCGCCTTTTGCAATTTTACAACACTCTCTTCCCAGCGTTTTACTAACATTTTGAGTTCGGCATCGAGTTCCTCTACCTGTTTGCCTTCGGCAACAGTGCGAACAATTACGCCAAAATTTTTCGGCTTCACTTTTAGAATCATCTGTTTGAGGCGCGAACGCTCTTCTGATGATTTTAGTTTTTGCGAAACCGATACTTTGTCGGCAAAAGGGATAAGTACTAAATAACGACCAGCAAAAGATATTTCGGCAGTCAATCTTGGACCTTTCGATGAGATTGGTTCTTTGGTGATTTGCACTAAAATTTCTTGTCCTGATTTCAATATTTCAGAGATGGATCCTTCTTTGCTGATTTCGGGTTGTTGCCCAAACCGGGAGATGGAAGGAACTTTTTTCTTATCTGAAATTACTTGTCTTAGAAATTTGTTTTGGGTGTTGTAATGAGATCCCAAATCAAGGTAATGGAGAAAGGCATCTTTCTCATATCCGACATCAACGAACGCAGCATTTAATCCAGGCATCAATTTCTTGACTTTGCCCAGATATACATCACCTACTGAGAAAGATATATTTTGCGCCTCTTTTTGGAGTTCTACCAGATTTTTATCTTCGAGAAACGCAATCGATACTTCCTGAGGAGTGACATCAAGGATGAGTTCGCTATTCACAATGAATTTGTTTTAAAAGGTAATGATACAATACACAAAGAACAAACTTAATCAAGTTCTTTCTTAAGTTTGTTCCTGTTATACTTTCTGAAGCTGAGAGCTAAAGACTACTTATTTTTTCTTTTTGTGTCTATTTTTTCTCAGTCTTTTTTTGCGCTTGTGCGTGGCCATTTTGTGACCTTTTCTTTTTTTACCGCTAGGCATAATCGTAATTTCTTAAATTGTTAATAATCTGATAATTTTATTTTTCGCCTTTTACCGTGTCCATAAAAGTCTTCGCTGGCTTAAACGAAGGGATGTTATGTTCTGGAATAACGATTGTTGTGTTTTTTGAGATGTTGCGAGCAGTTTTTTCAGCTCTTTTTTTGATAATAAAGCTACCAAAACCTCTCAAATATACGTTGTCTCCTTTGGCTAAAGAGTCTTTTACTACTTCCATGAGCGATTCAACTGTCGCCAAAACAGCCGCTTTTTCTATCCCCGTATTCTGGGAAATTTCGTTTACAATATCAGCCTTTGTCATATAAATATTTGATTAAAAAGTAAAATCGTTTTGTAATAAAAAATTGGACTGCAAATATATACCATTTTATTTGAACTGAAAAATGCTCACTCTATTTTTTTAAGAAAAAAGAGATTTAACTTCATTTGTAAGTACTTTTGTCAAAAATAAGAGCTGTAATGAAGCAAAATAAAGTCAGTGAGCTGATTATTAGTTGGTATAAAGATGTAAAACGAGATTTACCGTGGCGAAATACATCAGATCCATATTTGATTTGGATATCTGAAATTGTACTCCAACAAACTCGAGTGGCGCAAGGAATTGGGTACTATCTGCGTTTTGTGGAACGATTTCCGAATGTTGTGGCTTTGGCAAATGCCACAGAAGACGAGGTGCTTAACTATTGGCAAGGATTAGGTTATTATAGTCGTGCTCGTAATTTGCATGCGGCTGCTATCTTTATTATGGAGGAGCATAAAGGAATTTTTCCGACAGAATACAAAGATGTGTTGAAATTGAAAGGTGTTGGTGGATATACAGCAGCTGCGATATGTTCGTTTGCTTACAATTTGCCCTATTCGGTTGTGGATGGAAATGTGTACAGAGTTTTGTCGCGTTTGTTTGATGTCGATTTGCCGATTGATGGAGGTGCCGGTAAAAGATATTTTGCTGATTTGGCACAGGAATTATTGACAACTGAAAGTCCGGCTATTTATAATCAAGCAATCATGGAATTTGGAGCAATGCAGTGTGTTCCGAGTAATCCTAATTGCGAAAACTGTCCGTTACAGGAGAGATGCCTAGGGTATGCTAATAAAAGGGTGAGTTTACTACCCGTGAAAAAACAAAAGACGGTGGTTAAAAATCGCTACTTTAATTATTTTCGAATTCGATTTGGCGATTATATATATCTTCAAAAACGAACTGAAAACGATATTTGGCAAAACCTGTATGAGTTTCCATTGATTGAAACTTCAGAAATTCTTTCTGCTGACACCATTATTTTGAAATCAGATTTTCAGTCTTGGATGGATGGTATTGAATGTGTTGAAATTTCACCTAGAATAGAAAATGTAGTGCATGTGCTTTCTCATCGACGAATAATAACCTCATTTTATGATATCGTTATTTCAAATGAAAATGAAGCATTGAATAGATTTATTCGGATTAAAGCTTCAGACTTTGATCAATATGCCGTATCTAGACTAATAGAATTATTGGTTGCTCAAATCTAAAGAAAATTTAGGAAGGTTTTTATTGATAAATTTATTAAAAAATGTATATTTGTACTATTCTGGAAAATATTAACTGAAGATGTATATTATGAAATCTGTTGACAGGTATTATTTTATGATTCATAATTCTAAACTAATGGGTTTTCCATTTTTGGTTTCGCGCTTCAAAGCCTTTGTTATTTTAGCCTTTTTATTGATAATATCTTTGGCTTGCAGGCAAGATGTAAAGTATTCAGGACCTAAATTTTCTGATAAACCGCTGGCAGAAGCCATACCTCTTTATTCGTTTGCGGTACATCCGCTTCATAATCCTGCAAAACTTATTCAGTCGTATCAGCCTTTAATCGACTATTTGAATATGAATGTGAAGGGAGCCCAATTTTATTTAGAAGCGTCTCGTGATTATGCTAATTTCGAAAGTAAGTACAGAAAAAAAACACCAGAATTTCTACTGCCAAATCCTATTCAAACCATTGATGCCATGAAGTATGGCTATAATGTAATTGCAATGGCTGGTGAACCTAACGATTTTAAAGGACTATTCATTGTCAGAAAAGATAGTCGCATATTGGAACCTTCAGATTTGATAGGCAAATCAATTAGCTATCCTTCGAGTACCGCATTAGCTGCTTGTATTATGCCTCAATATTTTCTATATAAACATGGAATTGATGTAAACAAAGATATTACAAATAGATATGTTGGTTCTCAGGAGTCTTCGATAATGAATGTGAATCTAAAAAATACTGATGCAGGTGCGACTTGGCCAACACCGTGGTTCTCTTTTTTGAAAGATCATCCGAAAGAGGCTTCTCAATTGAAAGTAATATGGCAAACAGAAAGTTTAATAAATAATTCGGTAATGGTGAGGAGTGATGTCCCTGATTCAATTCAGATGAAGGTTTGTAGCTTGCTTTTGCATTTAAACTCAACTGAAAAAGGTCAAAATATCCTATCGAATATGTTTGTGTCTCATTTTATCCTTTCACATAATGAGGATTACGAAATTGCAAGAAAGTATATTGAGATATTTCAAAAAGAGGTGAGGCCAGTTTTTAATCAACATCAACAATAGAATAAGTGATGAGTAAGTTTTTTTCTCTTTTATTTAAAACTCTACGAGGAAGATTGATTCTTAGCGTTGCACTTGTTCATGCTGTTTTGATGACTCTTTTTATCGTAGATACAACAAATAGACAGCAGCAAGCCTTATTAATACATCACAAATTATCTGCACTTCGATTGACCCAAACAATCAGTATTAGTGCTGCAGGTTGGATTGTGTCGAATGATATATCTGGTTTGCAAGAGATTGTAGATGAGCAGAGGCATTTTCCTGGTATTCAATATGCTATGATAACAGATGCAAGGGGAAAGATTTTAGCCACAATCGATAGTAGCAAAATAGGTCGCTTTTTAGTCGATTTGCCGATGAAAGAAGAGCCAACTGTTATTGCACAAACAGATGATATTGTGGATGTTGCTGTTCCTTCGTTTGTAGATAAAAAACATATTGGTTGGGTGAGAATAGGCTTAAGGCCTGTGAAAGAGGAGCAAGATGGATTAATCGTTATTAATGGTTTGGTCTACGCTCTTATAGCTATATTGATTGGTTCTTTCTTTGCCTGGTATATGGGAGTTCGGATTACTCGTCGATTGTATTCTGTACAAGAGACAATCAATGAAGTGAAAAGCGGAAATCAAAGAGCGCGAACAGACGTTTCAGGTGAAGATGAAGCTGCACGATTGGCTTATGAGTTCAATAAAATGCTCGACACCCTTGAGATAAGAGAATTCCAATTGAAGGAGTCGAGACAAGTTGTTGAAGGAATTTTAAATGCAATACCGGTTCGAGTATTCTGGAAAGATCGTAATCTGATTTATAAAGGATGCAACCAGAAATTTGCTGAAGATGCAGGATTTGAACGGCCGGAAGAAATTATCGGTAAAGATGATTATGAATTGAGTTGGAAAAGCAATGCAGTGAATTATCGGAAAGATGACCTTGAGGTTTTGCAAACTGGGGAGCCGAAACTCAATATTGAAGAACCTCAAACAGCGCTAGATGGAAGTGTTAGAATGTTGTATACAACTAAAATCGCATTGAGAGATATATATGGCAATATAACCGGTGTGCTGGGTACTTATATGGATGTGACCGAACGAGTAAATCAGGATTTGGCACTAAGAAAAAATGAGGAAATCCTTAAAACAGTATTTGATAACTCACCTATTGGTATAGAAATTTTTGATAGAGAAGGGTTTCTAATAAACTCGAATGTTGAAGTAAATAATCTTTTTGGAACCGATGCTGAGGTATTGAAGGGAATATACAACCTTAGAACGGATCCTAATTATCAATCTGACGGAGTGTGGGGGAAATTGGATCAAGGACAGGAAGTGAGAATGGAATTGGCACTTGATTTTGATTTTGTGAATTATCCTACCAAGAAAACAGGTGTTGTTTACTTAGATATAGTAACAAAACCCATACCCGAAAGCGTAACAAAGGAAATTGGATATATCACGCAGGTGATGGATATCACATCTAGGAAGGACTCGGAAAAAGCGATTGTAGAGAATGAAATGAAATATAGAGCTTTGTTTGAGAATACAGGAACGTCCGTTTTGATTATTGATGAAGATGCCACCATAAGCCTTGCTAATGCTGAGTTCTCCCGAAGAAGTGGGTATTCTAGAGAAGAGATAGAGGGGAAAATTAAGTGGACATCAATCGTTGATGCTCAAGATATACCTTGGATGGTGGAACAACATTTATTGAGACGTCAAAATCCTGAATATGCGAAATCTAGCTATCAGTTTCATTATCTTACCAAAGCTGGAGAGTTGCGTAATGCGTTGATCAATATTGATATGATGCCAAATACAACCCAAAGTATTGCATCTATGATTGATATTACTGATCGCATCAGGGCAGAAAAAGAGCTTATTGTGGCAAAAGAAAAGGCTGAAGAGAATGACCGTCTTAAATCAGCATTCTTAGCGAATGTTAGTCATGAAATAAGGACTCCGATGAATAGTATTTTAGGTTTTTCAGAATTGTTGAAAGATGAAAATCAGTCAAAGGAAGATAAGCAAAAGTACATTTCAATTATCGAGAAATCGGGTGAAAGAATGTTGAATGTAATCAATAATATTCTCAATATTTCGAAATTAGAGGCTAATCAGATGGATGTTTCCATATCAGAAGTCGATATTAATGAACAGATTGACTATCTTTGTTCATTATTTGCAGCAGAGGCGCAAGCAAAAGGAGTTTCTTTTTTGTGTCATTGTAAGGAAAAGCAAATATCGCATAATTCCATTATCAAGACTGATAAAGAAAAATTGTATGCCATTCTATCTAATTTGATTAAGAATGCAATAAAATATACCGATAGAGGGACTGTTAGCTGTGGATACGTGACCAAAGATGGTTACCTCGAATTTTATGTAAAAGATACCGGAATTGGAATTCCTTCAGATCGATTACGCGCCATTTTTGAGAGATTTGTACAAGCTGATGTAGCTGATAAAAGAGCGTTTCAAGGTGTAGGTTTAGGTTTGTCGATTGCCAAAGAATATGTAGAATTGCTTGGTGGTAGAATTTGGGTAGAGAGTGAAGTGAATAAAGGAAGTATATTCTTTTTTACCATTCCGTTTGAGCCAGGCAATATTATTAGTAAAGTCAAAATAAAAAGTGCAAAAAATAACAATCCCATGAAGCTAAAAATACTTATTGCAGAAGACGATGATGCATCTGATTTAATGTTGACTCTTAAGTTGAAAAAATTGGGTCACGAAATTTTTCATGCAACAAATGGGCAGGAAGCTGTTGAAGTCTGTCGAGCGAATCCATCCATTAATCTTGTTTTAATGGATATTAAAATGCCTGTGATGGATGGTTATGACGCGGTGAGACAAATTCGGAAATTTAATAGTGAAGTCGCTATTATTGCACAAACGGCTTATGGTTTGACAGGCGAAAAGGAGAAAGCCATACAAATTGGTTGTAACGACTATATTCCCAAGCCAATCAACTACTCTTTGTTGATGATGTTGATACAGAAACATTGCCAAATGGGAGAGTAAAATCTATCTCATTACCATTGTTAGTTTTAAAAATAACCCAAGAAGCTCTCTTGGGTTCATTTATTTTAGTTAGTATCTTATGAAAAGTCAAATAAGAACCATACAAATAGAAGAATATAGCTATCCACTTCCTGAAAATCGAATTGCGAAATTTCCACTGCCGCAACGAGACCAGTCTAAGTTGTTAGTTTATCAGAATGGCGAAATTGAAGAAAGGACATTTTGTAATTTGCCAGAATTAGTTTCTTCAAACAGTTTGATGGTGTTCAATAATACCAAAGTAATACAAGCTCGGATTCACTTTTATAAAGAGAGTGGTGGACGTATCGAAGTGTTTTGTCTTGAACCTCATTCGCCAATTGATTATTTGCAATCATTTCAATCGACTCAGCAATGTGAATGGGTGTGTATGATTGGAAATTTGAAGAAGTGGAAAGAGGGAAAAGTCGCAGTGGACGTATTGACAGATGCGGGTGAACTCAAATTGTACGCCGAAAGAGTTGAATCGTTAGGAAGTACTCACGTCGTACGTTTTACATGGGCGGATGAATGTGTTACTTTTGCTCATATCTTGGATAAAGTGGGTGAATTACCTATTCCTCCCTATTTGAATAGAGAGACAGAGGAGGCCGATAAAGAGAGCTATCAGACGGTGTATTCTAAAATTGAAGGATCGGTGGCAGCACCAACAGCTGGATTGCATTTTACCAAAGAGGTGTTTGATAACCTAAATAAGAAAGGTGTTATATGTGATGAGCTAACTTTGCATGTTGGCGCAGGAACATTCAAACCTGTGAAATCAGCCACCATTGGAGATCACGAGATGCACACCGAATTTATTTCTGTGAATATGCAGTTGATAGATGATCTATTGAATCATAGCCATGTGATTGCCGTTGGCACCACATCTGTCCGAACTTTAGAAAGCCTCTATTATATCGGATATCAACTTCATTTTCATCCTCAATCTTCGTCTGAATCTCTGAAGGTAACGCAGTGGATGCCGTATAGCCAAGAATATACTTTAAGTGTGAACGAGGCTTTGCAGGCTATCCGCACCTATTTTATTGATAATAAATGTGATACGTTGGTCACATCTACTCAAATTATGATTGTTCCTGGATTTAATTTTCGTATTGTAGAGGGAATTGTTACTAATTTTCATCAACCAGCGAGCACATTATTGTTATTGGTCTCTGCTTTTGTCAATGGCGATTGGCGAACAATTTATGACTATGCTCTCGCTCACGATTTTCGATTTCTGAGTTATGGCGATAGTTCCATTTTGCTTAGATAGGTTCGTTATAAAAGCTCAGTAGCATTATACCACACTTGTACATTGATTTTTATTTCGCCTTCCGCGGGACTTACTTTTTTTCACGCAAAAAAAAGTAAGCAAAAAATGCTTCATCGAAAAGAACTCGCTCGCTCGCCCATACAGTATTCTTCTGCAATGCGTGATTTGGTTGATGGGCTACTCACTTCCGCTTCTCGGAATCTAGGATCTACAGCTTTTCGATAGTCTGGTATTTGTGTTTGTCCCCACTGGGACTATTGGGCTACAAGTTGTTATTTTATTATCATATCTAAGCGAAAATTTTAGTATGCACTTTTTACGGTAAAAAAGTCAATTTCCATATAGATAGCTGCACCAAAAAGATAATATTGTATTGATTCTCAATTTGATTACTCTTTGTCAGCAGTTTTTATCTGATCGATTTACGCCTTTTTAATTAAAAGAGAGATTGTTGTCCCTTTCTCTTTTTCGCTTACAACTTTAAATTCTCCACCTGATAATTCAATCATTTTTTTTGCAATATACAATCCGAAACCGGCTCCTTGTTGTTCGAGTTTATCGCGGTCGAATTGCATAAAAGCTCCAATCTGAGCAATTTGATCGATTGTAAATCCACGACCTTTGTCCAAAATTTGAAGGGAGTAAGTGCTCTCGTCAACGGAAGAACCAATAATACTTACTTCGCTTTCACTAGGTGAAAACCGGAAAGCATTGTCAACTAACTCTTGTATTATTTTTGTCAGAAATTGCTCGGATATGAGTAATGAACAGCTGTTTTCTAAGGTTATTTTTAATAAATCTCCTTTTTCATGTTTTTGGGCAGTACTATATGCCGCTTCGTCAATGATTGATTCCAATCGATCTTCGGAAAGCGTTGTTTTGTCAGGTTTGCTTAATTCTAGTTGCACAAAAATTAGATAATTTTCGATCAATCGCAATAGTCGATTTCCACTACTCAATATTTCTTTTCCGATGTCTGCCACATCTTCAGTAGAAAGGTCAGCTGCCATATCTTGCAATAATTGTCCGAATCCAATAATTCCTGATAAGGGACTTCTCAGTTCGTGAGGTAGTCTCGTGACGACTGTCTTGCGTAGAATATTTAAAGCTTCTTCTTTTTCTTGAACGAAGACTTGCTGTTTTTGAATTCGAGTTTCAACAGCTTTTAATAAGTCTGCTCTACCAATTGGCTTCGTTACATAGTCATCGGCACCTAATTCCATTCCTACTCTTACATTTTCTCTTTCTGCAAGTGCGGTCATAAAAATAAACGGAGTCAGTCTTATAGCTTCGTTTTCGCGAATCGTTTTAAGCAATTCGACACCATCCATCTCTGGCATCATAATGTCGCACAAAATCAAATCAGGTCGATGTATTAAAGCTGTTTGTAATCCAACTCGTCCGTTCTCTGCAGAATAAACGTCAAAGCCCTCGAAGCTAAGCATTTCGCTGATTTCTTCTCTCAAGATAGGTTCGTCTTCGATGACGAGAATTTTGTTTGAACTCATAATATAGTCTATTTGATTGGTAAATTTAATATAAAAGTACTTCCTTCACTTGGATTACTCATGAATTTTATGTCTCCACCGTGAATTCTTGCTGATTCTCGAATAATATTTAATCCCAACCCATTGCCTTGTATCATTTTGCTGTTTGATGCACGGAAGAATGGCGTGAATAAGTGTCTTTGATCTTCTAGCGGAATACCGATACCATGATCTTGAACGCTTAATAAAATTTCATCATTTACTATCTTCAACGATACATTTATTGGTGTAGCGTTTGGTGAATATTTCAATGCATTCGACATCAGATTATTGATAGTTTGCCTCATTAATCGTTTATCTACGTTTAGGAATATCTCTTTTAAGTCAGATTCAAAGATAATTTCATTATTAAACTGATCTTCTTTAAAACTATCGATAATTTCACGACAAAGAGAAGAGAAATCAATTCGTTCAGGATTAAATTCAATTTTACCTTCCTGTATTTTCGATAATTGAAGAACATCGTTCACAATGTTTGTTAAGAAATGAATGGTGCTGTTTATTTTTTCTAATTTAGCAGTAATCTGAGCTTTTTCCATTCTCTCCCAATAGTGAAGGAGCGATTCGTTTGTGATTAGAATAGATGCCAAAGGTGTGCGGAATTCATGAGAAGCCGTAGATACAAATCTTGATTTGATTTCGTTCAGTTCTCGCTCTTTTTCGATGTTCCTACGAAGTGATTCTTCCAACATCTTGATTTCAGTAATATCTGATAAAATTCCAATAATGCGTGTTACCTTGCCGCTCTCGTCTTTTGAAATTACACTAGCCCTCGACAATACCCATTTATAAGTGCCATCCTTACATAGTAATCGATGCTCGGTGGAGTTAGATTTTTCTCTACCATTTATCAATTGATTAGCATTTACAAGATTTTTCTCCAGTTCATCCAGATGCATTCGGTTTGTCCATTCGTTCGGCGAATCTCCTATTTCCTCAGCAGAATAGCCAAGCATTGATTTCCATTGAGGTGAATAGAACATCTTTTCCTCTTTTAAATCGTAATCATAGACGCCATCGCCTGAGCCTTCTAATGCAAATTGCCAACGCTCTTCACTTCTTCGCAATGCTTCTTCCATCTCCTTACGATGGCTAATGTTTATTTTGATGGCAATAAAGTGAGAAATAATTCCATCTTTGTCACGAACTGGAGTGATGGTGCTCTCTTCATAATAAATTGTACCGTCTTTACGGCGATTGATGAATTCGCCTGTCCATATTTGTCCCGAAAGAATCGTTTGCCAAAGTTGAGTGTAGAATTCAGTATTCATTTTACCCGAATTCAGCATATTCGCTTTTTTCCCAATCACTTCCGTTCTCAAAAATCCAGTTAGTTTTTCGAATGCAGGATTTGCCCACTCAATGATTCCTTCGTTATTAGTAATGACAATGCTTAGGGCAAAAGATTCGAAGGCTTCGCTCTGCATTCTGAGTTGAGCATCTCTTTTTATCCGCTCCGTAATATCAATCGAATAACCTGCTACACCAATGATTTGATTGTTTGGATCTACGACTGGAAATTTTAATTTTTCAAACCATAAATCTTTGGTGCCTATCGTTATTTTATCTTCTCCACGAACTTCACATTTCGTTTTTATAACTGTCTGATCTTCTTTTTTGTAGGCTTTTGTTTCGTAGGGTGTGCAAAAATCGGCATCCGTTTTGCCTATAAGAGTTTCTGCTTTTTCTCCGTGTACTATTCTTAAGAAATTAGAATTGGCTCTATTTGAGAAAATAAAACGTCCTTCGGTGTCTTTCATCCAAAACATACCCGGATGGTTGTCGATAATGGCTGAAAGATAGGTCTCGCGTATCATCAACTCATCGGTGCGTACTTTTACTAACTCTTCCAGTTTTGCTTGTTGGTTATTGATAATTGCCTCTGCCTCTTTGCGTGTTGTGATATCAGTGAAGAGTGTAGCGAATTGACCAGGAGTTGGTGAAAAAGCTGTTACCTGAAAATATTTTCCTAGTTCAGCATGGTAATTCTCAAATGAGGTTGGTATGCCAGTAAGAGCCACTTCTCCATATATATCTATCCAATATTGTTCGGATTGAGGAAAAACCTCTAGTAATGTTTTTCCAACAACATCTTTTGCTATTGTACCTGTTTGCTCTTCAAACGAAGGATTCAGAGCCAAAAATCTATAGTCAATTGGATTGTTGTTTTCATCACAAATTATTTCGTGCAATGCAAATCCATCCTGCATCTGATTAAATAGTTGTGAATATTGCTTTTCTATTCTTTTTTGATTTGAAATGTCACGTGCTGCTGCAAAAACACCAATTGTGTTACCTTGATAATCATTGTAAAGTGATGCGTTATAGACTACTTCCGTTTCTTTTCCTGAAATGTGTTTAAGCGTTAGTTGATAATCAATTATCTGCCCTTTTTCAAATGCTTCTAGATATCCTTCTTGGGCTCTTTTTTTATTGGTGAAGTAATCAGAGAAATCAGTGTTAATCAATTTTTCTCTACTTAGACCTGTCGCCTTTTCAGTTGCAGCATTCACATCAGTAATTTTACCTTCTAAACTTATGGTTACTAATGGATCTAGACTCGCTTCTATTAGTCCGCGTGCATAGTGGTATGCGATTTTGAGTTGCTCTTCGTTCTCATGTAATAAATCTTGTGCTTTTTTTTGTTCTGTAATATCGATATTGAATCCCTGAAAATGAACGAAATGTCCATTAGTATCAAACACTGGAGAGGCATGACACCAAAAATCACGATAGACGCCATCGTGTCGTCTTAATCTGAAATAATTATCGTGTTCTGATTTTGTTTCCCACGCTTTAGCCCATATAGCACCCGAGGATTCTAAATCGTCGGGATGTACATAATCAGTCCAAAGCGAAGGAGTCATTTTGCTCGCAACTTTTATTCCTGTAAAATCTTTATACGATTTATTGACATAATCATACACTTCGCCATTGAAGGACCATATTTGGAAGGGTGAATTTCTAAGAATGTTGCGAAATTTTTGTTCACTTTCCATCAATGCTTTTTGTGCATTTTTTTGGCTGGTAATGTCAATGATTATTCCTCTTAACCCTACTGTTTCCCCTTCCAGTTTGATTGGACTCGAATAGACTAATCCGGGAAATGAAGAGCCGTTTTTCCGGATAATATCGTATTCATTATTTCCTTGGTATTCACCAGCTACACGGTTTTTGATGTTTTCAATGGCCCGTTCTTTGTCTTCATCGGTGTAAAAATTTAATGTGCTGATACCAATCATATTCTCACTTTCGTCGTACCCAAATATTTTGTAGGCTTGTTTGTTTACGTAAGTGAGTTTGCCTTCTGTGTCTGTCTCAAAAACTATTTGCGGCAAAAGATCAGCCATCTCTCGGAATTTTCGTTCACTCTCATATAACGCTGTTTCAATCTGTTTTCGTTCCGTAATATCTTGAACTGTACCTCTCGAAATGATTGGATTTCCATTTTCGTCAAATTCTGATTCGCATTGTTCATGTACATATTTGATACTGCCATCTTTCATCAATAGTCTGTGGTCGATGCTATAACTAGTTTTGTCGGTAATTGATTTAGTATAAGCCTTATTCACCTTATTTCGATCATCAGGATGGATATTTTCGATAAAAGCGTTATATGTTGGCTCGAAACTGCTTGGATCTAGTTCGAAGATGTCAAAAATTTCATCAGACCATAAGAGTCGATTCGTCTGAAGATCCAGCTCCCAGTTCCCAATTTTAGCGAGATGTTGAGCAGCCTTTAATTGCATTTCACTCACTTTTAATATATCTTCTTGTTTTTTTCGCTCAGTAATATCCTGTAGGGTCGATTGAATTCCTTTAATTTTACCTTCTGAATCTTTCAGTAATCGATCTTGTACTAATACAAATTTGTGTGTTCCATCCTTTCTGCAGATTGTTCTTTCATAAGAACTGTCTGAAATAAGTCCATTGGTGATTTTTCGTGATATCGCATCTTGTGAAGCTTCGGAGTCAACAACAAACTCCCAAAACGGTTTTCCAATCATCTCTTCATACGAGTAGCCAAACATTTCTAGTTCCGCTTCGTTGATGCGTACAAATCGCCCCTCTGTGTCAATCTCGTGGTAGCCAATGGGTGCCTTGTCGAATAGTTCCTTAAACTCTTCTCTACTTTGTGTCACTTCTAATTGTGCATCTTCGAGCTCGCTGATGTCACGTATCGTACCGATTAAACTTATGGGTTGATTCTGATCGTTGTACTTTAATTCAGCTACACCATGCAACCATCGATCGGATCGGTCGTTTTGACGAATAATTTTGTATTTTTTGTCAAATTTTTGACGTTTTCCTAATACCTCATTTATGAAATAATCATTCATCGTCTGTTGCCAATTAGGATGAATAATGGAAACCCAACCTTCAAAAGACTTGTTGAAGGATGTGTCTATTCCGAATATTTTGTCTAAAATTTCTGAACTCGACCAGATTCCAGTTTGAATATCGAATGTAAATGTGCCAAGTTTTGCGATTGCTTGGGTTTCTAATAGAAACTTTTCACTTTCGCGGAGCGCAGTTTCGGTTTCTGAGCGTCGTTGTACTTCTTTGGTAAGGTCTTCTAGTAAGTTGAGAGTGGCGGTATGCGTGGTTTTCAGTTGTGCCATTTGTTCGTTTACCAACTCTTGTAACCGTTCGTTTTCTGTTTGTCGGTAGATGTTGGCTTCTCTAATCTTGAGCATTGCCCGCACTTGAGCATAGAGCTCACTTTTGTTGATAGGTTTAGCAAGAAGGGCATCGCTGCCAGATTCTATGGCTTTTATGCGACTCTCCGAATTTGTAATCGATTCGGATAGAAAAATGATAGGAATTCTGTTTGTTTTGCTGTCGTACTTCAGAATCCTGCAAAGCTCAAAACCATCTAAATCTTTTGTGTTTGGAGTTAGAATGATGATGTCTGGATTTTCTGAATTTGCTAGATCTAACGCAATTTTGCCAAATTGGGCATTCAGAATAGTGGTATTTGGAAATTGCTTACAAAACAAGTCTTGCAGTTCAGTGTGGTTATTTGATATTTCATCGACTATTAATATCGTTGGGCTTATTGAATTCATATACTACCATTTTTCAAGTTGAATTGTCTTTTTTATTTTAGCCAATAATTGTGTATGGCATTTCAAGTCCTAGGTCAGAAGACAATTTATTTATCTCTTTTTTTAATTCGATCATCGCAAGTTCTCTACCAACAGTCACACGTTGAAACTGCATGAGTTCGTTGATTTTCACTTCCAGTTCTTTTTTTATTTTTTTACTTACTGTGATATCGGTGATAAAACCTTCGATGTAGAGTAGATTGTTGTTGTCGTCATATATTCCTCTTGCACGCTCCCATATCCATCGAGTGGCACCATCTTTTCTAGTAATTTCATACTCTTTTTCGAAAAACCTGAATAACTTTATGTCTATCTGACATTCATCCCATATTTCCTGTCTGTATTGAGGCTTTATCATATCGTTGAATGACATAGGATTGTCGCCAAAAAACTCTTCAGGTTGATATCCAGTAATGTCGAAGCATCCACTGCTGATGTATATCATCGACCAATTACGATCGTTGTTACATCTATAGACATACCCAGGTAAGTTGTCGATCAACATGGATAGTTTTTGCTCGCTCTCTCGAACAGCTTTCTCTGCTTCTTTCATGTCCGTGATGTCGTATAATACAATCAGATCAATATCATTACTGGTATTTCCTATGGTAGTTGCACTGACCATAATCTCTTTTTTTGACCCATCTTTACATGTTACAATCACATTTAATGGTTTGAATGAAGTTTTTGTTTTTTTGCTTCGATTGAGCTCTTCGAGCCATTGAGCTCTTACATGTTCACCATAATTTGGATCGGGATATGCTTTGGGCCACCAATCACTAACGGTAGGTATTTCATCGATTTGATAACCAAATGTGGCGATAAATGCTTGATTAATGAATGTGATATTCAACTCGCTATCATTCATCGCCATTGGTATTGGCGATGCATTGATAATGTTCTTTAATTGGGTTTCACTTTCCATTAAAGCAATTTCAACTCGTTTTCGTTTTGTAATATCACGACCTATTATTACGAGTCCTTTTCGGCTTCCATCATCAAAAAATAGCGGTACTTTTACCACATCTAAAATAACATCTTTTCCATCTGGTTTGTGGATTATCTCTTCGACATGATAGATCGATTTATTTGCCCATGCTTTTTTGTCTGATTCAATGCAGCCTATGTGGGTGTTTTTGTACGAGCTGTGCGACAATGCTGTAATTTCCATATCTGTTTTATCCAGATAGTCTATAGCGTGGAGGTTAAACAACTCTACTCCTGTTTGATTCGTTATTTGCCAACGCCCTTCCCCGTCCTTTAAACAGACAAAATCGGGTGTTGAATTAATCAATGTATGCAGTCTCTCTTCACTAATTTTTATCCTATCATCGGCTTTTTTCTGTTCGTCGATGTCACGTGTTATGCCCAAAATATATTTAAAGTTGCTCTCATTGTCATAAACAAAATCGACTACAATCTCTACCCATACAGGAGTGCCATCTTTTTTCGTTAATTGCAGCTGAAGTTTTTGAGTTTCGGGCTTAATTCCCTTTGTGATTAAGTTGTGATTTAATAAAAACACTTGGCTGGCTGTTTCGTGTGAATTTGGATGGACTGTAGTTAAATAGGTTTGATTTAATGTTTCTGTATCTGTGTATCCAAGAAATTTGTGAATAGATGGGCTAGTGAATGTATAGTTACCATTGATGTCCAATGTCCAGATAATATCGGAGGTGTTCTCTGCCAAAAGCCTAAATTTCTCTTCGCTCTCTTGCAGTTTTTGTTCTGATTGTTTTCTTTCTGTGATGTCACGTCCTATTACGACCAATCCTTTTCGGTCGCCATTATTGTGATAAAGTGGCACTTTTACCACATCATAAATTCCCTCTGAGCCATCGGGTTTGATGTGCAGCTCCTCCACATGAATTTGTTTTTTCTCCATCCATGCCTGATTGTCAGAGTTTTTGCAGTTTTCTGACCAATTGCGACTATAAGCTGTGTTAATCTGACCAATCTCTTCATCTGTTTTTCCGATGAAGTCGATGTCATTGAGGTGAAACAGATCTTTAGAAGTTTGATTTGCCACTTGAAGTCGGTCAGATTCGTCTTTTAGGCTTATGAAGTCCGGAGAGGCATTCATAAGAGTTAATAATAACTCACGATTGTCGCGTAGTTCTTTTTCTGCTTGTTTTCGATTGGTGATATCTTCAATCAAACCAACTCCTCCTACTACCTTCATATTATTGTCTGTTACAGGTGCGAATGTAGATTTGATAAGTGTTTTTTTATTGGCTGTCACCGATTGATATTCACCTTCGTAGTGCCCAATTGTTCCTTCAAAACTTGTTTGTAGTGCTGCTACCAGTTCTTTATTGGGCAGCTTTTTCATATCTAATCCGATGAGTGCTGTACGGGAAGATCCGATAATTTGAATAAATGCTTCGTTACAAGTTGTAATCACCCCATTCTCGTCATACGATATAATTCCTATAGGTGAATTACGGAAGATGGATCGATATTTACTGCGGCTTGCTTGAAGTGTGAGTTCTATTTTTTTTCGGTCGTCGATGTTGCGCGTTACGCCTACGAAATAACTCTGCTGGTTTTTCTCGTCCCAGATGAAGTCGATGATGCTCTCAATCCATATCGTTCGATTGTCTTTTGTGATAAATTGAAATCTTGCTTTTTGCGATTCTGGTGTAATACCTTCTTTTATTTGAGCTATGAGAGTTGAAAATAGAGAATTTGCTTTTTGAGCGGAGAATGGTGTGAGATGGAGTGTCGCATTCGCTCCTTTTAATTCCGCAGGTGTGTATTCAGTCAGTTTTTCTATGGATGGGCTGAAGTATGTGAAATTTCCTTCCAGATTCATCGTCCATATCACATCCGTCATATTGTCGTTAATCAGTCGATAGCGTTCTTCGCTCTCTTTCAGTTTTTTTGCAGATTCCACTCTTTCGGTTATATCTGTCGCTACTGTGAAACGAAATGTTTTGTCTTGTATTTGAATATTTTCTGCTGAAAGAATGATATGTCTGATTTCACCCGATTTGGTTTTTAAGCTTGTCTCAATATTCGTAATTTTTCCATTAATATCTGCCTGATGAAGCACTTTATTCCGTGACTCCTCTGTCATTATCCCTAAATCAAGAGCAGTTTTTCCTAATACTTCCTCTTTAGTAAATCCGAAAAGTTCGCAAAAAGCGTCATTGACTTCGGTATAAACTTTGGTTGCCAAATCACTCAACCCACATGCCGAAGGGTTTATATGGAATGCTTTTGAGAATTTCTCCTCCGATAGCTTTATTTTGGAAATATCTTTTGTGACGCCGAATAGTGCAGGTTTTCCATTCCACTCTCCTTTTTTTATTCGTGTTTCTACAGGTATTTGAATGCCTGATTTTGTCTGAATTGGTATGGGGCATACCTCTGCTTTGCCTTGTAGCATTTGCATCACTATTTGTGAAGCTTCTTCCCTTTGTTCCTCTGGATGTACCATTAGTACTGGTTGCCCAAAAAGCTCTTCGGCGGCATAGTTCAATCGAGATTCAACTGTTTTGTTGGTGTGAATGATACGACCTTGCTCGTCAAGCACAAACAAGAAATCATCAATCGTATTAAAAAAAGTTTCGAAGTTCGTTTGTAGGTGTGCTTTTTCTGTTTCTGCCAATTTTTTATTTGTAATGTCTTGGATGGTTCCCATCATCTTCACCAAATCGCCCTTTGAGTTATAAGTAATGTTTCCTAAACCCCACACCCAAATAGTCCTTCCGTCAGGTCTTAAAATGCGATATTCTTTGTCATATTTATTTGAGTGATCAAGAATTAGTTTCTCAAAATAGTGTACTAATTCATCTTTATCTTTTGGGTGAATGAGTGAAATCCAGGTTTCAATATCTTTCTTTTCGGTGTTCGGAATACCAAATATCGAATCAAGCAATTCCGAAGATTTCCAATACCCTTTTTCATAATTGAAACTAAATGATCCAATTTTACCTGCTTTTTGTGTTTCAGATAGCCAAAATTCACGCTGTGCTAATGATTTCTGCATCTCTACCACATCCGTGATATTTTTTACAATAACTAATCGAGCATTATACCCATGATAGTTTAATTTGAGATAAGTGATTTTTACATGAAGTAATTCGCCATTCTTTTTAAAATGCTTAATAATTGTCGGAATTTCAGCTTTGCTTTTTGCAGATTTAACATTTTCTAAAAGCGATGGTATCTCTTCAATGGGTCTAATGTCTTTTACTGTCAAGGATAGAAACTCCAGTTCTGTATATCCATAGAGGGCAATTGCCGCCTGATTTACTTTTAAGAATTTGTATGTTTCGCAATCAAAAATATACATTGGGAGTGGACTCTCTTCGAAAATGTTGATTGATAAATCCGTTCCGCTAGCAGGTTGATAAGATTCTTTATTTTGATTTTCATCATTCATCAACTCAAAGAATTTTTGTTTGTCAAACGAACCATTTGTAGAGAATAATTCGGGTAAAATCTCTTTGAGTTGGCTAATGATTTGAGAGGAGTTGGGCTTGCTCATATCCATAGAGATTGATTTAGATTTAGAGTGTAAGGAGAGCTGCTATCAAGAACTACAAAAGTGATAAAAAATATTAATAAATGCAATTGTTTTGCAAATATAATTGAACACAAAAGAGGTTTTGCCAGACATCACCAAAAAAGTGTCATGCTTTTGTCCGTGACAATATGCTCATGGTTTTCCGATTCTATTGTTTTGTACCCACGCAATGGTAGCAAATATTTTCTGACGCTACTTCTGTTGTGTGCAAAACTCCGAAAATATTGTCGGGAATTGGCATTGCAACGTGCTACGAAATGAAAATTAGTTCTATTTTTTGCAAATCAACGAATAAATATTGATGGATAAATTAGCAGAAAAATACCGTATATTGTAGAGACGCATAATTTACGTCTCTACAAAACCAATCAACCCGAATATTTGTGTAAAAATTGTAATTTTTGAATTGTTTTTTGCTAATTTTGTACAGCATATATTATATTTGTAGTCAATTTAAGCGAAGAAATTATCAATATGACAAATCGTCCTAAAAAAAAGGTTGGTAAAGAGTTGCGAGAGGATTCGATTTCCCGTCGTGATGCCATCAAAAAAATGGGATATGTTGCTCTTTCTGCTGCTACTATGATGGTGTTGTTGAATTCCCAATCGGCAAAGGCAGCATCCAATGCTCCAGAAGCACCCACAGCACCTGATCCGGGTGGAGGCGGTAGTCCGATTTGGAACTAAACTAGGTATCAATATATTCAAAACTGGATTGCTCTCCGCGATTCAGTTTTTTTATGTATATTTGGTATCAATTTATATGACCTAAAAGGATGTCAGAATTTATTTCTCATAATGAATTTTTTGTCTATCAAAATAGTTGTATTTTGAGCCATTCAATCAATGAGCAGTTTCTGCTGTGGATTGAGTCGTCTCATCGTTTTCTGATGGTAGAAGAACCCATCCATTTTGTACTGACGCAGCTATCTCTGGAGCTTGAGTGGTCTGAAATTAGTAGAATGTGCGCTAGGCGTTACGAATTATCAATCACAGAATGTGCGCAGTTTGTACAAGATATCGTCACACAATTCGAACATTTAATCAATGAATCGGTATTATTTGTAGCAGAATCTGCCTACTTTGAATCCGAAAAACTCCCTGCTTTCGAGAAATCGACAACCTATCAATTTGGACATAAATCCGTAACGATTACTTCTCAAACGGAAAGAATTCATCAACTTTTCCATTCCCTTTTTTCGCATCTAGAAACAACTGAAGTTTCAAAAGAGAATTTAACAATGCAACTCTTTTTATGGGACGAGAAACTTTGCATCCGCACCCTGAACGGAGATGAAGTGTCTTGGTCGAAAGATGATATTCCTCACTTCAAAGGAGATGTGATGGGTCGAATATTGAACTTTATTTATGAAAAATCGGATAATGACTGGATGATGACACTACACTCATCGGGTGTGACCAACGGCAGGGAATCTATTCTCTTTACTGCTGCAGCAGGCTCGGGAAAAAGTACCATGGCTGCGTTATTGCAAGCGAATGGCTATGAGCTGCTCTCTGACGATTTTGTAGCGGTAGATTTAGACTCGAAAGCGTATCGATTCGATATGCAGATCTCAGTGAAACGGGGTGCTTTGGATGTGTTAACTCCTTTTTATCCTGAATTAGTCGATCAGCAAGAAGAGTTGGGTAATAATGGGAAAATGGTGCGCTATCTATCGCCCAAGCAATCAAAATATTCACAATCAGCATTTCCTGTTACTGCAATTGTTTTTGTGAACTACGATTCTGAAAAAGAGTGTGAATTGCTAAATGTACCCACAGAGAAGGCGGTTAAAGATCTTTTAGCAGAAACATTTGTTTATCCTTCGCACGATACTGTTCTGCGGTTTATGACCTTCGTTCAGAATGTTCGGTTTTATGCGCTGAATTATTCAGATTCCCAAAAAGCAGTTGCAATCGTATCAAATCTGTTTTCGAATGAAAAATAGCGAAGCATACTACTTTATTGGACATCTGCTGGTGATTGAGTTTGACGAAAATCGAAGAGTAGATATCGTTCAACAGATTGAACGCAATGTGGTAGATTGGAATAAGATTGTGTTGATTGGTAGTAATCACTTTGTACTTCCATCTATCTATATTAAATTGCGTGATGCCGATTTATTGAACCGACTCCCAGTTGAATTGATAGAACATTTGGCGATGATTTATCAACTTAACGTCGATAGAAATAGAAAATTAATCGCTCAGGCAAAGGAAATTGTTGATTGTCTTAGTGCTGTAGATATACATCCTATTTTCATCAAAGGAATGGCAAATATTTTGGATAATCTTTATGCTGATGATGGTGAAAGGATGATGCTCGATATTGATTTTCTGGTCAGAAATGAAGATATAATGATTGCAGCTAATGCTCTCCAAACTATTGGTTATGGGACTTATTCTGGAGTAATGTACTATAATCAAAGTACGAAGCATTATCCTCGATTGACCAATTCAAAAAGAATTTCGGATATTGAGATGCATTTTAATGCAGCTTCGACTATCTTCGGGAAGACGTTAGACTACAATGCGATAGATGCTTTTAAAAAGTTTACTGTGACTCCTTTTAAATCCAATGTGCCCAGTGATGAGAATCAATTGAGAATCAATTTCCAGCATACCATGTTCGATAATAAGGGATATGAGAGGCAAAAAAGCTCGTTGCGAGATATGTATGATTTTATACTATTGAGTAAACGAATTGATTTATCAGAACTTGTTTTCGATAAAAAGCAAGAACAAGTTTTCGATGCTTATCTTACATTAATAGAAGCTGTATATGGTATTTCTCTTTCTACGAAAAATGAAAAAACAATTTCGGAAAATTGGTACATTCGACTTCATAATTTCAGACTAAATCATCCATTAATTAGTTGGATTGAAAGGAGAATGGAAGAAGCAATAGCAGTGCTCAAGAATCCAATGTTGATAATCCACCGATTGAAGAAGAGAAATAAATAGCTTATTTATTAGAATTTGATTGCACTTTTTCTTTGAGTCTGAGATGTTAATTGTCTTGTAGAAAGAAAATTAAATGCTATTTTGACTCAAAATTTGATTTAATATTTATTGAAACGCCTATCTTTGCATTCTGTCAATTAAGATTAATTATAAACTAACATTGTAATTTCCATGAATTATATGAAGAATGGATATATTTTTTCAATTGTATTGTTGTTTTCTATAGTAACATTTAATATGACGGCTGCTACAGGTTGGTATCAAGATTACATCAAACTAAATGTGAACGAAACAGGAGTTGCGGGTCCTACAGGCTATAAATGGATTGATTCAGACCCGTCTTATGGTTCATCTTTAGTCGCAGGATTAGGTAATGTGACATCGCTTAAATTGGATGGAGCGGATATGAAATATTGGAGTGACACTCAGGATCGTACTGGTGGTTCTTTCTTCTATGAAGTTAAAAGTGCAGATGGTGTAACAACTTATATAGCTGCAACAGAAGTGATTTGGACCCACTCTTCATTAGGTGGAAATAATTTTCAAGGAATCTCTTCAGATCTAAACGTGGATCTTTTGGCAGGTATTCCAGCAGGCACTGCGTGCAAAGTGACAGTTTGGGCCAAAAGTTGGGGAACAGGACAAGGAGATAGCTGGTTGACCAATGGCGGAGCAAATTATGTCGCTACGTTTACTAAGGCAAGTGTTGCTATTACAGGTGCTGCAGTTATTGCAGATGGCACAAGTTATACTACTTTAAAAGCTGCATTCGATGCAATTAACACGAACGCTGCTGCTCAGACAGGGAAGAACATCTCTGTAAAAATATACGACAATACGACAGAAGCTGCACTTATGTCGATAAGTAGTGCTGGAACTTGGACATCTTTAACGGTTTATCCAGTTGTCACTGGTAAAACTATTACTTCGAGTCTAACATCAAATATCATTACAATTTTTGGTTCAAATGTCACATTTGATGGACGCGTAAATCAAACTGGAGCGAGAGATCTCACGATTGTCAATACACTTGCTTCTACCACTACACCTTATACTTTTCTTATACAGGAACCCACAGGAGCAACAGGATTAAGCAATGTTACTGTCAAATACTGCAACCTCACAGCTAACCTCACAAGTTCTGGAAAGGGAAATGTTACGATAACCTATACCGGAACACCAACAGTTGCTATCTCAAACATTAATATCCAAAACAATCTCTTCACAGGTCGTTGTGTTTATACTGTTTATGCTAAAGGAGTTTCGACAACTTATCCTACAACAGGCTTAAATATTTCTAATAACGAATTTAAAAACTGCTTTTATCTAGGTAGTGCTGGAGCAGCTATAACTGTTGATGCCAGTCATTCTGGTGCAACGATTTCAGGGAACAGCATTTACGACGACAGTGCACCATTTTCTCCAGGAACTGGGTTTGGTTATACTGGAATTCTGATAGCTGGCGGTGGTGGTCACACGATTAATGATAACTTTATTGGGGGTTCGGCTGCATCTTGCAGTGGGACTTTGACGAAAGTGGGCACTTCGAATAACTCATTTATCGGAATTTCGCTTACAACATCAGGAACTGGATCTGTAACATCTGTACAAAACAATACGATAAAGGGATTTGACTGGTCAAATTTAGCAGGTACAAATTGGACAGCAATTTCTGTGGCAGGAACAAATGATTACAATATAGGTACAGTTACAGGAAACACCATTGGGTCTGCAACAGGCAACAGCTCCATAACTTATACACCTGGAGCTGCTGCTTCATTTTATGGCATATCTATTGCAACAACTGGAACAGCAACCGTGAGCAACAATACCATTGGCTCTATCACTTTGGCTAGCTCTGGTGCAGGATTTGTAACAACATTCTACGGAATTTACAAATCTGCTACTGCAGGAACTACCACAATCAGCAATAACTTGATTGGCAGCACATCTACTGAGGGTAGTATCAACGCATCTACAGTTATTGCAAGTCAGAATGCCTATGGTATCTACTGTACTGGAACTGGTGTGAATGCAATTAACAACAATACTGTTTCGAACATTACAAACTCAACTATCAATTTAGGTTCTGTGCGAGGAATATACATCGGAACAGGGACTACAAATGCAACAACGGTGAACAGTAACTTTATTAAAAATTTATACCTGCCAAGTAGTACGACTTCCTCCATTTCTGGAATATCAATTACGGCTGGAATCGGCACCTATTCAAACAACATCATTAGTCTCGGAGTTGGAAGCACAAATGTGGCAACTATCTATGGCATATACGACACAGGTGCAGCAAGTAGTAATAGCAATATCTATCACAACACCATTTATATTGCAGGAACGCCAGCTTCAGGAGCACAAAATAGCTATTGTTTATACAGCACTGCAAGTACTAATATCCGTGATATCAGAAACAATATATTCTTCAATGCACGTTCTACGAATGGGAATCACTTTGGAGCTCGATACAACTACAACTTGGCCAGCGTGGGTAGCTTAACACTAGATTACAACAATTACTATGCGACAGGGACAAACGGTTTTCTTGGATTAGTAGCTGGCGGTAGCAATTCGAATACATTACCGTTGTTTACAGGTTATGATGTGCACAGTGTTGCTGTTAATCCTACATTCGCCAATATAGGTGGTACGACTGCGACAGACTATCTAACATCAACCGCATCGCCTCTAAATGGTGCAACAGGGTTAGGCGTGTCTGCCGATTATAGTAATGTAACGCGACCTTCGACTCCGAATATTGGAGCATTAGAATTAAATAAATGGATAGGAACAACTAATTCTGGATTTGCAACAGCGACAAACTGGTCTCACGGAGTGGCCTTGCCATCTGGTTGGGATTTGATTTTCGGTGATTCTCCAACAAATAATTGTGCATTAGATCAAAATCGTTCTGTTAATAACCTCACAAACGCACAGAGCACATTTAAGTTTGCATTGAATGGGTATCAGCTTACCGTAAATGGAGCTTTGAATCTCTCCAATGGTGCTCAAATCGATGCCACAGCAGCTTCGTCTGTTGTTAATCTCACTGGTGCTTCAGCTCAATCTATTCCATCAGGAGCATTTGTTAGCAATTCTGTCGATGGTTTGACAGTAGCAAATGCTGCAGGTGTTTCGTTGGGCTCTGATTTGACTGTTGCTCAAACGTTGACCCTCACAAGTGGAGCCTTGAATATCGGGGCAAATAGCCTGACTTTGAATGGCGCTATTTCTATAACTGCAGGCTCTTTGGTTGGAGGAGCAACTTCGAATCTAACACTTGGTGGTTCTGGTGCCTCTACAACTCTTCCTGCTGTTGGTCTAAATAATTTAACTCTAAATCGATCGAATGGTATTTCGCTCGGAGGTGATGTGAGTGTCGGAGGAGCTTTAACTCTAACCTCAGGAGCACTAACTGTTGGCGCAAATACATTGACTGTTTCTGGTAGTTCAATTGTGCGTACATCTGGCTCTATCGATGCTAGCAATGCTTCATCTACATTGGCATTCACTAACAGTTCTGCTTTAACATTGCCGACGTCTTTATTTTCGACAAGTGTAAATAATCTCTCAACATCAGGAACTGGTGGTGTTATTTTAGGCAGCGACCTTACAATCAACAATAATGCAACTATCAGCTCAGTCAGTAAATTGACCATTCCTGCAGGTAAGGATTTAACTGTAACGGGAACAGTTACAAACAGTGCTGGTGCTTCTGGTTTGGTTTTAAACGGTAGTGCAAGTGGAAATGCTTCACTCATTCACTCCACATCGAGTGTACCTGCTACCGTGCAATGTCAAATGGATCGCGGATTGTGGAAACTTATCTCCTCTCCAGTGTCGGGTCAGACGGTAGCTAATTTCTATACCACTGCCAATAGTGATGTGGCTGTCGGTGGAGCATATTACGCTTTCAGAAACTATAATGAAGCGGCTAATCAGTGGTATGGCTATTTTACCGCTGACTCCATTGCAAATTATGGCAATCTGATTGTAGGGAAAGGTTATACTGCTCGCAGAGCGACGTTGGCCAATGCAGCATACCCAAGTCAAGATTATGTAGTTTATACAGGAACATTGCAAACGGGAACAGTTAATGCAACTGTTAAGCGTAGTGCCACCAATCGTGGATGGAATTGCATTGGAAATCCTTACTCTGCACCTATAGCTTTTAATTCAAATGCAGATGCGACGAATAACTTTATTTCGGTAAATGCAGCCGATCTTGATCCGAGTTATTCTGCGATGTATGCTTGGAATGATGGTACTCAGTATCGTACAATTACAAATGCTTACACGGCAAGCTATGTTCCTGTTGGGAGCGCTTTTATGGTACGTGTGAAGAGTGGTGTCACTTCACTTCAGTTCACACCAGCTATGAGGAAGAATATTCCAGATATCTCTTTCAGAAGTAGCAGTAATGTGTGGTCAGGATTTGATATACTCGCTGCAACTTCGGCTGGGACATTAAATGCGTCAGTAAAACTGAATACAGATATGACTGATGGGTTAGATGTGACTTATGATGGTGGATTGATGCGTGTTAGCAGTAGTTTTGCCCTTTACACAAGGTTGCTTGAAGATAATGGTGTTGACTTTGCTGTTCAATGTTTGACAGATACATTTGCCACGACCAAAGTTATTCCTATCGGTTTTGATTTTACAGCAGGTGGTGCTACCTCTTTCTCTGCATCAAATATGACTTTGCCAGATAATATTACAGCAGCATTGGAGGATAGAGTTGCAGGAGTTTTCACTGATTTAACTCCAACTTCAACTTATCAAGTCACTTTGCCTATAAATACACTTGGTACAGGCCGTTTTTATTTGCACTTAATTCCAAATCTAGCAACAGATATTCATCAGGATAAAGACAATTCAACTCTAACAGTCTATTCGACATCAGGATGCTTAAATATTAGAGGTTTGGTTGGTGTGGGAGCAAATGCTTCACTATATGATATGAAAGGGGTATTGCTGAGAGAGTTTGATTTGAAGAATAGCGCAGTGAATAAATTGGATGTATCTACAATGCCAATAAATTTGTATTTATTGAAGATTCAAACAGCAAAAGGAATTATTACTCGAAAAGTTCAATTGTAGCTATGTAAACTAAAAAAATGGGATTCGATAGATTCGAATCCCATTTTTTTTATTGCTTAATTTCTGCTGTTAATGTCTCGTGTAGATGTAGTTGTTATCTCTATAACCAACAGCTGTATTAATGTGCCAATCGGTATAAGAAGCACCATTGCTATTTGTCCAAGTGTCAAATCTTTTAAATGCTTTACTGACAAATACATCAGCAATGTTAACGCTATTGCGCATATCTTCAATTGGATATTCAAATGGCTCTGGCGTGTCAAGAACCCACGGATAATTTTGCAATCCGACATACCACAAATTTGATTGATTGGTCTTGTCGTCACTAGTATTGTAATATGCTACGTTAGCTTTTGATGTTCCATGTTGTCCAACCTTGTGTACCTCTTTGCCTCTATTTTGATTCACTATTATGAATGGATTAAAAGGAAGTGATCCTAGAGTTCCAATTGCTACAGGTGAAGTGAATGTCACTTTTTTTGTTAACGAAACTGCTGAATAAACTGTGGCTCCTGTTATTGTGTTCACATAGTTGGGTAATGAGCTAGCGCCAAAAAGTGTATAAGCATTGTCAAAAAATGGTATAACGACTTTCGATGCTGTAATTCCTGATTCATATCCCTTGGCATCTAAAGGAAATAGAGAGCCAGCAAGTAATGTACCTGGCCCACTGTATACAGTGCTGACTGATTCTATGTTGGATTGATTCGCATTAATTTCCCATGCAAATCCGTTTCTGTAAGCAGCGCCAATAGCCTGTGTTCTTGTTTGAAGATAGACATCTTTTACGGTACCAGCAGCATTGGTTACATATTTTATTTGATAATCCAATACTAAGTCGTTGAAATCGTAATCGCCTTTTGACGGCCAGTTATCCTCAAACGCCAGAGAACCATACGTTATTGGATCTGGATAATAGTTATTGAATGCTCTATTGATGTCATTTGGATATTCGTCTGTGTTGTCTGGCACGCCATCACCATCGGTATCCCCTGAGTTTTGAGCCAGTGTATTTAATCCACCAGTATAAATTGCAGTGAGAGGATTCGCAGTTATATAGAAAACACAATCGTTGAAATCTTCGTCAGAAGCTCCAGTTCTGCCAATATCCTCAATTCCTAATACTACCTTGCCAGTAACTCCATCATACAATAACACAGTTTGAGAAAGCCCTCCTCCATTGTATGCATAGTTTGTAAACTGTATTCCAGTGGGGTAAGCAGAGTATCCATTCGAAATGAGAAACCAACCAAGTGTGTAACCAGGAGGGAAAATATCTGACCAGTTATCTGAAATAGTTGGGTCGGCATTTGGGTCGCAGAACATTAATTTTACGCGGTCGCCTTGTGCTAATTGACCGTCGCTACCTAGAGCTGAGGAGTTGGGAAAGACTATGGTTTTTTTGAATAATTGAGAGGAAGTTGCTGGTTGTCCATCAGCCGTTTTGTAATAGTAGTAACCAAGCATATTCTGATATCCAGCACCTTCAGATACGAACGTAATCCAAATATTGACATTGTCAGTGATGACAAGGTTTGCTTTGCTTGCGTCAGCAATCAAATTTGGGTGATTATTGGGGATGTTTTGTGGTACTTCTGGGAGTGTTGAGTTAATGCCTGCTAAAAGTGATCCAGGAACTGATTCAGTCACATCTATAAAATTGGGTTTACCATCAGAATCAAATCCAGTGCCTGTATAATCTCCAAGAATCCAACAGCCATCTGCTAAAAAATTGCTGTTAAGGTTGTTGTACACTTTTGGACTATAGCCTGTTGGGTATGCTCTAGTTTTAATCGTTCGTATCCCAAAACCTGGAGGGTAAATTGTTTTGTTTAGGCCTCCTTTTATCACCTTCATAGTTATAGGATTATTGTATCCATCGATGATGGCGTATAGGCTATCCTTGTGGGTGGGGATTGCCATATTAACAGTGAATACTCCATTTGCATTCGTAATCCCTTTTAGGATTGGAATAAGTCCCTTTTTTAGGGATATTCCACCCTTGTTGTAGGGATTTTCAAGGTAAAGTCTCACCATTACTCCTGAAACATTCTGTCCATTCATATCTTTTGTGAGAAATGTGACAGGAATATCTTGTTTCAAAGAAAAATCGAAGGAAAGCTGACGTTGATTCCCTGTCGATTCAATGTCCTCTTTTTTGCATGAATGAAAGAGTAAAGGGATGCATAAAAGTGCCATCAAGAGACGATAAATTCTGTGTTCGGCTAGTTTTTTCATGGCTTAATATATTGAGAAAGTTGGTGGTATAACAGGGTAAGCATTTTGAGTTGTAGCGTGTTGCTTCAAATTGAGAGAATGTTTTTTTTGTTTATTTGGCAAAGATAGTGAGTAAATACTTCTTTTATCACGATTTATTAAAATATCTATTTATTTTTAACTTTTAAGGGTTGATTATCTGTGGGTTAATCAGTTTTTCGTATATGTTCGGTTGGGTGAAATTTATTTTTAAGCCAATAAGAAACGCCATTTTGCATAACGCTATTTCATAACGAAGCGAAAATATTAAAACAAAAAGAGGCTGTCTCAAAATAAAATTTGAGTTCAGTCTCTTTTTTTGACAAGAAATGAGAATATTTTCAGATATTAAATTCTCAGGCGTTTTAAAATTGGATTTTTGCTTAATTTGGACAAAAGAA
>JAQTZA010000002.1 GCA_028687995.1 Bacteroidales bacterium
ACAGAGTCTCTTTATGCATATTGTTGTTTATCGAGAAACCAGAGTTGCCATCACCAAAACTTTTTTGACGATATATTTTTTTATGAATCGTAAAAGTTGGATAGTTTGCATAAGAAGCAAAGACCTTCGCCGCCCGACCAGTCGGCGCAAGTAGCACCATTGGTAATTTTAATGAATTAAGTGTTTTTACCAAACTCCCAATAAGAGAAGTTTTGCCTGTACCAGCATATCCTTTTAATAGAAAAACTCTCTGAGGATATCGATTTGTGATGAACTCAGCTAGCAAATTAATTAGAATTTCTTGTCCAAAATTTGGATTATAGGGCAAATTCACCCTAATTTTGTCCTTTATATGGTTTGTTATCATTTTTTATCAAAATAAATTGGGGCATAAATTTAACTCGATTAATTTTCTTTTTATATTTGTGGAGGAAAATTTTTAATAAAAATCTATTTATATGAAAACCTTATTCAATTCTCTATTGGTTGTTTCAATTTTAGTACTTGGATTTCTATGCGTGAAAAGCATTATGGATCCTATTCACTTTGACGAAGAGAGAGCAATTAGAGAAAAAGCGGTTATCAACCGATTAATGGATATCCGTAAAGCGCAAATGGAATATCGTAACATGTATGGTCAATTTACTGGAAGTTTCGATACATTGATTTCTTTTGTGAAAAAAGCAAAGATTCCGTTTGTATTGAAAGAAGGAACTTTGTCTGATATTCAATTAGAAGCAGGAATGACCGAAAAACAAGCAGTACGCGAAGGATTAATTAAACGTGATACTTTCTTTGTTGTGGTTAAAGATACTCTTTTCCCAAAGAATTTCAATGCAGATTCAATGTGTTATGTACCTCATACATCTAAAAAATTCCAGATGGCAGCCGGTCATATCGTTACTTCGTCAGGTGTACCAGTGAAAGTTTTCGAATGTAAAACTGATATGGATGATTATCTATCGGGCTTAGACAGACAAGAAATTGTAAACTTGAAAGACAAAGCTGTTAAAATGACGAAATTTCCAGGTTTGAAAGTTGGTTCGCTAGAAGAAGCAAACAATAGTGCTGGAAACTGGGAGTAATGCATCCAACTATCGATTATAAAAATACAGAACATTATAACTTATCCATCCGGCTAACGTCGGATGGATTTTCTTTTTACATCGTTGACTCGTTCGGCGGTGGAAATTCTATATTTCATACATTTCCATTTTCAAAGAGTAGTGCTATTTTGTCTCAACTAGAGGAGCACATTTATCAACATGAGCAACTTCTACTTCCTTATCGACGCACAGAATTAATTATTGATTCATTAAATTCGTCCTTTGTTCCGAATGATCTGTATGTTGATAAAATAAAGGAAAAATATCTTTTTTTTGAATACAGTAAACTAAATGATAAGATTTTCTCAAATACATTAAAACGTATTCCAGTAACCAATGTTTTCTCAGTGGATACATCTATTTACGACTTTATCCATCGATCTTTTTCATTGAATAACGTATTTCATTGCACGACTATATTGGCAGAATACTTTGCTGAAAGAAGTAAATTCGGCAACTATTCGAAAATGTATGTGAATGTTGAATCTTCACAGATTAATGTTTTCTGCTTCGAAAGAAATCGTCTGATGCTCGTTAATTCTTATCAATATACTCAACTGAGTGATGCTGCTTATTTTATTTTGAATACGTGGGAGAAAATGAGTATGAATCAAGTAAATGATGAATTGCATATCTGTGGAAATGCAGAAATTAGAGTTGAAATTTCATCTTTTCTGAAACAATATATACAACGAGTGCTACCTCTGAATCCACCCACAGATTGGTATGTAGCTCCTTCAAATTGTGATTATTTACCAGTAGATTTAATGACCCTGTCTTTATGCGTATAATTGGAGGTGAATTTAGAAGTCGTCGGTTTGATGTTCCAAAGAATATCACGGCGCGACCAACAACCGATTTTGCACGAGAAAATCTGTTTAATGTACTATATAATAAACTCGATTTTGAAGAGACAGTAGCGTTAGACCTTTTCGCTGGGACAGGGGCAATTAGTTTTGAATTGGTTTCAAGAGGAGCACTGCGAGTTATTTCAGTAGAAAGTCATGCTACACAATACGCATTCTTGTGCAAAGTGATGAGAGAGTTAAAGACCGATTCTATTATTCCTGTGAAAGGCGATGTCTTTAGATATATTTCGAGCACAAAAGAGAAATTTGATTTTATATTTGCAGATCCACCATACGATTTAAAGGAGATTCCTCAGATTCCTGAGCTGATTTTCAAAAATGATTTGCTGAAAGAGGATGGCATTTTTGTTTTGGAACATTCCAAAAATAACGATTTCTCATCGTTACCAGAATTTCAAGAAAAACGGGTGTATGGTAGTGTCAATTTTAGTTTTTTCTCAAAGCAAAGGACTGAATAGTCGAATGGTAGATTCTAAGAAGCGGGTTTTAAGAGGTCGTTTTATCCAACTATTCAAATTTACTTTTACACAATTTGATAAATCTTCTAGGAAAATATTTTTCAATAAGACAGCTGTTTTTGTATCATAAATAAAGGTATTGATCTCGAAATTGTGTTCGAAACTTCTAAAATCTAGGTTAGTAGAGCCAATAGTTGAGATGCAGTCATCTGCAACAACAAGTTTCGAATGCAAAAATCCTGGTTGATAGAAATACACTTTTACACCTGCTCTCATTACTGATTTCAAGTAGGAATACGTAGCCATTTGCACAATCCAAGAATCAGACTTCTCGGGTAGCATAAGTCTAACGTCGACGCCACTCATTGCTGCCGTTTGCAAGGCAGATAGAAGGCTTTCGCCCGGTAAAAAGTACGGAGATTGCAGATAAACATACTCTTTGGCAGTATGTATCAATTTTAAATAGCCATGCAATATATCTCGCCATTGACCAAACGGGCCACCTGTTACAATTTGAAGTTTAATATTGGATGCAATACTTAGCTTATTTTCCGAAATATAGTTTTTGAGTGGGAGTAGCTCTCTCGTGATGAAATACCAATCTATTAAAAACGCAGATTCAAGAGCTTCAACTCCATCACCTTCAATACGAGTGTGAATATCTTTCCAGATACCCCAATCTAAACCTTTCCAATATCGATCAGCAATATTCATACCACCAGTATAGCCAATTTCCCCATCAATTACCACAATTTTGCGGTGATTCCTGAAATTAATCTTACTTGTTAATCGATGAAAACGTACTTCCAGAAAGGTGGCTGTTTTAATGCCAGCATCACGCATTTCGTTGAAGAATGATACTGGTACTCTCCAGCATCCTACATCGTCGAATAATAGTCTTATCTCAACTCCATTCTGAGCTTTCTTTATAAGAGCGTCTTTTACCCTATTGCCAATTTCATCTGATTCAATAATATAATACTGAATGTGAATAAATTTTTGAGCTTGCTCTATATCAAGAAGCAAACTAGAAAATTTTTCCTCACCAGTTTTGTAAATATTAATAGAGTTGTTTGAGTAGAGTGGATATTGATTTTGATGATTAAGAAAGGTCGCTAATGTTTGGTATTGTGGCGGTAATTCTCTAAGAAGTTTTTTGTCTATCGGAAAATGACGAGAGATAATCTTTCGTCTCTTTTTTCTGGATATGAGACGTTGACGTGTATAATCCATGCCAAAGAAAATATAAAAAAGAATGCCGAAGAATGGTAGAAGGAAAAAGAGAAGAATCCATGCCAGAGTTTTTACTGGATTACGATTCCCTCCAATTACTACAATCACACTCGCTACCGTGGTTATGATATAGAGTATTTGCAGTGCAATTGCCAACCAAGTATTTGAAGAAAAGAAAAACATAGATGCATTTTTCTGCTAATTTATGATTTTCTAAAGGAAAAAGCAAATTGAGGCAAGGAACTTATTCATTCGAACAAAAAAACAGGATACTTCATTTGTCTGAAATATCCTGCTTACGTTTGATTTGTAATTCTTAAAGGTTAGTTTCCGAAATCGTCGAAAGCTAGATTTTCTCGAGGAACACCAATCGACCAAAGCATATTCTCAACCGCTTTTGCCATTGGGCCAGGTCCGCACATGTAGTACTCAATATCCTCTGGAGCTTCGTGTTTCGTCAAATATTCATCGTGAATTACTTGATGAATAAATCCTGTATAGCCTGTCCAGTTATCCTCTTTCATAGGAGCAGAAAGTGCAATATGGAATGTGAAATTTGGAAATTCTTTTTCGATTGCTCTAAATTCATCTTCGTAGAAAATCTCACTTTTTGATCTAGCACCGTACCAATAGCTGATTTTCCGGTCTGTCGTTTTAAGTGTATGGAAGAGATGGAACAAGTGAGAACGAAGTGGAGCCATACCTGCGCCCCCACCGATATACAACATTTCATTTTTCGTGTTTTTGATGTGGAATTCACCAAATGGGCCAGAAATCATCACTTTATCCCCTTTCTTACGAGAGAAAATGTACGAAGAGCAAAGCCCTGGATTAATTCCTTTTACCCATTTTTTGGTTGCAGGATCAATAGGTGGAGTTGCGATACGGATATTCAATTTTACGATATTTCCTTCAGCAGGGTGATTTGCCATTGAGTAGGCACGATAAGTCTCCTCGGTATTGGTGGTTTCCAATGACCAAAAATCATATTTGTTCCACTCTTCTCTAAATTGTTCTTGCAATTCGCAATCAGTAAATTTCATGTGATATTTAGGCACATCAATCTGTATGTAATCACCAGATTTGAAATTCAATTGCTCTCCTTCTGGTAGCTTAACCACAAATTCTTTGATGAAGGTAGCTACGTTATCATTAGAAATTACTTCACATTCCCATTTTTTTATACCCATAATTTGTTGAGGTACTTCAATTTGAAGGTCGTTGCGTACTTTCACTTGACAAGCTAAACGCCAATTGTCTTGCATCTCTTTTCTCGAAAAGAATCCTGTTTCAGTAGGGAGTATTGTGCCACCGCCTTCATTTACTTGACATTTGCACATTCCACAACTACCGCCACCACCACAAGCCGATGGTAAGAATACTTTATTATCGCCCAATGCACTAAGTAAGCTTGCACCAGGTTCAGTTATCAATTCTTTGTCACCGTTGATTACAATTTTGAGGCTACCTTCTGGGGTAAGTTTCTTTTTGGCATACAGCAAAATGGCTACTAAAGCCAAAGTTACAAGTAGAAACACAACCACCGAAAGTCCGATTGTGAGGTTACCATTGCCAACCATTAATATGAACATCTGTAAACTTGTTTAAATGATTAATACCGAAATTCGTTCTGAATTTAATTCAGCTTATAATTTGATCCCTAGGAAGCTCATAAATGCAATTCCCATCAATCCAGTTACAATAAATGTAATGCCTAAACCACGAAGTGGAGCAGGAATATGAGAATAGGCAAGTTTTTCGCGAATGGCTGCTAATCCAACAATGGCAAGAGTCCAACCCACACCCGAACCTAATCCGTAAACAGTGGCTTGACCAATGTTAGAGAATCCTTTCTCTTGCATAAACAAAGAACCTCCCAAGATGGCACAGTTTACAGCAATAAGAGGCAGGAATATCCCGAGAGAGGCGTAAAGACTGGGCGAAAATTTCTCAACCACCATTTCTACTAACTGTGTCATTGATGCGATTACAGCAATAAACATGATAAAACTAAGAAAGCTTAGATCAACTTCGCCAAAAGAACCTCCCAACCAAGATAATGCACCCTCTTTGAGGATGTATGTCTCTAATAAATAGTTAACAGGCAGGGTGATAGCTAGCACGAAAGTTACCGCTACGCCAAGACCAGTAGCTGTTTTTACATTCTTCGAAACGGCTAAATAAGAGCACATTCCCAAGAAATAAGCAAATATCATGTTGTCGATGAAAATCGCCTTAATAAATATATTTAATGATTCCATAATCGAGAATTTCAGTGATTATTATTTCGTTTGTAAATCTTTGTTCATTGAACGTTGTACCCATATAATACAACCTAATAAAATCAAAGCCGCAGGAGGAAGAATGACCAAACCATTATTTTCGTAACCCATATCGTAGAACGATTGTGGAATAATGGGGAATCCGTATAAAGATCCAGTTCCCAATAATTCACGAATGAATCCTAAGATTACCAATATGAAACTATAGCCTAATCCATTACCAATTCCATCCAGGAAAGATTCCCAAGGTTTGTTCGCTAAAGCAAATGCTTCGAGTCGTCCCATCAAGATACAGTTAGTGATAATCAATCCTACAAAAACAGATAGCTGTTTACTAGCCTCATAAGCAAAAGCTTTTAACACTTGATCGACAATAATTACCAAAGCAGCTACCACCACCAATTGTACAATGATACGGATGCGATTGGGAATCGTGTTCCTCAATAAGGAGATAATAACATTGGCAAATGCAACTACGGCAGTTACCGAAATAGACATTACAATTGCAGGCTCAAGTTTTGCAGTTACCGCCAAAGCTGAACAAATACCTAATACCTGAACCGATACTGGATTGTTGCTTGACAATGGACCTAATAAGATTGCTCTATTTTGTTTCGAAAATAAATTGCTCATAATTTATTACTTTTTTGCAGTTAAAAACTTCTCGTATGCGGACAAACAATCTTTCAGCATTTTCTCTACCGCCTTACTTGTTATTGTGCCTCCAGAAATTGCATCCACCTGATCTTGATTTTGTGCAGTTTGTCCAGCTTTCATAACTCCTATAGAGGCAAATTTGTCGTTTTGCAACAAGTGTTTGCTCTCAAATTGTTTTTGGAATGGCTCTTTGTCAATCTCAGCACCCAAACCTGGTGTTTCGCTCTTGTGCGAAAAATAGGTTCCAAAAACACTATTTTTGTCATCATTTACAGCAATATATCCCCAAATAGGACCCCAAAGTCCTGCTCCGTAAACTGGAAGAATATATTTAGTAGCTCCATCAGCTGTTTTACATTCGTAAATGATCAATTTGCGTTTTTCAACTGCTTTCTTTACCTCAATTTTAAGATCAATTGCTTCAGGATTTCCCGCAACTTCGGTACCATTTGCATCAATCAAATAACTTTTGGTGATAAATTGGCTATAAAGTTTCTGAGCGTCTACTGCTGTAGCTACAATGTGTACAGATTTTAAGATCTGCATTTTTTTATCAATTTCGATATTTTTATCTTGCAATGGTTTCAGGCTTAAAGCAGTGAAAGCTAGAACTGCAGCCACTACAATCACCATTACCGAAGAATAAATGATAGTATATCCGTTACTTTGTCTGTTCATAATTGGATGGGATTAAGCGTTTTTTGAATTCCAACGTTTCACTCTTTTCTTTACATTCGATTCTACTACATAGAAGTCGATTAGTGGAGCAAAAACATTCAATAATAAGATGGCTAACATCATACCTTCTGGATAACCCGGGTTGACCACACGAACCAACATCGATACAACACCAATCAAGAATCCGTAGATATATTTACCTGTTTCGGTTCGAGCACCCGTTACTGGATCAGTCGCCATAAAGACAGCTCCAAACGCAAATCCACCTAATAAAAGATGGTCAAGTGCGGGTGTGGCTAATGCAACTGAAGTTCCAAATGCGTTAAATATTAACCCGATTGCAAAACCTCCGGCAAAAACAGAGGTCATGATTTTCCAGCTTGCAACACCCGTGATAATTAAAATTGCTGCACCCATAAGGATTGCTAAAGTAGAAGTTTCGCCAATTGAACCTGGAATCAATCCAATGAAATAGTCCCATGTCGAAATGGTATGCCCCATGGTATCTTTGATTCCAGTAAATGTTTCGGGTGATGCTGTTGCAATTTGACCAAGTGGAGTTGCACCAGAGTATCCGTTTACGATGTGTCCAGCGCCTATTCCGAATGTATCGTCTGTGCGAACAAAGATAGAATCACCTGTCATTTTGCCGGGGTAAGCAAAGAAGAGGAAAGCTCGAGTGATCAATGCCACGTTGAAGATATTCATTCCTGTTCCACCAAAAATTTCTTTTGCGAAGATTACCGCAAATGCAGTTGCAACTCCAATCATCCATAGTGGAGTGTCCACTGGAACAATCATTGGAATCAACATTCCAGAAACCAAGAATCCTTCTTGTATTTCGTGTTTGTTGTATTGAGCTACTATGAATTCAATACCCAACCCGACACCATAAGATACTACGATTTTTGGCAATACTGCTAATAAACCGAACAAGAAAATTGTCCAGAAATCAGTATTTGATTCGCCAATAGCAATGTAGTGTTGGTAACCTACGTTGTACATTCCAAAAAATAGAGCCGGCATTAGCGCCATTACCACAACAGACATTACTCTTTTTGTATCTACACTGTCGTGAATGTGAACTCCTGATTTTGAAGTGCTATTCGGCACGTAAAGAAAAGTCTCTAAACCATCATAAACAGAATGGAACATAGACAATTTGCCGCCTTCTTCGAAGTGTGGCTTTATTTTGTCGATATATTGTCTTAGCGTTTTCAAAGGATAGTTATTTAGTTGATAATACAATATTATTCAATGATTTATCTCTTATTTATTCGAATTCATTTTTCAATTTATCCAACCCTTCGCGGATAATTTTCTGAATCTGAACTTTCGATGTATCCACAAATTCGCATAAAGCTAAATCTTCAGGTGCAATTTCATAGATTCCAAGATTTTCCATTTTATCTACATCGAAAGCAATGGTTGCTTTGATAAGAAATTCTGGAAGAATGTCCATCGGCAACACACTATCGTATTCTCCCGACATGATAATGTTACGTTCTCCACCCAAGATGCGTGCATCTAGACTGTAACTTTTGTTTTTGCTCAATAATCGTGCAATCCAATCGAAATAAGTTCGACTCATACTGAATTGTTTTGGTCGAGGCATTGCCCATCCAAACAGTTCGTGAGTTTCTACTCCTTCAGGAATGACGGTTAATTGATTTGCATAAAAAGTAAGGGACTCGTTTTCGTTTACTTTTACTCCAGTCAATACATTGCCTGAAATATAGCGAAGTGAGATGTTTGAATTCACCTCAGATTTTGTTAATTCTTCTACCGAAACTCCAGGAAGAACATTCGCATAGTATGGAACCTTTACTTCAGAACCGCAAACTGCAATTGTGCGAGTGAAGTCTGATTTGCCTGAATTGAATAGACGACCAATGATGATAACATCCGCAGGAGAGAGAGTCCAGACAACATCACCTTTATTAATAGGCGAAGTATGGTGAATTTGAATTCCTACATTGCCTGCAGGGTGGGGTCCTTGAAATTGTTGAATTGTTGCAATATCAGCAAATTCTTTGAATTTCGAATTTGGTCGAATACCTAAATTCAGACTACCTGAAGTTAGTTTTTGGAGTACCTCTAATCCAGTGCGGAAATCACCTTCTTGTCCTGCTACAATGAATTCGTAGTTGGGTGCCAATGGTGAAGAATCGAAAGTAGAGATGAAAATGTCGCGCGGAGTGCCTGGTTTCGCAATTACGTCATAAGGACGTTGCTTGATCAAAGGCCACATTCCAGCTTTGAGGAGAAGTTCTGTGATTTGTTCGGCCGATAAATCTTTTGGTGATTTTGCTTCAAAAGAGAGATATTTGTCAGCAGCATCGGCTAATATTTCGATGCTCAATACTTTTCTTCTTTCACCTCGGTTAACAGCAACAATTTCACCACTCACTGGCGAAACAATTTGCATATCTTGCCAGTTTTTATTCGCCATTATCGGTGAACCTGCCAATACTTTATCTCCTTCTTTGACCAAAACCTTCGGAATCATTCCGTGGAAATCGTCGGGACAAATCAGGTATTTCTTGCTTCTTACCTTTTTCGGGGTTTGAGCAGGAGCTTCACCTTTTAGTTTTATGTCTAGTCCCTTTTTAATTGAAATTACGTTTGCCATAATTTTAACAAAGTCTTTGTTTTTTCTTTCAAATAATTTTCCCTATTCAGATAGGTTTTTATGCCCTTTTATTCGGTGATTATGATGTATATGAATTGAATCTTCAAATTGATTTAGTCGCTTTGGATAACCAATTTAGAACAATAATAAAAAGTAAAGCGCAAAAGTAGATAAAAATTATCACTCTAGATTCAGAAATTGCAATCTATTAAGGAAAAAAATAGTTAAAAGAGATTATTGCCACTTTTTTACTGTGAATATGATAGCATTAGTAGCAATTTTTATGCAAATATGGCAAAATGTTATATTTCCCATCACATTAGATTTGAGGTTAATATCACTACCTTTGTTTAAAATTACAAAATATGAAAGAGTTTGACTTAGAAGGTAGGGAGTTTATCGAATTGAATAAACTGTTGAAAATATTGCGTTGGGAAGGAACTGGTGGAGAAGCTAATGTCTCGATAACTGAAGGTGATGTATTCGTAAATGAGGCAGTTGAGATTCAGAAAAGGAAAAAATTGAGAGTTGGAGACATTGTTCGTTTCAGAAATAATACTATAAAAATCAAGTAATTAGCGAATGAGTCAATAATATTTTTTGTAAATCTCCTTGAATTGGTTTGATTTTTTGATTTCGGATAGCCATAGATTTAAACTATCAAGTAAAGCGGGCGAATTCTTACGAACCATCCAAGCTTGGAGTTGGGTGAAGCTGATGTCGGTTGCAATATCGATTTCTGGAAATTGAGCTTGAAGTTTTCTAGCCAAAGATGCATCGCAGGCAGCATAATCGATTTCACTCTTTGCGACAAGCGCTATAAGTTGCTCGTCGCTGTATTTTTCATCTTCCTTTACAAAAATAGTATCTCCAATTTCGGCGGATAAATTTCGAATTCTGAGTAAAGCTGGAGAGTTTTTAGAAACAAAGATGGTTCTTTTTGCCAAATTTATCTGATTTCGAAGTAGGAGGGAAGGTTTGCCAAAGCCTGCTTTTCGTTGCACCAATACTTGTTTATTGAATAGTATGGGTTTTGTGAGTAAATAATGCTCGCGAAGTTCAGTTGTAATGGCAATTGGCCGGGCAATTATATCGTATTTCTTCTCCGAAAGTCCTCTCATACTCTCTTTCATACTCATCACAGGATAGGTTTCGACTTTTATACCAAAACGTTTTTCAAGCAAAAGCGATAGTTCGTATTGGAATCCAGAAATTGTATCTCCCGAAACAAAAAAGCCAATTGAATTGTATTCTGTGGCAATACGAATGACACCAGAGGATTTGATCTCGTCAAAATCACGGGCACCAAAACGCGCAATTACATATTTTGCCAACAACATTCCCGATAAGGAAATTATTAAAAGAACAAAATAGGTTCTGATGCGTTTTTTCATGTTCGGAATGATGAAATTAATTGTTGAAATTCCATGAAACCCCAACTTTCATAAACATAGGATTGATTGGGTAATGAGGAGTTGAAAAATAATTAGGCTCCACAAGCCCTTTGTCAACATGATAATACATAATGTAAAATCGGGTACGTTTCAGAAACATATTTACATAAGCGCACGCCAATGGATAATTTCCGATTTTTATCTGATTCTGTGTGTGAAATTGGCTGAGAGCTGGCTGGTAATCGAGCGCGTAGTAGGCCGAATGATAACGCACATCGGCTCCAATCTGAAAAGTTAATACGTTTGCTAATTTTGTCAATACATACAAATTGTGGTAAAGTGATACGGTCGGCAAAGGAATTACATCTTGATTGGAAGAGTATTGCCCATAAATCTGATTATCGAAGTGAAATTTTCCCAATTTGAAGTCTTTTGACAAACAACCAGATAAAATTTGAATGTTACCCGATTCTTGTGTTGGTAACGATTCATTATTAAAATAGATGTAGTTTTGGAGGTTTTCAACCCCAGCTTTTATCAGGAAATGCTTTTCTGGAATCGATATTTCGCCTTCTACTCTCACGCGACGTTCTTTCTGAAAAGCATTGTTGTCCCACCAAAAATGATTTGAATGATATGTGTTGAGGTAAAACCCAGGATTTAAATTTTTGATAAAACCATTTGCTTTGAAACGAACCTCTTTTTTGAAGATTTGTAAGCGAGTCTCAAGATTTCCGATTAATGTCATTTGACCTAAATCTTTTCCTAAAACTCCCAATTCTCCAATGGCTTGATAATTGATTAATTTGCCATTCCGACGACTTATTTCACCTCCCAAAAAAGTGGATTGTTCAGTATGAGTTTCGAATCCTCCCACATTCATAATGCTATAACTTCGAATATCATTTTGCAAGTAAGCGGTTAAGCCAAACAGTGCAAATTTGTTGAATCCCTCCCGCAGAGAGAGAGCAACCGTATTTCGATACGAATGATAGGATGTGGTGTCGTTAGTATATTTGTCGCTGATATAATTATGTGCAAAATAGCCAGTAGGTAGAGATTTGGAGATAAAACGACGATCTATATTGTTGTATTCGAAGGTGTGAATAATACTTGAAATAGGAATAAAAGTCTTTATTTCCGATGTGTCTTTTGTCTCAGTTTTGGTAAATCCGATATTATAACGATGTGTGAGAAAAAATACTCCTCCATTTACCCGATTCCAGGTTTCATTAAGATAGACTGGTATATTTTCAGATGTAACAGTCTGTGTACCACTGCTCAATGATGAGGGTTTAGTAATGTATAAATCGTTGGATATACCACCATTTTCTTGATTCGATAAATTGCTATTTCCGAAAAAAGTGTGCATAACATAACGGTCGGAAGTGTAACTTCCAAAAAGACGATAGGTGAAATCATTGACACCTTGTGCTGCATAAAAACCGCGAGCGTAGATATTCTCAATTTCGCCACCTAAATTCAACTTCTTTCCTGAGTTTGCGGCAAAAGTCGCTTTGAATCTCTCTTCTGAAGATTTACTGCCACCACCTGTCAGATAGGTGATGTTCATCAATGGGATAGTCGTATTGTAAAACTTCGCTTTTTCAGCTGATAAAAAGAAGGGTTCGAAAGCTTGAGAAAATAGAAAACGTGAATATTCTCGTTGTTCAAAGAAAACCTTCGAATATGACGGTGAGCCTAAATTACCCAAATATCCACGAGGTGAGCGATAACCATCACCTGTATCGTAATGCTGAAAATCGAGTGGAATGGTGTCTACATCCGTGCGTGTTTCTTCGCCCAATTTAGGCGAAACTGTCCACGAATAGATAGATAAGTTGTTCGTTTTCTCCTGAGCAAATACAGAAATGCTCACCAGTAACAATAGTATAAATAGTGGTCTCATTCTCATAGATAGCGCAAAAGTACAAAAAAAGTGTATCTATAAAGCAAACGATTCATGTTTTAGGATTTTTTGAGGGCACAAGTCTTATGAATCATCTTTGCGCATGCTTAGTTTTGAACTTATGAACAGTTGAATGTTGATAATTGGATTCCATAAATAGGAAAATATAAATTACATTTGCAAATAGAAAAAAGTGAAGCTATTATATGATTGAACCGAAAAAAAACACGACACAAAAGCGGAAACCGAACCCACAAGTTATTCCCGGAATGGGAAGATTACAACCACAGGCTCCTGAATTGGAGGAGGTTGTATTGGGTGCGCTGATGCTTGAAAAAGATGCCTATTCGTTGGTGAGTGATATTCTTAAACCAGAATGTTTCTACGATCCGATTCATCGTATTATTTATACAGCAGTTGTCGACTTGGCGATGAATCAAAAGCCAGTGGATATGCTAACCGTTACCGAACAGCTTCGCCGCAAAGGAGAATTGGATGAAGTCGGTGGGGCGTTTTATATTAGCCAATTGACCACTAAAGTGCTTTCTGCTGCTCATATCGATTATCATGCACGCATTATTGCACAAAAATACCTAGCACGCGAACTAATTACATTTACTTCGAATATTCAGACCAAAGCCTATGAGGATTCTATGGATGTGGATGATTTGATGCAAGAAGCGGAGGGAAAACTCTTTGAGATTTCACAGCAAAATCTTAAAAAAGACGTCGTTCAAGTCAATGTGATTATCAAAGAGGCATTGGATAATATTCAGATTGCGGCTAACCAAAAAGATGGATTAAGTGGTTTGTCTTCAGGGTTCCATGGCTTGGATAAGATGACATCTGGATGGCAAAAATCAGATTTGGTGATTATTGCAGCTCGACCTGCGATGGGAAAAACAGCTTTTGTGCTTTCGATGGCAAAAAATATGGGTGTTGATAGAGGTGAACCTGTCGCTGTATTTTCATTGGAAATGTCGAATGTGCAGTTGGTCAATCGTTTGATTTCGAATGTATGTGAATTGGCTGGTGAAAAAATCAAAAATGGACAGCTCAATGATATGGAGTGGGAACAGCTTTTCTACAAAATTAAGGTGTTGAACGACGCCCCAATTTTTGTAGATGATACACCTAGTTTATCTGTATTCGAACTTCGAACGAAAGCTCGCCGATTGGTTCGGGAGCACGGTGTGAAGTGTTTAATAATCGACTATCTTCAGTTGATGAATGCCAGCGGAATGACTTATGGTAGTCGAGAGCAGGAGGTTAGTATAATTTCTCGATCGCTAAAGGGATTGGCTAAAGAGTTGAATGTTCCTATTATTGCTCTGTCTCAGTTGAATCGTGGAGTTGAAAACCGTTCTGGAACAGGTGCTGATGGCAAACGTCCACAACTATCCGACCTTCGTGAATCTGGTGCCATTGAGCAAGATGCTGATATGGTGTGCTTTATCCATCGCCCCGAATATTATAAGATTTTTGAAGATGATAAAGGCAATAGTCTCATTGGAATGGCTGAGTTGATTATTGCCAAGCACCGTAATGGACCTGTTGGAGATGTTCGTCTCCGTTTCAAGGGTGAATATGCCAAGTTTATGAATCCAGAAGATGATCGCATTCCAATGCCAGCTGGTTTTGGAGGAAGTACCTTTAGCTCCAAAATGAATACCCAGTCATCGGATGGCGCAATGGCTTCCACGCCTGAATCTGATTTTCTGAATCGTAAGGATGATCAGGTTCCCTTTTAATTTTATTTGAAAAGATAGTATGTTTCAATCTCATATCGGCGAATTTGCCGCACTTTTTACGGCTTTTTGCTGGACGGCTACTGCATTAGCTTTCGAATCCGCTAGCCTCAAGGTGGGTTCTATCTCTGTCAATATCATTCGCTTGGTGTTAGCAATGATTTTTCTGAGCATATTTTCATTTATTTCTCGGGGAATGTGGTTGCCACTTGATGCCACTCCAAATGCTTGGTTGTGGCTTTCGTTATCTGGCTTAATCGGATTTGTAATTGGAGATTTGTTTCTTTTCGAATCGTACACCATTGTTGGATCACGCATTGCTATGTTGATGATGACACTTGTTCCACCAATGACTGCACTTATTGGTTGGTTGATGTTGGGCGAGACACTTTCATTATTCAATGTTTTTGGGATGACACTTACTGTAGGTGGAATCGCTTTGGTAATTCTCAATAAAGGTACAGGTAAAGGGATGCTTTCGGTATCTCATCCCGTCAAAGGATTGTTTTTTGCCTTTCTTGGAGCCGTTGGTCAAGCTGTCGGTTTGATTTTTAGTAAAGTTGGAATGAAAGATTATGATGCTTTTGCTGCAACTCAAATCCGTATTATAACTGGAATTGTTGGTTTCGTAATTCTGATTTCTATTTACAGAAAGTGGAGAATGGTGGGTGTTGCGGTGCAAAATACTAGAGCAATGAAACGAATAGGAATCGGCTCTGTTTTTGGCCCTTTTTTGGGTGTATCGTTTTCTCTTTTTGCTATTCAGCACACCAGTGCGGGAATTGCCTCGACTATTATGTCGATTGTGCCTATTCTGATTATTCCACCAGCTGTTTTAATCATGAAACAAAAAGTAACGACCAAGGAGATTGTTGGAGCAATCATTAGTGTGATTGGTGTGGCTTTATTTTTTGTATAACTTCTTCCGAGCGAAGAAAATCAATCTTCGTATATCATCTTGATTGTCATCCCACCATCTACAATCAGATTGGTTCCGTTCACAAATTCATTTTCTGTAGAAGTTAAGTAAAGACATGCGCGTGCAATATCAGCTGGTTTTCCAACTCTTCCGCTGGGATGTTGACTATGGTCAATGTCAGATAATGCTTTGTATTGACCTGTTTCAATCCAACCTGGAGAGATGCAATTTACTTGAATATTGTATTTGCTAAGTGATATTGCCAATGCATGTGTAATTGCAACAATTCCACCTTTTGAGGCAGAGTAAGCTTCCGTATCTTCTTCGCTCATAATGGCTCTGGTGGAGGCGATATTGATGATTTTACCTCCCTGTTTTCTCATAAGTGGTATTGCCAATTGAGAACAAAGGAATACGCTTCGTAAGTTAGTGTTGATGATTTTATCCCATATCGTTACGGTTAGCTCTTCAAAGGGAGTGAAAATAGAAATTCCGGCATTGTTTATTAAAATGTCGAGTCTCTCATATTTTGTTTTAATGTATATGAAAAGAGTTGAAATCGATTCGGCAGAGGATACATCAGCGTGAATGAAGTCAAAAGCAAATTCTTGTTTAGCAGGAAGTATATCGGCAATAATAACTTTGGCCATGGCGTTGGCGTAAGCACGTGCTATTTCAAACCCAATACCCGATGCACCGCCTGTTACTAAAACTACTTTATCAATAAATTGATTTTCTTTCATAATATAAAGTCATTCATTTGCAAATATAAAAAAAAAGAGGCTGTCCTAAGACAGCCTCTTACTACATATTCTCAAATTGAGAATTATTTTCCTGAAAGTTTTTCTTTCAAAGCAGCCAATCCTTCGATGTCTCCCAAGGTGGTTTTTTCCATTACTTGAGATGAAGTAGTGTTGCTTTCTTCTTTCTTAACGGCAGTTTTCTTCGCTTTTTTCTCTTTTGCAGCTTCGCGGTTTTCCGCTTTAGCTACATCTTCGAAAATACGGCTGTGTGAAAGAATGATGCGTTTTGCATCTTTATTGAATTCAATAACTTTGAATTCTAATTTTTCTTCTACAACAGCTTGGCTTCCGTCTTCTTTTACCAAATGTTTTGGAGTTGCAAAACCTTCTACACCGTAAGGTAAAGAGATTACTGCTCCTTTGTCCAATAATTCTACAATTGTTCCTTCGTGAACTGAATCAACAGTGAACAATGTTTCGAATACGTCCCAAGGATTTTCTTCCAATTGTTTGTGTCCTAAGCTCAAACGACGGTTGTCTTTGTCGATTTCCAAAACTTGAACTTCGATGTCAGCACCAATTTGAGTGAACTCAGATGGGTGTTTCACTTTCTTAGTCCAAGAAAGGTCAGAAATGTGAATCAAGCCATCAACACCCTCTTCGATTTCTACAAATACACCAAAGTTAGTGAAGTTGCGAACTTTTGCAGTATGTTTTGAAGCAAGAGCATATTTAGATTCAATAGCTTCCCATGGATCTTGTTTCAATTGTTTGATGCCCAATGACATTTTGCGCTCTTCGCGATCCAATGTTAAGATAACAGCATCCAACTCGTTACCTACGCTCAAGAAATCTTGTGCGCTACGAAGGTGTTGTGACCAGCTCATTTCAGATACGTGTATCAAGCCTTCTACGCCTGCAGCGATTTCGATGAAAGCGCCGTAGTCAGCCATAACTACTACTTTGCCTTTCACTTGATCACCTACTTTAAGCTCTGCGCTCAATGCATCCCATGGATGTGGAGTCAATTGTTTCAAACCTAAAGCGATACGTTTTTTCTCGTCATCAAAGTCAAGTATTACAACGTTCAATTTTTGATCCAATGTAACCACTTCTTCTGGATGAGAAACACGTCCCCAAGAAAGGTCGGTAATGTGAATCAAACCATCTACGCCACCCAAGTCGATGAATACACCGTAAGAAGTGATGTTTTTGACAGTTCCTTCCAATACTTGACCTTTTTCAAGTTTAGAGATGATGTCTTTTTTCTGTTGTTCGATTTCTGCCTCGATAAGAGCTTTGTGAGAAACCACAACGTTTTTGAATTCTTGGTTGATTTTAACCACTTTGAATTCCATTGTTTTTCCAACGAATACATCGTAGTCGCGGATAGGTTTCACGTCGATTTGAGAACCTGGCAAGAATGCCTCGATTCCGAATACATCAACAATCATACCGCCTTTTGTACGGCATTTTACGAAACCTTTGATAATTTCGTCTTTTTCAAGAGCTTCGTTAACACGATCCCAAGAACGAGTTGCACGAGCTTTTTTGTGAGAAAGGATCAATTGTCCTTTTTTGTCTTCTTGGCTTTCGATGTAGACTTCTACTTTGTCACCGATAGCTAATTCTGGGTTGTAGCGGAACTCATTCATTGAGATGATTCCGTCTGATTTGAAGCCGATGTTTACCACTACTTCGCGTTTGTTCATCGAAATAACAGTACCTTCAATAACTTCTTTGTCTTTTACAGTGTTGAGTGTTTGATCGTACGTGTTTACCAATTCTTCGTGGCTTTTTGTACCAAAAACTTCTCCTTTTTCAAAAGCATCCCAGTCGAAATTTGCATCAACAACAGGCGCTGCATTTAATTGATTTTCTTCCATTAAAATTGTTTGTTTTTGTTTACTAATAAGTTGGACATTATGTTGGGTAGTTAAAAAACTGCGCAAAATTAGTGCTTTTTTCTGATAATGAATCCATTTTGGCTAAGAAATTTAGTCAAATAACGTAAAGTTTAGCAGGATAATCACCTCAATCAGATTATTTTACGGGAGTTGTCAATAAATTGGCGAAAGATTTTGAATCTGAAATCGTTTCTATCGCTTTTTTTATTTCTTTATCATTTTGTAAAGAAAAGGCTATTTGACCTTTCTGGTAGTAATATCTTCTTACAATTTCAGATCCTAAAAGTTGACGGATGTCAGTGGAGAAGATGGTCAGCGATTTGTCTAAATCGTGCGTAAGTTTTGCCTTTAATGCTTTGAATTCTGGTTCAGCACCTTCGAAATATCCTTCGAATTTTGTTACATCTTCTAGATCTTTCAACGCCTTTTCACTTTGACGGTCGTAGGTAAAGTTGCGAGATTTTACAAATTCCTTGAATTCGCTATAAACCGTATCTGATATTGCAAATTCTGAAACAGAGGGAATCGTAGCGTGCTTGGAAGCGTATTGAGTGGCAAAGTCAAATACAAGAAAATCATTCATCAAGTAAAAGATGATGTTAGGAAATTTATCGTCAGCTATTTTGATGTCTGGTGTCACACCACCGCCATCACGTACTAATCTGTGATTTTTTGTATAGAAAATATGAGTTAAACTATCTGGAATAGTTCCGACACTGCCGTCAGGATTGCGACGAGTATAATCGATGGCTTGTACGCACCGACCGCTCGGAGTGTAGTATTTGGCAGTTGTTACTTTCAAACTTCCATTGAAGCTAATGGGCCGAGTCGTTTGCACTAATCCCTTGCCGTAAGTTCTGTCGCCAATAATGACTGCTCTGTCAAGATCTTGCAAAGCGCCAGAGACGATCTCTGAGGCAGAGGCCGAACCTCTATTTACCATCACTGCGATTGGTATTTGTGTGTCTAATGGTTCGGATGTGGTTTTGTAAACTCTATCCCATTGTTTTACTTTGCCTCGCGTCGAGACAACTTCCATTCCTTTTGGGACAAAGTAGTTGATGACTTTAATTGCCTCTTCCATAATGCCTCCACCGTTTCCACGGAGATCGATAATTAATGATTTGATGTTTTTTGTTTTCTTCAAATCCAGAAAAGCAGTCTTGAACTCTTCTCCTGTTTTGTCAGTAAAGCTGGTGATAAGAATATACCCAATACTATCACCAATCACACCCGAATAAGGAACAGAGCTAATGACAATTTTTTGTCTGATGATGGTGATTATCTGCGGTTTTGCTTTTTCTCCACGTTGAATTTTGATTTTCAAAGTGGTATTAGGCTGACCTTTCAGCATTTCACTTGCTTCTGAAATGGATTTGCTTTTTACGCTTTTTCCGTCAATTTCGAGAACTAAATCTCCTGCTTTTAATCCTGCTTTGGCAGCGGGCATATTTTCGTAAGGTTCTGAAATGTAGATGTTTCCTTTGTGTGATGAAACCATGGATCCAATGCCACCATATTCACCCGTTGTCAAGAATTTGAAATCATCCAGTTCGTCTTCCGAAATGTAATTTGTGTAAGGGTCAAGGCTTTCGAGCATGGCATCGATACCTTCTCGAATGGTTTTTTCGGGTTTTATAGAATCGACATAGTATTGGTCGAGTTGCTTGTAAAGATTGAAAAATATGTCGAGATTTTTGGTGTTTTGAAAATCATGCTTCTCTTCACAAAAACTAGCTTCGTTGATTGCAAATAAAAGCATTCCAGTGAATGCAACTTTCAAGAAATTCGACATAAAATATACATTGATTAAAATAAATGAAGCGCTAAAATAGAGAGAGTTTTTTAGTCAAGCAACTTTTTGAAATTTATTGGCAATTTCATGCCTCTATTTCATCAAAATTAAGATAATATATGAGATATTTAGTTGGCAGTAAGTGAATGTACCAAAGTTTTAATTTTGTTCCAGCGATCTTTCTCCATTTTTGTTCCCATAATTTCGATCACATTGCCCGCTAAGATTGATCCAATTTTACCACAAATTTCTAATGATTGTTTGTGGATAAGACCGTACAAAAATCCAGCAGCGTATAAATCTCCTGCACCTGTTGTGTCGAGGCATTTATATTTGTCAACGCCAACTACTGCTATTTCATCGCCACGCATGATCAATGAACCCTTGGAGCCTACTTTCACTATGGCTATTTCACACAAAGCACCAAGCATTTTTACAGCTTCTTCCGGCTCAGCTTGTGTGTATGCATATGCTTCCTCTTCATTGGCAAAAACAATGTCGGTGTATTCTGTAAGCAATTCTTTGAAGAAGTCATGATTTGATTCCACAATATTATAACTTGCCATATCGAGAGAAATTTTACTGCCAGCAGCTTTTGCCAAACGGCAAGCTTTGCGAATCAATTCGGGGTTTTGAACTAAATAACCTTCAATGTGGAAATATTCATACCCAGCAAACATCTCTTCCGATAAATCTTCAGCTTGTAAGTTTGATGCAGCTCCAAGGTAAGTGGCAAATGTGCGTTCACCATCTGGTGATATCATTCCCATGGCACAGCCAGAAGCTAACGTGTCTTCCAATAAATGCGGAACGACATGACTTTTACGAAGGTCTTCTTCGTAGAATTTTCCATAATAATCGGAGCCAGTTTTGCCAATAAACCCAGCATGAACGCCTAATTCGGCTAATCCACGTACCGCATTTCCAGCAGATCCACCTGAAGCATGGTAGGTGTCAAATATTTTGATTGAATCTAATATCTTGAGTAATTCGTCTTCGTTTATAAGCTGCATACTGCCTTTTGGTAAACCCATAACTTGCAGAGAATCATCAGATTCAAGTTTTGCAAGTATATCTACAAGGGCATTGCCCATTCCTAATACTCTCATTTTTGTTTAAATTTTCTGCAAAGATATTGCATAATTACAAAAAACCTATTACTTTTGCACAGCTTTTTCGAAAGAGAAGCTTCATTCTTCCTTAGCTCAGTTGGTTAGAGCATCTGACTGTTAATCAGAGGGTCCTTGGTTCAAGTCCAAGAGGGAGAGCAAACAGGTTTTTATTATAATTCTTCCTTAGCTCAGTTGGTTAGAGCATCTGACTGTTAATCAGAGGGTCCTTGGTTCAAGTCCAAGAGGGAGAGCAAAGCGCCACAGTTTTTTACTGTGGCGCTTTTGTTTTATCCAGCTATTATTTATCTGAAAGCCATAATCTACCTAATATTCTGATAGATAAACGTTGCATGTTTTCGTCAAAAGTGAGCAAATTTTCTACAAAGTTGAACTCGAAAGTGTGTTTTGTCAAAAAAAAGGTTGTATTTTTGCACGGTTTATTGTTGAATGTGCAATAATTTAACACTTATGTCTATTTCTCGAACACGTGATTTACTTGTAGATGTGGCTCGCCAGCTGTTTGCTCGCATCGGGGTTGAAAACACCACGATGAACGATATTGCTTTGGCATCTAAGAAGGGACGGCGCACACTTTACACCTATTTTAAGAGTAAAAACGAGATATATTTGGCAGTTGTAGAATCAGAACTTCAACAACTGATAAAGACGTTGGAGGTTGTGGCAAATAGAGATATGCGCCCTGACGACAAATTAATGGCGTTTATTTTTACCAGAATGGAGGCGGTGAAAGAGACTGTTTTTCGGAATGGTACACTGAGAGCCGATTTTTTTCGCGATATCTGGCGTGTTGAGATGGTTCGCAAGCAATTCGATCAACGCGAAATGGAGTTGATTCGAAAGATTTTGATAGATGGAAATCAGCAAGATGTTTTTGCTGTGCAAGATATAGAGTCGATGGTGATGATTCTTCACTATTCACTCAAAGGATTAGATGTTCCTTATATTCGGGGGGTTTTCAACGAACTGGGTGTAGAACGTAATCAATTGAAAGAGGGTATTGTCCACCTTTTGTTTAACGGACTGAAAAAGTAATCACTTAACAAGTTTTCTAATGTTTATTAATTCAACAGGTTTTTATATTCCAACCGAGCGGGTGCCGAATAGTTATTTCGAAAATGTAAACGGACTCACCGACGAGTGGATTTTTCAACGAACTGGTATCTCTACTAGATCAAAAGCTGCTCCTGAAGAAAATACTCAAACAATGGGCATCGATGCTGTGAAAAACGCTTTGCCTAAACTTCCTTATGCAGTAGAAGAGGTTGATTTGATTTTAGGTGCAACGTATACGCCACTCGATACTGTGGCAACGCTTTCTCATCGTATTCAAAAAGAGTTTAATATTGAAAATGCAAAAGGGTTTTTCCTTTCGTCAGCTTGCTCATCGCTTGTGAATGCGATAGAGGTAGCCGAATGTTTCTTCGCGGCTGGTAAGGCTACAAAAGCGCTTATTGTAGCTTCTGAGCACAATACTTCATACAGTAATGAAGCTGATCCAATGTCGGGTCACTTGTGGGGCGATGGTGCTGTGGCTATTTTTGTTTCGAAAGAAAAGCAAGCCGATAGTGAAGCCGAAATTACTGAAGTTTTCAGCCGTTCTTTGGGAACAGTTGGCAAGAGTATTGATGGCGTTTACCTTCGTCCACGCACCGAAGGATTGGTGATGCCCGATGGTCGCGACGTATTCATCAATGCATCGAAATACATGTGTGAAGCGCTTGTGTCGATGACTGCAAAATACAACAAAACAGTTAACGATCTCACCTATGTGGTGACTCACCAAGCAAATAAACGAATTGTAGCAAACGTAGCAAATCAGCTTGATTTGGCGGAAGATAAGTTTTTAAACAACATTCAAGAGTTGGGCAACACCGGTTCGCCAAGTTCGATGATTGTAATTGCTCAAAACTGGGATCTCTTCAAAAAAGGTGACATAGTGGGCTTGACCGTCTTTGGCGGTGGCTATTCAAGCGGCGGATTGTTGATTCAATTCTAAAACCCCACCAACCTCCCCCAAGGGGAGGCTAATTTATAATGTAGAACCATAACAAGAGATTCTTCAAAGTCCCCCTTGGGGGGATTAGGGGGTCTATTATTAATCTTTAAATAATTATTTCTATGGGATTATTAGAAGGAAAAGTAGCCATCGTTACAGGTGCTGCTCGTGGTATCGGTAAAGCGATTGCCATCAAATTTGCGAAAGAGGGATGTAATGTTGCATTCACCGATTTGGCTATCGACGAAAATGGTAAAGCAACTGAAGCAGAATTGACCGCTTTGGGTGTGAAAGCAAAAGGCTATGCCTCAAACGCTGCAAACTATGAAGATACGCACAACGTAGTGGCAGAAATTCTGAAAGATTTCGGTCGCATCGATATTTTAGTAAACAATGCAGGCATCACTCGCGATGGTTTGATGATGCGTATGGACGAAAAACAGTGGGATATGGTCATCAACGTCAATTTGAAATCGGCGTTCAACTTTATCCATGCTTGTACTCCAATCATGATGAAACAAAAAACAGGTAGCATCATCAACATGAGCTCTGTGGTAGGTGTTCACGGTAATGCAGGTCAGGCAAATTACTCTGCTTCTAAGGCAGGTATGATTGGTTTGGCTCAGTCTATTGCAAAAGAATTGGGTTCTCGTGGTGTGCGCGCCAATGCTATCGCTCCTGGTTTTATTATCACCGATATGACTCACCAATTGTCTGACGACGTTCGCAAACAGTGGGAATCAGCTATTCCATTGAAACGTGGCGGTACTCCAGACGATGTAGCTAACGTTTGTGTATTCTTAGCATCAGATATGTCGTCTTATGTGACTGGTCAAACAGTTCACGTTTGCGGTGGAATGTATATGTAATTCTCTTTTTTGAGAATTTAAAAAAAAGAGGCAGTAACTGGTAGCGCAAAACTATTGTTACTGCCTTTCTTATTTGAACGTAATTTTTTGCCACGAAGTCACAAAGCCACGAAGTTAGAAAGTGAAAATTTGAAATTCAGTAAGGTGTGGTAAGACAACCTTTCTGTGTGAAATTTCAGTATTTTTTTGTGTTTCTTAGAGCCTTAGAGTCCTTGTGGCAAGTTTTTTTAATTTATTCCCCAAAAAATGACTGTTCTCTACGAAGATAATCACCTCATTATTGTCAATAAAACCTGTTCGGAGATTGTGCAGGGCGACAAAACGGGCGACAAACCGCTTTCCGACACCGTGAAAGAGTGGTTGAAGGAGAAATACAACAAGCCCGGCAATGTGTTTGTCGGCGTAGTACATCGATTAGACCGACCTACAAGCGGTTTGGTCATGTTTGCCAAAACCAGCAAAGCACTCACGCGACTGAACGAAATGTTCAAAACGCGCGAAGTGAAGAAAACCTATTGGGCAATGGTAAAAAATACCCCCAAAATGCCAGAAGGCGAAATCACTCATTGGCTTGTCCGCAATGAGAAGCAAAATAAATCGACCGCTTTCGACACCGAGCGAAAAGATGGACAAAAGGCCATTCTTTCGTTTCGAATTGTTGCTAAATCAGATACCTATTACCTATTGGAAATCGACCTGCAAACGGGTCGTCACCACCAAATCCGCAGTCAGTTGTCGAAGATCGGCTCGCCCATCAAAGGCGATCTGAAGTACGGTGCCGAGCGCTCCAATCCCGATGGAGGAATCAGCCTCCATGCCCGTCATATCTCGTTCGTTCACCCTGTTTCGAAAGAATTGATTCAGATAACTGCTCCCGTGCCCGACGATAAGCTTTGGCAGGCAATGGAACAGTTGGTGAAGAAATATTAGATTTATGTCAGATAAACGAAAAATGGTATTGGTTTAATTCTGCTAGGAATCATAATGTTTTTTGCAGCAATAGATCAATTTACATATAGAGGTAATGATCCTTTTGTAAACGTTGACTTGGGCGAAATATGTTTTGTTCTTTGTATTCCTACAATCATTTGGGGAATTGTAATGATTGCAACTTCTTATGATTAATATTGTATTAATTCTAAGATATAATTTTATTACCTCTGAGAATCGCAAAGAATATTTGATACTTTTTTTGTGATTGTTTTTGTAATATGATGAACATTTTGATCGTAGAAATTATTATCTCACAGAATTAATCTTGAAATATTATGTCACTTAAAACAGTAGAATTGCTCAATTCTCTGATGACTCAATATCGGCAACGAAAGCATCCGCTCGATTACCAGAATCTCTACCAATTGGTGGTGATGGTGGTGCTTTCGGCGCAGGATTCCGATAGACACATCAATCAGTTGGCTCCTAGATTTTTCGCGGTTTATCCATCGATGGAGCATCTGGCGCTGGCACAACCGGAGGATTTGCATCAGCACTTGAGTTCTGTACGCAATTTTGGGCACAAATGCGAATGGTTGGTGAAGTTGGCTAAACTGGTAGGCAGCGATTTGCAGATTCCGCAAGAAATGGCTACACTGACGAAGCTACCAGGTATTGGTCGTAAATCCGCTAACGTGATTCTCCGTGAGTCTGGAAAACCGGCTGAAGGCATCATTGTTGATCTACACGTGGTGCGTGTGGCTCCTCGCATCGGCATTGCTACTGGTATTCAACCCGAGAAGATTGAAAAACAGTTGATGCGATTAGTGTCACAGGAAAATTGGGGCGAGGTTGGTATGGCTATCTCTTTTCTTGGTCGTGAGATTTGTCGTCCTACGAATCCTAAATGCGACATTTGTGTAATGAATTCAATTTGTCATTTTCGTAATGGAATTCAAGAGGAGGAAAATTTGACTTTGTTTTGAGAAAATCATTTTATAACAAAGGTGAAGAAGAGAAAACGAAAAAAGAACCGCAAATAGGTGTTGTCACTCCTTTGCGGTTCTCTATTTTAAAGAAAAATCAACCAGAATTTTACTAAAAAAAATAATTTATGCCCATGCAAATTTCTTAAGGGTATTCAATTAACTGATAATTCATTATAATGAAGAAATACAATTTTATGATCAAATATTTGTTCTAGAATTTATATCCAATCTTTAATTGAAAAGCTGAATTCATAACATCCTCAACAGTTTGTTTTGAATATGATAATCTTGCTATAAAGAATTTGTTGTTTTTGATTTGATAATCCAACCCTATGCCAGAATATATTCCATTTGAAGATAATTGTGCAAGTTTACTGATTGCTGCATTTTGAGAATTTGCTGTTAATGTGTTTTCTGAATTGAAAAAATAACGGTAAGAAAAACCTAAATTAAGTGCAGGTCTGAATTTTCCTTTAGGATAAATATACTCAAGACCTCCTGTAAAATTTGCTTTCATTTCACTAAATCGATATTGAAAATATGTCAAACTATATGAGTAATCACATGCTCCAGCAATTTTTGATAATGTCGCATCAAACATTAGGCTGAGAGATTTTGCAGATCTGGGACTAGAAATATTTAGTCCGACTCCAATTATTGGACTGATTGATTGCATTTTAGTAAGATTAATGTTGTCAAATTTGACTTCATTGAATTCGATTCCGCTATAAAATGATATATCAAATTTTGTAAATTTCTTTTTATAATCATTTTCAAAGATGATACATTTATCACCCGAATCACACATGTCTGAGTGATATCGTTTTGTGTATTCAATCATCGATTTTCTATCAAAAAAGACCTCTGAAGTTTTCGTCGCTAGGGGGAGATCATCTTTTAATATGTATGCCAGAACACCTTGATATCGAGTGTCAGTCTTTATCTTTCTTTCATGTGTAATTTCGTCCTGTTTTTTTGTTGTGCTAATCATCTCACCCTTGGCATTTTCAAAGAAATAATATCCATTGCCTTCAGGTAAATAATATAGATTCAATAGACCTTGAACAAGGAATTCTAAAAAAACAGTTTTTTGTATGCTGTCAATAACAATTGAGTGAGAAACATAGTACTTACCTTCATTGATAAATCTGTATCCAGCAATCATTCCTGGTTGAAACATTTGTTCTACATTTTTTTCGTTGAGCTTAAATTTACAAATAAGCGAATTAGCTTCATCCGTTCTAAAATCTATTAATCCAGAGATTGTATCATTTCTATTTGTAATAATATACCCATTTTTAAAATTGGATTGACAAAATGCAGATACAAGAAGACCAAAAAATAGAGAAATTGAGATGGTAATTTTTTTCATATTTATACTATTTAATAAGATCAGGATGCTTTGTGAAAATCTCAGATTTAAAAAGATATGCGATTCCGTTATTCTTCACCAATATTAATTTACCATCATTTGAAGATGTAATGCCATCACAGGTACCTGTATGAGTAAAATTATGAGTCACATTATCATTGACAGATATAATGGAGAAATTAGAAGTGAATATATGTGGGGTAGATTTGTCGGAAAGAAGTAGAGCTGCATACCGAACTCCTTTTGATGATAAAGCTACTGTTTTTGTAGAGTGATCGAATGTATTTTGAAAAATTAGGCTGTTTGTATAATCAGAATAATAGATAGCATTCGTTCCCGAATTATTTGTTGTTGTAAAATGGTACGAAAAAGAGCTGTATATAGGCGTAAGAGCTTTTGTCACAGAACTTATCGTGAATACATGCATTTTTCCACTCGAATCTCCACCATATAAAACAAACGTTTTGTTATTATCGCATTTCTCTATATTTCTTGTCAATAGCCAATCTGTTTGACTAGGATCATACAATAAAGAGTTCTTTGAAAATAATCCCCAAGAATGATTATTCGCTGAATCGATATAGAATAATTGAGTCCCAAGAACCATTAATCCGTATCCAGAATCGGCAAATTCCATTGCTGAAATTGTATTGTTATTACTATCAATAGTGAAACTCCTTGAAAATAGACTGGTTTCAGCATTGTATATACTAACATCGGTAACATATCGATTTTCAATAAATCTGTATGCAACTGAATAGATTGAATTGTTATACGGATTATAGAAAACATTAGAGGATTCTGAAAGAGTAATTGGTTTTAGTTCTTTGAAATCAATACATGAAAAGCGCCTTAAAGTATGTGTCTGCCCAGTTAAAGTATAAACCCATACTTCTTGATTATTATTTGTAAAGAAAATTTTTTGACCATTATTGACAGGTAGGGATTGATAGTTGATATATAATGATAAATCTAAATTGTAGTAAATGTTGTTTCCGTCAGAGTCTACAACATTTATCTGAATGATATTAGAAGAAAAAGCATTCAATTTAAGACTACTAAAAAAGATAGTTTTTTTGTCACTCGAAAGCTCAAATGGGATGTTCAAATTAGATTCTTTAGCCGAAACTGCCACGATTTCTCTTGAAAAAGTGACAAAAGGTACTGTTTGAGAAAAATTGGGTTTACTCACACTATAAAAGTCTGTAACCCGCAAAATAGGACCAGCTAGCTGACTGATTTTTATTGTATCTATGTGATTGTAGTTGGCTCTTAGAATTACTATCCCATGTCTGATTTCTGAGGTTTCATTTGAATCGCATTTAATCAATAATTGAGTACCGTCTTTTGTACAGGTAATCCAACTTGCCTTTGATTCGAATTCGTAAGTGACATTAGTATTTATCTCTGCTGCGAATATTTCACCTATATTGAAAACCGTTTTTTCTTTGAATCCAAGTTCAAAATATGAATCTTCTGATAATGTATTTAGTTGTGTGTTTAATGTCTTATTTTCACCCCCTAAAAGTGTAATGTTAAATTTTTTACTAGTAAATTCTGATTTTGAGATGAATACATCCACTACACCACCGTTGGCTATACTGACATTATAACTGCCATCTATTTGTGATTTAACAGAATCGTTGGTTGAAATTGATTTGGTGATAATTTTGACATCAGAAATGCCTTTTCCATTTGAATCAGTTATCTTACCTGAAATACTACAGGAGTCATTATAACTACTGATAATGCATGATGTGAATGAAAGGGTAAGAAAAAATATTGATAATTTTATTATGAAATAATGCTTCATTTTGTTTCTTTTGTGTATTAATATTTGATTTTGTTTCTTCTATTTTGATAAAATCATATTTACTGCGTTAAGATGCATTAATCCTGAACCTAGTGTGGCGACCGCTATCTCGATTAATCCAGATTCTTTTGGAATAAAAATAACTTTGCTGATAGGGGAGTTTAACTTTGCATTATAGACTCCAAAAATATAATTTATTTTTATAGAACCGGACATTGTCCCAATTGCAAATAAATTACCATCGTTCGTAATATCAATGCACAAAATCCAATCATTGTGTGACTTAATCTTCTTGAATTTATGTTTTGAAAGATTCCATTCAAAAATATTTTTATCATCTCCACCTGAAATGAGGCATTGGTTATTTTTGTAGAAACAAATGGAGCGTATCCAGTTTGTGTGTCCTTTCAATTCTGTATCTAGATGATAATTAGAAGTGTTGTATAATCTGATAATTTTATCTCCACCAGCAATCGCTATAATATTCCCATCAGTACTAAAAGCAACCGAAGTAACATCCAGTTTCTGATCTGTAAACTCTTTAACCAATGTTTGTTCTTTGATATTATATAATAACGCTTTTGAATTAGAGCATCCAAATAAGAGAGATTTATTGTCAGGTGAAAATTTCATAGAGCTGATTTTTCCTGTTGCTGACTGAATTTTTTTAATAATATTTTGTGTATAGAAATCCCAAATAACTACAGTGCTGTCACTGCTACCACTCGCTACTAATCTACCGTCGGGTGATATGGCGACACAAATAATATTATCTCTATGACCACCCCTAAAACTGCCGAGCAAATCTTTATTCTCAACTGAAAAGGCTTTCAGACTTTCATTGTCGGTGCAGATAATCACTTTTCCATTTTCTGATAAGCAAGCATCGCGAATAAATTTGCTCGCAGTTGTAAAATTTGCTTCTTTGTATATATCACTCGCTGAACTAATATTAATAAACAAAAGAAGAAATAAGATGGAATATATATGCTTCATCATGTATTTAATATTTAAACCTTTTTACTTTTGAGATATTCAAACGAACGCCGATATTTAATCCCAAAAATGTATATCTATTATCTAAAAATAATGGGGTACTCACAAAACACTCTTGTCTTGATATATTTACAAAAGCACCTATTTTATTAGAGAATGAGTACTCGCAACCAACGCCAACTTCTAATCCATAAATTAAGTCAGTCCTGTTAAAATTATCATAGTTCCATTTGTATCCAATTATGTCAAAAATATTGTTTCTTATTTTTAGCATAGAATACCCGATGATTGGTGATATTTCCCCAAATATTTTCACCCGATTATATAACCCATTTTTCTGAAATTTAGTGTGTAGCTGAATGACTGGCTGCAAATTGATTGTAGATGATTTTGAACCGTTATAACTTTCATAATTTCTGCATTGCCAATTTGTAGAATTAAGAAATCCAAATTTGAGGCCAGCACTAACCAGTGGTGTGAGATTGTATAAATTTTTCACCTCCAATCCATTATTTAATGTGAAGTTTGAATAGAATGAGGGGGCGGAAGTGCCTTGATTATTAAATAAAGCATCACCCAAATAGAAGCCATTTTGGTAGCCGAGGTATAAGTTATTTTTATCTTCGAGCATTTGACTATGTGCATTTATTACCAAAACACAAAATATGCAAAGCATTATAATTTTGTTCATTTTTTTTTATCTATTTGGATCAAATTCATATATTTGATTAGATTCTCCTAATCCTACAAATCCAATATTTCCTACTTCGAATGCAATACCAAACCTTAAAGGTGAATAGACATCTATTTTAGTGAATTTCCAAGTATTACTTACAGGATCATAGTAATTAAATTCTTGTAAATCAAGTTCTCCCATCGCATTTTTTCGAATATAAACTTTTCCATTAATATATAATGAGATTAATGACTTATTTACATTCAAAGGATAATCAGCAATGCTCTTCATCGTATTTGTTTTGGTGTCGATAATATACATCCTATCTGTGTATTTATAAACCTCGGCCACACCCAAATTTGCGAAAATCTGATTCCCGAACGATTTGCAAGGAATCCAAAAATTCATGCCAATTGATTCGTAATCTATCCAAGACCCAATGGTTTCGTTATTCCAACTATCATTTGCTTGATTATATTTCCATGCATTTAGAAAAAATGTAAAGTATTCCGGACTTTTGTTATAGGTATATGTGTAGCCGTTAGACATAAAATACCCATCATCATTGCTAAATCCGATACTACTGTGTGTTGCGATTGGGAAATTCTTCTTTTGAATCCAGGAGTCAGTCTTTGTGTTGTATTCCCACCAATCATTAAGTGTGGATTGATTGCCTGAGTAATAGCCGCTTAATCCACAGCCGAAATATATTTTGTCAGCATAAACAAATCCACTACCAAATAGTCTATTCATTCCAGGAAAATCATTTAGTTTTCGCCATTTATCTTTATCGGTATCGTATGCCCAAAAATCTTTTTTATTGTTCAATCCAATGTATGCAGTTTTTCCAATTACAAAACAGTTGGCATAATAATTATCAAAAAAAAGATTGCATGTTGAACATAATTTTTGTTCTGTTGCAAATCCTGAGGGAGTATTAGCCCTTCTGAACCATTTGTCGTTAATCAATAGTTTGACATTACTAGTGTTGATATTTCCTCCAACGTCTACTTTGACTATTGCATTCCTGCTTTCGTATACTGCAGTATCCTGTAAGGATAAAGAAACTGTGAGCGCATTTTTGGATACAGATAGTGATTTGGCTAATACTCCACCTATATAGACTTTGTTATTTGAGACGATTGGACTGAAGTGACTTCCTTTAATTGTTATCAAACCACCTGTTAATGATATTTTCGGACTAAAATCAGTTATTTCGACAGGTAATAATGAATATGTGTCTATCGATTCAGTTTTTTGATTATTCATAACGACACTGATCTTACAATTCACTTTGTTTAATTCAGAAGGAACAATTGACGTGATTGTTTGGTCATTAATAATCTGAAATGGTGCTAAAATATTATCAAAATAGACTTTCACGGTCGACTTATTTTCTTGAAAATGCTTGCCTGAAATGGTTACGATATCTCCATAAGTCCCTAAATTTGATCCAATACTACTGACGATTGGCGATATTAAAGTAAATGAATCTTTGGCAGATATTATTTGATTCAATTTTGTTATTGTTATTGCGGAAGTTTTTTGAGTGAGTGTTGGTGGAATTATTATGTAGATAGAATCTTGATTTGATTTTATTATTTCAGCTGTTATTCGATTTATTTTTACTATTATGCTCCTCGTACTTAAGTTCTTTCCAGCAATAACAAGAGTATCATTCACATTCCCCAAAACTGTTGAAAGATATGTAATCTCGGGTAATTTCCCTCCCAAACTTGTAAAACTTGTTTCTTCGCCATAAGTTGTAACTTTCGTATTTTGTATGAAAGCTCTAACGTAAAATGTTTTATTCGACTGCAATCCAGCAGATATATTGGCTTCATAACTAGCCACTTCTGCAGGAGTATGGAAAATGTATTTTTCTGATTTTTCGATGGTTGGGTTATGGATTGTATCCCATACAAACCCAAATTGAATAATACCGTCGTTCCCTAAATCGGTTATTTTAGAATGAAAGACCGCCCCATCTTTGTCTATATTTGTTACTTCGCCAGTAATAATCAAAGGTGGATAAAGATTTTCTAAACAAGAGCTTAGTGATAGCAAAAGGAATGAAAGAAATATATGTAATTTCATAAAAATAATGAGTAATATCGAGCGTATTAAAGAATTGGACCTTTTGAAGTTAAAACCAGATACCTAAACGAATAGCACTATTATAATAAAATCCTATGTTCCTTGTCGTGTAAGAAGGAATATTTGTGTTGGTGTAATTGGCAGAAATATTGAATATCACTGGTTTGTATTTTTTTTGATTCATATCCCAACCCAACTTCAAAGCCAATATACATGTTTTGAACAAAATAAAAATCTGAACCGGCCAGTAGATTTCCACCCCAATTGGAAAATGCTCTTTCGCCAGTATAATCTGTAGAGGCGTATTTGTATGTTGTTCCATTTGGATTGATATTTGTAACTGTAGTTAAATCTCGCCAAGCTCCATCGACTTTTGTTTCTACGAAATCATATTTAAGTACAGATTGTCCATTGGTATAATCGAAGTATTGAACATATTCTTTATAATCAGCACTGGTTGACTTATTTTGATATAGCTGTTCGAATCCAATGTAGGGAGAGATTTTCGAATTTTGTAGAAATCTGAATTCTATACCTGGCTTAATTCCAACCAAAAGTGTTTTTTCGTTTTTATTTGTTTTGTGTTGTTCCGCAGGATCATAATCTCCATCTTTAGTGGAGTTTTCGAGGTTTTTCAACTGAAGTCCCAATCGTAATACTGTCTTTTTATTTAACCAATATTTTGTCTGAAAATTATCAAAACTGATTACAGCAGTTGGACTAAATGGACTAAAATTTAGCTCAAACATCTTTGTTCTCTTCTCCGGCAGTTGTACCTTTTTTAGAGATGATTTAGAAATAATCTCGATTTGTGAATATAATATTACTGGTGTAATAAGAAGGACGAATAAAATTGCTTCTTTCAATTTCATAGATTTTACTCTTTAGTTAGTTTATATTTGTTTTGTCTGTTTTAGAAAATATTGACTGTATCCTATTTTTACTAAGATTATACATCTACTTGTCAATTTCTGATGTTTTTCCATTTTACAAGACGAAATTATAAAGATTAAAAGAGATAAAATAAGAATATTTGATTTCACTTCGCTATAAATTTACGGCAACAATTAATTGTACAGAAGATTTGTTTAAGTTGTAATTATTTGGCAAACTGAAGAGTTTGTTGTAGCGAAGATCGATAAATACTGAGTGTTCATTGCTTAACTTATACTCTATGCCAGCACCAGCAGAGTATCCGATCTGACTTTTGGTAATAAGCAATGAGTTATCGACTATTGACGATTCAATATGTGAAGGATAAATAGTCGATGTATAAATGTCAGTATTGTTTTTTATATTATAAGCATAGATCAAGCCAGTATTAAAAAACGGTCTAAAAGAAATAGTTGGTAAAGTATATCTGAGCAACACAGGAATGTATATTGAGGTGGTGTTGGCTACAAACGTTGTATTTTTGGTTGCAAAATTAACATCCGTGTAGATAGAATTGAAATAATATCCGGTTTTGGTAAAATAAAGATCTGTGTGAAAAGAAAAGTTGCTCATTTCAATTGGAAAATCAATGAAAATGCCGGGTGAAAATTCTGCTTCATAACTAAACTTGAGGTTTGCTGCAGAGTTTATATGGAAAGCTGCAACTTCAAGCCTATTTAACCCAGCACCCAATAAAAATCCATATCTGAAATGCTGAAGTGGTTTCTTGGTGCAACTATTATAGTAGGTGATAAGTTCTGTCAATGATTTACTATTATAGTTTACAACTGTCGTAGCATCTTTTACATTATCACAATCGTTCATTAAATCAGCCAAATCATCTCGAAATCCCTTTTTAGAAAAATTTTTATGTCGTTTTGGAAGTTCGTGCAATGTTGTACTATCTTTTTCCCAAAAGAAAGTTTTTGTTGATTTTCCTCTGTAATAATACAAGCTGATTTTGCCTTTTACTAACTGAAGTAAAAAAACCTTTCTTAATGAGTCGCCAATTTGAATTGTTTTTGAGAAAAATATTCGTCCATCATTTAATCCATATTCTTTCACCTGATATGGAGTGTAGCGAATTGATTTTTTCCCTTCTTCCACAGTACAAAACTGTGCGTTCAATAGATCTCCATTGTCTATTATATTTTCACCTGTCGAGCTGATACTGTCGGTTAGAAAGTAGGCGCCCTGTCCATAAATACTGAAATGGAAAATACCAAAAATAAAGTAGATTAGCCCTTTTTTCATTGTCAATTTATATGATTTGCGAATTTGTATCAAAATGAACAGACGTTAATTGATGTTTGAGTTGCAAAACTATGAAAATATTTTTGAGTTTTAATATAATTGAATACTTATTGCTACTATTTTGCTCGATTTTCGAGAAGAGTGTGGATTCTAATTACTATCTTTTTGTCATCTAAGACTTGAATTTAATAGAGAGATGTTTAAGTTTGTAAAGGCGAAATGGGTAAGAATGTTTAATAAGAAAGAAGAATTTACTATGTAATTTAGTAAACATTTGAATTTAAACTCAAAAACCTATTTATTGGTTTTTGAGGCTCATGAAATAAATTAAAAGAACCGCAATAAAGTTTTATTACTTTTTTGCGGTTCTCTGTTTATGTTGATCTATTATTTAATTTTTTGCTCTATAGTACAGCGTTGAACAATTCTCAGGTCTGAAAACTTCTCGCGCCACTTCTTGTAACTTCTCTGGCGTAAGTTTGTAGTAATTTTGCACTTCCGAGTTGATGTCTTCCCCTTTTCCGAAAAGTTCGTGATAAGCAATATTGGATGCTTTATTCAGGTAGTTGATATTGGAAAAGAGATCGTTCGATTCAAATTTGTTGACCATTTTCTGCACTTCACGCGCATCAATGGGTTCACTTTTCAGCAATTCCAACTCAGTAATCAAAGCCTTATCGGCCTCTTCGAGTGTTATGCCTTTAGCTGGTTTGCCCGTTACGAAAAACAGTCCCTCTTCGATGTCGCCAGTGATGTGTGCATTCACTTCTGTGAAAAGTTTTTGTTCCATCACCAAATGTTGATAAAGTCGGGCGGAGCGACCGCCTGCCAACAAATCAGATAGTAAATCGCTGGCGTGATAATCTGGTGATGTGCGAGCGGGTGTATGGTACGCTTTGGTAATGGAATCTTGTGGTACATTGCGCTCCACTTCGAGATGGCGTGCTTCGGTTTGACGAGGCTCTTTGGGTAGATTTCTCATCGCAATAGTTCGTTTTTCAATAGATCCAAACCATTTCTCGGTCAACGTTCTAGCCTCTTCCCACTCAATATTTCCGGTGATAGAGAGAATGGCATTGTTGGGACCATAGTGGGAATAGAAGAATGCTTTCACATCTTCTAGAGTAGCACTTTCGATGTGCGATACCTCTTTTCCGATGGTTGACCAGCGGTAAGGGTGCTTCTGATAGGCGAGTGGTCGAATCAACAGCGAAATGTCACCATACGGTTTGTTTAGATTTCGTTGTTTAAACTCCTCGATGACGACGCTTTTTTGTACATCGAGGCTTTTTTGTGAAAAATCGAGACCCAACATTCTGTCAGATTCAAGCCAGAAAGCTGTCTCTACGTTCTGTTTAGGTACAACAGAATAGTAGTTGGTGCAGTCGTTGCTTGTCCAAGCATTGTTTTCACCGCCAGCCTCTTGCAGAGGTGTGTCGAAATCAGGAATATGAACACTTCCACCAAACATCAGGTGTTCGAAAAGGTGTGCAAAGCCCGTCTTTTCAGGATCTTCGTCCTTCGAGCCTACATCATAAAGCAAATTGAGTGCTACCATTTGAGTACTTTCATCTTTATGGTGTAGCAGTCTCAATCCATTGGAAAGTGTATGTCTGTTGATTCCTATCATAATATTTTGCGACAGTTGATGTGTATAGCCTCTAAAAAATCAATCTGTAATGACGGATATCTTTACCAAAATATCTTCTATCGGCCTGTCACCCACGCCTATTCTTACATTTTGAATCTCTTCTACTACATCCATTCCTTCAATAACTTCACCAAAAACGGTATATTCTCTATCTAAAAAAGGAGAACCACCAATGGTTGTGTAAATCTCGCGCATCTCGTCAGTAAATTTGAAGTTTTCTGTTTTGTCAGCCTCTTCACGTGCTAAATCACTCAACCCATTTTGCAATTTTTGGAATGCTTCATGATCCTCGTTTTTGAGTAATTCAGCTGCACGTGCATTGTGTTTTGCAGCTATTTCTTCAAATATTTTCTCTTGCTTCATTTCAAGGGCAAGTTTTTCCAGATTATTCATCAATTCGTCAGTCAGCACACTTCCAGTTACGATATAAAACTGAGAACCACTTGATTTTTTCTCAGGATTCACACGATCTGGTTGACGTGCAGCAGCCAAGGCGCCTTTTTTGTGAAAATATTTTGGATAAACAATTTCAGCTGGTAATGTATATCCTGGTCCCCCAGCACCTAATTTCTTGGTGAAATCAGAGCCTTTCGAATCCGGATCTCCAGTTTGAATCATAAAACCTTTGATGACGCGGTGAAAAATGGTGTCATCGAAAAATCCTTCTTTCGCTAATTTGATAAAATTGTCGCGATGAGAAGGTGTTTCGTCGTATAACTTTACTTTGATAATTCCTTTGGAAGTCTCGATAATGACTTGATTACGATTATTTTGTTCAAAATTCATATTGTTTATTGTAGTTATATTGTTTGATTGAAATTTGTTTTGAAATCTCTTTTTTAACGAAGTGCGAATTTACATCTTTTTATTTGATGGTGATTTTTCTTTCGTTTAAATTGAATCACTTAAACGTCATCTAGTCTCGTTTTGTTTGCATCAAAATTATGATTCGTAATATTTTTGTTAAAAATTGCATAATTGAGAAATATTACTCAACTAATTATGCAAGTTTGTGTTTTATTCTTAACATTGCAAAGCAAAAAAGAAAATTCAATTTTTAAAACAAAAATCAATTATGAAAATTACAAAAGTTTGGTTAAACGAAACTGATGATAACTGTATCGTATGCGGAATGTGTGAGTCTATTGCTCCTTCAGTATTTGAAGTAGGAGATCAAATGGCAGTGATCGAAGGTGCTGACTATGATGGAAATGCTGATGCAATTATCGAGGCTGTTGACAGCTGTCCGGTAAGTGTAATCGGAATTGAAAAAGAAGACTAACCTAGTAGATTGTTTGGTTAAGAAAACAAGAGTCCATTGCCTTTTAGGTGATGGACTCTTTCTGTATTAGTATCATAGCCAACCAGATTTTCTGAAAAAATAGAATAGAGTGCTGCATGAAACAACAATTAATCCTATTGCCATCGGATAACCATACTCCCAACGTAATTCAGGCATATTGGCAAAATTCATTCCATAAATTCCGGCAATCATGGTTGGAACTCCAATGATCGCTGCCCAACCTGCAAAACGTTTCGACACTTCATTTTGGTTGATAGAAGTGAGAGAGAAATTAGCTTCCAATGCAGTTGAAAGCTGCTCTTTGGTGCTATCCAACATTTCGTTCATTCGAATGGCATGATCATATACATCTCGAAAATAGTTTCGAATCTCTTCGTCAATTAATTCTGCGTCGTTACGCATCAGTTTATTGCAAATGTCAATCAGTGGCGAAATCGCTTTTTTAATTTCGATGATTTTGCCTCGCATTCGATAGATTCGAGCGGGCGTATCTCGTCTATATTTTTCTTTAAAAATTCGTGTTTCCAGTTTATCGAGATCCTCTTCAAGTAGTTCCATTATTGGAAAATATTGATCGACAATAAAATCCATTACTGCATAAAGTACAAACCCTGAACCCTTTTCAAGTAAATGAGGAGTGGCTTCGCAACGCATTCTTACATCGTCAAAAGTTACTTTCGATCGGTGACGAATACTGATGATGAAGTTTTTTCCCAAGAAAAAATGTGTCTCTCCAAAATTGAGATGTTGACTTTCTTGATTAGGTTGGATTGTGCGGAGAACAATATAATAGGTATCACCATACGATTCAAACTTGGGACGTTGGTGAGCACGATGAGCATCTTCAATAGCTAGTTCGTGCAACCCGAAGAGTTCTTGAATAGTAGTCATCAACTTTTCGTTGGGATCTTTGAGCCTCAGCCAGACGAATTTATTAGTGCTATTCAACACTGAACCCACTTCGTTGAGGGCTAACTCTTTCACTCGTTTCCCTTTTGCGTAAACTGCACAATCGACAATGCTCTCCATCTTATTATATTTTTTCTTTGTCTACAAATTTGCACAATAATCTGTTCAATAGATTCAATGTAGGTGATATTTTTCAATTTGAATTTGATTTTGCCGTTATTTCTAATTTATTCAAACCCTTCCATAGTTAGCCTAATTATCCCAATACACTCCATCAATTGTGTTTCTGTAATCACCAATGGTGGTGCAAAACGGATAATATTTTTGTGAGTTGGTTTAGCCAACAGACCATTTTCGGATAGCTTCACACAAATGTCCCAAGCTAAATCAACGTGTCCGCTGTTGTTGATGATGAGGGCATTGAGCAATCCTTTTCCTCGTACCGAAGTGGCAACTTTCGATGATGCGCAAAGTCCCTGCATCGCTTCGCGGAATATTTGCCCCAATCGATATGCATTCTCAGCCAGTTTTTCGTCGCGAATCACCTCCAATGCCGAAATGGCGACTGCGGCTGCGATGGGATTGCCACCAAATGTAGAGCCATGTTGCCCGGGATGAATCACCTCCATGATGTTGTTGCTTGCCAACACTGCCGAAACTGGATAGACACCCCCGGAGAGAGCTTTTCCTAAGATTAGTATATCGGGATGTACAGTCTCGTAATCGCAGGCAAGCAGTTTTCCAGTGCGTGCAATACCAGTTTGTACCTCATCGGCTATAAAAAGCACGTTGTTTTTTTGACAAAGATCATAACAAGCTTTCAAATATCCTTCGTTGGGTACAAATGCACCCGCTTCGCCTTGAATCGGTTCTACAAGGAATCCTGCTATGTTTGGATTTTCGTTTAGAACTTTCTCCAACGCATTGGCATTGTTGTAAGGAATGACGATAAAACCGGGAGTGTACGGGCCATAATTGGTGTATGCATCTGGATCGACCGAAAAGGATATAATGGTGGTGGTGCGACCATGGAAATTATTTTCACAAACAACGATTTGAGCTGAGTTTTCGGCTAAGCCACGTTTTTCGTAAGCCCATTTTCTACATAGCTTGATGGCTGTTTCCACAGCTTCGGCACCTGTGTTCATCGGCAGCACTTTTTCGTAACCGAAATAGTGGGTTACAAACTCTTCGTATTTTCCCAATTGACTGTTGTAGAACGCACGAGATGTAAGCGTCAGTTTTTGCGCTTGTTCTACCAATGTCGAAATAATCTTTGGGTGACAATGTCCTTGATTTACAGCTGAGTATGCTGATAAAAAATCAAAGTATTTTTTACCCTCTACATCCCATACATAAACGCCTTCTCCTTTTTCGAGAACCACCGGCAGCGGGTGATAGTTGTGTGCACCATATTTATTTTCAAGCTCCATGAGCTCTGTAGCTGATTGTTTTGTAGTTTTCATCTTTTCTGAATTAAAATAATAAAATCATAGATTTAGATTTTTAGGCAAAAATACCTCAGCCATCATGCATCGAACGCTTCCTCCTCCAAGCTTCTCAATGGTTGGAACTGCTGAAGTGATTATTTCGTTGTGAGCTTTTAATTGTTCAATTTGAACCATTGTTAATGATTCAAAGGCAGTTTGCGACATTACTAAAAATTTAGCTCCAGCATAATTTTCGACCTGTAGCATGTTGCCTGCGAAACGGTGCATTTGGCTCTCAGAGATGGTAATTATCTCTTTTTGTGTTGCCTCAAACGAACGAATCACCGCCACCCGTTCTTCAATATTGTCGATTGTATCGAGGCATACAACTGCGTATCTATCCGCAATGCACATCATCACATTGGTGTGATAGATTGGCAATCGCTCTCCTTTGACAGACTGATAGGCATAAAACGAATGCGGTTTGTAATCGAAATCGTGACAAAATTTCAAGAATAATTCTTTGTCCGTTCGTTGAGAAATTGCAGCATAGGCAATTTTATGTTCGTGATCAAGAATCATACTTCCTGTGCCTTCCAGAAATCGGCCCTCATTCTCGGAAGAGGTGTAATCGATGGATTTTTTGATCTGAAAGCCTTCTCTTTGCAGAATTTCGAGAATGTCATTTCGGCGCTCATCACGTCTATTCGGGGCGTACATTGGGTATAATGCAACGCAGCCATCTGCATGAGTGGAGACCCAATTGTTAGGAAAAATGGAATCAGGTGTATGTGGTTGTTGCGTGTCTCTAACAACTATCACACGAACTCCTTTATTTCTTAACTTATCGACCATTAAGCCAAATTCGGAAAGCGCTAACGTTTGGTTTTCAGAACTTGAATTAGCGCCTTTCTGCTGGAAATAGTTATTAATCGCAGTCTGGTCGTTGAACCCAAAGGCGATGGGTTCTATCATCAAAATGGTATTTGTAGATTGTTTCATGGTTAAATAGATTTTTTACAAAAACTGATTTCTATTCGCCTCTGATCAAAGGCAAGGTAGAGCATCGGAGTAACCCGCCCATTTTCGAAATTTCGAAGTAAGGAACACGTTCCACAGTCATTCCCCACGCTTGCTCCAAATGATTGTTGAGGCGTTCGAACTTTTTCTCAGAAACCACTACCGTTGGCGAAATGGAAAATATATTCGAATTCATGTAGTACATCTCTTCTTGTGTGATTTCGAAGATGTTCTCTTTGCCGAATAGATCGAGTAGCATATTGTAATCTTTTTCGTAAAGAAATCCATCTTTGTAGACAATCAATTTGTCGTTTGAAACGGGCATAAAAGTGCAATCGAGATGCAAGATGCCTGCACGAGGATTGGTGTCATGTTTTTTAAGTTCTAATGGTATGAGTTGCTTGTAGGGAAATAACTCTTTCAGAAAATGAAAGGCGTAGAGATTGGTGCGTGCCGTTTTGAATTGAGGATAATCGATGCCACTGTAGAGACCTACAAACACGATGTCGTTGTAAAGTACAACATCTCCTCCTTCTACGTGTGCTTTCTCAGGAAGATTGTAGATTTTATTGTATGCTATCTGATTATATATTACTTCATACGCCTCTTTTTCGTCGTCTCTATCGGGGATAATATTCGAATTGATGATTTTATCGTCGATGACAAAAGCAACATCCCGGGCAAAAACTTGGTTGCAATTTTCGAGTGTCCATGGTCGAAAAACCTGCACATCGTATTTCAAAAGCACTTTTTCAAAAATGGACATCTCTTTGAAAATTTCCTCTTCGGTAGGGTAGTTGCCATGTAAAACTGTTTCATAAGACTTGGCATCGTAGGTTTTGTCGAGTGTCGGCACACCACCTATTGATCCGGGTTGTCCCAGTACTACAGCCTTTAGCGTGGCAGTCTCGTTCTTAATGTTTAGTTTCATGTGTAGCCAAATATAGTTTTGCACAACAGTGCATCCTCGTAATTTATATCGAGTAGTGTGGGTGGTGTGTGATGGAAAATGGGTGTAGCGAAAGGCTACACCCTGAAAAAATCTCTCTCTAATGTTTAAACCTAATATTGAAAGGTTGATTTCCCAAATATATAGATTTTAGGAATACTCTGTTATTTTGAACTGAATTTTTAAAAAGGATTCAAACAAAAAGAGCAGAAATAGATTTTAAGTCTCTCTGCACTATAAATCGCAACCTAAATATGGTATATTAATTATAAACTGATAATCTCCTCTTCCAAATCAGTTAGATTTTCGACGCTATTCTTATTCACTACGAATGTGTTTTCAATTCCGACTGCGCCTGTTCCAGGTATCACGAATTTGGGCTCAAGTGCGAAAACGTGCCCTTCAGTCAATATCTCTTTCGATCGAGGAGCTAACACCGGCGATTCGTTGATTTCGATGCCTACACCATGTCCTACAAATCCAGCTTGTTGTTTGTAGCCCATAAAATAGTCGGATAAACCGCTTTTTTCTGCTTTCAAAAGCGCAATTTGATACAAGTCTGCTGTTGCTACACCCGGTTTGGCAATAGATTCAATTTCCCGATGAATCTCTATAGAAACTTGATGCGCTTTGTATGCTAATTCTGTCAATTTACCGACCGAGAAGATACGTGTCATATCTGTGATGTAGCCGGTGAAAGTGCCGCCCATATCTACCATTACTGCCATGCCTTCGGTAAGTTTTGTGCCGTTGCACCCAACGGGTAATGACGGGTGAATGCCTTCGCCACCCATTGCAAAATCGTAAGGAGAAGCAGCTTCTGCATTTTTACCCGCCAGAATACTGCCCATGAAAATCTCCATCGAATTGCCAAAGACCCGAAACAGCCCCAAGGAACCCTTTTGTCGAAAAAGTTTTTCTATTTCAATGGAGAAGTCGATGTCTGTCATACCAGATCTATAAAGTTTCGGAATTTCTCGGTAACAATCAGCGTGTATTTTTCCAGAATGTCTAAGTAATTCAATCTCATAATCTGATTTGATGGTGCGAACAGCTCTTAATAACGTAGTCGCATTGAGCAGTTTTGTTGCAGAAAAAGCAGTTTGTAGTCGTGCAATTTCATTATAACTCAACTCGTCTGTTTCGAGCAAAAGTGTTTTGGGTAGTGCAATTCCTCTTTCTGCCAGTAGAGCTGGAATATCCTCCGGTTTACGAATGTAAATCACGTTATCTCCTTGCAGATTCACTGGACGTTTTACAAAGAAAAGAGGTTCGCTTTCGTTAGCAAAGTAGCAATATCCGCTGAAAATCCGATTAGCCAAGTAAAAAAGATTGACATTACCTCCAATCAAACAGCCATCGGCTTCTGTCTCATTGATTTTTGATTGTATCTTGCTCCATCTGCTGCGGAGTTCGGGTAAAATCGTATTACTAAACATGTTTAATCGAATTTAAATTTATAATTAGGGATTACTGAAATTATATATAAATATTTTTTCTTCCTGAAAAAACGACCAATACCTTTATCTCTCGATCCCAAATGTCTTTAATCGCAAGTCCCAGTGGGGACAAACACAAATACCAGACTATCGAAAAGCTGTCGAGTGAGTAGCCCATTAACGAATTTACGCATTGCAGAAGAATTCTATATGGGCGAGCGAGCGAGTTCTTTTCGATGAAGCATTTTTTGCTTACTTTTTTTTGCGAAAAAAAAGTAAGTCCCGCGGAAGGCGGAATAATTATGCATTGTATAACTCAAAATTTCAAACTTGTAATTTTCAGAACTTTTTTTTATTTCGCTAATCGTGATGATACGGTTCGTTGTTGAGAATGGTCATAGCACGATAAATCTGCTCCACAAAAATCATTCGAATCATCTGATGCGAAAAGGTCATTTTCGAAACAGAAAGCTTCTCTTGTGCGGCTTCATATACTTTATCCGAAAATCCGTAGGGACCACCCACCACGAAAATCAATCGACGGGAAACCGAATGTGTTTTTTTCTCGATGAACTCGGCGAATTTCATCGAAGAGTACTCTTTTCCACGCTCATCGAGTAATACGAGATAATCTCCAGCTTGCACCTGTTTCAAAATCAGTTCGCCCTCTTTCTCTTTTTGTTGCGCTTCGCTGAGGCTTTTCGTGTTTTTAAGCTCCGGAATTACCTCGAGTTCAAACGGAATGTAGTGTTTCAGACGATTCTTGTATTCATCAATAGCGTCGATGAAATATTGTTCGCTTGTTTTCCCAACTACGAGAAGAGTTATTTTCATAAATTGTCTTTTTTGCCCCTAAATCCCCTAAACAGGACTTTAGATTCTACAGGCTATTGTTATTTGTTATTTCAATGAGAGTTGTTTCCAAATTGGTACACTTCAAAAGTCCCCTTCAGGGGAATCGAAGATCAGCGGAGCTAAAGGGGCTTTTAACTAAATTTCAATTTGGAGCTAGCCTTGTTTGATTATTTCTTTTATTCTGCATAACACAAGCTCCATATTATTCTCAATTTCTTCATTTGTAAATCGAATTACCCGAATTTCTAGATAGCCCAATTCCGCGGTTCTTCCTTCGTCATAATCTTTGTTCAGTTTATGTATTTCACCATCGATTTCTAATACAAGTTTTAGTTTATGACAATAGAAATCAGCAATGAAAATATCAATCGGATGTTGAGCTTTGAATCGAACTCCTAATTGATTATTTCTTAATTTACTCCATAATAATGTTTCCGCTTCGGTCATATTGTTTCTCAAGAATTCCGCTTTGGCAAAAATGTCTGCTTTAGCATTATAAAACATAGATGGCTGATTCTTGATAATCATGGTAATCTTTTTTTGCCCCTAAATCCCCTGAAGGGGACTTTAGATTCTACAGGCTACTATTATTTGTTATTTCAATGAGAATTGTTTTCAAAATGGTACACTTCAAAAGTCCCCTTCAGGGGATTTAGGGGCAATTCATTGTGAAGGTAGCTTTTTAAAAGTTTCATTCAAAAAATTGATTTCATTTTTATCATGCGAAATTACAGTTTTTTTGAGTAATTTTGCCCCATATTAAAAGCAAATTACGATGAAGAAGATGTTGTTTTTAGTGACGATGGCTGCATTTCTATCGTGCGCCAATCTTTTCTCTCAAGAGAATACAACTATTGAGTCTGCTTTTCAGAAAGTGAATGCTACGTTGCTTGCCAATCAGCTCGATGATGAGGTGACTTTTATCAATGGAACCACGAACGATTCCTATTCCAAGGCGGAATTTATTAAGATCCTGAATCAATTCCTTCGTTTGAATTCACCGAAGAGCTTCGATTTGATCCACGAGGGAGCACGAGGCGATTCTCGTTTTGTGATTTATGCTTTGACTTCTGCTCGTGCCAATTATCGCATACACATCTTTTTTAAGAAAATAAATAATCAATACCTGATTAATCAGGTAAGAATAGAACAATCTAATGAGTAATTTAATTGACGAACTGATTAAACTTGCCTTTGCTGAGGATATTGGCGATGGAGATCATACCACATTGAGTTGCATTCCTGCAACAGCCATGGGCAAATCGAAATTAATCGTAAAAGAGGCTGGAGTGATTGCTGGCATCGATATGGCACTGGTCATTTTCAACCATTTCGACCCAACACTCAAAGTAGAACTGTTGCTCAAAGATGGCGATGAGGTGAAACCTGGCGATGTCGCTTTTGTAGTCGAAGGCAAAGTGCAATCGCTGTTGCAAACCGAGCGTCTGATGCTAAATGTGATGCAGCGCATGAGCGGCATCGCTACCGTTACTCGCCGCTACGTGAAGCAATTGGATGGATTGCATACCCGTGTGCTCGACACCCGTAAAACCACTCCCGGACTACGCATGATCGAAAAAGCAGCCGTGAATATCGGTGGTGGAGTCAATCACCGCATCGGATTGTTCGATATGATTCTGTTGAAAGACAATCACGTCGATTTCGCTGGTGGTATCGAGAATGCCATCCACCGAGCCAAAGAGTACCTCAAAGCAAAAGGAAAAGACCTGAAGATAGAGATTGAAGTCCGCTCGATGGAAGAACTGGAGCGTGTGTTGGCAGTAGGCGGAGTCGATCGCATCATGCTCGACAACTTCACCCCCGAGCTCACTCGCAAAGCGGTGGAGCGCATCGGAGGCAAATACGAAACCGAATCGTCTGGTGGCATCACCTTCGATACCCTGCGCGACTATGCCGAGTGCGGAGTCGATTACATCTCTGTCGGTGCACTGACGCACTCCGTCAGTGGTCTCGATATGAGCTTCAAAGCTTGCTAATTATTCCTTTATTATACGACAAAACCCGCTGATGATGCGGGTTTTGTCGTTATTGGAGGGTTGTTCCTACTGTTTCTCGCATTTATTGATTGTCTCTTTTGCTGACTCAAGATACATATCGATTATATTTTTGATTTTATCAACACCTTCATCGATGGATTTTTCAGCTAATTCACCATTTTCAACTATGGTCATCTTTTAGCGCGAGATTAGCGTAGCGTATCTTCCCGCTACTCGGGACAAGCTGTGCCTCTTCTTTTAGGCAGTTTGTAACTCTCTTTTGCTCGTTGAGGGCAACTCTTTACTCTGTTTTGCTTCGCAATTTATCAGTTACAAATGTTCATTCCGAGCAGCGGAACTGACTAATAAAAAGCACGAGTTAAATAAACTCGCGCTAGAGGGGTGTATTCTATCATTTGACAACAAAGTTAATAAAACAGATGGTAAATTGGATAGGTTTTCACCTCGATTACTATCGACGTTGTCAGGTTTTTCCTCTACCTGTCAGCGTGCGAAGCTCCTGACAGCGTAGTTGTTCGATTTCTTGTTTCATTGCCCGTCCCATAAATGAGACGGCAATGCAACCCTTCTTTAGTGCGAGATTAGCGAAGCCTTTTTTTCGTTGCTTGATCTGAGTTGGTTTGGCGCTACGTTTTTTTTGTCGCTATACCGAACATCCGATCTAATCCTCCAAACCGTTGACAAGGTCTATCGACCGTTGTCAAGGTGTGAGCTGCCGCCCTGACAACGGTCGATAGACCTTGTTAGTGGCTTTAGTGGATGGATTCCCGTTGGCTCACCTTGTCTATTCTTCGGGCTAAAAGATCCGTTCAGCATCACGTTTTGGCAGGATGTCGTGTTTCTTTATGCCTCTGCCTTTCTTTCCGCTGCTCAAGCTGTAGTTGGTTGTTAAACCAGACAGGTTTTTAAAACCTGGTAAGTTTGGAACAACGAAACCGTTGATAAGGTCGAAAATCGTACATAATTGCACAGGGTTGAAACCCGTGTGCTACAATATCGGTCATACCTACGGCATTATGCAACGACAAAGCATCGTAGATGCGACCGATGTGGTAGAGATGGATTTTAATCCGTCGGAAATGGAGATGGCAGAATAAACCAGACAGATTTGAAACCTCAGGTTTAGTGCAGTGCCTTTGCTCAACGACCGCGCTACGGTTTTGACATGCTACGGCGAACCGAGATTTTAAGTTTTATCTCCATTTGGGCAACAAGCACCATTTACATGTATTTGTTTTATTTCTGATTTGTATTTTTCAAGAACTCTAATATGCTCATTCCTAGTAAAACTATCTAATAATGAGCCATCATAATCAACTATATTTCCACACCAACCACATCTGTAAACTACATCAAAAGGAGGATATAGCTCCTCTTGATTGTTTTCAAATATAGTTTTTGGAAAGGAAACATTTCTTTCAATTTTAATGGTTCTTTCACAAATTAAACTTTTGTCAATCATTGTAATAAATATTCCAACTAAATAAAATGGGAATACTATACTCTCATTATACATCTCTCTATATTCTAAAGCGATATAGTCCAAATCATTAGGGTGGAGATAAATTGTGTCTAGCTCTGATATGTTGTGCTCTACAATAACCTCTCTTATTTTTTTAAGGTCGATTTTACTTACTCTTATAGTTTCACTCATATGCTTTATTTTAGATTATTTACGTTTTCTTTCTTTCTTTCTTTCTTTAGCGCGAGATTAGCGAAGCGTATCTTCCCGCTACTCGGGACAAGCTGTGCCTCTTCTTTCAGACAGTTTGTAACTCTCTTTTGCTCGTTGAGGGCAACTCTTTACTCTGTTTTGCTTCGCAATTTGTCAGTTATAAATGTTCATTCCGAGCAGCGGAACTGACTTATTTAAAGCTCAGCTTGTCCCGAGCAGCGGGAAGTTAAATAAACTCGCGTTAGTGGGGGGATTTGCAATTCTGTTCTAAATGTTATTATTATGAGGATTTACAATCCGATTTCTTTTTGAATTGGTAAGGATTATAAATCCTTAAAAAATTATTTACACGGGATTACAAATCCCGTGGGACGGAAGGTAAACCCCCTAATAAGATGTGTGGATATTTCTTTTTATCAAGCCAAGATAATATTTCTATTAATTTGGTTTCAGGCATACTTACGCAGCCATCTGTAGAGGAATTTTTTGCTCTTTCGATGTGAATGAAAATTGCTGATCCCATGTTTTTCTCCACTGGTTGTGTATTGTATTCAATAACAATACCATATTTATAGAGTACATCTTCTCTTTTCATTTTTTCTGATGAACAGTTTGGTTTATAATCAACCCATGTGTTATAAGCTTCGTTTGCTGGATCATCAATCCAATAATGAGTGTTCTCTATTGTACGATAATTAAGACCTGTGATACAATGATCAATATATCCAAAGGCAATTCCCAAAGGGAATAATCCCATTGGAGTTTTTTTATCGCCTTCGCGCTTACATCCTAGAGAAGCAAATCCCTTTTCTCCTATATTTACTTCGCTGTTTATCCCAATATCATACCATTTTTCTGATTGGTATTGGTAGCACTTTAATCTAATAATATTATTCGGATTTGATTGGTAAACATGAATCAACTGAATGCAATCCTTTGGTATAGTGATATATTTGTTGAATTCCATATTGTTTTTTTTATTAAACTAGGATTTGCTATCTTTATTAGGAGTGTTTACTTCGATTAGTTTGGCCTTTATTTTAATTTTTTTTATCTCTTCGAATCTTTGATTTTTAGTGCTTAGAATTTAGTAGTTTTTTGTTGAGTAAAACCATTTGTAGCTATCAATTAAATTGTCATAATGCAAGAGATTAATATTTTTATCTCTAAGTAATCGACGTTTTTCTTCATACGTATTGTCATTAAAATCATCTCTTCTTCCACAAATAACTACATAATTTAATCTTGATTTATTTAAAATTCTGAATTCTTTTGGAAGTTCAATGTTTTGATTCTTTAATTTCTCAAAAATAATAGAGAGGCTATTAAAGTGACCTTCCATCCATTTGTCCCAATCTTCAACCTGCTTAATTCCCTTTCTTATTGTTGTACCAAATTCTCCATCTTTATTGGTAATCGAACCAACTGGATTTTCTAACTCGATAAAGATAAAATGGAAACCATGTGAATTTTTCCCCACGAGTAAATAGTCAGCTTTAAATGTTGATGGAAATTCAAATTCTTTAAATAAATAGGCATCATGGTGCCCAAAGTTGAATCCATAATGAAAAATAGCAGCGATTAGATTGTAGTATTTGTTCTGATTTATAAAGTTCAGTATTATTCTCTCAGATGGATTCGTATTTAACAGTGCTTCAAATTTTATTTCGACTTGTTTCAGTTCATCCTTATTTTTAAGAGTTTTAGTTGAAAGAAAGTTATTCGGGAATAGAGATTGATAAAAATAAGAAGCATCTGGCTTTAGTTCATGATATTTAAAAAGAGCTTTTACCGAAATACTGTTTGTCTTCTTACTACTTTTGTCTAAGTAATTTTCAGCTTTGTTCAATTGAATTACCTCGTCTTCAGATAAATATCTATAATCTCTTTCGTATAACATTGTTTTTGATTTTTTTTAGATCGTACTCATCAATATATCATCAATCTCATATTGCCAAAATTATCTCCCACCATTCCCCAAACATACAAAATAAATCCCAAACACCCAATTACATCCGCTCAGATGTTTATTTATTCATAAAAATAACCAGACAGGTTGGGAAAAACCTGTCTGGTTTAAGCTTAGAGGCTAATCCATTTCACCCCTTCACCATCTTCACATCCAGCGTGTATAGCTCACTCGACGATACAGTGACGATAATTGTTTGCGTTACATAACCAATTTTGGTGACGGTGACATCATAGACACCTTCGGCAAGCGATTTTTGTTGAAATCCACCTTTGGCAGCCGACTGTTTCACCAATAGCGGCACGTTGCTACCACTTGCACAAAAAGTGAGTGTAGCATCCACCACAGGGTTGCCCGTTTCTGCATCCATCACACTACCATTGATAGCCAACGAGCCGGAGGCCGTTTCCACCACTCGGCGTGCTCCTTTGTAGCTAGCATGAAATACAGGTTGCGATAGGCGCACAATTTCCACTACCGTATCCATGTTTGCTAACGCTGCGTCTGCCGCTTCAAATTCTTGTGCGAGAAGGTCAATAGTCTCTTTTTTGCTCAACTGTTTTTGGCGGGTTTTGGGTATTGCCTGTTCAAAAGCATGTATCAATGCTAGAAATCCCGTTTGGCTCTCTGCCGTAAGCAGATAGGGGGCAAGATTCGTAAGATTCCCCTGTATGTTGCTGTACAGCCCTTTGGCATTGTTAAGCAACGTCAAGTCGGTGGCGGAGTGAATATCCGCATCTTTCAATTTCGATTCACTTTGCAGCACTTGGTCTTTCGCGTAGGTAGCATAGGCAAATAGCTTTTTGGAGCTATCGATCACTGTCTCTTCGAGCGATGCGCGAATCTGCTTTTTGCTCTTGGCTACTCCGCCCGAAAAGTGCTGTTGCAATTCGCTATGCTCCTCGATCTGCGAAATGGAGTGGTTGAAACTGGTGTAAAACTCTTCAAAATTTGGCAGTAATGAGGTGATCGCACTGTTGTCGTTGCAAACCAATCGTGTAGCCAACATCGATTTAAATTTGGATTCTTGTTTAATGTTCATAACTTTTACTATTTAGGGTTAATTAATCTCAATCTTGATACTGTTTACATCTTTCCGAATATTGTCGTTTACCGTCCGAACACTTTCGTTTACCGTCCGAAGGTTGTCGTTTACCGTCCGAGCACTTTATTTTACCGTCCGAGCATTGTCGTTTACCGTCCGAGCACTTTCGTTTACCGTCCGAATGTTTTCGTTTATCGTCCGAGTATTGTCGTTTACTGTCCGAAGGTTGTCGTTTACCTTCCGAAGGTTTTCGTTTATCTTCCGAAGCCTGACGTTTTCCTTCCGATGGTTTTCCATGTTGCTCTATACCGCTATGTGTTTCCCCGAAATTGGACGATATTCTTCAGAGCATATTGCGATGTTCTCCGAACTACGTCTTCGATCCTCCGAAGAAGGCGCTATCTGTTCCTGTAAAATCGCTTTATGTTCAGCCGTTGCGATACCTCTTTTCCGAAGTATTGCATCGCTGTTCGGGCACACGCAGTCTGCATCAGCAAACTATCGTAGCCGTATCATCTTTTTTCTGTAAGGTGTCTAAATTGAGAAGTAGTAATCCTAAACCTATATGATCTGATTTGTCCATAAACAAATAGCATATAGTAAACCATCATGAGGTTTTTTTATTCGCTGGATGCAAATTTATATAAAGTATTTACATTCCAAAAATATTTTCACAAATAATTTTGAAGTAGCATATATTTTTTTAGAGGGCTAAAACAAAAAGAGATTGCACTTTTTATATGTAGTACAATCTCTTCTCTATGTTCTTTTATGTTAGCTTATGCCTAAAGTCATTCACCTGCTTCATGAATATACGTTTAAACAACTTTAGGTCGTAAAATGGAATGTATTTCCAATAACCTTTCCAATTGACGATCCATTTCAATAATCCGATATAGTCGCGGTGCTTCACACAACGGCGAATGTCTCGATCAAAAATCAGCACTTCTGTTTTGTGGCCAATCGGTTTTTTCGAGGGTTTTATGGGTGTGCCGTATAAGATAAACTTAATTCCATCGGTGAAGTTTTGAGGAGTGAATCGAGAGTATGGCATCCACAGATTGGTGCGGCAATCAACTTCCACCAAGTAATATTGATCCCTCACCGGGTGATAGATAAACTGTATGCTGGCGAACCCATTTAGTCCGAATGATTCTCCCATTTTGCGAAGAATGGCCTCGATGCGTTCATTTTGGTAGTAGTTTCTACGGGTAGTAAACGAAAATCGATTGTACATGTAGGTCAAAATCTCAGCAGCATTATACATCACCAGTTTCCCATCGTGAAAAAGTGCCTCCAAGCCTACATCTTCTCCATCTATATACTCTTGCACCACGAGGTTTTCTCTTACTACCACTCTGCCGATGCATTCGTCTAGCAATGTTTCGTCATCGCATTTCTGAATGCCCACACCTCCACAGCTAAAATCTTCTTTCAGCAGTATCGGAAATTGAAGTTTCTCAACAATCGTTTTCTTATTAATAATGGTAGAGAAGTTCAGAAATTTGGGAGTCAATATGTTGTATTTCTCACAGAGAACAGATAATCCTAATTTAGAGGAGAGAAGCTCGCGATTCTCCATTTTTGTGAGTGGCATAAACTTCTTAAACAGATCTTCGGAGGTTATCCGATCGTTCATCACCTTCACCGTAGCATCATCCAAAAGGAGAATCCATGCGTATTTGTCGGGATTTTGCTCCACCACTTCAAATAATTTGGCTGCAAACTGATCGTGTGTGCCCTCTATCTCTATCCAATGATCGTGAAATTTATTTGAGCGTAGCCAAGATTCTTCACCGCAAAATATATCGACCGTACAACCTGCTTTCTTAAACATATAGGGTATCTCGGCCAGTGAGTCGAAATACCCCGATATTGAGGCTAATAATATGTTCATCCTATTTTTAATGTGTGGGTTAATAGTTAAAAATTAGGTGGTATCTGCAAATATAAATATATAGTTGATAAAATTATACTTTATCAAGATGTTTTGATTCTTTTATCTCTAATAAAGAAAATAGTCTAAATAACGAGAGGCTGTTCCAGTTTACCTAGAACAGCCTCTTATTGTAATTATTGATTATCTCTATTTGAATAGGAACCGGAATAAGTCATTCCCGTTTGCAAACAACAACAGGCCAAAGAGCAGAATCATACCACCCATCTGAGCATATTCAAGGAATTTTTCACTTGGCTTGCGGCGAGTGACAAGTTCATACAATACAAACAACACGTGACCGCCGTCCAATGCTGGTATTGGTAAGATATTCATGAATGCTAGGATGATAGACAAGAAGGCTGTAATCTCCCAGAAGCCCAACCAATTCCATTCTGATGGGAAAATGCTTCCCAGTGTGCCAAATCCACCCAAGCTTGATGCGCCCTCTTTAGTAAAGACATATTTCATACTACCAGCGTAGTTGGTCAGTTTGTCAACGCCTTTGGTTACACCCGCAGGGAATGAATTAAGGAATGAATATGAGCTAACTTTCGAGGTGTATATCTCGGTTTCGTTTTTGATCTCGATGCCAATTTTGCCAGTAGCGTCTGGTGTTATTTTGCAAGAGTCCAGTGCTCCATCTCTGTAAAATGCTAGGTTAATCTCTTTTCCTGCATTTTTCGATAACGACTCCATTACATCTACTGCAGTGAGCGTAGTTGCTCCGTTGATGGCAATCAGGCTATCGTTCGCAAGCATTCCTGCTTTGCTGGCAGGTTTGCCTTCAATTGGTTTCTTCACCACCATCGGGAAGCGAATCGAAGCAAATCCCTTTTTCTCGCTGATCAACTGTTTCATGAAGTTGGCAGGGATGGTCACAAAAGCTGGCTGTCCATCTCGTAAAATCGCAACCTCTTTCGATTCTGCAATTCTACGGAGTGTGTTTTCATTGAATCGATCGAGCTCTTCTTTGTCAGTTCTCAGAAGGATATCACCATCCTTGAATCCAATTTTCTGAGCTGTTTCACTAAATTCCATGCCCAATGTGGCATTTTTCAACGGAACGTATTTATCTCCCCAAGTGAATAGAATCATTGAGTAGATAAAGATGGCTAGAATGAAATTCATCAATACACCTCCTACCATTATCAATAGTCGTTGTCCGGCAGGTTTCGCACGAAACTCCCACGGCTCAGCAGGTTTTGCCAATTGCTCTTTGTCCATCGATTCGTCAATCATACCAGCTATCTTCACATAGCCTCCCAACGGAAGCCAGCCGATACCGTATTCGGTGTCGCTATTTTTTGGTTTGAATTTAAAAAGACTAAACCACGGGTTGAAGAATAGATAAAACTTCTCAACACGTACTTTAAATAGGCGTGCGAACATGAAATGACCGAACTCGTGTACAATAATCAGAATAGATAAGCTGAGAATAAGTTGAAATGCTTTTAGAAAAATCGGATTCATTATTTTAGTTTATTAATTTAGTTATAAAAGAGATAATGCTATTTCACGCGCCTCTGCGTCTGTTTGTATATAATCGTCGTATCCTGGTTTTGCTACGAAATGACACTTTTCCATGGTCTTTTCGATAATGCTCGACATTTCCAGAAAACCTGTTTTCTCTTTCAAAAATGCATCCACTACTATTTCGTTGGCCGCATTCAAGATGCAAGGCATATTTCCTCCCACCCGCATGGCTTCGTAGGCGAAAGCTAGGTTTCTGAATCGCAAAAGGTCGGGTTGCTCGAAAGTAAATTCTGTGCATTTGCTCCAATCTACTCGTGGCGATTTGCTCGGTAGTCTATCTGGAAACGAGAAAGCATAGCTAATCGGTAATTTCATATCGGGCATGCCCAATTGTGCTTTCACCGACCCATCTTCAAATTGCACCATCGAGTGAATAATCGATTGCGGATGTACCACGACCTCAATCTCTTCGGGCTTTGCATCAAAAAGCCATTTGGCCTCTATCACCTCAAATCCTTTATTCATCATCGTTGCCGAGTCGATGGTTATTTTTGCACCCATTTCCCAGTTAGGATGTTTCAGTGCTTGTGCCTTCGTTACGTGAGCCAATTGCTCCATCGACCAAGTACGAAAGGGGCCTCCCGATGCAGTCAATATCAGTTTTTCGACCCGATTATTTCCTTCGCCAACTAAACATTGAAAGATAGCAGAATGTTCAGAATCAACGGGAAGAATAGGCGTTCGGTTCTCTAATGCAAGCGACTTAATCAATTCTCCTGCTACTACCAATGTCTCTTTGTTTGCCAAAGCAATCGCTTTTTTCGCCTGGATGGCAGCAATTGTCGGTTTCAACCCCGAGAAACCAACCATGGCAGTCAGCACCATATCAATGGGTTCAGATTCTACAATTTGAGCAATGGCTTCGGCGCCAGCATATACCTTTATGGGTAAATCTTTGAGCGCTTCTTTCAATAGCTCGTATTTGCTTTTATTGGCAATGATTACGGCATCTGGTTGATGTATTTTCGCTTGTTGAATCAGTAATTCGACATTCTCATTAGCTGTTATGGCATAAACTTCGTAAAGATCTGGATTTTCAGAGACTACCTCAAGTGCTTGTGTTCCGATAGATCCTGTGGAGCCTAGAATGGCTAGTTTCTTTTTCTTCATATATCGTTAAAATACAATGTATTGAGTCGGATTAACTGGTTTGCCTTTGTACCAAAGTTCTACAGCAAACGGCGTTGGTTTCTTGTTTTTACCAACATTATCTGTATTGGCAATCGCTTCTCCAGTTCTCACGGTTTGTCCTACTTTCTTGAGCAACGAGCTACAATTCTTATAGATCGACACAAAGCCATTTGGATGAATAATTTGGATGAATTGCAATCCATTCTCTTGTGTTCCAGTAAGTATGACATCTCCTTGTAAAATCGCCATCACAGCACTGTTTGGCGATGTGTTGATAGTGAGTCCGAAATGTTTCTTTGTGACGTTGAAAGGGGCGGTTATCACTCCTTTTACTGGACGAATGAATGCCACATCCTGTGACTCGTCGTGAACGACAGGCTTTATCGAAAGATTGTACTTCTCATCCTCTTCGTATTGCTTTCTATAATTAAGTTCCTCGTCAGAAGCTTTTAACTTCTCAGGATCAATATTATTCAAAGAATCGATATTGGTTGTGAGCGAATCAATCTTGATATCTCCACTCAACACACTTTTTACTTGTGCCAAGTATCTCTCTTGCAGATTGATTACTCCTTGAAGTGAATCTAATCGCAATCGGTTTGATACAATATCTTGACGGGCATTGATGTCGAGGTAGCCAGGTAAGAAATTTTTGATAGGAGTAATCGCTATCAGCGTGGAGACTATTAGCAGAGTGGCAATGAAAAGCAAGAAGCCTGCATTGAATACAGACAGAATGGAGAGTCTAAACGCAAATATCTCTTCCAATGTTTTTTCATTGAGAATCGAAAGTTTGTATTTAAACCGAATCAGGTTCCAAAAAGTTTTGCTTCTTGATTTCTTCGCCATAGCTGTTTTTTACGAAACCACAAATTTAATAATTATTCCCTAAAAGGAGGATATTGTACCTAAATAGCGCTGCTGATTTGAACGAATAAATTATAAAAAACGCTTATTCCCGAAGAGTATATTTCTATTGATTCTTCCGAAATAAGCGTTTAAAAAGTTTGACTGATACTTATTTAGCAAATATTAGGGATAAGTTTAACATGTCGGCAGATGTATTTAGCGTGACTGCAGACGGTTCATGAAGATGTATAATCTTGGTGATATTACCACTGCTATCCGTTACGTAATTTACGGGTAGTAAAACAAAATCTACATCGTCTCCAGTAAAAGTCTCATTGCCATTGATGTATTCAGAGAGAACAGCTGATAAATTGCTGAAAGTGTATGTGTTAGTTGCCGCAGTAAAGGTAGCTATGCTATGCTTTTTACTCGACATATCAATCGAGTGATTGAAGAAGCCAGTCAGCTCACTTTCTCTCACCAACATCAAAGCTGGTGGATTAGGGTATGAAGTCTTGGTTTTGTCAACACGATCAGCATGAAATATCAACTTTGCGCCATTCAATTTAGATGTACCTACTTTGCTAATAAGCATTTTCATTGGCATCTTCAATCTATTGAATAGTCCCGCAGGCGATTTTAGATATGTTACATTCGGCGTTGTATTGGATGCTAATTGATCGATCAGGTTGTTTTTGTAGCGATTGGCTAAGAAATTTGTCTCTGTTACACCCATTGAACTGACTAATGGATATGTATGAAGAATTGAATCTGCAGTATTAGTGGCATTTCTACCAAGTTTATAAAAGTCGTAATAAACGTTTAGTTGGATGCGCTCAATCTTCAATATCATTCCAGAGCCATAAGTATTTGTTACATAGATACCAGGTAGAAAATTGTCTTGAAAAGTTTTTGCATCCTTAAACCATTCTGGATGATGTTGCAAGGCATCCAAATATTTTGCTTTAAAATTGTCGTTTAAAGAAATTTCAAGAGTATCAAATGTGATAACATTCTGGATTACAGATTTTTTCTTGATGCCTCCTGCTATTGAATAGCTTTTACGTCCTAGTAAAATTGATTTGTCGCAATATTTCGATGCATTAGAATTTGAATATGACTCTTTTGTCAGTTGATTGTTGAGTTGATAGACACTCACTTGCAGTGGTGCAAGGGAGTCTCCAATATATCCGGTACATTCAAGAGTGACTGTTAAATCTTTGATTTTTTTAATGATGGTGTGAGTTGTATCTTCAGAAATACTGAAATCATCAACACAATTTATTTGCGCCATAAAATCGCACTGCAAATCACCATAAGTGCCGTCGGAAAACGAACCCAATAGTGCAGTATTTGATAAAGAATAGATGGAATCGGCCTTAAAAGTAGTGATGTTGTTGTTCAGATAGATGGTATCTGCACTAAGCGTTACGATGTCAGATTCGGGTTGAATAGAAGAGCCGATGTTGCTTAAAGTGTCGGAACAAGAAAAAAGGGCTGTTGCGCCCAGTAATAGGAATAAATATTTAAAATTCATCTTTCGAATCAGGTTTTTGAAAATCAAAAGCCAAATGTAAGGATTAAATTGAATGTAACCTCCGACGGCTAATATTATTTTTATTTATTAGCATTTTCCCATACAATGTCATAAAATTCATTATAAGCATCGATGTATTGGTCGGGTTGTTGATAGTCTAAGTATGGAAGTCCAGAAGCTTTTGCTGAAGTTTTTACTGCCTCATTTACATTTTCGCTTCCTTGAATCACTCCATCAGAATATTTGAGTGCGAACTCTGTCAATTCAGAGAAATTGAGTTCCTTTTCTGCGATAGAAGCAATGTCGGCATCGCTGATACCATCAAAACGAAGCATTTCGCTGAATCCTTTGCGGAATTTGCCTTTGAACTCGTTGTCGTAGAGCGAAAATACCACTTTGGAATTGCGGAAAAATGGATCTTCCGAATAAAGTTTCTTGATATAAAGTGGAGCCATGGAGGTGATCCATCCGTGACAATGAATGATATCGGGTGTCCAACGCAGTTTTTTGACCGTTTCGAGTACGCCACGAGCAAAGAAGATGCATCGTTCGTCGTTATCATCATATTCTACGCCATTTTCGTCTTCGACCATTCCTTTGCGTTGAAAGTAGTCGTCGTTGTCGATAAAATAGACCTGCATGCGCGCTGATTGAATAGAAGCTACTTTGATAATCAACGGGTGATCCGAATCATCAATAATCATATTCATTCCCGAGAGTCGAATCACTTCATGGAGTTGATTTCTTCGCTCATTGATGCAGCCAAACTTGGGCATAAATGTGCGAATTTCTCTTCCTCTATCTTGAATTCCTTGTGGTAATTGTCTGCAGATTGTTGCAATTTCCGATTCTGGTAGGTAAGGGGTGACTTCCTGAGAGATAAATAAAACTTTGGTAGCTTTCATTCTGTAATCAAAAAAATATGCGATTTGGAGTGCAAAGATAAGGAAAATTATTTGTCTTTTAGCTAATTATAGTAATAAACTATCTGACATGCAAGATGTAAACCGCTGTTTTTGATGATATTTTGCTTAAATATTGGTCAGATTTGTGAAGTTCATCGCCTTTTTTTATTTCAAAATCCATTCTAAATAATTAAAAGATTCAAAAGCGAATTTTTATCGCTACAACTTTACTTTCAATGTGTGTGATTATAGAATAACCCTCAAACAGTTGATGAATTCGATTATTATTGCTTATTTTGCGCTGATTTTAAAAAAAGAGGATGAAGATTTATCACTCCATAAACGACCTTCAACAGGCTCTTCTGTTGCTCCGAAGTAAAGGACTTCAGATCGGATTTGTGCCCACTATGGGTGCGTTGCACAACGGACATTTGCAGTTAGTAGAAAGATGTAGCCACGAAAATTCAATTTCCGTGGTGAGCATATTTGTCAATCCTACACAGTTTAACGATAAGAAAGATTTGGTGAATTATCCACGAACGTTAGAGGCCGATTGCCAGTTGCTCGAAACGGTGGGTTGTGATATTGTTTTTGCTCCCACAGAATCAGAAATGTATCCCGAACCGGATAGTCGGGTGTTTCAGTTTGGTGCATTAGAGCAGGTAATGGAAGGTGCGTTTCGTCCAGGTCACTTCAACGGTGTGGCGCAAATTGTGAGCAAATTGTTTGACGCTGTATTGCCCGATAGAGCCTATTTTGGAGAGAAAGATTTTCAACAATTGGCGATTATTCAGGAGATGACTCGTCAATTGAATTATCAGATTGAGATAGTGCCTTGTCCGATTGTACGCGAAGCCGATGGATTGGCGATGAGCAGTAGAAATGCTCGATTGACTGCTGAACAGCGAAAAAATGCCGTTCAAATTTCACAAGCATTATTTAAAAGTCGTACATTTGCAGCCGATAAGTCGGTAAAAGAGGTGATTGAATTTGTTGTCACTACAATAAATGAGGTGCCTGATTTACGGGTTGAGTATTTTGAAATAGTGGATGCGCAAACGTTACAGTCCATTGAAGATTGGTCTGAAACGGAGAATCCTGTAGGTTGCATTGCTGTTTTTTGTGGTGAAGTGCGACTGATAGATAATCTCTCTTATGCATCTCGCATTTGATTTTTAGACATAGAAAAGATAACAGATATGTTGATTGAAGTAGTAAAATCGAAAATTCATCGGGCAACCATCACCGATGCCAATTTGAATTACATCGGAAGTATCACGATTGATGAAGATTTGATGAATGCCGCCAATCTGATCGAATTTGAAAAAGTTCAGGTGGTGAACAACAACAACGGTGAGCGCCTCGAAACCTATGTGATACGTGGTGAGCGTGGCACTGGAACGATTTGTTTGAATGGTGCAGCTGCCCGAAAAGCACAAGCTGGCGATATTGTGATTATAGTGTCGTATGCTCAAATGGATTTTGAAGAGGCGAAAAAATTTAAACCGAGCATTGTCTTTCCCGATTCGGGGAACAAACTGGTGAAATAATTCGAAAGCCTGCATCGTCAGGCTTTTTTTATATACTAAATTTTGGAACTTGAGCTGAATGTTTTTTGATTTAATCCTTTGACTAATTTGTATTCCAACAAAGAAATATTACGAGTAGCCTATCCCATTTTCTTGAGCTTTATTGCACAGAACTTGGTGAATGTGACCGATACAGCTTTCCTGGGTCGAGTAGGAGAGGTAGAATTGGGCGCATCGGCGTTGGCGGGTGTTTTTTACATGACGTTGTTCATGATTGGAATGGGATTTAGCGTGGGTTCGCAAATTCTGATTGCCAGACGCAACGGCGAAGAAAACTATGGAAAGATTGGTGAAGTTTTTCATCACGGTCTCGTTTTTCTGATGCTTTTGGCGGTAGTTATTATTCTTCTAACGCAGGCATTTGCCTCTAATTTTCTTCACTCGATCTTGTCATCACCAGCGATTTTCGAGGCATCGGTGAAATTTCTTGATATTCGAATTTTTGGTCTGTTGTTTATCTTTCCCAATAGTCTGTTCCGATCTTTTTACATCGGAATCACGCGCACTCGGATCCTTATTTGGAACGCCATTATTATGGCTTCTGTGAATATTTTACTTGATTACACCCTCATTTTCGGACATTTTGGATTTCCTCAAATGGGAATTGCAGGAGCAGCTTTGGCATCAGTTATTGCTGAAGCGACAGCGCTTTTGTTTATGACCACATATACGATTCTGACGGTAGATCGTGCCCGATACAATATGAATTTTTCCATTCATCTTCGCTTTAGTATTATAAAACGGATTTTGTCTGTTTCCGTTTATACTATGATTCAATCGTTTCTATCCATCGGTACTTGGTTTATTTTCTTTATGGGAATAGAGCATTTGGGTGAACGTTCGCTGGCGGTTTCGAATGTGGTGCGCAGTCTATATCTATTGATGTTACTTCCAATTTGGGCGCTGAGTATTACGTGTAACACGTTGGTTAGTAATCTGATTGGTGCAGGCGGACAGGATAAAGTGATTCCGTTGATTTGGCGGGTGATTCGTTTGGCGATGATTATTGTGTTGCCGTTGGCCATTTTTATCGTGTTCTTCCCAACTTATTTTATTCGGATATATACCGACGATATCACGTTGGTCAATGATACTGTTGCGCCATTGTTAGTGCTCACCTCTTCGTTGCTTTTGGCGGCGTTGGGCAGTATGTTTTTCAATGCGATGAGTGGCACGGGAAATACTAAATCGGCGTTGGGTATTGAGCTAATCAGCATCGTACTTTATCTGATCTATATGTGGGTTTTGATCTTTCAATTGCAGGCATCCGTTGCTTGGTGCTGGACTACTGAGCATCTATATTGGACAATTCTATTTATTTTCAGCTTTTGGTATTTGCGAAAAGGTAGCTGGAAAGGGAAAGTGATTTGAATTCGGTTTATATTACATTTTAACACCATATATCTCGATTATGAAAAACAAGTGGATTCATGCGGCACGTCCGAAAACATTGACGGCCGCTTCTATGCCAGTACTTACGGCGACAGCCTTGGCGTGGTTCGATGGCACTTTTAAGCCGATAGCAGCGTTGAGCTGCATCGCTTTCGCACTGTTGGCTCAGATTGCCGCCAATTTTGCCAATGATTATTTCGACTTCAAAGGAGGAATTGATACCGACGAACGACTCGGTCCTGCGCGTGCGGTCGCTTCGGGTTGGATCACCCCGAAAGCCATGTTGCGTGCTACGTTTCTGATGTTAGTGTTGGCTTGCTTGTGTGGCTTGGCGCTGATTTTGTATGGCGGATGGACCATGATTTGGGTAGGTTTGGCGTGCATCGTTTTTGCAGTGCTTTACAGTACCGGACCTTATCCACTCTCTCGTTATGGGATGGGCGACATTTTTGTTCTGGTATTTTTTGGCTTTGTGCCGGTGCTGTTTACCTATTATGTGCAGATAAATTCGTTTCCAATATCTGCTTGGTTGTTGGGAGGCATGATGGGATTACTCTCCATCAATATTCTTATTACCAATAACTATAGAGATATCGAGACCGATCGAAAAACTAATAAATATACCTCGATTGTTTTGTTGGGAAAGGGTTTTGGGAAATGGCTTTACTTCTCCACCGGAGTGGCGGCTTCGACTCTTTTCTGTCTCTTTTTCTGGTTGCAAAATGCGCCGTTTGTGGGGAGTTTATCGGTATTGTTTCTCGTGCTGCATATCACGACTTGGCGCGAAATGATACGCATCGATCGCGGTCGCGAATTGAATAAGATATTGGGACTCACCTCGCGTAATTTATTGGTTTTTGCTATTTTATATGTTTTTGGTATGTGGTTGGTGAAATAATTTCACAAATTGATGATTACAGAAAGGGAAGTGTAATCTTCCCTTTTTTATTTCTCCGAAATAGGCTCTGTGTTGCTTTTATTTATATATTTGTGGGAATGTAACGAAAGTTTTGTTTTAACCATGAAATATACCTCGACCATGAAAAAGTTATTGCTAGTAGTGTCTTTCCTCCTGACAGTCGTTAGTGCTGTGTTTTCACATGATTATCAAACAGTTCGATCAAATCGGACGTGTATGTATCAACTTGAGGGTTCGTTCGCCGGATTGAAGATGGATTCTGTGAAATTAGTAGGTGAGGACTCTATTTTTTATCCCAAAAAAATGCTCATTTATAGAGGATATGATTGCTTGAAAGGAGATGGATCGTTTCTAGGAAAACAAGTGATAGTGAAATCGAATGGTACTAATTGTTTTTTGAATTCTGATAATGACACACTGGCTATCAAGACAAATGCACTACTAGGCGAAAGTTGGGAAGTATATCGGAAAGGGCTGACACTCATAACGGCGGAAATAAAAGCTATTCAAAAAGAAACCTTTCTTGGACTGTCCGATTCAGTGAAAACAATCACTTTCCATGTATTTGATGCGTCGATGAAGCCTATTGCCAATCCATTGGAAGGCAAGCAAATTAAAATCAGCAAACAGTATGGAATCATTCAGGCATTGGATTTTTATGATGTGCCGTTAACCCAATTTTTTGTAGGTGAAGTTGTTTCGTTGCTAGGAATGACTTACCCTAAAGTGGGAGTGCAAAACTTATTGTGGAAAGAAATTTGGGATATTCACCCAGGAGATGAATTAAATATTTTGACTGCGGATCACTCAGAATATCCAGGTATTCCTAAATCTTATTTTTACAGAAAAGAGATAAAAAAATATCTCAACAGAGTGGATCGAAATGACTCCATCATCTTCACCATCGACTATTTGCGAAGTGATTCTAGTTTGAATAATCAAGTTCTTAGTTATAACGTGAGACCACGAGATACAATCACAGAAATTATTCCACCGAATCCTTTTTTTGATAAATTGCCACAAGAGCTGTTTTCAGAGAGCGAAAATTCTGTTGCATTTAATCGTATGGACGAAGCAAATATTAAAACTTTCCATTACATGGATTTTTATTTATCTCAATCATGCTATACGATGCCGATATCAGATGGATGTTTTCCAGAATATACCTATTACAAACAAAGAGGAGGCTCTTATTATGGTTGTGGTGATATTTTTAGTGGTGGTGGAACTAGGCTTGCCTATTCCAAAATTGGAGGTGTCGAGTCTGGTACTAAACTCGTCATCACTGGTATAGTGACTCCCTCGTCAGAGAGTGCATTCAAGGTATATTTGGGAGTCAACCAAAAGCAATTGATGGTGAATGCTGTTTCTGAAAGCCTACCATGTCAGGTAGATCTGATGAATGTAAGTGGAGTGATTGTGATGAATGCAACATTAACTAACGAGACGAATACCTTGTCGTTGAAACATCTTGCTGCCGGAGTCTATATTTATCGGATGAAGGGCGAGAACAGTCAGCAAGTTTCTGGCAAGATCGTCTTGAAAAGATAAAAAAATATACAATATTTGTGGTCGTGGGCTTGCTCCATTCGTCTAAAGAAAATCAATATGACTAACTGAGAATTTTTCCCTTCTTATCGCAAGTTGCACTTCGTTAAACATGTGCTAAGGATAAATAGATAAACGTTGGCCGACGGCGTTTCTATTTTATTTCATACCAACAAAAAGAGATGCAATGCTTTGCGTCTCTTTTTCATCACAAAACGATTTTGTGGTGCAGAGTAAAAGGTGTACCTTTGCGAATTATTTACGAGACTTCTAAAGATTGCTTTTTCTTCGTTACACTCAATCGATAAAATGCTCATTTACGAAAGTAAATTCCGCTTTTATATCAATCGTAAGCCTTGAAAAATCTAATATTTAGAGCCCCTTTTTATCCGACTCCTCAATGAACGAACAAGAAGAGATTGAAGTGCTTGGCGCACGGGTACACAATCTGAAAAATATAGACGTAACGATTCCTCACAACAGCTTCACCATCATCACAGGATTGAGTGGTAGTGGGAAGTCGTCGCTTGCTTTCGATACTATTTTTGCGGAAGGACAACGCCGCTACATCGAAACGTTGTCGTCTTATGCGCGCAATTTTCTTGGTAATCTCGAACGCCCCGATGTGGACAAGATTTCAGGGCTTTGCCCCGTGATTTCCATCGAGCAAAAGACAACCAACAATTCACCTCGTTCTACCGTCGGTACCACCACCGAGATTTACGACTTTCTGCGATTGCTTTACGCGCGGGCAGGGGAGGCGTACTCCTACAATACGGGCGAAAAAATGGTAAAATATACCGAGGAGCAGATTTTGGCGTTGATTCTGGAGCGTTACATCGGTCGGCGAATCTATATTCTTTCGCCATTGGTGCGCAATCGCAAAGGCCACTACAAAGAGCTGTTTGAAAACATGCGCAAAAAGGGTTTTCAAAATGTGCGTATCAATGGAGATTTGCGCGAGATTATACCTGGACTGAAACTCGACCGCTACAAAAACCACAGCATAGAACTTGTGGTGGACAAGATGCAAGTCTCCAACAAAGACGAGCAACGCCTCCGAACCAGTGTTCGCCTTGCAATGAAGCAAGGAGAGGGTTTATTGATGATTCTCAATGAAAATGAGGATGTGCGCCACTTTAGCCGTCAATTGATGTGCCCATCTACTGGGCTTTCGTATAGCGAACCGGCTCCTCATAATTTTTCGTTCAACTCACCTCAAGGAGCGTGTCACCGATGCAAAGGATTGGGCATTATCAATCAGATTGACCACGAAAAGATTATGCCCGATACCAACAAAAGTATCTACAACGGTGGAATTGTACCACTCGGCAGTCATCGTCAGACAACTCTGTTTTGGCAAATAGAGGCCATTTCCGAGAAATACGGTTTTACACTCAAAACCCCAATAAAAGATGTTCCCGAAGAGGCGATGGAAGAGATTCTATACGGTTCACAGGAACGACTCAACGTGAAAAATAGTGCGCTGGGTGTCAATTCAAACCTTTTTCTGAGCTACGATGGTGTGATTCGTTACATCGAAATGCAGCAAGAAGCCAGTGCCACAGCTACGGGTCAGAAGTGGGCAAATCAGTTTGTGAAAGTCTCCGTTTGTCCAGAATGTGAGGGTAAGCGTCTCAACAAAGAGTCGCTGCACTACCGATTAGCAGACAAAAATATAGCGCAATTAGCAGAAATGGATATCTCTGACCTTTACATTTGGTTGGAGACGGTGGAGGCACAACTCAACGATAAACAACGGCAGATTGCTGTTGAAATATTGAAAGAGATTCGCAGTCGTTTGCGCTTTTTACTTGATGTCGGGTTGAATTATTTGGCTTTGAATCGCTCTTCGCAGTCGCTTTCTGGTGGCGAAAGTCAGCGCATCCGTTTGGCTACTCAGATTGGCTCACAGTTAGTGAATGTGCTCTACATTCTCGATGAACCGAGCATTGGTCTTCACCAACGCGATAACGACCGATTGATAAAATCGCTCAAACAATTACGCGATACAGGAAATACGGTAGTGGTGGTGGAGCACGATAAAGATATGATGCTCAGCGCCGATCGAGTGATCGATATGGGACCTCGTGCTGGGAGATTTGGTGGCGAAATTGTATTTGCCGGAACACCCGAAGAGATGCTCAAAACCAATACGCTCACATCGGCTTATCTCAATGGAACGGAAAAGATTGAAGTCCCCAAAAAACGCCGAAAAGGAAATGGAAAGTCGATTTCGCTCTACAATGCAACGGGTCACAATTTGAAAAACGTGAATGTGAAATTCCCATTAGGAACACTGATTTGCGTCACTGGAGTTTCGGGCAGTGGCAAATCGAGTCTGATAAATGGTACATTGCAACCGATAATAAGTCAGAAATTTTATCGCTCGTTGCAAGATCCATTGCCTTACGAAAGCGTATTGGGAGTTGATAATATTGACAAAATTGTAACTGTAGATCAGAGTCCGCTGGGACGTACTCCCCGCTCCAATCCTGCGACTTACACAGGTGTTTTCTCCGATATTCGAAACTTGTTTGTTGGACTACCCGAAGCGAAAATTAGAGGATATAAACCAGGTCGCTTCTCGTTTAATGTAGCGGCTGGTCGTTGCGAAACGTGTAGCGGAAATGGATATAAGACCATCGAAATGAATTTTCTTCCAGATGTGTTCGTTCCCTGCGAAGATTGCCACGGTAAACGCTACAATCGCGAAACACTCGAAGTGCGATTCAAAGGAAAATCGATTGCTGATGTGCTTGATATGACCATTGCTCAAGCGGTGGAATTCTTTGAAAATATTCCGATTATTCTCCAAAAAATAAAGGTGTTGGAAGATGTGGGTTTGGGTTACATCAAACTCGGGCAACCATCCACCACGCTCTCTGGCGGAGAAAGCCAGCGGGTGAAGCTCGCCACCGAGCTTGCCAAGCGCGATACCGGTCAAACACTTTATATTCTCGACGAACCCACCACCGGTCTGCACTTCGAAGACATCAATGTGTTGATGGGTGTGATCAATCGCCTCGTGGATAAAGGCAACACGATGATTGTGATTGAACACAACATGGATGTGATTAAATGTGCTGATTATATTATTGATATGGGACCCGAAGGGGGAAGCGGTGGCGGAAAACTTCTCTGTAGCGGCACTCCTGAAGAGATTTGCAAGAAATACGATACTTTTACAACTAAGTATTTGAAGAAGGAGTTAGGAGAATAGAAAAATCTTGTGTTTTCTATTCTCTTAGAGCTCTAGTTGCTAGAAAAATAAATTCATGTAAAATTTCAATTTGTCATATATTACCTCTTTTTTATAATAGACTTCTTCGTCGAAATTTCAATTCCCTTTCATTCTTCAAAAGCCAATAAAATATTCACTTTCTTTTGATTTTATTTTTGCTTGGTAACTGAAATGTATTATTTTTGTTACCAAACATTAATTTTGAGTGAGTAATTTTGTGTGTTTTTAATTTTAGTATTAACAAAAAAACATTAAGGTTTTATGAAATCAATTAAGTTATTATCAATTGCTTTCTTGTCGTTTTTTGCTGTTGCTTTGTATGCACAAGTAACAACTTCAGGGATTAGCGGGAAGGTCACTTCGGGTAATGAATCTGTCATCGGTGCAACCGTTGTAGCTATTCACACACCATCAGGTTCGATGTATGGTGCAGTAACTAACGACAAAGGTCGTTATTCTATTCAAGGTATGCGGGTAGGAGGCCCATACAAAATTACGGTTTCATACATTGGCTATACACCAATTGAATACACTAATATTCAACTATCGTTGGGTGATGATGCAAACATCAATGCAAATTTGAAAGAATCAACCAAAGATTTGAAAGAGGTAGTTGTAACTGCGAGTAAAGGTGTGAAAAGTGCTGCAGGAGGCGCTGCTAGTAACTTTAATCAAAGGCAAATTGTGGATGCACCAACCATCGACCGTAATATTTATGATGTAGCAAAATTATCACCACTAGTTTCTACATCAAAAATTGGTGGACTTTCTATTGCTGGATCTAACAATCGCTACAATTCATTCCAAATTGATGGAATGGTAAGTAATGATGTATTTGGATTGGCTGGTTCAGGTACAAATGGTGGACAGACGAGTTCAAATCCTATTTCTTTAGATGCTATCCAAGAAATTCAAGTAATTGTGTCTCCTTTTGATGTTCGTCAGAGTGGTTTTACTGGAGGTGGTATCAATGCAATCACAAAATCGGGTACAAACAATTTCAAAGGATCGGCTTATGCTTACTATACTAACCAAGATATGTATGGTACTTGGAGTATGATTAAAGATACGATATCAAAAGTAGGACAACAATCGACGAAAATTACGGGCTTCACATTAGGTGGTCCAATCATTAAGGATAAACTTTTCTTTTTTGCCAATGCCGAATATAAATATGATACTTACCCATCCGATTATTATCCAGGATATGTAAATAAATACGTTTCTGCTGCTGAGGCACAAGCTATTGTTGACAAATACAATCAGGTTACGGGATTCAAGGATGCATTTTCGAAACGCGATATTAATACAAAAGGATTATCATTGTTGGGTCGCATAGATTGGAACATCAACCAAAATAACAAATTCTCGTTGAGATACCAATTGAATGATTCGTACAAAGATATCTATGGTAGTAATGCTACTACTTACTATTTTGGAAATAGTTCTTATCGGATCAGCGACAAAACAAATTCTTTTGTAGCTGAATTAAATTCACACATTACTAATTCATTGTACAACGAAGCTCGTGCTGGTGCTACATTTGTACGTGACAATCGTGATGTACCATACCAAGGACCTAGTTTGACTATCAAGAATCTGGGAGGAACGTACGATGTAGCAAACAACTCATGGAGTAAAGGTACAACAACTGGATACATAGGTACTGAGTATTCTTCTGGTGCAAATACATTGAATCAGGATATTTATACTTTGGAGGACAACCTATCTTGGTACAAAGGCAATCATACCTTTACATTTGGCACTCACAACGAAATTTATAATATGTATAATCTTTTTATACAAGCGAGCAATGGAGCTTATTATTACAATTCATTGAATGAATTTTTGGCGGATAAAGCGTATCAATTTGCATATAACTACTCTGATTATAACTTAACAGGCAGTTATCAGTGGGCAGCTACAGTAAAAGCAGCGCAATTCGGTGTGTATGCTCAAGACAAATGGAATGTGAACAACAATCTAAATTTGACTTATGGCATACGTTTTGACATTCCTACATTCCTAAATTCTCCGAGTGTAAATGAAGAATTCAATAAAAGTATCTATTCTACAGCTAATGGTGTAAAAGTGGGTGACGTACCTTCGACGAAAGTGATGGTTTCTCCTCGTTTAGGTTTTCGTTGGTACACTGATGATAGCCACAAAACATTGTTGCGTGGAGGTACAGGACTATTCACTGGCCGTGTTCCTTTTGTTTGGTTGTCTAATAACTGGAGTAATACAGGTATAGAAATGAAAGGCACAACCATTTCTAGTAATGTTCCATCATTTGTTACTTACGGAAAAGACCCTGTAGCAGCAATGAATTCTGCATCAGGTTCTGCATCGAAACCAACCATCAATACTGTTTCTAAAGATTTCAAATATCCACAGGTTTTCCGTTCAAATCTTGCATTGGAGCAGGTTTTGCCTTACGATGTGAAGTTGACTGTTGAGGGGCTCTATTCTAAAACGTTGAACAATGTTTGGTTCGAAAATCTAGCATTAACAGATAATGGGAAGAAGGTATATGCTGTAAGTGCTGATGATGCGAATTCCGCAGCTCCTTATTTTTCTAGAAATACTGGAAGTTATTATGCTATTGTGAATATGAAAAATACCAACAAAGGATATACTTATTCATTAAGCAGTAAGTTGGAAAAGAGTTTCAATTTTGGACTTGATTTTATGGCAAGTTATACCTTTGGGCATGCTTATTCAATCAACGATGGTACAAGTTCTGTTGCGTATTCTAACTGGAAATACAATTATGCTGTAAATCCAAATGATGCAAATGAACTTTCTTATTCGGTGTTTGATGTACCCAATAGAATATTAGCTTCTGCTACTTATACAACTCCTAAATATTTGAATGGAAGTCTTGCCACAGTAATTTCACTTATATACAACGGTTCGGATGGAATGCGCTACAATTTAACTATGAATGAGAGCAAAGATTTTAATAATGATGGGCAATTTGGTAACTCATTGCTCTATATTCCAAATGCTGATGAATTGGCTAAGATGACTTTTGCCACTGCAGCTGATAGAACTAAATTTGGTTCTTGGATTGAAAGCGATTCGTATGCAAAAAATCACCGTGGAGAATATGCACCACGTTATTCTAATAGTGCTCCGTGGGAAAATCATTTCGATCTTCACTTGGCAGAAGATTTCTTCTATCGTAAAAACAGAAGTGAGAAGATTTCTTTAACTTTTGATATCGTCAATTTCGGTAACCTCATCAACAAGAAATGGGGTGCAGTATATGGAAGTGACTACAACATTTCTCCTTTAAAAGTGACAGCACTCACTGCTGATGCAAATGGAAATCAAGTTCCAACATATTCATTTCAGGCAGATGAAGTGTACAAGAGTGATTTCTTGAGCCGCTGGCATGGTCAGGTTGGTTTAAAGATTACATTCTAAGAACCCAATCATTCTATTTATTAGCTTTAATGAGGCTGACTCTCTATTTGAGTCGGCCTCATTTTTATTTATCAGGTTTCGAATCGAAGATAAAACATCGGTTCAAAATGAATATCGTCACAATATTGAATCTGTCATCGTGTAATTATCACAATGGAAAAAATGTATTCACTTTGTGACATCAGTCTAATAATTAATCACTATTTTTGGATTCTTTTACAAAAAATAAACAATCAAAATCTGTCAATATATTCTATCTAAAAGCACTTAAACCAATCAATAATTAAATTTTATTTTTTATGAAAAAACCTGTCGTTTTAATTTTTGTAGCTTTGCTATCCATGTGGCAACTCACCGCATTTGGACAAGTGAAAGTGAAAGGAATTGTAATTGATGCCGACACCAAAGAGGCGTTAATGGGAGCTACCGTTTATGCAGAAGATGTGAAAAAAGGCACCGTCTGCTCAGAAAATGGTTCATTTACATTGGATTTGCCTGCGGGTAAACACGAACTGCGTATCTCTTATGTTGGATATGTTGAGAAATTATTGCCTATAAATGGTGGTAAAAATGAAAATCTTCAATTGAATAAAATCGCATTAGCATCCAATTCGATTGGAATGAAAGAGGTTTATGTAGTGGCTTCGTTTGTGAACGACCGCAAAACTCCGATTCCAGTGAGTACCATCAAGCCTTTGCAAATCGAAGAAAAACTGGGTAATCAAGAGTTTCCTGAGGTTTTGAAAGCGACGCCATCGGTCTATGTGACTAAAAATGGCGGTGGATTTGGTGATTCACGTATTGCCATTCGTGGATTTGATTCCAATAACTTTGCTGTTTTGATTAATGGCGTTCCCGTAAACGATATGGAGAATGGAAAAGTATATTGGTCAAACTGGGCTGGATTGTCGGATGTAACTCAAACAATGCAAGTTCAACGTGGATTGGGTGCTTCTAAATTGGCATTGGCTTCTGTGGGTGGAACCATCAATATATTGAGTAAAAGTACGGATGCGGAAAAAGGTGGTTTCGTCTATTCAGGTTTAGGAAATGATGGATTGAAAAAACAGACCTTCTCTTTGTCAACCGGATTGCAAAAAGATGGCTGGGCAATTACTCTATTAGGCTCGCACACAGCTTCTGATGGCTACATCAAAGCAACAGATTATGAAACATGGACCTATTTTGCGAATGTTTCAAAAATTATCAACGACAAGCATCGTCTTTCGTTTACAGCTTTTGGTGCTCCTCAATGGCACAACCAACGAGGAACGAAGCATTTGATTGCAGATTATAGAAACAGTCCTGATGGAATCAAATTCAACTCTGATTATGGTTACCTTAACGGACAACAATATAATGCAGGTTCAGGATACAATGTCTATCACAAACCACAATTTTCGTTGAATCACTTTTGGACAATCAACGACAAAACATCTCTTTCAACGGCTGTTTATGCTTCTATCTCACAAGGAGGTGGTCGCACAATTGATGGTGCACAAAAGAACTGGTTGTCGATGAACTACAATGTAGATGGTCGTCCGTATGCTGGAATCACGAAATTGACTCCTGATGGTTACCTCGATTATGGTTCGGTAATCACTGAAAATGCAGCTTCTTCTACTGGTTCGCAAGCGATTGTCGGCCTTTCGGTAAATCAACACCAATGGTACGGAATTCTTTCAACCTTCAATAAGAGTGTAGGCAATTTCAATTTCACCACCGGATTTGATGGTCGCTACTACAAAGCACAACACTACAAAGAGGTCGTAAATCTGTTAGGAGGAAAATATTTCTTGGATGCTGCCAATATCAATCGTGCAGCAGGTACTCCACTTAAAAAAGGTGATAAATACTCTTATTACAATGATGGAGTAGTTGCTTGGGGTGGCGTTTTCGGTCAAGCAGAATACACAAAGGACTCCTATTCAACATTTATCTCTGCATCAGTCTCCAACAATTCTTACCGCAGAGTTGATTACTTCCTTTACAAACCTGAAAATAAAAACAGTGACTGGTTGAATTTTCATCCATACAGTGTGAAAGCGGGCGGTAGCATGAAATTAGCTGAATATCACAATTTGTATGTCAATGCTGGCTATTTCACTCGTGCACCTTATATGAACATTGCATTCTTGAATAACACCAATGCAACCAACAAAAATGCTAAATACGAAAAGATTGCCTCCCTTGATTTAGGATATAAATATCTTGGACCGAAAGTGACTGCACAATTAAGTTTATATTATACCAATTGGAAAGACCGTGGTTTAGTAAAAACGTATGGAACTACGATTGTTAATATTCCTGGTATCAATGCTTTACACAAGGGCGTAGAGCTTGAGTTGAATTATAAACCAACCAATAAATTGAGCTTGAACGGTATGGTATCGGTTGGTGACTGGAAATGGCAAAACGACGTAGGCTTCACGGCTTACGATGATAACCAAGTGAAATTAGGCGAATACAATGCCTATATTGGTGGCGTGCATGTGGGTAACTCAGCACAAACTACAGCTGCATTAAGTGCAGATTATGAAGTGCTTCCTAAATTGAAAATTGGTGTGAACTACAATTATTTCGGTCGTAATTATGCGGATTTTGATGTATTCACACTTACAAATCCAAACTTAAAAAGTGATTCTTGGAAAATGCCAGACGTTGGTTTGGTTGATTTGAACTTGAGCTGGAAATTCAACGTAAGCGGACTCAAAGGATCGTTTTTTGCCAATGTAAACAATCTTTTGGGTACAGAATATATTGCTGATGCAAAAGATGGTTCAACGCACGATTACGATTCTGCTTTGGTCTATTATGGCTTTGGAACAACTTGGTCAACTGGTGTTAAAATCAATTTTTAATTAATATAGAAACTACTGTCTTATGAAAAATAAAATATTATATCTGCTCTCGTCAGTCTTGTTTCTGGCAAGCTGCGACCCAATGGCTGATACATATAGTCTGATTGATCAAAATGCCGCACCTTATGCTGAAAGTAAGGCAATCACTTTGGTTAATGGGGATTATACAACCATTAAAACGTTGGCATTGAAGGACGCTAAAACCAAAAGAGATTCTACCTATATCAAATTAATTGATACGAATAAGAGTTTCAGCGATTCTGCTCAAGCGAAAGATTACATTCCTGCTTATTTAGCGAATGCATTCAAGGCGTTAAATAAGAAATCAAGCATCATGGTAACATATAATTTCAACATGGGTAGAAGTACCATGACTCCTTATGAAACCAATGTGTATAACTTGAGTACAGCAGATTATACTTCTGTTAGTCCAGAGGTTGCTGCCGCGGGTTCTTTCTTCCCTGCTAGTCCAGCAGCCAATTATATTCCAGCAATTTTGAAAGTTGATTTTCCAACTCCTGCTGCGAATGAAATTAAGTTGGTGTTCTACAAAAATATGGCTACAAATCCCGTAGATGGTTCGCCAGCTCCTGCTACATCCATTGTTGGAAAGTACTATAAATTTGGTACTGCTTGGGTTGAAATGACAACAGCTTATGCTTTGAGCACGGACGATTACAAAGCAATGGGACCTGGTCCTGGAAAATATAGTAACTTTAGCTCTACGGCTAATCCGATTGACTATATTCCAACCATGTTGAAATCGAAATACCCGTACGCACAAAAAGGTACAACTATGATTGTGTCTTACAAATATTTCAATCGTGCAGGAGATGCTAAAACATTAGATGAGGCTTCTGAATATACTTTTGATGGTTCTGCATGGGTGGTAAATACATTCATTGTTGCAAAAACAGAACAATTTATTCACAATGGTACGAAGTGGTTGCTCGATCCAACAGTCTCTTTTACTATGGCGAGTGCTGATTATAAAATCATTGTTGATTATGTGAAAGGAACATTGGCAAATGGTAGTACGTATGTGGATAGTTATGGGACAAGTGAATTTTATTATGGCGCTAGTTCTTACTATAATAACTTTGATCTTCGTTTGTCAAACAAAACTAAATATGTTATTCCAGGCTTTGACGGACTTTCTGAAAGTGATGGGCTAAAAAGAGTTTGGGAGCAATTGAAAGAGGGACTAGCCATTATGCTAAAGGGTAAATTTCCTGAGGCTACAACTCAAGCTAGTGGAGTCGATGTGCATTACAAAATCACCCTCAATACCTACGAAAATGATCTTTCTAAGAAATCGTATGTATATGATTTCCAATGTACTAAATCGGCGCCTAATCCAGAATTTACTTGGGTTTCTGGTCCGACATTGAAATAAGAAAAACCCCTTCAAAAGAAAGAGCGTTAACCAGATGGTTGTCGCTCTTTCTTATTCCAGAAGATCGGTTGAGTTAGTTTTATAATTTCACCAAGTAAGTAAGATTTGCTGAGATAAATTGATTTGAAGAACGGGTGAAAGAGTCTGCATTTGAATTATAGAATATGTCGGCTAATCCAAAATTATAACGACCTTCTATCAAAAAGCAGCCCACTTTCGTTCGCAGTTCAAATCCACTACCACCACAAATAGAGTAATCAAATGGATGCTCTACCGCTTTTCCAAATTCAGAATTTGCGCCAAGTGTGTAGTTTCCGCTCTCTTTCTCACTAAGCAAATAGGCTATTTTTGGACCGAGATTCACGAAATATCGAAAATTATGACTTCCAAAATAGACATGAGTGAGAAATGGCAATTCAATGTAATTCAATAATCTTGAATATGATTGCGTTGGATCAGTCATTGTTTCTTTCCATCCACGTTGGCTAAAGTTAAGTTCTGCTTGCAATCCAAAATGACTTTCGGTGATGTAGCGTACAGTAACGCCACTATTGTAGCCCATAAGTTTTGTTTGATTCACAATGGGAACAAAATCCACACTCGAAAACGTAGTTCCTCCATTAACACCGATAAAGGTCTCTGACGCAAATTTCTGTGCCTGTAAATGATAACTTGCAAAGAGTGCAAAAGCTATTACGATATTTTTTCTCATTATTTATCCGAAATCAATTTTGTAATTTCAAAATTACGTCCATAATTAATCAAATAGACGTTTTTGTTTATTAGTCCACCCCAATAATTTACTCGTTCGAGTGAGAAACCAGTTTGAACTCCGTGAAAGCTTTTTTTAAACACATTTTTATCGAAATTATTTCCGGTTGTTGCCAATGCTTTCAAAAAATAGTTTCCTGTATCGAAGCCTAAAATGCCATATCTAGGATAACTGTTTATCATATCTCTTTGATACCAAGACCTGAATTGAATAGCAAAATCTTTGTATTCATTGGACGTCGGATTGGCGAAAAACGGAGAGTAGATGTATGTGTTGAGGTAATGAAATGCTTCCAAATAATCTTTCACATAGGTTTGCCACTCAGGATATCCAAAAAGACAGATGTTAAATGATGGATTTGTCATAGCTACACTTTGTAACGATGGCACAATCTTTTGCAAATCGGATAGACTACCTGATGTTGGAACAAGGATGTTTTCTTGAGTTGGCGAAAGAATACTCGTGATGGATTCATAACCATCGGTTTCGTTGGTTGCAAATGATTTGAAAGGGATAGAACGGCGTTTCAATTCTGTTTTTAGAACAGATATGAAATCGTTTTTGTCTCCCGATTTATTAGCCTCATCAAGAAATATAATTTGCGAATTTTTGAATCTCTTGCTAAACAGTTGTGCCGCACCCGAATAGATGTAGGAGTGTGGCGTATTTATTTGAATCAAGTTTGGATTGGTTAATACATCTTCGTTTTTAGAAGTAAATGGTATCACCATTGGAATATTTTTGTCTTTTGCAAATCTTGAAATAGGAGCTATGTGGTCGTTGTAAACTGGACCAATAATCAAATCCATATTGGCAAGATCAGGTAATCGTAAAATTTTGGAGACTGACTTTGTTTCGCCTCCAGTATCGTAAACGTGTAGATCGATTGAGATACCTTCATTTTTCAATTTCTCAATGGATAATAGCAACCCTTCGTAAAACTCAATAAAACGACGAGATTGTTTGGCAGCCTCTTCACCCGTTTCGTCCACCATAAATGGAAGCATCAAGGCTACTTTCAATGTCTCGGAGTTAATAACTGTCGGTGTTTCGTCGTCTGGAGTTTCGTTATTCGTTCCTGATTGATTGATGTCTTTTTCAGGTTCAATCACAGGCGTTTTAGGCATAGGAACACGAATGCTAAGCGACGGTTTTACGCCATTTTTCAATTGTGGATTCAGTTGAACAAGTGATTCTACAGAAATATTAAACTTGCGACTAATGCTTAGCAACGATTCATTATTACGAATAACGTATTGAATATATGAGTCTTCCTTTTGACTCTCCGACGCATCAATTTTTGCATCACTTTTTTTACTTTTCGATAAATCGACACGTATCACTTTGCCGACAAGAAAGGTATTGCCTGTAAGACCGGGGTTTGAATTCATAATCTCTTGCATCGAAACACCATATTTCTGTGCAACAGAGAAAAGCGTTTCGCGTGGTGAGATGGTGTGATATTGAAAATTCTCAGTCAAATTAGACTCTCGCGGTTTGATGGTTTGAGGAATTTTTAATGCAAAGCCAACTTTTATGTTTTTATCAGCGTCAGCATTTAATTTTCGTATAGAAGATGCTGAGACGCCATACATAGTTGCAATCGAGTTAAGGGTTTCACCTTGATCAATCGTATGATAAAAATAGGCTGATTCATCCACTTTAGTAGGCATTTTTTTAGTCGGTATTCTCAGTACTTGTCCATTGCGAAGCCCATCTTCAATGTCTTTATTATAACGCAGTATCTCTTCTTGCGTCACATTGAATTTTCGACAAACGGCAAATATTCCTTCACCCGTTTCAACCTGATATAGGTAGAATTCTTTACCATCTTTCACCTCTTTTTTGTAAGGCATGTCTTGAGCAACTATTGCACTGAATGTCAATATTGCTATTTGGAGTAGAAAAAATCGAAGAGTTTTCATGTTTGACGTTTTGGGAGTTGTAATCTTTGTTTTGTGAAAAGAGTATCGCAAAATTAACAATATTATTGCAATTATCGAGTTAAAAGCTGTAGCACTCTTTTTTTATTTGTTGAATTTATTGGCGAGTATAGCCTATTTGTACTATTTTTGAATAAATTTTATAGAACTGTTTCATTATTGTATCAACTATGAGAAAATCAATCTTATTTATACTGTTTTTGCTTCCACTTTTCGGTGTTTATGCGCAAAAAATAGAAGTCGCTGGTGGTCAAAAGGATGTAATTCTCTATTCCATTCCAACAAGTAGTGGATTGGATGGCGTATATGTGATGTATGGCCTTGATAATGCTAAATTGACATACAATTCTACTACTGGAAACAGCCTCAAATGGTATAAATATACAAACAATATAAATGCTAAATCATTGGTCAAAGAGGGCGAAACCATCACTTCTACACTCGATGCATTAGAAAACAATACGGGTTATCAGTTAGTAGATGGAACGGAAACGCATGTGGTGTGGATCATCGATTACAAACAATACGAATGTACATCCATCGAGGTCAGTGCTATAAACGATGCGCCTTGTGATGAGTTGCACCTAACAGCAAAAGCACCATTGTTTGAAATGGGATATAACGAGGCAGTTTTCCCATCTTCTCGCAAAACGTTGGATATACAATTGGCATTGAAATATAGAACCATGGAGTTTTCGGAACCAAGCAAGGCTTATATTTCAAAGGATGTGACACGACTTATAACTTCTCTTACTTCTGACTTATTAGTTTCTGAAGCACCTTTAATGAATACCACTTTTACACTCGGTAATGATATTTTCTCTTCACAATGGGGTTTAAATAAAGATGTAACTTCCCTCGAATATACGGCAGTGGCTGTAAATGCCACTGTGCTTGCAAAACATACTGCTCGTGATGCCGATAATGAATTGGAAAAAGAGGTTGGAGAATTGGGTGGATCAGCGCCGGTGGATGTTATTTTTAATGCTTATGCAAATGAGCCCACAGCGACCTACTATACATGGCAGATTGCTACCGATGATAAATTTAAACACGTAGTAGCTACATTTTCAGACAAGGAAGTGCGATACACGTTTACCGAAGCACAGACATATTTTGCTCGACTAACAGTTAGCAACAGCAATAACAGCTGTGTCGATAGCTCGCAAGTGAAAATGATAGAGGTGACAATTTCTGATTTGAAAGTACCAAATGCTTTTTCTCCAAATGATGATGGTAAAAACGATTTGTTTTTGGTGGCGTACAAATCCATTGTGAAATTTAACGGTTTGATTTTTAATCGTTGGGGAAATCAACTATTTACATGGAGTGATCCTGCTAAAGGGTGGGATGGTAAAGTCGGAGGCAAATTTGTAACTCCGGGTGCATATTACTATGTAATTGAAGCTGTAGGCTCTGATGGTAAAAAATATAATTTGAAAGGTGATATAAATGTGTTTAGTAGTAAATAATCGATGAAGTTAGTTTTTCAATATGATGTATATCTCTAGAATTGTCAGTATCTCATTTATTATCATCACCTTATCTTCTTTTTCAGTTTCTGCAGTTAATCGTGCAATGCCTAATGACTCATCGGTAAATGTAGTTGATCGAATTTCAAACGTGATTTCACCTCAAATCCCAGATTACGTGCTTTTCTGTGGCGATACAATTCGTCTCAAGCGATACGATATGTATGAGCGATTTGATCGCGAAATGATGGCAATGATGTTTATGCACTCGTCTACCTTGCAAATGTTGAAGAAGGCCAACCGATATTTCCCAATGATGGCTCCTATTTTAGCTCAAATGGGACTTCCAGATGATCTTAAATATTTATCTGTCATAGAGAGTAGTTTGAATGTAAGAGCTGTTTCACCTGCTAAAGCAGCTGGGTTGTGGCAATTGATGCCCGCAACGGGTCGAATGTATGGCCTTGAGGTAAATGATACCATTGATGAACGGTACCATGTGGAGCTCTCGACTGTAGCTGCTGGTAAGATGCTGAAAGATTTGTATGCTAGGTTTAAGAATTGGTCGTCAGTTTCTGCGGCCTACAACATTGGTCCTGGAAGAATCTCGACAGAGTTGAAGAATCAATCTGCCGAATCATCACTCGATTTGTGGTTGGTTGAGGAGACTTCGCGTTATGTTTTTCGCATTTTAGCCGCAAAAGAGCTTTTCGAACATCCCCGTAAATATGGATTTGTAGTAAACCAGAAGCAACTCTATAAATCCATTCGAAGTAATGATGTCATAGTCAATGGCCCAATAGATGATCTTTATCAATTTGCTACAGATAATGGAACAACCTATTTTCTGTTGAAAGATTTCAATGCTTGGTTGAGAGGGAAAAGCATTCCTAACAGTATGGGTAAAATCTATAAAATAAAAGTGCCTTTTAAAGAGGATATCTATTATAACTCAGATGCAGTTACTTCGAAAAAAATTAATCCAATGGAGTAGGGCGAGTGTAGGTGATATATTGCTTTACTGGAGCAGACGTCACATTATAGGTGATTTCCACAACTTTTGAACCTCCAATTGGCACGCTGCTCAATAAAGTTGATACGTCATACGACGTGATTGTATTCTCCACGTGTTGATTATCTGTATCTAATTTAGCATTGTGTCTGATTTCTAGTTTAATTGTATCACTAGTTGTGAGGTTGTTTCTAATTAAATCAAACGAATGATATTTGTTAGAGGCGTAGAAATAAGTTTGGGTAGTAAAATAGATTTTGGATTGCACCAACGACAAATATGAATAAGTGAAGGTGTTAATAGGATCATTTTTAAACGTATCTTTTTCGATAGCAGTAATGTCGAAAACTGGGTTTGTTTTAATCTTTTCAATGCTTTGAAATTCGGCAACTAAGTAGGAAACCCCAGCTGTTTGATCGTCATAATTAATAGAAAAAGAGCTAACGATACGATCCCCAACCTCATATTGATTCAAAACAGGGGAGGATAAAAGAGTTCCATCGGCATCCATCCTGAAACACTTCAAGTTTAAATATGTTATAATAGTTCCAATTTGCCCTTCAAATGTCTGAAAATTGCCGACCTCGTTTTGAGGTAAACATGATGTGTTGAATAAAAGAGTTGAAAACAAGATAAAGGAGAAAAATAGACGAATGAGGTTTTTCATTGTTGATGTTAGTTTATCGTGTTTGGAAAACAGCTTTGAAACCACCTTGAAGTGATATTTCGTAGTTCTGTTTTTTTCTTATATTATCAATTTTGCTATGATTATCTGGAAAATATGTAAAAGATGGCTCTAGATAGAAATTGAACCAACCGGCTATCCGATAATCAACACCAAGACCAGTATGTAATGACCATTGCAGTTTATCCTCTAAATGAATATCACTTCTAGTGCTAGTTTGATAGATAGTTTTATTATCTTTTTTGATTTCGTCAATCCAACTACCTGCAACATTTTTCTCTACCATACCACCTATTTTGCCATAAAAAGAGAAGCGATTGCGCTGTGCATAACGATAGCTTAAACTCACGGGAATTCCCAAATAATGAAGTTTTTGAATTTCGTTGCTATAATAAGTAAGACCTGTATTTTCTTGCTCACTTCTTAAATAGGTATAATGAATACCAGTTTCAAAAGAGAGATTCTTATAGATTTTCTTATTCAGTAAAAACCCCAAAGAAAGCGGAAGTGAATGTTTACGCAGCGGAGTAGTCGTTGCGCCAGAATTTAAGATATTCAAAGCCTCATCCGTTGTAGAGGTAGAGCGTAACGTTCTGAACTCACTATTTGAAGAAGAATGACTATATCCAGGTAGAGCTGCCAATAGGGCTAAAGAACTATTCTCTTCTGTTGGTAATATCATCGCTTCATCTTCTTGTATAGTTTGTCCCAAACGAATGAAATCTTCTAACTGCTTATCTGTCAATGCGGATTTTGGTGCCGATTGTGCGATACTTGTATTGGTTTCAGTAACAGTACTGCGTTCTTCTATAGCTGGAGTTTCAACAGTTACTTTAGCAGTTTCGATTGCAGATGAAGTAATTGGTTTTTGACTTGCATTGGCCAACACTGGTTTTGCCGATTTTTCTTTTTTGAAGAGAGAGTTTGATTTAGTGGTGGTTCTTTTTGTTTCTGCTATCAATAAATTATTATTGACAATTACCGTAGGTTTTTCTACCTCTTTTTGGATAGATGGCTTTGGTGATGTTTTTGTGTTTGCAAGATTGTTATTATTGTTCTTATTTAGAACTAAATATCCAGACAAGCTAACCCCTAAAACAAGAATAGCTGCCACAGCAATTCTGCGCCACAGAATGACTCTGCGTGCATCCGTTTGCATTGGTAACGATTGCTCGATGGCTTCCCAACAACTGCTAGGTACATCGACTTCGAAATTGTCGAGCTTGTTTTTAATCAGATTGTCAAAATCTTTATCGTTCATTCTGAGAACTCCTTATTTATCCTATTTTTGAGCAATTGTTTGGCTCTTGTTAGTTGAGATCGAGAGGTGCTTTCTGTTATGCCCAAAACTTCAGCTATCTCTTTGTGTGAATATCCTTCAATTTCGTACATATTGAATATTAACCGAAACCCTTTGGGTAATTCGCCAATAATCTTCATTAAATCGTTTGCCGACATCGATTCTACAACCGAATAACTGCTACCTGAAAGAGGAGCTGCTGCGTGATCTAAATCAGCTGCGTCGTGCAATATGTCATTTTTCCGTAAATGTTCTAAGCAAGTGTTGACGAAAATTCGTCTCATCCAGCCTTCGAAGGAACCATTGAACTGAAAAGTAGAAAGACTAGCGAAGATTTTGATGAATCCATCTTGCAACATATCTTTGGCCGTTTCAGAGTCTCCTGTATAGCGGAAACAGACTCCCATCATCTTACGTGAATAACGGTCGTAAAGCTCCTTCTGAGCCTTGCGATCATTTTTCAAGCAGGATTCAATAAGTTCTTTTTCGCTTATTCCGCTCATTCACTGATTTGTAGATGTGAGAAACCTTTTTTTTGCTGCATTCAACCACAAAATAAGTAAAAAAATATGGTTTAGATCTCTAATCTCTGTCAGTTTTTTTTCGTCTTTGGGTTTCAAAATTCTTTTTAACTTAAAATTAATTTACTCAATGTTCAGATAGCCTATTCTATGAGGTTATTTGATCATCTGATTTGAAATAATCCTTAAAATGAAGATAAATAATGTTGAATAATATGTTATACAACATAAAGTTCATATCTTTGCACTGTGTTTTTCATGGTATTAGATTTTAAGGTTAATAAGGTTGAGGTTGTCGGGATGACAACCTTTTCTCGTTTATAGACGTTTCTATTTCCTAAATTTGGTTTACTTTCACGATTCTTTTCTTTACGCAATTACTACCCGTTATTCTTTTTCTTACATTTGTGAATTGTCTTTTTCTATTTTAAGAGATTTACTTATATGAAACGAACACTTTTCTTATTGTTTATAGCTTTAATGACTAAAGCTTATGCAGAACGACCTTCAATTGTACAACAATTTTTATGTTCTCCATTTGTAACCATCCATCAGCCTTTACAAACTGACACAGTGGACGTAAAGGGTAATAAATTTGACACTAAATCTCTTTTGAAAAGCAAATTTTCACCTACTTTTTTTAGTAAGGTGAATGTGGATACGGCTGGAATTGTGCATTTTTCGAAACCTAATGCGTTTGCCCAATTATTACAGTGTAAATTTTATCTGCTGGTCGACCGCTATTCGTCTTTAAAAATAGATATTTCTTCCCCTCAAATGTTTGAGGTATATGTAAATGGAGAAAAAGTGACCGATAAGACGACCACCGATGAAAATTTCGCTAAAGTTTCCCCGATAACTTATCTATTGAAAGCAGAACCTCGTCGTTACGAGTTTGTCGTAAAGCTCTTAGCAAAAGCTGATGATAAATGCGATCCAGCGTTGAAGGTTTCTGTCATAAATACAAAAGGGAATAACTCTGACTTTTTTACAACTTCTGTTTCACCCAAACGAAATCTTTGGATAAACGACTTTTGGGAGGGAAAGCATCCTAAATCGACCTCTATATCCCCCAATGGAAAATATGCTTCCATTAAATACATCACTTCTTATAAAGACGGCACAGCCAATAGTTCTTCTGAAATTGTAGAAATTGCAACAGGCAAAGTGCTTATGACCGATGATACTCAGTCTATTGGTTGGGCATGGATGCCTTTATCCAACAAACTCTATTATACAACAAAAGGGGGAAAAGGAAACGAATTGCGAATCATAGACCCTGTTTCTCAAGATGATAAGTTGCTCGTACCTGATTTACCAGAGGGAAGTTTTGATTGGAGCCCGAATGAGAATTATTTGATTTTCAGTAAATCTGAAACTGCCGATGAAGAGTATGGTAATATGCATCGTTTTTTGTCTCCAGAAGATAGACAAAGTGGTTGGCGCAAGCGATCGTCTCTGTTTATTTACGATTTAAAGACCAATTTGATGGAGCGATTGACTTTTGGCCGTGAGACGACCTACTTGAATGATATCAGCGACGATGAAAAGTATATTTTGTTTAGTACCCGTCCCGATGTGGTGACTGAGCGACCTTTTAGTGAATCCAACCTTTATCGAATGAATATTGAGACGCGCCAAACCGATACGATTTTTGAACACGAGAAATTTGCTGTTAGAGCCATGTTTTCGCCTGATGGAAAACAACTTCTTCTTTCTGGAAGTGGAGAGGCATTTGGAGGTATTGGTTTGAAAATCACGAAGGGACAAACTTCTAACCTATCCGATATGCAAGCATTTTTGATGGATTTGGGTAGTAAAAAAATAGAACCAATCACTAAGGATTTTAATCCGTCTATCTCTTCAGCTTCTTGGAGTAGAAGTGATGGTTTGATATATTTCACAGCAGATGATGAGGATTATGAACATGCATTTTCGTATGACCCAAAACGAAAAAAGTTTCAAATGTTGTCATTGCCACTTGATATTGTCTCAGGTTTTCATGTAGCGAGTAAAGAAGCGAAAGCTATTTTTTATGGACAAGGGGTTTTGAAATCGGTACAGGTTTATGCCCTCGATTTGAAAAGTAAGAAAGAGAAGTTGCTCTCAGATCCTTCAACCGAACGACTGCAAGACGCACAATTAGGTAGGGTGGAAGATTGGAATTTCAAATCAACTGATGGTACAGCCATTAAAGGCAGATTCTATTTGCCACCTCAATTTGACGCTTCCAAAAAATATCCATTACTAGTCTATTTTTATGGTGGAACAACTCCTACTGATCGATCTTTTGAGCAGAATTACCCGCTGAATCTTTATGCTGCAATGGGTTATGTCGTTTACACACTGCAACCGTCGGGTTGCATCGGATTCGGTCAGGAATTCTCTGCCAGACACGTCAACGCTTGGGGTATAAAAACAGCTGATGAAATTATTCAGGGAACTGAGGAGTTTTGCCAAATGCATGGTTTTGTTGATTCCACGCGAATTGGTTGCATGGGAGCATCGTATGGAGGTTTTATGACTCAATATTTGCAAACTAAAACGAATCTTTTCAAAGCGGCTATCTCTCATGCTGGAATAAGTTCGTTGACGAGTTATTGGGGCGAAGGTTATTGGGGATATACTTATAGTGGATTAGCTTCAGCAGGAAGTTATCCTTGGAATAATGAAGCGCTTTATGTAGAGCAGAGCCCACTTTTTCATGCCGATAAAATCAAAGCGCCGTTGTTGCTTCTGCACGGATCGGCTGACACAAATGTACCTATTGGCGAGAGTATCCAGATGTACACTGCGCTGAAAATTTTGGGTGCTCCAGTCGAATTTATTCGGGTGGAAGGAGAAAATCATCAGGTGACAAGTTTCTCGAAACGACTCGATTTCCAAAAGACAATTTTAGCCTGGTTCGAAAAATATTTACAAAACAACCCTTTGTGGTGGGATGAATTATACAAGAAAAATCCACTGGAGAAATAACTTATTCGTCGCGATTCTGTTATATTTCTTGAATTATCTTTGCACCGCTTATCTATTTATTAAGATTCCTTTTTTAGAATGAAAAATATCTTCCTATTGAAAGCCAACAATATTTATACAATGACAATATGGCGACTTTTTGTCGTGTTGGCTCTCTTTTCGATTTCTCGCTTTCTGTTCTACATTTTCAATCAATCTTATTTTACAGGAATGTCCGCCTCTCATCTCTTTACACTGATGGGATCGGGCATTAAATTTGATTTGACGGCAGTTCTTTATACCAATATCATCTTTATTGTGATGATGGTAGTGCCCTTCCGATTTCGGTACAATCGGATTTATCAACTCGTTGCGAAATGGCTATTTATTATTACCAATTCCTTAGCATTATTGGTAAATGTGGTTGATATCGTCTATTTCAGATATACCATGCGACGCACAGATTTCGGATTTGTGACCGAGTTTCAAGGCGATGATAATAAAAGTAAAATTTTTGGTACAGCGTTGCTTCAAAACTGGTATTTAACGCTGTTGTTTATTCTGATGGTTTTCCTATTGTTTAAACTGTATGGAAAGGTAAAAGAGAGTCGAGTGATTTCGTCTCGATGGACCTATTATTCTGTGTCAACAATCATTATGGGATTATCTTTTTGGCTTACTATTTGTGGAATGCGAGGCGGTTTCGGCATGTCCACCCGACCAATTACAATTGGAAATGCAGGAGCGAATGTCAATCAACCCATTGAAACGGCTATTGTGTTGAATACACCTTTTTCGATTTACAGAACGCTATCTCGTTCTACTTTTAAAAGAATAAATTATTTCCCAGAAAATAAGATAGAAACTATCTATTCACCCATTCATCAAGGAAATGATTCCGCATCTTTTCAGAAAATGAATGTGGTGATTTTAATTTTAGAGAGTTTTTCGAAAGAGCACTCCGGCTATTTTAACAAGCAATTTAACGGCGTTCCATACAAAGGTTATACTCCATTTCTCGATTCGTTGGCTCAACAAGGAAAAACGTGGGTCTATTCGTATGCCAATGGTTCGAAGTCGATTGATGCCATTCCTTCTGTTTTGGGAAGCGTGCCATCGCTAGTTCAACCTTTTGTGTTGTCGCGTTATTCTCTTAACAAAATGAATGGATTGCCTGCGCTTCTTCACAAAGAGGGCTATTCTACTGCTTTTTTTCACGGAGCACCTAATGGTTCAATGGGATTTGATGCCATCACCAATATGCTTGGATTTGATAAGTACGTGGGCAAAAACGAGTATCACAACGATGCCGATTTTGACGGCTATTGGGGAATTCGAGACGAACCATTTTTGCAGTTTTTTGCTCATTCGATGGATAAAATGCCAAAGCCATTTATGGCTTCCGTGTTTACTCTTTCGTCGCATCATCCTTACAAACTAGATCCGAAATACGAGTCTGTTTTCAAAGGAGGAACAATGCCGGTACATCGGGTAGTGCAATATTCGGACTATGCATTAAAAGAGTTTTTTCAAACGGTTTCCAAAACTTCTTGGTTTAAAAATACGTTGTTTGTGATAACGGCCGACCATTCGTTGCCATCGTCGGAGCATGCGGAGTATAAATCACCGATGGGCGTATTCTCCATTCCGATTATTTTTTATCAATCGGGAAGCGATTTACACAGTATCGACTCGACTACCGTGATGCAGCAGATTGATATAATGCCTACGGTATTGGGTTATTTGAAGTATGATAAGCCCTATTTTGCTTATGGTCGAAATCATTTTAATGCCAGTGAACAGCCATTTATTTCAAATTATACTAATGGTGTTTATCAGTATGTGGAAGGAGAATATGCGATACACAGTGATGGCGAAAAGTTATTGGCCGTTTATGATTATCGACAAGATAAACTTTTGACAACCAATCTGATTAACAAGAGTATTCCTGACGCTCAGGTAGTTTTTGAACATTTCAAAGCCTATTTGCAGCAATATAATAATAGGATGATTGATAATAAAATGGTAGTTCAACCTAAATAATAAACTGAGATGAAAAAGCTAAATAAAATTTTACTCCTCTGTGTCGTTTTGACCTTTGGTGCATGCTCCTCACACGAAAAGGCACCATTCCCCAAAGCAACTGATTATAACTTTTTCGTTGTGTCGGATATGGGAATGACCGGCAATCTTTCACCCATCGCGACGGCTAAAGAAGTTTCCTTTTTAGCAGACTCGTTGAAGCCACGCTTTATCATTAACTCAGGAGATATGTTTCACAATAGTGGTGTGAAAGATACAGCTGACCAACTCTGGACGATTGGATTCGAGGATCTTTTTGAAGGAAAATCGTTGAACCTCGATTTTTATGGGACATTGGGAAATCACGAATATTATGGTAATCCACAGGCTTTGGTCGATTATTCGCTCAAAGGTGGCCGATGGAAAATGCCGGCGCGTTATTATACATTAGTCAAAACGATTAATGAAACAACCACTCTGCGCATCATTGTGCTGGATACATCTCCATTTTTGGAAAGTTATCGTAAAAAACCAGCTTATAAAGAGGTGTTAAGTCAAGATACAAATAGACAAGTTGCTTGGTTGGATAGTGTGTTGCAGTCGTCGCACGAAACATGGAAGATAGTAGTGGGGCATCATCCTGTTTATTCATCTATTTTCGGAGATCATGGCGATACCAAAGAGCTTATTAAACAGGTGGATCCGTTGATGCACAAATACGGTGTTGACTATTATTTTGCTGGGCATGTGCATACGTTTCAGCACAACGAAGTGGATGGCATCGATTATATCGTGACGACATCAGGTTGTAAAAAACGATTTTCAAATCCCTGGTATTATACCGTATTTGATGCTAAATCTCTCGGATTCACCTTGTGTAGCATCACACCTGCCGGTTTTCGGGTTTCTTTTATCAACGAAAAAGGGGAGGAGATCTATTCATACCGTCGAAAGCATTGATATACAGCTGAATGTGAGTGCAGATAGGCATTTTAAAGAAAAAGTTGCGTGATTTATTTGCACGAAAGCGGAAAAGAACTATCTTTGCACCGCAATTGAAAACAAGGCGCGATAGCTCAGCTGGTTAGAGCGCATGATTCATAATCATGAGGTCCCCAGTTCAATCCTGGGTCGCGCTACAAATCAATTTGAGAAGGAGTTACAGCAATGTAACTCCTTTTTTGTTGTGTTATAGACGAAATTAGTTAATTTCGCAGACGTAAGTTTTTTATATTCTAACCGAAATGTTAAAGATTGACGAACTTTATGATTTAATTTATTTAGATGAATCTACAAAAGATGCTTCTTATTTTTTGACAATTGTAGAGCCAAATATTGAATTGCTACTCAAAACAGATTTTGGTGATTATAAAGAACGTTACAAAACGACTCGTTTAATTTCTGATTTTGCTATAGCGAAGTGCAAGGTAGGAGAATTTCATACAGCATTACCTTATTTAAATAATTCAATTTTTTTATTCGAAACTGATGAGAAGCTGATGAATAAAGATTTATTGGATGAAAGTCTATATACTGCATTGATTATGAAAAGAGGGGAAACTCTTTATAAATTGAGAAAGTATAAAGCAGCATTCGCTGATTTTAAAAAGTTGACACAAAAATACCCCAACAATAAAAGCCTGAATAATTGGTGTATTCAATGTCGGCGACATTCATTGGAATATTTAGAATGGCTGTTTATTATACTTATCGTTATTAACCTACTGCTTAAACTTATATTTAATTTTCATTCAATTTTTCTTAGCATTACTATCATCATTTGTGTAGTTGGTATTTTAGCAATTTTCTTATATCGTAATTCTATAAAGTAATTTTCATCATAAATCGTCTAACCTACTATGACCAACAATGACATTCTCCGCCGGATACGGTATGCTTTTGAGTTTAACGATTCAAAAATGATTGAACTTTTCGCTGCCGCTGATTACGAAGTGTCGCGTTCTGAAGTGAGCGATTGGTTGAAAAAAGAGGATGATCCAGCGTATCAGGAGTTGTCTGACATCGTTTTAGCTACGTTTCTGAATGGTCTTATTAACGACAGACGTGGTAGAAGAGAATGCGAACAACCCGCTCCCGAACGGCGATTGAATAATAATATCATCTTTCGGAAACTGAAAATTGCCCTGAACCTAAAAGATGAAGATATTCTAGATATGCTTTTGACGGTGAATATGCGCATCAGTAAGCATGAGTTGAGCGCATTTTTTCGCAATCCCAATCAAGAGCAATATCGGGTATGTAACGATCAGATTATCAGGAATTTTCTGCAATCAATGCAGCTAAAATACCGTCCATTGTAATTGAAATAAACAGTATGGAAACCTTGCATATTCCACAAACCTCTGATAAAACTGAAATTTACAAGGCGATTATTCCCCAAATTGAAGCATTATTGGCAACAGAGAGCGACTTAATTGCCAATCTGGCCAATGTGTCGGCTGTTCTCAAAGAGGCTTTTTGCTTTCTCTGGGTCGGTTTTTATTTGGTGAAAAATGATGAATTAGTGTTGGGTCCTTTTCAAGGTCCGTTAGCTTGTACTCGGATACGATATGGCAAAGGTGTGTGCGGAAACGCTTGGAAAGAGTCGCGCACCATTGTTGTGCCCGATGTTGAGGCATTTCCGGGGCATATTGCCTGTTCATCTTTATCGAAATCAGAGATTGTAATTCCTTTATTCAAAGACAATAAGGTGGTAGGTGTGCTCGATGTGGATAGCCAATTTATCCACCATTTTGATGAATTTGATGTCCTAGAAATGCAACGGATTGCTCAAATTCTCGAAGAAAAATTGTAATTTTGTCCGACTTTAGAAATTCAATCTAAAACATACCGTTCTTGATATACTACTAAACCTATTTTTACTATTTAACCCCATACAAAATGAACGACGTTTCAATTTTAAACAAAGCAGCTGATAATATCAGAATTTTAGCTGCTTCGATGGTCGAAAAAGCCAAATCAGGACACCCAGGTGGTGCGATGGGTGGTGCAGACTACGTGAATGTCCTTTTCTCTGAGTTTTTAACTTACGATCCTAAAGATCCTAATTGGATCAACCGCGACCGTTTCTTTCTCGATCCAGGTCACATGTCGCCAATGCTTTATGCGGTGTTGAGTTTGACAGGTAAATTTACAATGGAGGAGTGTTCAAACTTCCGTCAATGGGATAGCCCAACACCGGGACACCCAGAGGTTGATGTGCTGCGTGGTATTGAAAATACATCTGGACCTCTTGGCCAAGGTCATACGATGGCGGTGGGTGCTGCTATTGCAGAGCGTTTCCTTGTTGCTCGTTTTGGCGAGTGGATGAGTCACAAAACCTACGCATTCATCTCTGATGGTGGTGTGCAGGAAGAGATTTCACAAGGTGCAGGTCGTTTGGCTGGTTTCTTGGGATTGAGCAACTTGATTATGTTTTATGATAGCAATGATATACAATTGTCAACCGACACTTCTTCTGTAACGAAAGAAGATACTGCTGCCAAATATGCAGCATGGGGTTGGAATGTGATGACCATCGAAGGTAATAATGCTGTAGCCATCCGCGCAGCTATTGCAGCAGCTCAAACAGAAACAAAACGTCCGACCATCATCATTGGTAAAACCATTATGGGTAAAGGCGCTGTGACGGAAGCGGGAGATAATTTCGAACGCAAATGCGCAACTCACGGTATGCCATTGAGTGAATGTGGTGCTTCCTATGCAAAATCAATTTTGAACTTAGGCGGAAATCCGGAAAATCCTTTTGTGATTTTCGACGAGACTGCCGAATTGTATGGAAAACGTGCCGCTGAACTCGAAAAGATTGCTGCTGGCAAAAAAGCAGAACAAGCTGCTTGGGAAGCTGCAAATCCAGAATTGGCAGTTAAACTGAAAAAATTCTTCTCGAAAGAGGCTCCTGCTGTTGATTATTCTAAAATCGTACAAAAAGCTGATCAGGCTACACGTGCTGCTTCGGCTACTGTTTTAGGTGTGTTGGCGCAAGAGGTGGAAAACATGATCGTATCGTCTGCCGACTTAGCAAATTCTGATAAAACAGACGGATTCCTCAAATATACTCATGCTTTCACAAGCGGTGATTTCACAGGTGCATTCTTACAAGCAGGTGTTTGTGAGTTGACAATGGCTGCCGTTATGAACGGTATTGCCCTTCACGGTGGTGTGATTTGTGCTTGTGGTACATTCTTCGTATTCTCCGATTACATGAAACCAGCTGTGCGTATGGCGGCGTTGATGCAATTGCCGGTGAAATACATCTGGACACACGATGCTTTCCGCGTAGGAGAGGATGGTCCAACCCACCAACCAATTGAGCAAGAGGCTCAAATCCGCTTGATGGAACAATTGAAAAACCACCACGGCAAAAACAGTACATTAGTACTCCGTCCAGCCGATGTAGAAGAGGGAACTGTGGCTTGGAAAATGGCGATGGAAAACCTTGATACTCCAACAGCGTTGATTCTTTCGCGTCAGAATATTGTCAATCTGCCTGCTGCTAGCGGTAATCGCTACCAAGAGGCGTTGCAAGCTGCGAAAGGTGCATACATCGTATCGAAAGATGCTAATCCAGAAGTAGTATTGGTAGCAAACGGTTCGGAAGTAGCGTCGTTGGTAGCTGGTGCTGCTTTGTTGAAAGAGCGCAAAGGCATTCAAGTACAAATCGTTTCTGCTCCGTCTGAAGGATTGTTCTTTAACCAATCGGCTGCTTATCAAGAAGAGGTGATTCCTTCGAATCTTCCTGTGTTTGGTTTAACGGCGGGATTGCCAACTTCACTTTACCGCTTAGTAGGTAAAAACGGTGTAGTTTGGGGACTCGATCATTTCGGCTATTCAGCGCCATTCAAAGTGTTGGATGAGAAATTTGGTTTCAATGCCGAAAACGTCTTTACACAAGTTTCTGCTTTGTTGAAAAAATAGGCTAAAACTGTATATCCTTAAAAGCCCTGTTCGTCGGTTGATGAACAGGGCTTTTTTTTTACATAACGAAGTCTTGAAGTGGTAGCGAATGTTTTAGACCTAAAGGGTTTCACTCCGATAGTTATCGGGGCTGTTAGATCTGTTCAAATGTTTTTTTTACAAATACTGGAACAGTTAGCTGAATCGCATAAGCTTGTGACTTAGCTTGAATATAATTAGCAATCAAAAGTAGAGTGTCTGTTGTCTGTGATAGACTCATTTTATTTTTCTCCGAACCAATTTAGTAGTGGAAGAGATATTTTTATCTCTGTGCCTCGATGCGCAAAGCCATTAAATCCAGCGAAGATGCCAATTCTCCCTAAATCTGGCAATCCTATCGAGTACCCGATTTCGGTAATTGGTTTTTCGTTGCGAATGTTCCACAATTGATTCCATTGTAGCGATTCGTCGAAGATTTTGCGTTGCAAAGGTTTCAATCGTTTCAGTAGCAAATAATCAGAGCTCCACGTGATGTGGCTCTCCATCCATCGGTTAGTGCTGCTAGTGTAGTTGTCAAGCAGACTGAAGGTGTTGTTGAACGAATGATGGGTAAAAAGCAATGGCGATGTGGCAAAGTAATGATAGTCAGGTGCAAAAATTGTTCTTTTGGATGTAAACCCTCCTGCCGAAAGTGCGTAATTTAGTTTGCTGAATCGCGATAATGATACTGTTTGATCGATCGAAAATGTTAGTTCGCTGTACGACGATTGATTTTTACTGCTCAATAGTGGTAATGCCTTTTCGAACACCACGTTAAAAGTGGGAAATGAAGAGTTAAGATACTCTTTATAACCATCGCGTAAGCGGTATTTTTGATGCGGAGTGTAGGTTAATTTGACAACCGCCGCTGAGTTGATGTGATCGGGGAAAATTGTCCGATATGCTTCGTTGAAGTAGTTGGGTTTTGGAGCATTGCCAAGTAGATGAAACGAGGTGCTGTTCGTCAGCAGGCTTCGCTTTTCGTAGCTGATGGCAGTGGTCAATCTCAATCCGTTGGCCAAGTCAACCTCGTTGTCGAGGTGAAAAAATTGGTTTTTATAAAAACGAATTGCATTGTCGCCAAAAAAGAGCGACGATAGTGAGTTGGTGAATCGCAAGGTACTTGTTTCGTCTTGAATATCGCTGGTCGTGTTGCCGACTGACAAGCGGAGTTGCCCATTCGAAAACGGTGCATATTGAAGCTTATTGCACACATCCCATACTGCCGACTTGCGTGCAGTAGTGTAGTAGATGGATGGCGAAACAATCAGTTTGGTCGTTTTCGAAGTGCTGATTTTCAACCCAATTCGTTGACCAAGCCAGAACCCATCTACAAAATTATACTCTTTTGCAACGGCTTTCAACAGTCCATCAAATGATATTGTTGCATTTTTCCCGAGTTTAACCTCGTTGCCGAAGAGCCATTTCGATGATTTTCCAGAGCTCGAAATACCAATGGTGATTGAGTTGTTGGATGTTTGCACCGATTTAGAGACGGGCAGCGAATCGACATGCAAGAAACTCTCTGCTTCGTCTTTCCCTAGCGGTACATTGCGCACGTTTTCCCAAAAGGTCGAATCTCGTTTGGAAGCCAACGAATCTATTTGCATTTTCACTGTCTCGATATCTTTCACCTCCAACGATTGCTGTTGCTTCTGTTGCTCATCACTCTCCATCATTTTCGATGATAAGAGCGCCAATTTCAATGCATCTTTGGTCGATAGTTTCTCTTTTGCCGAGAGTTGTTCGATTTGGGAGCGCACTTTTTCTTGTTTAAAGTTCTCTTTGGAGTTGTCAAGTTTTCTCTTTGGTACAAGTGCTGCCGATTCGTTGAGAATGATGCTCTTATATTTTACAGAAGAGTAGAATCGTCCGAATCCTTTTACGCCCAGCGTACCAATATTGGTATAAGTGTCGAAGGTAATGGGTAGGAAAACAGATGGTTTCACCTCCTGATAATTGACTTTGTATCTAGTTGTTGTTCCCATTTCTGTGATTGATAAGTCTATGGCGTAAACGTTCCAATCATCTTCGGTAATATAGATTTTTCCATCGAATAGTGTTGAACTTTCGACTTTTGGAATTACACGAATCTGATTTATCTGAAGGCTTCCTTCCGAATATATTCTTTCAAACTTAAATTTGTAGTATTTGAATGCTTGTGGAGAAAGTGGCGATATTTTTCTAGAGATTTCGGGATTGTAAATGCTGGAGGTCGAAATCTGAATACCTCCTTTGGGTTCAAGGCTTTTTGGAATAGATGTTTTGTAGGCGATTACATGTTGTGTGTATTTGTTGGGCAAGTGAAACAAAATCTCGTTGTGCGACTCCATCACCATTAATTTCCCGATTAAGGCTTTGATGCCATCGTCTTTGATCATCATTTTCATCAAAGTGGGTATTTTCTCAATCTTCACACTCCCTTTTAGGTAGTTTTCGGAGGTGTAACTAGCCACTTGATGTAGGTGAAATGGAGCATTGGCAATGGTGTAACGCATTATGCGGTAGGCAGGATCTTCTTTCGTTAATCGAGCGACAACTTCATTCAGTTCATAGATTTTTTCAGTCAATTGAAATTCAATTTCTTGATTAGTCGATGGTGTTTGAATGACTCTCCTTTGGGTTTCAAAACCCATTGAGCTGATTTCGAGGGTGTAAGTACCTTGGGCTAGTTTTGCCTGGAATTTTCCTTGTTCGTCGGCAACCAATCCCTGTGAAATCTCTTTGATGTAAACGGTGGAATAGGGGATAGGGTCGTTTTTTGAGTTTATTACTCTTCCTCTAATTGATTGCGCAGAAGCGATGAATGAACAAAAGATAGTGAGTAGAAATAGTAGAAAAGCTCTCATACCAATAATATATAAAAGCAAATATACCGAATAATTTCATTTGGCATCTTTGCTTTTGAAAAATGAGTTTATTTAACTGCTTTTTGTCGAATGCTAAGGATAGATTTTTTGAGTTATTAAAACTATTTAGTCTGAACTTTAGAAAATGATTAGAAAAGAATCGATACAAATTAGCTGATTTAGCATTCATTACGAAACATTTGTTTGCCATCTTGCAGAAAAATGACGAAATTTGTGCTGTTTTTGTGGAAGATGGTATTCTTTTGCAAAATTTATGCAGAACATAAACAAACAACTATAAAACTTACACACATGGCAAAAAGTGCATTACAAATTGCGCGCGCATCTTATCAACCTAAGTTGCCAACAGCTCTACAAGGAGCGGTGAAAATCGAAGTTGGTGCTTCAACTGAATCGGTAGCTGATCAGGCCGAGATAGCAGAATTATTCCCTAATACGTATGGAATGCCAATTATCAGCTTCAAAGAAGGTGAGGCAAAACAAAATCCAACAGTAGGAGTGGGTGTTATTTTATCTGGTGGACAAGCGCCAGGAGGGCATAATGTAATTTGTGGACTCTTCGATGGTTTAAAAGTGTTGAATCCGAACAATAAATTATACGGATTCTTAGGTGGCCCAAGTGGGTTAGTCGATCACCAATACATTGAACTAACCAAAGAGATTGTGGATGAATACCGCAATACCGGAGGGTTCGACATCATTGGGTCTGGCCGTACAAAACTGGAAGAAGAAGCTCAATACGAAAAGGGAGCAGTGATTTGTAAACAATTAGGCATCAATGCAATTGTGGTAATTGGTGGTGACGATTCAAACACAAATGCGTGTGTATTAGCAGAGTATTATTCTCAAAAAAAGGCTGGTATTCAAGTGATTGGATGTCCTAAAACGATCGACGGTGACCTTAAAAACGAAATGATTGAGACCTCTTTTGGTTTTGATACTGCATGCAAGGTGTATTCTGAGTTGATTGGTAATATTCAACGTGATGCAAATTCAGCGAAAAAATACTGGCACTTTATCCGATTGATGGGTCGCTCAGCATCACACATCACATTGGAATGTGCATTGCAAAGTCAACCGAATATCTGTATTGTATCAGAAGAGGTAGAGGCAAAAAACCAAACATTGAAAGATGTGGTTGATGATATCGTTACGGTGATTGTTAATCGTGCTAATTACGATTTGAATTTTGGAACTATTCTTATTCCAGAAGGGTTAATCGAATTTATACCTGCAATGAAAAAATTGATTGCAGAATTGAATGACTTATTAGCTCATAATGAAGACTTTAATGCTCTTGAGACAGATGACGAGAAACGTCAATATGTAAAAGGAATGTTGAGCCACGATAGTCGCGATGTCTATAATAGCCTTCCTAAGGGAATTGCGAAACAATTGACATTGGATCGTGATCCGCATGGCAATGTTCAAGTTTCATTAATTGAAACGGAAAAATTGTTGATCGAAATGGTAGCCAAACGTTTGGCTCAATTAAAGGCAGAAGGCAAATACAAAGGAAAATTCTCAGCCATTAACCACTTCTTTGGTTACGAAGGTCGTTGTGCAATTCCATCGAATTTTGATGCAGATTACACCTATACTTTGGGTTATACTGCTTCTATATTGATTTCGGAAGGAAAAACAGGATATATGTCATCTGTGAGAAATCTCACTTCGCCAGCAGCAGAATGGATTGCAGGAGGTGTGCCCATTACCATGATGATGAATATGGAAAGACGCCACGGTAAAATGAAACCTGTGATTCAAAAAGCATTGGTTTTGTTGGATGGAGCACCATTCAAATTTTTTGCGGCTAATCGTAAGAATTGGGCCGATGAGAGTCAAAGCTATGTTTATCCAGGTCCGATACAGTATTATGGTCCAACTGAAGTTTGCGATCAACCGACCAAAACACTTCAACTAGAAAAAGCGTAAGCTAAAAATTCATATCGAACGAAGAGGGTGTCTTAAAAAAGGCACTCTCTTTTTTTTGCTTATGCAGCGAAATCGAATTTTTGTACGTCAATAAGTTGTATCTGTTTAAAACAGAAATATTTATAATAAAATATATTCACAATATGAAAACGAGGTATATACTATTTTCGATACTCCTTTTGGCTGTGTTCGCTTTGTCATCTTGCCAAAAAGAAGATGAATCGTCTTCCCGATTTCTTGCTTATGCAACCATTTCGGATGCTGCAAATCATGTATTGATGACTGATATTGATGCGGAACGCCTTTATGTAGAGGAGAACTCTAACATTGTTGGAGAGTGGGTGGATGGAAGAAGAGTAATTGTGGACTATACAGTGTTGAGACAACACGAAAATGCATCTATTCTAAAAAGCTATTATGTGAAAGTCAATAGCACCTATTCAATTTTGACGAAAAATCCAGTAAAGAAGTCGTTTCTAAGTTCACCTGTTCGAGAAGATAGCATTGGACACGACCCGATTAATATACACGATGTCTGGTTTGCTGGTAATTATATGAATATCAATTTTGCATTGTGGAGAGATGATCCAGGCGTTACGCATTTTATTAATTTAGTAATTGACGATTCAAAAACGACATCCGATGATGTGTATGCAGAGCTTCGCCATAACGCATTTGCAGATGCTAAATTGATTAGTGCATGGGGTAATGTATCATTTAAAGTTTCTGATTACCTTGTTTCACCTAAGTCATCTTTCAAAATTCACTTAAGTCGTCAGACCTATTCTGGCGAATTCAAAACAGATACCATTACATACAATTCAGGGTTATCGTTGATGAAACCGGTTGTATTATCACGTTCATTAGTACAATAGAGTTTTTTCTTAATTTTGCGCACGAAAAAAGGTTGCTTTCCGAGGAGAGCAACCTTTTTCTATTCTGGATAAAGTCTTATTATTTCAATAAAAATTGTGAGCTGATAGATTCATTGTCGATTACTCGTTTAATCGTTTGACCGATAAGAGCCGATACACTTAGTATATGTACTTTCGAACAGTTCTTTTTAAATGGAATGGTGTCTGTCATAATCATTTCGGTTAGATCAGAATCGCACACACGTTGTGTGGCGGGATCCGACATTACAGCGTGACTGGCAATGGCTCTTACCGACTCTGCACCTGCTTTTATCATCAGATTGGCTGCTTTGGTGATGGTTCCTGCTGTGTCCACCATGTCGTCCACCAAAATCACATTCTTTCCTGTTACATCTCCAATAATTGTCATGTGATCAATTTCATTTGCTTTTGATCTCGTTTTGTGGCAAATTACCATCGGCACGCCGAAATATTTGGCATACGAGTTAACCCGTTTTGAACCACCAACATCAGGCGATGCAAAAACAAGATTTTTCAGTTGAAGTGACTCGATGTAGGGAAGAAAAACAGATGACGCATACAAGTGGTCAACCGGAACATCAAAAAATCCTTGAATCTGATCGGCATGTAGATCCATGGTAATCAATCGGTGAAGGCCTGCTACACCCAGTAAATCAGCAATTAGTTTTGCTCCAATGGATACACGAGGTTTATCTTTTCTGTCTTGTCTAGCCCAACCAAAATAGGGGATAACTGCAACAATTGATTTTGCCGATGCGCGTTTAGCAGCATCCATCATCAATAATAGCTCCATCAAATTATCGGAACTTGGAAAAGTAGATTGAATCAAAAATACATGAGATCCACGAATCGACTCTTCAAAAGAGACTCCAAATTCGCCATCAGCAAAATAAGTGATGTTCATCTTGCCTAATTCGCATCCGATGCTTTCACATATTTTTGTCGCTAAATACTGGGAATTTGTTCCTGAAAAAATTTTGTAAGGAGGGCTTTGTACCATTTTTGTTTGAAGGATTGGAGGTTTGGTTTAGAGATTACAAAATTATATATTTCTCTTTGTTATCGCTCAATATATTTACATAAATATTTCAATTTGTTGTCATTTCTCGAAATTACATTTCAGTATAACACCAGAATGAGCTTTTATTTGCATTGCAAATGGAATAGATGACCGAAATTCTCTATTGATTTTTTTACCACTCAACAAATCTGTAAATTCAGCTTTTGTACCGTCTGCTATTTTGAGAAACTGAAATGCATGTTGTGGAATATTTACTTTGATGCTCACATCTTGTTGATCGAAATTTACGACAATCAGTAGCATCTCTTTTTTGTGTTTCCGTATAAATGCGTATTGACGTTCGGGATTAAATCCAGAATTGTGGTAATTGACATACATCAAATCGAAAAACTCACCCTCCCTGATTGCTGATTCATCGTTACAAATAAGCAGCACTTTGTTGTAAATTTGTCGTAGTTTCTTTTGTTCTGGTGTGAGGAGCGAGAGATTGCATTTGCCATCGTTGTACCAATTTCGCAGGGTGGAAGGGCTCCAATAATCGAAAATAGACGTTCTGCCATCTCGTCCACTAAAGCCTTCGTAATCCATCCCTTTTTCGCCCAACTCTTGTCCGAAGTAGAGCATAAACGGTGCACTGTTCAGCGTTGCAGAAACGATGAGTGCAGGAATTGCTTTGAATGGGTCTTCTGCAAAATAGTCGGAGGCAACGCGTTGCTCGTCGTGGTTTTCTAAAAAGTTTAGCATCTTTTGTTCGATTCCACCAAGCGATTGCCAACAACCGGTAATTACAGAAGCGGAGACGTGTCCTTTTGTTACGGTTTTCAACGCATCATAAAGTCCTACTTTGTCGTACAGATAATCAAATTTGCCGTTGAATATATAATTTCTGTATTCATTTGGATTATAGACTTCTGCAATAAAGAGAACATTCGGATATTTCTCTTTCACTTGAGGAATTACCCATCCCCAAAAATCGACTGGAACCATTTCAGCCATATCGCATCGAAATCCATCCACCCCTTTTTTTGCCCAAAAAAGGAGAATTTCTTTCATCTTTTTCCAGGTATCGGGCGTTGGGTGAAACTCGTGACGATTGCCTTGGGTATAGTTGATCCCATAGTTTAGTTTGATTGTTTCGTACCAATCGTTTACTGATGGAGAAGCACTAAAGCAGTCGTTTCCTGTGGCTTTGGCTGGATATTCTGTATAAGGTAGTTGGTCGAATTGGGTGTGAATCTGAGGATGGAATGATTCGTTGGGAATGTAGTAGAAATTGTTTTGCGCATCGAAATGGACTGCTGTGTTGTCGTTTTCCCCGAAGTCGGTTGTTTTTTTTGGTTTTGCATCCGATTTGTATTGGCGAGCGACATGATTGGGCACAAAGTCGATAATCACTTTCATCTCTTCTTTGTGTGTGCGTTTTACCAGACTTTCAAACTCCTTCATCCGTTGAGAAACATCGGTTGCCAAATCAGGATTCACATCGTAGTAATCTTTGATGGCATAAGGTGAACCAGCTTTCCCTTTTACGATGTTTGGATTGTCTTGTTGAATCCCAAATGCAGAATAATCGGTCGTTGTGGCATGTTCGATGATGCCTGTGTACCATATATGTGTACAGCCCAAAGCTTTGATGGATTTGATAGCTTTAGGTGTTACAGAGGCAAACTTGCCACTGCCATTTTCTTCAATCGTGCCATTAAATTTGCTGGTTGGATTGGTATTTCCGAAAAGACGATTTACTAATTGATATATGATTGGTTTTTGCTTCATTTATTATAATTGGTAGATAAATCAATGTTATAAAAATATTACTCTGTTTTGTTCGTGATTCAGAAATGCAGCCTCTAATATGGCAATCAATTTTAAATTTTCAGTGGCATCTATCGGCGATTTTGCATCATTCAAGATACATTCTGCCACTTGATTGTAAAACTCATTGTAATTTCCATTTTCTGTTTTCAACGACTGTCTGACAATTTTCCCATTTTCTTCAGTATGAAGTATTCCCCATTTTGTTTCATCGTTTGCACCCCAATTTTCTCCAACGGGAATGGTGCCGTTTTTCAATTGCTCTTCTTGTGGATCGAGGCCATATTTTACATAAGAACCCATGGTGCCGTGCAATGTGTAGCGCGGAGTCTCTTCTCTCATCAGATAGCCGGCCCGAAGTGTCACCACGAGTTTGGGATACATAAGTTGAATCTGAAAGTAATCGTCAATTTGAGAGTTGTCTCGTAATTTTTCGATTTGTGCAAAAATGCCTGAAGGCATACCAAACAGAACGATTGCCTGATCAATCAAATGAGAACCCAGATTGTAGGTAAGCCCAACGTGACGATTTGCCTCCTCTTTCCAAGTATTGGGAACGACGAAATTGCGATATCGTTGCATCGATGATTGAAATTCAACGATTCTACCAAGTCGGGTTTCGTTTATGATTTTCTGAACGGTGAGAAAATCGCCATCCCAACGTCGGTTCTGAAAAATGGTCAGAAGTTTGTTTTGTCTTTTTGATAATGAAATTAGCTCTTCGCCCTCTTTTACGGTAAAAACAAAAGGTTTTTCCACTACGACATGTTTGTTTGCTAGGAGTGCTACTTTGCAAAATTCGTAATGTGTAGTATCTGGGGTATTGACAATGATGAGTTCTATTTCTTCAATAGAAATTAGCTCAGCAAAAGAGTTAACGGTTTTAATTGTCGGGTAGAGTGCAGATGCTTCGTTCTTGCTTCGTTCGCATATTGCCGAAAGTTCAAAAGCAGGATTTGCATGCAATAACGGTGCGTGAAATACACGTCCCGACATGCCAAAAGATGCAATTCCTGTTTTTATTTTCCTCATTTCAAACGTTAGGTCGAATCAGAATATTTTGATAATAAGCTATATATGAATTTGTTGTGACTCGAAAATCTCCGAAATTAATTTCTTCAATAGTTATTCTATTTCTTAGGTTCTGCAAAATAAAACCTGAAATTATGTCTCAACAAAAATGCGCAAGTAAAAGATAACCCGAATAGGCTTTATAAGAAAGTGCAAAATAACATATAATTTTCTGAATGAGCAAAATTTGAGTTCTCTAATGGTCTTTTGTTGGATTGGATTAATCATAAAAAAACGGTTGAAAATCTAAATCTCCAACCGTTTGAATCTGTTATTATCGTTAATCTTGGTTTTAGATTTTAGCGGGATCGTGTTTGTGTTTAAACATGAACGAAAATAAGACGGCTACCACCAAAGCGTAGATAGCAAATGTCAACCAAATGGAGTGCCAATCTTTTGTTCCGTTGTGAGTAAAAAAGCGATCGATAAGTTCACCACTTACCACGCTACCAATCACCGAACCAAAACCGTTTGTCATCATCATAAACAATCCTTGTGCACTGGAGCGAATGTTGCTGTCGGTGGTTGTTTCAACGAATAGCGAGCCAGAAATTTGGAAAAAGTCAAATGCCATTCCATACACAATACAGGATAGAACAATCATCCACAAACCACCAGCTGGGTCACCATACGAAAAGAGTCCGAATCGCAATACCCAAGCGAACATGGAGATTAACATTACATTCTTGATGCCGAATTTTTTCAGGAAGAAAGGAATTGCCAAAATGAAAAGCGTCTCTGATATTTGAGAAATGGACATGATGATGGTAGAATATTTCACGACAAATGAATCTGCGTATATTGGCATTTTTCTAAAGTCATCAAGAAAAGTATCGCCATACATGTTTGTCAATTGCAACGCTGCTCCCAATAACATAGAGAAAAGGAAGAAAAGTGCCATTTTGTAATTGGCGAAAAGTTTAAAAGCATTTAAACCCAATACTTCGACCCAGCTACTTTTCGTGGCAGTTTGTTTTAGTGGTGGGCATTTTGGCAACGTTAGTGAGTATAATCCCAATAAAATAGAACCTGCAGCGGAGATGTAAAATTGCATGTCGGTAGCTTTGTTACCCGATAAATTGGTCACCCACATGGCGATGATAAAACCGACCGTTCCCCATACGCGAATGGGAGGAAAATCTTTGACCACATCAAAATGATTGGTTTTCAGTGCATTGTATGTGATAGAGTAGTTGAGCGCAATGGTTGGCATGTAGAATGACATGGCGATAAGCATAAACCAGAAGAATGTATGTGGATCGTTAATCTGTGGAAAAAAGAGAACCGTTATTCCACTCAGGATATGTAGAATACTATACAACTTTTCTGCATTCATCCAGCGGTCGGCAATAATTCCAAAAATAGTAGGCATAAATATGGAGGAAATTCCTAATGTAGAGAAAATGGCTCCAAACTCTGCGCCACCCCAACCTTTGGTAGCGAACCAATAATTCGCAATGGTGATTAACCAAGCTCCCCAAACGAAAAATTGAAGAAAATTCATTAATGTCAAACGAATCTTAATGCTGAATATACGCTCCATTTTAATAAGATTTAAAGGATTGTGTTCTTGAAAAAGGTAATTTTTATGGAAAGCAAAATTAATAAAATTATGTTACGAAAGATGTTTTCTATGAATTAAAATATGTGTAGATCCTTTCATTTACAAATAAGTCGATAACAATGCAAATAAATAAAAAAATCCCATTTAAAAGATGATGAATCAGATAAATGGGATTGTTTATAGGTTGTTGACTTATAGATGTTTGAGCGTATGACCCATTTTGTCTTTTTTTGTCTTCATATAAAATTCGTTATGCGGATTGTGTGAAACTTCGATGGATACATTTTCCGTCACTTCAAGGCCATAAGCTTCCAGTCCAATTCGCTTTACGGGATTGTTTGACATCAACCGCATTTTTCGGACACCTATTTCTCGCAAGATTTGAGCGCCAACGCCATAATCACGTTCGTCGGCTTGAAATCCTAGATGTAAATTGGCTTCTACGGTATCAAATCCATTTTCCTGAAGTTTGTAGGCTTTTATTTTATTCATTAAGCCAATGCCACGACCTTCTTGATTCATGTATAAAATGACTCCTTTTCCTGTTTTGTCAATGGTCTCCATTGCTTTGTGAAGTTGATCGCCGCATTCGCATCGTTTGCTACCAAAAATATCACCAGTTACGCAAGATGAGTGTACTCTTACAAGAATGGGTTCATCCTCTTCCCAAGTTCCTTTTATCAATGCTACGTGCTCCAAACCATTCGATTTCTGGCGGAAAGGAATCAGTTTAAAGTTTCCGTATTCGGTAGGCATATTTACCTCTTCACCTTTTTCTACAAGAGATTCCTTTGCAAGCAAGTAGGTAATCAGTTTCGAAACAGAGATTATTTTTAATCCGAATTGTTCGCCAATTTTGATTAACTCTGGCAAACGAGCCATCGTGCCATCTTCGTTCATGATTTCAACAAGTACACCTGCGGGGAATAAACCTGCCAGTCTTGCTAAATCTACCGATGCTTCGGTATGACCTGCTCTACGCAATACGCCTCTGTTGCGAGCTCGTAATGGAAAAATATGTCCTGGACGACCCAAATCTTCTGGTTTGGTGTTGGTATCGCACAGCGCTTTTATCGTTTTGGCACGATCTTCTGCCGAAATTCCGGTTGTGCAACCATTGCCAATTAAATCTACCGATACAGTAAATGGTGTGGCGTGCAGAGCTGTATTGGTCGTTACCATTAAATCAAGATCGAGTTCGCTGCATCGCTCTTCGGTAATAGCTGCACAGATTAACCCGCGACCATGACGTGCCATGAAGTTGATGATTTCTGGAGTAATCAATTCGGCAGCAACAATAAAATCGCCTTCGTTTTCTCGATCTTCATCATCGACAACAATCAGCATCTTTCCGTTGCGGATGTCTTCGATTGCCTCTTCGATTGTGTTTAGTTTGAACATATTTTATTTCAATATTAATGTAAGTTCTTGATTGATGCGTTGTACAATTTTTAAATCACGTTGCACCCACTTCTGTTGAATTCGAATGTAAAAATAGAAAGGAACTCCAATGGGAAAAAGGCATCCGATGATTATCCTAATCCACGGTTGGTGTGGTGTGATATTGTAACGCTCTAAAGCTAAAACAGGATATTCTCTCAGTTTAAAATAGATTTGTTGGTTAGCAGTATTATTTGCTTCTTCAATAATTTCTTCTAAAAGTTGATTGATTTTGTTCAACTGAGTAGCGTGAGTTCCTTCTTTCCAAAAAACAAAATAATTTGTCTTTTGTTTGTCCGAAAAGTATTGAATAGTCTCATTTATAAGATTATTTTGCAATTCAATCATTTGAGTAATTTTTTCAGAATCAGCATTGAACATCACCAACTCTTTGCGAATCAATTCTCTTCCTTTTCTTTTTCCGAAAATCTTTTTAAAGAACAAAATATATGTGTCCGCATTTAGAATAACCGAATCACGAGCTGCTTTGTAGGTCAAGAATACGCCCAATGGTAAAAGTACCACAGAGCTTAACCACATTCCTTCGAGAGGAGGCCAGCGGCCATCGCGTGCTAATTTGTATCCTGTGCTATCGAAAATGTAATAGACAATAAATAGAAAAACAGAAAGCACAACTGGTACACCTAATCCTCCTTTGCGAATAATTGCTCCCAAAGGTGCCCCGATGAAGAAGAAAATTAAACATGCAAACGATAATGTGAATTTCTTGTGCCATTCAATGTAATGTCGGTTGATGTTTTCTTCTTCCGATTTAACCGAATATTGTTTGAATTCAAACTCTTGTTTTGAGGAATTTGCAGATGCTATGGCGCGTTTGACAGCCGTAGATTTATCAGAAGGAGAAGCTTCTTCGTAAAGACTATCTACGTCAAATGTATTTGCTTGTGCGATTTTCGCCGAGTCAACTGGATTTTTTTGATAATAACTTTTACCGTTTAATGGGATCAATGAACCCGACGATTCTATGTTTTGTTTGTTGAAGCTATCCACCATTATCTCCATCGAATCGATAGAATGACGGAGTTCTGAGATATTTTTTCCAATGTATTGGTTTTGTAAAAAACCGTTGTCGAGCCTCGTGAAATTGGCATCGAAAGCAATCAGAATTTGCTTGAGCGAGAATGTCTCACGACGATATGGGACATTATTATAGGATGAACGCTGTTTTTTTAGGTTTTCAAATGATTCTCCATTGTAAATCGAGAAGACCAAATATTTCTTATCTTCCGTCATTTTGATATTCGCCGAATCGGCTACAATAGCCATAGCATCTTCAAACCCGCGTGAGAAATCGTAAATCATCACATGATGCAAGATGCCTGTTTTTGGATCTTTCTTCTCAATGTATATGTTGTAACCATCTATTTGATCATAAAAAACACGCTCAGGAATATCCAATTCAGGCGATTTCTGTCGCACGGAAAGCATCAAACCCCACAACCTGACTTGCACTTTTGGCATTACATTGTTTTGGAAAAAGAAAGATCCAATAGCGATTAGTAACAATGCAACGATGAGTGGTCGCATGATTCGAATCAACGAAATGCCAGCCGATTTCATGGAAAGTAGCTCTAAACTTTCGCCAATATTGCCAAAAGTCATCAACGAAGCCAATAAAATGGAGAGAGGAAGTGCCATTGGCACCAGACTTAACGCGGCGTAGAGGAAAAGCTCTGAAAGGACTGATACGCTGAGCCCTTTGCCTACAAATTCATCCACATATTTCCACAAGAATTGCATCAGCAGTATGAAGAGGCTGATGAAAAATGTCATCAAAAATATGGGTAGAAATGTCTGTAAAACAAACAGATATAGTCTTTTGATTCGCAACATGAGCTAACTCTGTGGTTATGGAGTGCAAAGTTAGCAAAAAAGAGTGAGATATTTAGCCAATATTACGCTCCGATAGTGTGTTTAAGAGCCTCAATTTGTGTATTCCAAAGTTCATGTGTGTCTTCCACTTCATCAGAAAGGCAGAAATCAGTGACTTCAATCTCCACTTCCCCTGATAATTCGCCGGTGTTAAGCTTAAATTCGAAGTAATATTTTGTGTTTGAATCTTCTTCCCATCGAAACCGAACGAAATGACCTTGACGAATATGGATAAGTTCTGCTTTTTGGGGAGCTTTTTGCCATGTGAAAGTGTACATTTTTCCATCCACATCGACATCATCGCTAAACCATTTAGCCAATCCACTGGGAGTGCTCAGGTATGACCAAAGAAGTGAGACTGACACGTTCTTAAATTGGTATTCGAGACAAATTTTTTCTTTAACCATTACTCTTCGTTGTGTATGTTTTTACGCCACTAATATATGCTATTTTTTTATAATATGAATACAATTGAAGGAAAAAACGTAGAAAAATGTGAAAATTAGGCTATTGCGTAAATTAAGTGTAGAGGTGCTGCTCGTCTGGCATTGATTGAGTAAATTAATAGCAAAAAAAAAGAGTACCGAAGTACTCTTTTGTAGTTGCGGAAGCCAGACTCGAACTGACGACCTTTGGGTTATGAGCCCAACGAGCTACCACTGCTCCATTCCGCGATACAAAAGTACTGCTTTTTTTTGAATCTGCAAATTTTAGATTCATTTTGTATCGCTTTTTGTCGTTGAAAATGGCTGAAATGCTATCGTTCAATGGGTTGAGTCTGTAAATTTTTTTTGTTAAAATTTATGATTGTTCAATCGTTTGATTTTTGCAACGCTTTGATAATTGAACAAAATTAAAAATGGCTTAGATAATTTCACCACTTCCAAAACAAAGTTGACTTTCTGTATCGTATAAAACGCCATATTGACCTGCCGCAATGCCCTGAATTTTCTCTTCGGAACGAATTCGGTATATATCGCCAATTTTTTCGATAGTCCCTTTGGTGAAATCGGGCGTATGACGAATTTTAAAGGTTAAATCACGCGGTTCTGATAAATCGCCCCAAGGATCACCACTAATAAAGTTTAATCCCTTTAAGTTTACCACCTTGCCATATTGTGTTTCTGGGTCGTAGCCATTGGAAACGTAAATTACATTTTCATCAACATCTTTTTTGACAACAAACCAAGGACCGCCACTCAATTTAATACCACGCCGTTGTCCAATGGTGTGAAACCAAAATCCGTCGTGTTCACCCAAGACTTTGCCTGTCTCGAAATCTACTATTTTCCCCTTTTTTTCACCCAGATAACGCTTGATGAAATCGTTGTAATGCACCTTTCCTAAGAAACAAATGCCTTGGCTATCTTTTCGTTGAGCACTTATCAGATTTGCTTCCGTTGCAATGCGACGTACATCACTTTTGTCGTAGATTCCAATCGGAAACATAATTTTTGAAAGTTGCTGCTGCGTAATTTGACCTAAGAAATAGGTTTGATCTTTTACTTTATCTTTTGCAGTTGAGAGATAGAGCTTTCCATCTTGTTCGGTCGTCGTAGCGTAATGTCCAGTCGATATTTTGTCATAATCTTTGCCCCAATAATGCTCGAAAAAACCAAATTTGATCAGTTTATTGCACATCATATCAGGATTGGGAGTCAATCCACGTTTTACATTTTCAATAGTATATGAGACTACGTTTTCCCAATATTCTTCGTGCAAAGAAACCATTTCGTAACGGCAACCATATTTTTTTGCGAGCCATTCCACAATAACCATATCATCTTCGGCAGGGCAATCGATGTAACCGTGCTCATCTTCCATCCCTATTTTTATGTAAAATATGGTTGGATTGTATCCTTGTTCTTTCAATAAATGAACGGTCACAGAGCTATCTACTCCGCCCGAAACCAGTGCGGCAATTTCCATTAATTTGATATCAATATATTTGGGTGCAAAGTTACAATCTTTTGTTTGTTGAAATTCAACAAAACTCACTTTTATTGTACTTGGTCGATTGAGGTCTGTTGTGTTACGTAAGGTAAATAATAGAAAACAGGCTAAGACTACCTATAAACACCCACAATATAACAGCTAAAACAAATGGTCGAAATCCTGAAATGAGTAAAGAATTTCGGGTGAGTCCACTACCAATCAAAAATAGTGTGAATGTCAATAGTTGCTTGGAGAGAGATACAACATTTCCTGTAATGTGCTGAAAAATAGTTGTGTATGAACTCAAAACCATTGCTCCAACAAAGAAGAGAATAAACCAAGGAATTGAGATACGACTCTCTTTATTTCTGAAAATATAACTAGAAACAAAAGCCAATGGAATAATCCAAAGGGCTCGAGTGAGTTTCACCATTGTTGCAATCTTGAGCGCTTGTGACCCGTAAGTCGCACCTGCGCCTACAACTGAACTTGTATCGTGAATCGCGATGGCAGCCCACATCCCAAATTGTTGTTGAGACAAGTGAAAATAGTGTCCCAAATATGGAAATAAAATCAATCCGATGGCATTGAGTGTAAATACGGTAGCAAGTGATACGGATGTTTCTATTTGGTTGGCCCTGATGACAGGCGAAATGGCCGCAATTGCACTACCACCGCAAATGGCAGTGCCAGCAGAGATAAGATAAGATGTAGCTTTCGATAATTTAATCCAGCGTCCAACAAAAAAACCGATAATCATAATCGATGCTACAGAAAAGAGCGTAAATCCAATACCATCTAAACCTGTTTTGAGTGATTCGTGTAGATTCATTCCAAAACCCAAACCGACAACAGCAATTTGTAGGGAGTGTTTCGATATTTTACGTGTCTGCGTGGGAAAAGGATTTCCAATTGTTAGTGCAAAAATAAGACCACCGAATAGCGCAATGGAAGGAGTTACGACAGGTAATAGGGATATTCCTGCTAAAAGAGTAAATGAAAGTTTAACAAATGAGGAATTGCTGTTGATAAATTGCATAATCTTGCATTATTGTTTCGAATGCAAAGATAACTTATTGTATTTCAGCTATAAAATCAATAATTGTGATAAGGAATAACCATTCGTTATGAGTTTGAAAAAAAACAGGAGTCTATTCTGAATTCGATTTACTCCGAGATTTTCTTCTGGCAAAGCGAATGAAATCTTCTGCAATTCCACCCGAATCGCCTTGTCGTTGAATGAATTGAAACATTCGTGTTACTTCGAAATCAACGATGTCGATTATTTGGAATTTCCCAGAGGCGATTTGGTCTGATATGGCATAAATAGATACAAATCCTAGACAATCACTGTTTTGAAGAAATAGTTTGATGCTTTCGGTACTGCCAAGTTGCAAAATGACATTCAAATCAGCAAGTTTTAGTTTGTGATTTTTGAGTGCATTTTCTAGAACTTCTAGAGTTCCTGAGCCGTTTTCACGAACGACGATGGGGGTTTTTTTGAACTCTTTTATCGTAATCTCCTCGTAAGTAGATAATGTACTTTGAGTAGAGCAAATAGCCACTAGTTCATCGCGTAAAAATGGAGTGTAATGAATTCCCAAACGATGACTATCGCCTTCGACCATTCCAATGTCTATCTTTTTCTTGAGTAATGCTGTTTCTATCTCTTGGCTATTGCCATTGATTACGGATAGTTTAATCTCTGGAAATTTCTTTATGAAAGAAGCAATGATTGGAGGCAAAACATACTGAGTAAGCGTTGAACTGGCACCTAGCCGAAGTGAACCTTTATGTTTATTAGTGAGTCGGTTCATGTCGTAGTTGAGCCATTCGAAAGCGTCCAAAATCCGATCACTGTGGGATAATAATAGTTCGCCAGCGGGTGTGATTTTCAATTGCGAACCATTTCGCTCAAGTAGCTGAACTTGATAAAGTGATTCTAATTCCTGGATGTGTTTCGAGATGGCAGGTTGCGATATTTTAAGCTCTTTCGCTGCTCGCGTAAAGCTTTGATTGCGCACTACACTCTGAAACACTTTCAATCGGAAATCCATAATTCTTGTATCGGTTGGGACACAAAGATAATCTTTTTACACAAAGGAAGCGACGAAAATTTGTGGTTTTCGTCGCTTCCTTTTCGAGATAGTTTAGTTTAACGGTGTGATAGAATCCGTCGCTTGTGTTTGTGTATAGGCGCTTTTCTTTGTAGCTCCAGTAGTAATGTCTGGTTCTTTGCTGCAACTCATAGCAATGATAGACAGAACAATAATTGTTAATGCTGCGATTGGCTTCATAGTGATAGGTTTATTCTGTGAATAAAATGATGTGTATGTAACTTAGAACCGAACGAAGATTGTAATACCCCTCTCACACTGTATAATTTATAAAAAGAAGAGAGATGGCTCAAGTTGAAACCATCTCTCTAATTAACGTCACTTTATAACATAAATGAGTTAAAATTTTTCTGCCAAGTGCTCTAGTTTACTTACGCTTTCGGCGATTGATTCTGCAGAAATGGGAAAATTTGTAAGGTTACCTGCAAAATATTGATCGTAGGCTGCCATGTCCATCAAACCATGTCCAGAAAGATTAAACAGAATTGTTTTTTCAACTCCTGCCTCATCTGCTTTCTTTGCTTCGCTGATTGCTACAGAAATAGCGTGGGTAGATTCGGGAGCAGGGATGATTCCTTCTGCTCGTGCGAAAAGGACACCAGCTTCAAATGTATCGAGCTGTTGAACCGCTTGTGCCGATATTAATCCATCCTTTAATAATTGACTCACGATGGCTCCTGCGCCGTGGTAACGTAATCCACCTGCATGAATGTCAGCGGGTTGGAAATTGTGTCCCAAGGTGTACATCGGAATCAATGGAGTAAGACCAACCGTGTCGCCAAAATCGTATTGAAACACACCTCGAGTCAATTTTGGACAAGAAGCCGGTTCAGCTGCGATGATTTCGGTTTTTTTGTCACCACTCAAATTGTGGCGCAAGAATGGTAGCGCAATTCCTGAGAAGTTGGAACCGCCACCAAAACAACCAATAACCACATCAGGATAATCGCCTGCCATCTCCATCTGTTTTTCGGACTCCAATCCTATGATGGTTTGGTGAAGTAAAACGTGATTGAGTACACTACCCAAAGCATATTTAGTCTCTGGATCTTTTGCTGCCATCTCTACTGCTTCGGAGATAGCGATACCCAAGCTGCCCGAAGAATTAGGGAATTCTGCTAATATTTTGCGTCCACTCTCGGTCAATGTACTAGGTGATGCCACTACTTTAGCGCCCCACGTGTTCATCAACGATTTGCGGAAAGGCTTTTGCTCGTAACTTACTTTTACCATAAAGATGTTGAGGTCGATGCCGAAAAGCTGACAAGCAAAACTAAGTGCTGTTCCCCATTGACCAGCACCGGTTTCGGTAGTCATGCGTTTTGTGCCTTCAATTTTATTGTAATACGCCTGCGGAATGGCTGAATTGAGCTTGTGAGAACCAACTGGACTCACACTCTCGTTTTTGAAATATATTTTAGATTTTGTTCCAATGGCTTTCTCCAAACCAAAAGCTCGAACCAATGGAGTAGGGCGGTAAATCTTGTAAAGATCGTACACCTCTTGTGGGATATCAATCCAACGCTCTTGCGAAATTTCTTGAGCAATTAAGCCTTTGGCAAATAGAGGTTCTAATTCTGCTGGATTGAGTGGTTGTTTGGTGCCCGGATGGAGTGGAGGTAGAGGCTTGTTTACCATGTCTGCCACTACGTTGTACCACTGACGTGGCATCTCATTCTCGGCAAGGAAAAATTTTCTTGAAATCATAAAGTATAAATTTAGGTTAAGGTATTGCTTGTAGAAAGCCCGATGTTCGGATGTGAACATCGGGCTTTCATTATTTTATCTATTTATATAAAGCGACGAAGTTTACACTAATCATTTAGTGCGCCATCGCCAGTAATTTATATTCAATTTTCTCATCGGTTCGTTTAGTAGTCTGATTGGCAAATATATGAAAAAAATGATAGTTAGAAATGTTTTGAGTTGAAATTTCTTTGAAATGAAATTATGAGAGGTGAGATTTGTTTAGATTTGTATTTTAGTATAAATTATTCAAAATAAAAAATCCTATTTTTTTTGATTACAATTTCTTTTCTGTTCAAGAGTGCAAGAAAAAAAATACGAAATGTTAAACGAATCTTTTTACTTCACATACAACTTTGTAGTTCCACTCCACGTTTCACCTGGCTCAATGGATTGAAATCCAGTTATTCCGTCAGGTAAGTTGAGGTTTGGAGCATTGATAGCCCAAGTTTGAGGCTCTGGACAAGCCCAATCTACATCGCCGCCATTATTCCAAAATGTCCAGTGTTTGAATTGCTCATCTACTTCATAAAACAGGCGTAATTTAGTTCTGGTATCAATCAATACAGCACCATGATACGGAGCACCATCTACAAAAATGGCTTCGTCGGTCAACGCCCATTCAATGCCTTTTCCAGTGGGTGTTATTCCCTCTTGACGTAGCAGCGTCTCTTCTGCCGATAAGTCGAGTAAATTTCCCGTTGGTAAACCTCTGTCCGAAAGTTCCCAGCGCTTGCCTGCTGATATTAGTAATTTGTAGTCATCCTTGCTGCTATTCTCAGAGAAAGGCACGCATAACGGTGTATGATAGCCAACCCCGATAGGCATTGGATCAGCACTTAAGTTGGTGAACGAAGCTGTTTGAGTAAGTCCTTCGTCTGTTAAACGATATTTCATTGTGCAGATAAACTGATGTGGAAAATCAGAATAAATGGTTGCATTCACTCGATTTGAGAAGAATTTAGCCTCAATCTCTACCGCATCAGTTGTTATTTCGGTGCGTGTGATGACGAACGGTTGTGATTTCAGTATGCCGTGGTGATAATTATTCTGTGCCGGAATAGTAATCGGGAATGAGTATTTCTTACCATTAAAACTATAAGTTCCATCTTCGATACGATTAGGTGGAAATAGAACGGGAATTCCAAATATTTGAGGTCTTTGGAAGAATGTTTCAATTTCGTTGGAGGTAGGTGATCGAAGAATATCAACCTCTTTTTCTTTGTTAAATAACCGAATCATGTTTGCCCCTACCGAGGGAACAAGAATAGCTTCATAGACGTTTGTTTCCAAAAGAATGGCATCAAGTCCGTGCCAATTTGTTTTTTCAATATTCATGGTAAAAGGGTATTTTCAATGATTTGTATGGGGTTTTGATAAGAAGTACAAATATAATTAATTCTGTGAATCAGCTTTGGCAAGTTGCAAAAAAAATGCCGACACAATGGTGATTATGCCGACATTTGTTTTGAAAATTATTCAGTGATTATTTGTTGCGCAAAGCACTGATTTTTTTGTCTAATGCATCAAACTCTTTGTTCATTGTTAGATTGTAATAGATAGAACGAAGAGGGATTAGATATTCCATTGATTCGGGTGAAATCTCAACTGCTTTCAGGAACCAAGGCAACGCCTCTTTGTAGAGTTTGTTGGTCTCCTCTTTCGAAGCTTGGTATTTTTTATTGTCTTTGATGTCAATCGATTTGTTTGCTACTTCAACGGCTTTGTTAAACGACAAACGACCGATGTAGAAATAGGCCAAATGAGCATTTGGATTTACTTTAATGGCATCTTCAAAAACGGCTTTGATTTCTGCTTCCGATTTGCCTGATTCTTGATATACTTCTCCTAACGCAATATAAAGATTTTCGTTAGGTTTGCGAGAAATCGCTTCGTTCAAGAAAGTAGTTGCATTGGTGTAATCCTTTGCCGAAATATAGTTGTTAATCAAGTTCCCAATGAAATAGAGACTATCAGCAAATAAACTATAACCTTCTCGTAAAGTTGCATTGTATTTCTCTGTTTGATTGTTCTTTTTGTAAGTGTCAGCCAAGAAATAATAGACTTTGTATTTTTCGTAATCTTTTTTCTTTGCAAATTCCAAAGCGCTGACAGCAACTGAGTCATTTTCCATATTCAAAGCAGCTAAACAAGCGTAGAAAGGAATCATTTGCATGTTTGGATCTTCGCCAATGCCTAACCCTTTTAATGCTTCAGTAGCACTCGCTTGGTTGTATTGATTGAAGTATTTGTACGCCAATTTGTAATCTTTCAAATCGTAGAAATAGGCACCTGCATTGATAAACTCAGGAGAGATTTCTTTCAGCTTTGTTCTAATCTCTTCAGTGAATTTAGGCTTAACCTTGCCCTTTTCATTTGGCATGTTGTCCACTTCGATACATTTTAACCAATAATTGTATGCTTCGAGCAACGACTCATACATCATCGGTTTGTCACACGGTTGTTTGATAAGATCTTTGTTTCTCTCATCTTCAAATTTTTTGTTAAAGATGAAACCTGCTGTATTCCAAGTTTTAGCGTCGTTTTTAGTTTCGTCATTCACTAACGCTTGTTTAATGAGTGTTTCAGCAGTTTTGTAATCTGGCTTCTCTTGTGTGGCAGCATTTTTGGCTTCACTCACTGCTTTCTTTTGTGCAATGGAAGCACTAACTCCTACAACCAATAGGAGGGTTAATAACATAAACTTTTTCATTTTCGTTTTGGTTATGGTTCGTAATTAATTTGTTGGTTCTTCACTATTTTCAGTTCCTTCGATTTCGCTGTCTGTAATGTCAAGCTCAATGTTTGGGATTAACTTTTCAGTATCTTCTTCTTCATTGTCAGTCAGTACTTTACAAACTGAGGCGATCTCGTCGTTGCGTTTTTCTAAGTTGATTAAACGTACACCTTGTGTGGCGCGACCCATGGTACGGACATCAGCCATTTTCAGACGGATTGCAACACCTGATTTGTTGATAATTACAAGATCATTTTCGTCAGTAACGTTTTTCAAAGCCACTAATTGACCTGTTTTCTCGGTAATATTGAGTGTTTTCACACCTTTACCTCCACGGTTGGTTACACGATAAATAGGTTCTCCATTTTCGTCATCCAGCAAGGTGCGTTTACCGTATCCTTGTTGAGAAACAACCATGATATCCTCTTTATCAGCCTTGTTTACGCAAATCATTCCCACTACTTCGTCTAATCCATCGTTGTCGAGTGTGATACCACGAACTCCTGTTGCAGTTCTTCCCATCACTCTCACCGCACTTTCGTGGAAACGTATGGCACGGCCATTGCGATTTGCCATCAAAACCTCGGAATTACCATCGGTCAAACGTACTTGTATTACTTGGTCATCCTCGCGAATGGTAATCGCATTCACTCCATTTTGGCGCGGACGAGAATAAGCTTCTAGTTGAGTCTTTTTGATAACACCCTGTTTTGTTGCAAAAACAAGATAGTGAGATTGGTTGTATTCTGGATCTTGCAACTGTTTCACACGTATGAACGCATTTACTTTGTCGCCTTGTTCGATGTTAAGCATGTTTTGAATAGCACGTCCTTTTGTGTTTTTCGCACCTTCAGGAATTTCGTACACCTTCAACCAATAGCATTTTCCACGTTGAGTGAAGAACAACATATAGGCGTGCATCGAAGCTGGGTAGATATGTTCGATAAAGTCTTCGTCGCGAGTTTCGCTGCCTTTGGCACCTACGCCTCCACGATTTTGTGCGCGGAATTCAGAAAGGGCAGTTCGTTTAATATAGCCCATGTGCGAAATAGTAATCACCATTTCATCATCAGAATAGAAATCTTCTGGGTTGAAGTCTTCTGAAGCGTAAACGATTTCGGAACGACGAACGTCACCATATTTATTTTTTATCTCTGCTAATTCATCTTTGATAATGGTCATTCGAAGTTCTTCGTTGGTCAAGATATCATTCAAATGATTAATCAATTTCATAATCTCTTCGTACTCCGCATGTAGTTTGTCTTGTTCCAGTCCAGTTAATTGACGTAAACGCATTTCAACAATGGCACGAGATTGAATATCTGACAATTCAAATCGTTCGATTAAGCGAGTGCGAGCTTCTTCCGGATTTTGTGAAGAACGAATGATGGCAATTACTTCGTCGATATTGTCAGAAGCAATAATCAAACCTTGAAGAATGTGAGCGCGTTTTTCAGCCTCTGCCAATTCGTATTTTGTTCGGCGTATCACTACATCGTGACGGTGCTCAACGAATAGCGAAATCATATCTTTCAGGTTGAGCATTCTCGGACGACCATTTACCAACGCAATATTATTTACGCTAAATGAGGTTTGAAGTGCTGTCATTTTATATAATGTATTCAGCACTACATTTGAGTTTGCATCACGTTTGATATCCACTACGATGCGCATACCTGTACGGTCCGATTCGTCGTTTACATTCGAGATTCCTTCTATTTTTTTATCTTCTACCAAATCGGCAATAGCTTTAATTAATTCAGCTTTATTGACTAGGTATGGTATTTCGGTAACCACAATCTTCTCACGATTTCCTTCTGTTTCTATTTCTGCTCGAGCACGCATGATGATACGACCACGACCAGTTTCGAAAGCGTCTTTTACTCCTGCATATCCGTAAATAAATCCACCAGTTGGAAAATCCGGTGCTTTTACATATTTCATCAAGCCAGGAATGTCGATTTCTCTGTCGTCGATATACGCCACAGTGGCATCGATCACTTCTGTCAAGTTATGGGGAGGCATATTGGTTGCCATTCCGACGGCAATTCCTGAAGCACCATTTACTAAAAGATTTGGAATTCGGGTTGGAAGTACAGTAGGTTCTTTTAATGTATCATCGAAGTTGAGTTGAAAATCGACTGTGTCTTTGTCGATATCCATCAACATCTCTTCTGCAATCTTACTCAATCGTGCTTCAGTATAACGCATCGCAGCAGGGCTATCACCATCTACAGAACCAAAGTTACCTTGTCCATCAACTAATGTATAGCGAAGTGACCACTCTTGAGCCATTCGAACCAATGCAAAATAGACTGAAGAATCGCCGTGTGGGTGAAATTTACCTAATACTTCCCCTACGATTCTGGCGCATTTCTTATATGGTTTGTCGGAGTTGTTGCCTAATTCATTCATACCGAACAATACTCGGCGGTGAACAGGTTTGAAACCGTCTCTTACATCAGGTAATGCACGTGAAACAATTACAGACATCGAATAGTCGATGTAGCTGCTTTTCATTTCGTCTTCGATGTTTACTTTGATAATTCTGTCTTGATCAATCATTTATGAAATTTTTTGGAAGATTGCTATATAAATTGGTAAAAATCGTGCTAAGGTAATCCTTTTCTGTTAAACAGCGAAACATTAAATGTGAAAAAATTAACCTAATTGTTATCATTTTGAAAATCTATTGGAATAACTTTATTTGACTAGATATTTTCATTTTTCATTAACAATTGGAATAGTAAATGTGTTATATTTGCAACATACAGCTTATAGTAAAAAGATATGAAGAGCAATTATACACAACGAGTGAAAGATGTATTGGGGTTTAGCCGTGAAGAGGCCGAACGTCTTCAAAGCAGTTCTATTGGTCCCGAACATTTGATGCTTGGTATTTTTAGAGAAGGTACTGGTCGCGTGTTTGATATATTTAGAGGTTTGCAGTTGGATGTTGCAGATGTCAAAAAACGCATCGAACGCGAATTGCAAAAAGGAAATACTTACTTGATGCAATGGGATAAGGTTCAGGACGGTATTACGATCAGTCAAAAAGCAGAACGTGTGCTGAAAATAAGCATGTTAGAAGCCAGATTGATGCAAAGTGAAGTGACTGATACAGAGCATATTTTTCTAGCAATATTAAAGGATATGGATAATTTCGCCTCCGATGCGTTTGCAGAATGGGGTGTAAATTACACTTCCGTTCATCAAATTATTGACAGTCCAGAATTGTCTGAGCCTAAAGATATGGGCGCTGATTTTGGAGATGATGATGAGGATGCTGAAGAGCGCTCTCAACGAGGAAACGAAGGTACAACCACACAGACCAAATCGGGACAAGATACACCTGTTTTGGATAATTTTGGTACCGATTTGACCAAAGCTGCTGAAGAAAATAGACTCGATCCAGTAGTAGGTCGCGAAAGAGAAATCGAGCGATTGGCACAAATTTTAAGTCGTCGCAAAAAAAATAATCCAGTATTAATAGGTGAACCCGGTGTCGGTAAATCAGCCATTGTGGAAGGTTTAGCTTTGCGAATTGTACAACGAAAAGTTTCACGAATTTTATTTGATAAACGATTGATATCCTTGGATATGGCTTCGGTAGTGGCTGGCACAAAATATCGTGGTCAGTTTGAAGAACGTATTAAAGCTATTTTGAATGAATTGTCAAAAAATCCGAATGTAATTTTGTTTATTGACGAAATTCACACCATTGTAGGTGCTGGTGGAGCAGGCGGTTCGCTTGATGCGGCTAATATGTTGAAACCCGCATTGGCACGAGGTGAAATACAATGCATTGGAGCAACAACCTTGGATGAATATCGGAAAAATATAGAGAAAGATGGTGCATTAGAACGACGTTTTCAAAAGATAATGGTGGATCCAACTACCGCTGAAGAGACGTTGCAAATTTTGAATAATATCAAAGAACGCTATGAAGATCACCACAATGTGACTTACACAGACGATGCTCTTTTGGCATGTGTGAAACTGACAGAGAGATATATTAGTGATCGTAATTTCCCTGATAAAGCTATTGATGCATTAGATGAAGCTGGTTCTCGTGTACATATTACCAATATAATTGTACCGAAAGATATCGAAGAACTTGAAAAAAACATCGAAAATGTAAAATTAGAAAAAGTGAGCGCTGTTAAAGCCCAAAATTTTGAGTTGGCGGCCAGCTACCGAGACAAAGAAAAATCGTTGATTCAACAATTGGAATTGGCGAAAGATAATTGGGAAAAAGAGGCGAAAGAAAATCGTCAAATAGTGAATGATGAGAAGATTGCTGAAGTTGTTGCTATGATGTCTGGAGTTCCTGTTCAGCGAATCGCCCAAGCAGAAAGCCATAAACTTCTGCAAATGGGACAAGAACTGAAATCTCGAATTATTGGACAAAATGAAGCCGTAGAAAAAGTGGTGAAAGCCATTCAACGAAATAGAGTTGGCCTAAAAGATCCGAATAAACCTATCGGAACATTTATGTTTCTGGGTCCTACAGGAGTAGGAAAAACCCATTTGGCAAAGATACTATCTGAATTTTTATTTGACTCCACCGATTCGATGATTCGAGTCGATATGAGTGAATATATGGAGAAATTTACCGTGTCGAGATTGGTTGGGGCTCCTCCAGGATACGTTGGATATGAAGAGGGCGGTCAATTAACGGAGAAAGTTCGTCGTCGCCCGTATGCAGTAGTTCTGCTCGATGAAATAGAAAAAGCACATCCCGATGTTTTCAATTTATTGTTGCAAGTACTCGATGAAGGAAGGCTGACAGATAGTTTGGGTCGTAGAATTGATTTCAAAAACACAATTCTGATTATGACTTCGAATATTGGAACACGACAATTGAAAGATTTTGGTCGTGGTGTTGGATTTTCAACGCCATCAAATGTTGAGGACAAAGACTTCTCTCGTGGTGTCATTCAAAAGGCATTGAATCGTGCTTTTGCTCCAGAGTTTTTGAACCGAGTAGATGATATTGTGATGTTCGATCAATTAGATAGAGAATCAATTTATAAAATTATTGATTTGGAATTGAAAGGATTCTATAAACGTGTTGAAAATCTTGGTTATAAACTAGCCATTACGGAGACCGCTAAAGAGTTTATCGCATCGAAAGGGTATGATGTGCAATTTGGTGCTCGTCCGTTGAAACGTGCGATTCAAAAATACCTTGAAGACGAAATGGCGGAGATGATTATTCAAGCCACCGTTTCAGAAGGTGATTTGATAACAGTCGATTTTGATAAGGAGACACAGAAAATTATCTCTTCCATATCCAAAGAGGCGTAATAAGATAGAACAGAACAAAGAGAGAGCTTTTCCAATCGGTAAAGCTCTCTCTCTGTTTGTATTGATTCGTAAATTAGTGCTCTGAAAGCGGTTTCCCTTTTTCGCCCATAAAAAAGGCTATAAGCACAACATCTTTTGTACCATTGTTTATGCCGTTGTGCTTTGTATTGATGACCTCGGCAAAGGATCTATTTTCTGAAAATTCCAATGTTTTGTGATTTTCGATTTCAACCGTGAGATTGCCTTTCAAAACATAAGCAAATACGGGAAATGTGTGTTTGTGCCATCCGGTTGATTTCCCGGGATGAATAATCACTTTAGCTATAGTCACCTCATCATTTAGGAATTGAGGATATTTTATCTTTTGTCCAATGGAGTTGGTATCTGTTCTAAGAATAGGTATCACTTCAACGCCTTTGTTGTATTGTGCGTTAGCGTGTAGAACAAGGCAGAAGAAGGAGATGAAAAGTGCTAGTTGTTTCATCATAAACTGTTTTATTTCAATAGTTTCTCAATATCCTCTGCAATTTCTTCTGGTTTGGTGATGGAGCCGTAGCGCTTCACCGGATTGCCTTTTTTATCGAGTAAGAATTTTGTGAAGTTCCATTTGATGCCATTGCCCAAAGTGCCTGGCAAAGCCTCTTTCAGATAGGCATAAAGCGGATGCGTGTTGTCGCCATTCACATCAATCTTGGCAAACATCGGGAAAGTTACTCCATAATTTAGCGAGCAAAAACTCGAAATCTCTTCGGCGGAGCCCGGCTCTTGCGATCCAAATTGGTTGCACGGAAAACCAAGGACTACGAAACCCTTCGATTCGTATTTTTTGTACAACTCTTCCAGTCCCTTGTATTGTGGCGTGAAGCCGCATTTGCTCGCCACATTCACCACCAACACCACTTTGCCTTCGTAGGACTTCATGCTGATGGACTTGCCTTTCAGGGCATCGGCCGAGAAATCGTAGAAATGGGCAGTCGCTTTTTTGTCTTGACTTGTGGCTGTGAACACCGACAACGCCGATAATATTATTGCTTTTAATGTCGTTTTCATTTTTGTGTAGTTTTAAATGTATGTGATTTTCAAACAATTAATAACGCTTTTTGTTCTGTAAAACTACCAAATGGCGACGCGGTGTTTCTCGTCGCGATACATCGGGTCACCTGGTTTCACACCGAATGCTTCGTAAAACTCGGGGATGTTCGATAGAGGACCATTCACTCGAAGGAATGCCGGTGCGTGCACGTCGGTCATCACCATTTGTGCTAACTTCTCTTTGCGCTGACTGCCGAGCCACGACAACGCATATCCGAGGAAGAAGCGTTGCAACGGTGTGTAGCCGCCAATCTTTTTCCCCGATTTGTATTGTTCGGTTTTCTTGAATGCCTCTAAACCTAACACCACACCACCTAAGTCGGCAATGTTTTCGCCCAAACTAGCTTTGCCATTGACGTGCATGTTATCAACTACCACGTAGCTGTTGAACTGATCGACCATTCTCTGTGCTTTTTGGTTGAATTTCGCTTCGTCGGTTTTTGTCCACCACGCTGAGAGGTTGCCTTTCCAATCAAACTGGCGACCTTCGTCGTCGAATCCGTGAGTGATTTCGTGACCGATGGTTGAACCGCCGGCATAGGCATACACAATGGCGTCGTCGAGCAGCGAATCGGGCATATTCGGCACAATAAAGATAGCTGCTGGAAGTACGATTTCGTTGTTACTCGGGTTGTAGTAGGCGTTGTATGTTTGTGGAGTCATATCCCATAAGGTACGATCGACTGGTTTACCGAGTTTCGCCAATTCGTAGTTGAAGTGGAATTTACGCACGTTGAGAGAATTCTGTACATACGAATCGCGGCTGATGGTGAGCGCCGAATAGTCTTTCCATTTGTCGGGATATCCCACTTTTTTGTTGACCTTCGACAGTTTCTCTATGGCTTTTAGTTTGGTTGCATCAGACATCCAATCGAGTTTTTCGATGCGCTCTTTGTAAACCGCCATAATGTTGTCCACGAGCAGCTCGTAGCGCTTTTTGGTCTTTGGCGAAAAGTATTTGCTCACATAAAGTTGTCCGAGCAGATCGCCCATCGATGACTCTTCTGCATCAAGCGCCTCTTTCCAACGTTCGCGCTGCGTGAGGCTGCCAGATAGCACTTTACCATGAAAATGGAACATTTCGTCCACAAACGGCTTGCTCAGCTCTTCGGCAAGTGACGTGATGTAGTTCCACTTCATGTAGGCTTTCAAGTTGGTAATCGGAGTGGTTTTCAGCAATGAATTGAGCTGCACGAAAAATTCGGGTTGACCAACAATCACCGAATCAACGGTTTTAACGCCCATTGTGGCGAAATAGGTTTGCCAATCGATTGACGGAGCCAATTTCGACAGTTGAGCTACTGTCATTTTGTGGTAATTGCTGTTTGGGTCGCGTAGTTCTTCGAGTTTACGAGATTTGGTGGCGAGTTGTGTTTCCAACTTCATGATTTGCTGTGCCTGAATGGTAGCATCAGCCGCTTTCGTGCCAGCTAATTGAAGTGTTCGCGAAATGTGCGCCACATACTCCTTACGGATGTTTGCACTGCGGGCATCGGTGTTGAAATAGTAGTCGCGGTCGGGTAATCCGATTCCGCCCTGACCGATGTATAGTGCTATTTTCTCGCTATTTTTCATGTCCTGACCAATGCCAATGCCGAAAAACGTTTCGTTGAGATAAGTTTGATAGTTCGCCGACAGTTGCAATACGTTCTTCGCATCTGCAAGCGCATCTATCTTTTTTAATTCGGGCAAAAGAGGCGATGCGCCCAGTTTCTCGATGGCAACGGTATCCATTGCCGAAGCATAGAAATCGCCAATCTTTTGCAATGCCGTGCCTTTCGGTGCATCTTTTTGCTCTGCAGCACTTACACTGATCTCTTTTAGGCGGTTGTAGGTCTCTTCTTGCACCACGTGGGCGATACTCCAACTGCTTTCGGAAGATGGTATTGGATTTTCTTTGATCCAACGTCCGTTGGCAAACTGAAAAAAGTCGTTCGCTGGATTAACCGTAGTGTCGATGTGACTGACTAAAATATCTTCTTGTGGTGCTTTGGGGGCGCGGTTGCAACCTACAAAGGCGACAACCGTGAGGGTCAAGGCTAGCTGACCGATTCGGATTTTTCTCATAAAAAGTGGAATTACATACGTTCTCTAAAATGCTTCGTGTGCCTCTTTTGCACCGACGAGCAAAGATAAATTTTTATCTTGAGAAAATGGGTATTGAGCGGAAATAGATCAATTTTCTGCGGACTGCTACATATCTTTAGCGGACGGAATCGGATTTGTTGCGGACGGATGAGAATTGATTGCGGACGGATGAGAATTGATTGCGGACGGCTTCGGGTCTATTTCCACCGATAGAAAGCAAATAATAAGTGAGGGTGTGACTTAAAGTCACGCCCTCACTAAGAGTTCAGCAAATTCCATTTTGAGAAAGAATATCATCTTATATCTGTATGAATAGGATTTTTTTTTGAATCCGAAGGATTCATATTTTTATAGAAAAAAACCACACCAAAATATACGACTCCGAAGGAGTCGAACAACCTACACCGTTGCATTGTGCTATAAATATTTGATTCCTTCGGAATCGGTGTTGGCATTATAAATCTACCTACAGCATTATAAACCTGCCTGCCGCAGGCATGTGCTCATAGTAATGAAAAGGCGGATTACAAAATCCGCCTTAACCAACATCATTTTTCTACGGTTTTATATCCGTGGGGACGAGTGATTTTTTGTATCCAAAAAAAGGTCAGCCTCATTCCGAAGCTGACCTTTTAGTTTATTGAGAAATCGGTAGATTAACCTACGATTTTTTTCATGTCTGTCATTGCTTGACGAAGCTCTGCACCGATGATTTCGATTGGGTGGTAACGCAATTCGTCGTTCACTGCAATTAATGCTTGGTTGTCAACGCCGTTTCCTTTGCCTTCGCCATACGCTTTACCGATCACGTTGGTGTCTATTTTCTTCATAAAGTCAGCCAACAGCGGTTTGCAAGCGTGGTCGAACAAATAGCAACCGTATTCGGCAGTATCAGAGATCACACGGTTCATTTCGTACAGTTTTTTGCGTGCAATGGTGTTTGCAATCAGTGGAGTTTCGTGGAGTGACTCGTAGTAAGCAGACTCTTCTTTGATTCCCGCTTCGGTCATGGTTTCGAATGCCAATTCTACGCCGGCTTTCACCATCGCTACCATCAACACACCGTTGTCGAAGTACTCTTGTTCTGAGATTTCAACGTCTCCAGCAGGAGTTTTTTCGAAGGCAGTTTCGCCAGTCGCTTTACGCCAAGTCAAGAGGTTGATATCGTCGTTTGCCCAGTCTTTCATCATGGTAGATGAGAATTCGCCAGACATAATGTCGTCCATGTGTTTTTGGAACAATGGGCGCATGATTGTTTTCAACTCTTCGGCCAAACCAAATGCTTTTATTTTAGCAGGATTCGACAAACGATCCATCATGTTGGTGATTCCACCGTATTTCAACGCTTCGGTGATGGTTTCCCATCCGTATTGAATCAATTTTGAAGCATAGCCAGCGTCGATGCCTTTTTCGATCATTTTGTCGAAACAAAGAATAGACCCTGTTTGAAGCATTCCGCAAAGAATGGTTTGCTCGCCCATTAAGTCAGATTTCACCTCGGCTACGAAAGAAGAGTGAAGACATCCTGCACGGTCGCCACCAGTAGCAACAGCATACGCTTTCGCTTGTGCCCAACCTTTACCTTCGGGGTCGTTTTCTGGGTGAACAGCCAACAAGGTAGGCACACCGAAACCACGCACATACTCTGCACGTACTTCCGAACCTGGACATTTTGGCGCTACCATAATCACAGTAATATCTTTACGGATTTGCGTTCCCTCTTCTACGATGTTGAACCCGTGAGAATAAGAGAGCGTAGATCCTTGTTTCATCAACGGCATAACTGTTGCAACTACAGATGTGTGTTGTTTGTCTGGTGCAAGGTTGATCACCAAATCAGCAGTTGGAATCAATTGCTCGAATGTACCCACTTTGAAACCGTTTTCGGTAGCGTTTACAAAAGAGGCTCTTTTGCCATCGATAGCTTCTTGACGCAAAGCGTAAGAGATGTCTAACCCAGAATCTCTCATGTTTAAACCTTGGTTCAAACCTTGAGCACCGCAACCAACGATTACGATTTTTTTACCTTTTAGCGCAGTAACGCCATCAGCAAATTCACTTTTGTCCATGAATTCGCAAACTCCCAATTGATTCAATTGCTCTCTTAAAGGAAGCGTGTTGAAATAATTTGCCATTTTTTTATTTATTTAGTCGTTTATTTGTATAGTCGTTTATTCATTCACTCGTTTACTTGTAACTCGTAACTAATTTACTGTTTTGCCATTCTTTCTTGCAAAAATTTGCTCAAAATCTCTGACGATGATTTGGTGATTGCAATACGTCCAGAGCGAACAAACTGCATTACTCCAAATGGTTTGAGAGCTTCGAAAAACGCTTGCGTCTCTTCTGAATGTCCTGTCAGTTGCAATACTGCAAATTGACGTGTCATTTCGAGGAGTTGTGCGTTGTATTTGCGCACCAATTGCTCCAAGTCAGGATAGTCTAACAACGCATCGGTTGGTACTTTGTAGAGGGCAACCTCTTGATAAATAATCTCGTCATCGGTGTATGAAAATGCTTTCACTACTTCCACGCGTTTCTCAATTTGCTTCACCACTTTAGCAATGGAATCAGCCGTTGAGTAGGTCGTCAACGTGAATTTATGTATGCCTTCAATCGAAGAAGCAGAAACGGTTAATGTTTCGATGTTCATCTGTCTGCGGGTGAAAATATTCGACACCTGACTCAACAAGCCCGGGTGATTTTCGGAGAAGATGATTAATGTATATAGTTCCATAATTTTTTATTGTTTTTTATTTATCTCCCATAATCATATTCGAAATGCTTGCTCCAGTTGGAACCATCGGATAAACCATACCTTTAGTCTCCACATTTACCTCGAGCAAGTAAGCTTCGTCGTCGCTCAACATTTCGGCAATGGCTGCATCCAAATCTTCGCGGTTCGAAACCAATTGACCTTTAATTCCATACGCTTTCGCAATCATAATGAAATCAGGATTAACCATGTGCGTTTCAGAATAACGTTCGCTGAAGAAGAGTTCTTGCCATTGACGCACCATTCCAAGGAAGTGGTTGTTGAGGATAATCATCTTCACACCCGTTTTTTCTTGCATAATGGTTCCCAATTCTTGAATGGTCATCTGCATTCCACCATCACCTGCAAACATACATACTGTGCGTTCAGGTGCTCCGATTTTAGCTCCAATGGCAGCAGGAAGTCCGAATCCCATCGTTCCCAAACCGCCAGAAGTGACCATACTGCGCGATTGAGTGTAGTTGAAGTAGCGGGCAGCCATCATCTGATTTTGACCTACATCGGTTACTACAACCGCTTTGTTTTCAGTTAATTCCGAAATCTTACGGATAACTTCACCCATCGTGATATCTGTTCCTTTTGGTTGAAGTTCAGGTATAATAACCTTTTCTGCCTCAATCTTATTTAACTCTTCAAACGAAGCAATCCATTCGGTATGTGTAGTAGCGTTCAGTTTCTCAGTAACCAATGCGAGCGTCTCTTTTGCATTACCCAAAACAGCTACATCAGCTTTTACATTTTTGTTGATTTCGGCAGGGTCGATATCGAAATGAACGATTTTGCACTGTTTTGCATACGTGCTCAAATCACTCGTAACGCGGTCGTCGAAACGCATTCCAATCGCGATTAATACGTCGCATTCGTTGGTTTTAAGATTCGGTGCGAGGTTTCCGTGCATACCAAGCATACCTTTGTTTAACGGATGCTCAGTTGGCAATGCTGATGAACCCAATAGCGTCCATCCTGCAGGAATATTTGCTTTTTCAAGAAATGCTGCCAACTCTTTTTCTGCACTACCTAAGATAACACCTTGACCAACCAATGCAAATGGTTTCTTTGCTGAATTAATTAAAGCAGCTGCATCTTCAATGGCTTGTGGTTCAATCGCAGGAGTTGGAATAAAGCTGCGAATAAAGTTGCACTTTTCGTATTTATATTCAAATTTCTGGATTTGAGCATTTTTTGCAAAGTCAATCACAACAGGGCCTGGACGACCTTCGCGAGCAATGTAGAATGCACGTGAAATTGCCCAAGGAATCTCCTCCGGTTTGCGGATTTGATAGCTCCATTTGGTGATTGGTTGCGTGATACCGATTACGTCTGTCTCTTGGAAAGCATCCGTACCTAAAAGAGCTGCACCTACTTGTCCGATAATAACCACCATCGGTGTGCTATCAATCATTGCATCGGCAATACCAGTGATGGCATTGGTTGCTGCAGGACCTGATGTGACCAAACAAACGCCAGTTTTTCCGCTAACACGAGCGTAGCCCTGTGCTGCATGAGTTGCACCTTGTTCGTGACGAACGAGTACGTGACGAATCGTGTCGTGATGGTCGTGAAGTGCGTCGTAAACTGGCATGATTGCACCGCCAGGATATCCGAACATGGTATCAACGCCTTCTTCTATAAGTGAACGCATCAAAGCTTCTGCGCCTGTAATTAATTCTGTGCTCATCGTTTATTCAAGTTAAGGCCTCCCCCGACCCCTCCAATGGAGGGGAGTGTGCCTGAGTGAATTATTTTGTTAGCCCCCTTTGGGGGTTGGGGGCTTTTGTCTTTTAATCAATTAATCTGACTGCTCCTAAATCTGCTGAACTGACCATGCTAGCATAAGCTTTTAGCGCTTTCGATATGTAGCGTTCGCGTCCTTCGGCTTTAAAGGCTTCGTTGCCTTTGGCAATTTCTGCAGCACGTCTGTCTTCTAATTCGGCTTCGCTGACCAACACATTGATGCTGCGTTCTGGAATGTTGATTTCAATTACGTCTCCATCTTTGAGCAAGCCAATATTTCCACCGGCAGCTGCTTCGGGAGAAACGTGTCCGATGGATAAACCAGAAGTTCCACCAGAGAATCGTCCGTCGGTAATTAACGCACACTCTTTGCCCAAATGTTTCGATTTGATGTACGAAGTTGGGTAGAGCATTTCTTGCATTCCCGGTCCACCTTTTGGTCCTTCGTGTGTGATAACCACCACATCGCCTGAGACTACTTTGTCTCTCAAAATACCATCGCAAGCAGCATCCTGAGAATTAAAAACTTTAGCTGTTCCTTTAAAAATAAATATCTTTTCATCGACACCTGCGGTTTTTACCACGCAGCCGTTTTGAGCTATATTTCCAAACAGAATTGCGAGTCCGCCATCTTTCGAGTAAGCATTTTCGATGCTACGGATACACCCTTTTTCGCGGTCAGTGTCTAATTCTTTGTAATACTCTTCTTGCGAACCCATCACCAGGTTGAAGCGGTGAGCTGGTGCGCTTTTCCATTTGATTTCTGCCTCTTTCGAAAGATTTCCTTCTGACAGGCTATATTTGTCAATCGCTTGTTTCAATGTCAATCCATCGGCTCGTTTCACGTTAGTGTCAAGTAATCCACCTTTTGCTAATTCACCCAGAATGGAGAGGATTCCTCCCGCACGGTTTACCTCTTGAATGTGGTAATGTGAGTTTGGTGCAACTTTACAAAGAACAGGAGTTTTACGCGAAAGTTGATCGATATCGCTCATTGTGAAATCGACACCAGCCTCGTGAGCAATAGCCAAAATGTGCAAAACTGTATTCGTTGAACCGCCCATTGCGATATCTAACGTCATGGAATTCATAAAGACCTGACGTGTGGCAATTGTGCGTGGCAAAACAGAATCGTCGCCATCTTGGTAATATTTGTATGCGTTTTCTACGATTAGTTTCGCAGCATCAGAGAACAATCTTTTACGGTTGGCGTGAGTGGCCACAATTGTTCCATTGCCAGGAAGAGCCAATCCAAGGGCTTCGTTAAGACAGTTCATCGAGTTTGCGGTAAACATTCCCGAGCAAGAGCCACACGTAGGACAAGCTGCTGCTTCTACTTTCGCTATTTGCGCATCGCTGATTGAGCTGTCGGCTGCTTCTACCATGGCATCAACCAAATCGAGTGAACGACCATCGAGTTCGCCAGCTTCCATTGGGCCACCAGAAACAAAGATGGCAGGAATATTCAAACGCATGGCTGCCATCAACATTCCCGGAGTGATTTTGTCACAATTCGAGATGCAAACCATGGCATCCGCTTTGTGTGCATTCACCATGTATTCAACGCTATCTGCAATCAAATCGCGCGATGGGAGCGAATACAACATTCCGTCGTGTCCCATGGCAATTCCGTCGTCGATGGCGATCGTGTTGAATTCGGCTGCAAAACAGCCTAATTTTTCGATTTCTGCCTTTACCTGTTGTCCTATATCGTGAAGGTGAACGTGACCAGGAACGAACTGGGTGAATGAGTTCACAATGGCAATAATTGGTTTGCCTAATTGCTCGTCAGTCATACCGTTGGCTTTCCAAAGAGCACGCGCTCCTGCCATCCGTCTGCCCTGTGTGCTGGTTGCACTTCTGAATGATTTTGCCATATATATTTGTTTAAAAAAGCCTGAGTAAAATTGTCTGCAAAAGTAGTGATTATTTATGAAAAAAGCCTTTCTCTGTTGGGAGAAAGGCTATCTGATATTTTAATATCGATGTTCAACTACATACCTTTCTCACTTGCCCTCGTTCACCACGACGACCACACTGACTAAAGATGTAAGTAGTTGACTTTTCATTTTTGTTCTTATTTGAGTGGCAAAGTTAAAGATAAATTCTATTTATACAAAAATTTTATAAGAAAAATATGCAAAAAAACTTGAAATTGAAAGATAATATGATGTTTTAATGCTGTTTTATCAAAAAGTATGGCAGAATAGGTGCAAAAACAAAAAAACGACTCACATCATGCAAGTCGTATTTTGATTGTGGGACGTACTGGATTCGAACCAGTGACCCCTACCTTGTCGAGGTAGTGCTCTAAACCAGCTGAGCTAACATCCCGATTGGGAGTGCAAAAGTAAGGAAATATTATTCAATTGCAAATTTCAAATTAAGATTTACGAGAATTTGAGCACACTTTTTATATCAAAATATATGTTCCGCCAGGGAAACAGCGTACAACTCCTTTAAATTCAAGCTCCAGCAAAATAGATGAAAGGCGATAGACGGGAATGTCGCTCTCAATACTCAAAATATTAATCTGCTTCGGTTCGTTTGTGTGTAGAAAACCTGTCACTCGTTTTTCATCGGCGGATAGCTCTACAAAGAGCGGTTTTTGAATCGATTTTGAGCTCTTGAGCTTCGAATTCCATCCCATCAGCTCTTCAAAATCTTCTGCTTTTTGAATCAGAGCGGCTTTGTTTTTGTATATCAGCCGATTGCAGCCCTGTGAGGCTGAATCTGTGGCTCGCCCGGGGAAAGCAAACACATCTCTGTCGTACGAATTGGCAATTTCGGCGGTGATAAGCGCACCACCACGCTCGGCAGATTCAATAACAATCAACGCATCAGCCATACCGGCCACAATGCGGTTTCGCATCACGAAGTTCTGCCGGTCGGGATTCGTTTCGCTGTTGTATTCGGTCAACAAACCTCCGTTGGCAACCATCTCAACTGCTGTTTTTCGGTGAACTGCTGGATAGATGCGATCCAATCCGTGCGCTACCACGCCGATGGTCGGGAGACCGTTTTTGAGCGCTGCACGATGAGCACAAATATCAACGCCGTGTGCCAATCCGCTCACCACCAATAATTCTGGATATTTCTGAGAAAGCTCTTCAACGAAATCTTCGCACATCGATTTTCCATAATCCGTTGCATTTCGAGTACCGACTATACTGATAATTTTTTCGGCATTTAGATTTGCGTTTCCTTTATAGAACAGTAGGAGCGGAGCGTCGATGCAGTCGATCAATCTCTTGGGATAATTTTCATCAGAAAGCGTTAAAGCTTCAATTCGGTTTTTCTCAATAAACTCAAGCTCTTTCTCAGCACGGGGGAACGAGTCGCATTTCTTCAACTCTTCAATGGCGCCACTTCCTATTCCTGGTATTCGAAGAAGATTCGCAGGCTTTTCTTTGAAAATTGCACTACAACTTCCTGTGTGTTGAATCAGATTTCGGGCGGTGATTGTACCAATTCCTTTTACTTGCAGCAGAGCTATGAGGTGAAACAGTTCGTCTCTATCCATAAGAATCGCAGGCTTGGATTAGAGGTATTTGGCAAAAATGGTGTCGAAAAATTCTCCGCGAGAAAGTTTTCCATCTACTAAACAGACGGTTTCTACTTTCCCTTTCACAGAAACAACGCCGTCGGACAATCGAAAAATATCTTGAAGGAAAACATATTTAATTCCTTCCTTTTTTACTGTGAGTTTACACACAAACTCTTCACCACCTCGCAATGGCGTTTTGTATTGAATATCGATGCGGGCAACCACAGGATCAATCCCTTGATTGTGCAAATCAATGAAATCAACTCCATTGGCAGCAAGAAATTCGTGACGTGTATGCTCTAAGTAGTTTTGGTAAACAGCGTTATTCACAATTCCCTGACTATCGCATTCGTAGTCGCGTACTTTCATCACCAATTCGTATATGTAGTTCATTTTCTTACAGTTTCAAATATTAATGTTGAATCGATTTTAAACAAAAAACAAAGATATATGTTTTGTTTGTATAGAAAATAGATGCTGCCGAATTTTAGTGATTTCTTCTTCATTTATTTCTCTCAATAGACACTGTATTTATGCTTAAGAATAGAATAGAAAAAACACTTTATAATCCTGCTATTGGGCTTTTCCCAATATTGTTAGTCATTTTTTTAATTTATAAAATACCAGTTCATAGAGCCGTCGATATTGGCCTGTCTGTTGGTTCTGTGATGTTAATCGGATTTCTTTACCTAACGGGAAAACGTGTTTTTCAAGCATTCTTATTCACTGCAATGTTGACTCTATTACTTTTTAATATGGTCATGCTTTTAATCCCGGAACATGTTATAGAGAATTTTTCGTTTATTCTGCTGGAGTCAGTTTTTGTGGTTAATATTTATGTAATCAAAAAATATGAGGATCGAATTCATTCATTTTTGGATAATAATTTAAAAATTGGAATCAAAATACATCTGAAGCCTGCCTTGCAGCTGTTTTTTTTCGTCTCTAAGGTTTTGATTTATTGCATTCCTTTTCATTTACTTTTACTTTTAATTTTTAGGCAATTTCCATCTGCACCGTTCCATGCTGCATTTTTGATTGGGTTTCAACTATTATTCCCATTTGCGATAATTGCAATTGGTGTTATTGAGTTGTTGAATATGAACTGGATAGGTTCACAAATTAAGAGTGAACGTTATTTGCCGATTGTAGATGCAAATTCACGAGTCATAGGACACATTGCATTGAGCGAAAGTTTGACTTTCGAAAAGAAATTTTTACATCCTGTCGTGAGAGTTATATTCAAACATAACAGAAAACTCTATTTGAGGATGCGCCCCGAATCTTTTTATTATGAAATTGGGAAAATGTGTCTTCCCATTGAAGATTATGTGAATTATGGTGAAAATATCGAAGATGCCGCTAAGCGGTTGGTCTATCGTTATCTTGGTAAGACGAAATTAGCGCCTCATTTTTTATTGAAATATGCTCATGAAGCCGATGGCCGTAAATCTTTGAATTATCTCTTTATTGTTGATTTTGACAAGGAGAAGACACCAAATTCGAGGTTGTTAGAGGGTGGAAAATGGTGGACAGAACAACAGATTGTGGAAAATCTACAGAAAAATTATTTTAGTTCTGCATTTGAGTCTGAATTTGAGTATATCCAAACGATTGTGTTAATGGCTGAAGGGTTTGGTGTTCCTATTGGTATGTATTCAGATAAAAATAAACACGTATAAATTCTTCTTTACTCATTTATGAAATAAGTTTATGACTCTTTGAATCAATAATTTAACATAAATGATATTCTTTTCTAAATGAATTTTTTTATCTTTGTATAAATCACTTTCGTAGGTGATTTATCGTTTGCTTGTCCTTCATCTTTCGTATAGGTTTTTCTTCTACCTTAATATATTCGAATTATGAAACACTTAATTATCTATTGTCATCCAAGTAAAAAGAGTTTTTGCAATGATATTTTGCAACGCCTTTTGATCGAACTCAACAGTGTGAATGCCGAGATTCGAACTCGTGATTTGTATGAACTGAATTTTAACCCAATTCTATCCAAAAGTGATTTGAAAGAGATGGAAAAAGGTCAGTTTTCACCAGATGTACGCGAAGAGCATAATCATATTTTATGGGCAGATGTGATTACATTTATCTATCCAATTTGGTGGACTGGAATGCCCGCTTTGCTAAAAGGTTATATTGATCGAACTTTTTGCTATGATTTTGCTTTTTGCCCTACGGGCGACGGGTTGATTGGGATGTTATCTTCTAAAAAGGTGAATATTGTCAATACTATGCGAGCGTCGGAGGATTTATATAGAGGAAATGGAATGATCTATTCGATGCAAAAAACAGTAGATGAAGGGATTTTTGAGTTCTGTGGCATGAAAGTGTTGAAGCATCTTTATTTTTGCACGGTACCTACATCTGAAACGTTCAACAGAGAAGTTATGCTTTCTCAAATAGGTGAATTAGTGGGACAATCACATTCGATTTGGTATTAAACATCTGATTTTTTATCCAAAAAAAGAGAGTAGTAAGACAAATCTTACTACTCTCTAAAATTGATAGTCTTCACATATCCTAGATCCAGCGTACGTAGCAGAAATCTTGACGGTGAGGTAGATCTTCGTGTTTAGGAAACATGCGGAATGCATATTTGTATTCACCTGAATTTTGAATCTTATTGATTAGTTGGAAATGGTGTAGATTGCCTTCTATTTTAGATAATTTGAATTCATTTACACTCACTACTTTTTGTTTGCCATCTTCGAGTCCAAGAATGACAGCTTCCACACCAATTTGATTATCAAGACCTTTAAGGTCAAGTACCACTTCGATGGTGTAATCTTCATTTACAGCAGCTAATCTTGAGAGTTCTTCTTGAGAAGTAATAGAAATCACCTCAATAGAATCCCATTTAGAAACCACATTGTCTTTCCAAGTAGCAAGTGTATGAGCCTTGTCATAATTATTAGCTTTCAGCGAAGTTGATCTTTTCTTTAATTTGCTGTAAAAACGAGCGATATAATCATCCAACATTCGTTTTGTGGTGTAATCTGGAGCAATTTGAGTAAAAGAGTTTTTGATAAATTGAATCCACTCAGGAGAAAATCCTTTACTATTTTTAGCATAGTAAAGTGGTATAATTTCGTTCTCCAACATGGCATAAATAGTTGCTGCATCCAATTGATCTTGATGTCCTTGATCTTGATATGTTCTGTGCTCAGTCAATGCCCAACCAGCATTTTTTCTATAACCTTCATACCACCAACCATCTTTTACTGAGAAGTTAAGTACTCCATTCATTTCGGCTTTTTCACCAGATGTTCCTGATGCTTCAAGCGGACGGGTAGGGGTATTTAACCAAATATCTACACCCGACACCAAACGTTTCGCCAATAGCATGTCGTAGTTTTCTAGGAAAATAACTTTTCCTAAAAATTCGGGACGACGCGAAATCTCAACGATGTGTTTAATCAATGCCTGACCACCGCCATCGGCAGGGTGAGCTTTACCTGTGAAGAAAAACAACACAGGGAATTTCTCGTTATTTACAATTTTAGATAATCTCTCAAGATCTGTAAATAAAAGGTGGGCACGTTTGTAGGTCGCAAAACGACGACCAAAACCGATAATCAATGCATTTGGGTTGATATTGTCCATAATGGAAACCACTTTCGAAGGATCTCCTTGATTTTTCAACCACTGATCTTTGAATTGATCACGAATGTAATTAATTAGCTTATTTTTTAGATTGGTTCTGACTTTCCAGATTTTATCATCCGCAATTTTTTGGATAGGTTCCCATAATTTTTCGTTCGATTGATCTTTCCAAAATTCTGAAGGAAATTCATTTTTGAAAAATTCTTGCCATTCTGCAGCAGCCCAAGTTGGCATGTGTACTCCGTTTGTTACATACCCAACGTGCAACTCTTCAGGGAAATAACCTTTCCAAATAGGATTGAACATTTCTTGCGAAACTCGTCCGTGCAATTCACTTACTCCATTCACCTCTTGGCAAGTATTACAAGCAAAAACACTCATCGAGAATTTTTCATCTGAACCCGGATGTTCACGTCCCATGTCGATGAAATCTTGCCACGAAATTCCTAGTTTTTGTGGGAAATGACCCATGTACTTGCTGAACAAGCCTTCGTCGAAACTATCGTGACCGGCTGGAACAGGTGTGTGAACAGTATAAAGTGAAGAAGAACGAACCAATTCCAACGCTACTGAGAAATCAAGTTTTTCGATTTCAATATAATCTGCCAAACGTTGAGCATTAATCAATGCTGCGTGACCTTCATTGCAGTGGTAAACCTCTTTTTTTATTCCAAGTTTGTTTAGAAGCAAGATGCCTCCAACGCCCAATAAATATTCTTGTTTCATGCGGTTTTCCCAATCACCACCATACAATTGGTGTGTAATTGATCTGTCCCATTCGCTATTCAAGGTTAAATCAGTATCCATCAAATAGAGACTGATGCGTCCAACGTTCACTTTCCAAATGTATGAGTAAACGATGCGATCGGGGAACGGAACTTCCAGAATCGCGGGAGTGCCATTTGCTTCCATTACTTGCTCTACCGGCTGATGAGCAAAGTTTTGAGCTTCGTAGTTCGCTACTTGTTGACCTTCCATCGAGAGTCCTTGCGTGAAATAGCCATAGCGATACATAAACCCAACCGCTGTCAAGTCGATATTGCAATCACTGGCTTCTTTCAAATAGTCACCTGCAAGAACACCTAATCCTCCAGAATAAATCTTCAATACATTCGTCATTCCATATTCCATGCTGAAATAGGCGATCGTAGGGTTTTTCTTGTTGGGTTTTTCGTTTACATATTCTTTAAACTCTGTGTAAACAGCGTCCATTCTCGACAAAAATGCTTTGTCTTTTTTAAGCTCATTTAATCTGTCGTACCCTACCAGTTCCAATAATAATACTGGATTGTGTTGAGTTTTCGTCCAAATTTTTGGATCAATTGACGCAAACATACGTTTTGCTTCATAATTCCAAACCCACCATATATTTTTTGCAATTTCTGATAGTTTTGACAACTCACTAGGGAGATGCGATTTTACTGTAATATCTCTCCACACTGGAGAATTGGTGTTGCTAACTTGTACTTTCATAAACTGAGAAATTTAATTTATAATTCGATTTAATTTCCAATCTTATGCATTTTTATTTTTCAATGCAATGTGATAGGCTTGTGTGTAATATTTTATAAAATGATCCCAATCGGCTTCCAATGCTATTGCAAATGCATTGTCACGAATGGTTTTCATCTCTTTGTCTGTCATATTGACTAATTTCATTAAGTCTTCTCGAATGCCTTCAGCTACTTCTATTTGATTGTAATCTGTCCGATTGATGACAGATACTCCACTTTCGATGTTTGTAGATCCGCTTGTTTTGTTTGCCCAAACTCCAAAACCAGATAAGGAAGTTGTAATAGTTGGTATAGAGAATGCGACACTTTCGAGAGGTGTATATCCCCATGGTTCGTAATACGATGGAAAGACGGTAGCATCCATGCCAATTAATAAATCATAATACGATTCTTTGAAAATGGCATCAGAACCTGTTAGATAAATTGGAATAAAAATTAGTTTCACCTTACTCGATTTCTCATTGTTGAAATTGAGCCATTTCATCTGATTGACTACCAAATCTTGCTCCATATTATGAAGCCAATGGGTAATATAAGGTTGATCTAGCGGCTTTTTTGTTTTGTCTTTGCCCACACATCGATCAGATAAATCCTGACGTGCTTCAAAAACATGGCCAGGGACCATCACAAAGGCGCATACCTCTTTTTTTAGTTTGTCTGACTCTTTCATTCGGTTCAAAGCATCGATATATAAATCGATCCCTTTGTTTTTATATTCGTATCGTCCACTCGTGGCAACGAAGAATGCATCTTCTTTTGGTTTGCTTCCAGTCAATTTTTCTACGATAGTAGCCAATTGATGTCGGGCATGTTCCCTTTTCAATTTGAAATTACCGCTTTTGGGGACAAAATCTCTTTCAAAACCGTTAGGAGTAACCACATAGACAGTTTTATCCAGTAGTTTTTCACATTCAACAGCAGTGATATCACTTACTGTAGTGAAGCAATCTACAAATCGAGCCGTCTGTTTCTCTAGAGAATGTTTAGCCACCATATTTAATCGGTGAGCCATCTCATCTCCATTATAAGAATTCAAATTATCGTAAAGAGGAAGATGATTTCCTGCAATGGAACGTCCTATAGATGTGGCATGTGTGGTGAAAACCGTACCAATCATGGGTAGCTTTTTCTGTACATGCAGTGCTCCCATTCCGGTTGTCCATTCATTGAAATGAGCGATTACTTTTTGCGATTCTCCACCGATAAATTTGTATAGACTTTCCATTACCAAAGCTGATGCATACGCAAAAATACATGCTTCATCATAATCGCCGTATCCATGAAGCGATTCTATCTGATACCACTCCCACATATCGGCGTAAAGCTGATTTTTGTGTTCGAAAAATGGCTCAAAATCGACCAAAATAGCAATAGGTTTACCTGGGATGTCCCATCTACCTATTTTTACGTTTAAGCCTTCTTGTTCTGCTTGTTTCTTCCAAGCTTGTAAGGGTGTTTTAGTTTCAATGAAGAAAGGATTTGAAGAATCTGACCAAACATCAGGACCAATAAATATGATTTTATCTTTGTGGCTTTTTTGTAATGTTTTTGCTCTTGTGGATAAAACTGTATAAATACCTCCGATTTTATTGCAAACCTCCCAACTGACTTCAAAAATATAGTCGGGTGAAATATATTCCATTCGTTATATGTTTATTTCGTTACTCTAATTCAATATTTTGCACAAAAATACGAAAAATAAGCGAGCTAACATCTTTGGATAACAAATTACTAAAATTACAAATTGGTTAAAATATGCCCATTTGTTGATTTTATGGGCGGTTTATGTAGATTATTTATTTCTTAATTTAGAAAATATTACATTTTTGACAACATTTTGATTGCTTTTAAAGCAAAGATGCTTCTAATTGTTTGTTGCTCAAAATAAATTCAGACGAAATGTAGAATCAAATGGATGAATTGATTCCACTATTTGTAGAAAAAAAGAATTGTATTCAGTTTGAAATATATGCACTATATTTGTTACATATTAAACTTAATTAATCAATATTATGGCAAATAAAAGGACAATGAAAAAGGCAGTTCATCAGGTAACTGCAGCGCTTTTTACAGAGTGTATTATGTTTAGAGAGTTAATTCCAGGTACTGATACCGAGAAGGCAAACTTAATATTGGATGAGATTTTGAAATTTCAAGAGGAATTTATCAGTAGAATAAATAATTACAGTGGTAAAGAGAATCCCAAAGTTGTACGCATCTATTTTAACAAACTATCACAAGATGTAGTAGAAGAGGCGCAAAAGCTTTTTCAGAAAATAAATGAGACCAAAAAATGAAACGGTTTCTGAGTAAGCATATTTTGCGATTGGCTGGATGGAAATCAGATATTTCTGTAGAAATACCCGAAAAATGTGTGATATGTGTAGCACCTCATACCAGTAATTGGGATTTTATTATCGGTAAGTTATTTTACGTCTCTATCGGAAAAGAAGCATCTTTTCTGATCAAAGATAGTTGGTTCTTTTTTCCACTAAATTATCTTTTCCACTCAATGGGTGGTGTTCCTGTCGATAGAAGCAAAAGTGGAGAACTTACCCAACAGATGGCTGATTTGTTTTTGAGCAAGAGTCGATTTCAATTAGCCATCACACCCGAGGGGACTCGCAAACTTAGCCCACAGTGGAAGAAAGGGTTTTATTATATTGCTCTAAAATCAAAGGTTCCAATTGTGTTAGCAACGTTCGATTATGAAAAAAAAATAGTAGGAATCAATAGAATATTCGAACCTACAGGGGATGAAGATGCCGATTTAAAAGAAATTAAATTGTATTATAGAAACGTAACAGCTTGTCATCCTGAGAAATTCTCAATTGGCGAAATTTAAATTGTCTATTTGAATTTCGCTCAACTTTTTTAGTTTATGGATAAATTAAGAGTGACATTGGTTCAATACGATATTCAATGGGAAACTCCATTGAAAAATCTCGAAAAGTTGAACGCCAAACTTCAGGACCTGAAAGGTCAAAGCGATTTGGCGGTACTTCCTGAAATGTTTTCTACGGGATTCTCAATGAATCCTGAAGAATTTGCCGAAGAAATGACTGGAAGTACGATGAATCGACTGAAATACCTGTCGTCAGCGTATGACATCGCATTAGTAGGGAGTTTTATGGTCAAGGAAGGAGATCAATTCTTTAATCGTGGGTTTTTTGTAGAACCTACTGGCCAAATCTCTATTTACGATAAACGACATTTATTCAGAATGGGTGATGAACCTAAACATTATACCGCTGGAAACCAAAAAAAAATAGTACAATATAAAGGCTGGAATATTAATCTACTCGTTTGCTACGATTTGCGCTTCCCCGTTTGGGCGCGGAATCGCAATAATGAATACGATTTGTTGATATATGTAGCGAATTGGCCAGCTGCGAGGGCGAAGGTTTGGGATATTTTGCTATCTGCCAGAGCCATTGAGAATATGTGTTATGTTTGTGGCGTGAATCGGCTTGGCGTAGACGGTTTAGGTATTAAGTATAGCGGAAATTCAAGACTCATTAACCCTCGGGGTGATGATGTGCTAGCTTTGGCTGAAAAAGAAACGGAAGAAACTATTGAAATTTCATTGATAGAATTACAAAATCTAAGGCAGAAATTCCCAGTGTGGAAAGATGCTGATATTTTTGATGTTCAGATGTAAATCTGCAAATACAACAAGGAGGCGTGCAATGCACGCCTCCTTTGTTTATCCTTCCATTCCTGAAACTAATTGAATAATTTCCATCCCTTTTAAAATTGCTTTCTCATTCATTGGGAGCAATCTATGATGTCGTTCGGGTAGTGATTTCTTCAATCCAAGAAGTACGTTATGTAGGGTTACAATTGGTTTAATCTTCAAATATCCACCTAAAATAATCATATTGAATGCCTTGGTATTGTCCATTGCCATTGCAGCATCCATAGCTTCCATTTTATAGATATTGATATCTTTTCGGGTAGGCGGTTTATGCATCCCGTAACTGTCATAGATAAGAATTCCACCTGGTTTCACCTGAGATTCGAATTTATCCATCGATTGCTGATTCAGAATGATGGCTGTATCGAAACTGTTTAAAACTGGTGAGCTGACGCGATTATCGCTGATAATGACAGATACATTGGCTGTTCCTCCACGTTGTTCGGGGCCATAAGAGGGCATCCAACTCACCTCTTTATCTTCCATTAGTCCGGAGTATGCCAGAATTTTACCCATGGAAAGGACACCCTGTCCACCAAAACCTGCTATGATTAATTCTTCAGTCATATTTTAAAAGTAGTAAGTCGTAACATAAAATCTTTTTGATTCTCTGACTAAATTATTTGTTATCTTTCAAATCTCCAAGTGGATAGTGTAAAAACATATTGTCCCTCATCCAATCATTTGCTTCCTGAGGAGTCATTTTCCATCCGGCACTACAGCTCGAAACAACTTCAACCATCGATGTACCTTTATTTTGCATCGAATATTCAAACGCTTTGCGAATTGCTTTTTTTGTTTTGTTGACAGCTGGCATTGTATGAACGGCTTGACGAGTCACATAACAAACGCCATCTAATTGAGCAACTAGATCAGCCATCTTAAGAGGAAAACCTGCACGAGCCATATCTCTACCATCAGGCGATGTCGAAGATTTCATTCCCAATAATGTAGTAGGAGCCATTTGACCGCCTGTCATTCCATAAATCCCATTATTGATGGAGATAATCGCTATATTTTCACCACGATTGCAGGCATGTATCGTTTCTCCGGTACCAATAGCTGCTAAGTCTCCATCACCTTGATAGGTGAAGACCATTTTCTCTGGATTTAATCGCTTAATTGCTGTGGCAACAGCCGGAGCACGACCGTGAGCAGCCTCTTGCCAGTCAATATCCAGATATTCGTAAATGAAAACAGCACAACCTACAGGAGCAACCCCGATGGTCGTGTTTTCTAATCCCATTTCTTCAATTACTTCTGCAACTAGTTTATGCACCACACCATGACTACAGCCAGGGCAATAGTGCATATCGTTGTCATTGAGTAGTTTTGGTTTTTTATAAACCAAATTTTCTACTTTAATCATATTTGTTGTCATAGTCAGAATCGTTTTTAGAATAATTGATCGTTCAGTTTTACATAAAGAATTTCATGAAATAATGAATCAATCGTACCACAATGGCTGCACCTGCACTATACAAAAAAAGTGTGTGATCTGTGCCGGAAATAAAATATGAGAAAGCAGCGACAGCCGCAAGCGCATAGAATATAATCAATAAATAACGTGCAATTTTATCTTGAGACATGATGATTCAATTATAATACTTTCTCTTTGAAGGCAACCAAAACTTCGTCAGGGGTAGGTACTATTCCACCCAAACGACCGTAATGTTCTACTTTTACTTTGCCATTTACCGAAAGACGTACATCTTCCACCATTTGTCCGGCATTCATTTCTACTGTAAGCATTCCTTTTACTTTGTCTGCATATTGACTTAGGATTTTAGAGGGGAATGGCCAAAGAGTAATAGGGCGAATAAGTCCAACTTTGATGCCTTCGGCACGAGCTAACTCTAATGTTTTTTGGCAAATACGAGCGCACGAGCCAAATGCAACCAACAAATATTCGGCATCTTCACATTCGATCTCTTCGTACCGAACTTCAGCCGCTTCAATTGCTCTATATTTTGCCTGAAGATGGAGGTTGTGATCTTCCATAATGCTTGCTTCAAGCTCTAAAGTGGTTAGAACTCTAGGTTTTCCACCTACTGGTTTTCCGAGCGTAGCCCACGGTGTTTGAGCTTCTATTTCTTCGTTGGTGAGCCGTTTTTGTTGAGATGGAAGTACTACTTTCTCCATCATCTGACCGATAATTCCATCTGCCAAAAGAGCCGCTGGAGTGCGGTATTTGAATGCTAAATCAAATCCTAACGCCACAAAATCAGCCATTTCCTGTACAGATGCCGGTGCCAAAGTGATTAGCTTATAATCGCCATGTCCACCACCTTTTACTGTCTGAAAATAGTCGGATTGACTTGGTTGTATTGTTCCTAATCCAGGACCTCCACGCATAATGTTTATTAATAAGCAGGGGAGTTCTCCTCCAGCTATATAAGAAATGCCTTCTTGTTTTAGACTCATTCCAGGACTTGACGAAGATGTCATCACTCGTTTGCCACATCCGGCACCGCCATATACCATGTTAATGGCGGCAATTTCGCTTTCGGCTTGCAATACAATCATACCAGTTGTATCCCACGGATGGAGATCCATTAATGTTTCTAAAATTTCTGATTGGGGAGTTATTGGGTATCCAAAGTATCCATCTACACCATAAAGTATGGCTGCATGTGCGATGGCTTCGTTCCCTTTCATGAGTTGAACGTTTTCCTTCATTGTTTTTCTTTTCAGATTACTAGTACATTAAACAATTCTTTTCTGTATTAGTTCTTCGTTATGGTTCAGGGTTTGCTTCTATAAACATCAATACAGCCATCTGGACAGACGCTGCCACAGGCTGCACAGCCAATGCACTCTTCGGCCTGTTTCATATATGCAAAATGGTAACCTCTATTATTGACTTCTTTGCCTTGTAAATCTAAAACATTGGTAGGACATGCTACTACACATAGATTGCACCCTTTGCAACGTTCAGTATTTACGACCACAGTTCCTCTGCTTTTTGCCATAAATTACACGTTTGAATAGATTGCAAATTTACAGTTTTTCATTAGGAAATTGAGATGTTTTCTAAATAAATATCCAGTTGAAAGCATAAAACTTCCGATTTGTTTCTGAAAAAACTCAAAAAACGAGTAAAAAAAGTTATTCTGTAGGAATGTGCGCAGATTTTAAGAATATGGTTCTCTTTAAAATTATTCTAAATAAAGAATGCAAGAATATAAAGATCGGTCGGGTTAATCTAGTTGTCTTTTATTTGTAAAATGAAGTAATGCTCTTTTACCAAAAATAAGTAGGAAAACACTTGCCGAAATGAGTGCTATGCCAGATAATACGAATATATTACTAATCTTTTGATTGATAACCCATCCTATAACAAGCAGTGCAACTGCAAAATAGGATTCTTTATTGATTCGAATGGGTACGATTTTTCGTGAATCAATTAAACGAAAAATCGTAAGAAATAGATATGAAATGATCAGTGTATAGGTAATACCCATTATTCCTAATAGTTTAATCAAAGCGAAGTTTAGTATAATCGATAGAATAGTGGTAGATATTATGGAAGGAAGTGCTTTTCTGGATTTTTTAGAACATTGATATAATGTATCTAAGAAGAAAGCTAATGCATAAAATACTACAGATACGAGCATCGGATAAATGTAGATTATACCAGCATGATAGTTCTTATCAACGATAAATGGATAAACCGACTTTGTCCCAAATCCTATAATCATGACCGCTAGAGATAATCCAAGAAAATATTGGTTAAAAACCTTTGAGAAAAAATAATCTCGGTCATCGGAATTGTAATATTTTATAGCTAATTCTTGCCAAGTTTGGTAGAAGATAAATGAAAATGTAAGTAATATGCTAGAGAATTTAACTACAATAGCAAATAATCCATTCTGATCAATTCCTAGATATTTATTAATAAATATTCTGCTTAAGTTTTCAATGAGCCAAAATAGAATGAAATTCGGCAGTAGCGGTAGCGCATATCTAAGCATGCTTTTATCTATAGATGACTTTATTCCTTTCGTTTTTATGACACTTTGAATGTAGTGTATTTTGTAGTTAATCAATATAATACAGGCTAATCTGGAGATGATATTTGCAAAAAATACGGCTCTAATATCTGCCTTGAAAAAGACAAAAAGCACAATGCTTGTAGATGCAATTATGAATGTATTAAGTATTCCAGATGCAACAAATAGTTTGGTTTCTCCTATTCCTCGAGCTATTTGAATAACAATTTCATAAATTAATATGGAAAGATAAGTAACATAAACCCATCCAAAATAAGGTATTGGATGAATTAATTGAATTGTAAAAATGGCTATTGTTGAGTAAAAAACACCATTTATGATATTCTTTATAGTGTATTTTATTACTGAGTCTTTTACACTTGAATATTGAGGATCAATCAAAAACCGGATTGCACCCTCTCTTGTATTCATTGTAAATATTGGTGAAACAAGATATATGATTACGAGACTCAGGTCATAAAAACCCATCTCGCTTGGCGAGATATAAAAGCTAAAAATGGGGAAAAGTATCGTGCTGATAATTTTAGACCCCAAATTTCCAATGGTATAGATATAAAGTCCATTTAAAAAAGCTTTTTCTCTTTTTTGAGTCATAAGAACGCCATGTGGTCAATAGAAATCGGATTTAGATAGAATAGCTCTCCTAAATTGTTATTTTTTAGTGAGAATCAAATTACAGAATTCCTGATTTCTTGATATTAAAAGCAAATCCTGAGTTATTCCCGATTACGGTTTCTCCACGATCAAATGCACCCGAAAATGTAAAACTCCATCCTTTCGCATTTCGAGGGCTAAAGGTGATTTCGGTCAGTGTCGATAATTGATTTTGTATAGTAATGAAAGGTATATCCATGGAACCAAAATTTCTTGACCATGTGGTCAACATTCTGCCACTTAGCATTTTATTTGCTTTCCATGAAAAAGCAGAATGAATTGCTTGAATTCGGTTATTATAATGCCATAGATCTTTGGTTTGATTATAGACAGGCGAAGTAAGAAGCGGATTTCCTAAATTTATGCCATTGTGTGCCCAACCTTCAGAAAAAGCATGGTTGTTGTAATAATTATCACTTCCGGTTGCTTGGGTTTTAATAGGAGATGTAGGTTCATCATCCGGAGCCCAATGGATAGGACCACTTTGATTTGTAGTTTGAATGTACTCTATTACGATACCTGTAATGCCTCTCGTTGATTTGTTTTTATACTCAATACCCCATAGTCCGTCAAGCCCATTTTCTTTTGCCATGCCTGAGAAGTCTTCAAAATAGTTTTCAAGATAGCCGCTTATTTCAAAGTCTTTTTTTCTAAACGTAGCTCTCACATGTTCACTTCCCAAAGAATTTCCATACATGTATTCTTGATCTTCTAACACACTTGATTTGTCACCTGGTAGTGGAAAAAGTACCATAAGATAATTTTTTAGGCTTGGATCTGATTTCTTTATTGTTATAATCTGAGGATTGGAGGTATCAAAGAGGTAGTGGTCACTTCCAAATTCGGTATTAGTTTCAATTGCGATATCAAAGCGCCAAGGTGAATCTTTTATATCATATTGAAATGCAATATCTTTGTGGTGATACAAAATATTTTGGTTATATGGCTTGAATGTGGTTGCCATTTTTTTCTGAAATGTATTATCGGTAAACCAACCATAAGAAAATCCTGCATTTATTTTGAGTTGACCATGCATCAACCAAGGGAAAGAGATGTAATCGATAGACCCTAATCGAATTTGAGGAATAGGACGGGCATTGCCCGAATAAGCCATACCACCTGATGTCAGTAGATTGTTTTTCAATAAAGCATATTTTTCTTTGCACCCTGCTGATATTTGTAGTTTCCGATAGCTGAAATCGACATAAGCTTGATGCAGAAAATAGTCATTTCCAGCTGAAATTTTATCCGCAATTTCGATGCCCATTTGATACGAAATGTCTTTTTTTAGAGTTTTTTGATTGAAAAAGCCAATCTTAAACAGTCCATTGTTGTTGTCTATTGAGGTTATTCCTTGTCGATTGCTTGTCAACCAAAAGGGCGCATAATTTCCATTGCTTAGTTGAACCTCATATTCAATATTATAGCTTAATTGTGCCTGAATAGCAGCGGTAGAGAAAAATGAAAATATAATTAGAATTGAGAATGTATAACAAGAGAATATCTGTTTCATTAAGTGTATATTAATTTAATGCAGCTTGAAACTAAATTTCTGAGAGAGTGATCATTTCAATACTTTCGGAAAGAAAGTGTTGAGACTTTATTTTTAAGGCAAAGTCTTTTGTGAGATAAATCGATTATTTTGAAGGTTTGTATCGAATCAGCCCATTGAAAATAATTCCAAAGTTTGTCTCGACTTCCATATTTTGAATCAGGAAATCCGATAGTTAGTGAGTCTTGATCTTGTTGGAATGTGCCAAATACGCTAACGACAGAAGTCTTGTGCGTAATGTTTTGCATTACAAAGACTAGATTGTCGAAGTTATAGAAGATGGAGTCTACGGATTTTGTAATGCCATTAGTTTCGATTGACCGAAGTTGCCATTTGCCTCGAAGATCGGAGTTGTAATTGTCGGAGCAGCTTGTATCTAGAAATAAAAAAAAAGTAGTAACGAACAGAAAAAGTATGATTTTATTCATTAGATCGCTTTTTTATTCTTTTATTCCAAACTTCTCTTTGTATTTGTTGGTGACATATTCGCGAACGCTTTCAATAAAGCGGTCTTCGTCGTATTGTTCAGCATGTTTGCGAATAAACTGAGGGTCAAAATTGAGTTTTTCTGTTGTTTTAATTGCGTTTATAAGATCCTCTTTCGTCTGATTTTCGAAGAAAAATGCAGTTGCCGTTTTACTATCTCCTTTGAACGGGATTGTGGTGTAGGTAACCCCGCCTTTGCCATAAGCAATTACAGGTCTTCCAGACGCATTAGCTTCAATAGGGGTGAGTCCGTAATCTTCTTGTTGGGGAAATATCAAGGCTTTGCAATTGGCGTAAAGGTCCGCAATTTCGGCTGAAGATAGACTATCTTTGATCTGGATATTATTCTTTGCCATATTTTCGCAGATCTCTTTTTGCGATCCCTTACCTACAATAATAAGTTTTCGATCAGGCATCTCGTTGAATGCTTCTATGACCATGTCTACTTTTTTGTAAGCTTCGAAACGTGAAACTACAAGATAGTAATCTTCTGTTGGTTTCTCTGCTACGAAAAAGTTTTTACATTGAATTGAGGCTGGAATTACTGTAACTTCATTGTTCGTATTGTACGAGTTTTTAATAATCTCTTTAATGTGAGGCGTATTAGTGATAAACCACTGTATTTTTTGAGCAGCTTTATAGTCAATTGATCGAAGTTTTTTCACAACTGTATTATAAAGCCATTTTTTGACCCCTTTTGATTCAACTACTTCTCTATAGCTTTCAGGGAAAAATGCTAAACGGAATGGATAATGACAGAAAGCTACAAATAAATTTTTTTGATTCGTTTTGACATATTTAGCACATGTAGTTGTTGAAATGAATACAACATCATATTCACTAAGGTCAATTTTCTTCATTGCCCAAATGCTGAATGGAAAGAAAAAGCGCTTAAGCATTTTTTCGTTTCTCACAAAGTAAGAAAGCCAACTGGTACGAACATCACAGGAATTATAGTCGTCGTAAGTGTTTTTCGGATTGTAGCAGCTGGTGTATATTGGTGCATTAGGGAAAGCCTTGTGCATTAACAATGTTACTTGTTCTGCACCGCCGCGTCTAACTAATTCATCATGGACTAAGGCTATTTTCATAAATAGTGTAGTGCGTGTGTTTTAAATTATTTAATAGATTTAGAGCTAATGTAGTGAAATAATCTACCATCTTGCTTAATTAATGTAAATATAAAATATTTTCATTAACAATCAAAGCAGTTTGATAATTATTCTAATCTATATGATTTTATATCCGATGCTCACACATGTTTTCTTTAATGATTGCAAAATTAGCTAATTTATCTTAGGTGTATTGAAATAAAATCCAATAAAAAAGCAATTGAATTCTGAAAAAATATATATATTAACATTATTGTGTAGTCTATCATTTGAATAACGAAGCATTTCAAAATTTATTATATAAAGACAAAAATAAACTATAAATAAAACTTAAGCAAGTTATATTAATTTTTCAATTTTTTTTAAGATTAAAAGAATTTATGCTTTAAATACATTCATCGACTATTACCTGAATACATGCTTCAGCAGATCTGTCCCAAGAATAAATAGTTAAAAGTTTATGTATAGCTTTTTTTTGTTTGATATTTAGGCCATCTTCAAGAATTATTTTATTAATCGATTGGGCAATAGAGAATTTATCATGTGGATTGAAGTATGATAGAGTATTTGAGTATATTTCCCTAAATACAGGTATATCTGATGCTAGTACAGGACAATAGTTTGAAAGAGCTTCTAATATTGGAATACCAAATCCTTCATAAAATGAAGGGTAAATAAAGGCCACGGCATTTCGATAGAGTATCTGAAGTTCAATATCTGATTGGCGTCCTAAAAACTCAATTCGATTGTCAAATGCTTCTAGATTAACAGTTTTGAAAGATTTCGATTTTCCTCCAATGATTTTGAGTTTCAATTGTTTATCTGCAACATAGTCAAAAGATTTAATGAGTGTTTCTAGGTTCTTTCGGGGATCTTGTGAGCCGACAAATAAGATATAGCGTTCTGTCTTGTCATTTTTTTTCGGGGTAAGTATGAGAGGTAAAGATGTCGCATTATAAAGTATGTTTATTTTTTTGTTTTGCAAGGAATAGTATTTTGTAAGCTCTTTTTTCATAGTATTACTAACGGTGAAAAATCGTATTGATGTTTTAATTATAATGGGTATAAGAAGTTTATAAAACAATCTAAATCTTTTTTTGTGCCAAGTTTTGTTCTCAAGGAAGGCCAAATCATGAATTGTGACTATTTTGCGAGTATGAAAAATGGGTGCAGTGTTGCAAAAATTAACCAATAAATCTGTAGTTTTCAGGTGAAATGGTAGTTCACATTGTTCCCAAAGATGCCCTGTTTTCTTTCCAACAATCACTGCTTTTAATTCTTCAGATATGGTATTATGTAATATGTTATGTGGGGCAAAAAAAATAAGTGTATTCTCGTCAAAACGTTGTCTCAGACGAAGTGAAATTTCTATTGCAAACCGCTGCACACCCGTTATTTCTTGAGTGAGAAATCGCGCATTTACAATTATTCTAGTTTTATTATTTTCCACCTATATGTTCTATTTTCAAGATTTTAATTCTGAAATATCAGATAAAATATGCGACGATTCAATATCTGGTTCCGATTCTTCAAGTACAGCATCTGAAGAAAAAAGTTCAAGCGCTCGATCTGGCAAAATGCAAAGGGAGATAATAAACCATGTGATTAGTATTGGTGTTGTTTCTTGAAGCACCGGAAATATGGTAGCATAGACAATCCATGCTGATGAAAAAAGTAAAATTCTCTTGTCCATTGTTTTAAAAATAAAGTGATAAAGAAACCATCCCACTAAAATAAATCCAATTATCCCAAAGCTATTAATTAATGCTAATGATGAGTTTTCGAAGCAAAGCCAATTATCGGACCGTGGTGAAAAAGATTCTCCTCCTAACCCGATAAAGAAATTCTCAATCGCGCCTTGTATGCCTAATGTCAATAAAAGTAGTCGCTCTATATCAGACTCAGAAGCATTACCATCGCTATATAATGCTGATTTAATAACCTGAATGATTATAACAATAATAAATACAATAATTATCGTAAAATTCAGTCCTTTTTTTAACTTGAAAAAATAAGTATACACAAAATAGACGCCAGAAACCGCAACCAATAGTATTCCGGCTCTAGTATTGCAAGCAACTAAAGTATAAACAGTAGATAATAGAAATATTGTTTTTAAAGGTTTCGTGAGCCTTTTGTTCGTAAATACAAGAAGCATCACAAACCAAGTGTATTGACTTAAGGCCATAGGGCTTACAAAATAATAGCGCATGCGTATTACATCGTCGCGTAGTAGTGTGAAGCCTTCTTCCTCAATAGCGAATGTATTTTCATACCCACCTGTTGATTCGAAGAATAGTATCCATATTGCACACAACACCATTAAACACGCAATAGTGATAATGTCTTTGTCGTAGTCTTTAATCTTAATAAATCGTAAATAAAGTACCATCGGCAGTCCCATAATCAGCCATGTGAAATATTCGAAATACCATTCACCATGAATTATTTGCAGCAGAAACGTGAATGATATAAGACTTATATATACAAGTATTGGTTTTATTCTTACTAGGTATTTTGCCCCTAAAAAGAAACACAAAATATAGGCAAGATCTTTCCAATAGGTTATTGCTCTAAACCCAAAAATCTTTACTATAAGTAGATTCGCAGGCATAAATATGAAGTAAATTCTTAGCAGAGTGTATAAGAATTTGCTTGGCGTAGCTTCTGCTGAATCAGAGAAGTAAGCTTCATTATTATTGGTTATATCTTCCTCATTTGTCATTCAACTGTGGCGTTTTCGAGATTATGTGTGATTTTTTTTGATAGTACTTTGCAATTGGTTACCTGATTCAAAAAAACGATAGAGTTCATCAATATTTTCGGATTCAATTGGGAGAGGAAGATTTTTTTTGTGAAAATCTGAATGAATGCTTTCCAATATTTCTTTTTCATATTGATCTTTATTCGTTGGGTCAATGTACTGTGCATATTGTCCACCTGATTCTCTAAGTTCTTCAATATCAGATGTTATGACTGGTGTTCCACAGTAAATAGCTTCACGAACAGGTATTCCAAAACCCTCATATATTGATGGAAAAAGAAATGTTGTGGCACCGTTGTAGATATATGGTAAATCTTCATCTGGTACATATCCTAGTCTGATTATGTTTTGGCTGTATAATTGACAAAGTCGAATTACCTCTTTGTTTTGCCAGCCTTTAGAACCAACAATAACTAGTCTATGTTCGCCCAACTTATTTTGATTCAGTAAATTAACAAATGAATCGAGTGTGAATGAAAGATTCTTTCGGGGTTCAAGAGTGCCAACAGTAAGTAAATATGGGAAATTTATGTTGTATTTCTTTAATACATTTACCACAGCTTCTCGTTCATAGAGTCCAAAGTGACTTTCTATAGGAGGATTGATAACAATATTTGTCTTTTTCTGAAAATATAGATTCACTTTATTTTTGGTGCCGTGTGAATTGCAAATCACAAAGTCAGATTTCTGAGTATCATGTTTCAAAAAAAGCAAATGAGAAATATAATGAAAAAAGCCCATTGTTTTTGGCGCAATTTTGTAATTGAGATCGTGTACTACAAGAGCTGTTTTTACGCTACTTTGTAGGTGTGGTAGAAATCCTGTGCCTGAAAAATAGAAATTGATGTTGTCTTTTTCAATCATTTTACCAGCTTTCAGTTTCAACCATACGATTGGTTTCATTTTTCGGCCTAATGATTGATCTTCTCTCATTATTACACGTGTCTTAATGTCATTTGGAACAACAATTTCTCCATTTGAATAGATATAGAATTGCGCTTCAGGAAAGCGTTCTAACAATAGATACAGCAAAGAAAGCACGTATTTTCCAATGCCACTAGGGTTTGAGCGAAATGGAAGCCCATCAATTCCAATTTTCATTTTCTAAGTCGTGGCATTAAGAAGGTTTGTTTTTCGAAAGAGGAATAAGTCGTCATAAACCGCATCAAAAGATAGTAAATTTTAATACCAACGACCTTTTTCAAAATCTGGAGCAGTTTGAGCATTTTATCGCGTTTGGCATCAACGTTGTTAACCCCTTTCCTTAGCGCATAATACTTACCCTCTTTGTCGAAAATCATCAACTTGTTGGATGTCAATAGATGATAGAATGTGCCATTATTGATGTCAAAAGGGTTTTCAAATACCTGTCCCTCGCTTAATAATGCACGAAAAAGGCGTCGTTGATATTGTAGTATGTATATGCCGTTGTTGTATTGATTGTATTTGTATTTTAACACAGACAGGTTTTCGAAGTGATTGTTTTTCAAGTCATCTACATACTCCGAAAATAGTCGGCATAATTCAGGACGATTGTGTAAATTAAACTTTGTTTGTTTACGAGCGATGTTGCTATAGGTCTCAGGATCTAAACCCGAAAAATGATAAATAACGAGGTCTTCATTATTAACCAAATAGCTAAAACCATTATCCGAGATTGTTCGCTCATGCAGGTTCCAAAAAGCTACATTTAAGCCTGGATGGCGTAGGATTTTTACGTTATCGCCATAGAGTGCTGGTAGGAAATCCATCCATCGCTGGTCAACATGTAGCGCGTCATTTTTGTCGACATAGCATTGGTTTGCAAGTTTGGTTTTCCACCATTCAATCATTTGGCGACCAATAACATTGTTTTTCAGTCCGAAAAAACCCAAATTGTAAATTCCTACAAAAAGGAGCTCTTCTTCTGTCGTAGCACCTTGATAATCTACGTATGGTTCGAGTATGTGTGGTGTTAATAGAGCTGTAGTATTGTCGAGTTCGTCAAACAAAAAATCGAGTGAATTGTAAACAACCATATCTGGATCAAGATACAGTATCTTTTCGTATCTTTTCTCATTCAAAAGCCAATCAAAGAAGAACGGTTTCACAGAAGTGCTGAATTCAATTACATTGTATTTGAATGCGAGTGTCGAAAAGTTCGGTATATTCTTTAGACTTTTAGATTCTATCACCTCAAAATCGTCGCAATAGATGTTTGAATCGCCTATTTCATCAGATAAGAGAATATAAAAATCAGTAGTTGGACTATGTTTTTTTACTGAATATCCCAATGTTTTGGCTTGTGCTAAATAGTTTTTTGCACATATTGTGAAAATAACATTCATCTTTATTCTATGATTTTTATCAATTTGCCTGGAATACCTCCAATTACAGAGTTTCTAGGAAAACTTTTTGTTACTACTGTATTTGCTCCAATAATTGAATTTTCACCAATTCTCACATTTGGTAAAATGGCTACACCTTCGCCTATCCACACATTATCCTCAATTATCACTTCACCCTTAGAATGAACTTTTCGTTCAGAGGGTGAAATCAAGATGTCATCTTTAGTGGTATCTCCGTGCGAATGATCGGTAATAAATACTTTACTTGCAATTAATACTCCATTGCCAATTACTATTCGGTTGATACATCCAATGTGACAGTCAAAATTGATCGAAACATTATTCCCAATCTCGATTTTTGGATTAAACTGAACACCATTGTGGCGAGTAAATGCTTCAATGCGAAAACCACTAAAGGAAGAAAAATTATCTCCAATACTTATTCTTTCACCACCCAAAACTCGCATTGGATATTCAATCTGAAAGTTTCTCCCAACGTTTGCAATCCCTAGCTTTATGATTTGGGAGTATATGCAATTGGATATAGATCGAAATCGATTGATTATTTTTATTACCATACAGACTTTTTGAGTTTAATTCGATTGATAATAAAAGATGGTAAATAGTTTTTGAAAAATAGGATGACGAAGAACGTAGTATAAATAAGGATTAAAACAGATTGAAAAGAAAATGAAACTGTGGTGCCAAAGTTTTCGCTGACCAGGTATTTCACAATCAAAACTAATGACGAAATAATTGTGAATTTAATGATATTGGTTTTGTATATTAGTTCACTCCATTTCACATCTCTTTTGAGTTGATAATTTTTTAAGATAATAACCGCACCGACCAAAATGGCAGTTAACCAAGCAATTATAACGCCAACTCCTCCCCAGAAAAAGCCAAATATAACGCCAAATAGGAGGTTGACAGCCCCAATAGACAATTGCGAAATCATCAAAATATTCATCCGTCCATCAGCCAAATTCGAAAAATAAGCTGGTGAAGTCAGCAAATTGATAAAAGTAGCAAGTGCAAGCAAGAAAACTGCTGCATTGAAGATAGGCTCAATATGACCAATCCAAAGCAAAGAGGCTATATTGCTTATTAATATTAAAGATGTCATGAAAAATAGGGTAAACATATAGACAAAATGGAAAGTTTTTTTGTAAAAATCGAACCAAACAGTCCAGCTTTCCTTCCCTTTTTCTATTAATACAGGGATGAGACTCTGATTAGCACTCACCACTACACCTTTTACCTGCGATATTAACCTTGAAGCCATTTCGTAATAACCAGTAAAGGCCAAACCTCCAAATTTTGCTAAAAGCAATTTTGTGATTGGATCGTAAAACATTGCAGTAATAGACAATACTTGAAACTTCATTCCATAAGAAAAGATTTCTTTAAAAATGGAATTGCTCCAATTCCAACTGAATGGATTGTATCCAATTTGCTTAACAACAATTACGAAACAGAATACTAAACTGAAGAGCGATTGAATTACTTGTGATAATGCCACACCTCGTAGGCCTATATATGGTGTAAATAGTAAAGTTCCACCAAGAAGGATTAACGCGGAAATAGTGTAAATAATACTTCGCAAGTAGTTTTTCTGCAAACCATCGAGAACAGAGGCATAAACGCCAGTTATTGCATTAATAACGAGGCAAATTAGTGAATATGGAACAAGCATTAATGCAGTATCGATCTGATTCTTATGAACTACATATTTTAGTATTAATTCTGCAAATGGGTATAAACAGAGAGCAAAAATGATAAACAAAGATGCTAAAAAAACGACAGATGTGAACACAAGCTGCTTCATCTTCTCCTTTTGAAAATCGACAGCATAAAGTGCTACATAGCGAATGACAGATGTTGAAATACCAAAGTTTGCTAGGTTGGCTAATGAAGTTGTTGCTAAAACGACCGACCAAACTCCTAATACTTCAATTTTAAGTGTTGCAAGGAGGTATTTGTAGAGAAAGAAATAGACTATTCCAATCACTATAACTTGAAGTCCGGAGCTAATTACATTTATTGATATTTTCTTATTTTTTGCTTCCAATTGTGATTGTTCGTAAGAAAAGGTTGATTACTAATTACGAATTTTTTGCATTATTTGTTCTTTGAAATAGAGCAGAAGCGCAAGAGTAATTGACGAAAATAATCCGAATAGAGTCCCCACCAAAAGCCCAATATACCATTTTATTTCCAACTTCTTAAGAGGAAGTATTGGTTTGTCGATTATCTGAATAAGGGGCGTTTCTTTCGAAAGACTGTACTTCAACATCTCCATATTTTTCTTCATTTCAATGTACGCATTCATCGAAACCTGAATGTCAGTCTGTTTTTTCATCAAACCCACCATACTCGATTGTTTAACCAAATTCATCATATTGTCGGCAATGGATGCTCTTGCAGAAAGTGCGTTATCGTAGGCTTTTTTCACTGAGTCTGTTTGCTGTTTTAGTAGTAAGTAGTTTGTGCGCGAAACCTTTGTTTTTGTGTCGATATAAAAATCAGAAGTGTATTTTATTAGAAGTTCAACAAATAACTTTGATAACATTTCATTGCGTGAGGTAAAAGAAACATCACCAATATTTAGTTTCTTGCTTCTTTTTTCTGCAGTCATCATACGCTTTATTACTACTTGATGTACTTCATTAATGATACTATCTTGGACACGTGAAAGATTACCTTTAACATACTCGGGGTCAAATCTTACTTCACGAACCTCTTTCTTTTTATCTGTAGCATATTTTTCGTACAAACCGTAGCTTCGAAAATAAAGACTCATCAAATTGTCTGTATGACCGTCGATTTGGATCGGGGATAGCAACACCTTTCGAATAATATAATTTGAGCCAAAAAGCTCGTATAAATTATCGCCACCGAAAGCACCACCAGATCCTGCTCCCAACGAAATGCCAAATTGACTAGCTAATCCAGAGATTCCTCCAGCTGTTTCGCTATCTTCAATAGCAAAACTAAGTGAAGCAATATATTTGGGGTGATAGAGTTGCGATGCAACGAATCCCAACGCAGAACCCCCTATAACAATAACAATGATAAGCAATTTGTTGTTAAAATAGTAGTTGGTAAAGGTTCTGATATTCCGTACTATTTCTTTTAGAGGGAACTCCTCTTTTTTATCTTGTTTGGTCATATTTAAAACCTATTTTGAAGAATTATAATCTTAGAAATCTTAATATTTAAACAATGTAACGATGATAGCAGCAACCGAAACAATACTAGATGTCACACTAATGGTTTCTGCTGTTGTCATTCCTTTCTTTTCCGCTTCTTCTGGTATCACAATTCTTGAGCCTGGTTTCACTTTTGGATAATGTTTAAACCATAAGAAACTTTTGACCGTTTGTACCGATCCGTTTGCTTGAATAATATACGATCTTTTGATGAGTGCATTTGAGCCATATCCACCAGATGCATCAACGTAGTCAGTGAATGAGAGTCTTTTGTCGTAACGAACCGTGTTGGGTCTTAATACTTCTCCTGTTACTTTTACTGTTTCAAGGTATTTCGGAATGTAAAGTTCATCACCTGCTTCTAATTTGAGGTCATATTCAGATCCCGGTTGTTTAAGGATTTTCTCTAAATTAATCCCCACAATATCAGATTCTGCCATCAACTCTTTCTTTACTTTTACTGAGTCAGCCGATTCAGATTGTTTTTTTAATTTTGATGATAAATTGTTTGCAACTTGAGTGAGAAGTTTTTTCTCAGTCTCTTTTTTCTCGAGTTTTCGAATTAAGAATGCACCAGAAAGATAAGCGTATGATGTGACGCCACCAGCTTTATAAACCAAATCTGATATTTTTTGATTTTTTGACATCAAGATGTAAACTCCGGGAGCTCTTACTTCGCCATCTATACTTACCTCTTTTGCCTCTTCATATCCAAATATAGGCCTTACAATTACACGATCTTCACGTTGAAGTTTAAACGAGGATGCCTTGTCGTTCATAGCCAAGTCTCTATTTACATTGATCTTATATGATTCGGCTTTGACAACATTATCATTCAGTAGTTTTTCATCAGAAATTTGACGAAAAACTTCAATTTCATTGATATTGGCCTTCGATTTTACCCCATTGCCTAATAGTAATAAGTCTTTTAAAGACATTCCTTCCGCAAAAGGGTATTTGTCTGGCGTTACAACTTCACCTGAAAGATATACAAAATCCTCTTCTTTCATATCTAGAACAGAACTTATCACAATACTATCTTCTCTTTGTAGCTGTAATGATTCTTTACCACTTAGAACGTTTTTTGGTGAGAATGAACTCATTTGAGGCAATCCAGAATCACTTTTTCGGAAGATTAAAGCTCTAGACGTAAATGCATTTTCCCTTAATCCTTCAGCTTTCCTTATCAAATCTGCGGCTGTCATACCTGATGTTAATGCGTAAGCACCAGGTCTATAGATAGAGCCGGTAATTTGAACTCGATTTTCAAATCGATTCAAAAGTTTACCTACCAAATATTCATCTCCTGCTTCTGTTTTAAAAACTTTATAATCAGTATGAGCAACATCTACCACACATTTCTCCTTTAGTGTATTTCTATTTGCAGTAATACGTTCTCTATAAGCTTTGTCGGAGAATCCTCCAGCAAATTCTAATAAACTACTAAGCGTTTCTCCCACTTTCATTTCAAAAATAGCAGGTGTTTTTACCTCTCCGGAAAGAGTGACTCTATTTCTGTAAGGTAATACCTTTATTGCGTCTTGATCTTGCAGACGTAAATTGGTCTGTTTTCCAAAAACAATAAAATCATACAAATCGACAGTGGCTATTACTTTGCTATTTCTGATTACTTGTACTTCACGAAATGAACCATTTTCTTTAGGTCCACCAGATTGATATAAAGCATTAAATACGGTTGCTAAAGATGGAATTGTATATGAGCCTGGATAAACAACTTCGCCAATCACAGTTACAGTAATGCTTCTTATGTCACCTAATGCGATGCTTACAAACGTATTTTTGCTATTTATACCACCATAGATTTTTGAGAGTTTTGCTGTAATGACTTTTTTTGCTTCATCAATAGATAATCCTCCCACTGTAACCAATCCAACATTTGGTATTCGGATGTTACCTTCTGGAGAGACAAACACCTTTTGACTTATTTCAGACATGCCATAAACGTCGATTAATAGCTCGTCATCAGGTCCAAGTATGTAATTGGTTGGAGTAGCTAATCGGAGGTTTGGTTCAAAACTTAAATTTACGTCTTTGAATATTTCACTTCCAAAAACTTTCAATTTCGCAGATTTAATGGAGTCCAATTTTGAAAAATAGGCATCATAGTAGCGTTGCATTTCAGAATCCATCTCCAATGCTTTCCCTTTTTCATCAACAAACGAATTCGATTTCTCTGTATTCAATAATTCAGTTGATTTACGTTTTTTGACACCCCCCTTTTCATTGTTATATTTTACAATGCGTTTTTTTAATTTCGCAATATCATCTTGCTTCATTCCTTGAGCGGAGGCGTATTTGTCAATTTGATTAACCGAAACACCTTCTGATTGCATTTTGCTCATCAATTGTTCTATTTGAGAATCATCAATGTTGTCAATATTCATGCTTTTGAGTAAACTAAGTGATTGAGCATGAGTAGCAATAGAACAAATCGCAATTAAGTAGATAAATAATATTTTTTTCATATAACAAATGAGTTTTGTTTTCCGAATTGGTCTTTGAAATTGTTAATAATAGTGGTTTATATACATCGTTTTTTTTCGAACCCAAAGGTAGCAAAAAATGCGAGAATATGATGTTTAGCGATTTAGAATCAAATTTATTTGTAAAATAATTATGCAATTCTGTAAATGTATGTTAATAACGTTTGAGTAAGCCTGTTTCGTATATATTTCATAAAAAAAGCCCCGATTTCTCGAGGCATTTTTTATGAAATAGGAATTCTTATTAGAATTCTACAATAAATTCTACTCTACGGTTTTGTGCACGACCAGCTGCAGTTGCATTATCTGCCACTGGAGTTGTATCACCGTGACCAATAGCAACCATGCGTGATGCTTCTACACCTTTATCAGTAAGGTATTTCATGACAGCATCAGCACGTTGTTGTGAAAGTACTTGATTTGCCTCAGGTTTACCTTGACTATCAGTATGTCCATTGATATTCAATTTGTATGCTGGATTCATTTTCATGATTTCAGCAATGTTGTCGAGGATTGCATTTGAAGATTTTTTAATAACATCTTTTCCGCTTTCGAATTGAATGCCTTGAAGCGCTTTTTTGAAAACTTCTTTAACCTCTTTTTTAATTTCTGGGCAACCTTTATTTGCTTTTGTACCCTTAACATCAGGACATTTGTCTACATTATCTGCGATACCATCTCCATCGCTATCAGGACAACCATTCATCTCTTTTGTTCCTTTTGCATTTGGACACTTGTCGAGGTAATCAGCAATTCCATCACCATCTGTATCAATTGGGCATCCTTTTTTATCGACTTTTACATTTGCAGGTGTGTTTGGACAAGCATCATCTTTGTCTGCTATACCATCTTTGTCACTATCTGGGCAACCGCCAAGGTTTGCAAGACCTTTTTCATTTGGACATTTGTCCATGTAATCTACAACTCCATCACCATCCGTATCAACTGGGCAGCCAGTAGAAGTTACTTTTACATCAACTGGTGTATTCGGACATTTATCTAAATAGTCAGCAACTCCGTCGCCATCAGAGTCAACTGGGCAACCGCCAATAGTTACGCTTACTCCAGCGGGTGTTCCTGGACATAAATCTAATCTGTCAATTACACCATCTTTATCGGTATCTTTTGGCTTACCAAAGGCAAAAGAGATTGAAATAGATTGTTTTAAGAAATTGTCATTCTTGCCATCTATATATTTTTGTGGTTTTGAAGTTGAGGTGTTTTTTATTGGATAATCTCTAACATCTGTAAAATTGAGATTGTATAGAGCTTGATATTGTAACGAAATTGTTTTGGTTAGTTTTAGTTTAAGTCCTAACCCGATAGGCATAATTGCATTTCCACCTTTCATTCCAGCCGGTTCAAATTTTGAGAAATAACCATAGCCAAGTCCACCAACTAAAAATGGCGAAAGTTTTGCATTTTCTTTAAGAATGAAGTCGTTGTCAAATTTGAATTTAAATAACATGCTTAAATCGAGTAACTGTCCTGTAAAGTGAGCTTGACTATTCCATCCAGCCCATCTTCCATAGGTGCTATAAAGGCCTAAATCAAAAGATTTACTCAGATATCTGTTGATGCCAACTCCTCCAAACATGTAAGGGTCATGATTGAATTTGAAAATTTGGTTGTCAAGATCTCCATAATACTCATTTTTCCCAAGTTGAAAATCTAACGCCCACTTGTTATCAACATTCTGTGCAGTAAATGGTAATGCAGAACACAGCAGTAGTGCAAATAAAATTAATTTTTTCATAATGATGGTTTTAAGGTGGATAAGTGATTCACAATTTGTTATTTTAAACAAACAAATATACAATTAAGTTTAAATTATATGAATTATTTAAGGAAATATTCAACAAAAAAGGTGTAATTTCTGAAATTACACCTTTTAGTTTAGAATAAGTAGCTTGATTTATCGAATAATATCTAATTGTCTAAAGCATTTTTCTATTTTTTCAAAAGCAAAATCTAACTGTGCTTTAGTATGAGTTGCCATTAAAGAGAAACGAATGAGTGTGTCACTTGGTGCAACTCCTGGTGATACAACTGGATTTACAAAAATACCTTCCTCGAAGAGTAAATGTGTTACTAAAAAAGTTTTATCATTGTCTCTTACATAAAGAGGAATGATAGGTGTAGTAGTATGACCAATTTCGCATCCAATCCTTCTAAAACCATCCAATGCATAATGCGTCAATTCCCACAGATTTGCGATTCGTTCTGGTTCAGATTGCATGATGTCTAAAGCAGCCATAGCCGCTGCTGTTGCTGCAGGAGTAATACTAGCGCTAAAGATATAGGAGCGAGAATTATGTCTAAGATAGTTTGCAGTAATAGCATCGGTTGCAATAAATCCTCCCAAAGAGGCAAATGATTTGCTGAAAGTTCCCATGATTAAATCAACATCATCTGTTACACCATCAGCATGACATAATCCTTGTCCATTTTTGCCAAATACACCCAAGCTATGAGCTTCATCAACCATCACTGCTGCATCATATTTTTTCGCTAAAGCTGCTATATCTTTTAACGGTGCCTGATCGCCCTCCATACTGAAGACGCCGTCTACCACAATTAATTTTACTTTATCAGCTTCGCATTTTTGCAATGTTTTCTCTAAAGAATCCATGTCATTATGCTTGAATTTTAGAGTGTTTGAAAAAGAAAGCCTTTTTCCTTCAATAATGGATGCATGGTCAAATTCATCCCATATCAAATAGTCTTGTCTACCTGTTAAGCAAGACACAACTCCAGCATTTACTTGAAATCCAGTTGAGTACACAATAGCCTCTTCTTTACCAACAAATTTTGCCAAACGGTTCTCCAGTTCTATGTGGATGTCTAAAGTCCCATTCAAAAACCTTGAGCCAGCGCAACCAGTTCCATATTTTTTTATGGCAGCAATGGCGGCTTCCTTAATTTTAGGGTGGTTTGTTAGCCCAAGATAGCTATTTGAGCCAAACATCAATACTTTCTTGCCGTTGATCATTACTTCTGTGTCCTGATCGCTTTCAATTGTTCTAAAATAAGGATAGAGACCTAATGCTTTTACTCTTTGAGGAGCATCGTACTCGGCTAACTTTTGTTGAAGTAATTTCATACAATTCTTAAGGTAGAGTTAGTTTACTGCAATTTTTTTTGAGATGAGCAGATTTAATAATCTGTTCTTAAAAGACCGGCAAAATTAGTCAAAAAAATGATAAAACTGTTTTTTTGATTAAAATTATAAGAAAATTGCAAGTCAGTTAGCTTGTAATATTATTAGCTATTTGATATTAAATACAACAAATCGGTCAATTAATATAATGATAAATAACAATTTTAGATAACCATATAATTTGGAGGTCAAAAACGCCGACTATTTTTTATTTTGAAAATGAGTGCAATACCAGAATACTAAATCATTGATGTTGTCGTTATATAATCATGTTAAACATATAAATGCCTATGAAAAAAAGATTTACACTAAAAGAAAATGTCAAACACCGAGTACCCAACCGTAAAAATCAAGAAAATCCAACACAAACAACCCTTAACTTTTTGCAGCAATTTGCTCGGGTGTATGAGGTCGAAAAATGTAAAAATGACTCAATCGTAGAGTTTTATCTCAATTAAAAGCAGCGCTAAGCTGCTTTTTTTTATTTTATACTTTTATAATATTTTGCTCTCAAAAAAAATATCTATCTTTGCCCACATTGTAATCCAGAGATAGCAAAAATGGATAATTTGATCTGCCATGAAGGAATAGTTGAAGCTTTAAATAGCGAGACTGTTTTCGTAAGAATAATACAAGTGTCGGCTTGCTCGTCATGCCATGCAAAAGGGGCTTGTTCTACCTCCGATATTTCAGAAAAGCTTATTGAAATTCGTCAATCGGATGAGAAATTCTCAATCGGAGAGAGAGTAACTATTGAAGGAAGTTCATCCATCGCAAGTAGTGCAGTTCTTTTGGCCTTTGTCATTCCGTTTGTTTTGATTATTCTGACCTTAGCTTTATCAACTCACTTTTTTCAGAGCGAAGTCCTTTCGGCTCTACTATCCATTTTAATATTAATTCCTTATTATAGTGTACTCTATTTCAGAAACGATGTTCTGAAAAAAACATTTGCATTTAGACTTAAACATATAAATAGTTCAGTTCAATGAATGTAATTTTAATTTCAGTGATTCTACTGGCAGTTGTGGGAGGAGTAAGTGCGCTTATTCTTTATTTTGTTGCTCAGAAGTTTCATGTGTTGGAAGATGCTCGTATCGATGTTGTGCAGGAGATATTGCCTGCGGCAAATTGTGGTGGGTGTGGATATCCTGGTTGTCGTGGTTTTGCTGAAGCGTGTGTGAAAGCTGATACGCTCGAAGGTTTGTATTGTCCGGTGGGTGGCAGTGAAGTGATGTCGAAAGTTGGATCTATTTTGGGTCGAGAGGCAGCACAAACGGTTCCGATGGTGGCTGTAGTGCGTTGTCAAGGCGATTGTGATAAACGTCCGCAGACTAATGAATATGATGGACCGACAAATTGCTCCATAGCTACATCATTATATGGTGGCGATACAGATTGTTCGTATGGCTGCTTGGGGCATGGCGATTGCGTGGTTGTGTGTGGATTTGATGCCATAAAAATGAATCCGGAAACACGATTGCCGGAAGTCGATGAAGATAAATGCACAGGTTGCAATGCTTGTGTGAAGGCTTGTCCAAAAGTAATTATAGAATTGCGAAAAAAAGGACCTCGTTCAAGACGAATTTATGTGGGATGTGTGAGCAAAGATAAAGGAGCTCAGACTAAAAATGCTTGTGCCGTTGGTTGTATTGGCTGTAGCAAATGTTTCAAAGTTTGTGAATTTGATGCGATAACGATTACAAATAATTTGGCGTATATCGATCCGAATAAGTGCAAACTCTGTCGTAAATGTCCGGAAGTTTGTCCAACCAATGCCATTGTAGAGTTGAATTGTCCTCCCAGAAAGAAAAAAGAAGAGGACGTAATTTCAAATGATTAATTAAACAGAATACGTTTTATGCGTACATTCCGTATTGGCGGTGTTCATCCGCCCGAAAACAAATTATCTGCAGGTCAAATTATAGAGGAAATCGGTTTGCCCAAGCAGGTTATTATCCCTTTGGCTCAAAACTTAGGAGCGCCTTCAACTGCCATCGTCAACAAAGGAGATGAGGTAAAGGTGGGAACAATTATTGGTCGTTCATCTGGCTTTGTTTCATCCAATTTACATTCATCAGTTTCAGGCAAAGTTGCCAAAGTAGACCAATCGTTGGATGCGAGTGGTTATCGAAGACCTTCTGTATTTATTGATGTGATTGGTGACGAATGGGAAGAATCGATTGATCGATCTACCAATTTGAAAAATGAATGTGATTTGTCGGCTGAAGAAATTCTGAAAAAAATAGGAGAATTCGGAATCGTAGGCTTGGGTGGAGCCACATTCCCTACACAGGTTAAATTGATGCCGCTTCCGGGTAAAAAAGCTGAGATTTTAATTATTAATGCTGTTGAATGCGAACCTTATCTAACTTCTGATCATGCTTTGATGATGGAGAAATCAGATGAGATTATGGTTGGAATTCAAATTTTGATGAAAGCCATCAACGTGACGCGGACGGTTATTGGTATTGAGAATAATAAACCCGATGCTATTGTTTTGATGACACAGAAAGCACTCAAATACAAAGGTGTTGAGGTGATGCAGCTCAAGGTTCAATATCCTCAAGGAGGTGAAAAACAGTTGATTGATGCTGTTATTCGACGTCAAGTGCCAAATGGAGCACTTCCAATAGCAACGGGTGCTATTGTACAGAATGTGGCAACCGCTTTTGCCGTTTATGAAGCTATACAGAAAAATAAGCCATTGATAGACCGAGTGGTAACGGTCACTGGGAAATCGATTGTGAAACCATCCAATTACAAAGCACGCATCGGAATACCTATGCAGATGCTGATGGATGCTGCTGGTGGATTGCCCGAAGATACAGGTAAAATTATTTCAGGTGGCCCAATGATGGGTAAAGCCATTGTTTCGCTTGATATTCCGGTAGTGAAAGGGACTTCTGGTATTTTGGTGTTACCAGATTTTGAATCGCAGCGTGCCAAAATGAAAAACTGCATCCGTTGTTCGAAATGTGTCTCCGTTTGTCCGATGGGTTTGGAGCCCTATTTGTTAGGGAGTATTGGCGAAATGCAGCTTTGGGACAGGGCAGAAAAAGAGGATGTGATGAATTGCATCGAATGTGGTTGTTGTTCCTACACTTGTCCGTCTGGTAGACCATTGGTCGATTTTATCCGTTTGGGTAAAACGAAAGTCAGTGCGATTATTCGCGCAAGAAAATAGATTTTGAGAAAATTTATAGGATAATAAATATAAAATATGTCACGAAAACTTTTTGTATCTCCATCGCCTCACGTGCACAGTGGAGATAGCGTGTCGAGCAATATGTATGGGGTGATTATCGCTCTTATACCTGCGTTCGTCGCTTCCATCTATTTCTTTGGCTTGGGAGCACTAACGGTTACTTTCACTGCTGTTGCAGCCTGTCTTCTGTTCGAATTTCTGGTTCAGAAATACCTGATCAAAGGAGAATTTACGCTCAATGATGGTTCAGCTTTGCTCACCGGTTTGTTGTTGTCGTTCAATCTACCCTCCAATTTGCCGTTGTGGATTGTAATAATAGGAGCATTTGTTTCTATTGTTATTGCCAAAATGTCGTTTGGTGGATTGGGTAATAATCTCTTTAATCCTGCATTGGTAGGACGTGTGTTTCTCTTGATTTCATTTCCTGCTCAGATGACTACATGGCCAGTGGGTGGAACGGCTGATCGTTTCACGACAGTGGATGTGGCTACAGGAGCAACTCATCTGATGCCACTGAAAGGCATGGGCGGCGATCTATTGACGTATGCCGATCTGTTTTTTGGAAAAATGGGAGGAAGTCTGGGAGAGGTAAGTGCTTTTGCATTGTTAATCGGTTTTGCCTTTATGCTTTGGCGAAAAATAATTACGTGGCACATCCCGGTTTCTATTTTTGCTTCGGTTGCGATATTTGCCCTTTTGCTGAAAGCTGATCCGATAGCTCATCTTTTTTCCGGGGGATTGATGTTAGGTGCCATTTTTATGGCGACCGACTATGTTTCATCACCCATGAGTAAGAGTGGAATGATTCTTTACGGCGTTTTGATTGGTTTTTTGACACTGCTCATTCGCAAATATGGCGCATATCCCGAAGGTGTTTCGTTTGCCATTTTGTTGATGAATTCCGTTACGCCTATTATTAATATGTATATGAAACCGAAACGATTTGGGGAGGTAGTGAAGAATGGCTAAGTTACAATCAACTTTTAAAAATATGTTTCTGGTTTTGGTCATCTTTACGGCTGTTGCAGCGGCTTTGCTGGCCATGGTCAATGAGGTAACAAAAGCGCCTATTGCGGCTTCTGAAAAAGCCAAACAAGAGAATGCGATCAAAGTAGTTTTGCCCGAATTCGATAATTCACCCACGGAAGAAAAATACCTTGCCAAAACGGTGGATGGTGATTCGTTGCTGGTTTTTCCTGCCAAAAAAGGAGGCAAATATGTAGGTTCGGCTGTTGCATCGACTACCAAAAAAGGATTCTCGGGATTGGTGAAAATTATGGTCGGATTCAATGCCGATGGTACATTGTATAACTATTCGGTTTTACATCATGCCGAAACGCCTGGTTTGGGATCGAAGATACAGGATTGGTTTAGCGATAAATTGCGCCCTAGTAGTTGTGTGATTGGTAAAAATCCGGAGAAAGGATTGAAAGTGAGCAAAGATGGGGGAGAAGTGGATGCCATTACGGCGGCAACCATATCATCTCGGGCTTTTTTAGATGCCATAAACAGAGCCTATAGCACACTTAATCATTCTGTAAATGTGAGTGATACCATTTCTCTTCAAACGAATAATTGATAGGAGGTTATTATGGAAAGATTCAAGATATTTTATAACGGAATCGTAAAAGAGAATCCGACGTTTGTGTTGCTATTAGGTATGTGCCCGACGTTGGGGACAACCTCATCGGCATTAAACGGTATGGGAATGGGATTGGCAACGGCTTTTGTGCTGATGGCATCGAATATGGCTATTTCATCCATCAAAGATTTTGTACCAGACAAAGTACGTATTCCTGTTTTCGTCGTTGTAATTGCAACGTTTGTTACAGTTGTACAGTTTTTGATGCAAGCGTATATGCCGGCGTTGTACGCTAGTTTAGGGTTGTTTATCCCACTGATTGTGGTGAATTGCATTGTGCTAGGCCGGGCGGAATCGTATGCCGCTAAAAACGGTGTGATCAACTCTGGACTCGATGGGTTAGGTAGTGGGATGGGATTTACGTTGGCATTGACTATTTTGGGAGCGTTAAGAGAATTTCTGGGGACAGGTAAATTCTTTGGTTTGACTGCATTTCCTGAGAAATATGGTTCCCTAATTTTCGTGTTAGCACCGGGTGCATTTATCGTATTGGGTTACCTGATTGCATTGGTGAATCGATTGAAAAGTCGTGATTAATTAAAATTTAAACGAGATAGATTATGTCGTACATTCTGATTTTCATTACCGCCGTATTTGTCAATAATATCGTATTGGCACAGTTCTTGGGAATCTGTCCCTTTTTAGGAGTCTCCAACAAGACTGAGACAGCTATAGGCATGGGAGCAGCCGTTGCATTTGTAATGACGTTGGCAACCATTTTTACCTATTTGATTCAAAGCCTGTTGACCTACTTTGGGCTAGATTTTATGCAAACCATCACTTTTATTTTGGTGATCGCTGCTTTGGTGCAAATGGTAGAGATTATTCTTAAAAAGGTTTCCCCTCCTTTGTACCAAGCGTTGGGCGTATTTTTACCCTTGATTACTACAAATTGTGCGATTTTGGGTGTTGCTATTTTGGTGATTCAAAAGGAGTTGACGCTTTTTGAATCGGTGATTTTTGCATTCTCTACGGCCATCGGTTTTGGTGTTGCATTGGTGCTTTTCTCAGGGTTGAGAGAGCAAATGGCATTAACCAAAATACCGAAAGCGATGCGTGGTACTCCGATTGCTTTGATTGTAGCCGGCATGCTGGCAATGGCATTTATGGGATTTTCTGGTGTGGACAAGACATTGGCTATTCTGTGGGGGATTGCGAAATAGAGAGACAGTGCATTCATTCCAGATAGTTGTAATAATTTTCGTACTTTTACGGAAAATAATTCGAATATATGATTTCAAAAATAATTGCTGAAGATAAAATACAACAGGTCAAGAAATTAATTGATCGTCACGACAAAATTGTAATTGTCACACATACATCACCCGATGGGGATGCAATAGGCTCTTCGTTGGGTCTTTTTCATTTTTTAGACGAGATAGATAAACAAGTTTCGCTGATTGTTCCGAACGAATTTCCCGATTTTCTTCGTTGGATGAAAGGCGCAAATGATGTAGTCGTTTATGATAAATATACTGAGTTTGCGCAGCAATTAATTGACGAAGCAGAGGTTATTTTTTGCTTGGATTTTAATGGCAGAAAAAGGATCAGCACCATGGAGGCATCTATTGTGAATGCGAAGGCAAAAAAAGTGATGGTCGATCATCATCCTTATCCCGAAGATTTTTGCGACGTTACCATTTCTTATCCGCAGGTAAGCTCGACTGGTGAATTGATTTTTAGATTAATTTGTCGTTTAGGACAATTCGAGTCAATTAATCTAGCAAGCGCTGAGGCTCTTTACACAGCTATGATGACTGATACGGGTGCTTTTACCTATAATTCTGATAATCCTGAAATTTACACTATTATTTCTGAATTGATGAAATTGGGTGTGAAGAAAGATACGATTTATCAACACGTGTATCACAATTATTCAGCAGATCGCATGAAATTAATGGGTTTTTCACTTTCTGAAAAACTCAAAATCTATCCAGAACTTCACACAGCTATTATATCACTTTCGAAAGAAGAACTCGCAAAATACAATGCCAAACGAGGAGATACCGAAGGATTTGTGAATATTCCTTTCTCTATTTCAGGGATTAAATGTTCCGTATTTTTCAGAGAAGATGAGGATAAAATTAAAATCTCGTTTCGTAGTAAAGGCAATCTAGCGGTCAATAGAATTTCAACCGACTATTTTGGAGGAGGTGGTCATACCAATGCTGCTGGAGGCGAATTCTTCGGAACAATGGATGAAGCAATCGCTCTTTTTGAAAAAGTGATGCCACATTACCTTGCACTGTAATGTGAATAAACTTTATAAGGATTGGGAATGCTTTTCCTTTTAACATTTTTAAAGTTGAATTCTCTGTCGCTTTGTATAACTTTGACCGCTTAAATAGACAAATATGCGCAAAATTTTTATTTTTCTGAATCTTTTATTACTTGGTTCTATAATTTTTACTTCGTGTGATAACACCAAAACATACGCTCAACTTTTAGCAGAAGAGAAATCTGCAATTGCAAAATTGATTGCAGATAGTTTTATTGTGATTCCTTTTAATAAAGACTCTCTTTACACAAAGCAAAATAAACACATCATGCAACTTTCAAATGGTCTCTACTTGGCCATTATCAGTAAAGGTAATATGCTTGATACTGCACGTCTCAATGTGACAAAAGTAACCTATCGTTTCAAAGGTCTAAGATTTGTGAATGATACAATTTATGAACAAAATATCCATCTGACTTATCCAGCGGAGTTTATTTATGGGCAGCAATCGACCGATTATGGTTTGACTTTTGGCCCAACAAATATGGCTTGTGAGGCTGTGCAAACTCCACTTAAGTATGTGGGCAACGGAGGAGTCGTAAAACTAGTGATACCTTCAAAAATTAATTTCTCAAACTATCAACGCTCAGTACAGCCGATTTATATTCAAGAATTGAAATATACATTCTCGGTTCAGAATTAATTGATACCATAATTTGAACAAAAACGGTACATCTCTGAAAAGTTGTGCCGTTTTTATTTCTATTAGTTTCTTATCTTTGCAACTTAACTTAAACGTACAATAAAATGACTTTAATTAAATCGATTTCGGGAATACGCGGTACAATTGGTGGCGTAGCAGGAGAGGGTTTGAATCCACTTGATATTGTGAAATTTACGGCTGCTTATGCTACTTTGATCCGTAAAATGAAAACTGGTAAAAATACCATTGTAGTCGGTCGTGATGCACGCATTTCGGGCGAAATGGTGAATCAGGTTGTTGTTGGAACATTGATGGGGATGGGTTTTGATGTTTTAAATATTGGCCTTGCAACCACTCCAACAACTGAATTAGCCGTAACAATGGCTGGTGCAGCTGGTGGAGTTATTCTTACCGCCAGCCACAACCCTAAACAGTGGAATGCATTGAAATTGCTTAATGAAAAGGGCGAATTTCTAAATGCTGCTGAAGGTGAAACTATTTTGAAAATAGCCGAAGAGGAGTCATTCTCGTTTGTTTCTGTCGATGAATTAGGAAAAGTAACAGAAGATTTTTCTTTTGATAAAAAACATATTGAAAGTGTTTTGGCTTTAGATTTAGTAGATGTAGATGCCATTCGTAAAGCCGGTTTTAGCGTTGCAATTGATTGTGTGAATTCTGTAGGAGGCGTCGTTTTACCTGAATTGTTGAAAGCATTAGGTGTGACCAAAATAGAAAAGCTATTTTGCGAACCAAATGGTCAGTTTCCTCATAATCCGGAACCACTTCCAGAACATTTGACTGATATTGCAGCTGTTCTGAAACAAGGCAAAGCAGATGTCGGTTTTGTAGTTGATCCCGATGTGGACCGTTTGGCGATTATTTGTGAAAATGGCGATATGTTTGGCGAAGAGTACACGTTGGTTGCCATTTCAGATTACGTGTTGTCTAAAACTCCTGGAAATACAGTGTCTAATCTAAGCTCTACTCGTGCTTTGCGTGATGTCACCCGTAAACACGGACAAACATACGAAGCTGCCGCGGTAGGAGAGGTGAATGTCGTTGCGAAGATGAAAGCAACTCACTCAGTAATAGGTGGAGAGGGAAATGGTGGTGTTATATATCCTGCTAGTCATTACGGCCGTGATGCATTGGTAGGAATTGCGTTATTCTTAACACAACTTGCAAAATCAGGGAAAAAAGTTACTGAATTGCGTGCACAATATCCACCCTATTTTATCGCGAAACAAAAAGTTGAATTGACTCCAAATATTGATGTTGATGCTATTCTGGAACAAATGAAAATTCAATATTCGCAATATGATGTAAATACAATTGACGGTGTGAAGATTGATTTCCCTGACAAATGGGTGCATCTTCGCAAATCAAATACAGAAGCGATTATTCGCGTGTATGCTGAGGCTTCCACAATGGATTTGGCCGAAGAATTAGCTGCTGAGATTATGAAAGTGATTCGAGATTTAGCAAAATAGATGGCGGAATATTTAATCTAAAAGAGGCACGAATAAGAAAATATTCGTGCCTCTTTAGTGAATTCTTATTTGGTAGCTTTTACTTGAAAAAACTTCAAAGCTTCCATTTTTTTCTTATATACAATGTCGTTCGGCTTTATATTGCCAGCTTTCATGTAATTTTCACGAGCATTTTTTAAATCGTTTAAATTGCTATAAACATCTCCCAAAAGAAGGTATTCTTCATAATTCATTGGATTAAGAGTGATGCAATTGTTTGTTAATATGACTTTTGCATCTTCATTTTTGCCAGTAAGTTGTAATAACAATGCTTTCATGTAGTAAAAATACCAATAAGGACTAGTCGTTAGAGCTTCGTTTGTGTAGGTTAGTGCAGTCTCAAAATCTTTGTCATCGGTTAAGAAATCTATTTGATATAGCTTCGGAAGGATGAATTTAGGATTGATTGTATTGGCACGTTTAAAATAAATTTCCGCACTATAGCGGTCATTTAATTTTAAATTTGTTTGAGCCATTAACAAATATAAAACTTCATTCGTATTCGATAATTTTTCCGCTTTTTCATAGTAGGTTTTGGCTTCTTGTAGTGTACCATTATTTTGAGCTTCAAACCCTTTTTGAATGAAACTCCAGAATTCATCATTTTTAGTTACATTGCTTGTCATCAATGATGTAAACAAATCCAAATTTAATAGTAATTCTTTATCTGTTATAGTCGCTTTACTTTGGCTAATATATTCTGTGAAAGAAGGTTTATCATTTTTGATAAGGCTATTAAATCCTTTGAATAATAGAGCATAAGGTTGAGGTTCAGTCGCTTTGTTATTTTCAAGATTTGTTAAGACAGCCTCATTGAATAGTGCTTTATCTTTTTTGATGTTGTTGTTTAATAATTGGCAAATCACCTTAAAATTTCGATCCCAATTCATGTCAGATATCTCTTTGTAAATCGACTTGTAGCTTTTAATTTGAGAGATTGGAATACTGTCGAAACTGCTGATAATTGATATCTTCTCAACAGAGGTAATTAATTTGGAAATCAATTCAACGTATATTCTGAAGCGATAATCTTGATAGTTACCAGTTTCAAAAATGGAAAGATTTTGCTTTACGTAAAATTCGTCTGCCTCTTTTAGTTTTGCTTGGATCTTAGTGCTGAATGACGATAACATTGAATTATTGGTTTTTGCGTCAAATTCAGTATTACGAGCCACATAGAAAGAATCCATTTGATGTAAATCGCTGAGGTATTGTGCTCCTAAAGTGTGAATGCTTGCTATTTGAGCTTCACTGCTCTCTTTTTTTAAGGCTTCTATTTCATTGGATAGCACTCGAATGAATGCATTGCCTGCCTGCAACGAAAGCTGATTGATACTATCTGTCGCAGATTTATAGAATGCAAATTCACGGAGATAAACATTCTGGTTCTCTTTGCTCCAAAGTTTAGATAGAGAGGCAAATGATTGTGAGTAATTTTTCTGAGATGATTCGCCTTGCGATTTCTTAATCAGCTGAGTAAATATGTTGTAGTTTGGCCACAATGTTTGTGGTATTATCAAATCTTCAGAATCAAGTTCTTTAATTCTTATTTTGAATGCTTTTGTCAAATTTATTTCTGATTTAGAAAACGATACGATTGCGCCTGCAATGTCCTCACCAATCATGGTTGGTGTAGCAGAACTTGTAACGACTATCTTCTCACCTTGTATCAATTTCAACTCTTTCAATTTATTCTCAATATCTTTTGCGCTGAAGTACCATTTTTGTCCTTCACTCGGTTTGATAAAGAAAAAAAGTCTATTACTTTGGTTGAAGTTACTAGCTGATGGATTATTTAAACCGGTAGAGTCTGATAATTCAATTTGTATAGTTTTTGCCTTTCCTAGTCCTTTTGAGAAAATGATATCTATTTTCTGAGCATAAACTGAAGTATTGCAAAGAATTATAGACACGAAAGTCAACAAAGGAATCCATTTGTTAATCGTAATGTGTACGAATAATTTTTGAAGCAGTTTCATAGGGTATAGATATAAATATATAAGAGAAGTCGATAGGAAAGTTTTGTGTTCTATTTTATCACATCTTTTTTGCAAATATACAGAACGGATACAAATAAAACAATAAAAATGTAAAATAATCTAAACAATAAGTTTAATAAATGAAAAAGGCTTCACAATTAAATTTGTGAAGCCTTTTAAGGATAATAATGGAAGATCTATTTGCTTAGAAGTTCTTTCATTAATTTTGGAATATCAATTGGGAGGCGTGCTACAGGAACACCAATACTTTCGAATGCGGCAATTTTCTCTTCAGCACTGCCACTTCCGCTAGAGATGATCGCACCAGCATGTCCCATACGTTTGCCCGGAGGAGCTGTTTGACCAGCAATGAATGCAACTACTGGTTTGGTTACATGGTTTTTAATATATTGAGCAGCTCGCTCTTCAGCATCACCACCAATTTCTCCAATCAAGACTATCGCTTCGGTTTCAGGGTCGTTCTGGAACATTTCGAGCAACTCTTCGTAGTATAATCCAGCAACTGGGTCGCCACCAATACCAACACAAGTGCTCTGTCCGAGTCCTGCTTGAGTTAAAAGGCTAACCATGAGGTAGGTAAGCGTCCCACTGCGACTCATCAAACCAATATTTCCCTTCTTGAAAATGTTTCCAGGAAGAATTCCAATCATTGATTCCCCGGGTGTAATAAGACCAGGGCAGTTTGCTCCAATTAGTTGAACCCCTTTTTTCTTGAGATATGCTGTAGCTTTCACCATATCAAGTGTAGGAACTCCTTCAGAAATACAAATAACTAATTTAATACCTCCATCAGCTGCTTCTAAGATTGCATCTCCTGCGATTGGTGCAGGTATGAATATAATTGAAACAGTAGCTCCAGTCGCTTTTACAGCATCTTCAACCGTATTAAACACAGGTATATCGTGAACAGTCTGTCCGCCTTTTCCCGGAGAAACTCCCGCTACGATGTTTGTGCCATAATCTTTCATTTTGCCAGTATGAAAACTTCCATCCCGACCTGTAATTCCTTGTACAAGGACTTTTGTATCTTTATTTATTAAAATGCTCATGATTTGATGTTTAATTGATGTCGTTATTACTCTATGATAATTCGTAATTACATTGCATTCACAAGGCGAATGGCCTCTTGAGCAGCTTCACTTAGTGAGCCAACAACAGGTAGATTCTGACTTGCAATAATTCGAAGTCCTTCCTCTGCATTGGTACCCGATAACCGAATCACAATGGGGATATCCATTTTTAACTGTTCAAGAGCAGTTACAAGTCCTTTTGCAACATCATCACAACGAGTAATGCCACCAAAAATGTTAATCATAATCACTTTTACATTTTTGTCAGACGTCAACAAATTCATAGCATCAATTACCTTCTGAGGATTGGAGCTGCCACCAATATCTAAGAAGTTGGCAGGTTGACCACCAAAATGTTTGATTACATCCATCGAAGCCATTGCAAGTCCTGCACCATTTACCATGCAGCCAATGTTTCCATCTAATCGGATATAGGTTAATCCACTTTCTTTCGCTTGAATCTCTTTCTTTTCATCTTCCGTTGGTTCGTTTAATGCTTCAATTTCCTTTTGGCGGAAGAGGGCATTGTCGTCGAAATTCATTTTGCCATCGAGGGCAAGTAGGTTTCCATCGTCTGTAATTACCAAAGGATTGATTTCAACTAAAGAAGAGTCTGTGTCTAAAAATATTTTATATAACTTTTGGAATAAATCTGCCCCTTGTTTTACCAAAGAGAAGTCGTCAAAAAGTTGAAATGCAATTTTACGCGCCAAGAATGGTGCCATTCCTAATTCAGGGTCAATGGGAAATTTGAGTATTGCTTCTGGGTTGTCTTTTGCCACTTCCTCAATTTCAACTCCACCCTCTTTACTTGCCATGAATAGTACAGATTTGGTGTTTCTATCAATGGTCATACCAACGTAAAATTCTTTATTGAATTTTACACCTTGTGCTACAAGTACTTTTTCTACGGTGTAGCCCTTAATATCCATTCCCAATATTTGATTTGCCGCATTTTTGGCGTCGTCAAGTGTGCGTGCTAATTTTACGCCACCTGCTTTTCCGCGACCACCTGCATGAACTTGAGCTTTAACAACGACAGGGTATCCGAGTCGTTCTGAGGCCGTGCAAACCTCATCTGTTGTGTAGCAAACTGTCTCTTTAGTTACTGGAATTGAGTAACGGGAGAAGATTTCTTTCGCTTGGAATTCGTGAATTTTCATGTTTAATTTTCATTTTTTTTATACACAATACAAGTAGGAACGTTATTCTTTTTGCAAAGTACTACTTACCAGTTTTAGTATAATCTTGGTTTGATTAAGTTGTTTTAGAGTTGATTAAAGAAATATTTATTTATTATGAATATAAATAATAAAGAAAAAAACAAAGATATGTATTCATGTAATATAAGCAAGGATTTTCGTGTTAAGAAGTTTTGATTTAGGCAATTTTTTATCAAAAAAACAAGTGCAATAGAAATTATACTTGAATTAATGATAAAAATCCTTTTAGATAGTATCGAACAGTAAATGGAAGGTCTAAAAAAGGCAGATGAAGACTGATTTTATTTCGATTTTATTTTAGATAGTGCCTAAAAAAGCAGTCTGAAATCGAATACATTAAGAAAATTGTTTGATTCTAGCTTTCCACAGTTTTGGGAAATTGACTTTAATATATATTGCTTTATTCGGAATTTTAAGCTGTACCGGAACACCAAATTTCTTCACAATTTCAAACTCACCCTTAAAATCTTTGAAATAAAAATCATATTGCGATTTACCTCTGTTGTTTACAATAAATGATAATCTCTCATTTGTTAGAATTACTCGCCCTTTTTCAGTCCAATTTGAGGTTGATAGTACTGCGCTGTCACTCAGTATCTCTTCTTCATCTTGAAGCAGAAGCAAATTTGTATTTTTTCTAATTTCTGAGAAATATAGTTCCCAAGTAACTCCACAAATAATTGTACAAATAGAACTTATGAGAAGAAAATTATGTAACGAAGCACTCGTGAAAATTGAAAAATTGAACTCAATTTTTTGAACAAAGATGAATGCTCCAACAAATAAGCCCAGAAACCAGAATCGTTTATTGAAAATCCAAAGAGGAGGCTTTAAGAATCCATTAGCCATGTATATAATTATAACACTAATGATTCCAATACCAATGAATTCTATAATTTCGTGGATTTCGAAATTGATGAAAAGTAAAATAAATATAAGTAATATGAATAGAAACACGGAACTTAGACCGTTAAAAATCTTCCTTTTCATCAAGTAGTAAAATGTGTGTGTGACTTTTGTTACTACATGGTAACGAATAAAAATTCCAATTATTGCATTAATTTTCGTATTTTTTCAAATGAAAATAAGTAATAATAGGTGTGACTGTTAATTCACTCTTATTTTCAACGGAATTCTAAGATTATATGCAAACGTTGATACATAATTCAACCAATCTTTGGTCGATTCAAAACCCCATTTACTCCATCCGTTTCCTGCATAATATGAAAAATTGGTTTTGGGTTGGTATGTTGATAAAGAACAAAGGTGCTGTTTTTTGATAAAAATATTATCCCAGGGTTTTGACGAAATTACAGCTAGATATAGATTCCCATTTTGTTCGCTTTTTGGTTCAATGTAGATGGCATACCCTTTTTGTTTATTAATGATCACAGAATCAGTTGAATTTCGCATAATAATTCCAGCAACAACTGGAATCGAAGTTTTTAAGCCAATAAATTCTTCTTCAATTTTGTTGAATTGTGATCCGGCATCAAGCGAAATTGTTCGCGTTTCTGAAATCAATTTTCCGGCAACATTAAAAGGGGAATAGGTCAATCTAAAGGTTGTTCGAATAGGTCCATTATCAAGTGTTTCTTGTTTTATGAAATTAGACGCAAGCCAAAGAGAATCTTTCACGTAAGGTGCCATTGCTCCTGCACCAAGTGTTCGCCCGACTTTATAGAAATCTAGTCCATTGCCCCAATCAATATGGTATGAACCATTACCAGATAATTCCTTTTCGTAACGATCATTAATTATCATTTCGGATGTTCGTTTGCACCAAATATCAATTCCATTGCTTGGGCCATCGGTTTTAATAAGTGCAGGGCCATAAATTCTAAACGCTACACGGTCATTTTCCCATGCGTAATCATCTTTACGCTCCGGTACAAATCTGCCGAATGATTTTTTCGGATAGCTTTGAGGGATCCCTTTCTGAATCATAAAAGTCAAGGACTGTTTTGCAGAAATTGAAACCTGAAATAGCAAGGCTTGAGGTGATTTTTTGCCTTTGTAAATGATTTGACTCGGAAATTCCTGTCCATCGGTATTAACTACAATTATGGGCTCATTCGATTTCAAGTGAAGATGTTTTGCAACCGTTTTCCATTCTATTTCTACAGTTTCGTTTGTTCGTAGTTGCGAAGAAGGGTTTTTTATTACTACTTCAAATGCGTTTGATGTAAAGAAGAAAGAAAAGAAAAAGAGAGAGAGGATTAAGTGTTTGTTCATCGGAAATTTAATTTACAAGAGCAACAGTTGCGAAAAGTATGATCTACCACAAAAACACACATTCCCGCAACCGTAAGCCCTTTATTTAACTAGGTAATTTGCCAATATATGCCAAAATTCCACCATCTACATATAATACATGGCCGTTTACGAAATCAGAAGCACGTGAAGAAAGGAAAATAGCAGGGCCTTGTAAATCTTCGGGTGTTCCCCATCTCTCTGCGGGTGTGCGACCTACAATAAATGTGTTGAATGGATGGCCAGGTTCGCGCAAAGGTGCTGTTTGGGAAGTAGCAATATATCCAGGACCAATGCCATTTACCTGAATGTTGTGTTGTGCCCATTCGCAAGCAAGATTTTTGGTCAACATTTTTAGACCACCTTTAGCTGCGGCATAGGCTGAAACTGTTTCGCGACCTAATTCGCTCATCATCGAGCAGATATTGATGATTTTTCCAGATCCTTTTGCGATCATTCCAGGAGCTACTGCCTTCGAAACGATAAATGGCCCATTTAGGTCAATATCAATGACTTGTCGAAAATCAGCAGCCGACATTTCGATGGCTGGAATTCGTTTGATAATTCCTGCATTGTTTATCAAAATATCAATAACGCCAACTTCTTCAGCTATTTTGGCAACAGCTGCATATACTGCGTCTTCGTTTGTAACATCAAAAAGATATCCTTTTGCATCAATGCCTTTTGATTTGTATTCTAATATCGCAGCATCGATACGATCTTGATTTAGGTCGTTGAATACAATAGTTGCGCCTGCACCAGCAAGTGCTTCAGCTAATGCCATACCTATGCCATGTGTTGCACCGGTCACTAAGGCAATTTTGCCATTTAAATTAAAAAATTCTTCTAACATTTTCTTAAGTATTATGATATGAGTTTAATTTTTCAGATAAATTATCGTAGATCAGTATGTTTGTAAAAATCTTGATCTGAATAATCGAGATTTTCACCACCCATTCCCCAAATAAATACATAATTTGAAGTAGCCGCAGCAGAGTGAATAGACCACTCAGGGGAGAGAACTGCTTGGTCACCTTTCATCCAAATGTGGCGAGTTTCGGTTGGTTCTCCCATGAAGTGACAGACTGCTTGTCCTTCAGGGACTTCGAAGTAGAAATACGCTTCCATTCGTCTACTGTGAGTATGTGCTGGCATGGTATTCCAAACACTACCTACTTGCAATTCTGTCATTCCCATTTGTAATTGACATGTTTCGAGTACTTCGCGTACCAACATTTTATTGATATTGCGATGATTAGCCGTTTTCAACGATCCTAATTCCATCACGAGTGCATCATTTTTGGTGATTTTTCGATCAGGACAGTTTTTATGTGCTGGTGTAGAGTTGAAATAAAATTTTGCAGGATTTGATTCATCTGCACTTGCAAAAGTGACTTCTCTATCTCCAGATCCTAAATAAAGTGCTTCTTTATAATCTAAATCGTAACTTATTCCTGCCACTTGTATAGTACCTTTTCCTCCAACATTAAAGATTCCTAATTCGCGACGATGCAAAAAGAATTTGGCTTTCAAAGGGTCGATAGCCTCCAACGATAAAACTTCATTTGTTGGTTGAGCGCCACCAACAACCATACGATCATATAGACTATATACCATGTTTACCTCATTGGTCGTAAAGATGGTGTCAACTAAGTGTTCTTTCCTTAATCGAGCTGTGTCGTAATTTTTGGCATCCTGAGGATGAGATGCATAGCGCAATTCGTAATTTGTTTTCATATCGTATATTTTGATTATTTCCTTGTTCTAAGTAGCTTTGTATTTGTTTGTGCAATCGGTTGCGCAAATATAGCAATTAATTAATTTTACTTCCAAATATAATGACTCTTTTTTTAATTTATTTTCAAATTAAGATGCGTAGAAAAAGAAATTATCCTTTTGTTTTTGTAATTTTTTATAGAATAACTGACAATTGATTTTAAAGTTGTAAAATCTTAAAATTATTCCATTATCTTTGAATGGAGCAACGGAAAGCTGAACAAATATTGATGATGATGAATTTTATGTGCGTTAGATTGAGTAAATTATGTTTGAACTTGGCCTTATTCTTTGTATTGTGTACAACCACATCTTGTATTCAGAATGATTACGATTTGTCGAAAGGCCTTAATATTGAAATTATAGTTGGTGGTGATTCTCTTTCATTGCCTTTATGGAAAGACTCCATTTTATTAAATTCCGTTCTCTCGGATACTTCTATCTTCAAGACGCTTGATGGCGATTTGTCGATTGTTCGGAAGGATTCGATGACAGTGAAAGTTGATACGATAAAATCAGTTGTTTTCAACTTAACTCCACCGAAAATTGATAGTGTTGAGCTCTCATTTACTAGTGTTACTTTTAATCCCTTTCGGCTAAGTCCAATCAATCTATCTTCTCCGCTTCCAATTCCCAATTTAGATGTAAGGCGATCTATCTTACCCATAAGTAATAGCAACGATTACACTTATCCTATTACCTTTACTGTTGATCCACAACTTTTACCTGTCAATGCAAGGAAAAGAAATAAAAAAGCGACTGTTGTCGAAATTGATACTATAACGATTGCTTCGGATAGTGTTATCAGTCAATCGATTTCTCTTGATTCATATCCATTGCAGTTGAAAAAAGTAAATACCATATTTTTGTCTAATAACTTGGTTCACGTTGTTTTCGATCGAACGAAGATGAAGGATTTGAATTTGCTCGATCGAACAGAAAAACTTGAACTGTTCAGAATCGACTTTCCATCTGAGTATAGAATTTCTAATCCGATTGGTCCAAACTGTCGAATTGAAGGCAACTCATTTATCATCGAGAATGTATTTTTGGCAAAGCAGAATGAAAATGCAGAATATACTTTGCAAGTAGATCATATAGATTTGAGTAATACTCTTCAGACTAACTACCTTGATTTTAAGAGAGATATTCCTTATTCGTTTATTTACAAGTTTAGGGGTACTACAGACGACCCACAAAGTCTTGTTGGGAAGCAAATAGAAATGATTATTGATGTAACATCTGCGCCAATAATCAGCGACTTGGCGCTTGAGACGAATACGATTAAAGTGGATGATAATGTGGGAAGCTCTCATATTCATACATTTATAATGAATGCTCCAAAAGAAATTTTGTCAATTGGAGATGTTACATTCAAAAATGGAGCCTATCTCGATATTTTAATTTCCAAACCCGATATATCTCCTTTTTTATTTAATGCCGGCTATTGCGACATTCAATTGCCAAAGGCATTTCACTTCAAACGTAGATTGAATCTCGATCCTATAACCAATGTATACCGTATTCCCTATTCTCAATTATTTCAAACACACAGATTATATTTATTAGGGGTAAGCATAAATCAAACCTTTCCTGATTCTGGTGGGGAAGTATATATCGATGATGATGTTAAATACTCTATTTCAGGATTTCAATTGGCTCCTGCAAATATCAGAACATCTCGAGTAGAGTTGATGAACAATTTGAGTTACAATTTTTCATTTTCAACTAATTCTATAGAAACTGAAAATGCAAATATAACAACCAAAGAGACCACATTGGAAATTCCTGATAGAGAAATGGTGATATCATTACATCGTTTTGTATCGAATGAGGTTGAGAAACTCTATAAAGCAGATATGGCTGCACCTGTAAAATTGGAACTTAGATTTGATTTGTCAGGAGTGCCGTCTAATATTGATTCTCTTTTTTTTAGAAATTATACCATCAAAATGCCCTCTTTCCTAAGGTTTAAAGAGGGAAGTACAAATTCTAATAATGAAATTATTTTGAATCGAGGTTTTAAGGTGAAAGAGGGATTTACTAAAATAGTAGAATTAGTACAACTCGATTTTGGAACAGAAGGAAATACTTTGGTTGATGGATATCTTGATTTAGATGAGACTGTTGGGTTTTCAGGTTCAGTTTATATTAAGCAAACAAACATGAATTCTTCAGAACTATCCAATATAAAAGTGATACCAAGCGTTAATGTTGAGTTAGTTAAATTGGGACTCGTGGAAGGGAAATTCAATCCGAAATTGTCTGCAATCAAACAAAAAATAAATCTAGATTTGCCCTCTTATTTATTGAATGATAGTGTGAAATTAGACATAAGTAATCCAGTTATTTTAGTAGATGCAGGCAATCCAATGGGTTTTCCAGTGAATGTCGATGTGCAAATGTCACCTAGGAGAAATGGCGCTATCCTTTCCAATGCTATTATTAATACAAATGTATTAATTGCCTGTGCTCAAATTCTTGGTATTCCGACATGGACTAAATTTGGATTGGCAGTAAATGTAGATGAAGTTCCCGGAGACTATCAACCGTTAGTTGTGCCGAGTTTAGCTAATTTACTGACAACAATACCCGATGAAATTGAGATGGCAATGACGCCTACTGTTGTAGCAGATCACCATAAAGTTGATTTATTGGCTCAACAAAATAGTATGTTTATGAAATATGAGGTTCGGATACCCATGAAATTTGGTGCGAATTTCCGATTTTCATACAATAAATCTATCATAGGCCAGAAAGACAAATTGAATCGTCTTTTGCAATACACCAAAAAAATAAATATTGCAGCGACTATCGGTAATACGATTCCTCTAACTCTAAAATTAGAATTAGTGCCTTTGGATACCCAGGGAAAAGTGTTAAAAGATATCACAATCTCAAATATTGAAAAAATAAAAGCAGGAAATACTAACTTTGAAAGTCAAACTAAATTAGTTGTTGATGTGTTTGAAAAGGAAGGCTCAAATGCATTGATAAATTTGGATGGTTTTAAAGTCACCGTTTCTGCTAATAGAGATGCTACAACCGCTGGTCTTGCTATCAAGCAAACTCAATACTTTAAGCTTGATTTAAAAGTATTAGTACCCGAAGGTTTGAAGGTTGACTTGAATAAATAACAGCTTATTATGTGTATACACAGATTCGAGAATTATGAAGAAATATATCTTAGTTTGTATTGTTTTAATATATTGTAGCATAGCACCCGTCGTAAAAGCGCAGACTATGTCTTCACTCTATTTCTTGGATAAATGGAGCTTGAATCATCGTAGTAATGCAGCTTTTGCTCCTGAAAATGGGTATGTTTCAATCCCATTTATGGGCAGTTCTCAATTTGCAGCCACATCCAATTTAGGGCTTTCCAGTTTTATTTTCCCAACCGAAAATCAGAATGTAACCTTTATGAGTCAATCCGTTAGTAATGATGATTTTCTCAAAGGAATTGCTAAGAATAATTTTTTCTCTCAGGAGTCCAATAATAATTTTATTTCGTTTGGGTTTTATGGACAAAATAGTGGGTTCTGGTCATTCTCTATGTCATTGAAAGAACAATTCAATATGAATCTACCGTATGAATTGTTCCATCTGGCTAAAGTGGGCATGAATGGCGGAGTTAACCACTACGATTTGAGTAATATGTATGTGAAGAATACCTATTTTGGAGAAATGTCCATCGGTTATTCGAAAGATATTGATGATCAGTTACGTCTAGGAGGGAAAGTGAAATTATTGGCTGGTTTTGTATCCACAAATATTAGTTACAGTAAATTCGATGTAGATTTGTCGGAGAAGGAGTGGCGTGCAAGTGCAAAGGGCGAATTTATGCTGAATTCAAGAACATTAAGTTTTGATAAAGACAATAAAGGTTATTTTGATTTCAATAGATCTCATTTCGATTTAAAGGAGTTTAAACCATCTGGATATGGTATTTCAATAGATTTCGGAGCAGAATATAAGTTAGATGATCGTTGGAAGTTTGGTGCTAGTTTTAGTGATTTAGGATTCATGACATGGCGTAGAAATTCATGGCAAAGAGGTGTTACCGATGCTGAGTTTTCCTTTAAAGGGTTCAGTAATATTGATTTAGCTAATATTGATTTGACTAGTCAAATAGAAACATTGAAATCTGATGCAGAGAATTTAATACGATTTAAAGAGGAAAAAGGTGTCGATGAGTATAAATTGCAAGAACTAGCAGCAACATGGAATGTGAGTGGAGAGTATAATCTTTTTAGAAATGATAAGCAGGAGATTTCGTTGGGAACGTTATGGAATAATCGGTATATTGAAAATAAACTCTTTACTGAATTGTTAACAGCAGTTACCTTGAAACCTTTTTGGTGGATGACATCTTCTATTACGTACCCAATATTAGGCAATAAACCAAAAGTATTGGGTTTTGCTCTCCTTTTTTCACCGAAATGGATTAATGTTTTTCTAGCCGCCGAAGGGTTGAATACAAAAATAAATAGACAGTTTTTACCAATAAATCCTTTCTATCTCAGTGTTCAAGCTGGAATCACAATTCCTCTTTCAACCAATGTCAAGTACAGGAGTAAAGTGAAAACAGAAAGACTCTAGAAGTCTTATTTCAACGATTTTATTATTGATGCAATATAGTCGAGCACTTCGTCTTTACCTTCGAATTTCTCAGCGGATGTGTTGAATATTGGAGGCAGTTCAAACCACGTTTCGAGTAGTTTAGCTTCAAAAGTTTTTCTGTTACTTTTCAAAATCCCTTTTCCCACTTTATCTGTTTTGGTAAGAATAATGGAGAATGGAACTCCGCATTCACCCAACCATTCCATGAATTCTAAATCTATTTTTTGTGGTTCCAATCGTGAATCAATCAACACAAAAAGATTGGTCAGCTGCTCGCGTTCGAGAATGTAGTTTTCGATGATCTCACGCAGTTTTTCACGACCATCTTTGCCACGCCGAGCATAGCCATATCCTGGTAAATCAACCAAATACCATTCATTGTTGATGATGAAGTGGTTGATCAACATCGTTTTTCCGGGAGTGGAAGATGTCATTGCCAATCCTTTGCGGTTGGTGAGCATATTGATAAGCGACGATTTACCTACATTCGAGCGACCAATAAAGGCAAACTCGGGAAGATTTCCGTCAGGGCATTTCTTAACTTCGGTGTTACTGATGGCGAATTTCGCCTCTTTTATAATCATAGGAGAAAAATATTAGTCCGGCAAAGGTAATCAATCCGTTTATCATTAGTATCTCATACCCGAATTTATATCCCGTATAGCGTTGAATCGTGTAGTCGAGTGCATACGCCAACAGCGGCGAAGCGATGCAAATGTAAGGTGTGAATCGATCGCGTGTCATTCGTTTTGTGAGCATTCCAAAAGCGAATAATCCTAATAATGGACCATAAGTATATGCGGCGATGGTGTAGATGGCATCAATTACGCTTTTACTATTTATCTCTTTCACAATCAGAATAATAATGACGACTACAACAGTTATCAGGAAATGTGTCCAGATTCGAATTCGTTTTGCTTTCTCTGCCGGATATTGTTCTATATCCAGAATGTCGATACAGGTTGAAGTTGTGAGTGCTGCAATGGCCGAATCGGCACTGGCAAATGAAGCAGCAATGATTCCGAGTGTGAAAAATACCAATACCGGAGTACCCAACATTCCGTTTGTTGCAAACATAGGCAGAATTTGATCGCCCGATTCGGGAAGCACAGTTCCTGTTTGTTGAGCTAACATGAGTAACAAAACTCCTAAAGTGAGAAACAGTAGATTTATCGGTACGAAGGCAAAACCGTAGCTATACATATTTCGTTTCGCTTCTTTGAGTGAACGACAAGTGAGATTCTTTTGCATCATATCTTGGTCGAGACCAGTCATTACGATGGTGATAAATATGCCGCTAAAGAATTGCTTGAAGAAGTTTTGCTTCGATTGCCAGTCGTCGAACACAAAGATACGACTGTGTTCGTGAGTCGAAACAGCTTGTATAATGCCATTGAAATCAAGATTCAAGTGCATCGAAATTTGGCGAATAAGCAATATAAGCATTGTAATCATACACAATGCCTGAAGGGTGTCAGTCCAAATAATGGTTTTGATGCCACTGCGAAAGGTGTAGAGGAAAATTAGCATCAGGTTGATAATCACATTCACATAAAATGGAATGCCCCACGGATCGTAAACAAAAGCTTGCAAAATAATCGCCACCAGATAGATGCGAACAGCTGCGCCAATTGTCCGCGAAAGCAGGAAAAATGAAGCACCAGTTTTGTACGCTCGTTTGCCTATTCGCTCCCGAAGGTAGGTGTATATTGAGGTTAGATTTAATCGATAATAGAGTGGGAGCAACACGTTGGCGATAAAAAGATAGCCGACGAAAAATCCCAGTACCATTTGCATGTAGGTCATATCGATGCTGCGCACCATACCCGGCACCGAGATAAATGTAACGCCAGAAAGCGTCGTTCCAATCATCCCGAAAGCAATGATATACCACCTTGATTGTTTGTCAGCAGTAAAGAAAGTACGATTGCCCGTCTTTCGGCCCGTGAGGTACGATACCGTAAGCAATACCGAAAAATAAGCAACAATGATAATAAGTATGAGGCTTCCAGACATATCTGTATGGGGATGAGGGATTGAATAATTGAGTAACTGATTAAACGATAAAACTCTGTGGCTCTCTGCGAGACCTCCGCGTTCTTTGCGGTAAAATTATCGTTTTGGCACAATCTCTATCCAATATCCATCCGGATCTTCGATGAAATAGATTCCCATCTTCGGGTTTTCGTAGCAAATGCAGCCAATTTCTGCGTGTAGAGCGTGTGCTGCGTCGTAGTCTTCGGCAGTGAAGGCGAGGTGGATTTCGTTGTCGCCCAGTTCGTAAGGTTTCTCCCAATCGCGCAACCAAGTCAGTTCGAGTTTGTGGTGCGAATGTCCGTCGGTGAGGAACACGATTTTATAGTTCCCATCTGCGGCTTCTTTTCTGCGAAACTCCGTCAGCCCAAGTGCTTGATGATAAAATGCGAGACTTTTCTCTAAGTCGAATACATTAAGATTATTGTGGGCAAAGGTAAATGCGGTCATTTTGTCGAATTTATTTATGATAAATGCAAATGTATTAAATTTAAAACATTCAAACAAAAAGGTCGAAACTCATATTCCGACCTTGAATTTATTCCTCAATAACAAATTATTATCTTTTTCCGTATTTCTTGAAAAAACTATTCAGCTTCATCTGCAACACGCCAAACACCGCTTCGCCAAAAATTCCTCCGCTCATTTTCGAAGTTCCTAATTCGCGGTTGATAAATATAATTGGAACTTCAATCAGTTTGAACCCATATTTATAGGCAGTAAACTTCATTTCAATTTGGAAGGCATAACCTTTGAATTTAATCTTGTCTAGGTCGATGGTTTCAAGCACATGGCGACGATAACATTTGAATCCGGCAGTTGTGTCGGCAATCTTCATGCCTGTAACATAACGAACGTATTTAGAAGCAAAATAAGACATCAACACCCGACCGATTGGCCAGTTTACGACATTCACTCCGGTGATGTAACGCGAGCCGATAGCCACGTCGCCACCTTTATTTGCACAAGCATCGTAGAGTTTCAATAAATCGTTTGGATTGTGCGAAAAGTCGGCATCCATCTCGAAAATGTAATCGTATTTTCGCTCAATCGCCCACTGAAATCCACGGATATAGGCAGTTCCAAGTCCGAGTTTTCCTTTTCTCTCAATGATATTCAGCTGGGTTGGATATTCTTTTTGTAACCCTTTGACAATAGCTGCCGTGCCGTCTGGTGAACCATCTTCAATGATTAAAATGTCGAATTGTTGAGGCAATGCAAAAACGGTGCGGATAATATTCTCGATATTTTCACGCTCATTGTACGTTGGGATAATTACCAGGCTGTCGCTCATTATTTTGGGATATAAAGGTTCAAAATTAACGAATTAAATTTATTTGGAAAGTTGTTTTCTCCAAATATCTTTGGAAAAAGGTTAATTTTGCATTTTAAACTTAACGCAAAGAGCGCAAAGAATACGCAGAGGGCGCAAAGAGTGCATTCAATTCTGTGAGATTTGCGAAATCTGCGGGAAAAAAAATATTTCCTACAGATTCCCCAGATTGAGAAAGATCTCAGCGGTTCTCCGTGAAAAACTCTGTGTTCTCTGTGGTAAAAATTCTTAGCGCCCTTTGCGTAAACCTTAGCGCTCTTTGCGGTAAAAAATAAAACAAACATTGGAATTAGAACAACTCTTTCAATTATATCGCAATCATCCAAATCTAAAGGCATTATGCTGTTTGGTGAGCGAAAAAAATACTCGAACGATTCGACTCGAAGGGGTGAAGGGTTCTTTAGCCAGTTTCTTATTTTCAGGGCTACTGAAAGCGACTGACGAGACCTATATCATCGTACTGAACGATGCCGAAGAGGCTGGTTATCTTTACCACGACATGACTCAAATGTGTGGTGAAGATGATATTTTTTATTTCCCGTCATCCTACAAACGCGCCATTAAATATGGTCAATTGGATTCTGCGGCAGGTATTTTGCGTACGGAAGCACTCAATCGATTGAGGAATCCGAGAGGTGTTTCAGCTGTCATTACTTATCCCGATGCTTTGGCCGAAAAAGTGGTTTCTGAGAAAGCATTAAGTCTGAAAACCTTGCGCATTGCTCAAAACGAGCGAATTGATTCGGTCTTTGTGGCAGAAGTACTCTATGAATACGGTTTTGAGCGAGTTGATTATGTTTATGAACCCGGGCAATATGCCGTGCGAGGTAGTATTCTCGATGTCTATTCTTATTCCCACGAATTGCCCTATCGCATCGATTTTTTTGGTGATGAAGTTGAAACCATTCGCACGTTTGAGGTGGAAAGTCAACTATCGAAACAGAAACTGAATGAGATTTTCATCATTCCTAATCTTGAAAATGATGAGGTGGAAGGGGTTTCGTTTTTGTCCTTCATTTCGGAACACGCTATTTTGGCAACAACAGATTTGGCTTGGGTGCAAGGTCGGATCGAAGGAATTGTGAACGAAGGCATTTCGAGTCAGGCGGTGCAGTCGGAAGAGTACGACAAGCAATTAACCCGAAAACTGGTGGGTCCAGCTACATTTGCCCGCGAATTGTTGCGATTTCGAAGAATTGATTTTGGAGCCAAAACAATAGCTGTTGCGCCTACAGTGCTCAGTTTTTCGAGCACCATTCAACCCATTTTTCATAAGAATTTCGATTTGGTAGCCGATGCTTGTCACAAGTTATTAGCAGACGAATATCAGCTTTTCATCTTGAGTGATAGCGCGAAACAGACCCAACGGTTGCAAGCAATATTCGAAGAACGGGGCGATAAAATTCCATTCACTGCTGTGTTGAAAACCGTTCACGAAGGATTTGTCGATCACGATCTGAAAATTGCCTGCTTTACCGATCACCAAATTTTCGACCGTTTTCATAAATATAACTTGAAATCGGACAAAGCCCGTTCCGGAAAAATTGCCCTCTCCATCAAGGAATTGAACCAGTTCGAAGTGGGCGACTATGTGGTGCACATCGACCACGGGGTCGGCAAATTTGGCGGATTGATTCGTACCGAAATCAATGGGCGCACGCAGGAAGTGATTAAACTGACTTTCCTGAACGACGATATTTTGTTTGTCAGCATTCATTCGCTGCACAAACTTTCGAAATACCGTGGCAAAGAGGGCGAACCGCCACGAATAAATAAATTGGGGACGGGTGCGTGGGAGAAAATGAAGGATCGCACCAAAATCAAAATGAAAGACATTGCGCGCGATTTGATCAAGCTTTATGCCGAGCGTCGCGACGAAAAAGGATTTCAATTTGCACCCGATACCTATATGCAACAGGAGTTGGAGGCTTCGTTTATTTACGAAGATACTCCCGATCAGCTCAAATCGACTGCCGACGTGAAACGCGATATGGAGAGCGAACGCCCGATGGATCGTTTGATTTGTGGTGATGTAGGTTTTGGAAAAACGGAGATAGCCGTTCGAGCAGCATTTAAGGCTGTGGCCGACAATAAACAGGTGGCATTGTTGGTTCCTACAACGGTATTGGCCTTGCAACATTACAAAACATTGAGCGAGCGATTGAAAGAGTTTCCGTGTCGGGTCGATTACGTGAGCCGCGCTCGTAAACCAGCTGAAATAAAACTGATTTTGCAGGATTTGAAAGATGGCAAAATCGATATTTTGGTAGGGACTCACCGTTTAATTAGCAAAGATATTCAGTTCAAAGACCTGGGGTTGCTTATTGTGGATGAAGAGCAGAAATTTGGTGTTTCTGTGAAAGAGAAATTGCGCCAAATGAAGGTAAATGTGGATACGTTGACGATGACCGCCACGCCCATTCCACGAACTTTGCAATTCTCGTTGCTCGGTGCGCGCGACATGTCGGTGATTCAGACGCCACCGCCCAACCGCTATCCGATTCAAACGGAGGTGCACACCTTCAACGAAGATATACTGAAAGAGGCGATTCAGTTCGAAATGAGCCGAAACGGTCAAATTTTTATACTGAATAATCGCATTCAAAACATTTATGATTTGGAAGCAACCATTCATCGTCTTGTGCCCGATGCTCGCATTGTCGTTGGCCACGGGCAGATGGATCCTGAAAAATTAGAGAAGATTATTCTCGATTTTGCCAATTACGAACACGACGTGTTGATTGCAACGACCATCATCGAATCGGGACTCGACATTCCGAATGCAAACACGATCATTGTGAATAATGCGCAGAATTTCGGATTGAGTGATTTGCACCAGTTGCGTGGTCGAGTAGGGCGGAGCAACAAAAAAGCGTTCTGTTATTTGTTTGCTCCACCGTTGTATATGTTGTCGTCCGAGTCGCGCAGGCGATTGCAGGCGATTGAGAATTTCTCGGAGCTGGGAAGCGGTATTCACATAGCCATGCAAGATCTCGATATTCGTGGAGCTGGCAATCTTCTTGGAGCAGAACAAAGTGGTTTTATTGCCGATCTGGGTTACGAAACGTATCAAAAGATTCTACACGAAGCGGTAACGGAGTTGAAAAACGAAGAGTTTAGCGCATTGTATCGTGAAGTGGAGCAACAAACCATGATAACGGATGGAGAAGAGCACTGTTTTGTGTCGGAAACCGTTATTGAATCGGATATGGAACTTCTTTTCCCGAACGAATACATTCCAAGTGATTCGGAGCGTATCTCACTCTACCGCGAACTCGACAATATGGAGCAAGAGAGTGATACCGCTGCTTTTGTGGCTCGTCTCGAAGACCGTTTTGGACGCATACCGAGTCAGGCGAAAGAGTTAATTCGCATCGTTCGCTTACGCCGATTGGCAAAACGCCTAGGCTTCGAAAAACTAAGTCTAAAAAACGAACGAATGTTTGTCTATTTTGTCTCGAACGACGATTCGCCTTATTACCAATCAGAAGTTTTTGGCAAGGTGATTGCGTTTCTTTCGCAAAACCCGCGTACCTGCCAACTCCGTGAAACCAAAGGCAAGCGCTCAATGGTGTTACAGCATGTAGCCACGGTAGAAACCGCCATTCATTTGCTGGAGAGAATGTTGGAGTAAAAAACGAGTGAGGGGGTGACTAAAAGTCACCCCCTCACTAAAAATACAGACCCTTCGATGATTATTTGTAGAATTTATCTTCTACCCATTTTGTTGGATTGGAAATAATATAATCCGCAATCCGTAGATGCGACGATTCGTCGCGAATAATGTGTTCATAATAATTTCGTTGCCACACATCGTTTATCGATGTGTTTTGTCGCATCCATTTGGTAACGCCAATTTTGAACCCCCGCACCACCGATCCAATAGTTCGCGACGTCCCCCGTAGGGGCGAATAATGATTCGCCCCTACGAATTCCACAATGCCATGCACGTGGTTGGGCATCACCACGTATTCGTGCAATATCGCATTGGTAAAATGATCCGGTATTTGCGCCCAACATTGCATTGCCACGTGTCCTGCATCGTTCAACACCATTTTTCCATTGATAATTTCTCCAAACAAATGCGCCCTGTTTTCTGTGCAGAGGGTGATGAAATACAATCCGGTCTGCGAATAGTCGTATCCCTTCATTCGGATAGTCCTGCGGTGATGAATCTGCGGATTGTATGTGTTCATTTTGCCTTATTTTTGTAGAATAACGTCATTGTGCACTATATCTTCTTTTTTGCTTCGCAAGTTGTCAGTTGTAAACGGATAATAAATGGCACGAGATATAAAACTTGCGATAGGAGGGGATTGTTATAGTTCATTGAAATTTAGGTATATTTTGCCAGTTTCAATAGCCTTTCTTCTCTTTTTGAATAGTAGATCGGGTAAGCTTATTCTTCCATCAAGAATTGAAACAATATCAGTTCCATCCATAATTATGATTGATTTAAAATCAGGCGATATAGCTTCACTTGTCACCCCATCTATTGTCACCATAAGTCCAACAGCTGTTTTGAATTTTGTTTCGACTTTGTAACAAAAAGAAGCTAATTCACTTCTATTGACTTGTTGCTTCCATTTTGCCTCAAGCAGATAATCTGTACCTTGAAATGTAAATGCACCATCTATTTGTTCACCATAATTTTTGAAAGAACCCTTTGGCTCTAATTCATAAAGTAAAAATAAATCATATAAAAATTTTTCAAGATCAAATCCCCTTCTTTGATAATCAGTATTGATTACCATTGCATTAAATCGGTTTTTTAGTATTGATAACTCATCAAATAATGATTTGTTTTTTATAATTCTACTTTCTGCTTCAATTCTTCTTTTCTTTGCTTCTTCTTGTTCCTTTGTAATTTGAATATATCCTATTGTCTGTTTTCTAAGATTAGCTACAGCTTCTTTGGCTTTACGTGTTTTAGAACCATCTTCATCAAAATATTTTAAATTAGTAAAGTCTTCAAAGTCAGACACTGCTAAAAAGAGATTCATTAAATCATTTTTATAAATATCCTGGCGGTTCACCATTCGTTCAATTAATTCTTTTACGCTTTCACGTTTTGTTCCACTCCAATTAATTGTTCCTACAATAGCTTTGTTGTCAATTGATAATTTAATGAAATCTTGCAAATCTTCTCTTTTCCAGAATATCACAGAAAGTGCTTCTTTTAAAGACATAATAGCTTGCGGAGATAATTTTTTTTCGTTACTCATTGTTTAAATTTTTTGTCAAAAACCTCTACACAAAGATTGCATTTTTTTCTTAATCAACTATTATTTAATATCATTAATTTCCAAAGCTGGTTCTTTCAATGCAGGACAGTCTTTGGGAATTTCTACGCCAAATCTTTTATAAACAAATAAGGGAGCGACCCCAAAGCCACCCCCTCACTATATTACGCCTCTTTCTTCACACTTTCCGCCTTCGGTTTCTTCGCCCGGCTTTGAGCGATGGCACTCGCGGTACGGTCGATGCGGGTGTTGAGTTCCTTCACAAACTCGGTGTAGGGAGCTTCGCCGTTAATCTCGATGAGGGCATTGATGCGCTCTACGATTTTCTTGTAGGCGAAATCACTATTTCGCAAAGTTTGAAATTTATTTTCGAAAAAGCAATAAAATACCTCAGATAATTTTGTTTATTTTCTATGTTAGTTGAAAGAAGAAGTTCTATGTTATTGAGGGCGCGACTTTGAGTCGCACCCTCAATTTCAGAATCTTTCAAGTGAGTTGATCCAATATTTCTATCTTTCTTAATTTTATATTGTGGTGAAATATAAACTCCAGCACCTATAATTTGAACAACTTCCAACGATTTTGAGTTATAACACAAATCGCTAAGTAAAGCGGTCAAGAAAAGAAATTTCAATCAACAAAACTAAAATTATGGATTCATCAAACAATGTAGGCAAAGCGCCTGTAGCAGTAGAATTGGAAGAGGGAAAGGCGTATGCATGGTGTGCTTGTGGCAAATCGGGTACCGGTTTTTGCAATGGATCGCACAAAGGATCTGGTATTGGTCCTAAAATGTTTAACGCAGCAAAATCGGGTGTGAGCTACATTTGCGCTTGTGGTAAATCGAAAAATAGCCCATACTGCGACGGATCGCACAAAGCATAATTGCAATTTCTGAAATTATAACCCTGATCGCAAGATTGGGGTTATCTGTTTTTCTAGTAAATAGTTTTTGTTTAACCTTTAAATCTTACAATTATGAGTAGTATCGAAATTTCAAAAGGAAGAAAAATTGCGGCGTGGGTGATTGCTGGACTTCTAACTGCGTTGTATATTTTTAGTGCCGTGATGAAGTTTATGAAACCAGAGATGATGGATCAGATGCATTTAGGCGATTGGCGAATTATCATTGGGATTGGGGAGTTTGTTTCAGCATTGCTGTTTTTGATGCCCAAAACCAACAAAATTGGCACACTGTTGCTTAGTTCGTATATGGGTGGTGCGATTATTCTTCATATGATTAAGCCCGAATCCATTATTATGCCATCCGTAGTGTTGGTGTTAATTTGGGTAGTGGGTTATCTCCGCAATCCTGATTTGTTGAAATAAACCTTCAGCGTACTATTTAAAAGGAGTAATCAGAGATTTAATTTGATTACTCCTTTTTTTGTGCCTTAAAATTCTTTCGTCAGGCGTTTCAGGATTTCACCCACGGCGGGACAAGTTTCCGCATTCAAAAGTGTGAGTTTGTGTATCTGGTGAAATTTTTTGCGATCAGTGTGAGGATACTCTCTACAGGCTTTGGGGCGGTTGTTGTAGATGCGGCAAACGTTATCGTCCATTAAAAATGGACAGGGCATTTCACGAAAAACATAATCGTCGTCTTCATCCATCCGTAGGTATTTGTCCTCCACATCTTGCGCTTTGCATTTTAAAGCTGAGGCCATTCGTTGAATATCGAGGTGTGTAATGCGAGGACCGAGCGACCGGCAGCAGTTCCCGCAATCGAGACAATCAATCTCTTCGAATACCTCTTGATGAATAGCGTGAATCGTATCATCGAGTGCTCTGAGTTGATTTTTCTTGATCTTTTTGAAAAACAGAGCGTAGTTTTTTGCATTCTTTTTCGCCTCTTCTTGCAGAAACGACAATTCCATGTTGTACATCCTTTTTTTGCAAATTTACCCTTTTTATAGAAAAAACAACCTTATTAATTAAAGAGTTCTAATTTCATTCGGGATTTTATTATAAATTTGTGGGTGAATTACTTACGCATAAAAAATACGAAATGCTCGATTATATTTCCGGAAAACTTGTAGAATTAACACCCACATCGGCCGTTCTTGATGTCAATGGTTTGGGATATTATGTTCATATTTCGCTTAATACTTATCAATTTTTGGCAGCAGATCGTACCGAAAAGCTTTACGTTTACGAGGTCATTCGTGAAGATGCACATCTGTTGTTTGGTTTTCACGAGAAACGAGAACGAGAACTCTTTCTGCTCCTTATCTCAGTTTCAGGAGTGGGTGCCAACACTGCCCGAATGATTCTTTCGTCGATGACAATCAGTGAATTGGAAGGAACGATCGCCTCTGGTAATGCTCAAATCCTGAAAACAGTGAAAGGAATTGGTGCAAAAACGGCTGAACGAATCATTGTTGACCTCAAGGATAAAATAAAAGCATCAGGCGACTCGTTAATAATGGGTGCAATTGCCCACAGCGCCGTGGAGAATGAAGCCGTTGCAGCTTTGGTGATGCTTGGTTTTGTGCAAACGGCATCAGCAAAAGTGGTTCGAAAACTAGTATCAGAATCACCACAAATGAGTGTAGAACAAGTAATAAAAGCAGCATTGAAACTGCTTTAAGCCTTAAAATAATTAAGCATACAACACATTAACCACATCATATCACCTATTCATCCATAACAATATTTGTTTTGAAAAGAGTACAATCCATTCTCATATATTTTCTTTTGCTATTGATTTTCGGTGGTTTTGTAGGCGCATTGGCCAAAAATCAGGCGACATCTCAAAAAACAACACCTACTGCGAAAGAGGATACCACAAAAATTCATTATCCGGTTGCCAAAACCTATCCTACTACAATGAAGGAGCTCGACGAGAAACATCCCGTTGACTTACCTACGCCAAAAAATGTGAATACGGTGGTCGATTATGATCCAGTGACTCGTAATTATGTCATTCGCACCAAAGTAGGTGATACCGAGGTTACTACTCCGATGTTGTTGACGCAGGATGAATACATGGATTACTCATTTTCAAAATCCATTAGAAATTACTATCACCAAAAAAATGCAGAGGAGAGCGAAAAACGAGGCAGTGCGCTCAATTTCCTTGATGTGAAAATAGGCTTAGGTCCTGCTGATAAGCTCTTTGGTCCTGGAGGTATTCAGATTCGGACACAAGGTTCTGCCGAAATTGGCATGGGATTCAAAATGAATAATATTCAGAATCCAACTTTGCCCGAACGCTCTAGAAATCGAACCTATTTTGATTTCGACGAAAAAATTCAGTTGAATGTAAATGCAAAAGTAGGGGATAAGGTCAATTTTAATTTGAATTATGATACCGAAGCAACGTTCGATTTTGATACGAAGAAAATAAAACTACAATACGAAGGCAAAGAGGACGAAATCATCAAAAGCATCGAAGCTGGAAATGTAAGTATGCCTGCTTCAGGGAGTTTAATTCGTGGTTCGCAAGCGCTGTTTGGAGTTAAAACTACCATGCAATTTGGCAAACTGAAAGCAACTGCCGTTCTTTCTCAACAAGAATCAGAATCAAAAACAGTAAATGCCAAAGGCGGAGTACAAACCACTCCTTTCGAAATCAAGATTGACCAATACGACGAGAATCGTCACTTCTTCTTGGCTCACTTTTTCCGTGATAATTACGACAAATGGATGAGTAAAATGCCATTTATCTCATCAGGAATCGTCATAAATCGAGTGGAACTTTGGGTAACAAATAAACGTGGAAATTTCGACACATCTCGCAACATTATTGGCTTTACCGATTTGGGAGAGAATCGTGTGATTCAAAATCCTTCGAAATGGAGCGCCACATCTGTAAAAGAGCCGTCGAATGATGCAAATAACGAGTTTGCGGAAATGCAGAAATATGCCAAGGAACAAGGATTGCGCGATATTAGTAAAGTGACTCAGATTTTGGATCCTGATAATATTCTCGGCGGTCGCGATTACGAAAAAATCGAGAGTGCACGAAAACTCGATCCATCGGAATATACCTTGAATAATCAATTGGGTTATGTGTCGTTGAGAACCTCGCTGCAACCCGATGAAGTGCTGGCTGTATCCTACGAATATACTATGGGCGGAATAGTCTATCAAGTAGGTGAATTGGCCACTGATAATACAACTTCGAATCAATCATTGTTTCTGAAATTAATCAAAAGCACCTCATTTTCTCCCGATATGAAAATTTGGGATTTGATGATGAAAAACGTTTATTCCCTCAATGCCTATCAGATTCAACCAGAGAAATTCCGCCTCGACATCCTTTATCAAAGCGATACGACGGGAACTTACGTAAATTATATCCCTGAAGGCAAAATCCAAAACAAAGTGTTACTGAAAGTGATGGGTCTCGACCGATTGGACTCGAAACGAGAACCTTATCCTGATGGATTTTTTGATTATGTAGAGGGGTTCACCGTATCTGCACAAAATGGCAAAGTCTTTTTCCCTGTGATAGAGCCTTTTGGTTCGCACCTCAAAGCGGAGATTGGAAACGATGATATTGCCAGGAAATATGTGTTCCAGGAGTTATACGACTCAACCTTAACAGTGGCTCGTCAAATTGCTGAAAAGAATAAATTTATTCTGAAAGGAGAATACAAATCGTCGAGCGGAGCAGAAATTCGCTTGAATGCGATGAACGTTCCCCGTGGATCGGTAAAAGTGACTGCCGGTGGTGCCGCATTACAGGAAAACACAGACTATACGGTCGATTATGCCATGGGCGTGGTGACTATTTTGAATCAGAATATCATTGAGTCGGGTTCACCTGTGAGTGTCTCTTTGGAGAATCAATCGGCTTACAGCATGCAACGCAAAACGTTGATGGGATTGAATTTGAATTACGAGTTCAACGAGAATTTCAACATTGGTGGTACGATTATGAACTTGTCTGAGAAACCTCTTACCCAAAAAGTGAACATGGGCGAAGAGTCCATCAACAATACGATTTGGGGATTGAATACCTCGTATCGCACGCAATTCCGTTGGTTGACAAATGCGGTGAATAAAATCCCATTTGTGAATGCAACCGCTCCATCGCAATTGACCTTGAATGCGGAATATGCCCAAATCAAACCCGGTCACCCGGCCGAATTGGAGAAACAAGGCGTTTCGTATCTCGATGATTTCGAATCAACCAAAATTGGCTACAGTTTACGCGAATATTACCCTTGGTCTATTGCCAGTACACCGTATGACGATAGCGCAACTCCTCTTTTCCCAGAAGCTAAAAATGCGAATGATATCCGATATGGAATTAACCGTTCGTTGTTGTCATGGTATCAAATTGATGGTATTTTCACTCGTAAAAATTCGACATTGATGCCATCGCACATCAAGGCGGATAAAGACATGCGTTCGAATCACTTCATGCGTGAAGTGTTGGAAACAGAGATTTTCCCAAATAAACAGGCTTCTTATGGTGAATCACCTATTTTGCCAGTACTCAACTTAGCATATTACCCCACTGAAAGAGGTCCGTACAATCTTGATAATACTGATATTAACCTGAATGGAACATTGAAACATCCTGAAAAACGTTGGGGTGGAATGATGAGAAAACTCGACATTACAGATTTTGAAGCTTCAAATATAGAATACATTGAGTTTTGGATGATGGATCCGTTTGTGTACAACGATGGTAATCCTTCAACCGACAAAAAAGGTGGAGATTTGTATTTCAATTTAGGTGAAATCTCAGAAGATATTTTGCGTGATGGAAAGAAATCGTTTGAAAACGGTTATCCGATTGATGGAGATAAATCGTTGGTTGATTCTACCGTTTGGGGAAAAGTGCCTCGTCGCCAATCGTTGGTGTATGCGTTCGATAATACTGCGGGTGCGAGAGCCAAGCAGGATATTGGTTTCGATGGATTGTCTAGCGAAGACGAAAAGAAATTTCCGACGTATAAAAATTATCTGACAAATCTGGGTAATATTTTACCTGCTGATTCAGTCACAAAATTGCAAGCCGATCCGTTCTCTCCTTTGAATGACCCCGCTAGTGACGATTATCACTACTATCGTGGAGCAGATTTTGATAATGCAAAAGTGAATATTCTCAATCGATACAAACACATCAACGGCCCTGAAGGAAATTCTTCGTCGGAGAATGCAGCTGCTAAGAATGTACCCGATGTGGAAGATATTAATCAGGATAATACGTTGAATGAAGCGGAACGCTATTTCCAGTATAAGGTATCTATTCGTCCAAAAGATACTGTGATTGGTCAGAATTATGTAACCGATAAGCGACGTGCATTAGTCACATTGGCGAACGGAAAATCTGAATATATTAATTGGTATCAGTTTAAAATTCCGGTAAGAGATTTTGAAAAACGGATCGGTTCGATTCGCGATTTTAAAACGATTCGATTCATGCGCATCTTCATGACCGATTTTTCTGAAGAGACAGTTTTACGTTTTGGTACTTTGGAATTAGTGCGCGGGGAATGGCGTACTTATGAAAAACCATTGAATAAAGCAAATGCTCAAACCATTAGTGGATCGCTAGATGTAGCGGCAGTCAACATAGAGGAAAACTCGAATAGAAAGCCTGTTTCTTATGTCTTGCCTCCAGGCATTAGTCGAGTAATAGATCCGAGTCAACCTCAACTTCGACAGTTGAATGAACAAGCATTGTCACTAAAAGTAAGCAAGCTTAATCCGAACGATGCACGAGCGGTTTATAAAAATTCAGGCATCGATTTGCGTCAATACAAACGCTTACAAATGAATGCACATGCCGAGAAATTTACCGATGATATTACCAATCTTAATGATGGAGATTTGTCTGTATTTATTCGTTTTGGTGCAGATTATCAAAATAATTATTACGAATACGAAGTTCCATTAAAATTAACGCCAGCTGGAGTTTACAGTAACAACAGCAGTGCCGATCGTGAGTCGGTATGGCCTTCGGCAAACTTCTTCGATTTCGCATTGCAAGCATTAACCGATGCGAAATTGAAACGGAACCGTGAAAAACGTGAGGCGAATTCTACAGTCACTTACCAAACACCTTACGTAACTTCCGATCCTGATAAACCAAATAACCGTATTACGGTGACTGGTAATCCAAGTCTATCGGAAGTGAAAACCATTATGATTGGTGTCCGTAATAATTCACGCGAATTGAAATCGGGCGAGGTCTGGGTGAATGAGCTTCGTGTGAACGGATTTGATGAATCGGGAGGTTGGGCTGCCAATGCCAATGTCAATCTAGCAATCTCAGATATCGCCAACATTAACTTAAGCGGAGTGACAGAATCAGTCGGTTTTGGTGGAATCGAACAATCGGTAAACGATCGTCGGAAAGATGATTATTACCAATATAATTTTGCGACAAATGTGGAGTTGGGTCGATTTGTTCCCGAAAAAGTGAAACTGAAAGCGCCATTCTATTACTCTTATTCTGAGCAGGTTTCAACCCCAAAATACAATCCGTTGGATCAGGATTTGTTGTTGAAAGATGTTTTAAATGATCTTCGAACTCAAGAAGAGAAAGACTCGCTGAAAAACTACACACAGGATGTAATGACAGTGAAAAGCATGAGTTTGACCAATGTGAAGTTCGATATTCAGAGTAAAACGCCGATGCCTTATGACCCATCTAATTTTTCTTTTGGATATGCTTTTAATGAAAACAACAAGCACAACCCGACAACAGCTTGGGAGATTAGTCAAGACTACAGAGGTACATTTGCCTATACCTATTCGCCATTGTTGAAACCTTGGGAGCCGTTCTCTAAAATTAAAGCAAAATCGTTGCGCGTGATTTCAGATTTGGGAATCAATTATTTACCTAACAGCATAGGTTTCAACTCAAATATGATGCGCAACTACTATGAAATGTTGCCTCGTGATTTGAATGATCCGACATTGAAAGTCAATAAAGATTTGTTGTCGTGGCGTAAAGATTTCTTGTGGGATCGTCAGTTCAATATGCGTTGGGATTTCACCAAAAATATCCGCTTCGATATTCAAACGGCTACTAATGCCCGCATTGACGAACCTGATGTGGCGGTGAATCGTGTACTTTTCCCGGATGAATATGAGGAGTGGAAAGATTCGGTGATGATTAATTTGAGGAAATTGGGTCGTCCCCTTACTTATTCTCAAATGACAAATTTGTCGTGGACTATTCCTTTGAATAAAATAGGATTCTTAGATTGGACAACCGCTGAAACCAAATACAGCTCAAGTTACAACTGGGATCGAGGTGCATTCATCAATGACTCTACCGAAATGGGAAATACAATTCGCAATCAAATGCAGTTGTCTCTCGATAGTCGCTTGAATTTTGAACAGTTTTATAACAAATTCAACTTTCTGAAAGAGGTTAATCGGAAGTTTAGTGGAGGTAATGTGAGAGCTACACCAAATCAACCCAATACTGCCAATAAGGAATACAAAGAGACCATTACATTGCGGAAAGATTCAGCTACTTTGATTCACCATAATCTGAATGATAAAAATGTGAAGGTGTTGGTTAGAAAAGCTGATAATAGTTTCTTTCCAGCAGACTACAAAGTGATTGACAATAATACCATTCGCATCAATAGTAAAGGCATACAACCTTTGAATATTACTGTTGTATCGACTCCTAAGCAGGAGAGTTCTCCAAGTCTCGAAATCGCTCAATATGTGGCTCGTGGGTTGATGTCTGTAAGAAGTGTTACGATTGGCTATAAACGCACTACTGCATTAGCATTGCCATCTTTCAAACCCAATATTGGTTCAAGCTTTGGGCAAGGGCAAGAAGGTGGGGTGAATGCGCCAGGCCTTGATTTTGCATTTGGATTGACAGATGATAGTTATATTCAAAAAGCGATGGACAAAGGATGGTTGTTGACGGATAGTTTGTTGATTTCACCGGCTGTGTATAGTAAAACTGACGAATTGCAAATACGAGCTACTGTCGAGCCAATTCGAGGATTGAAAATTGAATTAAACGCAAACCGCGAAACACGTACCAACAATCAAATCCAATTCATGTATGAAGGTGCACCTAATATTTTTGGCGGAAGTTTCACGATGACCAATATTGCGATTTCAACCTCTTTGGCATCTGTTAGTTCTAAGAATGGATACGCATCTGCAGCTTTTGATCAATTCTTGAAAAACAGATACATCGTTGCTGAACGATTGGAAGGTGATTATACAAGAACTACTTATCCTTCGACGGGTTTTATGGCCGAGAATGCGAATAAGGGTAATCCGTACAGTAAAGCAGTTGGTGGTGTTAATATCAATTCACCAGATGTGCTGATACCAGCCTTTATTGCAGCATACACTGGACAAGATGCGACGAAGGTTGAGAAAACAGCGTTTCCATCGTTGAAGAGTTTGTTGCCTAACTGGAGGATTACGTTCGACGGATTGGGTCGTTTACCATTCTTGAAAGATAATCTAAAATCTATCAATCTTTCTCACGCGTATCGCTCCGTTTATAGTGTCGGTTCGTATAGCTCCTATCTCAATTGGGTGGGAAGCGGTAATGGTGCCGACGATATGGGCTTTATTCGTGATGTATTGTCCGGTAATCCAATGCCTTCATCGCCTTATGATATTTCGTCGGTGAACATATCCGAAAGCTTCAGTCCGCTTATCGGTATCGATGCTACCTTGAAGAACAATATGAGCATTAGAGCAGATTACAAAGATTCGAGAAATATGACGTTAAGCCTCTCGTCAAACCAATTAGTTGAAACTTTATCGAGTGAGTTCTCTATCGGATTGGGATATAAAATTGCCGATTTCAAGATATTTGAATCTGCTGGAAGTAATAAGTCGTCGTTTAAGAACGATCTTTCGCTTCGTGGAGATGTATCGTATCGCCTAAATCAGGCATTGATTCGCAAAATTAGCGAAGCGTTTACTCAACCTACGAGTGGAACGAAGAATGTAATGATTAAATTTTCGGCAGATTATGCTTTCAGTAAAGCCCTTACTTTAAGAGGATTTTTTGATAAGCAGATTAATACACCACTTGTCTCTTCTACCTCATATCCAGTTTCGAATACCAACTTTGGGGTGAGCGTTCGATTTACTTTGACGAGATAATATATTTTAAAATAGTGATGGATTGAATCTCAGAAGAAATGTTATAAAATAGCAAAAGGCGAGACTCTAATTATAGAATCTCGCCTTTGTATTTAAACTAAAAAGTTAGTCTATTTTACTTTTGCAACGAAGCTGCAAAGGTATCTGGGTGGTTGATTGCTAAATCAGCAAGAACTTTGCGGATAAGAATTGTCGGTTTCGATGTTCGCTTAGTGAATCAAAAAAGCGAGATCTTCTTTCGAAAATCTCGCCTTTGTATTTAAACTAAAAAGTTAGTCTATTTTACTTTTGCAACGATAGCTGCAAAGGCTTCTGGATGATTCATCGCTAAATCAGCAAGAACTTTACGATTGATATCGATGTTAGCTTTGTGTAATGCACCCATCAATTGAGAATAAGAAGTGCCGTTTAAGCGAGCGCCAGCATTGATACGTTGAATCCACAAAGCGCGGAAGCTGCGTTTTTTAGCTTTACGGTCACGGTAAGCATACGTTAAACCTTTTTCCCATGTGTTTTTTGCTACTGTCCATACGTTCTTTCTAGAACCGTAGTAGCCACGGGTTAATTTTAAAATTTTCTTTCTACGAGCTCTCGAGGCTACGTGGTTGACTGATCTTGGCATTGTTTTCGATGTTATGAATGTTAGCGCCACCTTGTGGTGAACTTTCGGCTAACGATTCGGTTAAAATAAATCTTGTTAAACTAGCTTGTTTTGTTTTGCAATTGTGTTTCTGACTATTTAAGTCTCAACATGTGCATTACGTTGTTCACGTCTGATGGATGAACCAAAGTGTCGTGCGTCAGATTTCTCTTTTGCTTAGTGGTTTTCTTTGTCAGAATGTGACGTTTAAAAGCATGTTTTCTTTTGATCTTTCCTGATCCGGTAAGGGTGAACCTTTTTTTAGCACCGGAATTAGTCTTCATCTTGGGCATTTGTCTCAGTTTTAATTTATTATTGATTTGGATAGTCGCCTCAACGGCGGTTTCTTTTTATTCTTTTGTTTCAGTAGGTGCTGGTTTTGGAGCTTTAGGCTTGGCAACCGCTTCTGCTTTCTTTTTAGGAGATAACATAATAATCATACGTTTTCCTTCCAAAACGGGTAGCTGATCTACTTTTGCATAATCTTCTAGGTCGTTGGCAAAACGAAGCAGCAATACTTCACCTTGTTCTTTGAATAGAATAGACCGACCTTTGAAAAATACGTAAGCTTTCACTTTATCACCCTCTTCTAAGAAGTTGATGGCATGCTTCAGCTTAAAATTATAATCGTGATCGTCGGTTTGAGGTCCGAAACGAATCTCTTTCACAACGATTTTTGATGCTTTCGCTTTTTGCTCTTTCAAGCGTTTGCGTTGTTGGTACAGATATTTTTGATAATCTGTGATTTTACAAACCGGTGGAACCGCTGTCGGAGAGATCTCTACTAAATCTAACTCCAAATCGTCGGCCATTCTTAGGGCATCTTGTATTGAGAAAACCCCTTGTTCTACGTTGTCGCCAACAAGGCGAACTTCTCTAGCGCGGATCTGATTGTTAATCTTCAATTGATCCTTCTGATTGTCGAACTTCATTAATTTGATATAAATTCCTCCTTTGTGGTTCGTTAATTAGTGCTCTTCGTATCTTTTACTCTACATAAATTCAGACGAAAAACAGCGCAAAAGTAAGTAATTATTACGGAATTGCAACTATTTCGAATCGTTTTTGTGATGAAATTAAAGCTATTCGCCTTAAAAATACTCTCTGCAATGCTATTTTGTAGAATTACAGAGAGTTATGATATTTTTTTTGCTCTAGAATTGAGCTGAATTATTAGACATTTGTGTCGCGGGCAACTTCTGCATTAATCATTGCTGCGAAATCTTCCACTTTCATCGTTCCTTTGTCGCCTTCGCCTTGTCTGCGTACTGAAACTTCGCCATTTTCAGCCTCTTTTTCGCCGACAATCAAGAGATACGGAATGCGTTTCAATTCGTTGTCGCGAATTTTTCGTCCTATTTTCTCGTTGCGGTCGTCAACTATGGTGCGCACATCTTCGTTCGACAATTGTTTCGCAATTTGGTGTGCGTAGTCGTTGAATTTCTCACTAATTGGCAAAATAACCGCTTGGTCGGGTGTCAACCACAACGGGAACTTACCAGCAGTGTGCTCAATCAAAACTGCTACGAAACGCTCCATCGAGCCAAATGGTGCACGGTGAATCATCACAGGACGGTGTTTTTGGTTGTCTTCGCCAGTGTATTCAAGTTCGAAACGTTCAGGTAAGTTATAGTCAACCTGTATAGTCCCTAGCTGCCAACGGCGACCGAGAGCATCTTTCACCATAAAGTCGAGCTTTGGTCCATAGAATGCAGCTTCGCCGAGTTCTACACGGGCATTCAGCCCTTTTTCTTGACAAGCTTCGATGATGGCGCTTTCGGCTTTCTCCCAGTTTTCGTCAGAACCGATGTATTTCTCGCGATTATTAGGATCGCGAAGTGATATTTGCGCTTCGAAGTTTTCAAAATCCAACGCTTTGAAAATAATGAGGATAATATCCATTACTTTCAAAAACTCACTTTTCAACTGATCTGGTCGACAAAACAAGTGTGCGTCGTCTTGTGTAAAGCTGCGAACACGTGTAAGTCCATGTAATTCACCACTTTGCTCGTAGCGATATACGGTTCCGAATTCTGCAAAACGTAATGGCAAATCTTTGTACGAACGAGGTTTGAATTTGTAAATCTCACAGTGGTGAGGGCAGTTCATCGGTTTCAATAGATACTCTTCGCCTTCTTCAGGAGTGTGAATCGGTTGGAATGAATCTTTGCCATATTTTGCATAATGACCAGAAGTGACATACAACAATTTGTTGCCAATATGCGGAGTCATTACTTGTTGATAATCGAATCGTTTTTGAATTTTTTTCAAGAAATCTTCGAGGCGAAGGCGCAAAGCCGTTCCACGTGGCAACCACATCGGGAGTCCCTTACCCACCATTTCGGAGAACATAAAGAGTTCGAGTTCCTTGCCGATTTTACGGTGGTCACGTTTTTTAGCCTCTTCTAGCAACACGAGGTGTTCGTCCAACAGTTTTTTCTTTGGAAAAGTGATACCGTAGATGCGAGTCAACTGTTTCCTTTTCTCGTCGCCACGCCAGTATGCACCAGCTACGCTTAATATCTTGAATGCTTTGATTTCGCCAGTGTGCGGCAAGTGCGGTCCACGACAAAGGTCTGTGAAGTTACCTTGCGAATAGAGTGTGATAGTTCCATCGGTTAGGTCGGTGATGAGTTCGACTTTGTACTCGTCGCCTTTCTCTTCGAATTTCTTCAACGCATCGGCTTTGCTGATATCGTTGCGAACGATGGGCGATTTGCGTGCTGCCAATTCCATAAATTTAGCTTCGATAGTAGCAAAGTCACCATCTTTGATGACTGCATCTCCTGGATCGACATCGTAGTAGAAGCCGCTTTCGATAGCTGGCCCGATACCGAATTTCATTCCCGGATAGAGTTCTTGCAAGGCCTCAGCCATCAAGTGAGCCGATGAGTGCCAAAAAGCGTGTTTCGCCTCGGCATCTTCCCATTTGTGAAGCTTGATGGTCGCATCTTCGTTGACAGGGCGGCTCAAATCCCACTCTTGTCCGTTGATGGTCGATGCCAACACGTCTTGAGCCAATCTTGAACTAATGCTTTCTGCAACTTGCAACGGAGTGATGCCCGCTTCGAATTCGCGGCTCGATCCATCGGGAAAGGTTATCTTAATCATATCAATTAGGTATGTTTATTCGTTGATTTTTTTATTGGAATGCAAAAATACGATTTTTCTTTGGGAAGAGAGGCATCCGACTCCATTTTTTATGTATTGAAAATCATTCCTCGATTTTTTAATATTTGCTTCTGAAATTTCCCTCCATAAATTTCTTTTGAAACGATAAATTTCCCTATCTTGCCTATAAATTAGTGCGGAAGCGATTGCATTCTGCTATTTCATTATAACTTTGTGCCGGAAAAATAAACATCTATGAAGGAGAAAATAGTGGCTTACGCTCTTGTTTTGTGGGAGCAGATTAAGATTTATTGGGCTAAATTCAAAGTGTGGCGGACGAAACGAGTAAAACGCTATCATACTTTGCCGTGGTATCGAAAAATTATTAATCTGATTTTGACCTCTATAGCTCTTTTTTGCATCTATTTGTTTGTTGTCGATATCAACCTTTTTTGGCTTTTTGGGAAATCGCCTGGTTTGCGGAGCATTAGCGATCCAAATCAAAGCGTGGCATCCGAAATTATCAGTGTGGATGGTAAGGTGATGGGAAAATATTTTCACGAAAATCGTACGCCTGTTAAATATAATGAGATTTCGCCCATGCTTATCAAAGCGTTGATTTGCACTGAAGACGAACGGTTTTATCAACATTTCGGCATCGATTTTCAAGGATTATTTGCTGCAGCAAAGGATATGACCAAAGGTCGTAGGCGTGGTGCGAGCACTATTTCACAACAGTTGGTGAAGAATATGTTCAACACTCGGAAACAGTATTCTACAGGGCTATTTGGTTATATTCCTGGTGTTAAAATGCTGATAATGAAAACCAAAGAGTGGACGACTGCCGTTAAAATCGAAATGTTCTATTCCAAGCAAGATATTTTGACCATGTATCTCAATACGGTCGATTTTGGAAGTAATGCTTACGGAATCAAAACAGCAGCCAAGACATTCTTCAAAACGACACCCGATAGTTTGACCATTGAGCAATCGGCCACATTGGTTGGATTACTTAAAGCGACCACATCTTATAGTCCGATATCGCATCCCAAACGTTCGCTTGAACGCAGAAACGTAGTGTTGGACAACATGGCACGCCATAAATTGATTACTAAACGTGAACTCGATTCATTAAAGGCGATTCCCATTCAACTCAATTTTAGAGTGGAGCAAGCCTACGATGGCGAAGCACTTCATTTTCGTGCCTATTTGGCTGATTATCTGAAAGATTGGTGTAAAGAGAATGGGTATGACATTTATGCCGATGGATTGAGAATTTATGTTACTCTCGATACCCGCTTGCAGAAATACGCCGAAGAGGCTTCCCAAATGCAGATGAAACGTGTTCAACGTCGTTTTTTTGATCATTGGCAAGGGCAAAATCCTTGGCAAGATGAAAATCATAAAGATGTGGTGAATTTTATTGAAGACATTGCTAAACGAACCTCTCATTATAAATATTTGAAACAAAAATATTCAAATCAACCTGATTCGATAGACAAGTATCTCAATATGCCTCGTCGTATGAAGGTGTTCGATTATAAAGTGATTGAACAAGATACGACTTTCAGTACGATGGATTCGATTCGCTATATGAATCATTTTATGCACAATAGTTTTGTGGCGATGGAACCCGAAAACGGTTTTGTGCGTGCTTGGGTGGGCGATATCAATTTCAAATTTTGGCAATACGACAATGTGGCGCAATCTCGTCGTCAGCCAGGTTCAACTTTTAAACTATTTGTCTATACTGCCGCTATGATGCACGGAATGGCCCCTTGCGATACACGTACGGATCAGCCAGTGACTTGGAATTATGTAGAAAAAGGTCAACAAAAATCGTGGACTCCAAAGAATTCGGATGGACATTTTAGTGGTACTACTATGACATTGAAACATGCTTTTGCTCGTTCGGTTAATTCCGTAGCGGTTCAGATTGCACAAGAGGTTGGTATTCCCGAGATAGTGAAATATGCTCATTTGTTAGGAATTAGAACGCCGTTGGAAGAAAAACCATCGCTCTGTTTGGGTTCATCGGATGTGTCGTTGTTGGAGTTGGTGAATTCATTTTCGACGGTAGTCAATGAAGGAAATTACCACGACCCAGTATTGGTCACTCGCATCGAAGATCGTGATGGTAAAGTAGTCTTTGAATATGCTCCCGAGCAGAAACGGGTGATTCCTTATGAAGATGCGTGGTTGATGACCGAAATGCTGAAAGGCGGAATGACTGAGCCTGGTGGTACAACTCAAGCTCTCTGGGAGTGGGATTTATTCAAATTCGATACCGATTTTGGCGGAAAAACGGGTACTTCGTCGAATCATTCTGATGCGTGGTTTGTGGGAGTAACACCAAAGCTAGTGGGAGGTTCGTGGGTAGGCGGTGAGCATCGTTGCGTACATTTCCGTACTGGCCAATTGGGTGAAGGTAGTCGCACTGCACTGCCTGTTTTTGCCTTGTTTATGGAGCGTGTACTGAAAGACCCTGCGTTGAAACAATATCGAGGAAAATTCCCGACGAAACCGAAAGAGAAAATAGAACGCAATTATATGTGTCATACTCGATTGCAAAAAGCGGCGGTGGATTCAACGGCTGTGGATGAAGAACTGCCTGAAGAAGGTATTGCACCGGATGAAAATACACCGATTTTGTCCGAATAAGTTAATTCAATCATACAAAAAAAACCGTAAAAGAGCAATTGCCATTTGGCGGTTTTTTCGTGATTCAAAAGTGAAATTATTCAGCCTTGAAGGCTTTTCTTACTTTGCTGTGTCTGATGCCGTACGTAAAGTAAATGATAAATCCGATAACCATCCATCCTATGAGTCGCCACCACGTATCCATGGGTAATGAGAACATTTGCGCCCCACAAACCACAATTCCCAAAATAGGAACTAATGGCACCCAAGGTGTTTTGAAAGAGCGAGGAGCATCTGGCTCTTTTTTTCTTAAAATAATAATGCCGAAACAAACGATTACAAATGCCAACAATGTGCCAATGGAAACCATTTCGCCTAACAGCCCTATCGGGAAAAGACCGGCAAATAGAGAACATATACCACCAGTGATAATGGTTGTAATATAAGGCGTCTTGAACTTCTTATGTGTTTTTGAAAAACTTTTCCACAATAAACCATCGTTTGCCATCGCAAAGAAAACGCGTGATTGTCCAAGTAATAATACCAAAACTACCGAGCTTAGCCCCGCAATTGCGCCAACTTTGATGAGTGGACCCAACCAATGAAGAGTAGCTCCGCCACGGTCGATTGCCAACGCAATTGGTGCAGCTACATTTAAGTCGTGGTAATCTACAATGCCCGTGAGTGTAAGGCTGACAGCGATATACAAAATGGTACAAACAGCCAATGAAACCAGAATGCCAATTGGCATATCTCGTTTTGGATTGATTGCTTCTTGTGATGTGGTAGAAATGGCATCAAATCCGATGTATGCAAAAAAGATAACTCCAGCGCCAGTCATTATTCCCGACCAACCGAATTGACCGAATGTTCCTGTGTTTTCTGGTATAAACGGTGTCCAGTTTGTCGGGTTGATATGAGCTATTCCGAACCCAATAAAGAGGAGTATCACGCTCACTTTGATGAGCACAATAATATTATTGAATTTCGCCGACTCTTTGATGCCAACGACCAATAGCGTAGAGAGCATGACGACGATAAACACAGCAGGAAAATTAAATAATGCGCCCGTGCTGTGCCAACCAGTTGTGTCGTATATAAAGGGACTCTGACTCATAGATGGTGGTATGTGAATACCTAAATCGGCTAAAAAACTATTGACATATCCAGCCCATCCAACCGCTACGGTGGCTGCTCCAAAGAGGTATTCGAGGATTAAATCCCATCCGATTATCCAGGCAATAAATTCTCCCATCGTGGCATAACCGTAGGTGTATGCGCTTCCCGAAATGGGAATCATTGAGGCAAACTCTGCGTAACACAACCCAGCAAAAGCACAGCCAATTGCTGATAATATAAAGGAAATAACAATGGACGGACCAGCATGCAGTGCCGATGCAGTGCCGGTAATGACGAAAATGCCTGCGCCGATTACACCTCCTACACCGAGCAATACAAGATTCCATGCATTCAGGTGGCGTTTCAGTCCATGTTCGTTGCTTTCAGCCTCGGCAAAAAGTTGAGTGAGTGATTTCTTGAGTAAAAGTCTGTTAGGCATAATTGTCTTATTTTTGAAAATAGAATAATAGGTCAGTCTTGACCATTTTGATTCTGATTTTCCAAAAATAAACCTTTTTGTTCAGATTATAGCCTAAGTGGTAGAATTTTGTTTAAATTAATTTCTAATCAAATAGTAAGGATTGTTTTAAAAGAATGTAGTGTAAATTGGGGAAATGAATCTTTTTTACTTATTTAGCTTTTCGCAAAAAGCAGAACGGTTTATCTTTGTCGGACGTTAAATGATTATTATGGTTAAAAAAATTGCCACTTGGGCATTCTCAATATTTTTCTCGTTCACCTGTTTTTCTCAAATTAAAAGTGATTCTTATTCTTCTCCACTGCACATCCCACTTTTTCTAACAGGAAATTTCGGAGAATTGCGTGCCAATCATTTCCATTCGGGACTCGATTTTAAGACACAAGGCACCACTGGTTTTCCAGTGTATGCGTTCGAAGAAGGCTATATCTCCCGCATTATGTACTCGGCGCATGGCAATGGCAGAGCAATTTATCTCAATCATCCCAATGGAATGACCACGGTCTATTTGCATCTCGAGCGATTCACTCCAACACTGGATTCGATGTTCGAAGAGTTTCAATACAAAGAGGAAAATTTCGAAGTGAATCACTACTTCAAAGAGAATGAAGTACGGGTAAAAAAGGGTGAAATCATCGCCTATAGTGGTAATAGCGGAAGCTCTGCGGGGCCGCATTTGCACTTTGAAATACGAGATACTAAGACGGAAGAGGTGATGGATCCAATTCCATATTTTCGAAATTTGATTAAAGATCACGTGGCACCTCAAGCGCGCGAAGTGGTGATTTATCCTATGTTTTATGCCGGAATAATTAATGGAAAAGCACAAAAAGCATTTCTTCCGGTGGTGAATCGCAACGTGCGCCAAACACCAGAAGCTTGGGGTAAAATTGCGCTCGGTATTAGAGCATTCGACACAAAAGACGGGGTAGGGAATGTTTATGGCGTGAAATCGGTTAAACTTTTTGTGGATAACGAGCTGATAACGGATTATAAAATAGATCGATATGGTTTTAAAAATACACGTTGTATTAATAGTTGTATAGATTATCCAGAGTGGCGTCACAAACGTTCCTCTATTCTCAAAATGTTTGTAGAGCCCGGGAATAAAATTGAGGTTTATGACGGTTTGAAAAATGGAGGTATTATTGATATTAACGAAGAACGTGATTACAAGGTGAAATTTGTGTTGACTGACGAATATGGCAATAGTTCTGAACTTAATTTTACACTTCGTGGAAAGTTCCAAGCTATCCCAGAGACGACTATTGATTGTCGAAACAAGCTTTTCTGGGATCGGGTTTCTATTTTCAAAAGTCCGAAGATGCATTTGGAACTGCCCGTAGGAACGTTGTACGACGATATCTGTTTCACATATTCTATCAAACCTTCAACTTATTATGTGTCTGATATTTATTCAATTCACACGCCTGATGTACCCATGAATAATTATTGTTCGCTCGAAGTTAAAGTAGATATCGATTCGTTGACAGATAAATCAAAATATTTTTTGGCGAAGGTTTCGGGGAGAAATGCGCAATACCAAAAGAGTGAATACAAAAATGGTTGGGTAAAAGGTTTAATCCGTGAATTTGGAGAGTACGCTATTGCTATAGACCAAAAGGCGCCAGTAATTTCGCCACTAAAAATGGCTATTGGTAACAGATTGGAATTTCGATTTAGTGATGCAGGAAGTGGAATTTCCTCTTTCAAAGGGATGATAGATGGCCGTTTTGCTCTTTTTGAACTTGATCCAAAGCGAGGTGTCTATTTTTGCAAACTCACAGCAAAACGCTTCTCTAAGGGTCAAAATCACTCACTCAAGCTTGTAGTGAGAGACAATTGTCAAAACGAAACGACATACGATCAGAATTTTCATTGGTAGAAAATGGGGTAAACAATCTAGTAGCATACACCGTAAATTGTCAGCATCAAATATTTTACTAAATTTGCTTTTCGAATTTTTTAAACATTAAGATAAAAGTTTATGACAAAGAAGATAGTTCTTTTTACAATGCTAATCAGCATTTTATTTGCTTCAAAAATTCAGGCTTGTACCAATTTATTGGCCGGAAAGGCTGCTACTGTTGATGGTTCAACGCTGGTTTCGTATGCTGCCGATTCACATGTATTGTATGGCGAATTGTATCACTGGCCAGCGGCTGTTCATCAGAAAGGTGAAATGCTGAAAGTGGTGGATTGGGATACAGGGAAACCGCTTGGTGAGATTCCACAAGTGGAGAAAACCTACAACGTAGTAGGCAATATGAACGAAAATCAGGTAACTATTGGCGAAACAACCTACGGTGGTCGTGAAGAATTGGTAGATACCAATGCTATTATGGATTATGGTAGCTTGATATATATTGCTTTACAGCGTTCTCGTACAGCTCGCGAAGCGATCAATGTGATGACTACATTGGTGCAAAAATATGGTTATTACAGCGAAGGCGAATCATTTTCCATTGCTGATCCCAACGAAGTTTGGATCATGGATATGATTGGCAAAGGACTTCACGACAAAGGTGCGGTTTGGGTGGCTGTTCGCATTCCGGATGATTGCATTGCAGCGCATGCCAATCATGCACGTATTCACACATTCCCACTTGACGATCCACAGAATTGCATCTACGCTCCTGATGTGATTTCATTCGCAAGAGAAAAAGGTTATTTCAAAGGCATCAACCGTGAATTTAGTTTTGCCGATGCCTATGCTCCGATTGATTTTGGTGGATTGCGCGGCTGCGAAGCCCGTGTATGGAGTTTTTTCAATATGTTTGCCGATGACATGGATAAATATTTACCCTACATCAATGGGACATCGAAAGAGTATATGCCATTGTATATCAAACCTGCTAAAAAAGTCAGTGCACAGGATTTTATGAGCGCTATGCGTGATCATTATGAAGGTACACCTTTTGATATGACCAAAGATGTGGGAGCAGGACCTTATACTTGTCCTTATCGCTGGCGTCCGATGACTTTTAAAGTTGATAGTGTCGAATATGTCAATGAACGTGCTATTGCAACTCAGCAAACTGGTTTTTCGTTTGTGGCACAAATGCGTAATTTTTTACCCAATCAAATTGGTGGACTTTTCTGGTTTGGAGTAGATGATGCTGCTACATCGGTGTATGTTCCGATGTATTGCTCCATCACCGAAATACCAGAATGTTTTAAAGTTGGCAATGGTGATATGTTGACCTATTCTCCAACATCTGCTTTTTGGGCATTCAATCGAGTGGCTAATATGGCGTATAGTAAATACAGCTATATGATTGCCGATATTCATCCTGTGCAATTGGATATCGAAAATGGATTTAAAAATAATCAATCAGTCACTGAACGAAAAGCAAGCGATTTATTGGCTAAAAATCCACTTGAAGCGATCAGTTTCCTAACTAATTACAGTGTCACTTCCGCTCAGGCTACAACAGAAAGATGGCAGAGATTGAGCGAATATTTGTTGGTAAAATACATCGACGGTAATGTAAAAAAGGAGAGAAATGGAAAATTTTTGCGCAATAAATACGGAACTTCTGCATTTCCTTCGCAACCAGGGTATGATCCCCAATTTTACAAATCGATTGTAAAAGATGCGGGCGACCGACTAAAGGTTGCGTTTTAATTTTTATATTTGTGCCCTTATTAAAAAATGTATTAAGTAATAAAATTTGAAATTAAACCATAAACTATAATCATAATGGAACAAGAGTCTTTGATGAAAGCAGTAACCGCCAAAGCGCAGATTTGGTTAGGTGCAGAATACGATGCAGAAACCCGTGCTGATGTGCAACGCATGCTCGATAGTGAAGATAAAACAGAACTAATTGAGTCGTTTTACAAAGATTTAGAATTTGGAACAGGTGGATTGCGTGGTATCATGGGCGCAGGAACCAACCGAATGAACATATACACAGTTGGTGCAGCAACCCAAGGTTTGTCAAACTATTTGATAAGTGAATTTGGTGATTTGCCACAAATTAGTGTGGTAATTGGCCATGACTGCCGAAACAATAGTCGTAAATTCTCTGAAATTTCAGCGAATATTTTCTCTGCAAACGGTATCAAAGCCTATTTGTTCGAAGATTTGCGTCCAACTCCAGAAGTTTCGTTTGCTATTCGCGAATTGGGCTGTCAAAGTGGTATCATTCTTACCGCTTCTCACAATCCAAAGGAATACAATGGTTACAAAGCGTATTGGAACGATGGTGCACAGATGATTGCGCCACACGATAAAAATACGATTGTTGAAGTAAACAAAATTCGTTCTGCCAAAGATATTAAGTTTAAAGGCAATCCTGCTCTGATTGAAAATCTGGGTGAAAAAATGGATCAACTGTTTCTGGATCAAGTGAAAACTATTTGTCTTTCTCCCGAAGCTATCAAACGTCAGCACGATTTGAAAATCGTTTACACACCGATTCATGGAACAGGTGTGAAATTGATTCCGGCAGCATTGAGAGCGGTAGGTTTTACCAATATTATTAATGTGCCAGAGCAAGATGTAGTGAGTGGTGATTTTCCAACTGTTATCTCTCCAAATCCAGAAGAGCCTGCAGCGTTGGATATGGCGATAAAAAAAGCAATTGCAACCGACGCTGAATTGGTGTTGGCTTCCGATCCCGATGCCGACCGCATGGGTATTGCTGCCAAAAATGAAAATGGTGAATTTATTTTGATCAATGGTAATCAAATTGCACTGATCTTTATCAATTATCTGATTCAACGAAACAAAGAGTTGGGATTGATAACTGGCAAAGAGTATATTGTTAAAACAATTGTTACTACAGAATTAATAGCTAAAATAGCCGAGAAAAATAAAATAGAAATGTTCGATTGCTACACCGGATTCAAATGGATTGCTGCGGTAATCAAAGATATGGAAGGCAAAAAACGCTATCTTGGTGGCGGCGAAGAGAGTTACGGCTTCTTGCCTGGCGCTTTTGTTCGCGACAAAGATTCTGTTTCTTCTTGTGCTTTGATGTCTGAAATTGCAGCGTGGGCAAAGGATAATGGAAAATCGTTGTTCGAAATGTTGCAAGATATTTATGTAGAATACGGTTTCCGCAAAGAAAAAGGAATTTCTGTAGTGAAAAAAGGAAAATCAGGTGCTGAAGAGATTGAGCAGATGATGAAAGATTACCGCCAAAATCCCGTAAAAGAGATTGCCGGTTCAAAAGTGATTTTGGTGAAAGATTTTGCTAATTTGACTGCTTTGGATTTAGTTGAAAATGAGAAGATGATTCTCGATATGCCAACTACCTCTAATGTATTGCAGTACTTCACCGAAGATGGAACGAAAGTCTCTATTCGTCCTTCTGGCACGGAGCCCAAAATTAAATTCTATATTGAAGTAGCGGGTTCTATGAAAAGCCGCGAACAATACAATGCTGCTGATGCAGCCGCCGATGCGAAAGTAAAATCAGTAATGGCATCGATGGGAATATAATCTATTAATGGATTAATTGATTAACTGAATAATAGAAAATCCGGTGATTTGAAAGAGTCATCGGATTTTTAATAGCTAGGTACTCTATATTTCTTCGCAAGAGTGCTTGCAAAACCCAAAATAAATTTTTATCTTTGCGCCCTCATTCCGAATAGGCAGACAAGAGGTTGAAGTATATTCACCCGCCTCACGGAGGTAAACTGTAAATTATAAACAGATGTACGTTATTGTTGACATTAAAGGACAACAGTTCAAAGCCGAAGCTGGCCGCAGATTGTTTGTTCACCGCTTAGAGGCCGAAAGAGGTGCTTCAGTGGAATTTGATCAAGTATTATTGGTTGATAACGATGGTAAAGTGACTATCGGTGCACCAGTAGTAGCCGGAGCAAAAGTAGTAGTAGAAGTACTTTCTCACGTGAAAGGCGAAAAAGTAATTATCTTCAAAAAGAAAAGAAGAAAAGGTTACAAAAAACGCAACGGTCACCGTCAGTGTTTCACAGAAGTGTTAATCAAAGAAGTAGTAGCTTAATCCAGTAAACTTAAAGAAAAATGGCACATAAAAAAGGAGCCGGTAGCTCGAAGAATGGTCGCGAATCGGAAAGCAAACGATTGGGCGTAAAAATATTTGGTGGACAATTTGCGAAAGCAGGTAACATCCTCGTTCGTCAGAGAGGAACTCAACACCACCCAGGCGAAAATGTAGGTCTTGGAAAAGATCACACATTGTTTGCATTAGTAGCAGGAACAGTTGTTTTCCGTAAAAAGAGAGATGACAAATCGTTTGTTTCGATTGAGCCACTTAGCTAAGCAAAACGATAAAACAATAAATAACTCCTGATTTTGCCTTAGTGTAAAGTCGGGAGTTTTTTTTCAACACAAAGACACAAAGACTCAAAGTCACGAAGGACTGAAGTTCTAATTTTTATACTAATTTTGCACCTTGTCAACTTGGTCACTCTAAATTGTACATTCTTAAATTGTAAATATACATCATGCTTACTCTTCAAACAATCAAAGAAAATCCGGAAGAAGTCATCCGACGTTTAGCCACCAAATATTTTGATGGTAAAGAGACTATCGCTAAAGTGTTGGAGGTAGATGCTACCCGTCGATCTACGCAAATGCAACTTGACGCTACATTGGCCGAGTTGAATACCCTCTCAAAAAACATCGGACAAATGATGAAAGAGGGACGCAAGGAGGAGGCTGATGCAACCCGAAACCGTGTTTCGGAGATGAAAGAGGGCGTGAAGTCGATGGAGACGGAGATGAAAGCATGCGAAGATGAGTTACAAACGCTTTTGTGGACTATTCCTAACTTGCCTAGCAGCCAAGTGCCTGCTGGTCGCACACCCGAAGATAATGTGGTGGAGCGCACAGGTGGCGCAATGCCTGAACTGTTCGATGGTGCTGTTCCCCATTGGGATTTGGCAAAGCGCTACGATTTGATTGATTTCGAATTAGGAGTGAAAATCACTGGAGCAGGTTTCCCAGTGTATAAAGGAAAAGGTGCTCGTTTGCAACGCGCATTGATTAACTTCTTCTTGGATAATGCTCGTGAAGCTGGATATTTGGAAGTGCAGCCTCCTTATGTAGTGAATGCTGCATCAGGCTATGGCACAGGCCAGTTACCTGACAAAGAGGGCCAAATGTATCATTGCACGGTCGATGATTTATATTTGATACCAACGGCAGAAGTGCCGGTTACCAATATCTATCGCGATGTGATTCTCTCTGAAAATGATTTGCCGATAAAAAATACAGCCTATTCGGCTTGTTTCCGTCGTGAGGCAGGTTCTTATGGTAAAGATGTACGTGGCTTAAACCGTTTGCATCAATTTGATAAAGTGGAGATTGTGCAGATTCAGCATCCCGATAAGTCGTACGAATCGTTGACTGATATGGTGAATTACGTACAGACTTTGATTGAAAAACTGGAATTGCCTTGGCGTATCCTTCGTCTGTGTGGTGGTGATATGAGCTTCACTTCGGCGTTGACATTCGATTTCGAAGTCTATTCTGCCGCACAAGAAAGGTGGTTGGAAGTGAGCTCTGTATCAAATTTCGAGAGTTACCAAGCAAACCGCTTGAAATGTCGTTTCCGCAGTGAGGGTAATAAACCGCAACTCTGTCACACATTGAATGGTAGCGCATTGGCTTTGCCGCGTATCGTAGCAGCATTGCTCGAAAATCACCAAACGCCTGACGGTATTCGTATTCCTAAGGCATTAATTCCTTACACAGGATTTGAAATGATCGATTGATAGTCAGTTTTATAAAAACACAAAAACGGGATTCTTAGAAATGGGAATCCCGTTTTTTTGCGTTTATGAATGGGAACTGTTTCGTATTGATTTGAATCTATCACATTTTGATATGATTTTAACGTATTTTTTTTATCAAATTGTGGATTGTAATAAGAAATTATTGTATTTGTTTAACTTCATTATATAAAGTCACCTAATTTTGCATTTGTAGGTTTATTTTGAATGAATTTTCAACATTGGTTAACAATCTGAAGAATTATTTGTTATACTTATTTTAATTAAACTAACTCAATTTATGAAAAATCTCAAATCCCCATTATTGATTGCAGTTTTGGCAATTAGCTCGCTGTTATTTACGAGATGTTCTCTTACCGAAGATTTGGATAAGATTTCAAACTCGTTGGATAGTGTAAGATTAATTGTCGCGACACCGGAGTTTAATGCAATGGCGCATATCGAGTTGATTGATGCCAAAACGAAACAGTACATTCTCAAGGATGCTAATGTGATTGTGAGCGGAAAAGATGCCGATTACATTTTTAACAACATTGGTGCATCGTTGACCTCTCAACTTAAATCATCGGGTGGAATGTTGGATTTAGTTGTTGATCCTCATCGTGTCATAGCATCTACACTTCAGTTGAATCCAATCGAATTTGATGTGACTATTTCTTTAGCAGGCTACGCTTCAGTGACGAAAAAGATTATCATTAGCGAGAACAAATTTAAAACAGTACCCATCACTTTATTGAATTTGAATGATGCACCCGAAGGTGTAAGTGTAGCATCAAATACGAATTTCGCTTCATCGGCTAATGGGGTGGTTGCAAACACTGCGACAACTGCTTTGAATGGCGGGAATCAAACCATTGAGATTCCAGCAGGTGTGGTATTGAAAGATGCTTCAGGAAACACAATAAGTGGAACTGTAAAATCACAAATTATATATTACGATCCTATAACAGAAGATGCCCAAAATGCTATTCCAGGTGGTTTGAGTGTTTCTGCTAAATTGCAAGACGGAACGAATGATCAAATTCGATTTGTTTCTGCAGGGATGTTTGGTGTTACGTTAACCGCGGGCAATCAAGTCGTGAAGAATTTTGAAAATGGTGGCTTAAATATTAAAACCACAGTGCCATCAACATTGATAAACCCTAATACTGGATTACCTGTAAAAGATGGTGATCAAATTGAGATGTGGAGCCAAGAAGAAGGTACTGGTAGCTGGGTTTTTGATCGCGTATCGACGGTGAAAAAAGTGGGAGAGGAGTTAGTATTGGAAGAAACAGTACAACACTTAAGTTCATGGAATTGGGATTTTCATATCAACGAATGTTATCTTGGTCCAAAAATTATTTGGAAAGGTAATACGACTGGAGCTAATGTTCGAATGAATACTATTTTGCCTTATTATGGTTACAATCTGAATTTTGTGACAAATACATATGTAAAACCAAATGATCAATATTATGGTAATTTACAAATTTATAATTCCCCAAAAAATACACCAACAACACTTGAATTTTCAAGTCCAGATGGTAATTCAACCATTTCGCCGTCTTCTATTTCCATTGCTAATTTATGTAGTGGCGATACCTATGAAGTCACAGTTACCAGTGCTCCAGTTGATATGATAACTGCAAAAATTGATTTGACAGCTACTTCAAAATCAAACACTAGAATTGCAATTAAACCAAATGCATATATCTACTATTGGACAGCAAATGATTGGTATTGGAATTATCTCTACATGAGTAGTGGCGTTACGTCGTTGAATATAAGAGTGGGTCAAGAGATTAATGTGGCTGGTTATTTTGGGTCATCGTTTGGTTATGGTACATTCAAAGTAGAAGATGCTGGGTCAGGGATGCTTAAAGTGACTCTTACTCCAACACTTGATTACAATACGGGATTAAAAGGCGCATCAATCTCATACACAGTCTCAAGACCTGTAAACAACGTAGTGGATATTAAATATAATGCGATTGTTTCAGATAATATTTTAAATCAACTAAGATAATTCTATATGAGAAAGTTCGCAATTATACTCTTTGTGACAGTTATCGCATTTTCGGTAAGTGCACAAATACAAGACTCTTCGTATATTTCTGAAACGGTCAATCCGTTAAAAAAACGTTCATATTTTGGCGTAGCCCTAGGCGCAAGTGCTTCTACCAATGGATTTGGAGGAAATGTTACAGCCGCATTAAGCAAGCGGTTCGCTCTTCGATTGGGTTATGAAGCCGTCAATATGACCTTCAAAGATGCATTTAGTGTAACACAAGATAATTATACATTTAACGTATCCCCTACTTGGAAAGCAGGCGGATTGTCTGCAATCCTCGATTTTTATGTCTTCAAAGGTTTGTATCTTTCGGGAGGTGTTGTATTTTCAGATATGAATTTATCGGCCAAAATGTTATCAGAGAAACCTGTTACAATTGGTAGTATTGAGTTTACGCCTGATGATTTGGGGGAATTGAGAGTAGCGGTGAAACCTGAAAATAAAGTTGCACCTTATGCTGCCTTAGGTTTTGGTAGAAATATTTCTCGTGATCACCGTTTGACAATGAGCTTTGAATTAGGTGCGTATTATACTGGTTCTTATGTCGTTGATTTATCTGGTACTCAACTATTTGAAGCAAACGGTCAACCTGCAAATCAAGGATCTATTGACAATCTCAATAAAACACTGAAAGAAATTAGTTGGAGTGGACTTTATCCCATTGTTAAACTTGGAATTTCGTATAAATTCTATGGTAAAAATAAATAATAAGAATGGATGTAAGATTGGAAATATTTGAATAGTATCAGTCTACCACATAAAAAAAACAGCCGAAATCCTCACATGAGAGTTTCGACTGTTTTTTAGAATAATCTTTAATTTCTTAAACTGATAACGGTATCGTGAATGTGATTTTTGTACCCACATTTACCGTCGATTCCACAGATATTTCGCCTCCGTTCTGCAACACAAATTCTTTACAAAGAATCAACCCTAGTCCTGTTCCGTGTTCATTATTTGTTCCTTTTGTATTGAAATAGTCATTGAATTTGAATATCTTATCAATGTTTTCGGGACTTATGCCTACTCCGCTATCTTCCACACTAACGTATATCAGACTATCTTTTACCTGTTGAGTTACTTTAATAAACCCATTAGAGTGAGTGAATTTTATTGAATTGGAAACGAGGTTTCGTATTACTGTAGCAATCATATTGTGGTCGCCAAATGCAATCGTTGGTTGATTCTGATCAATAGTAAGCTCAATTTCTTTCTGTTTCGCAATATTTTTTTGAAGACCACATTCATCCTCAATACAAGCATCGATGTTGAATTTTTCAGGAGTAAATTGAATTTTGCCAGTTTGCATACGTGCCCAGTCAAGCAGATTTTGCAACAATTTGTAAGTTTGTTCCGAAACCTGACGAATGGTTTGTATCATGGATAATTTTTCTTCGTCTGGGTAGTGATTGAAATTTCCTATTAAAACTTCTGAGAATCCCAGCAAACTGCAAAATGAGTTGCGTAAATCGTGTGCTATAATTGAGAAAAATTTGTCTTTTGTAGCATTCACATCGGCCAATTCTCGAGTACGTTCGTCCACCAATTTCTCGAGATTTTCGTTTATGTGTTGTAGTTCTTTATTTTTTTCTCTAATTTCAAGCTCTTGAATAAATGTTCTGACTGCTTCGCGAACGGTGAGAATTAAATCGTCTCTGTCCCAAGGTTTTGGAATAAAGCGATACAGATTAGCGTTGTTAATTGCATTTGTTATACCATCGATATTAGCATGCCCAGTCAAGAGTATTTTGAGCGTCTCTGGATTTTTTTCGTGCACTTTTATTAGAAATTCATCACCACGGATTCCTGGCATCAGGTAATCTGAAATAACAACTGGAACTTCTGTTCCACGATCAATTAGTTCTTGATAGATTTCAAGTCCCTCCTCGGCAGTTGTGGCTGTTTCGATAATGAAATTTTCTTCAAAGAATGTACCCAGTTGATCTTTCAATGCCTCTAAAATGATGTCTTCATCATCAACGCAAATAATAGCTTTTTTCATTTGTTTTTTATGTGTAGTAGTAAGGATTTTTATTGTTGATTTATTGGCAATTCAATAAAAAAGGTAGTACCAATACCTTCGTCAACTTGAAAATAGATAATACCCTTGTGTTTGTGTATTATTTGTTTTGAAATATCCAATCCCATACCAGTTCCAATTCCTTTAGGTTTTGTTGTGAAATAGGGCTCAAAGATGCGTTCACCAATTTCTTTGGGAATTCCACCTCCCGAGTCTTTGAAAGAAATTATAATCGTTTCGGCATCTTTTTGTTTGATACCGATTTCTAACGTGCCCATTTCGCCCATCGCTTGAATGGCATTTGTAATGATATTGGTCCAAACTTGGCACAATTCGTCTTGCCGACAATAGATGCTCGGAACGCTATCGAATTGAGTTGACACTTCAATTTTTTGATGTTTAAGTGAGTTCGCAGTGAGAATGAGAACTGTTTCTATTGTTTCGGAAAGATTAGTCGCTTCGAAATCCCCGGCTCTGTTTTTGTAGATATAGCTTTTTAAGGCACGTACTACTTTTGAAGCTTTGTCAACCGATACTGCGATGTTATTTGAGTTTCTTTTGAGCGAGAATATTACTTTTAAAACTTGAAGCAGTCTTTGCGAGTGAGGGTATTGAAGGAGCTCTAAGAAATTTTCGTTTGGTTCATCTATTCGCAGTGATACAAGCGTATCTGCAATTATAGAGGCATTGGCTATATTGTGTTTCTCAAATAGTTCGGTCAAATCTCTTTTTTTCTGGCGTTCCTCTCGTGAAAAAACTGATATATCTCTCGAATCGGATTTATTGATGAGTTTAAAGAGCCAATTTATCTCTTCTGCAGTAGCATTGTTGAATAGCCAAGGTAGATCGACGTTGATTTTCTCTACAATCTCACTGATGTTTGATGCACTTGCATTTATGGCGCCGAGTGGTGTGTTAATTTCGTGTGCCACGCCTCCAATAAGAGAACCGAGGGCAGCCATTTTTTCGGCAAATACAAGTTTGTTTTGTGTTTTTGAAAGTTCTTCTAATGTATCTTCTAATTTAGCATTTTTCAAGAAAAGTTGTGCATTCAATATGCGAGCTTTTTCTTGTGCCATCTTTAAATCTGTTATGTCTTTCGAAATTCCGTAAGTTCCGATAATGTTCCCAGATTCGTCTCTGAAAGGAGCTTTGGTCGAAGACACGTAACCTATTTTGCCATTGTGAAGCGTTACTTTTTCTTCAATCGAAATTGATTCACCGGTTTCGATGATTCTCTGTTCATCATTGAACGCCAAAGTTGCATGTTCATCGGTGAAAAAATCGAAATCATTTTTACCAATTATCTCTTCAAGAGATTTGCAGCCTACGTATTCAACTTGAAATTTACTTGCCAATAAAAAACGGCTATCGCGGTCTTTAAAATATATATTTATAGGAATTTCGTCTAGTAGCGTTTGTAGAAAGGCAATTTGATTTTTGTTGTGTTCTTCCGATTTCAGTCGTTCGCGAATGTCTTTCACTCGTTTGAGTACAAAATTTGGATTACCTTCGGAGTCTCGAAATAGGATAGCAGTAACTTCTACTGGAATGATGTCGCCACTTCTGATCAATCGGGATGCAATGTATTTTGTATCAGATTTATCCCCGGAAATTAATTCGGCGATATGGGCTAATTCTGTTTCATAATCGGCTTTCGATGTAAATAATGAATTTGGCCGATGACGGGTTTCCTCCTCGTTATACCCTATCAGATTGGCATAAGCGTCATTCATTCGAATGATTTGTCCATTCATATCTACCATCAACTCGCCAGTGCTGGAGTTTTTGAGCAGAAGGTCGAAAATGGCATCGTAGTTGAATTCGTTCATGGTGGTTTTTCGATTCATTCCAGAGAAAATGTAGGTGAATTTTAACTTTTCAGTTAAAGCGATGTAAAAATAGAGATATTAATTTGGGTGGGCAAATTTATTGTCAATGAATTACTTGAAGCGAAAGATTTATATTCCAACAATAAAAATATTCATTTTGTGAATTAATTTTCACACAATCTGTGCTGCTCTTTTCTTTTTTTATCATTTTTGAAAACACAATTGGTGTATCTTTGTCCTCTTTGGATAATTAAACGTACGTTGTATGAAGAAAATAGTTGTTGGTTTGTTCCTTTTGCTTGTGTCGAGTTCGATCTGGGCTTCTCCAACATTGAGCGAACAGGCGCACATCAGTCTGCTTACTTATTCTCGTACCAACGAAGTGCATGCCATGTATGGTCACACGGCTGTACGTGTAAAAGATCCAGTGAATGGTTTCGATATGATATTTAATTATGGCATGTTCGATTTCAGTAGCGACGATTTTGTCTATCGTTTTGTAAAAGGAGAAACAGACTACATTCTTGGCATCAGCAATTTTGAATACCTCACCATCGAGTGCTATATGCGAAATATGAGCGTAGAAGAGCAAATCTACAATCTGACGCCAAAGGAAAAACAACGAGTTTTTGATTTTTTGATGACCAACGCCGAACCTCAAAATCGGGTGTATCGATATAATTTTCTGTATGATAATTGTGCCACTCGACCACGCATCGTAATAGAGAATAATGTGGATGGAAAAGTGGTATATAAAGATTCTATTCCAACCAAAACGTTTCGTGAACTTATTCACGATTGTACGATTGGCAATGCGTGGCTTCGGTTTGGAATTGATTTGGTGTTGGGCAGTCCGCTTGATCAGAAAACAACTTATCTAGAACAGATGTTTCTGCCAAAATACATGGAGGACGGATATAGTCGTGCCGTGATTATTGATTCGGCAGGAGTGGTGCGAAATTTGGTTTCGCCAGCAATACAAATTATTCCGCAGCAAACACCTACCGATGTGTCGGAAAATGCCTATACATCTCCAACTGTTGTTGGGCTCTTGGTGATGATTTTTCTTTTCGCAATCAGTTTTTTGGGTTATAAACAAGGACGATTCTTTTGGAACATTGACTTTGTTTTGTTCCTGATTTTTGGTTTGGCAGGATTGCTGGTCTTTTTTATGACATTCTTTTCTACACATCCAGCCACACATCCAAATTATTTGCTATTTGTCTTACATCCAGTGCATTTACTATTTGCGTTTACTCTTTTATTTCCCACTTTAAGGCAGAAAATAACGTACTATCATTTGTTGAATACCGCAGTTTTGGCACTCTTTTTGGTTTTGGTACGCTTTTTGCCACAACAATTTCCGACGGCAATGATTTATCTGACTTTCGCACTGTTTTTCAGATCTTTATTCCAAACGCTCCGACTATTAAAACGTAATTAATGAAGAAACTTCTCACATCCATTTTGGCAGTACTCTCTACCACCGTAGCGTTGCAAGCGCAGCGTGCTGTGGAGTCGCCCAAATTGGTCGTAGGAATTGTTATTGATCAGTTGCGAGGTGATTATTTGAATCAGTTTTACGAGCTATTTGGCGAGGGTGGATTCAAGCGACTGATGAGGGATGGAGCCTATTTTCACGATACAAAATTTGATTTTCCGAAAGTAGATCAAGCCTCGGCGATTGCTACCATTTATTCTGGTGCAAATCCATGGTACAATGGAATTATCGGACTTCATCGTTTCGATAGAGAGAAGAAAAAGGCGATTTCATCGTTGCTCGACCCTTCTTATATGGGTAATTTTACGGATGAAACCGTATCACCACGTCCGCTTTTGGTATCGACTATCACCGATGAACTGAAAGAGGCAACCGATGGATTTGGTACCATTTTTTCGTTTGCACCTGATTACGAAGCCGCACTTCTCGCCGGAGGTCATGCTGCTGATGGTGCCTTTTGGATTGATAATCGAAATCGTAAATGGGCCACTTCGACCTATTTCCCCAATATTCCTTTCTATTTTGAATTGGAGAATTCGAAAAAATCGCTTGCTGATCGAATGGAATCGATGGTGTGGAAGCCGTTGAATGCTCCAACCTCTTATCGTTTCATCCCATATCAACAAAAAGATTTTGGATTTGCTTATCCGTTTAAAAGAACCCGTGATAATCTTCTTTCTTTCAAAACCAGCGGGTTAATCAACGAAGAGGTGAATCGCATGGTGTTGATGTTTTTCGATAACGAGACATTTGGCAAACATACTTTCCCCGATTTTCTTACTTTAACGCTTTATGCGGGTGCGTTTCAAAACAAGGAGCGCAATAGTCACGTAGTGGAGATGCAAGATCTTTATCTTCGACTCGACAAACAATTGGAACTGCTACTCAATAGAATAGACGCATCTGTTGGATTAAAAAATGCCCTTGTTTTTGTATCATCGACTGGTTATTTTGAGGAAAATGGATATGTTCCCGAAAAATTAAATATTCCGACTGGAACCTTTTACGTCAATCGAGCTACAGCACTGCTTAATATGTATTTGATGTCTATTTATGGACACGAAAATTGGGTAACCGGTTATTATAATCATGAAATCTTTCTGAACAAAAAGTTAATTGAAGACAAACGTCTTGATTTAAGAGAGTTTGAAGAAAAGGCAGCTGACTTTATGATTCAGATGAGTGGTGTTCAGGATGTTATTACTTCGTATAGTTTGTTGCATAATCGTTCGAACAATCAGATTGAAGAGGCACGCAACGGATTTCATCGTAAATTATCAGGCGATTTATTAATCGAACTTCAACCCGATTGGCAAGAGTCGAACGAAGACTCTAAGATTGAACAACCTCGAGTAAACAAAACAGCCATATTATCTCCACTTTTCTTTTTTGGAAATGGCATTAAGCCCATTCAAGTGCGTCGTCAGGTAAAAGCAACAGAGATTGCGCCTACGGTTGCCTATTTCCTCCGTATTCGTGCGCCGAGTGCATGCTCAGCTACCATCTTACCTGAATTTCAATAATTCAAACACTTTTTAATTCGGATATTCGAGTGCTAAAGTAGATAAATCATATTTTTAGCGTATTTTTGTCCGGCAAAATTTTTACTCCTCCACCTTCTATTTATTGAATGCTTTGGAGAGAGTTTTATATACTGAATTTATAAACATATAACATATTATGGGATTTAATGATTTTTTGAAAAACCTACTCGGAAACAAATCAAAACGTGATTTGAAGGAGATAGACCCTTATGTATTCAAAATCAAAGCAATATATCCAGAGATTGAGCGATTGACTAATGATGAATTGCGTGCAAGATCAGCTGCCATTATGCAACAATTGCAAGATTGTATTGCGGATGAAAAGGCGCAAATTGCAACTCTAAAGTTGACCATCGAAGCCACAGAGTTGGATGAGCGTGAGAAAGCTTGGAATGAAGTTGATAATCTTGAAAAACAGGCGAGAGACCGTCAAGAGAAAGAGCTGGAAGAGGTTCTGCCAGAAGTATTCTCTATAGTGAAAGAGACTGCTCGTCGTTTTACCGAAAATGAGACGATTACCGTTACTGCTACACAATTTGATCGAGATTTAGCAGCGTCTCACGATTTTGTCGTTATCGAAGGTGATAAAGCGATCTTTAAGAAAAGATGGTTAGCCGGTGGAACAGAAATTAGCTGGGACATGACACATTACGATTGTCAGCTGTTTGGTGGTGTAGTATTGCACAAAGGTAAAATCGCCGAAATGGCAACTGGTGAAGGAAAAACGTTGGTCGCCACATTGCCTGTATTCCTCAATGCATTGACCCGAAACGGAGTTCACTTGGTGACCGTAAATGACTATTTGGCAAAACGTGACTCGGAATGGATGGGGCCACTCTATATGTTTCATGGATTGAGTGTCGATTGTATCGACCGTCATCAACCGAATTCGGATGCACGTCGCAAAGCCTACGAAGCAGACATCACTTTTGGAACAAATAATGAATTTGGATTCGACTATTTGCGCGATAATATGGCGAATAGCCCCGAAGATTTGGTGCAACGCAAACACAACTATGCAATTGTGGATGAGGTCGATTCGGTGTTGATTGATGATGCCCGTACACCTTTGATTATCTCAGGTCCAATACCGAAAGGGGAGGATCAACTTTTTGAGCAACTTTGCCCACGAGTTGAGAAATTGGTGAATGAACAACGTACTTTTTGCACAAAATTATTGGCAGAAGCACGCCAGAAAATGGCTTCAGCTGACGAAAAAGAGCGTGAAGAAGGTGTATTACTTTTGTTCCGTTCATACAAAGGGTTACCTAAAAATAAACCATTGATTAAGTTCCTCAGCGAACCAGGTATCAAGGTGCAAATGATGAAAACGGAAGAGTATTATATGCAAGATAGCAACCGCAATCTGCACATTGCTACCGATCCACTTTTCTTTGTTATTGATGAAAAGAACAACAGCATTGACCTTACTGATAAAGGTATTGACGCTCTGACTGGAAATTCTGAAGATCCACAATTCTTTGTATTGCCTGATATTGGAGCAGTCATTGCTGATATGGAGCAATCAAATTTGACGGAAGAACAAAAGCAGGTTCAAAAAGATGAGATGATTCAGAATTACTCTATTAAATCGGAACGTGTGCATACGATCAATCAGCTGTTGAAGGCGTATACATTGTTCGAAAAAGATGATGAGTATGTGGTAATCGATAATAAAGTCAAAATCGTTGACGAACAGACTGGTCGTATCATGGAAGGTCGTCGTTACTCCGATGGTTTGCACCAAGCGATTGAGGCTAAAGAGCGTGTGACGATCGAAGCCGCTACTCAGACATTTGCTACTATCACGTTGCAAAACTATTTCCGGATGTACAAAAAACTGTCGGGTATGACTGGTACAGCAGAAACGGAAGCTGGCGAGTTGTGGGACATCTACAAATTGGATGTGGTAACGATTCCAACCAATAGACCTATCTCTAGAAGTGATATGAACGATCGTGTATATCGCACGAAACGCGAAAAATATACGGCTGTTATCGATGATATCGTGAAACTGGTAGAAGCAGGTCGTCCTGTATTGGTCGGTACTACTTCGGTGGAAATTTCGGAATTATTGAGCAAGATGCTAGCAATGCGAAAAATTAAACACAACGTATTGAATGCTAAGTTGCACCAACGTGAAGCCGATATTGTAGCACAAGCTGGTCAGTCGGGTACAGTAACCATTGCTACCAACATGGCAGGTCGTGGTACCGATATCAAGCTCTCTGCTGAGGTAAAAGCCGCTGGTGGTTTAGCAATCATTGGTACAGAGCGTCACGAATCTCGTCGGGTTGACCGTCAGCTGCGTGGTCGTGCAGGTCGTCAAGGAGATCCAGGATCGTCTATATTCTACGTTTCTTTGGAAGATGATTTGATGCGTCTATTCGGTGCCGAGCGTATTTCGGGCATTATGGATCGCTTGAAATTCGAAGAGGGTGAAATGATTGAGCACAGCATGATTTCGAAATCTATCGAACGTGCTCAGAAAAAAGTAGAAGAAAACAACTTTGGTATTCGTAAAAACCTGCTCGAATACGATGATGTAATGAATACACAACGGGAGGTGATTTACACCAAACGTCGTCACGCTTTGATGGGCGAGCGCATCAGTCTGGATATCATGAACATGATGTACGATGCATCTAAAATCATTGTGAACGAAGGTCGCGATGCGGGCGATTTCGAAGGCTTGAGAATGGAAGTTTTCAGGGTCTTTGCTATCGAGACGCCGTTCGATTTCGAAACGTTTAAATCAGAAAAAGAGGAAAACCTGATTGATAAACTCTATCACGCAGTGGTGGATGCATTCAAACGTAAAGCTGAAAAATTGGCACAAGTTGCGCATCCAGTAATCAAAGATGTGTACGAAAAACAAGGTTCAATGTATGAAAATATATTGATTCCTGTGACAGATGGAACTCGGATGTACAATATTTCTTGTAATCTGAAGGCTGCTTACGAAACGGAATCGAAAGAGATTCTGAAAGCGTTCCAGAAGTCAATAATGCTACACACTATTGATGAAGCATGGAAAGAGCATTTACGCGAAATGGACGAACTTCGTCAATCGGTGCGAAATGCGAGCTACGAGCAAAAAGATCCGCTATTGATCTACAAACTCGAATCTTTTGGATTATTCAAAGCAATGGTTGATGTAGTGAATCGTAAAACAATTAGCGTATTGATGCGTGGACAAATTCCAGTACGAGAACAGGAACCTATTCGTCAAGCTGTTCCTGAAAAAAAACAAGATTTCAGCAAATACCGTACAGAAAAAGATGAATACGGCCAACCGGCGGCTTCGAGTCAGCGACCACAAGAGCGTCGATTAGAACCAGTTCGTGTAGAAAAGAAGGTTGGAAGAAATGACCTTTGTCCATGTGGTAGTGGTCAGAAATTCAAAAACTGCCATGGTAAAGGACAGGATTAAGTTCTGAGTGACATAAAACTAAAAAACGGTGCAATGAGAGTTGCACCGTTTTTTGTTTTGGCTATCTTGCAAATTTTTATTCTCCTTTTGCAATCATTACACAATTGCCCGAAAGAAAAGCGGGTGGTTCAACTGAAAGTGTGTGCATCTCTACATTTCCGTGGATTTTGGCTGAGGCTTTAATCGAAAGAAGGTCTTTCACCTGAATATTTCCGGTTACATTTCCGAGTATTTCAGCACTTTCTGCTGAGATATCTCCTGTTACGGTTGCTTTGGGCCCGACGACTACTTTGCCAGTGCAACTCACATGGCCATCGATCATTCCATCAATTCTTAGGTCGGCTTCAGCGTTTATATCACCTTTAATTGAGGTGCCAAATGCAATGGTATTGTGTGAGCCTCCAGTAGAAAAAAATTCTTTTGACATAACGATAGATGGTTTTAGGTGATTGGTTTGCGCTTGAATTGATTAATTTTGCACCGTAAATATAGGAATTTTTTGAATAACTGAATAACTGATCCGCTGAGTTTTGAAAGCTTCTTTGATAATGAAAACAACCATAAGAATAGATAATATAAAATTTTATGCTTATCACGGTGTGATGGAGCAGGAGCAAATTGTTGGTAATCAATTCAGTGTGTCAGTGACATTGGAGGCGGATGTTCTTGAAGCTACATTGACTGATGAACTGAGTCAAACAATCTCTTACGCCGATGTTTGTAACGTGATTAAAATAGAGATGGCAATACCGTCGAAGTTGCTCGAACATGTTACTGGACGAATATATCGTCAACTTAAAATTTCATTTCCGCAAATCACGCGACTCGATGTGAGTGTCTATAAATACAATCCGCCCGGATGTGGCGAAACCGAGCGAGCGGGTGTTACATTGAGTGATTGGTGAAGCTTTTCGCCTTTCGACAAGTTATTTTAAGAGTTATTCTGCCCCAAAATTCTGTGAAAATTGTAGTTTTGCACCCAAATGTACTTCTGCGAAGCTAAATGGTAAAACAGACAAGATATTTTCTTCTATTTTTCTCCCTCATTCTATTAATCTCTACATGGGCGCAAAAGCCTGTGAATGGAACGCTACCCAATACTCGCTTATCTGCAGCACCTGCTAAAAGTGATTCCGCCAGCGATTCATTGAAATTACAAAAATCATCGAAGAATGCTTTAGATGCTGTGGTTGAATACCATGCCAAAGATTCGATTGTGTTTATGGGGAATAATTTTGCCAAAATGTATGGCGAAGGAAAAGTGGATTACAAAGATATCGAACTGAAGGCAAACTATATCCAAATGTCGATGGATAGTAGCATTGTATATGCTGCTGGACAAAAAGATACTACCAATAAAATGGTGGGTGAGCCCAATTTCAAAGACAAAGGAGGAGATTACAACTCCAAAACGATGCGTTATAATTTCAAAACAAAACGGGGTTACATCACGCAGGTGGTAACAGAGCAAGGCGAAGGTTACGTGATAGGAGGGCGCACTAAGAAAATGGATACTGACGACTTGTATATGACCGACTGCAAATATACTACGTGCGACAATCACGATCACCCACACTTCTATTTTCAATTGACCAAAGCAAAAGTTCGTCCCAAAAAGAACATAGTCACTGGACCGGCATACTTAGTGTTGGAAGATGTGCCATTACCATTGGCCATTCCATTCGGCTTTTTTCCATTTTCTTCCAAATATTCATCAGGAGTATTGGTTCCAACTTTTGGTGAGGAGAGCACACGAGGTTTCTATTTGAGAGATGGAGGTTACTATTTTGCCATCAACGATTACGTTGATTTGGCTCTTCGAGGTGAGATCTTTACCAAAGGTTCGTGGGGATTGGGCGGTGTGTCGAGTTATACGAAGAAGTATAAATACACTGGAACTTTCAATGTTGGGTATAGAGTGACGATTCTTGGCGATAAAGATGCTGCCGATTATACAAAGAACAAAAACTTTAATATGACTTGGACTCATACCCAAGATGTGAAAGCAAATCCGAATATGAGTTTTTCGGCAAGTGTCAATTTTTCGACCTCAGGATACGATAGAAATGATATTGGAAGCGTTTACGATGCTAGCCGTTTTACTCAGAATACAAAAAGTTCGAGCGTGAATATCACGAAGCGGTTTCCCAATTCACCCTTTTCGCTCTCCTCTTCGATGAATGTAAACCAACGATCCAGTGATTCGAGTGTCAGTGTGTCGTTACCAGATTTGAATATTGCGATGAGTCGCATTTATCCCTTTAAGAGGAAGAATGTCGTGGGCAGTGAGCGATGGTTCGAGAAAATCGGTTTTAGCTATACGGGAACACTGCGCAATAGCATCGATACGAAAGAAAATCTCCTCTTTAAATCTAATTTAGTGAAAGATTGGCGCAATGGAATGCAGCATTCAATTCCAATCAGTGCAACGTTTACTGTTTTAAAATATATCAACATCACGCCTTCTGTCAACTACAATGAGAGTTGGTTTACGAATAAGGTAAATCGAGAGTGGGATCCAATTAATCAGCGCGAGGCTTCCGACACCATTTGGGGATTCAATCGGATGTATAATTATAGCACAAGCGTAAGTGCATCCACCAAATTGTATGGTTTTTTCAAACCACTACCGTTTCTATTTGGGAAAAAAATTGAGGTGATTCGCCATGTCTTCACGCCGAGTCTCTCATTTAGTTATTCACCTAATTTTCAGAATGAAAAGTTTGGATTTTGGAGAAGCTACAACTATGTTGATCTAAAGGGAGCGACTGTTACCAAGTCTTATTCGCCTTACCAAAATGGATTGTTTTATAGTTCACCCGGACTAGAGAGCGGTTCTGTGCGATTTGATATGACCAATAATCTGGAAATGAAGATAAAATCGGATAGAGACACCTCCGGCGTTCGAAAAATCAGCTTGATTGATAACTTTACCACCGGAATTGGCTACAATATTGCAGCAGATTCGATGAACTGGAGCGATATCAATGCCTCCATCCGCTTGAAGTTGACAAAAGGTTTTTCTCTTAATCTGACGGGAGCGTTCGATGTATATACCTACAAGTTGAATGCAAGCGGTTCACCCGTAAGAGTGAACGAACTGCGTTTGCATAAATATGGAACCATTGGCCGCCTGCAAAGCACAGGTACCTCTTTTTCGTATACGTTGAGCAACGATGTTTTGAAGAAACTCTTCTCCAAAGAGGATAAAACCAAAGACAAACCAAAAACAGCGACTCAAGAAGAGAATGCCACCGAAAATCCGATGGATGAAACGAGCGATGGTAAGAAGAACGATGAGAAAAAGGAGAGTGGTGGCACGTTCGACAAAGACGGATACCTTGTTTGGTCAGTGCCTTGGAGCTTGTCATTCAACTATTCGATGCGATACGGATATGCCGATTTTAATAAAGAGTTATTGGAATACAACCGAAAAATCACCCACAGTTTGGGATTTTCGGGCAACATCAATCTGACACAAGGATGGTCGATGAATATGAGTAGTACCTACGATTTCGATGCGCATAAAATAGCCTATACTAACATCAATATAACTCGCGATTTGCATTGTTGGCAAATGACTGCTGGCATTGTTCCCTTTGGTCCATACCGCTCTTACAACTTCAATATCAGTGTAAAATCCTCGTTGCTGAAAGATGTGAAATACGATAAACGCGGAAACTCCTACAACGCGCTGCCTTGGTATTGATGTTCAATCTTTGATAATAACCCAATGAAGAAAGTATGGATCTCCATAATGAAACAATCAAAATGACTAAAGCTTAGTCGTAGCCAGATTCTTAGCCATTATATCCTTTTGAAACTAAACAAAAATGACTCAGCAAGAAGATAATGCTGAGTCATTTTATATGAAGAGTGTTTATTAGAATTTCTCTACGTGGATATGACCACCGGTTCTACGGTTGTGTTCCACAAATCCATCTTTGCCAAGGCATTCAATCATTCCGTTAATCATATTCGGATTACCACAAAGGAAGAAGTGAGTGTTTTCAGGAGTTGGTTTGAATTTCCATAGTTTTTCTACAGCTCCTTCTTCCCAAATTTCTTGAATAAATTGAGTTCTTCCTGGCCATTTTGAGTGTTCGCGCTCAGGATTGGTAATGGTAGGCAAATAATCGAACTTAGGAGCAATGGTTTCAAGCAGATTTAATTCTGATGAATAGCCTAAATCCCATGAGCTTGCAGCACCGTGAATAACCAAAATTTGTCCTTGACGTTTCAATGCATGTGAACGTAGCATACTCATATATGGAGCTACCCCGGTTCCAGTTGCAATTAAGATGATGTTTTGATCTTCAGGTACTTCGCTCAAGGTAAACATCCCAGTGAATTTGGTGCCAACCCACACTTTATCTCCAATTTCGAGGTTAAACAATCGAGGAGTCAAAGCACCAGAGTGAACCAACGTAATGTAAAATTCAAGATAATCTTTTGCAAAATTTGAAGAGGCAATGGAATAAGCTCTTTTGATGATTTTTGTAGGATCAGGCACTTCTGTCTCATCCGTTGCTTCAGGGCATCTAGCGCTGTCGGGCGGTAATCCAATGCCCACAAATTGTCCAGGTTTGAAGTCTGGTAATTCCCAACCGATAGGTGCAACTCTAAACACTTTCATGATAGGTGATACCTGTATTACTTGTCTTATTACTCCATTTAAATCGTCCATAAATATTTGGGTTTAATAGTAACTTTTGTTTTTTGTAATTCTCACATTGCAAATTTAGTATTTTTTTATCGAAATAATTTATTCTAATAGTTTACTTTAACCATATTTTTTTATCTTTCAATCGTATATTCTGAAAAAGAACCAATTTTGTTGAATAATGATGCTATTTGCACTAAAATGTTAAGATTGAGGTTATGTTGCAGATTGTTTTTCGTCTAATAAAGACTAAAAGAGTCGAAGAAGTGTTTTTGTATCTTAATTCCGATCTGATTTTAGGTGAAATTGAATCACTTTATCTGAAATTATTTACATTTGTCATTCTATAAATTAATTCATTATGAAGATACCTTTTTTTAAATCAGCGATGAGTATCGCTTCCCTGTTGTTGCTTTGTGCGCAATTGAGTGCGCAACAGATGCCATCTTTACCCATTGACCCAAAAGTTCGTTATGGAAAACTGGACAATGGATTGACGTATTATATTCGTCATAACGAACAGCCCAAACAACGGGCAGAGTTTTATATCGCACAGCGAGTAGGTTCCATCTTGGAAGAAGAACCTCAGCGTGGTTTGGCGCATTTTCTTGAGCACATGGCTTTTAATGGCACTAAAAATTTCCCTGCCAAAACCATGCTCAACTACCTCGAAACCATAGGAGTGAAATTTGGCGAGAATGTGAATGCATACACATCGTTCGACGAAACAGTTTACAACCTATCGAATGTGCCGGTTATTCGCGAAACGATAACCGATTCCTGTTTGTTGGTGTTACACGACTGGTCAAGTTTTATCACCCTCGATAATACAGAAATAGACAAAGAGCGTGGCGTTATTCACGAAGAGTGGCGCACGCGCAACAATGCCGGAATGCGTATTTGGGAGAAATTGATTCCTGAAATGTTCGTCAATTCACAATACGCCAACCGCATGCCGATTGGGTTGATGGATGTGGTGGATAAATTCAAATATCAAGCAATTAAGGATTACTACAAAAAATGGTATCGTCCCGATTTGCAGGCCATTATAGTGGTAGGTGATATCGATGTAGATCAAGTAGAAGGCAAAATCAAGAAAATGTTTGCCGATATTCCTAAACCAGTGAATGCTGCCGAACGAATCTATTATCCAGTTCCAGCCAATGCTGCACCGATTGTTTCGATTGCAACAGACCCAGAAGCAACTCAGACTTCGGTAGATGTTTTTTATAAACACGATCCGCTTCCCGATAATTATAAACCAACCGTTTATGGGTTGATTGATAACTACATGAAGCAATTGGCACAAATGATGCTCAATAGTCGTTTGGCAGAATTGACTCAGAAAGCTACACCTCCTTTTGTTGAAGCATCGGTAAGTGACGATGAATTTATTGTGGCACAAACCAAAGAGGCATTTTCAGCGTCGGCTACTTGCAAAGAGGGTGATATTGAAAAAGGAATGAGAGCATTGCTCGATGAAGTGAATCGTGTAGCCAAATTTGGGTTTACTGCTACAGAATACGAACGAGCCAAAGCCGATTTATTACGGAGCGTGGAGAGTGCATACAACGATCGTGAGAAAGAGAAAAATCGTTCATACGTTCGTGAATATGTGAAACATTTCACAGTCGGAGAGGTGATTCCGGGCATCGAAATGGAGTATAATATTGTGAATAAAGTGTTGCCTCAGTTGCCTTTGGAAGAGTTAAACAAAGGTATGAAAGAGATGATTGCCGATTCGAATGTGGTAATCGCGATTTCGGGTCCGCAAAAAGAGGGATTGGTTTATCCATCGAAAGAGGAGGTTGCGAAGATATTTATGGATGCTAAAAGTGCCGAATTGACAGCCTATCAAGATAAAGTATCCAACGAGCCATTGGTTTCGAAAGAGCCAAAAGCAGGAAAAGTGAAGAAAGTAGAGCACAATAAAACCCTTGATGCAACAATCTGGACTTTGTCGAATGGCGCACGAGTTGTTATCAAGAAAACCGATTTCAAAGAAGATCAAATTATGCTGAAAGCAGTCAGCTTGGGCGGTAGTTCGTTGCTTGATAACAAAGAGATGGCGAATATTTTGGCATTCAACGAAGTGATTGGTGTCAACGGTTTGGGGTCATACAGCAATACCGATTTGCCGAAAGCATTAGCTGGCAAGAAAGCGTCGGTATCAGCAAGTATGACTACTACATCAGAAGCGATCAATGGATCATGTTCTCCCAAAGATTTATTGTCGATGATGCAGTTGGCCTATTTGTCATTCACTGCACCACGTCCCGATAAAGATGCTTATGAAGGATATTTGAAACGTGCAAAAGCGATGCTCGAAAACGATGAGATGAATCCGAATGTAGCATTCCGCGATTCGTTGTACAAAGGTTTGTATGGCGATAATCCGCGTGCCATGCGCATGAAAGTGAGTCTATTGCCACAAGTAAATTACGATCGTATTCAGCAAATCTACAAAGAGCGTTTTGCCAATGCGGCTGATTTTACCTTTTTCTTTGTGGGTAATGTGAATGCGGATTCATTGAAACCGTTGGTTGAAAAATACATCGCATCTCTTCCTGCAAAAGGTAAAAAAGAGAAATATGCTGATATTAAAATGAATGCCCGTCCCGGAATGATCAAGAATTACTTCGATCGTGAGATGCAGACGGCTAAAGCCACTGTTTATACGGTGTATAGCGGGAATTGCCCATACACCCTCGAAAATGTGTTGAAAATGAACATGCTTGATCAGATTTTGGAAATCATCTACACCGAAAAAGTGCGTGAAGATGAAGGCGGAAGCTATGGTGTGGGCGTGAATGGAAATGTGACTAATTATCCAAAAGATAAATTCCGTCTGTTGATTGGTTTCGACACCAACGAAGCGCAAAAAGATAAACTTCTGAGCATCGTTCATTCAGAATTGAAGAATCTATCAGAAAATGGTCCTTCGGAAGTGAACTTCAACAAAGTGAAGGAGTTTATGTTGAAAAAGCAGAAAGAGAATCTGACCGAAAATGGCTATTGGATGGGCGTGTTGACGGACTTTTATCTCGAAGGAAATAATTTTCACTCGACTTATGAATCGGTACTGAATACCTTAACACCAGAGTCAATCAAAGCCTTTGCCGCCTCATTGCTTTCGCAAGGAAACAATGTAGAAGTCATGATGAACGGCATTAAGAAATAACTTTTTCCATTTCTTAAAAATCAAAGCCCTCGGACGTGATGTTCGGGGGCTTTGTGGTTTAATAATAAGGTTTCAATTTCTCTACAAAATCGAGTTTGATGGTTTCCCAATATTTGTATCTGAAACAGTTCGGGTCAATATCTCTATCTGCTTTGTTGAAAACGGTTAGGTTTGCTAAAATCTGCTCACGATTGTGGGTGTAAGGATAGCGCTCCTCATGTAGTTTTAGCATCTCTTCAATTGTGTATCTATCGAATAACTGATGTAAATCCCAAAAATCTTTCTTCCTTCCAGCTTTCGTGAATATTTCAAGCTTCATTGCCACAATTTCGTCTATGGTCGCAAATCTTATTTTATCTACTAGCAATACTGGTCTGATAAAACTATCGGTATAGAATAGATCTAATTTAATAGCATCATCTGCAGAATCACCGATATAGTATGATTTTCCCATTCCTACAATATTGTCGCGTAGAAAATCTACATAAGTGAAGTTCTTCTCTAAGAACAGTTCAATTGTTTTGAAATCAATTTTCCCGTAGAGTTCGTCAGTAAACAAATCAATATCGACAGACTCTCTATGCCCAATTTGGAGGCTCAACGAAGTGCCACCAACTAATCGGAACGGTTTCAATTCTTCTGCTATCATCAAGAATTGTAGTCTTGATTTTAAAGTCTCTGAAACCGTATTATAGTGTAGTTTGATCATTGTTTGACGTGTATTCTCTAATGCTTTCAGCCGCAATTGCACTGATAAGCTCCTCACTCTTTAAATAACTGCTGATGGAGTATAATCCGTAGAATCGAATAATTTCCTTTTTTTCAATGTCGTTTCCACGTTCAAAAATCCGTTCTATAACTGCTGATTTGTGCTTGATCCAATCGATTTTCTCCATTTTAGTATCCCAAAAAACTACTTTTCGGAATTTCGATAAGTCGGGATGATAATCTTTGGATGCTTTTTGCTTTTCGATTTCAATGTCGTGGTAGGCTTGAAGAATTAAAAAGTAACCCTCTTCAAAGCCCAGCGACTTTTCTATTTTTAGTGACAATGCCGGATTTATACGACGTTTGCCTTTTGTAATTGTAGCAATTGTCTGTGGGAATTCATTAATTGACTTTGCAAAACTACCTTTCGCAATGTTTCGTTTTTTTAATTCTCTTTCAAGAATTATCCCAGGATGAATTCCTTTAATCATTTCAATCGATGTGTCCATATTATTCAACTTTACAGCAAAGATAACACAAAGTAAACAGATTTGTTTACTTTATTGTAAGAATTATCGTAGTTGTTAAGGTAGGACTTCGAATTTCATTTATTTTACACTAAAATTGATGGGCAGCGTGTATTTTACTTTTACCTTTTTACCTCTCTCAATTGGTGTTTTCATTTCGTAAGTTTATTATATAACTTCATCCGCAATTCATCGTTCCATTCTTGCTTTAATATGCTTAGGATAATGCTGTCTCGCCTTGTTCCATCAGGTTTTTGTCCATTGCTTCGGAGAATGCCTTCTACTGAGCAACCAATGCTTTTCATGGCCGCAATACTTCTCTGATTATCGTTGTCAGCCCTGAATTCCACCCGTTCCATATCCAATTGATTGAATGCAAAATCCAGAAGCAGAAACTTGCAATGTTTGTTGAGACCGCTTCCTTGAAACTCCTTTCCGTACCAGGTATATCCTAGTTGGAGTGTTTGGTGAACGAGCTGAATGTCGTAAAACCGCGTAGAGCCAGCATAGCTATTCGTTCGTTTGTCGAAGACGATAAACGGATATTCCTTTTCAGCCTCTCGTCCTTTTAGGGCAAGATCGATGTAGTTTTTCATCTGTTCTTCTCCATCTGCCTGAATCAATGAATATTTCCATAATTCTGGCTCTGATAAAGCAAAATGGATTAAGTTGTCGATGTCGGATAATGCCAATGGTCTTAATAAAACCACCTCATTTTCGAGCGTATAATTTTGTTTGAAATCGAGTTTCATCATCTCTTAATCTTCCAAATAACCAAATTTACCATTCTCAAAATCGTTGAAAGCTTGAACGAGTTCTTCGCGTGTGTTCATCACGAATGGACCATAAGGCGCAATCGGTTCGTTGATGGGCTCGCCACTGAGTAGAATAAATGACACATCTTCAATTGCTTCCACTTCGATGGTTTCTCCGATATTTTTAAACAGTACAAAATGGTCTTGCAAGGCTGTTTTTTCGTTGTTGAATATTGCGCTTCCTTTTAATACGCTGATACTGGTATTGTAATTTTCGGGCATCTCGAATGCATATTTTGTTCCTTTTTTCAACGAGAATTTGATGAGATTGACGGGCGAAAAAGTTGAGGCAGCACCTTTGATGTCATTGAATTCTCCAGCAATAATTTCAATTATTCCTCCATTATCGGGAAGCGTTATTTTGGGGATCTGTTTATTCTCAATTGGTTGGTATTTCGGCGCAGTCATTTTGTGTTTAGCCGGGAGATTGACCCACAGTTGCACCATTTGAAACAATCCACCCTGTTCCGAAAAGGTTTTTTCGTGGTACTCTTTGTGCAGAATGCCGCTTCCGGCAGTCATCCACTGTACATCGCCGGTACCGATTACGCCACTGTTTCCAGCGCTATCGTGGTGAGCCACTCTGCCTTGTATGGCGAGAGTCACCGTTTCGAAACCACGATGCGGATGGACACCGACACCTCGTTGTTTGGTGCTTGGTGCAAAGTAGAATTCTGCAGCATAATCCATCAAAAGAAATGGACTCATGCGTTCAATACTGATTTCACCGGGAAAGAAATTATGCACCCGAAATCCATCACCGACCATGTGGGGCGATGGGGGAGGCACAATGCGTTCTATTTGTTTTGTTTTTGACATAGTTGTTTGCCTTTGGGATATGGAGTAATAACAATCGAATGGCTGATTCGTTCGCAAAATGAATTTTGGAGTAAAAAAGGAGCGAGGTTTTAAACTCGCTCCTTCAATGGGAAATTCTATTTTGCAATCTACTGATATTGAATGTAAATCGGTTGAGGTCTCAATGTCATAAGTTCAGTAGGCGTCAGCATGTGGTTGGGAGATTTTTTTAAATCATTTTTGTAGAACAGTTTGAATCCAGTGAATTGCACAGGCTCTTTGTGAATATAGAGTTTGTAAGTGCTGCGTTTTAGAACCGGTTCGCCCCATCCGTCCATGTTCATCACAATTTGCACTTGTGGGTGCAATCGTATGTTTTTGTAGTTCCGTATCATGCCTTGCGTGAAGCGGTGAACAATCAGAATCTTCGGTGGAAGGTTGTTTGCTTTAACCAATTTAGCAAGGTAATCTGCGCAAAAGTTGACATCTGTGGCATCCATTGTCCCAATCTTATGACCGGGAATGCTGCCGTCTTTCATAGAAAACTCCGGGTCGATGCCCAGATGCACTTGTGGCAATTTTAAGTATTTCTCTAGTAGCGGAACTTCGTGTTGCACATTGCTTAGCGCCACTTGTATGTCTAGGAATACGATTGCATTTCCCATTTTTGCTATCGCCAATGCCGAATCAATTTGAGCGTCGGGCATACGTTTGCAATACTTTCCATCTTTCATCGGGATGCCTTGCGCCACTACAGCGATGTAGTGAATAGCTGGTTGAACGGGTGTTGTAGAGTCTGCTTTTTCCCATGCTGCAACTTCTATATTCAGTTTTTTCCACAACTCTTTAGGTGGGTATTCGCCCAAAACACCCATCTTTTTGGAGTAGAGATTGCCATAATAAGCCACAATTCGTTTGAAGGGCAAAATAGCTCCATCGAGCGGATAGTCACGAAGGTGATTTGGCCATCTACCCGTCGTGTCACCATTTGCCAGTGCATGAAGCTTCTTTTGGTAAGCGATTGTGTCCGTTTTGATAACGACTTCTTCGGGTTTTGCAGCCTCCTTTTTTGCTTTATTTTGGGTGCATCCTGTTAGGATAACAATTAGCGCTAGTGCAAGGCTGATTAGATGTTTCGTGTTCATAGGTTGGATTGTTAAGTAATGGGAAAGATATAAGTAGAATGATTATCTATTTTTTTTCATTGCCGTCCCATTTATGGGACGGACAAAATTGAGAGTGCATAGTGGCTTTAGCCGAAATGTTAATGTTATTTGGCTAAAGCCAACAATGATGCCTATACTATCCGCCCCATAAATGGGACGGCAATGACACAAGAAATGCGCCATTAATTGGATTCTTACTTCTTCGTTTTCTTGTCAAAAGTCTTACGCATTGATTTTAGCAAACTTTGTGCCGACCATTCGGGAACAATCATTCTGCGAACGGTTTGCAGAGGTAGCAGCGAGTCGCGTTTGGTGGAAAGTATAAACGACAATTTGTAGTGTTTGCTCAATTCTTCGGCCGCTTTGTGGTTGTTCACACCGTTCGGATACGCCCAATATTCGACAGGCTTGCCTACTATTTTCTCTAATTTGAGGGTAGGCGTTACCACCTGTTTCTTCCAGTCGGTGGAATCTGCGTATTTTGTTGCCATCGTGTGATCCCAACTGTGCATGCCGATGGTGTGGCCCGCTTTCGCAAGTTTGGCAATTTGCTCGGTGGTCATGTAGTTCTTTTTGTTGTAGGTGATGGTCATGATAAAGAATACGCCTCTGAAACCGTACTTTTCGAGTGTTGGAGCTGCAATTGCAGCATGCTCGGCTCGTGAATCGTCGAACGTAATCATCACCGATTTTTCAGGAAGCGTTTTGTTGAAAACAAGATAATCATAGAGTTGGTCGGGTGAAATAGAGTGATAGCCACTGTCTGCCAATATCTTAATATGCGCCGCAAAAGTAGATAAACTGACGGCATATTCACTCTTCTTGCCATCTGCAATTTGGTGATAGCAAAGCACTGGTATTTGTGGTTTTTCTAATATCTGAGCTGCTGTGTTTTTGGGTTGATTAGTCGCTACATTGTCATTCTCAGCTTTGGTGTTCGCCTTTTTGTTTGCCTGATTGCAACTCATTACGACTAACCCTAGAATTGCTATTTTGAAGAAGAGAAATACTCGTGCCATAGATGGATAGAATTAATGTCTAAAGTTAATGCATTTCCGTTGATATATCTTTACCAATCGCCTGATAAATTACTTCTTGAATTTTTGGTCGAATGTGCAGTTTAGCCAATTTATTCACGCCATCGTTCGGATAGGTGCGGTTGCTGAGAAACACATAGATGAGTTGGTTCGTCGGATCGACCCAACAACACGTTCCCGTGTAGCCCGTGTGTCCATAAACCGCTGCAGGAGCTGATTCGCAGCACAGATTCTCCTTCGGATTGCCGCAAACGGGTTTGTCGAAGCCCAAACCCCGCCTACCACTAGCGGAAGTGATGGTGGTGAATAGTTTGCACGTTTCGGCGCTAAGGTAACGTTTGCCGTCTAATTCGCCATTGTTGAGTAGTAGTTGATAAACTGTGGCTACATCGTGCGCCGTAGCAAATAGACCTGCATTGCCCGAAACTCCGCCAAAGAATGCGGCATCGGGGTCGTGTACAAATCCTTGTACCGTTCTATTTCGCAAGAAATCTTTCTGAACAGTCGGCGCAATCTCCTCTTTTGTGTGACTACGAAGCGGCAAATACATTATACTCTTCAAACCCATCGGGTGATAAAACTCTTTGTCGAGAAATTCATCCAACTTAGTATTGCTAATCGTTTCTACCACCTCTTTCAGTAGAATAAAGTTGAGGCAACTGTAAAGGTACGTTTTGCTTTTGAGTGGTGCGTTGGCTATCATTTGCATCGCTGCTGCGTGAAAGCTGTTGGTGATGAAGAAGCTATCCGTTACCTGCGATTGAAATCCGATGTTGGGCGATTTCGATACCCAATCCGGCTTGTATTCGTAGTTTCTGCTGTTGAGCGGAATAATGTTTGTAGAGTCTTGCGGTATTTTCGGCAACGATAACACGTTCTTTTTCTGCATGGCCAGTTCGTAGAATGGCAAACCAGCAGGTAAGCCTGATTCGTGGAAAAGCAATTCGCTGATGGTGATGCTCTCTTTGTTGGTGCCCCGCAGGAATGCGAGATAATCAGAGGCTTTGTCGGTCAGTTTAAGTTGACCGTTGTCGTACAGCTTCATCACAGCGAGCAGTGTGCCGGTCGTTTTCGACAGAGAAGCCAAATCGTAGAGTGTGGTAGGTTCTATTTTTTGCGTGGCATCGTACGTGTAGTGACCAAAGCTCTTATCATACAGCGGCTTACCGTCTTTCATCACCAACACCTGACAACCAGGGAACACCTTCAAATGTATGGCATTTTCTACGATGGAATCAATCCGATTCAGAATAGTCTGATTGGTTTCAGCTTTTAGATTGCTTGCAAAAACAGCATTCCTGTATTGCCCTAGAATGAGAGTTATTATGAGGGGGAGGGAAAGGGATTTTTGTTTCATTCGTGACTTTGGTTACTATGGATTGATTTATTTTGAATAGATGTATTTTAAAGCATCTTCGATTGAAGTATTGTTCCAAAAAACTGGATTCTTATCCTTATTGAATAGGATTAATCCCCATTTATCTTTCATTTTCGATTTGTCGATGCAATATACGCTTTTGTCACTTTTAATGAATTTATAGAACTGCTTGTTTGTGTTGAAAAACTTTACTTCAATTCCATTTTTCTCCAATAAATCCATAGCGTCTGATTGATAATAATCATGATCTGCAACGATTTCATTCCATCCATCTTCCCCTAGTTCTTTTTGCTGTTGGTTAGACCATGTGCTGTCTGGAAGAATTATTATCGCAATTGGTTTGTCGATCAAAATATAAGTTGAAGTGTCTTTTATAAGCTGTGTCTTGGCAAAATCGATGCTAATGTAGGTTTTTGAATTCTCTATTACTCTATTCTCTTTTACGTTTTCATTACTAACAGCCGCTATTTTAGTCTGGGTTGGTGTACAAGCCATTAATAACAACGTTGTCAATAGGAGATTTTTCATATTATTTGGAGTGTTATAACTGTTGGATTATTTAGTTTTACATCTATGGTCAAATGAAATTTGAAAATAAGATGGCTAATTGCTTTGAGTAAACGTATTTCTAACAACAAATATATCTCTTCTTGCTGGAAACACAAATTTCAAAGCACAAAAAAGGCGGATTGTTGAAAACCCGCCTTAAATAGCTTATTATTTCTACTCTGTTAACCGTAGCCTCTTCCAAAGCGGGTCGTTCGGCGTATGGCTTCGCCTACGTCGTTTTTTTTAAAGCTCCTGCTTTTTTTTTACATTGGCAAAGCAGGAGCTTTGCTTTTAGCACGACATAGTCAGGAGACTATGCCGAACGACCGCGCTACTGTTTTTGCACGCTACGACCGACAGGGGGGGCTTTGGTTGTTATATAATTGTTTTTAGAAAGAAGTTTTCAAGTGCTTCTTTGAGTTTTTTATTGTCCATTGATTTTGCAATATCTGTCATTTCTGTTGATTGAAAATACGATACCTTATAAATTTGAACAGAATCCGAAAACATTCTCAACCTTGCTTCTGCATCAACAGTAAAACCACTTGTCGACCAAAATTCAAATTCAAGAGTCTTTTTTTTTATATGTTTCTTGCTTGTCAAACCAAATTTTAAATGCAGGTATTTTCACCTCTATCCATTTATTTATAGTATCTAAATCTACTTTTGATTTTTTTGCTTTACATTCAGCAATTACAATTTTATTACTGTAAATTGCAAGAATATCCATTTCATGCCGAAATTTATTGTCAATAATTTCTCGACCAATATCTATACTTTGACTATCAACTGAATGAATATGTCCAACCATATATTCAAATAATGCTCCGCGAATGTTGTTTATTAAACCCTCATTGTATTTTTTTAGCTCTTTGATTAAATCTAAATATTTATCTGGATTCTGCTTAAGGCTTGCACCCGCGTTCATTAAAATTGCGACAAGCTCTTTTATTGTCTCTGCATATTTCTGCCCAAATAATTCTCCAATGAATCCAACAACTATTCCTTTTTGCTTTAGTAGACTTAACGCTTTCTTGTCCAAATCATCAACGATTAAAAAAGGTATGATACGAGGAGCATTTTTATAGTTTTGAATATGTCCTAGTTTTTCGAGAAAAAAGAGAACATCGTTTTCGTAAATGGGAGTTCCAATAATAATGTCTGCTAATAAAAATCCAGATTTGCCATTTTGAATTAATCCAGTAATATTTGAGACGCCTTTAAATGCCCAGCGGAATTTTCCATATTCTGCAAATTTTTCACCACTATTAAATGAGATTATTCCTGTGTTCTTAACCAAACTTTCAAATGAAAAAAGAATATTTTCTTTAATCATTTCAATTGTTCTATGAGCAACACTAGAGTTTCTATCAATCTCAAATTTTGGTGCTAAAGAATAATAAGGTCCATTATAGACTAAAATGCCTTCTATCACAAACTTCTGCATAATTTTACTAAAAGGCAAATGTCCTTTTAATTCTTTAATTGGATAATTTGTATAACATTCGAGGAATCTCTGATTTAAAATTCCACCATGCAGCTTTAGAGCATTAATTGAATACCAATATTTTCTCCCATTGTCAAATAGCGATTGAATAAATTGATTATAGAAATCACCAGAATTTTCATGTTCTTTTAGGAAGCAAAATGACTGATTACTTGTGTAGAATCCTTTTATCTTTTGTATATCACCACATCTTGAAACCTTCTGACTTGCTGTATTATTAGGTATAGATTCCACTATTTCCAAATGTCGAGCAACTTCACTAGACATCATTGGTCCATGCTTTAATAAAATTGTTTCAATTGTTGTCATATGGCTCTATATATAAAAAACTCATTAGAGTTTTTAGGGGTAGTAGTTTTTTTTTTTGTTGTAACCTCTATATAAACTTGGAAATCTTCTATCAGAGCTCTAAAAATGCTCAAATTTGTTGTCATATCAGTTCTCAGCCTTAGTTGTCATTGCAGCTAAGACCTAGTTTATGGACATTTGGCAATCTGAGTGAACGTTCACTGTTGCCTAGTGATAGGGTGAATGCTGAGCGTAACTTCTTCTCCCTTTCGTTGAAAAAAGACTGGGAGTCATCCGTAATGTCCATTAATTCCAAAAGTCATAATTCAACATCCCACAAATATACATTCTTCACCTAATATATTATGTATTGGTGAATGGAAAATACAACCTAATTCGGAAATTTTAGAGTAGCTCCACAACTTATCGGTGAAAGAGTGCTATAGATAGTTGCAGTTACAGATAATAACGGAGGGAGGACGATGCGTATAACTACACTTTCATTAGACTAAACAATCCCAACATAGCATAAAACTCGCCTAACAGAGAACATTACTCGAGTAACGTTGTGCATTATAGCTCCAAGGTTATACATAACTAGAGTAAGGTTATACAATATTGGAGTAAGGTTGTACATAACTGGCCTAAGGTTGTGCATAACTGGACTAAGGTTATACATTATAACTCTAAGGTTATACATTGTAGCTCTAGTTATGTATAACGTTACTCCAATAATGTTATCTGTAGCGCGAGAAATGCACTATGTAGCGGGAGTGATGGTCTGTGTTAATTGTCACACTATCAGCTAATTAATCTGATAGTGTGGCGTTCTAGGGATTGTGGGAGAACGCTTGTAGAGAAATGACTCATGGATTTGGATGCCTAAATCTCTTTATCATAAAACTTTAATCCCAACAACGCACGATTGATGGTTTTGGCGATGCGGTCGATTTGCGTCTCTTCGCGTTTGGCGGAGGCAATCCACTCGATGTACCATTTTCGTTCGCTTTCGGTCCAGGAGTTGAAGTTTTTTAAAGCCACGGGTTCTTCTTCGAGGCAGAGGAGGAGGTTTTCGGGGATTTCGAGGGCAGAATCGTCGGCATAGAGTGTGATGTGCACCGTGTCGCCCACTTGTTTGCCTATTTTCTTGCGAATCTCAGCTTTCACGGGTAGGAAGAGCAATCCGTTGCCCATCGGCATGAGGTTGTAGCACTTTATCTCGTAGCTGTCGATGTAGCCACGCACTTTCACCCAATTGAAATAACGTTTCTTGTCGGGTGCAATTTGAGGGATGGTGGCATACGTCCAGCCACCTTTTCCCTCAAACTTTTCGAGCAGAAAATCGTGGTCGACCAAAGGTTTATCCATTGATTCTTATTTTTCTAAAATAGCTTTCAGATTCACGAGTCCGTTCTCTAAATCATTCCCGAGCATTTTTTCCATGTCCATAAACAGCAACATGAGGTTCATCGGGTAGTTCATTTTGCCTTCGAATCCCCATTTGACGGTCGTTGTGCTATCGTTGACAGCAGAGGTCAGGAAATAGGCTTTGTCTCTCGCTTCGAACGGTTCGATAAAATGCAATTCGTAATTGATTTGAACGCCGTTGTCAATCGAAAGAATGGTCTGTTCACCAATTCCAACATCTTTTCGTTTACTATTCCAAGAGTAAACCGCACCGACTGTTCCGTCTGTGCCTTTGTATTCGTGTATAGCTAATGGATCCATTTTAGCCCATACACTAAATTCTTGTTGATTTCTCATCAGTTTGAGGTAATCAAAAACGGCTTGATTGGATTTGTTGATGGTGATTTCACGTTCTACAGCGTACTCTTTTTTCACGAAAATAGCGGTGATGAGTGCCAGAGCTACAATGCCAACGATAGCGAAGAGGATAATTTTCAGAATTTTCATACGATTTTGGGTTTAAGTTCACTAATGTAAACAATTCCTCAATTCATTATGTTCGAAGAGGTAAATCTATTTTATTCAACTGATATATTGCACTTTCAGCGGGCATTTTCCTTTCTTCATCGAATTTTAATAGTTTCGAAAAGTGTTATTCAGCATCTTTGTATTCTATTTGTAAATAAGTATATAAATCTTGTTAACAAGTGAACTGTTTAATTCTAGAATCGTTAAACTATTGAAACGTTGTAAACTTTTACACTATGGAAACTATTTTTTTGTAAAAAGTTTTCTACGTTTGCGGAAAATTTAAGTAAAACGATGAATCCAGAACAATTAGAAATTATCAATCGAGTCAAAGAGATGTATTTTCGATACGGCATCAAAAGTGTGACGATGGATGATGTGGCACGCGAATTGAGCATTTCTAAAAAGACTCTTTACCAACACTTTTCTGATAAAGAACAGTTGGTAGATGCTGTTGTCGATCAACTGTTAATCGAAAAAATCGACATTGTTGATGGCTTGATAAGCGGTTGCTCCGACGCAATTAGCGAGATGTTTGCCATACATCAATTTATGGACAAAATGTCGCGCGACCATAGTTATGCCATGGAGAATGATTTGCGCAAATACTATCCAGCTTTATTCAACAAAATAATGTCGGTGAAACGAGAACGTATCTTCAGGATTGGAAAAGAGAATATTGAGCGCGGACAGCAAACGGGCTATTATCGCCCCGAAGTGAATGCAGAGATGATTGCCAAAACCAGCTTGATGCGTTTCGAAAGTTCGATGGAGAGTTGCATTTTCACCTGTGAAGAGCTGCTTTCCCAAGATTTCTTTACCGAAATGTTGATTTATCACGTTCGCGGAATTGCCACAGCAAAAGGTATAAAACGGTTGGAAGAGATTCTTGCCGAATTAGAAATAAAATAATGATAGAAATAAACAAAAAAACAAGATTGAAGGTATGAACAAATTGAGAAAAATAAAGAATGGCTTGTGGTTGATAGCTATCGGTTGTCTCTCGCTATCGAATGCGACGGCTCAGAGTGCCAGTCGAACTCTGTCGCTACAAGAGGCAAAACAGATTGCGTTAGAGAACAACACAGCCATGAAAAATGCCAAATTAGATGTGTCGATTGCCAAAAAGAAGGTGATTGAAACGACAGCCATTGGGTTGCCGCAGGTGTCGGCAACGGCGAATTATCAGCATTTGTTTAATGTGCCATCGTTTAGTTTCCCCACAACGGGATATACTCAGACGCCATTGACTTTTTCAGGAACAACGCCAAAAGGTTTTGAGCAATTCTCGAGTGTCGGTGGATTAAATCAATATGTTTATTCTGGGGAAGGTTTTCCAATTTCACCCAAAGACAATACGGTTTTCAAATTGCAAGTTTCGCAATTGATTTTCAGTGGCGAATACATTGTTGGATTGCAAGCAACTCGGGTTTATAAATTGATTTCGGAACAATCCCTTGTGAAAAGTCGAATCGAAACAGAAGCGATGGTGGAAAGTACCTACTATATGGCGTTAGTTTTGGCTGAAAACCTGAAAATTGTTCAACAAAACAAGGAGTTGACAGTGCAAACATTGAAGGAGATGACCGCCATGAACAAAGCAGGATTTAATGAGCAATCAGATTTGGATCAGTTGCAGATTAACCTCAATCTGCTGGGTAATTTGGAGTTGTCGCTGCAAGGTCAATTGAAAAACGTGCATAACCAGTTGAAATATCAATTGGGAATGCCATTGACAGATGATTTGACGTTGTCAGATCAATTGCAGGATGTGATTGCTGCTGTTTCTCCGTTCGATGGACGCGAATTCAATATCAAACAGAATATTGACTTTCAGATGGTTATTAACAATGTTTCTGCTCAGAAGTTGAGTCTGCGACGCGAACAAAGTGGGTTTTTGCCAACATTGTCGGCGTTTTATCAACATCAAGAGAAACAAAAAGTGCCAGCACTCGATTTCGAACCCAAAGATGTGTTGGGTGTAACATTATCCATCCCTATTTTCACCAGTGGAAGTCGATTTATGAAAGTGAAACAAGCCAAATTGGCACTCGAAAAGGCGCAAAATTCGCAAGTTGATGCAGAAAAAGGGTTGCAATTGAAATTTGATAATCAACGATTGAATTATCAAACAGCATACAACACATTTTTAAATCAACGCGAAAGCAGCGAGCTAAGTCAACGCATTTTTGACAAAACGACTGCCAAATTTAAACAAGGTGTTTCGTCGAGTTTAGAACTTACTCAGGTTCAAAGTCAATATCTAACCTCCGTGAGCAACTATTACAATTCGATGCTGATTCTGCTCAATGCAAGAGTAGAATTGCAAAAATTGACAACCCCTAGTAATTGAGTAATTGAGTAACTGAGTAATTGAATAACTGATTGAGTAATAAACAAAATAAACTTTAGAATATGAAAACGAATTTCAAACCGATAATTTTTGCAGTGATTTTGCTTGCTACTGTGGCAAGTTGCAAGCCCGACAAAAAGGCAGAACTCACAAAATTAAAAAAACAACAACAAGAATTGGTGGATAAGATTGCCACTTTAGAAGCTGAATTGAAAGATAGTACAGCCAAAGGGGATATAATTGTAGTCTCTGCAGAAGCAATTGCTCTACAGCCTTTTGCTCATGCAATTGAAGTGCAAGGTGCACTTGATGGTGAAGAAAACGTGAAGGTTTTTCCACAAGGCTCAGGTGTTATTACGCAAGTGTTAGTAGGCGTAGGCAGTAAGGTGAGTAAGGGTCAAGTGATTGCCAAAATAGACGATCAAATGATGCGTAGTTCGTTAGCATCGACACAGTCGCAATATAAATTAGCAGCTGATATGTATGAACGTCAAAAAAATCTTTGGAATCAGAAAATTGGTTCTGAGGTTCAGTTTTTGCAAGCAAAGACGAATAAAGAGCAACTCGAAAATACATTGGCGGCTTTGAAAGAGCAACTAAGTTATTTGCAAATTAAATCACCCATCAACGGCTCGGTAGAAGATTTGCCATTGAAAGTGGGAATGTCAGTTGGCCCTCAGGCGCCAGTGGCAACTGTGATTAACTTTTCGTCGATTAAAGTGGTAGCCGATGTGGCAGAAGCCTACAATACAAGTATCTCTACAGGTGATGCCGTGACACTGTGGTTCCCCGATTTGCAAAAGGAGGTTCAGAGCAAAATCTCGTCAGCAAGCAAATACATTACACCCTCTAATCGTTCGTTTAAGGTGGAAGTTCGCATTCCAGGAAATGAGAAAAACCTGAAAGCCAATATGATTGCGGTACTTCGTATCACCGATTATAAAAATCCGAAAGCGGTGGTAGTAAAAATTAATTTTGTTCAAAACGATGCAAAAGGTTCGTATGTGTATGTGGTTGCCACCGATGCGAAGGGAAAGAATATTGCTCAGAAACGATACATCACACAAGGCATGACCTACAACGGAATGGTTGAAGTGAAAGAAGGATTGGTTGCTGGCGATCAGATAATCACCGCAGGTCAGATGAGTTTGACCGATGGCGTGGAAGTGAAGTTATAATTCAATAAAAAAGAGATAGAGATGTCCAAACAGATAAAATATTTCAAACCCACAAACTGGTCGATTGACAACAAAACCAGTATTTACGTATTGGTTGTCATCATTGCAATATTTGGTTTGATTAGTCGAAATAATATTCCAAAAGAGCAGTTTCCTGAGATTGTATTCCCGATGATGATTGTGAATACTCTCTATCCGGGCACTTCGCCGCAGGATATGGAGAATCTAGTGACTCGTCCACTCGAAAAACGATTGAAATCGATTTCTGGTGTAAAGAAAATCACCAGTAATTCGGTACAAGATTTAAGCTCCATTGTGGTTGAGTTTCAGACCAATGTAGATGTGGTTGATGCGAAACGTAAGGTAAAAGATGAGGTTGATAAGGCTCGAAAAGATTTGCCAAATGATTTACCTCAAGAACCAAACGTTGCTGAAATTGATGTGTCGCAAATACCGATTATGTCAATCAATCTCTCGGGAAATTATTCGCTCGATCAGTTGAAGAAATATGCCGATCAAACACAAGATCGCATCGAAGAGCTATCTGAAATTACCCGTGTCGATATTTTGGGTGCTTTGGAGAGAGAGATTCAAGTGAATCTTGATATGTACAAAATGCAGTCGTTTAACCTTACTTTTAGTGATGTAGAACGTGCGATTACCAGCGAAAATGTAACGATTTCAGGTGGATCGATTAATCTACAAGGTATGAGCCGTAACATTCGGATTGCAGGTGAATTCAAAGACATGGAAACTCTTCGCAATCTCGTGGTCAAATCATCGGGTGGAGGGTTGGTCTATCTGAAAGATGTGGCAGAAGTGAAAAACGGATTCAAAGAACAAGACAGTTATGCCCACCTCAATGGTCAAAATGTGTTGATTTTGAATGTGATCAAAAAGAGTGGAAAGAACCTACTTGATGCATCTGATAAGATTAAAGATGTGTTGACTAGTCTCGAAAAAGATAAATTTCCGAAAGATGTAAAAGTCTCTATTTCGGGCGATCAGAGTAAGTTGACTCGTAGTTCGATCACCGATCTCGATAACACCATCATCATCGGGTTTATTCTTGTGATTATCGTTTTGATGTTCTTTATGGGCGTGACCAATGCCTTCTTCGTGGGACTTTCTGTTCCGCTTTCGATGGCGTTAGCCTATATTGTGATGCCGGGAATTGACTTTACCATGAATATGTTGGTGACTTTTGCCTTCATTTTCGCACTTGGAATTGTGGTGGACGATGCCATTGTGGTCATCGAAAACACACACCGTATTTTCATGCGTGGCACAATGAATATTAAGGAAGCGGCAAAAGCTGCGGCAGGTGAAGTCTTTATTCCGATTCTCGCAGGTACGCTTACCACTTTGGCACCATTCTTTCCTTTGGCATTTTGGCCAGGTGTGATGGGTAAATTTATGTTCTATATTCCTGTGACGATTATCATTACACTGTTTGCCTCGTTGATTGTGGCGTATATCATCAATCCGGTTTTTGCGGTGCAGTTTATGAAAAAGGATGAAGATCATCACGGCATGCAACGCCAACGTATGTGGGCAATTTCAGGAGTGATGGCTATTTTTGTGATTCTCTTTCACATTGCACAATGGCACTTCCTTGGCAATTTGCTGATATTTTTCATCTTTAGTTTCGTGCTTCACAATATTTGGGGATTCAAGGTTTTGCTTCATTTTCAACATACAGTTATTCCGAAGATTCTGGATAAATATGAGCAAATTTTGCGCTATATTCTGCAAGGAAAACGTCCGCGTAATTTCTTATACAGCCTGATTGGCTTGTTTATATTTGCTTTTATTCTGACAGGTATGTTTCCTCCCAAAGTAGGATTGTTTGCTGATACTGAGCCCAATGTAATTGATACGTATGTTAAATTGCCCATCGGCACAGATGTGCTGGTAACTGATAGTGTGGCTAAAATTGTGGAAGGTCGCATCATGAAGGTTCTTGGAAAAGATAATCCAATCGTTGAATCTGTTATTTCTAATGTTGCCCGCAATGCGTCTGAAGATAAATTCAATACAACAGAAGTGACTTCTAATAAAGCAAAAGTGACGGTCAACTTTGTCGAATTTGCTCAAAGAAAGGGTCAAAATACAAATGATTACTTAGAGAAAATTCGTATTGCATTAAAGGGAATACCGGGTGCAGAAATCAATGTAGAGAAACAGAAGAATGGTCCTCCAACAGGAAAACCTGTCAATATTGAAGTGAGTAGCGACGATATGGATGAGCTTATTAGCACGAGTGGCCGTTTGATTACGTATCTAGATTCGTTGCATATTTCTGGAGCGGACAAATTCAAGACTGATTTCGAAAGTACGAAACCAGAAGTGTTGATTAATCTCGATAGAATGCGAGCCAATTTGGAAGGGGTCTCTACTGGACAAGTTGGTAGCGAAATTCGTACCGCTGTTTTCGGAAAAGAGAGTTCTAAATTCCGCGAAGGCGAAGATCAATACCCAATCCAGTTGCGTTACGCAAAAGATCAACGCGAAAATGTGGATCGATTGATTAATACGCACATCACTTACCGTGATCAAGGAACAGGTGTATTGCGCAGCATTCCGCTCTCAGCCGTTGCTACCATCAAATATCAAAACTCGGTGGGTGGAATCACGCGTCTCAATCTGAAACGTGTAATTACCATCAATGCCAATGTGATTACTGGATTTACTGCAAATGAAGTGGTAGCTTCTGTAAATCGTAGTTTGCCTTCGTTCAAGAAATCTGCTGATGTAGATATTAAACTCACAGGCGAGCAAGAAGATCAAAAAGAGTCGAGTAGCTTCCTCGGAATGGCAATGGGCTTGTCATTGTGTTTGATTTTGTTTATTTTGATTACGCAGTTCAACTCGTTGGCGAAACCGATAATCATTATTTCCGAAGTGCTCTTTAGTATCATCGGAGTGTTGCTTGGCTATATAATTTCTGGACAAACAATGTCAATTATCATGACAGGTATGGGTATCGTGGCATTGGCTGGTATTGTGGTGCGAAACGGAATCTTGCTCGTCGAATTCACCGATGTACTTATTGAAGAGGGAATGCGTCCACGAGAAGCCATTATTCAAGCTGGTAAAACGCGTATCACGCCTGTGTTGCTTACCGCAACTGCGACTATCCTCGGATTGGTGCCGTTGGCATTTGGGTTTAACATCGACTTCTACGGATTGTTTGCGCACCTCGAACCGCACATTCACTTCGGTGGAGATAACGTAGCCTTCTTTGGTCCGTTGTCGTGGACAATCATCTATGGTTTGACGTTTGCCACATTCCTCACATTGGTAATGATTCCGGCGATGTACTTCCTCATCTATGTGAATAAAATCAAGATGAGTCGCCGAGTATCGCGCATTCGTTTCACCAACAATTGGTTAAGAAGAATCTTTTAATTTTGCAAATAAATAGATTCACCCCTCGGTCACTGAGCTTGTCGAAGTGGAGGGGTGAATTGTTTTTTTTACGAGTTTGTATAAAAATTCATACAAACTACTATCTTTGTTTTTCAAATAGTTACGAAAATGTCTCGTCAAGAAATCGTTCATCAATTAGGAGAGCTTATTCATCAGCAATCACCGTCGGCAAAAGTTATCTTGTATGGCTCTGAAGCCCGTGGTGACTCGCGTCAAGATAGTGATATTGACTTGCTAATACTTCTTGATCAAGAGAAAGTAACTTTAGCTGATCGTCAAAAAATCACCTATCCGCTCTATGATATTGAACTGGAAACAGGCGTCATTATCAATCCAATGGTTTTTCCTATTAAGCTATGGGAGACAAAATACCGTGTGACCCCGTTTTATAAAAACATATTAAATGAAGGTCGAATCGTATGATGAAAGATGAAGAGAAAGGGACCTCATTGCATATCGAATTGAGAATGCGAGATTAGCAATCGCTGAAGTACCCATTCATATTAATAATGAGTTCTACAAAACCGCTATGAATAGGATGTATTACGGTTGTTATTATGCTGTAAGTGCACTTCTGTTGAGCAGTAATATAGAAGCATACACTCATGCTGGAGTGAGACAAATGCTTGGTCTTCAATTTGTTAGAAGCGGAAAATTATCGGTGAAAATGAGTAAGTTTTATAGCGATCTTTTCGCCAATAGGCAAGAGGGAGATTACGCTGATTTTGTCTATTATGATCTCGAAACGGTTTCAGAGCTCTATCCTCAAGCAGAAGCCTTTGTTGAAGAAATCGCTAAACTTATTGATTTGTAATTTAATTATACGATGTGGGGTGAAATTTCTAAAAGTCATCCCCTCGTTTCAATATTTTCCTTTGCGACTTTGTACCTCCCGTCAAGTCGGGACAAGTTTCGCGTTCAATTATTTCTTAGGTCTATTGTGCAATCCGCACTCCTTGTGCTCGGGAGCTTCCCACCACCAGCGACCGGCACGGAGGTCTTCACCTTCGGCAATGGCACGTGTGCAGGGTTGGCAGCCGATGCTCGGGAAACCTTTGTCGTGTAGCTCGTTGTAGGGCACATCGTTTGCTTTGATGTAATCCCACACATCTTTTTCGAGCCAATTCACCAGTGGATTGATTTTGATGATGCCGTTGGCCTCGTCCCATTCCACTGCTTTGGTGTTGAAACGCGTCACCGATTGCTCCTGACGCAGACCGCAAATCCAAACCTCCAGTCCGGCAAAAGCACGTTTCAGCGGCTCCATCTTGCGCACCTGGCAGCAGAGTTTCCGCTTCTCTATGCTGTCGTAGAAGAGGTTGATGCCGTTTGTTTTCACCATTTCTTCCACCTTTTCGTGATTCGGGAAGAAAATGTCGATGTTGATACCGTATTTCTTATTCGTTTTGTCGATCAACGAATATGTTTCGGGAAACACGCGACCAGTGTCGAGTGTGAAGATGCGCGCCGTCGGGTCGATTTTTACCACCAAATCCGTCAGCACCTGATCTTCGATGCTAAGGCTCGACGACAAGGCAATTTTACCTTTATATTCTGTAAGAAAGTAGCGGAGAACCTCTTCTGCTTCAGACCTCCCCCCAACCCCCTCCCAAGGAGGGGGAGTAAGAGAATCAATATTATCTTTTGTGATTTTTTGAGACATTTTTTTTGTTTTTTGAAATCGTTGCGTTAGCTCTTAGCCCCTCCTTGGGAGGGGTTTGGGGAGGTGTTTTATATCCCGCTTCCTTCCCTCACATTCTCCAATTCATCGACAATCATTCCAGCGCCAACTGTTTCGAAGGTGTTTTCGTCGATAAAGACGAGGCTGCCGGTGATGCGGTTTTGGCTGTAAGAATCGAATACCAGCGGTTTTGCTGTTCGGATGGTGACCATTGCGATGTCATTCGCATGAATGGTTTTGTCTGCAAAGTTGTTTTCCAACGTGTTGATGTTCACTTTGAAGTTCACCTCTTTCACGATACCTTTTGTCTCGCTGGTGGCGTGGCGGATGATGTATTTGTTGTTGAGATTGAGCGGTTTTTCGTTCAACCAGCAGACCATCAGCGCGATGCTTTGTCCCACTTGAGGTTGCTTGGCATCGTCTTTCACGATCATATCGCCACGACTTACATCTACCTGACTGTTGAGGTGAACGGTCACCGATTGTGGTGCATAAGCAAAATCCAACTCTTTGTCGAAGTCGTTGATCGATTTAACCACCGATTTCACACCCGAAGGCAATACAATCACCGGATCGCCCACGCTAAGCGTGCCACCAGCCAATCGACCGCCGTATCCACGGTAGTCGTGGTATTGATCTTGATACGGACGAATCACATATTGCACAGGGAATCGTGCTGCATCGGAGTTGATTTTGTGCGCCACAGGAGTTGTTTCGAGAATCTCGAGCAACGTCTGACCGGTGTACCAAGGTGTATTCACCGAGCGATCTACCACGTTGTCGCCATCGCGTGCCGAGATAGGCACGAAACGGATGTTGCGCAGTTTCACCGCATTGGTGATTTTTTTGTAGCCTTCCAGAATGTCGTTATAGACCTGTTCCGAGAAATTCACCAAGTCCATTTTGTTGATACAAACCACCACGTTAGGGATTTGCAACAACGATGCGATGTAGGAGTGGCGGATAGTTTGCTCCAAAATGCCGTGACGTGCATCAATAAGGATAATCGCAAGGTCGGCAGTCGAAGCACCGGTCACCATGTTGCGGGTGTACTGAATGTGTCCCGGGGTGTCGGCAATGATGAATTTACGCTTAGGAGTGGCGAAGTAGCGGTATGCCACGTCGATGGTGATGCCTTGTTCGCGTTCGGCGCGAAGGCCATCGGTCAGCAGGGCAAGGTTCACCTCTTCGGTTCCGCTGCGTTTGCTGGCCTCTTTCACTGCTTCGAGTTGGTCTTCGAAAATCGATTTGCTATCGTAGAGCAGACGGCCGATGAGTGTACTTTTACCATCATCCACGCTTCCTGCAGTCGAGAAACGGAGCAACTCCATGTTGAGGTAGCCGGTCAACCTCCCCCCATCCCCCTCCGAAAGAGGGGGTGTAAGAGAATCAATTGAATCTTTTGTAATATTATCTAGTGACATTGTCGTTGTATTTTGAAAGTTTTGTATATGTTGCGTTAGCTCTTAAGCCCCTCCTTGGGAGGGGTTGGGGAGGTCTTAAAAGTACCCCTCTTTTTTTCGATCTTCCATTGCAGCTTCCGAGCGTTTGTCGTCGGAGCGACCACCACGTTCGGTCACGCGTGACGAAGCAATTTCGTCGATGATTTCTTCCAGTGAGTTTGCTTCTGATAGCGTTAGACCTGTGCAAGTCACGTCACCAATGGTACGGCAACGAACGCGTTTTACGGTTGGCTTTTCGTCCGGTTTCAACGTAATGAAAGGTAGGTTTGCCAACAGATTGCCGTCGCGTTCGATCACTTCACGTTCGTGGGTGTAATAGAGGCTTGGCATCGGAATGTTTTCCTGCAAAATATATTGCCACACGTCCATTTCTGTCCAGTTGCTAAGCGGGAAAATGCGGAAGTGCTCGCCTAGGTTCTTTTTGCCGTTGAAGATGTTCCACAACTCCGGACGTTGGTTTTTAGGATCCCATTGTCCGAACTCATCGCGGTGTGAAAAGAAACGCTCTTTGGCGCGGGCTTTTTCTTCGTCGCGGCGCGCGCCACCGAGGGCGGCATCGAATTTGTATTTCTCCAGCGAGTTGAGCAAGGTGGCTGTTTGCAGTTTGTTGCGACTAGCGTTGTAGCCTTTTTCTTCCACGCTGATGCCTTTGTCGATGTCTTCCTGCACCGAGCCGACCAACAGTGTCGCTCCGATTTCTTGTACCAAACTGTCGCGGTACTCGATGGTTTCGGGGAAGTTATGTCCCGTGTCGATGTGCAACAACGGAAACGGAATTGCTGCTGGATAAAAAGCCTTGTGCGCCAGATGCGTCATCACGATGGAGTCTTTTCCGCCCGAGAAGAGCAATACCGGCTTTTCGAATTGTGCCGCCACTTCGCGAATGATGTAAATCGATTCTGCTTCTAATTCTTTGAGATGTGTTAGTTTGTAGCTCATATTTTGTTTAATTATTTCTTAACCGCCGAGTTCACAAAGAATACGCAAAGGTTTACTCGTTTACTTCTTCGTAATTCGTAAGTTGTTCCGCAAGCGGAATGTCCGCTTTGCTTCCATAAGTCAAAAGTTTTAAGTCATTCAAAAGGTGAAATTAGACTTTGCGTTCTTTGCGTGATTTCTTTGCGCTCTTTGCGCTTAAAGTCAGATTCCCCAGTTCAAATGCGTTCCGCCAAGGTTGCCCGAAAACTCTTTTTCGATGATGTCGAAAATATCCTCTTCACTCTCCTCGTCTTGGTTGCGAAGGTTCACCACATCGCCAATCACAATGATGATGGGGGTGGGGTACGTTTCGTCGCCTACGCTTAGCGCTTCTAGTGTGGAGAAAAACTCCTTTTGGTCGGCGTGCGATACATTGTGCACCAGCATCACCGGTGTTTCGTGTTTGCGTCCTTCGGCAATGGCTTGAATGGCTATCCGGTGAATGGTCGATCCCGCCATATAGCAGACCAGCGTGTCGGCATTCGGTAGCGAAAGATCGGGGCGATGGCCGGTGATGAATGCCACCGACGACGATATTCCCCGGTGGGTCAATGGCACTTGCGTGAGCGCTGCCACGGCTGTGCCGGTCGAAATACCCGGAATCACTTTCACTTCTATGCCGTTGTTGCGCAGAAACTTAATCTCCTCGCCGCCGTGTCCGAAAATCATTGGGTCGCCACCTTTCAGTCGAACTACGTTTTTCTGAGCGTGAGCCGCCTCCACCATCAATCGGTTGATTTCGTCCTGCTCGTGGCTATGGCGGTGACAACGCTTGCCGACGTACACCTTTTCGGCAGTATATCTGTCGAGAAATGTACTGTCAATCAGGTCGTCGTAGAAGATGATGTGGGCATTGGCGATGGCGCGTTCGCCTCCCAATGTCAGCAAGTCTGGATCGCCAGGGCCGAAGCCGACCAACGTCACTTTGCCTTTTTTTGTATTATAAATCTCTGATTTTGAGTTGTCCATTTTCGAATTGTTCTTTTATTTGGTTGCGAATGTCCACCGATTGATAGACGTTTTGGGCATTCGAACCCACTGATATGGTGATGTTTCCTTCTTTGTGAATGGCGGGCGATACGAAGTCGCACAGCAGCGGCGCATCGCACACACTGGCAAGAATTCCCCGCACTTCACAATCTTGTTTTATTTGACGATTTAGTTTGTGGTCGGCTGTGACTACATAGATCAAAAAATATCCGTCAAGGTCGCTCGGTTCGTACTCTTTGCGAATGAGCGTATATCCGAGCGCTTCAATTTCGGCACTGATTTCGGGTGCGATGACGGTCACATTTTCCACAAACCGCTTCATAATCACCGCTTTGTGCGTAGCAATTTTACCTCCACCAATCATCAGGATTTTTTTGCCTGTGACGTTGATCGAAATGGGTAGAAATTGTAAATCAGATTTTTGCATTTTTACGTCAGTATTGATTAATTGATTAATTGATTAATCGATGGTTTTCGTCCTTAGTTAATCAATTATTCAGTTAATCAGTTACTACTTATATTTCGTAATCAATATTTTTAGTTTCCACTCTTCCGAATTTTATTTTGTTCCAAAGTCGTTCGTGAAGAAAGTAAAGAAACATTTTAGTGAAAAGTTCGATTCCACCTATCGATACCGCAAACTTAGCATTACCGGTAATAATGAAGGAAATTAATACTGTATCGAAAGTGCCAATGGCTCGCCACGAAATGGCTTTGACGATGCTTCTATATGGTTTTTCAGTCACTGATGCACTACTCATAAATTGAATGTTAAATATTTCTGTGAAAATGTCGTATTTTCACTCTGCAAAGTTGCGGGTTTTGCATTGTGTGCCAAATACCGCTTAATGGGCATTATTACTACCTAAATTATGGTATGTGATGTATCTTGCAGATTAACTCTCTATTCATCGAAATAATTGAAGTAGTGAATGGTGTTTTTCGCAATAATTGCCTATTTTTACCGCTCATTATAATACCGAAATTATGGCCTTAAAAGTAGATCTACAACCCATCATCGAAAAGGGATGGTATGAATATAACCCCAAACGACGCATTCGTAAAATCGAAGATTTGAGCGTGAATGTCTCAACCAACAAAGTTTTTAGAGTCACTTTTGCCGACAAAAGTTTTGTCTTTGTCAAGGTTTCTAATTTCGGAACATTTGAAAATTTTAAGGAAGATCATCAGATCATCAACGTGTTGGCTAATAATCTGGAGCGACCTTATGATCATTTCTTGTCGAGCTCGCTCATGAAAGGAAATGAAATCTATCTCTACCGGTATGAAGACGAATTTATAGATGTCTGGATGGTTTTCTACCGTGCGGTACGCATCAATACTTCTTTGCCTAAACGACTTTCGGACGATCAAGTACGTATTTTGGGTAAAGAGGTGGCAAAATTCCACAAGATTTGCGACGAAATGACACCTGTATTGCCACAATCCTCCAAATCATTAATCAAAGATATTCATCAATTGCAACGTCGAATCGATAAACCAGGTTATCCAATGGGTTTGTCGGGATTCAACGATTTGATCAAAGAACATTGTCATATTTTTCTCGATAATGCCATCAATCTCGGATACAATGAGTTCTCCAAAATCCCCGTTTTTGTGGATTGGAATATTGGGAACTTCTCTGTTCGGGAGAATGGAACACTCTTCTCTCGTTGGGATTACGATTGGTTTCGGATGAGTTCGCGCGTGCTTGATTTCTATTCGTTCAGCCGTGTCTGCTCCGATATTGGCGACAAAACCGATTTCTCTTATACGTTTTCGCAACTCAACGAACCACGCTTTCTGGAGTTTTTGAAGGAGTATCACAAAGTGTTTCCGCTCACGCGCAACGAGGTGCTCTTTATGAAAGAGGCGTATCGCTTCTTCATCCTCAATTATGTGATTAGCAACGGCCGTTTCTTCTTCAACGAAGGGTATGCAATGAAGCTTCAATTCGAGGCGTTTAACGACCATCTTCCGAATCTTGATGAAGGATTTAATGCTGAAGTGATTTTAGGCGCGTTGGGATTGTGACCTATGTTTAAGGCTTTTTTATTATATTTAGTGCTCGATCTACGTCGAAAATGTTTTTCTTTGTCATCTTATACTTTGAGCTGCTGATATTCAATAAAACCTTTTTCAAAGCCTGTTTGTGAAGATCGTTTCTGCATTTGGAAGTAGGAGAGATCTGCTGATGCTTTCGATACGCACTGAATCTGTGAAACGTTAATTTATTTTCCATCCAAGTAAGCTTTACTTCCACTCCATGAATAAAATAATTCATTACGAGTTACTTCATATATGATTCCAATAAGGGGATCTCCATTATATGATAAAGCAACACTGATGGCATAAGGAGTCGAAGAATGGATGAAATTAGATGTTCCATCTAATGGGTCAATTATCCAGCAATAAGGCAGTCCTAATATTTCTCGTCTTCCTTCTTCAGTCAAAAAAAACTGCATCTGGAAGGAGCTTGTTTAGCTTTTCATCAAGCTCTAATTCGGCAGTTTTATCTACTTATGAAATAAAATCGTTGTAATTTTCTCAATCATATTATTTGCCAAAAATGTTTTACTCTCTTCGTAGATTTATTTACCTGCTTTCGTTACGATATGTGTAACTGATTCTGTTACAATCTTGTATTTCTCAGTTGAATATTCTATAGTTAAATGGTTTTTATATTTCTTTACAAATCATATTCTTTATCATATTTTTTGATTTTCGAAAATATTTTAATTATGTGTTACAAAATTATTATCTAAAGTAAACAGTAGTTTTTCAGATCTATTCGAGATTGTTTCGTTCAAATTGAAGTAATAAATTTTATTATTGATAATGACTTTAATTTTCGAAACAGGTAACTCACCCTCAATCATAGTAATCGTAAGTTTTGATTGATTAATGTTGATTGTTCCATATCCTGTGGCAGTGGAGAAAAATGATGTGAATATTTTTTCGGTTTTTACTTTTGGGACAATAGTCAATACCTTTGTTATAGCCGAATAATCAATTCCACTCAATGATTCAATTAGCGAGTAGCTCGACATGGCTCGTGCATAGAAGCTACCAAATTCGTATTCAGCATAAGGATTTCGGGCGTATCCATCGTAGCGGTAGCGAGTTCCTCTTACAATTGTTAATCCTTCATCTACCATTCCTTGCATCACAAGGTGCGATGCCACTTGATACTCAATACCTGTCCACACTTCATCACTATAAACAAACGGCAGCGTAGGCATACCACCTTGAGGCCAAGTACAAAGTAGTAAGCCTGGCTCATGACCCAAAGCATATCCAGGTCGTTGTGCGCAAGCGTGTTCCGATGCTTGTAAATCAGCTTTAAAATTGTATTCAAATACAGATTTAAGGTGCGAGTTGACTTTCGTCTGATTCATTGATAATGGTATTTGATAAAGCGACGACATCCAGAGTCCAATAATTCCATCAGACAAACATCCGTTGGCGTACTGATAGCGCGGACCCTCTTTTTTTAGAAGTTGATTGATTTCTCCTTTTGCATTTGCTGGATTATTAATGCTAGCGACAAACGATGTATCTCGAAGACCTTTGAACACGACTTTCTGATTGAAATATTTTCCATTGTATAATTCACTCTCCATGTATCGTTTACCTTTTGACAACAACTCCGAGTAAAGCAGTGTGTCTTGCGGAGTTAAGTTTGCTATCGCCAACTCAATCATCGAAGATAATGCACCAAGATAGATCGATGTATTCATTCCATCTGGCCCCCAAAACTCAATATCGTAGGTGTTGTGATGCGGTTCTTCCACAATACCTTTGTGCTTTGGATCCCACGTTTCGATACAATAGTTGATACTTTTTTTTGCAGGTTCATACATCTTCTTTAGCCAGTTCAGATCTCCAGAAATGCGAAAGTCCCGATAAACTTTCATAATGCCTCCAAGTTGTCCGTCAGCCGCAGGTAATCCTGCCCACTCCGAAGGACCATCAGGCAATGCCGCTCTGAAGTCAACATGCCCATTTTCATCTATTGATCGCAGTAACTCTTGCTCTCGCAAAGTTCTTTCCAAAGAAGGAAAGAGGTGAGCCAGAGACTGAGCATAGCCATAGACGTGAATATTTGTTCCTGGCCCAACCCCAAGTTTGGGTGTAATGCCTTCCCATCCCCACAAATTTCCATTCTGTTGGCGATTGAGTGTTGGCGATTTGATGATTGCGAGATTGCTTCCGACAGCATCGAGTACATAATTTGGTATGGTGGAGTTATATAGTGCTTTCTGAAAAGCTTCTGTTCTCGATTTTAGACTTTTATAATTCGTTTGAATATATTGAGAAACTTCATTGGCATTTTTCCATTGTGATGCGTAATAGGGCTGCCAACGTAATTTTTTCATAAATACATTGCAAGTGTCGCAAGGTTTCTTGTAGCTAATTGATTGATTTCTGTTTGGAAAATGCCAGGCAATCACAATAGGGTAGGTTTTCGATTCACCAGACTTTAGTTTGCCTTTTAAGAGCAACGATCCACCGTTCTTTCCCCAAGTGTCAATTCCATTCGATCCGCTGTTTGTGGTAAACGTTCCCGTCGAAAGCTCACGCCAAAGACCTGACAAGCAATCTGATGACCAGCCGCTACGTAACCACATACCTTTTACTAACGGTTTTTCGTCCACCACACTTACAGCTACTGTACCAAAATCGTCGGCAAGGCTATCTAATGTATTTGAGAATAGAAATCCACTCTCAGTCACACTGTTCCGAGTTGTTGTACCGCCGTTGTCGTAATAGTTTTTGCCGCAAAGGTTGGTCATATTGTAACTAAACTCAAAATCGACGGTTTCAGTACTGTGATTTTTGAGGGTATATTCGAGAATGGCACAAGGAATACTCGAATTTTTATCATCCAATGGAATGAATGGATTGTAGCCAGTCAACGAAACATCGATTGGTAATTTATCGTCGCTTAATTTGATTGTTCCCATCGGATATTTGCCTGTGAATGAGCAGTTTTCGAATCGGGGAAAGCCTTCTACACCAGAAGAGATAAAGCCTTGTCCCTTGATACCTTGCATATAGATGTGCTCGCGTGGAACAATACCTTCCACCACTCGGATGGTGTTTTTTTTGTTTTTATCCACCACTCTCAATACTGCGAATCCTGCTTGCTCGCTTCCCCAGATGTCTGGTGCTGTGAAGTTAGGTTGTCCGTATATAGAGAAATCGATCAGACTTCCGATACCAGATAGTCCGATTGAACCGGATCCAATTCCTCCCATCGGCATAGAAATTTGAATCAGGTTTTTTCCTGTTTTTGTGAAAGAGAAATCATTCCCTTTCAGAATTTCAGGTGCGTAAACTTTTGCTTTTTGAGGTAAAGATTGAGCATGTATCCAAGCTGAGTGAATGCAGAAAATTTGGAATAGTAGCACGAAACTAATTTTCGACTTTTTCATTGCTATTTATTGTAAATGATTAATTTGAAAACGTTATTTTTTTTGATAAACCCGTACATAATCGACCTCCATAGTTGCAGGAAGTTTACTATCATCTATTGTTGGACCACCCCAATTGCCTCCAATGGCAACGTTAAATATCAGAAAAAAAGGTTTACCAAAAGGCCAGTTAGCCTCAGTTTTTTCTTTAGGATTGTAAGTGTACGACAATCGACCATCTACATAAAAAGAGATACTATCTTTGTCCCAATTCATACTGTAGATATGAAATTTCGTGAATGGATTTTTGATTTCGAGGACGCCGGTGTATGGTGTTTCGCCATAACCAGATGGGTTATGAATCGATGTATGGATAAAATTTGGGTGTTTGCCTACGTGTTCCATGATGTCAAGTTCGCCACATGCCGGCCAGCCAGCCTTATCTATGTTTTGCCCTAACATCCAGAGAGCTGGCCACGTACCAACTTCTTGTGGTAATTTTGCTTTGATTTCTATTAATCCGTAGGTAAATGTCTTTTTGCCACTAGAATTGACACGGGATGAGGTATATTTCCCATCCTCTTTTCTAGCTTCTAAAATTAGCTTTCCATGGCGTAATGTGATGTTATCTCCATTGGTATATTGTTGTAATTCGTTGTTTACCCAACCTGGTTTTGCAACTTCGTTATTCCAGAATGTTGTATCCAGCTCTTTTTGGTTAAATTCGTCAGCCCACACGAGTTGAAACCCTTTATTCCCAACGCTTTTAGCCATTGTTTTTGTGCAAAATAAGGAGAGGAGTAAAAATATGTAAAGGTGATATTTCATTGATTTTGAATTGATTTATTTGTGCTTTTAAGAAAACAATATTACAAAAAAAACAATCTTTTTGCAGCACTTACGCTGCAAAAAGATTGTGAAATTTAGAAAAGACTATTCCCAATATTTATTTTGCTTCAAAACGCCTTTTGATAGATCGATTTGTAGCTGAGGAATTGGATAGAAATAGTTCTTTTGTTTTTTGAAACCTGCGCTTCCCAATACAGCTTCGGCACGTCCTGAACGAACTAAATCGAAGAAATAATCGTTTTCAAACGCCAATTCAAATCGACGTTCGTCTAAGATTTTTTGAAGAGTAATGTTAGCTATAGTAAGAGGAGTCTCTTTTACGCGATTTCTCACCAAATTGATTGAGTTTACAGCTTCTTGAAGATTACCCAAACGGAATTCTGCTTCCGCATCTATCAACAACACTTCGGCATAGCGATAAAGTCTGTAGTTTTGCTCGCAATAAGCTTGCCAACCACCATTGTGTTGATCGTCTGCACGAGATTCGTAAGCTTTGAAATTGAATCTTGATCGAGCAATACCTGTTGCATTTATATCGCCAAACGAACTTGTCCCTGATTGTACAGCTTCGCCAATAACGTCCCCACTTGTTAAACGTAACCCTTGGAATGCTATTGATTGTTTGAAGCGAATAGTATCGTCAGTGCGAGCCATCCAGTCGTTGATGATTTCGTCACTTGGCGCATTGAATGCCCAACCATTAAGGTTTGGAGCCCACTGATACTGAGCAAATGAACTTCTGGCAATACCGCCAACTGTTTTAGAAGTACCGCATTGTGCTTCGAAAATAGATTCATCGCAATTTTCGTTTTCTAATCTAAATAGATAGAAGAAACTGCTATCTCCTCTTTCTGTAAAGAGTTTGAACGGACCATTACTAATAACGTCGTCAGTAATAGATTTCACGTCGCTCCATTTCACATCGTTGACAGCTTTGGAATCGTCAGTGAAATTGGCACCGCTAGCTTCGTACATTTTTACTTTGGCCAAATATGCTTTAGCATGCCAAGCCGTAACACGACCTTTCATATCTGCAGACCACGGAGTTGTTTTACAGTTTTGTGAAGCGTAAAGCAAGTCATTTTCAATCACTTTATACACATCGGCCAAAGAGGATTTTGACACGTTATAGTTCCCATCCGTAGGAAGACCATCATACAATGGCACTTCACCAAATGTCTTCACAAGGTCGAAATAAGCCCATGCGTGAATAAACTTAGCTTCTCCAATGAGCGATTTTTTGGTCGCTTCATCCATCGAAATTTTCGGAATGTTAGTAATCGCTTGGTTGCAAATGTTGATAAGTACGTATCTCATATTCCAGTTTTCCGCTATATGTTCGTGTGTGGCGGTGAATGTAAAAGATGAGAATTGGTGCACTTTAGGTTGGTCGCTAGCTGTACCTCCCTTTTTTGTATTACCCGATGCAATTTCGTTGAGGGCGAAAGTTGCAGGATCGTTAAATCCCCAATCGACTATTTTGCCATAACATGCTGCAATAGCTGCATTTGCATCTGCTTCGCTTGTCCAAAATTGAACAGGAGGTGTTGTATTGTATGGGTCGAAATCGAGCTTGTCTGAGCAAGAACCCATCACTCCCAAAAGGGAGAATATCAGTATTTTAACTTTAATATTTTTCATCGGAATAAGTTTTAGAAGTTAAGATTTACGCCAAAGCTATATACTGTTGATAGAGGATATGCCTCTTTGTCAACTCCGCCGGTAATGCTACCTCCAGCCACTTCAGGAGAAAAGCCTCTGTATTTTGTGAAAGTATGAAGGTTTTCGCCGTTCAGATAGAAACGCACTTTGTTGATCCCAACTTTCGCCAATAACGAACTTGGCAACGAATATCCAATTTGCAAACTTTTAATACGCAAATAGCTGCCATCTTCTACATAAAACGAACTTGTTGTTTGTGCGTTTGAAAGCGCTGCAGAAGGAAACTCATTGCTGGTTCCTTCGCCATGCCATCTGTTATCAACCATATATTTCTCGAAGTTTTCGGTTCCATAACGCCACATGCTTACAGCATTCAAAATTTTGTTGCCAGAAACACCTTGAACAGAAATTCCCATATCAAATCCTTTGTAAGCAACAGAAGCGTCCAAACCATAATAAATTGGTGGATTTGGATTTCCTAAGAATGTACGATCTTTTTCGTCAATTGTTTTGTCATCATTCAGGTCTGCGAAAATCAAATCGCCTGGGATTGCTCCCGACATGTGAGGAGTGCTTGCGATTTGAGCAGCATTTTGGAAAACGCCAATTGCTTGCAAACCATAAAATTCTCCAATTGGATGTCCGATTGTACTGTAAGTAAGTGTTGGGGGGAAATCATAGAATTTACCATAAATCCCACCGGCACTACTTGCTGCAAGTTTGGTTACTTCATTTTTGTTGTAGGTCATGTTTCCGCTAACACTATAGCTGAAATCTTTTTTTGTTTCGCTCCAACCCAATGAAATTTCAACCCCTGAGTTGTTGATTGTAGCATTGTTCCCCCAAACACCGCTTGCGCTGATACCCGAACTACCAATACCAGTGATAGGGAAGATAGCGTCTCTGGTGTCTCTGTTGTAATAATCTAACACAACAGAGAGTCTTTCCTTTAAGAATTTCGCCTCGATACCTGCATCAAATTCACTAACAGTTTCCCACTTCAAGTCTGGATTGTAAAATTGAGTGACAGTACCACTAAATGCAACAGATCCAGATCCGCTATTTTGTTGGTTGCCATATATCACCGAACCGTAAGTTCCATTATCAATAGTAGGAACATAGATGTTTGAAGGAATAATACCATTTCCCATCAAGCCCCAATTTACCTTCACTTTCAAGAAATTGAATGCCGAATTAGCCATAAAATCTTCGGAAGAGATTACCCAACCTGCTCCAAATGCAGGGAATATTGCGCTACGGTTCTTCTTAGGGAATTTACTTGAGATGTCATTTCTGAATGTTGCATTAAATAGATATTTATTTTTAAAATCATAAGAGAGGCGACCCAAATATGAAACGGCAACATCTTTGTCTCCATCATCTGAATTGCTTGACGAGAATTGACCATCTATTTTTGGCATTGATAAGAACAAATAGCTGGAATTTATTTCAGGAAGATCCTTGAATCCTTCTGCATGTCCGCTCAGTGTGTTCCATGTTTGCTCTTGATAAGAAGTTCCAACCATTACTTTTAAATGGTGATCTACTGCTATTGTTTTGGTATAAGTCAGAGTATTATCCCAAAACATATTGAGATTTTCTGTTTTCGATTTATCCATTGTGTTTCGTGGACTATTTTGATAAGAAGAAACATTATATGTTGGATAATAATGGACGTTAGCACTATAAGTAGGATTCAAAGAAAAACTGGTTTTGAACGTGAAATCCTTCAATATATCAGCTTCCAAATATCCATTTAAGATGGCATTGATTCCATTTGAAAAGCTATTTTTATCATAAAAGTGTGCCGCTGCTACATTCAAATCGCGACCGACTGAAAGAGGATCAGTCCATTCTCCTGTTGGCGTTTTAGGATCGAAAAGAGGGAGTACCTGATGCGCTTTGAAGATATAGTATGTGCTCTGTGGATTCGATTTTGTAGTCGTGAAGATTGTGGTGAACCCTGCGCGAAACGCTTTGGTGATATTCATATCGTATTTCGATCTGAATCCAATTCTGTCGTAATTGTCGTCTTGAACTAATCCATCGTCTTTCAAGTGGTTCAACCCAATACTGTATCGAGAGACGCTAGATCCTCCTGTAATAGTAAGATTTTGTGAATTGGTTGTGACATTTTTTCTTAAAACGTCATCGTAGTAGTTGTGAGACGTGTATTTTGTTGGATCTAAGCGAGAAGGATCACCAATCAATGCCATTTTTTCGTTATACATTTGAACATATTCCGAACCATTGGCCATTTCTACCAGATGAGCAGCATTTTTTTGTCCAACGTATGCATCAAAAGATACGGTAGGTTTGCCATCCAATCCTTTTTTTGTTGTGATTAAGATAACGCCACCTGCTGCGCGCACACCATAAATTGCGGCTGATGATGCATCTTTAAGAATCGAAATGTTCTCAATATCATTTGGTCCTAAATATGAAATATCATTCACTATCACGTTATCTACCACATAGAGCGGATTCGATCCGTCTGTGACAGTTCCTAAACCACGAATTCGAACTTGTGGATTACTGCCCGGTGTACCCGAATTTGTAATCTGAACACCTGCTACTTTGCCCTGAAGTGCTTGAGCTGCATTCTGTACGGCTTGCCCATTAATAGCTTTTGAATCGACTGAAGCAATTGCACCCGTTAGATCTTTACGTTTTGATGAACCGTATCCAATGACCAGGATTTCATCCAATTGCTTGTCGTTTTCTTGCATTACAACCGTCAACATCTTGGATTCGCCAACCGTTTTTTCTGCTTTTTGAAATCCAATGTAGCTGAAAATCAGAACAGAATTCTTATTTACTCCGGTAAGAGTGAATAGTCCATTTTCGTCACTAATTGTTCCTGTTTGAGTACCTTTAATTAATACCGAAACCCCGATCAAAGGATTCTTTGTATCATCAAGGACTTTTCCTTTCACAGTTTGTGCAGCCGCACCCATTATGCTGAGCAAAACTGCTAAAACCAAAAACATGCGTTTTATCATGATTGAGTTAGATTTGCGTTCTGTTACCACAGAACTGGTTAATAATTGTAGTTTTCATTTTGTGTGTGTGATTTGCTTCATTTTTAATTTTTAGTATGGCCTCCTTTCTTATAATGTGTGTTGACTTTTAAGTTTTGTACCTAAAATTGCATAATAGGCAATAAATGCAAAGCAAAATGCTGGAATGATAAAGGCGACTGACATACTTGATGTATCGGCTATTGCACCCATAATTGGAGGACAAAATGCGCCTCCCGCAACAGCCATAACCAAGAATGAAGATCCTTTTTTTGTTAGCGTTCCTAGATCTTTTATTCCAAGCGCAAAGATGGTAGGAAACATAACAGACATAAAAAAATAGGTAGAAAACAATGCTATAACTGACAACCATCCTAGTTTACTTATTACCAATACCGTGAGTATTACGTTGGCGATTGCATAGAATGCTAATAGTTTTTGAGGAGCAATGTATTTCATAAAAAAAGCGCCAGTCAAACGTCCGATGAAAAAGGAACCCATACCGCCTAATGCCAAAATCAATGAAGCTGCTTGCTCGTTGCTTTGTGGCATAAACACTCTTCCAAATCCTCCCATGTGAAGCATCAAGTTTCCAATTACAGTTTGAGTATTTGACATCTCTTCCGTTACGAAGTTGATAAAGAATGAGTTAATGCCAGTTTGTGCTGCAACGTATAAAAACTGAGCAACAACGGCTACTATAAAGGCCGGATGTTTCAGTAAGTGTTTCATAGGTGGATTCTCCTCTTGCTCCGATTCGTCCGAAACTTTCACGTCAGGCAGTTTGGTGAACAAAAAGACTAATAGAACCACTATAACGATTCCACCTACAAGCATATATGGGAATATTAGGGAGTCGAATTTACTACCGTTTGTATTATTTGTTTGTGCACCGAAGATGAACAAGCCACCCAAAAGTGGCCCAAGAATCCACCCTAATCCATTGAAAGATTGTGAAAGGTTTATTCTCCTAGCAGCATATTGTTTCGGGCCTAAAACTGTTGAGTAAGGATTTGCGGCTGTTTCGAGACAGGCTAACCCTGAGGCTATTACGAATAGTGCAATGAGAAATGGATAGAAAGATTCCAATTTTGCTGCTGGGTAGAACAAAAATGCACCAATAGCAAAAAGTGATAACCCGAATACAATTCCACGTTTGTAGCCAAATCTTTTCATTATTAATCCGGCAGGAATGGCCATCACTAAATAGCCAATATATAGTGAAAATTGCACAAACCCAGATTGCATCTTAGAAACATGCAATATGTTTTGAAAGTGTTTGTTCAACACATCTAACAATCCGTGAGCAAAGCCCCACAAGAGGAAGAGACTGGATATGAGAATAAAGGGGAACAGATAGTTGATGCCATCTTCTGTTTTTACTAAAGAGACGTTAGTCTTTTTTGTTTTCTGATTCATTTCTGCTATTTTTTATTGAAGTGATTTTTTTATTTCTTCGATTGATACTCCAAGCATTTTTTCACTAATCTTTGACAAATCAGATTCGTTTCCTGAAAAGTGAAAAACAGAATGTTTATGATTTGTCCACTCATTTGGTTTAAGGAATGCACCAGGTGAGACACTTTCAATTTCATAAAATGGGCCCATTTGAGAACCATCAGCAAGCGGTCCATCGTTATAAGCATTCATTGCATCTCCTGTAAATGGATCTTTATTTGCACTCCATTCTTGGTTTAAGTAACGCTCGTTAGACCTAACATCGTAGATTACTATCGTTAACACTTTATTTGTTGAGTCGTAACTGCCAGCTACAGGCAGCACCTTTAAAGGCTTAATCCCGAGCTTGCTTCGGTGTTTACCATCTGCTTTAAAAAACAAAGTATTTTCTGTGTACGAAATTCTGTCGGCAGGTATCTCTCCGAAGTAATTTGTTGTAGCTACATCTTTAAATTGTGATTGTTGTGTTCTTTGAAAAGGAACTACAATCACTGTGTTTTGTGTCGGGTTAAGCATGTCTAGAATCCAGATACAGGGAACGCCCGTTTTTTCATTCCACTCAAAGTCACCTGTGTTACAAATGCTATTGTCTGTTTCGTATCCAACTGCTTTCAACGATTTAACAGCGGGTATTCCCATTTTTTTGAAAATATTCGCTATAGAGAATATGGTAATTGATCTTTTGGCCTTTATAGACAAAGAGGTGCCTTTGTAGTTGATAATATTGATTTGTTTAGTGAGTGTTACTTTATTAGTGCTTCGAGATAAAATGCTCCAAGGTTCAATGTCTATAGGAGCTGGAGTGTGCCAATTCGGAAAGGTCATTTCTGTTCCAGGTTCAAAATACAGCGAAAATGCACCGCCTTCAGGCCCTAACCAAAAGCGATTTTCTCCTCCGAAAGCATTCATGTGTGTGTTTGGCTTTTCTATGAATGCTTTGTAATTGATCCATCCGAAACTTTTACCATTAACTCCTTCTGCCGTCGATGTGAATACCTTTGATTGATATTTAGGTGAAATAGCGAGTTGTGCTTTCCCTTTCTCTGCTTTCAGAATAATCAGCGAACTATCAAACTTGCCAAGGAAGTTAATGTCATAACCATAACTGCCCTGTGTAGCGCTTTTACAGACGTTTGTATCTCTGTTTTTTGCATGACTATTTGGGGAAATAACTAATAGAAATACACATAGAGGAATTGTTAGCCAGAGATTGTTTTTTTTCATCGTTAGTAGAGTATTTGGATTGAATTGTTTAGCAAGTATTTGGATGTGGATTATAGTTTTATCAAGGTTGCCGAGAGTTTGCAATGTTCTTCTTTTGCTCCTGTCTCTATTTGCCTAATCAAGATATCAATGGCTTGTTGCGCCATTAGTTCTATAGGTTGTTGTACATAAGAAATCATATTTGTTGTCATCTCGAAGGCTTCACTTTTGTCGAAACAGACGAGTTTGATTTTATTCCCTACATTAATTTTCATTTTTAACAAATTGCCTATTCCCGCTATCGATATTGAATTTGAAGCGAAATAGATCCCGTCAACAGCAGGTATTTCTTCCACTAATTCCTTAATTGTTTGAGCCATATCTGTTTTCAGTGATTCGAACTTAACTTCTTTAACAAGCGATTGATTGTATATCTTTGCTTGTTTAAGTGCGTCTATACATCCTAGTTTACGATCATACATATTGGAGAGCTCATTTTTGTATGCAATAAGAGCAATATTTTTGCACCCTCTTGAGATTAACAATAAGGTTGCGTCGTATGAGGCTTTGTAATTATCGATTACAACATAGCTGGTCGTCAGCTTGGGTAAATATCGGTCAATCAGTATTATTGGAAATTTACTTTTGGTATACTCTGCAATAATGTTCTCGCTATTTGCTGTTGGCACAACAATCAACCCATCTACTTGTCTACTTCTCAAAATGTTTATTGTGGTATTTAGCTTATCATCTTGTTCGTTTGAGTTGCCGATAATAACTGCATACCCTTTTTTTTCTGCATATTCTTGAATATAGAAGGAAAGCGTACCAAAGAAACTGTTCGAAATATCGGCTACAATCAGTCCGATGGTTTTTGAGCGCCCCATCCTTAGACTGCGAGCTATATTGTTTGGTTGATAATCCATCTCAAGAGCGAGACTCCTAATTTTTTGAATAACGTCTTCGCTTATACGCCCTTTCTTTTCGGTATCATTGAGCGCCAAGGAGACCGTTGCTATTGAAACTCCCAATTTCTCAGCAATATCTTTAAGGAATACCTTTTTCATGGTGATTAAGTTAAACGTTTAACTTTGTGATTTTAGATTTTCAAGCACAAATAGAAATAATCGTCAATAATTAATGTATTTTCTTGAATTGTAAATAAGTTAATGAAATCAGAAATAGATTAAACGTTTAACTTATTTGATGGTGAAATCTTAACTAATTGATAAATTACCTGCAAAAAAAGGCAAATTAAACGTTTAATCAAAAGATTTTTATGTGTTATATAACACATAATGACGTAATTATGTAATTTTTATATTTATTATATGGTGTAAATTAAGGATTATTTGTAAAGAAGTATTTTCGATAAGGTAGCTTATATTGAATATTTAAAAGAGTAACTTACTATCAATCAATGACTATTTTACTCGATAACTTAATTTTCTTTATATCATTATGCCCTTCAATAAGATTAAGGATTAAATCAACGGATTGTCTACCAATTTCTTCGATAGGTTGGTGAACGTACGGGATATTTAGAGGAAGAATATCTAAAGCATCATGTTTGTCAAAGCAGCTGATACAGAAATCGCTGGAGAATGATTTATTTCGTTTGTATAGTGCAGAAAATCCATGTGTTGACAAACTATTTGATGCAAAAAATATACCGTCTATAGAGCTTGGTGATGATATGAGCTCTCTTATGGCAAGGGAAACGTCATTTTTTATGTCCAGATAATTGATTTCTTTAATCAGATTTGGATTAAAACAGCCCGCTTCTGTGAGGGCCTTTCTATACCCTTCCTTACGTTCGATCATGTGTGTCTGATTGTTTTTGTAGATCAGGAGAGCTACTCTTGTGCACCCTTTGTCTATCAGAATGCGGGTCGCTTTGTAGGCTGCATCTTGATTGTCAATAACTACGTGGCTAACTTCAAGCGACGGCAGATAACGATCTACTAAGACTATTGGAAATTTTTTATTGATATATGGAGCTAAAAACTCTTCGCAATTTTCTGTCGGAACAATAATTAATCCATCTACGGGCTGACTTTTCAAACTTTTTATTGAATTTTGAAGTTTGCTCGTCTGTTCATTTGAGTTCCCGATGATTACGGAATATCCTTTTTGTGCTGCATATTCCTGAACAAAAAATGCAAGTGTTCCAAAAAATGGATTTGAAATATCTGCTACAATCAGACCTATAATATTTGACTTTCCAGATCTTAAACTTCGAGCGATTACGTTTGGTTGGTAATCCATTTCTAGAGCGGTCTGCTTTATTTTGGCTATCAGTTCATCGCTTATACGTCCCAATTTTATGTTTCCATTTAGCGCAAGCGATACTGTCGCTATTGATACGTCCAGCTTTTTAGCAATGTCTTTCAAGAAAACTCTTTTCATATTTAAGCGTGTGGTGTATAGCTTGGCTAAGACGCGGAGTTAAGGTGTTTTGCATTGCGCTTTCCATCAACTGGAAGTGTCTTAGACTGCTATTTATAATATGGAACAAACAAAAGTAATAAAATGAGACGTACACTTAATCAATAAGTATTGGAATTCTCTCTTTATTTATTTAGTCTGGTTATAAAATATCAATCAGATTTGTTGCTAAAACGATTAAGTTATATCTTTGTTGCAAATTATTTATTTCGTGCGTCTTGTAAGATATGCGATTCAATATATCAATTAAGATGGTTTGATTTAAGCAATCCACTGTATGAAGTTTAAACTGTAGACTGACATTCACATATTTATATTGATAACCGATGAAAAAACTACTTCTTTTTGTATTTGTATCTATTGTATATGCACAACTTCCTTCTCAAAACTTGCTGAGTAGCGACTGGAAATTTAGTATTGGTGACGACATGAGTTGGACTCGCTCTGATTTTGATGATAGCCATTGGGCAAATGCACGCATAGGTGAAGCCTGGGAAAAATGGGGTTTCGCCAAATATGATGGTTTTGGTTGGTATAGAAAAACGGTTGTGATACCTTCAAAATTTAAAAAGGAGGCTGAGAGAAAAGGAGGCCTGCTACTTAATCTCGGTAAAATTGATGACGTAGACTTCACTTATTTTAATGGAAGTTTGGTGGGTCAAGAAGGAGAAATTCCTCCTCACTTTGTGACAAAGTATGATGCGGATCGAAACTATATTATTCCTCTAAATTTAATTTTGTGGGATCAGCCAAATATTATTGCCGTTAGGGTTTATGATGAGGCAGGTAATGGAGGAATAATAGGCGAAGATATTTCGTTGTCAGTTCGTGGTGCTGTGGAAATGTTCAGAATTATTCCAATGTTTCATACAAAAAATCGAGTGGCAACTGGTGTCTCATCTGTGGATATGCCCTTAGAGGTACAGAATATGAGTACAACGCCAATAGTTGGTACATTGAAGTACTATGTTTTAAGTGATTTCTTTGACACAATTGCAGTGAAAGAGATACCAATAAAAGTTCTTCCTAAAACGAAACATATATTTTCTTCAAAGCTTGAACATCCTACCCCAGGGGTATATTTGGTAATGGCTGTTGTTACTTCTGAGCAGGTCAATAAAAAAATCAAATTTAATTTTATCTACGAACCTGAGAAAATGCGTTCGAAAGACGATACTCCTTCAGATATGAAAGAGTTTTGGAACAGAGCACACAAGGAGTTAGCTGCTGTAGATCCCCAATATAAAATGACAAAAGTAGATAGTCTAAGTAGTACGTCACGCGATTGTTACTTAGTAGAGATGCGTTCTTTAGGTAATGTTCTAATTCGGGGATGGTTGCTGAAACCAAAAAAAACAGGGAAATTTCCAACTGTACTTACAGTTCAGGGATATGCTACAAACGTAATCCCAGAGTGGTTGTTTCAGGATGATAATGTGATTAGTTTCGGACTTAATATACGTGGACACGGTAATAGCAAAGATAATGTCAATCCAGGATTCCCAGGATTTCTCTCTTATCAATTAGGCGATAAAGAGCAATTTATTTATAGAGGTGCTTATATGGATTGTGTTCGGGCAGTTGATTTTCTGTGTTCATTGCCAGAAGTCGATACGACTAAAATTGCAGTTGAAGGCGGTAGTCAAGGCGGAGCTTTGAGCTTTGCAACTGCTGCGCTATGCGGAAATCGTATCAAAGTGGCGGTTCCTTCCGTTCCATTTATGAGCGATTTTAAAGAATATGTGAAAGTAGCACCTTGGCCGGGTAACGAGTGGCTCGGGTATGGCAAAGACCATCCTTTGTATGGTGAAGTAGGAGTCTTAAATACGTTGAGCTACTTCGATATCAAGAATTTAGCTCCATGGATTTCAGCAAAGGTATTGATGGGTGTTGGTTTGATTGACGTAACGTGTCCTCCACGTATCAACTTTGCAGCTTACAATAAACTGAACGTGGAAAAGCAATATATTGTATTTCCTGATGCTGGTCATCAATTGCCAGTAGATTTTAATGGAAATAAACAACAGTTTATCCGAGAAAAATTAGGTATTGCGACTCATAAATAATTGCATTCACATTATAGATTATGAAAAGAAATCGTTTTTTTCTTGCAGCTATATTTATTGCTATTTTTCATTGTGTTTATTCTCAGTCGAAAAAAAGCCAGTATCAAATTTCAAGTTTTCCTGGTTTTAATGCCTCATTTTCTTCTAATAAACCCCTTGGCCCAGATTGGATTCATGCAGCTGCTTTCTACGAAATCTATCCACAATCTTTTAAAGATACGAACGGTGATGGAATTGGCGATTTGAAGGGCATCATTTCGAAATTGGATTATGTAAAAAGTTTGGGAGTAGATGCCATTTGGTTGAATCCTTTCTATGTTTCACCATTTAGAGATGCTGGATATGATGTATCTGACTACTATCATGTCGACAAACGATATGGCTCAGACCAAGATGCCAAGGATTTGTTTCGTATTGCCAAAGAAAAGGGACTTCGCGTGATTATAGATTTTGTGCCTGGTCATACCTCTATTGATCATCCTTGGTTTAAAGCATCTTGTAGCACAACACCAAATAAATATAGTAATTGGTATATTTGGACAAACGGCACATGGTTTAACGACGATTATAAGTTTAAAGAAAATTTTATTCAGGGGTATTGTGAGCGAGATGGAAACTTTATGACCAATTTCTTTTGGCATCAGCCAGCTCTTAATTACGGTTTTGGAAATCCAGATCCCAATCAGCCGTGGCAATTGGCTGTAAATCATCCGGATGTGATGGCATTACGGACAGAGATGAAAAATATAATGCGTCACTGGTTGAATATGGGCTGTTCTGGTTTTCGGGTTGATATGGCAGGCTCGCTCGTGAAGAATGACCCCAATGGCAATATCAAATACTTTTGGCAAGATGTCCGACAGATGATTGACTCAGAGTATCCTGATGCTTTCCTAATTTCAGAATGGAGTTTGCCAACAGCGGCAGTAAAGGCCGGGTTTCATGCGGATTTCATGCATTGGTTTGAAGGTTATCCTGATTTGTTTTCGCTACCGAATAGCTTCTTTAGGTCGAAGGGAGAAGGTAATATCTGTAATTTCTTATACAATTACATGAAGCAGTATGAAGAAACTAAGAATAACGGGTATATTTCATTACCAGTGGGCAATCATGATGTTATGAGAGTTTGTAATTTATCTAGAGATCAACGTGATCTCGAGATTATTCAGGTTTTTGCATTTACAATGCCTAATATTCCATTTATCTATTATGGCGATGAAATAGGAATGAGTCAATTGGATATTAAAACAGGAAAAGAGGGTGCTTACGGCACTAGAGCAGGAGCTCGAACACCAATGCAATGGGATGGTGGTTTAAATCATGGTTTTTCTGAAGCAAATTCATCGCAACTCTATTTGCCAATGGACACGATTTCCTCTGCACCATCCGTATCTAAAGAACAAACAAACCCAAAATCACTCCTAACATTTGTACGCAAATTGGTTCAAATTCATAAAACCGAATCGGCTCTCTCTAATTATGCCGCATTCATTCCAGTTTACGCAGTAGAGAATCGGTATCCTTTTGTTTTCCTAAGAATTCAAGGAGATTCGAAGATATTGGTTGTTCTTAATCCATCGAATCAGTTTACCGAAGCAACTATAAACGGTACTATATCAGGCAAAAGGAGACTTTTATTGGGAACAATGCCTAAATGGACGATCCATAATGATCAAACGACATTGATTGTTGAACCCAAATCGTTTGCAATCGTAAAAATCAGAAGCAATTAGTTCTCCTTTTTTCTGAATGATGAATAACTATCACTTGTTCGAAAATATCTAATTAAATTTTATACGTTAAAGAATTGTAATTTACTTCAAATTTTAGTGGTTTTATAAAATGCTAAATCGTTTAAGTGTTATATTTGCGCTGGATTTTTAAGTTTTATCAGTTTCTATCCCTAAGCCATGAATATTGAGTACAGCAAATGTAACTCGTCATAAAATAGAACATCATTTTAAATTAAACCATAAGGCGTTTCCAACACGTATTAAAAGAAAGACACTAAATATCTGATTTCTTACGACTGTAAAAGGATTATAAACTTCTATATTTTATCAAAATCTATCAAAAAATATGAAAACCTATTTTCATTATTTGACAAAGCTTGTCTTGTTAAGCTTATGTCTCTTCTTTTCAATCAATTTATCTGCCAAGAAAATAACAGGCCTCGTCACAGATGGCGATTTTAAGGAACCCGTTATTGGAGCTAATATCTTGATAAAAGGTAAAACGCTGGGAACTGTTACTGATATTAATGGTAACTATGTACTTGAAGTCTCTCCAAATGATGTTCTTGTTTTTTCTTACATCGGATTGGAAAACAAAGAAATAAAAGTAGGTGAATCGAATGTGTTAAATGTTGTGCTTACATCGCATTCGGAGCTATTAAAAGAGGTAGTTGCCATTGGCTATGGTGTAGTAAAGAAAGGTGATTTAACTGGCTCTGTAGCTGTTGTCTCATCTAAAGATTTGACTAAAAACCCATCAACTAGTGCAGCTCAGGCACTTCAAGGAAAAGCCCCCGGAGTATTGGTTACGCAAAGCGGAAAACCAGGAGGAGGAGCTTCAATAAGAGTTCGAGGCGTGGGTTCTATCAATAAAAGTTCCGATCCGATTTTTATACTTGATGGCGTGCAGGTGACGGAAATAAATGGAATTCAACCTCAAGATATCGAGAATTTTCAGGTTTTGAAGGATGCATCTGCCACTGCTATTTATGGAGCGAATGGTGCAAACGGTGTGATAATTGTGAATACCAAACGTGGTAAATCAGGCAAACCAGTTGTCAATTTGAATACTTTTTACGGAATCACATTGGCTCCAAAACATTACGATGTAATGGATGCATCTCAGTATTCGAATTTTCTAGCATCTACGAGATATAAAGCAAATGGATTAGGCAAGACTTATTTAAATCAAAATAATGTAGCTGTTGCTAATCCTGCGTATGCATTAAGTCCAGAATTTCGACAAAAATATTATGGAGAAGGTTGGGAAAAGGGTACCGATTGGCAAAATCTTGTATTTAAAACAGGATTTAGTCAAAACTACAATTTATCAATTTCGGGTGGTGGCGAAAGCAGTAATTTTAGTACAGCTTTAAACTATTCAAAGGAAGATGGAAATGTGATAAAAAGCAATGCCGAAATGTTGAATCTTCGTGCAAATTCGGATTTCAAATTGAGTAAATATGTAAAAATTGGAGAGAATCTGAACGTTAGTTATACCTCCATCGAAGAACCCCAATCTAACCAGACCAACGTATGGGATTTGGTCGTTTCTCCTTTGATGAAAGTGAATAATAGCAATTATAAACATCAAGGAGATCAGAGTCTAACAGGTTTTGAGTCGTACCAAACCTCCTATTGGGAAGCGGCTGATGGAAGCCTTCATCAAGTTGGGTACGATGGTTACACCAATCAGGATAGCTATTCAAATACATTGGGTAATGACAAACCGAACATTCTCACGGCACCAACATTGTGGTCGGGTAAAAATGAAACTTTTGGGACAAATGCCAGCGTTTATCTTCAAATTGATTTCACAGATTGGTTGATGCTGAAAGTTACGCCATCGGCTATTGTCAAAAACTACAGATCTAATATCTGGCATCCAGCCTATGATGGAAATCGTGGATATAGCACCTCTTCATTGACTGAGAGCTATTATAATGATGTGACCTTAAATCTAGAGAATCAACTACTTTTCAAGAAGAAATTTAACAATTTACACAACGTACAGGCTACTGTGGTTTATCAAAGACTGTGGGGGCAAAAGAATCTAATAGCTGGAACTGGAAATGGATTTGATTATCCTCAACTGAATACATTGACAAATGCTACTGGTTCAAAAGTGCCATCAGGCACAATTGACGATAGAAGAATGTTGACCTATTTAGGTCGGGTAATGTACGACTTTAAAGGAAAATACTTCGCTACGGCTTCCCTTCGGTCGGATGGAATCCAGGTTTTTGCACCACAATATAAGCGCGGTAATTTTGCGTCGGCATCCTTAGCGTGGAAAGTTACTGAAGATTTTTTCAAAGACATAAAGAATTTAGATGCTTTAAAGCTCAGAATAGGGTGGGGTCAAACGGGTAACTCATCTATTGGTTCTAACTTCCAATACTACGATCAAATCTACAATGCCAATTCATTTTCTCCTGTTTTTGGTGATAATCAAGAGGTTGCAAATGCTCGCTATATTTTTGCCGGTTTCGGTTCGAAAGAAATTCATTGGGAATCGTCCGAAATGACAAACATTGGGATCGATGCCAATATGTTTAATACCAAACTACAGGTTACTGCGGAGTATTATGTCAAAAATAATAATGATTTGTTGATTCAGTTACCCACGTCATCTGCTTTTGGTCGAGTAGACGGTTATCCATGGTACAATACGGGGAAAATTCGTAATCAAGGTGTAGAGTTGTCATTGCAGTGGAGAGATAAGGTTGGCGAGGTGAATTACGGTATTTCATCGAACTTGACAACGATCAAAAATGAAGTTCTTTATATGCCTGTACCTGATATCACTTCAGGAAATAATCGCACCTTGGTTGGTCACTCAATCGGTGCATTGTATGGTTATGTTTCACAAGGAATCATTCAACCAACTGATTTTGCTGGAAAAGATCCAGTTACCAATCTATATACCGGCTATAAATATGCAACGCAGTTTACGCAAGTTCCTCAACCGGGTGATATCAAATATAAAGATATGAATGGCGATGGAAATGTGAATGCTTTAGATAGAACCATCATTGGTAAGACTATTCCAAGCATGACCTATACTATTGGATTTGATTGTGCGTACAAAAATTTCGACTTTAATCTTTTCCTTTTTGGCGTTGGAGGGTTTGATATTTTCAACAGTCAACGAGCCAGTCTGTCGAGTATGAATAGTCAAGATAATGACCACAATAAGCTGGCAGATTGGGCTGCCAACTACTGGACAGAGACCAATCAATCAACAAAATATGTACGATACGATGCGGCGAATACCAATATGAATGATCAGATTTCATCATTCTGGGTTGAAAGTGGATCTTTTTTGCGAATCAAAGATGTTCAGATTGGTTATAACGTGCCCAAGAGCATTTATCCAAAATTAGGTGTGTCATCGTTGCGTTTGTATGCTAATGCTTCAAATCTATACTGTTTCACTTCTTACAAAGGGCGTGATCCTGAAGGATTGATGTCTATCGATCCATTAAATTCGGGTACAGATAGTGGTACATACTCTATTCCTCAGAGTTTTATGTTTGGATTACAGATTGGTTTTTGATACACTAAATGAATAGAAATAGATACAATGAGAAAAATTATTTTAATACTCGCCTCTGTTTTATGGCTTTCTGCCTGTTCAGATAAGTTTCTGGATATTGAGAATAAGAATAACCTGGATGCAGGATTGTTTTTCACAAGCGAAAATGATTTATTGCTTGCCGTAAATGCAGCTTATACACCATTAGCTCAATGGGGACTTTATGGTCAGACCATTATGCTGAGAGTAAATACACTCGATCCATACATCTGGTTTGAAAATCCGAACGGAGGGCTAGATAAGATGCTCATCACAACTGAACTCAACACGACTTGGGATGATTTGTACCGTGGGCTTTTCAGAACTTCGGATATTTTGGCTAACATGGATAAAGTTAAATCTATGATGACGGCTGAAAAATATGCACAATACGAAGCCCAATTGAAGGCTTTGCGCGGAATGTATTATTTCTATTTGGTAACATGGTATAATGCACCCATTTATTACGACGAAACAAATGAGCCATCGAATCCACTTGTGCAACTTTCAAATGGAACGCCCGAGCAATTTTGGAGTGCTATAGAAGCGGATCTTACCTATGCGGCCAATAATCTGCCGAATGCGTGGCCTTCTACCGAGACAGGTCGAATCACAAAAGGTGGAGCAAATGCATTATTGGGTAAAGCGTTGTTGTACAAACATTATCATTATTACCTCCGATTCAATAAATCACAAAGTGAAGCCGCTGCAAACCTAACGAAAGCAAAGGCCGCATTGAAACGAGTGATGGATAGCGGAGATTATAACTTGATTCAACCGCTTGATAAGAATAGTAAGAAGCATATCAATGCGGCTTTGATGTCGAACTCATCGTATTTAGATATTCCTGTTGGCACCTATTCATACAAAGCCGAAAATAATAAAGAATCGGTATGGGAGGTTCAATTCAACGACGACGACAGAGCGAGCAATCCTTATTTGCCAGGTTGGGCATCTGGTGGTAGTATGAACTATCAATATACTTCGCCCAGAGGTTATCAGAATTTGGAATTTGATCTCACTTTTTGGGATGAATGTAAAAAGGGTGAATCATCATTTCCCGCAGGTTATGCGAATGATCCTCGACTGTATGCTGCCTGTTTTCTCGATGGAGATACACTCGATTGGAGACCTGAATCAGGATATAATATCCCATTCAAGTCAGGTGTTCACTCCAAAAATATTGTATTGAAAAATAGTTTGTATAAAGGTAATCCAGCATTAATTCCGAGTGTCTCTTTGGGTGTGAAGAAGTATAATTATCCTCAGTTCGTGGGTAAATCATCACCTGCTGCCGCACCATATAATATCCGTGTAATTCGGTACGCCGATGTGCTACTGATGTATGCAGAGGCATGTTATCAAATTGATAATGATGCCGATGGAAATGGATTGGTAGCCTTAAATCAGGTGCGCGATCGGGTGGCGATGCCTTTGTTGACAGAACTTACACCCGAAGTACTGAAGCATGAGAGAACAGTAGAATTCGCTGGCGAAGGTCTTGAGTTCAATGATCTGGTTCGCTGGAGTTTTGATCCGAAATTTGGTATTGATTTAGCAAAAAGTTTCAATGGCAGCTTTGTAAAAGGTAAAAACGAATACTTCCCTATTCCTCAAGCTGAAATAGATGTGAATAGAGGTTCTCTTAAACAAAATGCAGGTTGGTAAGCTTATTTATTCTCAGATAAATCTAAAAACATTATGAAAATTAGTTTTTATTCAATCATATTATTCTTCGCAGTAGTCTTTCTAAACTCCTGCGTGACTGAGGAATCTATTAAAGTAGATCCATCATTTGAATTATCTTTTCAACGAAGTGGAAGTGCAAATGCATTAGCCGGAAGTCAGTTTTATGTAGTGGTAAAAGGTTCGGGAGAATACATAACCTTGTATGATGGCACAGCAGGTCATGTATATGGAGAAGCTGGAGCAACCGGATTGGATTTTAATAAAGCAGACTCGCTGCCTGTGTTGTATAAAAAAGCAGGAAAATACAAACTCTCGGTATTGGCAACCAGCTCAAGCGATTTTGGTCACAAGGACGAGCGTCAGGTGAAGACAGTGGAGATTACTGTGCTTGATAAGAGAAACTCATTTGATGAGTTTTATTTGATAATCGACGGACAACCGGTTATTGGCTCTATGAATGATGCGAATGAAATTCTTTTTGATTTACCCGATTCAAGAACAGATTTCCATTTTAAGGCAGCCTATGTGTTAGCTTCAGACTCTTCTCTGGTATCGGTGAATGGTGTTCATCAAGTATCGGGAACTACTGAAAACGATTTCGCCAACCCTGTCGTCTACATCGTAAAATCGGTGGAAGGAACCGAGAAAAGTTACACGGTCAAGATTAACCGATATGCAGCCTCAAACGAAAAGAAATTAACCAGTTTTCAGTTGGGCGTTGGCGCATTTGGAGAGACGGGCGTGATAGACGAATTGAATAAAACCGTAACGTTAATCAAAAACTACAGCACGGCGACTTCTTATCTGAGCTTGGAATCTTCTTTTAATAGCAAACTATTTGTGCAGAGTAAATTAGCAATAGATAATGGCCCACTATACTCTGACTTTAGATACACCCCCGATAGTCTGACAGCTATAAAAGTGGTGGCTGAGAATAATTCAGAGGAGATTTATTCTGTCCACACTATTGCACAAGATCCTATTACACAGTTCGAGTTTTCGAATCTGATTCCATCTCCCAAAGGAGTGATAAATACGGTGGATAAAACGGTGACAGTCACAGTGCTTCAAGGTACTGATGTCACTACACTTGTGCCAAAATGGAGTGGAGCGATGGGTAAAGTATTGGTGGGTACGGCTCTTGCTCAGAATGGAGTTACGGTGACCAATTTTACCAATCCGGTGAAATATACTTTTTACAAAGGAACCAAAAAAGGTGATATTTATACCGTTACTGTGGTGGTGAAGTAAAGTTCTGCACTTACCCTTCGCCGATAGAATTTTGAGATTTTGAAATACTTAATTCAGTTTCAATTTTTTTATATTAACAATCTAAATTTTTTAACAATGAAAAAGACGCTTACTTTTTTAGCCGTTGCACTAGCGTGTGCAACATCTATGTTTGCACAAACAGATGCCGATTATGTGGCTAACTGGCAAATGCCAATCTATCCATGGTTTGTCCAAACGTCTCCTTCGGTTGGCATAGATGCGTATCCACGTAAACAAGCCGAAGCAACTGTTATTTCTAATTTTAGTCCAAAAGCAGCAGATTTTGATGCAGTGTGGGCAAGTATTCCTGGTAGCGGTTACGCTATTGAAAGTCAATTGGGATATACTCCTTCTCACAAAGGAGCAGACGACTTTAAAGATGCGGCTTTTAAAGTGTTGTATGACGATTACAGTATGTATATTCTGTTACAATACACTGATGATGATGTCACCGGAAACGAGACAGCTGAAGTGATGTGGGCACCTTACTTAAAACTTGATGGTTCTAAAAATCCAAATCCTGAAACCAATGCGTGGTATCAAAGATTTGCGGCTTTTGGAGCTTATAAAGCTACGTTTAAGAAAGTGGGATTCGATGCCGCAATGATGTTGACCTTTGATAATATTGGTGCAGGTACAATCAATTGGGGTGGAACCAATGCGATGCTCAACAGCAGCCTTGGCATTACATCTAAAACTGCCATCGGATCAAACACAGTGAAACAAATTATCACCATTGGATATGAGGCATTGACAGGCGAAGCCCGTCCGGTATTCGATATCGATACATGGAAAGGATTGAATGATGGCAAAGGGATCTCATTTGATATTAAAGTGAATGATTTTGATACGAACGATGAGATGAATGGTACATTAAAAGATCCTGCAGCTTATTGGTGGAATGCTACAAACAATGATGGGTACGCTGCCACATTCTATTCAGGATTTCTGCTTCCAAATTTAGGATTAGGGATTGGCAAGAATGTTTACAATAAATCGATCTTTGGTAAAATAGGAGCCAATATGATTGAGCTGACTGAAGTTGCAGATGTTAGAGTTTTTGATTCAGTTGGCAAACAGATTCTTAAAATTAAGTCTGATAAGATTGATATGAGTACCCTAAAAAATGGGTCATATATTGTTCATGCAAATGGGCAAACAAAGAAGATTATTCGTTAAGAGAATAATAGTGGTGTGTTTTTTAAGAAAAGGGGTGATGTGAATCACTCCTTTTTTATTTCTCAAAATTACATTTCCAAAGGAGCCTGTTGTGATTGCAACAGAATCCAGATGCATCTTTAGCGAAATCTATAATTTTCAGTAGAGAAACTGGCTGTTTCTATTTATAATGTCATCAACCAAGTGATATCAGAGAATATTCACTTCCACGAATGATCATTCAAATAAATACCCATATCTCTTCTTCAATTCGTAAATAAGGAACAAAAACTGATTTTTTCTATTTTTCTTGCTTTTGCAAGATAAGTACTTGATTAAGATAGTGCTATGTATCTTTTATTTAACAATCACTTAATAGTTTATTAGAAAAAAATGAGAAAAAATGAGATTTTTATTAGATTGACTTCCAGAAAACCGTATTAATATTGCAGCACGAAAGAATTGAGTCTCTACTAATTATTAGTTAGAGAAAGCAAAAGGATGATAAGAGTTAAATTTGATGAGAGAGATTGCTTATAAATTCAATTTAAAGAAACAAAACAGACATTAATTAAAAAAGTATCAGTAACGTATGAATTCTGCTGCCATTGTCAACGACAACAGTTCGATTAACGCCTTTGAGAAGTTTAACTCTTCTTCTCGAAGGCGTTTTTGTGCCTGTGTAGGTAGGGAAAATAGCTGTGCAAAGAGCAATCTACCCTGTTCCTACAGTTATCGGTACGATTCCTACAGTTATCGTACCGATTTCTCCTGTAATAGCACCTGTGCAAGCAGGAATTTCACCTGTTCCAACAGTTATCGCACCTATTCCTCCTGTTATCGGTACGATTCCAACTGTTATCGGTATGATTCCAACTGTTATCGGTATGATTCCAACAGTTATCGCGCCTATTCCTCTTGTAATAGCACCTGTGCAAGCAGGAATTTCATCTGTTCCAACAGTTATCGGTACGATTCCTCCTGTAATAGCACCGATGCAAGCTGTCATACTGCCTGTACTCGTTTGTCTGACATCGATTTTCCTCATTATATTCAAAAACCCTTTAATTAAATTCAGTATGAAGAAAGTAGCATTAAGTTTTGTCAAACTGCCTGTCAACACCAAGATTCCTTTTTGTCGGAATGTGGTCAACGATTTAACCGACAATCCCTTTTTCCCATCGCCCGATGAGCCTTTGGCAAATGCCAAAGCTGGGGTAGATAAGCTGGAGGCTTCGGAACTGGCCGCCCGCGACGGCAGCCACACCGCCATTGCCGCCCGCAATGCCGACGAAGAGGAGGTAGATCGTATTTTCCGCATCTTGGCAGCCTATGTAGAGCGCATCAGTGCAGGCGACGAAGTCAAAATCTTAAGCTCGGGCTTTCAGCTGACCAAGCAACCTGCCACTGCCTCGAAAGCCGTATTGGCCGTCACCGATGGAGCGAACTCTGGCAGCGTGAAACTTATCGCCAAAGCAGTAGAGAAGGCAGGCGCATACCTTTGGCAATATGCCAAAGATGCTATCCCCGACACCGAAGCCGGATGGACGCAAGCAGGTACCAGCACGCAAGCCACCTTCGACATCATAGGTCTGACGGCTGCTTCGAAGTACTACTTCCGGGTGGCAGCCATCACACCCGACGGCACTACCGACTACACCGCTCCGGTGCTGAAAGTGGTGAGCTAAAACAAATAGATTAACTGAGTAATTGAATAATAGATTTCAATTACTCAGTTACTCAATTATTCGGTTACTCAATTACTCAATTAATAACACTTTTATGAAACAAAAACAACTACTTATTTATCTATTTCTGCTACTATCGGTATGTGCGAAAGCTACCGATAAAGTCAGCTTCTATTATGATGAGGCAGGCAATCGCATCAGCCGAAGGGTGGTCACCTTGAACCAAGTGAAAAACAATGCAAATCCCAAACCAGAACCAGTGGCGGAAGAGATGGGCGAACGAAAAGTGGTAATCTTCCCCAATCCTACCAAAGGCAACTTGGCGGTAGAAGTGACGGGTGGTGACCCAAAAGATGAAGTGCGCATAGAATTGTATAGTGCACACGGTACCTTATTACAAAACCTACGTGCCAAGTTGGGTAAAACTCCAGTAGATCTATCTACTTACGATGCTACATGGTACGTTTTGCGCGTATCGGCAGGGACGAATAGGATTGAATTTAAAATCATTAAACAATAAAGCCAACCATGTTCGCAAGAATTTTGATAACAGTAAAAATAGTAATAATCAAATAATATAAACAAAATGAAAAAGAGAATGATTTCAGGAGCAATAATTGCTCTTTTGGTTTGCAATGTAAGTATGGGAGCTAATCCAACATCAAGCAAAACGGACAAAGCTGCGACAAGCATGGTTTCAAAATTAAACGCGGATGTAACATTAACTGCTCAACAAAAAGAGACGTTAATGAAAAAAGCAAAACAATTTCAAGAAAATCTTGAGAAAGCAAGAGCAATTAGTGACAAAGAAGAAGCAACTGCTTTTATGCAAGAGGCAACTCAAGAACTGAAAACTTCCATTGACAGTACATTAACAATTGATCAGAAAAAACAGAAAGAGAGTAAAGAGGCAGAACGTGAAAATAGAAATAGAAACGGATCAAGAAAATAACAATAACGACTACTATTCTAATGATAATACACAAAGTATTATCGTAGAATAAAAAAATATGTTTGATAAAAAACTAAAAACTAAAGAAATATGAAAAATAAAATTTTCGCCTTGATCGTATTATTTATTGTCATTGCGTTCGGGTCAGCCAAAGCTGATAAAACCTACATAAGTGGATATGGAACTGTTGCTTGGAAAGGAACACTTTATACAAATAATTTGAATAAAACTTGGAATATTGATACCAGACAAAGCTCAATGCCGACAAAAATAACGTATAGTATAGATACTGAATCCGATTATGATTTTGTAACTATAAAACAATCAACTGATAGTGTCAATTGGACAGATATGTTATACCTCTCTGGTTTTTATAATGGCGTTTTGTTTACGAATCCAACATCGCAATATATTCAAATTATTTTTACATCTGACGGTTCAGTTAGTAATGATGAAAATTATCAAGGGATAGAAATAAGCTATAGCGCAGATAATGCAGTAGTTACAACTTCAGATTTGCAAATTGGTGGTAATGGATCCATACTTGGTAGTCTGGGAATTGGCACAACTACACCTTCACAAAAGTTGACGGTGAAAGGAAGCTCTGGTGCTTTGGCTGGTATTCTATCTACAAATGGTACAATAGCGGAATCAGCAACTATTTTGTTTCAAAATGGCCGAGGTTTAGTTGGCTATGATGGTTCTATTACTGGAATGCGCATCTCTACATCCGATTTTTCAAAGCCAATTGTATTTACAAATTCATTGACAAATGGTATGGGTGAGTTAATGAGAATTACAGGGACAGGAAATGTCGGGATTGGGACAACGAATCCAGGTTCTAATAAATTATACGTGAATGGTATTACTACGTTGAATGGAACTACGACCGTGAATGGAGATATATCTACTTCTAAATCAGGTGGATATGTAAACTATACAGGCAATACTTACTCTGATGTAAATTGGCATGCATCAAGAATTGCTTTCAATCGTTATAGAGGAACAAACATAGCTCCTACAGCTATTCTAAATGGAGACAATGTTGGTTTTTTTGACTTTTTCGGATATAATGGGTCATCTTCGCTAAGAGTGGGTCAATTTAGTGTTTCAGTTGATGGGACGCCCAATGCCATATTTATACCTGGTAAATTTGTTATCACAACAACAAACAATGCTGGTGAAAGTATAAATAGATTGACTGCATACGCCAATGACAATATAGCCATGGCAACAAATGGAGGGAAAATAGGAATTGGCACAACCTCACCCGATCAAAAATTGACAGTCAAAGGCAAGATACACGCCGAAGAGGTGATAGTTGATCTTGCTGTACCTGCCGATTATGTTTTCAAGGCAGACTACACACTCCGTCCACTTCAAGAAGTAGAAGCCTATGTGAAAGAGAATAGCCACCTTCCCGAAATACCATCTGCCTCCGAAATTGTACAGAATGGACTGAATATGGGCGAGATGCAAAACAAACTTCTGCAAAAAGTGGAAGAGTTGACGTTGTATATAATTCAACTGCAAAAAGAGGTGAATGAGCTGAAACAAGCGAAGAAATAATCTTAACCAAAAGAAATCCTGTAAGATTGGATGGAGCATCACATCCCGATGCCTCTATCCATCCTTATATGCTGTTTTCACCACTAATAAATATAGAATCTTATGAGAATGCTATACAAATATCTTATTATACACATCTTGCTTGTCGGATGGTCTGTGCAGCTATTTGCACAAGCGCCGCAACCGACTTATGTGCTTCAAACCAATGAATCGGGTGCGCCCAAGAGCTACGTGGCGCGCGATAATGTATCACTCAAGCCGGGTTTTAGGTATACTGCTGCTACGGGACAGAGTTTCAATGCGAAGATAGACCAGACATTGATCTTTCCTCCGACAGACGGCACATATATGAAGCCGGATGGTACTCTCACGAGCGACCCTACACAGGGAGTCGCCGTAGGTTCTATCCCCGGGCAGTTTGCCGTGAGCCCGAGTGGTGCGGCTACCTACTCCATCCCTATCGAATGTCCGGCTGGCATCAACGGGATGCAGCCAAATATTTCGCTGGTGTACAATAGCCAGGGAGGAAATGGAATTGCAGGATGGGGTTGGAATCTAGGCGCAATGTCGACGATTAGTCGATCTGGTAGCGATTTATACCATGATGGCAAAGTTGCAGCACCTGACTTGACCAATGCTGATAATCTTACATTAGACGGACAACGTCTGATTTTAGTGTCTGGCATTCATTTAACGGATGGCGCAAAATATCGCACAGAGGTAGAGGGTTTTAGTGACATTACTCTAAAAACATTGAATGCAAAACTCTATTTCGAGGTCAAAACAAAAGAGGGCACAATTCTTGAATATGGCTCTACGGCTGACTCATATATCGAGGCGCAAGGCACATTTACTCCATTAAACTGGCTGTTGACCAAAACAACAGACACGAATGGGAATTATATGACCTATACTTATATAGAAGATAATACGAATGGAGAATTTAGACTTTCAACCATAGATTATACAGGAAATGCAGTAGCAGGTATAAGCCCAGTCAATCAGATTGAGTTTGTGTATGATACGCGGAATACGCAGTCAGGATACGTAAATGACCAACAAACAGGCTATATAGCAGGCTCCAAAACAAGCCAAACCTTGATTCTTAAAACCATCAAGTCAAAGACCTCATCACAAACGCAAAGAGAATATACTTTAAACTACACCAATGATGGATTCTACAATAAGTTAAACACCGTTACAGAAACAGGACTGAATGGAGAAAAGTACAATCCGACCGTGATAGATTGGAGTAAGCTTAATTCGACAACAGCACCAGCGATGGGAATCCAAAGTACAACCTCTGATTTGGAATACATTTCGGGTTCACTGGATAAAACGATGATTGTAACGGATTTTAACAATGATGGATTTGCCGATGTTTTGCAAACGATTTTGGATCCATTTACTGGACAATACACAGGATGGATATTAAAAAAATCCACGAATGGAGGAAGTAATTTTGTTGAAGTGCAGAATGAGGGAATATCACCTGTAAATGACTATTTCCCTTTTACTGGTGCATATCAAATGATTCCAATGGATATTAATAAAGATGGGAAACCCGATATATTGGAAGTTAGAGGCATACGAAACACACTAAATGTTATGTATCAATATCAATTTGATGTCTTACTCAATATAAATGGTCAATTAGTGAGACAAAACAAGAATTGGAAAATCACAACAGATGGGTCTTCTACTTATACCGTTAATGTAGGAGATTACAATGGAGATGGAGATGTTGAAGTTCTTATAAGTAGAGCTGTAAATAACAGTTATGGAACAATTGGATTGTATGATTTAAAGCTAACATACACCACCACATTACCTGAGATTAGTCTTTGTGGTTTGGCAGTAGATTTAACAAGCATTAGAACAACTGATGTAAACGGAAGTGGATTGCCAGAAATATTCTCAGTAAAAAATGGAGTTATAATGGAATATGATGGAACAGATAATCAATTTCATGTTATTCCATTTACAAACAGTGTGAGTAGCTTTACTAGCGACATTGATTTCGCTGATTTTAATGGTGATGGAAAGACTGACATCCTTGCATATAATAGGGGTACTCACTTATGGACTCTTAAAATATCTACAGGAATAGGATTCATCGATACACCTAGCCCAATAACGAGGACTAAACATTATAGTATTCCCAATAATCTTGCGTCTGTATTAGAATCCTATTATATTGGCGATTATAATGGAGATGGTAAACCGGATATTCTTGAAATGTATAAAACAAGTACTTCTGCGACTGAATATAATATAAATGTATTTTACTATAACGGTGCCACTTTTACGGAAGGTAGTCACACTATTAGTAACAGTAATATGCGGTTTTATAAAAACAATACACTGCCGTATTATGATATCAATGGAGATGGGAGATGTGATCTGATAGGGGTTGATTACCCGTCAAAAATATTCTCTTTTACTACCTCAGAATCTGAAAGGTCTATCTCTTCTATCACAAATGGATTGAATCAGACAAATACGATTGAATACAAAGTTTTGACCGATAATTCAGTTTATTCGAATAGTTCAACGAGTTACTCCTACCCGGTAAGTCAGATTTGTATTCCAATGCAGGTAGTAAGCTCAACCAAAACAAGCGCAGGAAGCCAACTCTTCACAACCAACTACTCCTACAAAGGATTGCGACTCCACTTGGCGGGTAAAGGATTACTCGGATTTGAAGAGTTTACGGAAGATAATGTATCGCAAAATCGAAAAACGGTCTCACAGTATGGCTACAATAGCACTTACTACAATGTATATCCGACACAGCAGACAGTAACTACATCTGTAGAGAGTAATGCAATTTCGACTGTCAGCATTTTAAATGATGTCTTACCTCAGGGAGGGAAACGCTACATTCCATATGTATCGTCACAAACAGTTATCGACAATCTGACAGGTCTGACGACCAAAACCGAGACATCGAATTTCGATAGTTGGGGCAATCCGCAAACGATTAAGACGACAAAAGGGACCAATGCGGTGGTTGAGACCAAGACGATTGCGTATATTCAAAAAGGATCGTGGTGCCCAAATGAAGTCGATAACGTATCGACCACCCGTGTTTATGATGGAAAAACCTTTACAAAATCTGTTCAATACACCTATGACAACAAAGGAAATCCGACCAAAGAAGTTGTAGATCCTACCGATGTAAACAGTGTCACGACCGATTATTTGAGTTATGACAATGTGGGGCATCCTTTGCAAGTAAATGTCACAGCAAATGGAATCACCAGATCCACTTATACCACCTATACCCCATCGCAGAGGTTTGTTTATACCAAAACCAATGCATTAGGCGAAGTTACTACCTACAATTGGGACGAGACCAAAGGACTCCTCAATACCGAAGTAAATCGTTTTGGAACGACTAACTACTATTACAACGGGCTAGGTAGTCCGACAGAGACCAAATTGCCCGACGGTGTACGCAAAACGGAGGTGATGCAATGGGCTACACAGGGCAATGCAATTGGTGCGAAGTATTACAAATATTCCGAAGCTTCGGGTAGTGCTCCTGTGTATGTGTGGTACGATGCTTTAGGTCGTGAAATCCAAAAAGACAGTTATGGCTTGAATGGAAATAAAGTAAGTGTGGCCACCGAATACAACGATAAAGGACAAGTCTATCGGGTATCCGAGCCATATTTCGAAGCGAATGCCTCAAGCAAAACGTGGGCATCTACCTATATCTACGACGATTATGGTCGTCCGAGCACACTGACTAGCCCTATGGGAATCTCTTCGTCTACATACAGTAGCAAAACTACGACTGTATCGATGTATGCAGGTAAAACAGTAGCCTCTGGTACACCCGATGAGTCGAAAGAGACCACTGTGGATGATGCCGGACAGATGATTTCCAGTAAAGTGAATGGTAAAGCTGTAACCTATACTTATTATGCATCGGGTCTCACTAAAACAGCTACCCCTGAAGGAGGGCAAGCCGTCACGATGGAATACAATCTACAAGGCAAACGTACCCGATTGATTGACCCCGATGCAGGGACAGTTCGTTCACAATACAACGGTTTCGGTGAACTGCTGTGGGAGCGTCAAAAGATCCATAAGAATCAAGATTCCATTACCACGGTCAATACCTACAAACCCAATGGATTGCTTGATAACATCAATCGCAACGGGGAAGTAACCACCTACACCTACGATACCCAAAACAGGGCGCAAACTATCGAAATCGTAGGCAAGAACAAGCAGACGATGGAGTATGACAATTTTGATCGGGTAACCAAACTGACTGAGAATATCGAAAGCCGCACCTACATCAAACAGACCGAATACGATGCGCTGGGTCGGGTACGGAAGGAAATATTTCCATCCGGATACTTCACCTACAATGTCTATGACACGTATGGTAACCTGACCGAGGTGAAGGACAATGCCAATCGCTCTATATGGAAAGCTCTCGAAGAGAATGCCCGTGGGCAGCTGACCAAATCGAGCAAAGGCGGAAAACAATCCACCTTCGGGTTCGACGAACGGGGCTTGCCTACCTCTATCTTTGCACAGGGAGTGGTAGATGCAGGATATCATTTCGATGCGAAAGGCAATCTGGAATACCGCACTGATAACCTGACGGCACAAAAAGAACAGTTCCTGTATGATGAACAGAATAGATTGACTAATTGGGATGTCTATAAAAACAATGCACTGGTAAAACAAAACAACATCGTTTATGACCCCACAACGGGTAATATTAAGTCGAAGAGCGATTTGGGTAATTTCACTTTCAATTACGGTGAAGTGAATGGCAAACCTCACGCATTGACCTCTATATCGGGCGCGCCTGCCGCTATACCAACAGCAGACCTGAATGTTACATATACTGACTTCAAGAAAATAGCCACGCTTGCTGAGGGAAACAAAGGCTATTCTATTCTGTATGGCACTGACGATCAACGTCGCAAATCGGTCTATTCGGTAGGCGGTGTGGTGAAGCAAACACACTACTACGTGGGCAACTACGAAGAAGAGGTGGATGCGTCGGGTAATGTACGTAAAATTCACTATCTTAGTGGCGCGATTCTGATACAAAACCACGGTGTGGATAGTTTGCTCTATGCTTATTCCGATAATCAAGGTTCGCTATTGGCGCTGACAGATGAAGGCGGCAATGTGGTAGAGAAATATGCCTACGACCCTTGGGGCGCACGCCGAGATGTAAACGATTGGAGTCAAAAAGACACACGTACCAAATGGATTGTGAACCGTGGATATACCGGGCATGAACATCTCGATGCCTTCGGAGTTATCAATATGAATGGCCGGGTGTATGACCCTGCTACTTCGATGTTTTTGAGTACAGATCCTTTCATTCAGGCACCTGATAGCTGGTTGAACTACAATCGCTATGGATATTGTATGAACAATCCATTTAAGTACAGTGACCCATCAGGTTACACCTGGTTTAGTCACTTCTTTAATTGGGTAGGGCAGAATTGGAAGACTATTCTAACAGTAGTTGTGACTGTAGCTGTAACTGTAGCTGTTGGTGTTGCAACTGGGGGATTAGGCTTCGTAGCCGCAGGCGCATTAGCAGGAGGTGCAGGAGGTTTTGTTGGAGGTGTTTTAGGTACTGCTCTAAATGGAGGTAATCTAGGGCAATGTCTAGGGGCAGGGTTTAGTGGTGCATTTCAAGGTGTAATTTTTGGAGGCTTAAGTGCTGGTGCTGCAAGTTTTGCCCCTACAGGTGCTATTTGGGGTGCAGTCTATGGAAGTGCAACTGGCGGTGTTTTGAGTGGAGCCGCAAGTGAATTGAATGGTGGTTCATTTAAGGATGGATTTAAAATGGGGGCAATTCTTGGAGGAGCAGGAGGAGCTGTTTCTGGTGCTCAAAAAGCTTTAGCCAATGGGAAGAATATGTGGACTGGAGCAAGAATTGTTCCGAAAGAGGTTACCCATCCACCTTTAATTCCGACTACAGTGCATGGTGTTCAAGTTAATAATCCTAATCTCGAAAATCAATTACCAGATAAGTTGTATCATTATACTTCTGAAGATCCCTCAACTTGGACGACATTAGGAAAGGAGACTTGGAGTGATAAAAGAGTTTGGTTAACACCTGATGGAGAAATGAGTAGTTCTGAAGCATTGAGTAAACTTGCTATTAAACAATCTCCAAATTGGAGAGTTGAGATTTCAACTTCGGATCCAAGTTTTGATGCTTCTAAAGTTATGTATGTTCAAAAAGTTGAGCCTCTTAATTTACAACCAGGAGGGGGTATTGAAGTTGTTTATAAGGGTCCTCTTGATTTAAATTCGACAAGAGTCAAAATAACAAGATTACACGAGTAATTATGAATGAGACTGAAATAAAAAATAAAATTGGTGTATTTATAAATAGTTACACTAATTCCAAAGATGGTGGAAATTCTTTTGTAATTAATATAGCTAAAGAATTTAATAGTTATAAAGCGAAGGATAGAAAAAAAGTAATACATTTTTTGATTAATGAATTGCAGAAGCAGGATTATGAAGAGATAAATCTTGTTTGGATTGATGTATTAGGAGAAATGCGAGCCTTCGAATCTGCAATATATATATATGCGCTTTATAATAACTTTCTTATAGGCAAAGATGATTTTGATTGGGAGAAATATATAGTTCGTATTCTTCTGATATTACGTTATAAAGAGGCCGATGAGTTATATATTAGACATTTTGAAAATCATAAAAATGCTATGGGCAATAATGGATATCTATTCTTTTTAGGAGTTCTATATTGTAGGGCAAATAAAAATAGAGGAATAGATATTCTTGCAGATTATTTTTGTAAGCATCTAGTGCTTCCCGATATAGAAATGATTCATTTTTTTGAAAATCGTATGGGCTTTCTAATTCAAAATTTAATTGAAATTTCAACTGAATACATTATTGATTTGATCAGAAAAACTGCCAGTAAAAATCAGATTGTTGGATATCGGTTAAAAAGCATTATTGTTTCTTATCTTCAATCAAATAATATTTCTCCAGATCAAGTAGCGAAAATGGAAGTAATCGCAGATATTGTAGCAAAAATTGACATCATACCCCCGGTTCGGCGTAGCGAGCAATAAACCATAGCGCAGTCGTTGAGCGAGGGCTCTGTCCCCAGTGGATCCTATAGCTAATCAAGAAGTGCGAGTCTCAATTGTTGAAGGGGATTATAAGCTTGATTTCAGGGTCGAAACCCATAATAGAGTTCAAAATATATTTAAGGACTTGAGTTTGAATAAGGATGATTATGTTAGGCACGCAAACATCCAATTTTATCAGCGAATCGAGGGGACGTGGAGAGAAATAAATGTACCAGGAACAAATCAGCAGAACTATCATATATAATAAATAAAGATATGAATGACCCGTATTACAAAGAGCATACAATGTCACATTTTTTACTCTCAATTTTCCGAAAAGTGCCCTAAAAAAGCACTTGGTATATCTGCGATTTTATGCAGGATATTTGGTCTGATTTTCCTGATATCGATGGCCTTAAGAATTTTTATGTGAAAGATAATAAGTATGACAGCAGCAATAGTTTGATAATTGGAATAGAAATTAATGAAGAATTTATAGAATGGTTTGGATATTTTATAGAAAAAAATCATCTGTCTTGGTGTTATTGGTATCGGCATTTTGTTTCTAATAAAGAAACGGTTTATTTTGTTGCATTGGAATCGAATAACTTAGTTTTATTGGATGAGTTGAATTTTACTGAAGCAGAGATAAATGGAATATCCGCTTTAGATAATTATATAAGCGTTGAAACAAATCTAGAGAGTTGTTTTTATCCGCCTTCCCTTCGGAGGTAATTTCCCCTCAACTTGGACGACATTAGGAAAGGAGACTTGGGATGATAAAAGAGTTTGGTTAACAGGATACTCGTACCAAATGGATTGTTAGTCGTGGATATACTGGACACGAGCATATCGATGCCTTTGGCATAATCAATATGAATGGTCGAGTGTATGACCCATTGACCTCAATGTTCCTATCACCCGACCCGTATGTGCAAGCACCAGACAATTGGCTCAACTACAATCGCTATGGGTATTGCTTCGGCAATCCGTTTAAATATACTGATCCGAATGGGAAAGTATTCTTTCTGCTAGTACCTATGATATACGGTGCAATAATAGGTGCATTCTCAAATGCTGCAATTATGGGCTTTACCGGTCAATTAGGCGGAGGACCGGGTAGTTTCTTTAAAGCAATGGGAGTTGGCGCATTGGCTGGCGCTGCTGGAGCAGCAGCCGGTGGGTATGTCGGCAGCATTATGAAAGTGGGAGGCTTTCTGGGTGGTGCCGCTTCCGGTGCGGCAGGCGGCGCAGCCGGTGGCTTCGTAGGCGGAGCCGGTAATGTGTGGGCTAATGGCGGAAGCTTTGGTGATGGATTGTCTGCTGGATTCAAAGGGGGATTGATTGGCGGCGTTACTGGCGGATTGATTGGCGGAATGGTTAGTGGAGTTAATGCGGTAGCGCATGATGGTAATTTTTGGGATGGTGTTGGTGCAAAATATGATATGATAGCACCAAAGAATAAAACAGATGATATAAAAACTACTAATAAAATAGAGTATAGTAATAAATCAGCCAAAGAGTTTTCAGATAGTCATTTTGGCAAAAAGATTGATGGCTTAGAGAAACTTCATGCTGACGGAACTCTTCCTGAGAATTATTCAACAGAGGAAGGAGCTGTATTTAATAAAGAAGGTGATCAAGTTTGGGGAACAACCCGTGATCTTGGCGGTCGAAACTCGAATGAATACTGTAAGAAGTCAATTGAATCAACAAGGTGCAAATTATGGACAACGGACGTCTTATGAAGGTATTACATTTTCTCCTACTGGTAAACCTGCTTACCTACCATTTGATAATAACTCATTAAGTAGGTTGCAACAAGGATTAGTTCCAGCTACTACTGATAAATTTTTAACATTCTAACTATGAAAACACTAATAGCTTTAGTTTTATTTGTTGCATCTTGTAATAGTAATGCACAGGATATTAGTTATACTGACATTTTGAAATATATTCAAGCATTTAATTATATTGTAAATGAAAGTGTCGGTCTAAACAAACGAGTAATTGTTGTTGATACTATTGTTTTCTTAGAAAGGGCTTCCTTTTGAGAAGACCTAAAGACTCCAACGGAAAGACCAGAAGTAGCGATTAATAGGATAGATAGTATAGATAAAACGAGACGATTTTGTCATTTCTATTCTACAAAGCTCTCGAACTCATTTAGGAGAGATACATCTGCTACATTGAACCTTTATTTCTCAAAAATATTTGATGACAGCTTGATTGCAGAACTTGTCAACAATAAGGGATTGCACAGAGCAAGCTATAATCGCATAACCATGTTTAATACTGGATATCAATATCTATTTATATTTGATTCAAATGATCATATAAAAGGAGTTCTAAAAAAAGAAGTGAGATATAACTAACATGGTAATGTATCAGATTTGGCGTTAGTCATACATGCCCTATATGAATAGAATCCACCATGACGAAAGAAAGTAGTGATTTAGATTACCTTTTCAGGATTACTATTTCGTCGAGAAGAGCTTGATTGGTTTCGCTGTTCATGTTTTCGTTTGCCGATTCGAAAATAATTGAGATCGTGTTTTTTCCTTTGTTGAGTTTTACACCAATGGCGTTGCTCAGTCCCCAGTTAGACCATTCTCCATCGCCACGCTGAGGCATCACGAGTGTTCCGGTGAATTGATTGTTGACTCTGAGTGTGCGAATAGCGCATTTGTTGTCGGAGTGTATGTGTCCGTTTCCATTGGCGTAGCGCACCTGAATGGTGTATTGACCCGTGGCGGCAATTTCTATAGGGATTTCTATTCCGGTATTGGTTTTTTTTCCGATTTCTACAAATCCGCCACCTGTATATCCAGTGCTCAGTCGTTCCGATTTGGGTGCAAACTCTTCGATTTGATAAGTGGTTGCGTTGCCGGTATTGTCGAGCACAATAGGTTCACTTGCAAACGAAGCTATCCCATTGTGATCGATGGCTTGAACCTGATATTCGGCTGTTGGGTTAGTTGCCGCAATCGCACATTTCGTTGTAATGGCTTCGGTCTCTCCATTTTTTATTACTCGGTATTTGATTGCATTGTCAACCTTTTTCCAATGAATAATACCTTTGCTGAGAGTTGCTAGAGGAGCTTCTGGACTAAATTTGTTGCCAACAAGATTTGTTTTTGCATCTGAATCATTAGTATTGTTGAGTGTGATGCGAATGTCGTGTTTGCCACTCAAATTGCCCGCTATTTCGGGTTTAGTCTCCACACCGTCGATTTCAAATTTCTTGATACTATTTCCGAAGCCTTCCATCGTGATGTTTAGAATTGAATTGCGGTAGTGGAAGTTCGACAAGGTGCGTTTTCCACTCAAAGTCTTGGGGATCAATGGATGGAACGTGAGCGAGTTCGCGTTAAAATTGATTCCGAATAGGAGTTTGTGAACGAGTGCGATATTGCCCGAAAGACTCCACAACATTCGGCTCGAATTGATTTGAGTTCCTGCAAAATCGCCTGTTTCTGCAACCATATTCTCTTTGTTGGTCAGAAACATCGTTGTGGTGCGATAGATAGCCGAAATCTGGTGAAGTGCAGCGCTTTCGTTTCCAACTTTGGCAGATGCTAGAGCGAAATAGGATTGTACAAACGGCCAAATGGCGTTGTTGTGGTAGGGCGGAATGTCGGGAATCTGAGGATATAGACAGGGTGCACCCCAGTTTAGAACAGGTGTGTTGGCAATAACCGATTTTGCCCTTTCTCCCTCAGCTATGCCGAACAACACACACACTGCTTCTCCCAAAGTTTCGGATTTGTCAGACAGAATCAAATGATTTCTCCCATAGCGATATTGTCCATAGTATCCTTTTCCCGGAATCCAAAGGTAAGTGTTAATTCCCTCTTTAATTTTGTTTGCGATTGCGAGGTGTTTTTCGGCTGTAGCTTCGTCGTTCATCAGCGTAGCCATTTGCGACAGAACCATATTGGCGTTGTAGTGAATGGCGTTTGTTCCTAGATTTTCTGATTGATAGATGTCGATAGGTTGCATCCACTTCGGATAAGTTTGCTCTCTCCAGTCGAGAAACGACGATTCGCCTCTAACTAGTCCGGTTGTTGGGTCGTATGCATTCAGAATATCATCTTCGATGGAGTTTTTGATGACGATGTAGGCATATTTCAACCAATCGTAGTCGCCCGTTGCTTTGTAGAGCTCCCAAGCTGCCGTTGCCCACACAATGCGGTCGGTGGAAACAGGATACGAACCTCCTGTGCCAGTATCTTGAATGATTCTGTCGTTTTTTACTTTACGCATCAGGCTGTATTTGGTCACTTTGGGTTGCATGTGTGCCATCGACAAAATGATGCTGTAGCTGATGTCGCGAGTCCACACACCAGCCCAATCTTGTCCGGTGCGAAACGTGCTATCGGGTTCAATGGCTTTAATCATCTCTTCCAAAGAGAGATTGTAAACGGCATCCGAAATGGTGTAGTCGGATCGATACGATGGTTGAGCAGACAGATTGGTCGATAGATTCCAGAAGTTCGTTGTTGGTAGTTGCTTTTCTCTGGTGTTGAGCTTGAGTGTGATTTCGTAGATTCCATCACCATCGGCATCTTTTAGCTCCATATCTGGTTTTGCATTCAGGTTGCTGAAGTCCCAAGATAGGGGAGACGCTCCGCCTGCGATATAGACTCCTTTGAAATCGGCTTTCGATAGCTTTTCGCCGTTGAAGAGCGTATAGAATCCATCTTTGTTGAGAGCAGTAATAACGTGCCGCATATCTAATTTGATGTTCCATGTTGTGTTGCGCGAAAGATCAATATTTTTCGCTTTTTTATCCGCAGAAATGAGCTGTTTACCGAATACAATGGTTGTCGTACAGCTTCCATTCAGCGGATGAAGCGTAATGATGTGATTCTTGCCTGAGGGCATCTCGTTGTCGCGCGAATTGATGCTGAATTTGACTTGAACTGTCGAGCTGTATTTGTTTGCATCGAGACTCAAATAGTTCGACGAAATTGATTTCGGTGATAGCGCTTTTGCTTTAAATTCTCTTTGAATTACACTGTCAGGATGCACCGAGAATGCTTTCGATTTAAAAATCGGAACGTGATTGAAAGCATGAATAGACACAATCAGTGAGAAAAAAATAAGCAGAATTTGAAGGCTCTTTTGCATACGAATTGGCAATGATAATTAATTTAGCGTGATTTCAACCGTTACGTTGCTTCCCTGAGGAAAAGCGTTAACTGTATTTCCTTCGATTTGTTTACCATTAACGGAAATAGAAACTTCTCCTTTCATCAATTTCTTTGGATTATTCACCCGAATATTGTACGTAGCTCCTCTGAATTTGCGAGTAACTTCGAATTTTTCTAGATGAGACGGAATACATGGAGAAAACTCCAATCCGTTGTAGGTTGGTTTTATGCCCAAGATATATTGACTAATCGCATAAAAATTCCAGGCAGCAGTGCCTGTCAACCACGAGTTTTTGGCTTCTCCGGGCTTGAACGCATGTTTACCTGCAATCATTTGAGCATAGACATAAGGCTCAACTTTGTGCAATTCGACATCTTTGATGTAAGCCGGATTGATTTTGGTGTAGTATTCCCAAGCGCGATCGCCGTTTCCTACTACCGTTTCGCCAATGATTACCCACGGATTGTTGTGGCAAAAAATTCCGGCGTTCTCTTTGTAACCTTCGGGATAGGAAGATATTTCGCCATATTCGATGTGGTATTTCGAGAATGGCGGATCTTGGAGTATCAGTCCGTGCTCGGTGTTGAGGTGTTTGTTTACCGATTCGAGCGCGCGTTGCGTCATTGCTTCGTCGAGCCCGATACCCGCCATGGCACACCAAGAGTTTGATTCAATGAATATTTTGGCTTCTTCGTTTTCGTTCGAGCCAATTTTGTTTCCATAAAAGTCATAAGCACGCAAAAACCAATTTCCGTCCCAGCCGTGTTGTTTGATTTTCTCGGTCATTTTCTCCACTTCCGCTTGTGCACGCATTGCTTCTGATGCGTTGCCCAGTTGAGCGCACAGCTTGGCATACTCTTTTCCGTAAACAACAAACAATCCGGCAATCATCAAACTCTCGGCTTTCGATCCTTTGTTATTGTTTTCGGTAGTTTGAAAACTCTCATTTGGGTCTGAAGAGAAACAGTTAAGATTTAGACAATCATTCCAGTCTGCTCGTCCGATTAGCGGCAACTCGTGTGGTCCAAGGTTTTCGATCACATGGTTGAACGAAACCGTTAAATGCTCAAACAGGGGAACTTCAGTGCCAGATTTGTTGTCGTAAGGCACCAAAGCATCGAGAATAGAGTAGTCGCCTGTCTCTTTGATGTAACTTGTAACGCCAAGAATGAGCCACATCGGGTCGTCGTTGAATCCTTGCCCAATTTCGTTGTTTCCTTTTTTTGTTAACGGTTGATATTGGTGGTAGCATCCGCCATCGGGGAACTGCGTGGCAGCAATATCGAGTATTCTTTCGCGTGCTTTTTCGGGAACTTGATGCACAAAACCAATCAAATCTTGATTCGAATCGCGGAAACCCATGCCACGCCCAATGCCGCTTTCGAAATATGATGCCGAGCGCGAGAAGTTAAAGGTGATCATACATTGGTATTGATTCCAGATGTTGACCATTCTGTCGAGTCGTTCGTCGTTAGTTTTAATACTAAAATTGCTCAGCAGACCTTCCCAATAGGTGGCCAATTCGTCTAATGCGAGATTGACTTTTTCTACTGTGTCAAATCTGGCAATCGTCGCTTTAGCTTTCGATTTGTTGATTACGGCATGCTTTTCCCATTTCTCTTCCGGCGCATTTTCTTGATAACCCAACACAAAAACCAACTCTTTCGATTCGTTTGGAGCAAGCTCTACATGGATGCAATGTGATGCAATTGGCGACCAACCGTGCGCCACGCTGTTACCTGATACTCCTTCCGCTACTACTTGAGGTTCGTCGAATCCGTTATACAATCCGATGAATGTCTCTCTGTCGGTGTCGAATCCCTCAATAGGAGCGTTCACGGAATAATAAGCGTAATGATCGCGACGTTCGCGGTATTCTGTTTTATGATAAATGACAGAATCTTCTATTTCTACCTCACCAACCGAAAGATTGCGTTGGAAATTCTCCATATCGGTTTGTGCGTTCCAAAATGCCCATTCCACGAAAGAGAAAAGTTTGAAAGACTTAGTTTCATTGGAAGTGTTGGTTAATTTTACCTTCTGAACTTCAGCCCACGTGTTTAAGGGTACAAAATAGAGCACTTCGGCTACAATTCCGTTTTTCTCACCTTTAATTTTTGTGTAGTTGAGTCCATGTCGGCATTCATAAGCATCAAGCGGCTCTTTGCACGGTTTCCAGCTCGGATTCCAAATCGTCCCGTTGTCGTTGATGTAGAAATATTTTCCACCAGCATCGGCTGGCACATTGTTGTATCGGTAGCGAGTGATGCGGCGAAACTTAGCATCTTTGAAGAATGAGTAGCCACCAGCAGTGTTCGAGATGATGGAAAAAAAGTTTTCGTTACCGAGATAGTTTATCCACGGCCAAGGAGTGCGCGGATTTGTTATTACATACTCTTTTTGTGTATCATCGAAATGTCCGAACTCTTTTTTCATCTTTTTTATCTTAAGAATTAATCCTATATTTTTTTTGCGAGCTAAAGCTGATTTTGTTCAATCAACTTTCCTAGTTTGTTGTACTGATCGTACAGCAGTTGATATTTTTCTGAATTTTCAGAGATTGGCTGGTAGGTTTTTTCAAATCCCTGTCCCATTTTTACTTGCGCTAAATGGATGTTTGGGTAGATTCCGGCAGCTACGGCGGCATACATCGCCGAACCTAGCGCGCAGGTTTGCTCAGACGCGACGACTTGAATTGGCACGTTTAGTACGTCCGCTAGAATTTGCATGATAAATGGCGATTTCTTAGCAACACCTCCCAATGCCACGACACCATCGATCCGTACGCCTTCGGCTTTGAATCGATCGACAATCGCTTTTGACCCAAACGCTGTGGCTTCGACCAACGAGCGGAAGATTCGTGGAGCGTCTGAACCGAGGTTTATTCCCGAAATAACACCTTTCAGATTCTGATTTGCATCCGGTGTTCGACGTCCGTTCATCCAATCGAGAGCTACAAGGCCACTCTCCCCGATCGAAATTTGTTCTGCCTCTTCGGTTAGTTTTTTGATTAAATTATCCGAAATCTCAGATATTAGTTTTTCTCTGACTTCTGAATTGACTGTTTGCGTTGAAGCTAAGATATTTTCGACAGGCCACATCAATACCTTCTTAAACCACGCATAGATGTCGCCAAAAGCAGATTGACCAGCTTCCATACCATCCATTTCGTTTACGATAGAGCCGTCCACCTGTCCACAAATGCCTTTCACAACTATATTTTGCATGTCTAATCTTGGAGCAATCAGCATATCACACGTCGAAGTACCAATTACTTTGCTGAGATAGTACGGTTTGATTTCTCCACCAACTGCTCCGATGTGTGCATCGAACGCGCCACTGCCTACAACCACCGATTCATTTAGGCCAAGACTGTCTGCCCACTCTTTCGACAACGTTCCGACAGCAATATCGGCCGTAATTGTTTCGGCTGGCATATTGTGTTTGAAATCGACAAGCTGAGGATCGAGATTTACAAGAAATTCATCAGATGGAAATCCGCTCCAATCGGCGTGCCACAAGGCTTTGTGTCCTGCGGCACATCTGCCTCGTTTCATTGTCTTCGGATTGGTTTTGCCAGTTAGTAGTGCTGGCATCCAATCGCAATGTTCTACCCACGAAAAGCAGTTATTGGCTATCGATTTATCTTCGCGAATAATGTGCAGAACTTTCGACCAATACCATTCAGAAGAGTATATTCCGCCAGAATATTTGCTGAAATCGAGTCCTCCCCAATGGCGGCACAAATGATTGATTTCGTCTGCTTCTTTAATCGCTGTGTGATCTTTCCAAAGGACAAACATCGCATTCGGATTTGTTTCAAATCCCTTTTTCAACGCCAGTGGTGTTCCGTCGGAGTCAACCGCAATCGGTGTAGATCCAGTGGTGTCGATGGAAATTCCTTTGACCAAATGTGTTGCATCGGGACATTGGCGAATGATTTCGCGAATCGTAAACTCCAGTCCTTCAATATAGTCCAACGGGTGTTGACGAAATTGGTTTTTGGAAGGATTGCAGTATAATCCATTTTTCCATCGAGGGTATTCGAATACTGATAGTGCAATCTCTGCGCCACTTTCGGCATCAACCAACAGTGCACGCACAGAGTCAGTTCCGTAATCAACGCCAATGACGTAGTTTGGTTGGTTGTTCATTTTATCTTACTATTTTCTATTTGTATAATGCACCATAAGTCTGGCAAGCGCGGTAATCAGAACCCTCTTGATCCATACCGAATGCTGCCCAAACAGATGGTCTGAATAGTTTCGAAGAGTCAACATTGTGCATATTTACTGGAATTCTCAACATAGAAGCCAAGGTGATAAGATCGGCACCAATGTGACCGTAAGAGATGGCTCCGTGGTTGGCTCCCCAATTGTTCATCACAGAATAAACGTCTTTGAACGTACCTTCACCTGTCAAAATTGGGGCAAACCAAGTGGTTGGCCAAGTGCTGTCTGTGCGGTCGTCGATAATTGAGTGAACATCGGATGGTAAATCGACACTATATCCTTCGGCAATTTGTAATACTGGCCCAATTCCCTTTACAAAATTTAAACGACACATCGTAAGTGGCATTCCGCCTTTGCTCAAGAAACAAGAGGAATAACCGCCTCCTCTGAAATAGTCAAGATTTGCGGGATACCACGTTGTGGCCTCAAGGCAATCTGCTGCTTCTTTCTCTGAAATTTCCCAGAATGGTTTCATAATTGGCTGGTTGTCTTTTGTTTGACGACCCGATCCGTCTAAAGCTGCTGAACCAGAATTGATAAGGTGAATAATTCCATAGGCGGCGTGACCCTCCAATTGGTGACCCGTCACACGTTTCACAGCATCAGGACTCCAATAGGTGCGAACGTCTGCAAATATTTGAGCTGTGTTTGTCAGCAAATTCCCGAACAACATAGAGACGCCGTTCAACGAATCGTTTTCTGTAGCCACTGTAAAAGGAGCACGGATACCGTTCCAATCGAACGATGAGTTTAGAATTGCTTCGGAGAAATCTCCATTTGGTAGAAAATCAGTCCATTGACGTTGTCCTTGGAATCCCGATGCGATGGCGTTGTGCCCACGAGCCTCTTCCAGAAATCCAAGTTCGGCGAGTTTTGGATTTCCCACCATCAAGTCGCGAATTATCAAAGTCATTTTCACCACAAACTCCCAATCGTTATCCAAATTGGCACGGTTTTTTTGTTTCGCTAGTCTATTCTCGTCTTTTCCTTCGTTCTTTTTGCAATTTTCAGTCGTCCAAGCTAACGCTTTTTCATACTCTGCGTGATCGTAGATGCCCATATTGATGCGGCGAAGCACCTCCACAGATTCCACATATTCGTTGCGCATACCAAGATATTCTTGAAAGAAATCGTCTTTTACGATTGATCCTGCAATACCCATTGACACTGAGCCAATAGCCAAATACGACTTCCCTTTCATCCACGCTAATGCGATACCACTTTTCGCAAAGGAGAGAAGTTTCTCTTTCACATCTTCGGGGATGGTGGTGTCGGTATTGTCTTGAACGTCTTTGCCGTAAATAGAAAATGCAGGCAATCCTTTTTGATTGTGTCCGGCAAGTGCTGCTGCCAGATAAACTGCCCCAGGGCGTTCTGTTCCGTTGAAACCCCATATTGCTTTTGGAATTGATGGAGTCATATCGATTGTTTCAGTACCGTAACACCAACAAGGGGTTACAGAAAGCGAAACAGCAACACCTTCCTTGGCGAATTTCTCGGCGCAAGCTGCTGCTTCTACTACACCACCGATTGTGGTGTCCGCAATGATGCACTGAACAGGTGTTCCATCGGGATACTTGAGCACTTTTTCATACAGATCTGCTGCTTGTTTGGCCATGGCCATACATTGATCTTCGAGACTCTCTCTGATTCCTCCCTGACGACCGTCGATAATGGGTCTGATTCCAATTTTTGGATAATTTTGTGATTTCATTTTCGCTATATTTTTTTTGTTTCTATTTTTTATAAATCGCTGATAATTAAAGTGCTTTCTTGATTGTTTCAATTGATACGTCGAACAGTTTTTCGGTTATTTGACTTAGCTCTGATTCGCTGCCAGTTATGTGAAACACCGAGTGGCGGTGTGTCAGCGATTCGTTTGGCTTCAGAAATGCAGCGTGAGAAACACTTTCGATTTCGTAGAAAGGCCCCATCTGTGAGCCATCTTCGAGTGGACCGTCGTTGTATGCATTCATTGCATCACCGCTGAATGCTGGTTTCGAAGTGTTCCATTCTTGATTCAAATATTTGTTTTCACTGTTTACATCAAATTCCACCACGGTCAATACTTTTGATTTGGCATCGTAACTGCCTGCAAATGGAAGTGCTTTATCTGGTTTTATGCCTAATTTACTTCTGAATTTTCCATCAGCTTTAAAGAACAGCACATTGTCTGTATGAGTTAATTTGGATGAAGGTATTTCTCCAAAATAGTTTGTTGTAGCGACGTTGTCGAATGAGTTTGTTGCTGTTTGTTTGAAGGGAATGATGATTACTGTTTTGTTGGATGGATTAAGCATATCAAGCATCCAGATGCAAGGCATACCCGTCAGTTCTGTCCATTCAAAGGCTCCGGTATTCGTGATTTTATTTATGGTTTTATAGCCGACAAATTTCAACGAGGAGTTGCCCTCAATTGCGAAAGTTGTTGCTATCTCTTTGTTGTTTAGTATCTTAATGATTCTATTTACCAGTATTGATAACGTCGCTCCATTGTAGTTGACTATATTCATAGATTTGCTCATCTCAATCTCTGTTTCTGTCTGGTTGACTTTTGTCCAAGACTCCGTATCAAATTCAGGTGGAGTTCTCCATTCAGAGAATGTCATTTCCTTTTCGGGATCAAAAAACAGAGAGAATTTGCCTCCTTCGGGGCCAAGCCAAAATCTATTTTCGCCACCGTAAGCATTCATTTGTTGATTTTGAGGCTCGTCAAATGCCTTGTAATTTATCCAACCAAAACTATTGCCCTCTTCTCCGTTTGCAGTGGATGTGAAGACCTTTGCTTGATATTTAGCCGATACAAGAATTCTGGAATTTTTATCTTCTGTTTGCAGTATGATTAAATTGGAGTCATGGTGTTTGATAAAATCGTAATCGTTCCCGAATGTTCTTTTTTTGAATTCCTGTGTTTTCAATGGTTTTTTATGTTAATTTATTTGAAAAATGGATTTGAAAAAGCCTTATGAGGTTGAATATTTTATACTAAATCGATTTAGCAAAATGAATAAAAAAATCAATCTTTTTTTGGAGAAGAATTTTTTACAATTAGTTTTGGCTCAATAATTACCATGGATTTCTTGTTTTGCTCTCCATTTTTTATCTTGTTAACGAGGATCGTTACGGCCTCTTCTGCTATTTGCACATATGGTTGTTCAATGTATGTTATGGGCGAATAAAACAGATCAAATACGTCTCCTCCATCAAAACCAACAATTGCAACGTCATTTGGGATTGTGACTTGCATATCTTGTAGGCAATACAATCCATGAATGGACAACGTATTTGTAGTAAACACAATTGCTTCTGTTTTTGATTTGTTTATCAAAGATTCTATTGCTTTGTTCACATCGGGCTTTGGGTTGATAAGGCTAACTCGTTTAATATTGATATTAGCACCTAGACCTGCCTTCTTCATCGAATCTTCGTAGCCCAATATCCGATCTGTGACGTTGTTCATCTCAGATTTGTAGGCAATTAAGGATATTCGGGTATACCCTTGATCGATTAGATGTTGAGTCGCCAATTCAGTTGCTTTGAAGTTGTCTAAGCTTGAAAAGCTCACATTTAAATTTGGAAAGTATCGGTCAAGCAGTACAATCGGTACACCTCGCTCTTGTAGTTTTTCAATTAATTTTTCGGAACCATCGCATGGGACAATGATCAAACCATCAACTCCTTTATTTAAAAGTACTTCAATTAAGTTCTTCGTATTGTTGAGGTTTTCATCTGAACTGCCAAAAATAACGGTGTAGTTTAACTCAATGGCTTTATTCTCGATTACTCTTGAGACTGAGGAGAAAAATGGATTTGAAATATCAGTAACGACCAAGCCAATCAGTTGAGTTTTTCCTCCTCTCAAATTTCGTGCAATAAGATTTGGCGAGTAATTCATCTCTTTGGAGACTTTTAATACTTTTTCAGCCATATCATCACCTATTCGATACTGTTTTGCTTTTCCATTCAATACGATGGAAACCAATGCAGTAGAAACGCCTATTGCATTTGCTACATCTTTAAGTGATACTTTTTTTTCTTTTGCCATTCAGTTGTTAAATATGGTGCAAATATATAAATATTTTTTCAAAGCTCAAGTTGTTCGATAATCGTTGATAACAAGCGAGTTTTGTTTAATTTGTTGGAAATTACTAGATCAACTGAGTTTACTTTATGATGAGTAAATTGTCTCTCAATTTGTTTATCGTCTTTGATTTGATTCCACAAATTCTTATTTGGAGATTGGGACATTATAAATTCAATCTCACCTCCGTTTTTAATATCAAAATGCGTTAAATATCCAGAGTTAAGCATTTTGCCGTTTAACTTTACGAATTTGATGTACTTGTTTTTCTTTGAGACATTCTTTGCAATAATTGTAAACTTCTTTTTATTACCAACGTTTAAGATAACCTTTTCAAACATTGGAGTCCCGATTGAATATTGTCCGTTGGCTGGATTTACAGGATAAAATCCAAGAGACGAAAAAATATACCACGCAGAAAGTTGACCGCAGTCATCATTGCCGCATAGCCCATCGCGCTTGGAAGTATAAAGTGAATCCCTTATCAAAGATATGATTGCTTGTGTTTTCCATGCTTTTCCAATGAAATTGTAAAGGTAGCCCACGTGGTGGCTAGGTTCATTGCCATGAGCGTATTGCCCAATAAATCCCGAGACGTCTTGAATTTCAGAGTTTGAAGTCTGTTTTAGAATGAAGAACAGAGAGTCTAGTTTTTGCTCGAATTTTTGTTTCCCGCCCATAATATTTATCAGTGATGGTATATCATGTGGAACAAACCAACTGTATTGCCATGCGTTTGCTTCAGTAAAACCATTTCCTAATTTGAAGGGATTAAATGGTGAATCCCATTTTCCATCTGAGTTTTTGCGACGCATAAATCCGATTGTCGTGTCAGCTATATTATTGAAGTTTTGCGACCGTTTTATGAAATATGAGTAATCTGCCTGATTGCCAATCTTTTTGGCCATAAGGGCTATGCACCAATCGTCATACGCATACTCAAGCGTAGTCGAAACAGATTGATCCCAGCCATACGTTTGCAGTTTATGCAGATCTGATGGAATATAATCGTATTTTCGATAGAGGTCGCATTGCCTTATCTCTTGCATCGCACTCTTTTTGATGGCTTCATAAGCCAATTTGTAGTCAACTCCTTTTATCCCTTTCAAATACGCATCAACAATCACAGGCACAGAGTGATAGCCAATCATACAATTTGTTTCGTTGCCCCAAAGCGACCATACTGGTAAAAGACCACTTTCGGTGTATTGCAAAAGCATTGCATTGATGAATGCAGTAACTCTGTTTTCATCAGTTATTGTGAAAAGAGGATGAGTTGCACGAAAAGTATCCCAAAGAGAGAATGTGTAATAGTTATCTTGTCCTTGATAACAGTGTTTTTCTCCATCAATACCAGTATAACAGCCATCTACATCAGAATATAGATTTGGCGCAATACTGTTATGATATACTGCGGTGTAGAATTGCTTTAATTTATCTTTTTGTTTCGTTTTCACTGTAAATTTCTGAAGTTCTTTTTCCCATGCTTTTGTTGCCTCTAAACGTATCTCTGCAAAATTCCAATCTAGAATTTCTGTAGCCAGATTTTTTGTTGCACCTTCGATGCTAGAAGATGATATTCCAACTTTGGCAAGAATAATTCCATCTTCTGAGTTGTCAAAGCATAGAATTGCTTTTGCACTTTTTCCTCTGTTTTCGCTTTTTCGCTCATCTAAAATTCCGTTCTTCGAAGTGTAATATTTGGAGAATTTTTTGGAGAATTTCGAAACAAAAAACACTTTTCTATTGGCCGTCCATCCTTTCGTGAATACGTAGCCCTCAACGATGGAATCATTAACTATTCGTATGTAAGATTCGTTGTTGCTGCTTCCACTTTTTGCATCTAGATCGATGATAATCTTAGGTTCGGTATTTTTTGGAAATGTATATTTGTGAAACCCTGATCGTAATGTAGCTGTCAATTCGACGTCAATGTTGTTATCCAATTTTACGGCATAATAGCCAGGTGACGCTTTTTCATTAACATGCGAAAATGTTGATTTGTAGTTGTAAATAAAAGCACCACCATGTTTTGTTGAGTCTGATTTTGGATTAAGAAGTGTTGGCATAATAAGGATATCACGAAGATCAGAACAACCTGTTCCACTTAAATGAGTATGGCTAAAACCAATAATTATGCTGTCAGAGGCATGATATCCTGAGCACCAATCCCAATCATTCTTCCCGTTATCAGGACTCAACTGCACCATTGCAAATGGAAGGCATGCCCCAGGAAATGTGTGGCCGTGACCTGCTGTGCCAATAAAAGGATCTACAAATTTTGTGTAACTTTTGGAGTTACATCCTTTTGCATAGAGATGAGCTTCTCCAGAAATCAGAAGAAATGAAAAAAGAAGAATCTGAATAATAGACTTTTTCACAGATCAGGAGGGTTTAAATTGTCGTTTTATTCATTTCCCCACAATGTTGATTTACTTCCTTTACTCTTTCTCCATTCGTGTCTCCATCTGTGAACATCGAGGAAATTAATCAAAGGTTTAGGTTGTCTCATTTCTTTAGTAGGAGCAAGAGGGATTGCCGTTGCCTCGCTCTGATACCAGTAAGCTACTGATGCTAGATCTAGCGTCAAATTATTATCATGACCATGCTCAATGGTTGCTTTAAGACTTTTATCAAAGAACACAGGATCGCTGATAAAAAATCGGTAAACGTGCGTTCTCCCTAACCAACCCATATCGTTGTTGACCCGAGGATAACCGAAATATGGACTTGAAAAAAGTTCTTTTGGCGACCAAGATGTGTTGAATAGATCTTCCGTGCCGGTTCCAACGATTGAAGGTATTTTTTCGCCATCTATAAACCACATATCATCGCCTTCGCCATACCAAATAGGTGAAGGGCAGTGTATGTAGTAATTAATCCCGACAAAATGTCCTTTGCCTTTAATGTCTGCAAAAATATAATTGTCTTTACCCGTTTTATTTGCTTTTTGTTGACCTACCAAATTCCATTCAGTTTCACCTTCGGGTAAAGCCTCTGTTAGTTCGTGATTATACCACGCATGAAATCGTCCCATATCTTTGGATATTTTATCCATTTGTACATAGTCGATGTTGAAGTATAAGTGATCTATGGGGATATCATTCTGGTTCTCAATTTCTATGCGTGCCCCTTTTGCAAATGGCATAGCGAAGTAACAATTTAAACCTGTCCCATTTCCTGGGCCAGCAATAATTGGAAAAGAGTTATAGCTGTATTGTTCGTTCCAACCTTGTCCAAAGAAAGGACCGATGGGTGATTCAACTGAAGGGAATGTGTTGCCATCCCAATACATTCTGATTATAATGTCGTTTCGCATTAGTTTGTCTGGTCCGGGCGCAATAGTAATCCAGATGTGATTGATTACACCAGATCCATTAATATTGGCAATTATTCTCTTTTCTCCAGGAAGAATATGTGGTATGTAATCAGCATTTCCACCTGTAGTATCTGTAGAACTGATTCGCTTGTTTTGAATTCCACTTCTTATTTTAGCTAAGTCGTAGAATTCATTTGACATCGTTTGCGCTACAATAAGAGTAACATTTATACTAACTAAAACAAAAAAAACTGCAATTAATAATCGTTTCATGGCTGATTTATACTAGAAGGTTCGATGATATAGACAATTTTAGGAAAATGAGGCTGTTTAAATTTGTGAATGCAAATATATAATTAAAACGATTTAGCTATATGTTTTAGCTAAAACAATCTGCATAATTAACATAAATTAAACCTATTAAACCAACTTCTGAATTTTCAGATTTCTATTTCAATCAAGTAGAACCCTATTTCGATATGAACTTGAATAATACAACTAAATTACACAATAATTTAGCTTCAATTAGTGATGAGACATCTCTTATGGCTAAAAAGAACTTCTGCTCAAAACGCTCATATTTATTAATATAAGTTAATTATTGAATCAAAACCGTATTATTATATTTTGCTAAAACGATTAAGTTGTATATTTACGTCGAAAACATAATTGAGTGGATATTTATATCAATCACATAAGCTTTTCAAATTGTAATTTTTACTCATTCATAGCTTAATGCCTGAGTGTGATTTTAAAAAGGAACATATATATCCAATATTTACCTGCATAACCTAACGAATACAGAACACCGGTTTTACTCTATATTAGATAATATCTCAAAATACGTCAACCTTATTATAATATTCTAAAGAATAAATCTTTATGAAATCACCACTCTTCCTTTTGATCGCTTTAATTGTTTCACAATCATCTTTCAGTCAATCTATACCAGTTTTGGGAGATAGTTGGAAGATAACAGGCTTGCCTAATGTTCCTATTGAAATAGGCCGGCAAAATGTAGATGTTGTTGACCATTCATTTTTTAAACGTGCGGACGGAAAATGGGTGGTTGTTGCCGCTATTAGAGGAGCTATTCCTTCTCATCCTCTCTACGCATGGGAAACAAATAAGTTAACGGATCCAAACTGGAAAGAGATTGGCGTTGTAGCATCTGCTGATTCTGCTTATGGAGAAGATACAGAGAAAGGGCTCTATGCACCACATATTCTGAAAAAACCGAATGGCTACTACTGTTTTTATACGACTGCAAATAGTATGAGAGCTTTGTTTTCTAAAGATGGATTCAATTTTATGAGAATCAAAGATAAAGAAGGACATTATGAAATCATCAATCATTTGGTGGGTCGAGATGTGATGGTTTTTGAGGAATCAGGCAAATATTATGCTTATTCTACAGTAAGTACATTTGATGCTGGTGGCTGGCCAAGCGGATATATTGTTGCCACTTTTGCTAAATTTCAAGATGATTATATGTTCTGGCCTCACCCCGAATATTCAATAGTGAACTCTGGGGGTATCGGCGGAAACGGAGCTGTGAGTTGCGAGAGTCCATTTGTGCTTAAATATGATGGTGACTACTATTTGTTCAGAGCCTCATCAAAAACATTCAAAACGTATGTGTATCGGTCTAAAAATTTGTTGGATTTCGGAGTGAACAATGATAGCAAATTAATCGCAGTTCTGCCGCTTAAAGCTTCGGAGATTTTAGAGGAAAACGGACAATGGTACATCAGCGATTTAGATGATTTTAAAGGCCTCAAAATGCATCGATTCTCTTGGGTGAAAGAATCAGTAAATCAATCTAAGATTAAATCCAAAAGAAAATAATTGCATAAGTCTTAAAAATCTATTCTCGTCAGCAGTATATATTCTGATATTATGGTAAAAGTTGGTTTGTTCGGAATCGGTCTCGATACATATTGGGCGCAGTTTGATGGTTTACTCGATAAACTAAACGGTATTTTATCTGAAATTGAATCCGAATTTATAGAATTGAAAGTAGAAGTGGTCAATGGTGGGATGGTCGATAATCCATTTAAATCTAATGAAGTTGCCAGATTATTCAATCGAAAAGATGTCGATTGTGTTTTTCTGTTTATTTCGACTTATGCGCTTTCTCAAAATGTGCTACCTCTTGTTCAGAAAGTGAATAAACCATTGGTGTTGCTAAATATACAACCTACTGAAGCATTAGACTACGATGCGATAAATGCGTTGGGCGATAGAGGTAAAATGACAGGAGAATGGCTTAGCTATTGCCAAAGTTGTGTAGCTCCGGAATTGGCCAGTGTGCTTGGGCGAGCAAATATTAAATTTGATTTAATCACTGGACATTTGCATGAAGATTGCGTCTGGGATGAGATTGAAAACTTTATCAGTGCACTGACTGTGGTCAATGTCATGAAAAACAATAGAATAGGTGTTTTGGGACACTATTACAACGGAATGTTGGATGTATATAGCGATTTGACACAGCAGTCAGTCACCTTTGGCAATCATTTCGAGATTCTCGAATTTGGTGTTTTAAAAGAGCTTCGAGAGCAGGTGACAGAACAAGAAATCGCTGGAAAAATAGACGAATTCAGAGCTTCATTCGCTGTTTCTGTTGAATGCGAACAATCAGAATTGGAGCGAGCCGCTAAAACCTCCGTTGCACTCGATAAGTTTGTCGAAAAAAATCAATTGGGTTCATTGGCATATTATTATGAAGGAGTTGGTGATGCAAGTTATCAAGATATTGTGACTTCATTAATTCCTGGTTTTACGCTGTTGACTGGTAAACATGTGCCAGTAGCAGGCGAATGTGAAATTAAGAACGTTCAGGCAATGAAGATTCTCGATACACTTGGTTGCGGTGGTTCTTTTTCCGAATTCTTTGCATTGGATTTTAAAGATGATGTCGTGTTGCTTGGTCACGATGGCCCAGCTCATTTTAGAATAGCAGAAGGAAAAGTAGGATTGGTACCACTATCTGTTTATCACGGAAAACCAGGGAAAGGCCTTTCAATTCAAATGAAGGTGGCAAATAGCGCAATAACTGTTTTATCTGTTTGCCAAAACAGAAGTGGTGAAATTTATCTGCTAGCTGCTGAAGGTGAATCTGTGGATGGTCCCACACTCAATATTGGAAATACAAACTCACGATACAAATTCCCAATTTCGGCACGCGAATTTACAAATAAGTGGTCTATGGCTGGCCCATCACACCATTGTGCAATTGGAATTGGTCACAAAGCCAAAGTGATTAGTAAAGTGGCAGAATTAATGAATATAAAATGTATTCAGATTTGCTAGCTAGGCATTGGATATCTATAACAACTATAAACTACATAACATGAAAAAAACTTACTTTCTTCTCTCATTTTTTTTGTTGAATATTGGCATTGGCTCTGCTCAATATACGGTTAAAAGTGAAAATATCCTGAATCCAGATGCCAATATCGAGTTCGTGAAAAACAACCTTTCATTCTGGGTGAAAAATGCATACGATCCAATTTATGGTGGTTTCTTCTCTAGTATTTCACGTAATGGAACCGCAACTACTGTCAAAAAATCATTTATTGCTCAGACACGTCAAGGCTATGGTTTTACTCGGGCTTTTATGTTGACTGGAGACGAATCTTACTTAACATATGCTAATAGCGCATTGAAATTTCTGACCGACCATGGGTGGGATTCTACTAATGAGGGGTGGTATTGTTTTGCAAATAGAGACGGTTCTTTGGATAATCGTGTTGGTTGGAATCCGAATGCTGACAAATGGGGTTTTCAACAACAATATGCTTTGTTGGGATTGGTTGCAAACTATGAAGCTACTCACAATCAAGCTATTAAAAGCTGGGTAGATAAAGGCATAAATTCAAATAATAAGAATTTATGGGATTCAAGAACCGGATTCGAAGGCTATTACGAAAATGCCGCTGCTGATTGGTCAAACAAAAGACAGAAGGGTTTCACCTGTACAGTTGATGCTATAACGACCAATGCTGAGTTGAAGTATTTGATCACAAAAGAACCACAATACCGAGATCGGTTTTTTCAATTGGCAGATATTATTGCCAATCGATTTGTGCCACTCATCGATGATTCAAGAATAAAAGTGTTATATCCCGAGGTTTATAGCACAGATTGGGATCCAGATTTCACGGCAGGGGGAAGTATTGGCCATTTTCTGAAAACGGCATGGTGTCTTGGACGAGCATATTTATGTGATACAACTAAGACAAATTACAAAGATTCTGCAAAGAAAATTTTGGATCAAGCGTGGAATTACCAAAATGGCACTTCCTCAATTTGGGATCATGTCAATGGAGGTCCATTTTTTGAGATGAATGTTACTACAGGAGTAACGTCAAACGACAGCAAAGAGTATTGGACAATGGAACAAGGCTTTACCGGGCCTATGATTAATTATTATATCACTCAAGATCCGATTTATCTGCAAATGGCAGATGAGTCAATCTCATTTTTCATGAATCATGCAATTGACAAAGTTTATGGCGAAACATATCAATATTTAGATCCAACAGGAACTATTGTCAGAAACGACATTAAAGGCGATGACTTCAAGGCAAATTATCACTGCGTTGAATTAGCTTATTATGCTTATTTGTATAGCAACCTTTATTATCTATATAAACCCGCAAATCTATATTATAAATTTGATGCTCAGCCCAATGCTCAAAATATAGAGTTGTCACCAATACCAATGGAAGACGGATTGTTACGAATAAAATCTGTCACTTTAGATGGTGCTGATTTCAATAGTTTTGATCCAGAGACTCGCACATTGAATATTGCCGCCAATCAAGGAGGTAAATTTCGTGTGACCTTCGAATCATTAGATAAATCTACATCGGCCATCTCAAACTTAAAGTCAACCCAAATCAGAGTTTATCCTAATCCGGCTACTGAGCGAATTATTATCGACGGAATGGATCACATTTCGCAAGTGTCGTTGGTAGATGTTTCGGGTAAAGTAGTTGCGTTGGCTCAAAAGGTTGTTGATTCTCAAATGAGTTTCGATGTAAGCCGGTTTGCTAAAGGAGTCTATTTTGTTGAAATGCAAACAGCCACAGGCGTAAAACAAGTAAGAAAATTTATAAAACGGTAGAGAGTAAAATTTGAATTATTAACAACAGTAAAATCTTAAATTTAATTGAAAAAATCATGAGAAGAATTAAATCCGCTTCGATTTTAATCGGGCTATTACTGCTGAGCATTTCAATGAGTGCTCAAAGTTACCGGTACTTCAAATTCACTTCCACGGGAGATGCAACCTGTATGATAAGTGAGTTGGAGTATATGGTGGGAAATGTCTCTTATCCAACATCGAAGACTGGATGGGGAGACACGAGAGTGACATCTTCAGTCGCGATTGCCTATATGGCATTCGACGGAGCTGCGGATTGGGGGCCAACGATGGGTGTCTCTGGAAACTGGGTAATCGTCGATATGAGCACTGCAATCACCATTACGGGATTGAAAGTCAATATGAAACAAGGCGCTTTGACTGGATTTACAATTTATGGAAGCTCAAGTGCTGATCCAAATGGTACATGGACGCAAATCTATACTGAAAACAACATTTCTCAGACTTTAGAATCAGGTGTTATTACTTATGCAATTGATGCGCCAGGTACAAAATACACTTTGACTACTTCGGCTACAAACGGAACAATTACAAGAAACCCAGATCAAACAGCATACGAAAGTGGCACGAATGTAATTCTTACAGCTGCTGCTAATGTTAATTACATCTTCTCCAATTGGAGTGGTGATGCTACAGGCTCGTCTAATCCTTTGACTGTTAAGCTGGATGCGAACAAAAATATTGTGGCGAACTTTACTTATCAACCGAATGCACAGACTTCATTTACAGACGATTTTAATGCGTCAACGATGACTACTGGATGGTATGGTACCAGTCAATATGTGTTAAGTCAATTGGATGGAAAATTGAATGTGCAAGTTAAGAAATCGGGGCTTTGGACCAGTTTTGTTTACGATAATATAACTGAAATGAAATTAGCGTCAGCTCCTTATGTAAACCTGAAAATTAAAACAGAGACTGACCTTGTATTGAGTATTTATTTAGTGCATACCTCTGGCAAAAATATTTTGGTAACCAAAAGAATAAACCGTACGAATGGATTTGCTAACGTATGTTTTGATTTTACAGGGGTTTATCTTCCTGTTGGTTTTACAAGCCTTGATCAAGTTCAGAAAATGTACTTTGCAGTGAATGGATCTGGTAACTCGTTGAATACAAAGATGCAATTTGACGAAATTAAAGTAGGTTCATCTGCGCAACGAATGAGCAATTTTGCTGGAATATCCGATCAGGTTGTGTATAAAAATTCGACCCAGAATTCTTTCATTATTACTGGCATTGAAAATGCAAGTGCATTTTCGTTTGCAACACAGCCAACATTGATTAATAATGTGACATTTGGAGCAATAGATGCAGCCGGAAATATGCGCGTGACTTATGATGCTGTTTCGGGTGCAGTTGGAGAAGAGGTTCTGACACTTCAAACTACTCCAACCAACGGATATGTCTCAAATAGTTATTCGCTTAAATTGAAAGTCGCAGATAACCATGCTCCGACCTTAATTGCACCTCTAACTTATAATTGTAAGATTGGAGATAACGTAATTTCACTTAAAGGTATAACTGATGGAGACCCGTCAGCCGTTCAGAATATTTCGTTCCAAATGAGTTCAGATAATGCTGCAGTGGTTAAGGATGTAACAGCTGATTATGTACAAGGCGAAACGGCTGCAACTCTTAAGTTTAAAGCTTTAACTGTTGGAACTGCAAATATTGCTGTAACGTTGAATGATGGTCAAGATGTAAATAATACAACTACCAAAAATATTACAGTAAATGCTTACGCAAAAATTCCGGGATTCGATGACTTGAAGCCGATTTCGGTTGTAAATAATGCAGGAGAGCAGACTGTAACTATTACAGGTGTAACAGATGGTGATGATAATTCGCAACCACTTGTATTAAGTGCGCAGAGTTTAAATTCTACTCTAATTGCTAATCCTACAGTTGTTTACACTTCTGGAAATCAAGCAACATTGAAATTTACTCCAGTTTCTGGTGCAATAGGTAAAGATACAATAGCTGTCTCTATTGCGGTGAATAATGGTGGTAATACAGGATTGGTAGTCACTAAAAATCTTGTAGTTGATGTGCAAAGACCACCTTTAACTGGTATCATTATTCCAATGCTAGATTACGCAGGTGATCGTGCTAAAAATTTGTGGAATGCAGATTACGAAGAAAATGGCATTCAAACTCTTTCTTACGAAAAAGATGGTGCCGACGATGTGCTTCATTTAGCACTCAAAGGAAAAACCGACTGGCCAGGACTTTGGTATAACTTTAATGATCCGAAACTTGATATTGCTGAAAATCCATACATTACTTTGTGGGTAAAATCGGATTCAAAGATTTGGTTTCACCTTTATTTCTGGGATGTGAAATTGGGAACGGACCGTCGTAACAATATGGAACCAACGGAAGAACGTGAAATTCCTGCAAATACGTGGACTAAGGTGACCTACGACTTTTATGGAAAAATGAAGAATAAAGATGGTGATCCATTGAAAGCAAATCAAATCGAATCTGTCTTGTTCAATTATCATAACGTTATGTTTAATTATCCATTTACAACTTGGGCTAATGGTAATGTTTGGATAAAAGATATTCGCATTGGTGATAAAGCTGACGGCACTTTTGTGAAGCAACCAATTTGTACCGTTGATGATATTCCTGGATTAACACTTATGTCAAATGCAGGTGCTGGAACTACAACGTTGAAAAATGTTTCGGATGGTAAGAATGGAGTTGCCGCAGTTTCTGTAGTGAGTAGTAATACTGCTATCGTTGATAACCCTACAGTCGTAGTGAATCCTAACGGAACAGCAACATTGAGCTATGTTCCAACGGGTACTGCTGGTAGCGCAACTATCACTGTTACCGTGTCAGCGAATGGTTCAACTACTACAGTGAAACAATTCGATATAAAAATAGTTGATGCTGCGACCGCCTCTTCGTCATCTTCGACAATCACGGTCGATGTAAATACTAAATACCAGACTATGAGAGGTATTGGTGCCTTCCTGAATGATGGTGCTAAGACTTATATCAACCAATATACGAACGACTTAGGAGCTACCGCGGTTCGTCTAGGCGTAATTGGAAATCACCTCGAACCATTGAACGATAATAATGATCCGAATGTGCTTGATCGTAGTGCGCTTAATTACAATGCATTTGATTGGGATTTCATTAATGACATGAAAGCACGTGGGGTTGAAACATTTATCTTAACTCTTTGGAGTCCTCCAGCTTGGATGAAGAAAAATGCTTCTGAAGATTATGGATTTGCCAGTGCACCTCAATGGGAAAGCACCGATAATAAAGTTGATACAGTAATGTACGATGAATATGCAGAATATGTGTATGCTTTATGCACAGTATTCAAGGAAAAAACAGGAATTGATTTGTATGTTGGTTTACAAAATGAGCCTGCATTCAATGAGCCATATTCGTCTGCGATTCTGAATCCTGCCATGTTTACTAAATTAATTAAAACAGTTGGTCGTCGCTTATTGAAAGAAGGTATTACGCCTCGTTTCTATATGGCCGAGCAGGTGATTAATCAAAACTGGACTGCATATCTTGATGCATTAAGAGCCGACAAAGAGGCATCTTCTTATTGCAGTGTAAATGCTGTTCACATGTATCAGGGTGATGGAACAACTGACCAATCTGCAAAATGTAGTGAATGGTCAACACACAAAGCAATAGTTGAAAACGCTGCCGATCCAAAAGAATTCTGGATGACAGAAAGAAGTCCTATCGTGGATACTTGGGATAAGATTCTTGTTCTTACAAGCGAAATGAGTAGTGCATTTAGCTGTGGCAATGTTAGTTTATGGACACAATGGGATTACAACGGAACCTTTATCACACAAGGTAAGAGTAATCAGTTGACGTTTGCACAATCGCAGTTTGCTAAATTTGCCAAAGCGGGAGCTGTTCGTGTAGATGCAACTACGTCTAATCCTAATTTGTTTGTGTCGTCATATGCAAATACTGCAAAAAATGGCAAAACGTTGGCAACTGTTGTTGTGAATTTGAGTACAGAACCGGTGGCAATTACTATGGCAGGAAATAATATTCCTACATCTTATGATGTTCAACAAACCTACAATGCACAGAATGCTAAAGTTACGCTTAATGGTATGACGAAAGGTGTTCCTTATCTTTTACCTGCTAAGAGTATTACCACATTCTCTGCACCGTTAGACAATGCAGCTCCAACAATCAACGAAATTCCAGTTCAACGGATCGATCAAGATGCTGCTGCTCAATCTGTTCAATTAACAGGAATTACCGATGGTGGAGAGGGAACACAGACTGTTTCAATTGCCGCATCTGTCACTACAGGATCTGGATTAATCTCAAATGTTTTTGTTGATTACTCTTCTCCAAATAACACGGGTGTTTTGCATTATACTCCAGTTGCAGGAAAAACAGGTTTAGCTGTTATCAAAGTTGAAGTTTCGGATAATGATACAAAAAACAACAAAACAGTTGTGTATTGTAATGTAAACCTTAAGCCAGCTACAGGTATTGATGAGATCGCGAGCGATAGATTACGGGTTTATCCAAATCCTGCTAGAGAAATGGTGAAAGTGCAGGTGCCAAATAGCAGCTACAACGATGTAAAAGTAATCAACCTCATGGGGCAAGTTCTTCTAGAGCAACCTATTAGTTCACCAGTTGAACAACTGAATATTAGTGATCTGAAACGTGGTATGTATTTTATCTTCGTATCAGGTGAAAATAAAACTCTAAAAACTCAATTTATTGTAAAATAAGGATGAGTTAAAAGCATAAAACGCCTGATTTTTGGTCAGGCGTTTTATTGCTTTTAATCTTTTTGATTTAAGTTTAGCTAAACTAATGAATAGATTCTTCATTTTTTTTGTATTTGCCTACTTTATATTTTCAGTATTCGGTTTGTCGCTTCAGGCGACCGAAATGAAAGTTATATCACCAGACAAGCATGTCGTTTTTTCGTTGTTTTTAAAATCTGGAATCTTGTCTTATTCTGTTTCGTTGAATGATTCAGTATTGATTGACAATTCTCCATTGGGAATAGAACGCGAAGATGGAACATTCACTCAAGGTTTATCTTTCATTTCTTCAAAATCTGATAATATTGACGACCGATATCACTTAAAAATAGGGAAACAGCGAGATTGTATTGCTACTGCAAACCAAACGGATTTTATATTCCAAAACCAAAATGGAAATAGAGTTTCGCTCCAAGTTAGAGCTTATCCACTTGGTGTCGCTTTTAGATACAAATTTCCAGAAAAATCAAAGAAAAAGTATATTATCAAGAATGAAATAACCGGTTTCAAATTGCCACTTGGTGGAAAGTCGTGGACGATGCCTTACGATTCAATTTCGAAGTTCACACCAGGTTATGAGACATATTATGTTGATGGAGCACCAGTTGGTACAGCATCTTCTACAAAAGAAGGATGGGCTTTTCCTACTCTTTTTCAAGTGAAAAGTAAATGGATACTAATTACAGAATCGGGATTGAATGAAACCTATTGCGCATCTCATATACAACCTGACCCGAAAGATGGATTGTACCTGATCCGTTTTCCTGAGAAAGATGAAGCAATGGGGTTTTACGATCAATTACCATCAAGCACATTGCCGTGGTCTACGCCATGGCGAGTTGTCATTCTAGGAAACAGCTGTGGTGAAATAGTTGAGTCAAATTTGGTAACTGATCTGGCAGAATCATCCAAAATTAAAAATACTGAGTGGATCAAACCCGGAAAATCGTCGTGGAGTTGGTGGAGCGATCACGATAGCCCACGCAACTTTGAATCATTAAAGAAATTTGTCGATTTCTCAGTTCAAATGGGTTGGGAATATTCGCTAGTCGATGCCAATTGGGACATCATGCAAGGTGGGAATGTGAAACAACTGATTGATTATGCCAACCATAAGAACGTAGGGATATGGTTGTGGTACAACTCCGGTGGCAAAACAAATACCGTGACCGAACGACCTCGTGACATTATGTGTGATTCTGCAAAACGGAATCAGGAGTTTGCTAAACTTCACAATTGGGGAGTAAAAGGAGTGAAAATTGATTTCTTCCAGAGCGATAAACAGGCTATCATTAAATTATATATTGATATTCTCAAAGATGCGGCAAAGCATCATATAATGGTTAATTTCCATGGTTGCACATTGCCTCGCGGATGGCAGCGGACTTATCCCAATCTGCTATCTATGGAGTCGGTGCGTGGAGCAGAAAATTATGATTTCGATGCCACTTATCCTGCAAAAGCTGTTTGGCACAATACAATTTACCCATTCACCAGAAATGTTGTTGGGCCAATGGATTATACGCCAATGACATTAAGTAATATGAAATATCCCCATGTTACGACAAATGGGTATGAACTAGCACTTCCAATCGTTTTTGAATCAGGTATTCTTCATTTTGCAGATAAAATTGAGGCGTACCAAGTGTTGGATGAGGAATGCAAATCTTTCCTCAAAAGGTTACCAACAGTGTGGGACGAAACAAAATTTGTTGCCGGCGAGCCTGGTAAATATGTCGTTGTTGCCAGAAGAAATGGTTCGAAATGGGTGGTGGCAGGAATCAACGGGCAGCCATTTTCGCAGAAAGTAACGATCTCTACCCACAATTTGACAAAATACATCACCGATGGAAAAGGTGCAATGAATCTTGAATCGAGACTGTTGCACAGTGCCGATAATTGTGTGGAAATTGAGATGATTAAGTATGGCGGTTTCGTAGCGTATTAAGTTTATATAAATTCAAAATAAATATGGAATACAGTTCAGAAAAAGTGTCAATTGTCGAAAAGACAGCTTACGGTTTGGGTGATTTGGCATCCAATCTTTTTTATCAAACATTTACAATGTTTTTGCTCTATTTCTACACTGATGTATTTGGAATATCGGCGGCAGCAGCAGGAACAATGTTCTTGATTGTTCGTATGTTAGACACATTTTATGATCCACTTGTAGGGGCTTTGGCTGATCGAACGAAATCGAAGTATGGTAAGTTTAGACCGTGGATTCTTTATACGGTTATCCCGTTTGGAGTCATTGGTTTTTTGACTTTTTATACTCCAGAAATAGCTACAAGTGCCAAACTAGTGTATGCCTACATTACATATACTGCGATGATGTTTGTCTATTCGACTATTAATGTGCCTTATGGCGCTTTGATGGCTGTAATGACACACAACTCCTTGGAACGAACCAGTCTCTCTGCTTTTCGATCTATTTCTGCCTTTCTGGGTGGAGTTGTAGTTCAGGCATTTACCCTAAAACTGGTCAATTATTTTGGTTTGTTGAAAGCTGGAGCTAACGGTTCCTCAAACGAGCAATTTGGTTTTGCGATGGCGATGGGCATCTATTCAATTTTGGCTATTATCATGTTTATGACAACATTCTTTTTGTGCAAAGAGCGTGTTCAACCGGTGAATGATGAGAAGAATTCATTTAAGGCTGATTTGAAGGATTTATTTAAAAATACACCTTGGCTAATTCTTACAGTTGTCAGTATTATGACCTGCCTATTTGTTGCTATTCGCAATGGATCAATCATTTACTATTTTAAATATTACGTCAATAACAACGGAACAGCCAACCTATTTGGGTTTGAAATTGGCGCAGATGCGTTGGTTTCAACTTTTATGGTGGTAGGCACTGCGAGCAGTATTCTAGGAACTATTATGTTGAAACCTATGGCCGCTTTGATTGGAAAAAAACGTGTGTATATACTCTCAATGGGATTGGGAACTGTGTTGAGCGTTTCCTATTACTTTTTGTCAAAAGATCAGATTTCACTGATGTTCTTGTTTCAGGCGTTGTGCAATTTTGCCATCGGGCCATCTATGGCGATGATGTGGAGTATGTACGCCGATACAGCCGACTATTCTGAATTGAAAACTGGTCGTAGAGCAACTGGCTTAATTTATTCTTCAGCCAATTTTGCTCAGAAATTTGGATGGTCGATTGGAGGTGCAATTGCAGGATATCTGTTGGCTTATTATGGCTTTGTAGCAAACGCACCAGTAAGCGATTATACCGAAAAAGGTGTTCGTGTTTTGTTTAGCCTAATGCCCTCAATTTGGAGTGTCATTGCCGTCATCGCGCTGTTTTTCTACAAGTTAGATGAGCAAAAAGTGATCGAGATTAATCAGAAACTTGCCACACTGAAGGGCAATAAATAAGAAAGAATAATACTACTAAAACAATCCTCAATATGCAATTTGGATTTTTCGACGACGAAAAAAAAGAATACGTAATTACGAGCCCAAATACTCCACGCTCGTGGAGCAATTATTTGGGTTCAACCGAATATGGAGCTATTATTACAAACAATGCGGGTGGATATAGCTTCTATAAGTCTGGCGGACAGGGTCGATTTATGCGTATGCGATTCAATTCCATACCGATGGATCAGCCTGGTCGATACATCTATTTACGCGATAATGATAATGACGATTATTGGTCAGCTTCATGGCAGCCTGTAGGAAAACCATTGGATAAATACAAAAACGTTTGTCGCCACGGAGCTGCTTATACCATTATTGAATCGGAATATGCTGATGTGAAAACCGAAACGCGCTATTTTGTTCCGCTGGGGCAGACGTTTGAAATTTGGCATTTGAAGGTTACAAATACGAGTAAAAAAGTAAAAAACTTGAGCTTGTTTTCCTTTGTCGAATATGTGGGGAATTGGAATGCAATGGACGATTTGCTCAATCTTCAATATACCCAATATACTGGTAAAATGGATGTGGTTGACGGTATAATCAGTCATGGTACCAATGTGAATATCCCTCAAATGCCCGATAATTTTAATGAAAAAGATCAAGGAAGATACTCTTTTCAGGCATTTGTGGGTGGAGAAATTGTTGGATTTGAGACTGATTTGGAGAAGTTCCTAGGTTCGTATCGAACGTATGCCAATCCTATTGCGGTAGAAAAAGGGGAATGCTCCAACTATAAAGCGGCTGCCGATAATTTGTGTGGAGTTTTGCAAATTGACACACAGCTTGCTCCTGGAGAGAGCAAGGATTTCTTTGTGCTGATGGGCGTTGGTCAAGCAGAAGTAGAAGGAAAAGCAGTTGTTGCAAAATATGGAAATATTGAAAAGGTTGAAGCTGAATTTGGTCGATTGAAAAATTATTGGCACAATCGAATAGATGGCTTACAGGTAAAAACGCCTGATCCTCAGTTTAATAGTATGCTCAATATGTGGAGTCCATACAACTGTTTGATAACCTACGCGTGGAGTCGTGCCGCAAGTTTGGTTTACACCGCAAGCGAACGCGACGGGTTGGGATACCGCGATAGTGTGCAAGATCTGCTTGGCGTGATTCACAACATTCCGGCTGAAGCAAAGAGACGCCTAGAACTAATGATTACAGGTCAAGTTTCGACCGGTGGTGCAATGCCTGTGGTAAACAAAGTGACGCATTCGCCTGGAAATGAACCTGCACCAGAAGAGATACAATATCGATCAGACGACTGTATGTGGCTGTTCAATGCTGTTCCAGCTTATGTAAACGAGACCGGTGATATTGATTTTTATTACAATGTTTATCCTTATTCAGATCAGGGTGAAGATACCGTGTTGAATCATCTTCGTCGGGCTATTCAGTTCAATCTAGATCGATTGGGTAATCACGGTTTACCTTGCGGTTTGCATGCCGATTGGAACGATTGTCTCAAGTTCGGTCACGATGGCGAAACCACTTTTGTGGCGATGCAACTTCGCTTTGCATTGAAAACGTATATTGATATTTGTCAATTATTAGATAATAATACAGAAAAAAATTGGGCTCAACCTATTTTGGCTCAGTTAGATGATAATATTCAAAAATATGCTTGGGATGGTGAGTGGTTTTTGCGTGGATATAGAGCTGACGGTTTTAAATTCGGATCAAAAGAAAGTCTCGAAGGTCAGATTTTCATGAACCCACAAGTGTGGGCAGTCATGAGTGGTGCAGCTAGCAAAGAGCAAACGGCTTTATCGCTACAAAAGATGAACGAGCGATTGGCTACCGAATATGGTGTGATGCTTTGCGATCCACCATACACCGATACCGATTACAATATAGTAAGAGCAGCGCTGTTTAATCCTGGAATGAAGGAGAATGGGGGAATTTTTGTTCACACACAGGGATGGGCAGTGATAGCCGAAGCGATGTGTGGCAATGGGAATAAAGCCTACGACTATTTCAAAAGCTATTTGCCATCAGTCTACAACGACAAGGCCGAAATTCGTCAAATTGAACCTTACGTATTTTGTCAATCTACGCATAGTAAAACCAGTCCTCGGTTTGGCAATTCCCGCGTTCCTTGGTTAAGCGGCTCGGCAACATGGTCGTTTGTAGCGGCTGCGCAATATATTTTGGGTTTGCAACCTCAATGCAATGGGTTTAAAATAGATCCTTGCATTCCTTCTGTTTGGGAAGGTTTTGAGGCTACTCGTGACTTTCGCGATATGCGTTTACATATTTCGGTGACCAATCCAAATAATGTTGAAAAAGGCGTGAAAAACATCCGTTTGAATGGAGAGCTAATTTCTGGGAATATTGTCCCTCTTGAATTGATGAAGGAGGTTAATATAATTGAAGTTCTGATGGGATAAGTTGAGATAATGAAGAAGATACTTTTGATAGTTGCATTGGTTTTATTCGCAGGAGAAAAAGTCTGCGGAGGAATGCCGTCAGCTCTGGAGGTTGGATTTGAAAAACCACCGATGGAAGCGAAACCGCGTGCATATTGGTGCTGGGTGGAAGGTAATTTCGATCTGAAAAAACTTGATCTTGAATTGAAAGAGGCTTACAAAAAAGGAATGGGAGGCTTCGATATCTGGAATGTTGGAGCAGTGGTCGATGAGAATCATATTGTGCCAAAAGGGCCATCGTTTATGGGTGATGAGTCTGTCAATGCAATCGTTCATTGCATCAATGAAGCATCTAAATATGGGTTAAGTCTTGGGCTGGTTTTGTCGAGTGGATGGAATTCTGGAGGCTCGTGGACAACACCTGAGCATCAAACGATGGGACTCTATAAATCAGAAGCAGTAGCAGAGGGTGGGCGAAAGGTTCAGGTTCATTTGCCTTTTCCGAAATGGGGAGATGCAAGTGCTATTATTCCGTTGGATAAAAATGGGAATCCGCTTTTTTTTCAGGATATCAAGATTCTAGCATATCCGCTTTCTAAAGATTCTGTTATTCAATCTGTGGCAGATGTTATTGAACTTCCCAATAGAATTGATAATAACAATAATCTTACAGTATGTTTACCGAAAGGTAAATGGCGAGTTGTGCGTCACTTGTGTTTGAACACAGGTCAGGCAATGATTTTAAATTCCAAAAGCGCAGCAGGTCCGATGATTGACCATTTGAGTGCAGAGGCTGCTGAAGCTCAAATCAGATTTTTTGCTGAAAAATTAAAGAAAAAACTTGGCTCTTTTGAAGGTAAAGCGTTGAAATATTTCTATAATGATAGTTATGAAGTGACTGGATTGCTTTGGACTCCCACTTTTTTAGACGAATTTAAGCAGAGAATCGGATACGATATGACTCCATATCTTCCGGTTCTATATGGATTCAAACTTGCATCTAAAGATACGCTCGATCGTTTTTTGTTTGATTATCGAAAAGTGTTGTCTGATTTGATTATAGAGAACCATTACATAAAAAGCCGCAAAGTATGTGAAAGCTATGGTTTGGGGTATGTGGCAGAAGCTGCCGGTCCTGGGAAACCATTCCACAACTGTCCGTTCGAATCGTTGAGATCGTCGGGAGTATTGTCTCATCCTCGTGGAGAGTTTTGGTATAATCACAACAAACTGCGATCGGAAAACGAAATCGACCAACTTCAGATTGTCAAAGGTGTTGCATCAGCTTCGCATATCTACAACCAAAAAATTGTTGAAGCTGAGGCATTCACAAGTACATCGTTGTGGCAAGAAGCGCCTTGTGATTTGAAATCTACCCTTGATCGTGCATTTTGTGAAGGATTAAATCGGGTCTTATTTCATGTTTTTTCTCATTCACCCAAATCTGGTGGCTCACCCGGATATGTTTATGCGTTTGGAACACAGATTAATACCAACAGAACATGGTGGAATATGTCAGAAGATTTTATGGCATATATTGGTCGAACTAGCTTTATGTTGCAGCAAGGCAATTTTGTAGGCGATGTTTTGTATTACTACGGCGATGATGCTCCCAATTTTGTGCCAACTCGTAAACAAATTCCTTCGCTCGGCTTTGGTTACGATTACGATTATATCAATACCGATATTTTGCTGAATCAACTTACTGTAAAAAATGGAAAACTTCTCCTCCCGAATGGACAGTCCTATGAAATCCTTGTGTTACCAGATTGTGATTTTACGAATTTGGATGTATTGGTGAAATTGGAGCGATTGGTTTCGGAAGGTGCTATTATAATCGGGCAAAAACCAATCAAGAGTCAGGGCTTACTTGATTATGAGCAAAAAAATCAATCAATCAAACTGTTGGGTTCAAGTATGTGGCAGAATGTTGACGGAGTTTCTGTTCTTTCGGCAAAATATGGTTTTGGCAGAATTTACAAGGGAGTGTCCGAAAAGGAGGTTCTTTCGCAGCAATCTATTTTGCCAGATTTTGAACCTGTTGATACGGCTTATATTCCGAAACTAGATTATATCCATCGTACAACAGAGGGTGTCGAGATCTATTTCGTCAGAAATACATCAGGACATCCTATTCGCTGCGATGCTCTCTTTCGAGTCTCAGGAAAAGTTCCAGAATTTTGGAATCCGATTTCAGGAGCTACAGTCAAAAGTAAACTTTATCAGACAGATAAAACGCGAACATTGGTACCACTGAATCTTGAAGAATATGGCTCCATCTTTGTGGTTTTTCGAGATACTGTGACCCAAAGATATATCACACAACTGAATGTGGATGGGAAAACCTATTTCCCAAAAAGAGCGAATGTGAACAATCTTGATTTCAACTTGGGTTACTCTTCAAGGAGAATTTATTCTGCACAATCAGGTAATTATGATGTTAAATTTAGTACTGGAAAACAAAGGAAATTCACTATTAAAAAGGATAAGGAGACTATTTTATTTACGGCACCTTGGCAGGTCATATTCCCGAAAAAAACAGACACTCTTCGAACGACATTTGATCATTTATACTCGTGGACTGAATCACCAAACGATGAAATAAAATATTTCTCAGGTACGGCAAGCTATTCGACTGAATTCACTTGTCCTTCTTCTGAATTGAAGTCAGGAAAAAGAGTTGTACTCAATTTAGGAGAGGTGGCAAATATTGCGAGGATATCGGTGAATGGACAAAAAGCAGGTATTTGTTGGGTGCATCCGTTCAAAATTGATGTTACAAGTTTGGTGAAATCGGGTGTTAACCGATTGTTGATTGAGGTTGCCAACCTTGAGCCAAATGGCATGATTGGTGAATCTAGACTTCCTGTACAGAATCGCACATTGACCTCTAATGTTATTCGATTACCCAATGCGTGGGCCTATCCATTGAAAGAATTGCCAAATAGTGAGTTTCCTCTCTTGCAATCGGGATTAATTGGCCCAGTGAGGATTAAATTTGAATACCTATTAAGAGATTTATAACGGAACTTAATTTATATAATATTACTAATACTCAATTTATATTTTTAATCATTTAATTCACACTACTATGAAAAAACGACATTTAATTTTAGTGCTTTTGATTTATGTGACGAGTGTAATTGCTTATGGTCAGCAAATTACATTAATCGATTTTGGAGCAACTAATAGTTCGACAACCTCTCCTAATTATTGGAATAATTTCAGTAGTTTGACAGATGGCGGATCTTTGGCCTTGAAAGATAATACAGGAACTTCTACCGGTGTTAATATGGTTAATACCAAAGCATTTTCATTTACATTTGCTTCAGGAACGAATGCGCCAACTGCTCCTGCATCAAACGTATTTCCTAACACAGCAACAGTTGATGGAGTATACCGATCAGATAATGTTAAACCAATATTGACATTCTCAAATCTAGATCCAACGAAGCGGTATACGTTCGATATTTTTGCATCCAGAACTTCGTCAACTTCTAATAGGACGACTCTTTATACTGTAACAGGTTCGACCGTCGCCTCAGCATCGTTAGATGCATCAAACAATACAGGTAATTATGTTACTGTGGCATCCATTGCACCTAATGTGTCGACTTCTAGCATCACTCTTCAAGTTGAACTTGGTTCTGGGAATACTGCATTTGTTTATTATCTCAATGCAGTTCGGATTACAGCAATAGCTCCTCCCACAGCGAGCTATACTTCTGTAGTATCAGATAAAGATGTGACATTTACAAATACATCTACGAATGCAACCAGTTATAGTTGGGATTTTGGTGATGGAACGTCTTCAACTTCTGCTAGCCCAGTTCATACTTACTCGAATTATGGCACTTATTCGGTTGTTTTATCAGCAACAAATGTTGCAGGAACAGTTACTTCAACTCAAAGCATTAATATATCTGCCTCTGTTCAGCCAACTTCAAGCTATACTTATGCTGTTTCAGATAAAGATGTGACATTTACGAATACATCTACGAATGCGACCAGTTATAGTTGGGACTTTGGTGATGGAACTAGCTCTACGTCTACGAATCCAGTGCATACTTATTCAAGTTATGGCGATTATTCGGTTGTTTTGTCTGCTATCAATGCTTCAGGAACAGTTACTTCAACTCAATCATTTACTCTTGCTGCTCTTGTTCAACCGACATCCAGCTATACTTATGCCATTTCAGATAAAACAATAACATTTACCAATAATTCAACCAATGCAACGAGCTACAGCTGGGACTTTGGCGATGGCTCTTCTTCAACCTCAATAAGTCCTTCACACACTTATACAAGTTACGGTACGTATTCAGTAGTTTTAACATCAACCAACACAAATGGATCGGTTGGTTCCACGCAAAGTATTACTCTCGTTGCACCACCAATTGCTGATTTTACTTATACTTCAACTGGATTGACTGTGGATTTAACAAATACCTCTTCGAATGCCACCAGTTATAGCTGGAATTTTGGTGATGGTAATACCTCCACTTCAACGAGTCCTTCTCATACTTATGCAAGTGCTGGAACATATACAGTAGTCTTAACCGCAACTGGAACTGGTGGTTCTAATCAGAAAAGTAGCGATATCACAGTTACCGCTCCTTCATCTTCATCTCCATCTGTTTTGTTGGACTTTGGAGGAACATCAACACCAACAGGAAATTGGAATAATATTCAAGGATTTTCTTCTGCAACCCCTGTTTCTTTGATCGACGAACTAGGCGCTTCGACCACCTTCAGTTTGACGATTAATAAAGCATTCGGTGGCATAAATTATGCTGGAACCACTTCGCCAACTGGGAATGCACTTTCTACCTTTGGAGCGTCTTCAGGAAATTCCACATCCGATAGCTTCTTCTCTGCGGGGAATTCTATCTCTTCTGGATTTATCTTGAGCGGACTTGATGCTACGAAAGTTTATTCGTTTGATATCTTTGCTTCAAGAACTCCAGTTTCTGACAATCGCGAAGCAAAATACACTTTGACTGGACAAAATACGGCATTTGCTACTTTAAATGCGGCCAATAATACAGCCAATGTTGCCACTATTTCAGAAATAGTCCCTGACGCCACTGGTAAAATTACTTTCTTAATGGAGAAGGGAGCCAATAATACTGAATCTACAAACGGCTATATCTATTTAGGTGCGATAAAAATATCAAGCACTGCTTCTTTGGCATCCCCAACGGCAAGTTATACTTATTCGGCTAGTGGATTAACCGTAGCATTTACTAATACATCAACAAACTCATCAAGTTACAGTTGGAACTTTGGAGATGGATCGGCAACTTCAACAGCGACTTCACCATCGCATGTCTACGTTGCCTCGGGGAGCTACACTGTTGTCCTTACAGCTACAAATAATAATGGTATTGTTACTTACAGCCAGTATATCAGTGTTGTTGCAGGAACAGCTCCTATCCCTGCATTTACATATTCAGTGACGGATAAGACTGTAACTTTCACAAATACATCAAGTAATTCAACAAATTATAGTTGGGACTTTGGAGATGGGACATCAGCTTCAACTGCGACGTCTCCGACTCACACATACTCCACATTAGGAAACTTCACCGTACAACTTACAGCTACAAATGCTAATGGTTCAGTATCTACATCTAAATCAATTAATATTATTGCTGTACCATCTGGTGGTACTACCAAGAGAATATTATTTTTAAGTAATAGTTATATCTACACTACGAATCCAATGAATATTGCAGATATTCTTGTAAATATAGCCAATTCTGCCGGAGATGCTGTAGTTTATGACAAGATTGTCGGTTCTGGTTGGTCTTTACTAAACCATGTGAACAACCCACCTAGTATGGATGCAATACGACAAGGGAATTGGGATTTTGTATCTATGAATGAATACAGTCATAAGTCATCTTTTTCACCTGCAATATTTGCAACGGAAACTTTCCCTTATGCTAAAATATTAAACGACACTATCAATAAATACAATCCTTGTGGTGAAACTATTTTTTATCAAACGTGGGGCTACAAACAAGGAGATGATACATATTGCCCATACGATCCAGGTGTTTGTACTTATGAACAAATGGATGATAGAGCGCAAGTAAATTATATGTCGTTAGGTTTAAATTTAGATGCTATTGTAAATCCCGTGGCCGCTGTTCGTCGACTTTTCAGAACCAATTATCCATCAGTGGAATTGTATTCTGATATCTATGGACACCCTACGGCTGCAGGATCATATATCTCTGCATGCTGCTTCTACACAACGATGTTCCGTAAAGATCCAACGTTAATTTCATATAACTATCCGGAAGCAACTGATGGTACAATCGATGCGACTGTAGCTGCGAATATCCGTGCGACTGTTAAGTCAGTTCTTTATGACAATTTGATGACTTACTATATTGGCAAATACGATTTGAAATCTGATTTTAGTTTCGTATCAAGTGGCAAAAATGTAACTTTTACTAATCTATCGAAAAATGCTAATAGTTACGAATGGGATTTTGGCGATGGAACAACTTCTACAGATGCAAATCCTGTGCATAACTACAATAGTAACGGTACGTATTCTGCAAAATTAACAGCTAATAAGTGCAATTCGAGCGATTTGAATACGCAAAGTATTGCTTTGATAACTACTAAATCTATGAATGAGATAGCGCTGAATGATGCTGTTATTTGTTACCCAAATCCGGTGAACAATATTCTTCATTTAACTACAAAATATGTATCAAGCGAAAAGCAGATTAAAATAGTGGACGCTTTGGGTAGAGTGGTTTTTCTAAATAATAGAGTAACTGGTTCTACAGTTGATATTGACTTTTCTCACATCTTGTCTGGAGTTTACTTTTTGAGCGTCGGAGTTGATGGTAAGATAATCAATAAAGTTGTGGTGAAAAAGTAGATCAATTATCAAATTTTATTCAATACAAAGGTAACGTGCTTACTATTTGTTTTTAAATAATTAATCTAAAAGACCCTTAGTCTTCATTTGGGTTGAATTTGTAAATAAAGTTCAATCCGAAAATGAGAGCTGGGGTCTTTTTATATCTAATATCAACAGCAAAAGTCTGTTTTATTACTTCAGAAATACTGAAATGTTATTTAAAGTTCTCCTATTGATTTTTAGCTAAAAAAGTTATATGAAAAAACTCTTTCTTTGCCTAACCGCGATCACGATTTATGCATTTGCTACTGCGCAAGTAGTAACTATTCCAAATCCCTTAAACTATCCAGCTCCGACTGATCTTTCAGTATCTGATAAGGCAAATTTGGGCGCTCTAATCCCCCGAACTATGGATTTACTGAAAATTGGGGAAAAGGTAAAAATTGCCATTTATGGGCAATCTCTCAGTTCAGATGGCAACCGTTGGTGGGTCGATTTAGGAAATGCGCTGAAAATAGCTTATCCAACAGCGGAGATTGACATTCGAACTTATGGTGTCGGAGGTTTGGCATCAAATTTATTATGGCGATTAACAAATCAGGAATTAGTCAACTTTTATCCTGATTTAGTAGTGTTTCATGTTTTTGGTAATCATTTATTTTATGAAACCATTGTGCGTCAGATTAGAGGTTGCACAGCTGCAGAAATGATTGTACAGGGTGACCATTTTGGCATTAACGATGGGACTGGATCTGCTGGAAATTGGAATTTTGACTTGACAAATATGGGTAATTGGGAAAATTACATGTCATTTAATGTGGTGAAAGAATATTGCGAAAAATACGGATTAGAACGTGATAATCGCCGGCAGGAATGGTATGATTATTTGAGAGCCAATTCGTACATTCCAACAAATCTGCTCGCAGATTACATTCATTTTAACGAACAAGGGCAATGGCTGGCCGCAGATCTAACCGCAAGACATTTTGTTTATAATCCGGCTCGTGTTGTAGATCCAAATGGACTGCTAACCTATTATGAACTAGGAAAAGATGTATTTATTGAAAATGGAAAAATTACATTGCCTTTCGAAGGAAATAAAATTGAAATTGTTCCTTCAGAAAGCGCGACAGCCATAGTTTCGTCAACCATTGATAGCAAAAAGCCCTCTGAATTTCCAAATTGCTATTATTATACAATTCCGAGTGGTGGTTTTTGGGCCGGTGCTCCATTTTTGCGCCCTGGAATGGGAAATCAGCAAGAGGAAGATTGGACAATTACTATGAGTGGGAATGGTGATTTTTCTGTTTCTGGATCTAAAACCGGTGCTGATGGGAATGGTAATAAGGATAATCTATTTGTCTCAAATTCTAAGAAAATCGTTTTTGTAAATTCAAGTGATTGGGGAAATTATGGGGTACCGAATACTTCTGGCAGTTATACATTTAAAAGTAAAGGAATGTTTGTTGATAAAATTGACTTTGATACGGTTACAGCTGGATCCAGAAATGAAACTCCAATACGAGTAATTCAAGGAATTAGCAACACTCAACATACGTTGGAATTAACCAGTTCAAATGGAATTTTCCCAATCAAATTTATTAAGGTCTATAAACCCTCCATTAAACTCTTTGTTACCGCACCGACTATTGTTACCGCAAGTAATGCAGGTGGAACTGTAAGCATCCCAGTTTCAGGAAACACGTTTTGGCAAGCGACCCACTATTCAAACAGATTAGGTGCGTTGACAAACTGGAACAACATCACCCAGCAATATGGATCTGATCTTTCGATTAATGATAATATTGTCAATGTGAGCTGTACAATACCACCATTGACAGGGACTAGCGCAACAGAGTATGTCTATATTTACGGACAAGGTTGCGATGTTCAAGTGGTTGAAATTCGTCAAGGAGAGTTTAGTAGTATCGATGTTTTGGGTGAAAATCAAATTTCCATTTATCCAAATCCTGTTTCTGAAAAATTGAATGTACTGGTAAATTCTGTTCACTCAGTGAGTGTAAAAGTGGTTGATGTTAATGGTAGAGTTATAATAGCAAAAGATGGGATTTCAACTAATTTGTCAGAATTTCAATTTGGAGCATTTCCAGCAGGAATCTACTTCGTTATTATCAAATGGAATGGGCGAGACTATTGTCGTAAAATTGTTAAATTTTAGGTACAATTAGTAGACAAATATTTTTACATAGAATAATGCGGATTCTTCTGGTTTGTATAATTTACTTTTTGTTTAGTTCTCACGACTATTAAATGCGTATTTTGTATTAAATAAAGTTAAATATTGGTCGGCATTTGCTAGTTTTTTTGTTTGCTAAAACGATTTAGTTGTATATTTGCTAAATCGTTTGTGCAAATATAATGATTAACATCTTACATTGTAAATTTATTGACTGATCAACACAATTTTCATCAACTTCTAAACACAATTATTATGAAAAAAATTACTCTTTTCAAAGCAAGTGCTGTCGCTTGTTTTATGGCATTTGTATTTAATGCAAATGCAGGACTTCCATTTTATGAAGAATTCAGTTATACCGCTGGAGCAGCACTACCTACAGGTGGTACAAATGCTGATTGGCAAAACTATGAAGGGACGACATCTCAAATTGATGCTACGTCACTTACTTACTCTGGTTATATGTCGCCTGTTGCAGGTGGTTCACTCAATCTGAATACTACAGGTAGTGTTTGGCATTATTTGGCTCAACCTGACGGAAATGTGACAGATGAAGTTTACTACGCCAGTTTCTTAATTAATATATCGGCGATTACGAGACCTAGTGAGGTAGAAACAAGTGTAAATAAGTTGCCAATATTCGCATTTGGAAACAATACAAAAACTCAAGGTGCTTGGGATGGTTCTGGACAAAGAGGTGTTGTCTATGTGAAAAGAGATGCTGTAGATGCTTCAAAAATTGCGTTTGGATGCAATAAAGCTTTTTGTTCTGGTGTGAATGTTGAGTGGACTCCAGCAATTTATAATTTGAATACTACTTATCTAGTTGTTGCTCGTATTGCTGTTGTTAATGGTGCAAACAATGATGTAATGAGTATTATAGTTAATCCTACTTTGGGAAATACTGTTCCTACTGGTTGGACTGTAAGTCCTGATGCTTCTGCTGACGGTGGAAAGTGGAGCTTTTGTGGTGGTGTTAACTTTATTCAACCAAGTTATATGTTTGGGTCTGGATTTGTTTGTACAGCGAAAGTAGACGGATTGATAGTTTCTCACAATTGGGCTGACGTAGGCGGATTAAATCCAGCTACTTCCATCAGTTCAAACTTAGCTCCAGCGACTGTAAAAGTTAGAAATATTTCTGGAAAACTATTTGTTGATACAGAAGCAGGTAAAACAATTGAATTGTATAATTCATTAGGTCAAAAAATATCTTCATCTATTTCTGTTGAAGGTCTAAATGCGATGAATGTAAATTCTAAAGGATTAGTTGTTGTTAAAGTTGGAAATCAAACAACAAAAGTAATTTTGTAACGAATTACGTCGATTATATTCTAATCTCTTCACCTTAAAAACATGGTAGTGTACTTTTGTATGCTACTATGTTTCCCAATTGAATATCATTTATCTATTGATATTTACCCCTTTGTTTGCGTTCATTCGTATACGTAATTTATTCAAAATACCTTTTTTTTAACCTGAAATATACACCGTAATGAAAATACCTTCGATAATACTTCTACTCTGTTTATTTTTTATTCCTGTTCAATCTTATTCTCAATGCAACTATTTGGCATACGAAGGATTTGATTACCCAGTAACATCTCCTTTAAACGCAAAAACGGGTGGTACTGGATGGAAGAATTCTTGGGATGTAATCACAGGATTTACTGGTGGTTTTTTGACTAGTTCAACTACCGGATCTTTGAGCTATCTCGATTTGAAAACCTCAGGTAACTATGCCACAGGAGGTTACGAGTGGTACTCTATGGGGCGTCGGTTAAGCACCTCTCCTGGTGGACCATTTGATGCTTGGGTTGAACCTTGGGAAGATGGCATAGGAACCCGAAAAACGGCAACTACCATTTATATGAGTACAATACTCGGTAAAAAAAATAATGATGCAAATGAAGCATATTTTGATTTACATGAAAATGAATTGCCATGGTATAATTATTCTGATAATCTAAAGAGAATAGGAGTCGGCTATTTTGGAGCTGTATCGGAAGTTGGTGGTCAAAAGAGATGGTCATTAAGAATTGATAATACACTATATGATACCGGAGTTCCTGTTGTGATTGGAACGCCATCGTTTTTTGTTGTAAAGTTAGAATTTGGTGTTTCGTATACAACGGTTAGTGTTTATGTTAATCCCTCTACACTAGGTGGAACGAATACTGTAGCTCCTACAATTGTACAAAATGCGCCGAATAGGCATTGTGTGCGTAGTGTTGGAGTATATCTAGGCTCTTCACCAACTAATGGTGTAATTGACGAGATTCGTTTTGGCACTTCGTTTGAGTGTGTTGCGCCTAATGCTTCATCATCTGTAAATTTACCACCAGTTGCTTCTTTCACTACATCCGTAACTTCAGGGAAAATTCCTCTTCCCGTGACACTTGATGCTTCATCTTCTCTTGATCCAGAAGGTAAGTCTCTTACCTATAGTTGGAATTTTGGTGACGGAACCCCAAATGACTCAGGCGTTGTGGTAAATCACACCTATAGTGGACTTTTGGGTACTATTAATGCGACCTTGACGGTTATAGATGATTTAGGAACAAAAAACTCCATTATTCATCCTATTACTTTGACTGATGAGAATAACACATTTCCATGCCTTACCTCAATTGAGGTTTTGAAAATGGCATCTTGTGGAAATAGTGATGCTGCAATAAAAGTATATGTACCGACAACTTCTACTATTGATTTGAAGAATTCAAACGGAGTCAGCATGCCTAAAGCAATGTCTAATTCAACAGAATTTCGGAATTTGGCACCAGGCGTATATGATTTGTATGTTACAGGAGCTAATTCTTGTAGCGATTATCGTAAGTTATATATCGTCACCGATAGTACGACGTGTGATGGTTGGAGAGCAGCCAAGAGCAAAATGAGAATTGGAACGAATCTCACAAGTTTTAGCGATTGGACAAAAGAACGTGCAATGAAAAATCTATTCAAACATACGAGAGTAGAATACGTGCCATATTTGCCATCAAACAATTCTATCTGGAGTGTTGATTATCCAGTTAATCATTACACCACAGCCCAAATGACTTTTGATGCTGATGGATATCCAACCTTTTTACCTCAAAATACAAGCTCTGGAGCTACAGGATTGCGTTATATGCTTTCCACATCTGAAGCCAATCTTTTGGTGGGAAAAGATTATGTTTTTAAATATGATGGAGAAGGCACATTCGCATTTCAAGGATGTAGTATTACCAATTCTGCACCTGGACGAATCGTCTTTCGTTGTGTAAGCGGTTCCGTGAATTTCGCTATGTCTTACTCAAAAGCAGGAAACAATGTACGTAATATAAGACTACTTCGAATTGAAGACGAGTTTGCCGATTTAAATGCAAATCCTTTCTCAAAAGAGTTCTTAGATAGAATTGAACCATTTGCTGGACTTCGGTTTATGGAGTGGACTAACACCAATGGTAGCCCTTTGGAGCATTGGAATCAAAGAGGAACTGAAAATTTGTGGACGTATAGTGGTGCTAGGGGTGTACCTTACGAAGTGATGATAAAATTAGCAAATTTGACCAAAAAAGATGTCTGGGTTTGCGTTCCTCACCTTGCCGATGATGATTATGTTACCCAAATGGCCACATTGTTTAGAGATCAGCTCAATCCGGGATTAAAGGTGTATTTGGAATACAGTAATGAACTTTGGAACTGGACGTTCTCCCAGTCATTATGGAATTCTGCGAATAAACCGTATAATCTTTCATTTGGACGTGCAGCCGCAGAAAAAGCAAAACACGTTTTCCAGATTTGGCATTCTGTGTTTGGCTCAGAAAAAGGAAGAGTTCAAAGATTGTTGGGATTACAAGGAGGTTATACCGAGTTGAGTGAAGATATTATGTCGCAATTGTCCAATGATGATTGGGATTTAGCGTCAACCTCATTTTACTATTCGTTGGATCACGCAGACGTAGGCGCTTTGGCTAATCCAGTGTTGGATGCATCTTCGACAGCCGCAGACATTATAGCGAATTCACGAAATAAATGGAATCGTGATAAGCCAATGCAAAAAAGATTGTTTAATTGTGCAAAACTTTATGGAAAGTCTATCATCGGATACGAAGGAGGACAGCATTTTGTTGGCACGGTAATCGGTGGTACAAATTATCCATATCAAGAAAAAATGTATGATGCACAGACGTGCCCCGAAATGTATCAATTATATAGTGATGTATTAGCTGACCTGAGAGATAATGGTTGTGTGTTAGCTATGAATTACTCTTTAGCAGGCGATCAAAGAAGTATGTACGGTTCTTGGGGCGCTTTGGCAGATATCAGTATGACACCTCCATTTAATGTTACTGCTCCCAAATACCAAGCTTTGTTGGATAATATTGTGCCCAATTCTGCTATAGTCGATGCAATTGATTCTCGTAAGTTGAATGAAAATTTTATAGAAGTCTATCCAAATCCTACAAGAAATGATTTGACTGTGAAACTTGCGAATCAAGAAGATTTCATGAAACTTGAAATGTTTGACTCAACAGGTCGCTTTTTGCTTCAGACCGATAAAAACACTGTTTCACTTAAAACGTATCAAGATGGGATCTACTTCGTGAAAGTATCTACGTCTAGCGGATTCAGAATTAAGAGGATTGTAAAAATTAAATAGGGCAAATTTAAATTTGAGAATTGCATAAATGTCTATTGTGCAGTTCTCAATTTATTAACCAAAGGGTATAAAGATGAACGTGGATTAATTAAGATTAAAAAAACTATTCATACAGAATAGTCAACAATTACATTTAACCTAAGCCAAAACACATGAAAACACATTTTAAAACTCGATTTTTTCTTGGCGCATTCTTTTTTGTTGTAGGTATCTTGAATACACAATATTTGAAAGCCACAGAAGTTGTAACATGTCTTAGCGACTCGCCTTGGGATGGTAAGACAATTGATAAAGTTAATGATGGAAGCACATTTACGGCATGGCTCAGCTGGCTCAGCCCTACGTGGATTAAGTATTCTTATTCGACGCCGACCGTTTGGAAGTCATACAACATTACTTCATTTAACAGTAGGGCGTATGATCCAAAGAACTGGAGAATTGAAGCCTCAAACAATGATAGCTCATGGGTTGTATTAGCCACCGTAGATGGAGCTGCTTGGAGTAATAATTATGAGCGCAAATCCTTTAATCTTCCGAATACCAGTGCCTATAAGTATTATAAATGGGTTGTCACTCAAAATTCAGGAAATACAACCTATGGCACCCAAGCTGCTGAATTTAGCTTCAGTAGTCAATCTTCCGATTCTATTATTATTGTTGTAACTCCTGTAGATTCCATCACAGTTACTGCGAAAAGTGATTCACCTTGGGATGGGAAAACGATTAGTAAGATCAACGACGGTAATCCTGCAACAGCTTGGTGGAGTTGGGATAGTCCGACTTGGGTTCAATTCTCCTATTTGAGTCCAACAGTGTGGAGTACATACAGTATAACCTCTTCAGATAATAGACAGTATGATCCGAAGGATTGGAAAGTAGAAGCTTCTAATGACGGAAATAATTGGACTCTTTTGAATACAACTTCAGGTTCAAGTTGGGGAAACAGTTACGAAAAACATTCTTTCAGACTCGACAATTCAACGCCTTATTTTTATTATAGATGGACGGTGACTCAAAATTCGGGAAATACCATGTATGGTACGCAAGTAGCTGAATTCTCGTTTGGTAAACAGTTAAACTATTTAGCGTACGAAGGATTTAATTATGCAGTGAATGCTCCTTTAGATGGACAGACTGGTGGCGCAGGTTGGAAAAACGCTTGGGATGTGAATGGAGTTGGCTTTAAAGGAGGTTGGTTGACTAGCGCAACAACAGGCTCTTTAAACTACTTAGATCTAAAAGGCTCAGGTAATTACGGTACGGGAGGATTCCAATGGTATCTGATGGGTAGACGTTTGGATACTTCCGAAAAAGGTCCTTTCAGTGCATGGGTTGAGCCTTGGGAAGATGGTATTGGTACGAAGAAAACTGCTACAACAATTTTTATGAGCGCATTGCTTGGTAAAAATAATTCTAATAACGATGAGGCTTATTTTGATTTACATGAAAATGAATTATCATGGTATAATTACGCACCAAATCTGAAGAGAATAGGAGTGGGTTATTTTGGTACAGCATCCGATGTAAATGGACAAAAACATTGGTCGTTGAGAATTGATACCACACTCTACGACACAGGTATTCCAGTGACAATTGGAACTCCTTCTTTGTTTGTGCTTAAGTTTAACTTCGACCCTACCCAAACAACGGTAAGTGTATATATCAATCCCACTACTATTGGAGAAACCTTACCCGTTAATCCAACGTTAGTTAGCACTGTCAATACACGTCATTGTATTCGTAGTTTAGGGGTTTATCTTGGTTCAACTGCAAATAATGGAGTGATAGATGAGATTCGATTGGGTGGAACATACGCTAGCGTTGCTCCAAATGCGCAAACAATCATTAATCTTCCTCCAGTTGCAGATTATACTTTATCCACAAATCGAGGTGCGGCTCCTTTACAAGTTATTTTAGACGCAAGTAGTGCTCAGGATCCTGAAGGTTTGCCATTAAAATATGTATGGGACTTTGGTGATGGATCACCAAAAGATTCAAGTATGATTGTGACACATACTTATAGCGGGCTTTTGGGTGTTATTACTCCTACACTTTCAGTGGTTGATAATATGGGTGCCAAAAACTCGATTTCCAGAGGTAGTGTCACCATTACCGATTCTGAAAATACGTTCCCTTGCCAAACGTTAATTCAAGAGGTGAAAATGGCGAGTTGTGGACAAAGCGACGGATCGATAAGAATCTATATACCCTATACTTCAACTGTTGTTTTGAAGAATTCAGATGGTGTAACAATGCCTGCTGGAAATGATGGATTTATTGTATATAATAATCTAACGCCGGGCACGTACGACTTATTTGTAGATGGCGTTAACGGATGCTCTGATTATAGACAACTCACAATTGTGACTGATAGCAGCACTTGCAGTGGTTGGACGGCTAGTATCGCCAGTATGCAGATTGGGACTAATCTAACTAGTTTGTCTGATTGGGGGCGAGAGCGTCCGTTCAGAAATCTGATGAAAAATGTTCGCGAGGAATTTGTGCCTTACTTACCTTCCAATTCCGCGATGTGGTCAACTGATTATCCCGTGAATCATTGGACTTCAACACAGATGACTTTTGATTCGGCTGGATATCCAACTTATTTACCCCAAAATACAAGCTCAGGTGCTACAGGGTTACGTTATGTTGTCACAACCGAAAAAGGAAATTTACTTCCCGGACAAACTTATGTTTTGCTTTATGATGGAGAAGGAACGATTGAATTTCCTGGAACAACTGTTGTCTCGAGCACTCCAGGACGGATAGAATTCCAACTTTCTACTGCTCAAACAGGAACTGTCTTTTTCAATATGTCGTATTCTAAAGCAGGAGATAACGTGAGAAATATTCGATTGCTTAAACTGAGTGACGAGTTCGTTGATCTAAATACGAATACTTTTTCACAGGAATTTTTGGATAGAATTGCCCCATTTAAGTCGTTGCGATTTATGGAATGGACTGGGACAAACGGTAGCCCTATTACCGATTGGAGTCAGCGAAATTTAGTAAATCGTTGGACGTATAGTGGCGCTGGAGGAGTTCCGTTTGAGATGATTATCAAGCTGGCAAATGAAACCCAGAAGGATGTCTGGATTAATGTGCCTCACAAAGCTAGCGATTCCTATATTACCCAAATGGCGACTCTATTTAAGGAACAATTAGATCCATCGTTGACGGTTTATCTCGAATATAGCAATGAAATATGGAACTGGTCTTTCAGCCAATGTTATTGGAATTTAGACAATAAGCCAATTAATTTATCATACGGAAGAGCTGCTGCTGAGAAAGCCAAGCACGTATTCCAGATTTGGTATAATGTATTTGGTTCTGATTATGCTCGTGTAAAAAGATTGCTGGGACTTCAGGGTGGATACACTGAATTGAGTGAAAACATCATGGCTGAACTCAAAAATGATGAGTGGGATTTGGCTTCAACATCGTTCTACTATTCACTGGATCATGCAGATGTGGGTACACTTGCCAATCCTGTTTTATCAAGCACCTCAACTCCGGCAGACATTATCACCAATTCGTGGAATAAATGGGAGCGCGAAAAACCGATGATGAAACGCTTGTATAATTGTGCTAAGTTATATGGTAAATCCATTATTGGTTATGAAGGAGGCCAGCATTTTGTGGGACAGATAGGTGGTACAAATTATCCATATCAAGAAATCATGTATGATGCACAAACTTGTCCACAAATGTACGACTTGTATAGCCATGTGCTCGAGGATATTCGTAATTTGGGATGCTCCATGGCCATGAATTACTCTCTGGCTGGAGATCAACGTAGTATGTACGGATCTTGGGGCGCACTAACTGATATCACGATGATGCCTCCATTTTTGTCATCTGCTCCAAAATATCAAGCACTGATTGACAATATTGATATTACTCAACAGCAAAACAGAATTAAATCGAATTTTGTAAAGAAGGATGGGGAAATTTCTAATTCTAAAACAGATGTGTTGATTTACCCAAATCCAACAAAAGGAGACATTAGTGTAAAAGTGGATAAATCTGAGACGATGATAAAGATGCAAGTTTTTGATTCCGCAGGTAATCTCCTGAAGGAAACGAATCAATCTACTGTTTCCTTATCACCAAATTCTGAGGGAATATTTGTGTTAAAGGTTTATACTCAATCAGGGGTTCATGTTGAAAAAATTATGAAAAAGAGATAGTTTGAGTTTAATGTTTGAATAGTGTTTTTTTTAGTAGATTAGTTTGGTTATGGTTGTCTCAAGTTATTGCTTGAGGCAACCTTTTTTTTATTAAGTTCGATCGATGATTTAATTCAATGAAACAAGTATATCGGGAAGTCAGCAAGATGAATCAACAACCCGTTATTCTGATGATAAACGAGGCGGATGGAGTATTGCATCAACGGATAAACTCCAATGAAAGTCATTTAAGTGACCACACCTAAAATGAGATTAATTATTCAAATTTGAATGAAGTTTTGTTTTGAATACCCATAATGTCATCTGATTTTAATCTACACAAAGAATGATTCTCCTCAAATTAAATCGTGAAATGTATGTAAAATCTTTGATTTTTAAATTGAAGTCGGAATAAGGAAATAATTGAATCTTTTTTGAATGAAAAATCCATACAAACAGCTTGTTTATATGGATTTAAATAAAATTAAATGTGACCCCGTTGGGATTCTAACCCAAGACCTTCAGAACCGGAATCTGACGCTCTATACAGCTGAGCTACGGGGCCGATAATTTGGTTTGCAAAAGTACACTATTTTCTCTAAATTGCAAGCCAAAATCAATCCTTCAAAACTATGAACGTAAAAATAGAACCCTCTTGGCAAGCACAACTACAATCTGAATTTGAAAAACCCTATTTCGAATTACTCACTCGTTTTGTGCGCGACGAATACCAAACCACTACAGTTTATCCGAATGGTAGTTTGATATTCAATGCTTTTGAGCAATGTCCGTTTGATCAGGTAAAAGTTGTGATTCTGGGTCAAGATCCCTACCACGAACCAGAGCAAGCTCATGGTCTTTGTTTTTCGGTACAAGATGGGGTTAAGTTCCCGCCATCGTTGCGAAATATTTTGAAAGAGATACAAACAGACTTAGGTAAACCCTATCCAAAAAGTGGAGATCTTACTCGATGGACCCAACAAGGAGTGTTATTACTCAACGCTACATTGACCGTGCGTGCACATCAGGCAGGTTCTCATCAAAACAAAGGATGGGAACAATTTACGGATGCCGTGATACACCGATTGGCGGAACAAAAGGAGGGTCTTGTGTTTATTCTTTGGGGATCGTATGCCCAGAGAAAGGGCGAATTTATAGATTCGAATAAACATTTGGTGTTGAAGTCGGTGCATCCTTCTCCACTGTCTGCACATCGTGGTTTTTTTGGAAATCACCACTTCTCTGCATCAAATGAATATTTGATGCAGCAAGGTAAAAGTTTAATTGAGTGGTGATTTGTTGCATTATCCATCTATTTTAGTATTGTTAATTAGAAAGTAATTCAAATATTCTATTTGTTAATTACATATTCTAAATATATATTTCTTAATTTGTTTTGGTTGTTTTTTAAGAACATTTCGATTATTTTGATTGTTTATTTTAAAAAATATACCTTTTTGAAAGGCATATTAACAAAATGTAATCATAATAATTTAATTTGTCTTTTATGAAAAAACCGATTCTACTCTTCGTTACTGTTATGCTTTTCAGCCTTTCTTCAAAAGCAACATCAAAAGCTGTATTTATCTACAATACCGATTTGGTAACTGCAAACTCATTCAAAGCACTCCTCGATACGAGTGGTTTTACAGTTACTACTGTCCCAATTGCGAGTACAATTGGCACCAATTATTCCGACTGCGACATCATCATCACCAGCCCAACTGCTTCGCTCACAAAAGCGCAGGTGGATACTATCAATTCGAAAAACAAACCTATTCTGTCGATGAGTGGCGGTGGTTACAACTCATTTGGTCTGTTGTCGTTGGCTATTGGTAAACCGAATGGGATGTCGGGAAACGAGAACACCATGATCGTTGAAGATGCAAATTTGTCGGTTTATACCTCACCGTACAATCTTAATGTAAGTACGGGTGATTCGCTCCGATTGTTTTCTGTTGCTGCATCTGCCTCTCCGGCTCGAATGATTTATGTGCCTACACCTATAGCTTCTATTGAAGGCCTTTTGAAATACAAACCATTGTATTACTCTGTGATTCGCCAGAATGGTAAATACACCTTTTGGGGATTCTCGTTATCTCCTGCCAGCATGACTCAGCAAGGCAAAGATCTGTTTGTAAACGTTGTCGGAGATGCCATTGTTGCCTACAATCTCGTTACTGGGGTATCGTCAACCACTAGAGTAGGAGAACCTTCCTTGTCGGTGAACAGATTGACTGGGATACTATCTATTGGAGGTGTTAATGCAAATGCCTCTATTTCGGTGGTCGATCTGAGCGGAAAAACGGTGGTAAAAAACCAACAACAAACACACATTAACTTATCTGGTTTGAATAAAGGTGTTTATGTAGTGAAAGTTAAAACATCTAATGGAATTGTAGCGAAGAAATTTGTGTATTAATCCGATCTAAAATTTTTTTACTTGGAGCAAAGATGGAGCAATCTGTCTTTGCTTTTTTTTTGCCATAAATTAAAAAAATCTAATTTGAACTTCAAATATTGTTTTTCAACGGAAATAAAATAACTTTGCATGGTGATAACTAAATAATTTAAAAATATGAGAAACTTACTTATTATCAGCAGTTTAATGATTTCATTTTTTTTTGTAAGCAATGTCAATGCACAACAAGGTGTCAATCTGAATGCAAATGATTTTGCCGCTAAAATTAAACAGCTTCCAAATGCACCAATTATTGACGTTCGTACACCTCAGGAATTTGCGCAAGGACATATCAAAAATGCCAGAAACATCAATGTCAGTAGTGAAGATTTTGGTCAGCAAATTTCGAAATTTGACAAAACCAAACCAGTTTTTGTCTATTGCTTGAGCGGTAGTAGGAGTGGGTATGCTGCCAGCATGATGTTGAATAGTGGTTTTAAAGAGATTTACAATTTGGCAGGTGGAATGATGAAATGGCGTGCTGCGAACTTGCCTGAGACAACTGATAGTAAGGTTTCAGTCTCCACCGGAATGAGCCGTGCAGAATACAATGCACTTCTTAATTCAGATAAATTGGTGCTGATAGACTTCTATGCCGAATGGTGTGCGCCTTGCCGCAAAATGAAACCTGATTTGGATGCAATCTCTACCGAAATGAAAGATAAAGTGGTGGTCGTCCGCATCAATGCCGATGAGAACAAAACGTTAGCCAAAGAGCTGAAAGTAGATGCATTGCCAGTGCTATTTTTATACAAAAACAAAAAACAAGTTTGGTCAAAACTTGGATATGCAACTAAAGCTGAAATTGTAAAACAGTTGAAGAGATAAGATTTTAAACTAAAAGAGACGATAATACCCTCAGTCTATTGTTCATAGGATAAATAATCCATCTAAAAAAGCCTCGCAATGATCTGCCCCCAAAAAGTTGGACGGATTAAAAAAAAGAGATTAATTGGACTGAGTTCGGTATGATACCGGGCTTAGTCCTTTTAGTTTAGCTTTGATTCTACTGTTGTTATAGTAATAAATGT
>JAQTZA010000023.1 GCA_028687995.1 Bacteroidales bacterium
CTATTTGGTGGTTACATATTGAAAACTTTTTCCCCATTTTATTTCAAATTTCCGCTTAAACGAAATGGTGTGATGTTTATTTTTGTAGATTGCAACTGCAAAATGGAGTTAAAGCGGTATAAATAAAAGTGAAAGTGATAACTTTTCAAATTGTTTTAAACCAAAATGATATTGAAAATGCTCGAATTTTATGTATTTTGTTGTATATAATTGAATCCCTGTTAAGATGATAGTGTGATTCAATGAATTGTTGATTAAATTTTCATAATCAGCTTTTTGTGTTGATGCAAATCTTCTATTGTTTCAAATCGATCTGTAATTTTTCGCGCAGGATTTCCACCTACTATAGTATAAGGGGCTACATTTTTTGTGACAACTGATCCAGCATTTATAATATATTTTGGCATTTCAATACGCACGCACCCCAAGAGTACCCCACTCCAAAACCAGCAAGTAATAGTTTATCACCATCACTAATTTCATTGTTTGCTTTTATCCTTGCCAATGCAATTGGAATGGTTGAGGAAACAGTATTTCCTAAATCTTCCATATTGATGTAGAAATTATCTTTTCCAATGGCACACACTTTTCTGAGCGTATTCAACATAAATTTGTTTGCTTGATGGAAAACAAATAATTTAATATCTGATTTCTGAATATTATTCTTTTCAATAGTTAAGTTAACTAAATTGGGTACTGCATCTAGTGTAAAATTGAAAATTTCAGAACCATTCATGTATAGGTTATCTGCAGACTGAAGATAACCACCTTCATCACTGTTTGTTTCATTTACAGCAACAGGCGATCTCGCACATCCTGTCTTTACTATTAGATTATTTGCACCTCTTCCATCTGTTCCTAAAACGAAATCCCCAATTTCAGCAAATCCTTCATTCGAAATAAGTGATGCTGTCGCTCCATCTCCAAAAATAGATCGGTTGCTTTTGTCTTCTTTATGTATGTATTTTGAATAAGTTTCTGAAGTAATCAGTAGTACATTCTTTGCAACACCAGCAAACAATAAACCTTTTGCCAAAGAGAGACCATATATATATCCCGAACACCCTAAATTGAAATCAAGCGCACCAGCAGAGGTGGGTATTCCTAATTTATCTTGGACTAAACAGGCTGTCGTTGGCAAAAAATAGTCTGGACTTTGAGTACATAATAATATAAAATCAATTGTATTCCTATCAATCGAGTGATCTTTAAACAGATTTTCAGCTGCTTTAACAGCCATATCACCCGCTGTTTCTTCGGCAGCAGCGATATGTCGTTCTTTAATGCCAATTTTATCGGTTACTTTTTCAACACTCCATTCAGGAAACTCTGTCACTAATTCTTCGTTAGTTAGCGTTCTACTCGGTAAGTAATACGATATATTTTTAATAAATGCTTTCATTTTAATGTTATCTTAATGTTAAACCACCATCTAAAACGATATTAGTCCCTGTAAGCCATTTGGCTGCATCTGATAATAGATAGATAACCGCATAAGCAACATCGGTTGGCATACCATATCCAAGTGGATACCTTTTTTCATCTTCTATTAATTGCTCTTTGTCTACCGAAATAGTATCAAGTAAAGGAGTATGAACCATACCCGGTGAAACGCAATTGACTCGCGTCTTAAGGAAGCTTAATTCCAAAGCTAGTACTTTCGAAAAGGAGGTAATCGCTCCTTTTGTTGCACTGTAAGCGCCGTTTCCAAACTCTGCTACAATACCTGCTGCTGTTGATGAAATAAAAACAATGGAGGCAGATTTGTTGAGTTTTTTACATGTTAATATTTCTTTGTTAAGGTTGATAGTTGAAAAAAGATTAGAGTTGAAGATTTCGTCTAAATCTGCTCGACTAATGAGTTTTGCTGGATTACTTTTTTGTATGCCAGCGCAATAGACTATTCCATCTAATTTTGGTAGTTGAGGTATTATATTACTGACGGATTCGTAGACATTTAAATCTAATTCGATGGATAGGTGACCTTCTCCTGCCAGGGATGCACTTGTGTGGTTTAATCTTTCTCTGTTTCGTCCTACAATCACAAGTTTAGCACCCAGTTTTGCGCACTCAATGGCAACACACTGTCCAATACCAGAAGATGCTCCTGTGACTAGAATTGTTTTACCATTGAGCGCAAAAGGATTAAAATGTTCTATCATTTTTTCTCTATAAATTCAAATAAATCTTGTACAGTTTGACAAGCTCTAATTTCTGTTCCAGTAATGTTTTTATTGTAGCCAGTTTTTACAAACCCTATAACCATCATAGTCGTTAATGAGCTCCACTCTTCTAGCTCTTGAAATACAGTTGTCGCAGTAATTTGACTTGCATCCGTATCATCAAATTGATTTGCAAACTCTTGAATAAATTTTTCTAATTCCATAATTATTGGTTTTATTTGAGGTAAGACTTAATATCACTAATTCGTTGTATAAAATATTTTTCATAATTTTTCTCCAAAACACTTATATTGAAACGCTCCTCGGAAGAATAAAGTTTTAATTCGTGATCAATTATTTCATTGGGAGAAAACTTAAATCCAATGACCTTTGCGGGATTTCCAATCACTATGGCATAAGGTGGTACCGAATTTCGACAAACAGCTCCATTGCCCACAACAGCTCCTCTTCCTACTGTAACACCTGATAATAATGTTACATTAGCAGAAAGCCATACATCTTCTTCTACTATCACATCTTTTGCATCCTGAATATCCGCTGCTGCTTTTTCGAGAAATAACTCACCTGGGTATTGAGGATGAGTACCAGTAACAACAGTAAGTCCCTCCGCAGCTGCCGAATTTCGTTTCATAGTAAATTTTGCTTTTGTAGCAAGAATCTTTGAATAACCTAAAATGTGTGTATTTTCATACATATAGACATTCTCTATTCCTTTAATTAGAATAGGGAACCGAACTCTTGCTGAAACATCAATAAAACCGAATTTTGACCTCCGAGTTTGAAAGTAGTTTCTGTAAATTGCATTGAATGCTGACAAAAGTAAATTATGCGTTATTTTTTGTTTTATATTATTCATGATGTAACCTAAGTATTTGTTACTTTTTTGCGTTTTTTTAATAGGTTTTTTAATCAATTAATTTACAATATTCTGAGAATACTTTTTCTGCTTTACATCTCCATGTAAGCTCTTTAGCACGAATATAGGCATGTTGTGACATTTGTTTGATATTTGGTTTATTTAGTTTGTCAATTGCATTGGCAAAACCGGTGATACTGGTATCTGGATTTATATATGGTACTTTTATACCACATTCTGGCTTTATTAATTCACCTTGTCCACAATTATCATGGCAAATAACAGGAAGCCCCATAGATAGTGCTTCGTTCACTACGTTTGGAGTACCCTCCATCAGACTGGTAAAGAGCATGGCATCCACTCGCTTCATCTTTTCAATAACCTCTTTATGTTCCACCTTACCATGGAAGGTCACGAGGTTTTCAATACCCAACGATTGGGAGAGTATTTTGCAATTTTTTTCTTCTGGCCCATTTCCACAAACGTGCAATTCTATATTTTCTCGATTTTTGGAAGATGCCAATGCTTTAATGGCAATATCCAGCGATTTTCGAGCATTGATAATTCCTACCCAAATCAATTCAATTTTCTCACCGTTTTTAATTCTAACTACTGGTTCTATTTCATTAAATGTACCTGAATCATTGATTATGGTGGACTCTTTTTGATACAACTCTTTGAGAAAGATTTGAGTCTCTTTAGTCGCTGCCACAATCAAATCTGCACGCTTAGTGCATTTTTTAACTCGACTATAATAACGCATTTGATATGCATTTATAATGTGTTTTGCTCCCCAGAAAAGTTTGTTTTTAAAACTCATCTGCCAAATAAATGACCACGGAATTTGTCCAAAGCCAGCAACAGGTCCCCATACAAACGGAATTTTTTCAATTTGCCACAAATAGCCAGGCTCTCTATAACCCGTCATATTCAATTGATGTGCAATCTGAATGTTTCTTTCTGAAATAATTTGTAAACTAATATTGTATGCCTCTAGTTGCCACTCTTTGTAGTATTGATAGAATTTAAAACTTCCCTGTTTTCGAAATAAGATTCTAGCATGTTCTCCAATATCAATATAATGAAATTTCGGAGGGTATTTTATAGTAAGAGTCGGTAATACCTCTTCGATTTCGTTTTGAAATCCTTTTTCTGTAATGACTTCTAGTTGGCAAAACTGAGATAAATTTATCACCCAATTCCATCCCATGCCGACTTCCGAACCCCAATTTGGACCACATGCAAAGCAAGAAACCAATACATTCATTTTTTATATATTTTAATAATTGCTTGACAAATTAATTCTGCATGTTTTTCGGGGCAGTAGATATTTTCGATGGGAGTGTAGCATAATGCTTTCTTAAATTGTGCCGATTTTACATGTTTTAAAGCATATACTAAGTTATCAACAAAACTTTTATAGTTATTGTTCTCATAAAAAAAGCCATTTAATCCATTTGTAATAGCTTCTACTTCTGGATTTTGGTATCTAAGATCATTATGTGTTAATACAGGGACACCGTAAGCCATTGCATGTATGCAGTTTAAACCGACATTCCCTGGCGAAACCATCAGATTTGCCATCGCAAAATAAGTTGCAATTTCGCTTTCTAAATAAGTACCGTCTACAAAAGTAACATATTCGTTCAGGTTATTTTGTTCTATATAGTTCTGCAATGACTTTTTCTCAGGGCCATCACCCACCACTAATATATTGAATGGAAGCTCTTTTTTTGATGATTCAAGAGCCTGCAATATCAGTTGAACTTGCTTTGATTTCATTAATCTACCAAAAAAAATGCAGGTTGGTAGTTCTGGGAACTTAAACAGATTTTCTTTTAATCTTTGAACTTTATCTTGATCTACTGCATCTCTGATTTTCTTTTGCTCATTATAATCCAACGAATTGCCAATAACGAAAAGTTTCTCGGGATTAAATCCACAATCAATCATTACCTGCTTCGAGAAATTACCATACAATAGTAATGCATTCGGTAGTTTGAAAAAAATATCCCGAATAATTTTTTTGAATCCCTTATCTAACCCTTTATAACCGTGTGTCCAATAAAAAACTTTTTTACCTCTCAAACGGCATAAAATTGTATATAGCCATACGGGTAAATGAGCAATTCCTCCTTCGAAAACAAAACAATCATAAGAAGAAAATAAAATCCGGTGTACAACTCCGGTTTGCCAAAGAAGACGTTCGGAGATATGGAAATAGTTTTTGGTTTTGATCCAGCGCAACCCTCCTTCTTCCATGGGTAGATTGGCATATTTATAGTCAATATTCTTAATGCCGCCTTGTTCAACCGTGTCTCCAAAGTGAGTACATTCAATCTCACCTTTTTGTGCAGATAATGCGTGAAATACACCGTATCTGTATTGGGGCATAAGCTTGTTGAAAAATGCAACTTTTATCATCGGGTAAAGAGTTTCAGAAAACGTTTTAGTATAATTTGTTGACCTAGATTATAGAAGGTTTTATAAACGCCCTCTAATTTGAATGAGAAGAAAAGTGGATGATGACTCTTTCTTACCAAATCTTTCAATTGTTTGTGAGTGAGATTGATCACAAATTTGAGATTTGATTTTAAAAAAGGAATACCGTGATGACTGGTTTTGAAGCCAATTGTCTGCAGGCCTATATCTTTAATCAAATTGTATTGTTCTTTATCCCAATTACTCTGCATGGAGTAGAAATAGAAAACTCTCTCTGGATGCAAAATTAGTGACGTAATATCGTAGTATTGATTGATTGTTGGATTTTCGAGCTCTCTGAATAGAGTAGGATTTATAGCCTCGGTAGAAGTCTCTAGAAGACTATATAAAGAAAATTGTCCATTGAATGTATAAATCCGCTCTGCATGTAAAAATGAGCCAAAAAGCACTGCTGCATATCCGCCCGCAGAACTACCCATACATATTATTTTAAAACCCTGAGTCTCTCTCTTTAGAAAAGCTGTCACTTTCTCGATGCTGTTTAACTCATGACTAATACCATTCAGATACCATTGCTTTGTAATATCCCTCACGAAAATATGTTTCGAAGCAGTTTGGATACGGGTTCGATAGGATTCAAATCGATTTGTTTTTTCAACTTGATTCAAATAGGCATCGGCTCGATTTGGGTAATATAAATCGTTGCTACTGAAATAGATGGCGCAAAAATTATCGCCCGTACGATTAAATTCGTTGTATTCAATCAAGTAATTGCTGTTAAGCAATCCGTTAGCTATTTCTGGTGAATCTGTTTGAAAAGAGTATTCTATCTTCGCCATAAAGAGGGTATTAATACACGTAGGTGTATGGTGACAAAATGCTTCACGGCGATGATAAGTCCAAAATGACGATTTTCATATTTGAAATAGTGGAGTGGGTGGCTATTTCCTAAAGGAGAATAAAGATTTCGAACGCGTTCTGTAAAACGAATCTCTGGTAGACACCACTTTGGAAGTGTCGCATTTCGTGGACAAGTACCGATGAAACTCCCCGTTGTATAACTTTCAAAACCTGCTTTTTGTGCTCGTAAGCTATAATCATGATCTCCAATAGCATGACGAAATGTCCAGTCTAGATTCCCTACTACTGTGAAGACAGCATGAGGAACTAATACGCAATTACCATTAATGGTATCACATTTTGCTAAAGCACCAGAGGGTTGATTCATCTTAAAAATTTGATTAGCATAGGTTGATCCGCCATAACTAACCTCACCCGGTTGGGTGGGGGATTCGATGGTTCCGCAAATAATAGCTTGTGATCTTGTTTCTTCCATTGCATTTATTAACGTCTCTATTGCATCGTCGTAAAGATTCGTATCGTCATTCAGCCAAATGTATGCATCAAATGTTTGTTTAGATGCTGCTTCCCAAGCTTTATACATCCCTCTATTCCAATATAAAGTGCCATCTCCATCAATGATATTGACTTGTGGAAAAAGGAGTTTCACGGCATCTGCAGTGCCATCTGTAGAAGCATCGTCAACTAAGAATGTAGATAGTTGGAATATATTACCTAATCCATGCTGTCTATAAAGGTTCTGTAAACAAGACAACGTTTTATCCTGCCTATTGTGACAAGTTAATAATATTGAAAGATTAATCATATATTTTATTTTCGATTGACTGCTATTGTCTAATTAAATGTGTCTTTAGAACTAAACTAAAGCAATGCAAACTATTTGATTCTCAATTTTGGTAGTAACCCAATTACCCACGCTTTCATCTCGTCGTTTGTCATCTGTCTAAATTGAGTAGAAAAACACATTCCAATTAGCACCCAGAGAAATAGATAAGATAAATCAAACGAGCTGAAATCTTCTACCCAGGCATAAGTCCAGCGGAATGCAATAAACAAACCGACAACTCTCATGAAGAAATTATCTGAACGATTGATAGCTAGATAGGTGGCTCTGAAAAATACAAAGAAATAAAGCACAACCCCAACGATTCCAGTCCAAGTAAAGATATTTAAAATGGAAACCTCCGAATAAGCTCGTTCTAATTTATCTGAATTTGTCAATTTCGCAACTAAATAGCCAAAATCTTTAGAATCGTAACCACGCGCAGGAGTTCGACCAAATATGTAGTAATCGTTTCGAATGGCAGAAGATATTACTTCCATATATACTGAGGTTCTTGAATCCGCAGTCAAATCATTCTTATATGTTTTTCCATCCATTACAACATTTGTAGTGTAACTGCCCTTCACATATTTATCAATTTGAAAAACATTAAACATACCAATTGTGCCAATGCTAAACATGATAATGGGAAGTAAAAGAAGAGATAATCTGAGTGTTTCAAACGAAAATTTACTAATAAAGCGTCTAATGTAAAATAAAAGACCTAAAGCCAATGCCACTGAAAATTTAATCACATTGCTTCGCGAATCTAAAGAACCCAATATGACCACTGCTAAAAAGAAGAGTGCGATCACTTTCCATTTCGTAGGTAGTATGGGCAAAAATAGAGCTAATACGCTTATAGGAACTAGATAGTGACCCAATGCATCCCCTCTTAAAAAGATAACAATCACAAAAAATAGGGGCAATGCTATTTTAAGCCAAGTACGTAATACACTTTGCACAAAATATGTATTCATAGAGATGAATATCGACAGAGGTAATAGAAGTACCAACGAAGTGGAAAAAAGAGTTTTCCACTCCCAATAGTTGTCTGCAACGTAAACACCTCTTATAATAGATATTAAGCACCAGCCTAGATACAATTGAATGGGCCATATCGTCCAGTTCATGGATTTATCGAAATATCTCTTTCTGGCAAGTAAAAAGAAAACAATCAATAGAGACTCGATGATCCACCACATTACTGTATCACCTAATTTTATCGTTGACCATCTGCTGATAGAGATAACAGTGACTAAGAGAAATAGAATGGAAACAAACTGAGTTAGTGTAACTCTAAAATTTTTAGAAAATTGTTGCATTGTTATTGTATAAATTAATAATCTTAGCACAATTTTGAGCCATATTAAAATGTGTATCTACAAATATTTTAGCTCTCTCTGCAATTTGATTAGAAATCTCCTTGTGTTGATGTAGATAAACTACTTTTTCAGCTAATATTTTGTAATCAGCAGGTATTAAAATGCTGTTTTCGCCATCTTTGTTAAAATCCCTCAACCCTGGAACATCGTATAATATCGCAGGAATTTTACATCCCATAGCTTCAATGGTGGTGATTGGAATGCCTTCAAATTTGCTAGGCATTAGGTAAATGTCAGAAGCAATTAAATATTTTCTAACATTGGCCTCATTTCCACAAAAACGAATATGCTTGTCTAACCCTAATTTTTGAGAAAGAATCTCTTCATCCTTTTCAGATTCTCCTTTTCCTAAATGAAGATACAGAATGTTGGGGATTTTCTTTAAAATCAAAGGTAATGCTTCAATGATTTCAGAATGACGTTTTACATGACTGCATCCCCCAACTGAAATCAAAACTAGAGTCTGGGAATCTATGTTTAATTCTTTGCGAATGAGCTCTTTCTCTCCATCAATAGCAGGGAAGAAGCGATTACTGCCATACCAGTTATATATTTTTGTGGTAGCGTTGTGAAAACGCTTTTTCTCATTGTTGTGTACTGAATCGCTGATGGTTTGAAAATTGCATTTGAAAATATTTTTAGCAGACCACCGTAAAAAAAGATAATAAGGATAGGTTATTTTTTTTGTTTCAAAAACGTTGTGGAAGGTATAAATAGATTTTACACCTGCTATCCACGAACAGAAAGCACCACCCCACATCAACCGTGAAGAGTGAGTATGGACAATGTCAATTTTTTCGTTCTTTATCAGTTTTATTAAAGCAAGATAGAATTTAATACGGCCAACGATATTTTTTAAATCTGGACACGGCAAATGTAGAACTTCATATCCTGCATTCTGAAAATAGGGTGCAAATTCTCCTAATTGAGGTGCTGTCCCCAGTACTGTTAAATCAAATCCTTTTTCTTGAAAAATAGGAGCTGCATCAACATACATAATTTCTGCCCCCGAGAATTTTAATTCATACAAAATATGGAGTACTTTTTTTCTATTCATTTTCATATTTTAAATTCCAAGTAACATTCTCTCTGATTGTTTTGACTGGGTTTCCTGCAACCAATGTCTTTGCTTCTACATCTTTCGCTAGTAAAGTGTTCATTCCGACAATCGCACCATCACCTATGTTTATTCCTTTTAAAATTTTAACGTAACTACCAATCCACACATTATCACCAATTGAAATAGGCTTTTCTGGATTTATAAACTGACCACTACCATCATAAATGGAATGAGTGTCGCTTGCCCAAATCTCGATATGGTCAGCAAAAAGTGAGTTTTTACCAATTGTTATTGTGTTGTTTTTGCCAACATTCACAATTCTTATTTGACCAAAAGTAGTATTTTCGCCAATAGAGATTGTGCAATTGCACCCTCTCAATACAATCGTAGCTTTTCTTAGTTTTACTCCTTTACACAATTCAAGGGTGTTGTTCGTGCCTTTTATTGTAATTAAAGAATTATCTATCATTGCATTGTCGCACTCAATTCGATTGTTTTTTCCAATGAGCGTTACAGTTGTTTCAGAAAATGAGGAGTGTTTCGCATTAATCTGATTCTCTTTATTTGAGTTAAATTTAGTAAGATAGAATGCTGAATCCTCAAAATCGCCGAAAGCAACTAAACGGATATAAACTGTGTTGATAATCGTGATAAATTTCTTTAATAATTGAATCATATTATCCTTTTGGATTAATCGAATTAAGTAAGAAGTATCGAATAATGTCGTAATGTCGTATTTGCTGTTATCTTATTAGCCTCTAATTGGCTCTGCCGATTTTCAAGTCCCCTAAAGGGGACTTTTCAATTCTACTATTAATCAATTTTGTTAATCAATGAAATTAATTTCATAATATAACTTCAACTGAAGTCCCCTTTAGGGGCTTTGAATACGATTTTATAATAATTATATTACTTATGATGCGCTATGTTTTTTTTACCAATAACAAGCACCCTCTACTTTGTTTGCACCTTTGGGTTTCTCATTTTCTCCAGGTCTTACCCAATGTTCGTTGAAGAGGTTCATATAAGGCCATACAATAAACTGTTCCCATCGTTTTCCTTTTATACCAAACAACAACTGAGTGACACCTGCCATGTGTATTGCTTTTTTGCCTGATCGTTTCACATGAGCTGCAAGTGGAAATCCATAAGCACCACAGCCAATGATGCAAATGTCATAATCGGTTTTGTCTATCTGACTTTTCATCGACTCAAGGGCTTCAAACCAATCTGCAAATTCAGTCTCAGCACCAGCAACACTTTGTACTGCTTTTATTGTTTTTAATTCGAATGCAGGTAGTAAATGATTGTCAAAGATTAGATCTCTATTTTTGTATTGATTCTCAATCGTTTCAGCAAATGGATGTACCACCAATACTTTCTTTCCTTCGAGTGCTCTGGTCCATGGATTTGCACAGAAGAAAGGTTCCAGATCTTCCAATACAATGCGTTTTGCATTTGTCAGCGATGGCTCAAAATGTCGCTCGTCATGCAACCAGGACCCTAAAATATCAACTTCTTCCATATCTGCCAACATCAAATCGCAGAATTGCTCTATTTTATTAATATCCTGTGGAAAAAACCCGCTCCAAACCTGCATTTGGTTGATAATCTTCGGATCCCACCACCATTGTGTAGAATTATCTTTTATAAAGTCAATCCATTTTGTATTCTGGCGCTTTACACCCAGATAGTTTACTAGGCAAATCATCTCAGTCGATCCAAATCTAGCAATCATCGCAGGTTTATCATTTACCAATAGTTGATAAATGAGTTCATTGGCGTACTCTTTATGCGAAAACATCTTCCAATTGCGACCGGAAATATCTTTGTTGGGATAGATAAAAATGTAAATCTTATGTAGAATTCTCAGAAATATTTTTGTCAACATAGTGTATATTTGTTATGCTTTTGTCGTTTTTAATAAATTACCATTATCATCTACTAAAATATAATCTTGAGTAGGAGGATAGCCATGCCAGAAATTACGGGGGCATACTTTGATGCCGTATGATAAAAGTGCCGGTTTGTATGAAAACGAACTCTTACTTGTTATTAAAATGTCCGCAAATGCCATGTGTAAGAACGATTCCTTTGCACTCATTTCCAAACAAAAATGTATATTTTCAAACTCAGTAAACTCACCAAAATCACTCTCTTCGCCTTGAGAAAAGAGGTATATGGCAATAGGTTTGTTCGAAAGTTCCAAATTTAATACATTTTTTAATACAGTTGTGAAATAATCGTTGTTTTGCCAACGCATTGCGTGATTTTCTAATCCACTTTGTTGTCCAGCAACAATATCACCTCTTCGTACATGAATGGCGATGTTGCAGAAGTCTTGAGAATAAATTAACTTATCGTTTAGGCGAGAAGGTGCATGATGGAATTTTTGTTTTATATCTTCTGCAACACCGTACTGATCTTCGTAGAATTGATCCTGTTCTGCAATAAAGATCGTTTTTCTCCCTTGATAAGAAGCGATAATCTTTTTAATCAATAGAATTTCTTCTTCGTTTGATTCATCAAAAAGAGGAAGTTTTACCTTATGGTAACCTTTCTTAATCAAATCAGTTACACTCTCTTCGCTTACTCCAAACCCTAGAAAATCGTCCCACCCGTTACCAGTAAAAGGGATATGTGCAAATTGTAGTTCAAATTGTTTGGCAAACCAATACCCCGCAATCCAATTTGCCATTTGATGGCCTATACCTGCACCGGCATTAGGGATGGCTGAAAAGTAACTTCTGCTTTTACTATCTTTAGGATTGATCAATAGGCAGTGCCAATAAGATACGTAAATATAGGGATAAAGGTTGGTGTGTCTTAGTTTTGAAACTAGCTTTTCCCATGCCTTTTTTTTGATTTTTCTCACAATCTTTTTTATATTCATAGGGCACGTTTTAAACAATACGAGGATAATTTCTCAATCTCCATATTAATTTAGTGAACATGATATAGTAGATAACCAATTTCTTTAAACCTGTTTTTGTATAGAGAGTCCATTCAATAGCAGGAAATATTTTTTTATAATTTGAATCCAGTGATTTGATGAAATCTCTGTTTTCTTCCTTTTTTTCATTCTTTAGTTTGAGCAAGAATATATGGCGAAGCTCATACTTCATGAAAATTTTGAAATATAAATTTCTCCGTTGAGTGGCAATCCATTCAGCAATTACAACATTGTGAAACAAAAGTGAGTCTTTCACCTTTCTTTCCGTTAAATTTGAGCTTGTAGCTTGCCCTTCCACATTTCCATTGTAGATTGCCAAAGGGAAACCACAATAAGCAGTTTTAGTGTGCAATGCCACTCTAAATAAAAATACAAAATCTTCATTAAATTTTTGACCTTCAATAAATCCACCCCACGATGAAATATGATTCGCAATTAGTTCACGTTTTACAACTGTTGCACTTATGTGAGCGAAAACGTGAGGATTGTGGAAGAATTCAATTTGTTTAATTTTGCCAGCATAGGCAGCTGGAACAGAACTTTTTCTTTCTCCTGTCTGTATGTTTTGTGTATATCTTCCACATAATAGAAGTCCTGCATCAGGATATTCCAAACTAGTTTTTACCATAAACTCTAGGTATTCGGGAAGCCATTCGTCATCACCATCTAAAAATGCGATATATTCATTTTTTGCTTCCGAAATCCCTCTATTTCTTGCACCACTAACACCTTTATTCTCTTGCTCGATGATTCGAATGCGAGCATCATTAAAATTAGATTTTATAAAAGAGACGCTATTGTCGGTCGAACCATCATTAATTATAATTATTTCATAATTTGTGAAAGTCTGATTCAAAACAGAATCAAGTGTCCGTTTTATAGTATGGGCTTTGTTGTATAAGGGAATGATAATTGAGAACATAGTGCGCATTTTGAAATTTAAGAAATCAAATTTTACATGTAACAGCTATATATTGTTTTTTATTTTTTTTATTTCTGATATACCAACAACTGTATAACCATCTTCAATGATTTGATTTGAAAGAATTGTTTTAGTCCCAACAACACATTTATTACCCAGAGATACCCCTTTTAAGATTGTAACTCCTTTGCCAATCCAACAATCATCTCCAATCTTTATTGGTTTTGTTTTAGGTTTTTCAAATTCATAGCCAAATGAAGGGAACTTCTCAATTGTTAATTTTCTTCTTTGGTCTGCAGGATATATATTATGCATATTTGTATCCCAAATTTCTACAAAAAATGAGATTTGATTAAAGCTCCCAATTTCAATTCGCTCATCTACACAGATATCTGAGCCACTATTTATATTCGTATAAGAACCAATTACTAATTTACCATTGCATTTAATAGATATTGTTGATTGAATCCTATTATTATTTCCAATAAATAAATCACCCACTACTCTAATTCTCAATTTACCAGGTAAATTGCTGTAAATAAGATTATTTTCGCCTATTAATGTCGATCCATTAATGTATAAATCAACATCTTTTAATGTTGTTCCTTTCGATATTTTCAAAGTTGCACCTTTTTCTAGATCTATACTTACATTTGATAATGTAACATTTTCATCGATTAAAATTGTTGCCTCCCGATCTCCTTTGATCACTGTTTTTGAGAAAACATACCGATATCCTATTTTTGTAAACCAATAGAAACGCTTATAGATTTTTTTTATAAGATTATTCATTATTGAACTATTTTGTGCAATTTAAAAATTGTAAAAGCTCTATTTTCTTGAAATTTTTATTTATTTTTTTTAGTCAAAAGAGTTTTATCTTTGATTTTACTTTTAAAATTTGTGGTTTTATTATTTGAAGAATTGATTCTCTTTCATTATTTGTAAAACCAATTATCCAAATTGATGAAATATTACCAATCGTAGCAATCAATAAAACTAATAATAGTCGAAAAAAACTTTCTTGTAAAAAGACTAATGGAATTATGCATAAAATTTGTACAATTACAAAAACACTTACACATCTTAAAATTACTGTTCTAATATACATATTTATCGACAAGTCGCAATTTACTTTTGCAAAATAAATTACCATTATCATAGCTGATAGTGAGTAAAGAATAAAAACAATATACAACCAAACTGGTCCAAATTTCAATGCAAACAAGAAATAAGAGATGACTAAAGGTGTGAATGTCAATAATGAAGTATATATACCATATTTTTTAATATTTCCGACAGCCATTATAGTTGAAGAAAGTGAAAGGAAAAATTGTTCAATCAGGTTTTTTATCAATAAAAGCCTACAAAATATTATTGCATAATCAGGTACATGCTTTAACCATAAGTTTAAAATATAAGGCATTTCAACCAATGCCGGAATGTATAAAATAGCCATTAAAAAAAAAGAAAATTTGCTTCCAAACATTGCAGCTTTCAACATTAATTCTCTATTTCCAGCACCTGCACTTCGACCAATAACGGGGTTTAATGCTTTTAACATAGTAGAAGCAAATGCACTTAATTGTCCACTTAATTGATTTGCAACCCCTTGAGCTGCATTTACCATTGTACCAAAGAACATATTGATTACAATTCCTTGTCCATAGTTTGCTGTCATACTTGCAGCATTACCCATAAAACTCCATCCAGCAAAACTTGTCATCTCTTTAAAGAGATGTTTGTCATAATGTTTTCTTATATTAATTGTCACTTCATCGTATTTAATATGACAGTAAATGCGTTGAGTAAGCATTAATGTTATCGCAATGCCTGCCATTAGTGCACCATACGAAATCAATTTGTCGGTTGTGGTGAATGTTATATATAGTGCAACACAAAGTTTTAAAGAAGCTTCAAATATACCTATAATGGCAACAAATAGCATGTTTTCGTGTGCATTGATTACTGCATCATACGGTACAGAAATTATGGTGAAAAAGGTGCTGATTGCTAAAAAATGAAATATTAACTTAGCTGCAAATAATCTATTCGGAGAGATTGAAAGAATCCCGTTAAATAAAAAATAGCCGACAATTTCCATTAAGGCGACGACTATAAGACCAATGAAAAGGTGCAATACTACACTTACATTGAATATTTTTTTCTGCTTGGATAGGTCGCCCTCTCCCTGCGAATAAGACATAAAGCGTTGTGTTGCAGACGCCATAGAGCTGTTCAGGAATGTTAGCATGGCAATTGCACCACCTACAACATTGAAAATACCAAAGTCTTTGGCTCCAAGAGCATTTAATATAAGTCGAGTGGCATAAAGAGAAATAAAAATTGTAATCGCCATTCGAGCGTATAAAAAACCCGTGTTGACGGCGACTCTATTTGCAGTTTGCATAGTGAAATAAATAAGTGTAAGAGTTATGATAATCTCGAAACCCTTTATAAACTAGAGATACAATTACAATTCTAAAAAAAAATGTCTATTTTTAGAATAATATATAATTGTATTAACTATATTTTTTGAATATAATGATTTTTAAAAATTTTTATTGGAAAACTGTTGATTATATATTGACATCTTGTCTTTAGAAGGTACAAAAAAGGTCGTTTAGCATAAATCGAAGGTTTCGAATCGGCCCACGGTGTTTTTTTTAGGAACCCCTGATATTTATATCTTAGTGGATGAAAACATTCTTTGTGCCAAGGTTTGACAAATTCACTAAAATGGATAACAACAGGATCTTTTTTGTAAATTTCAAGATCAGTTTTGTATTTGTCAAATATTTGTGGAGTAACAAAATAATAGGGTGATTGCATATTGTATTTGATAGGAAGACACAAAATTTTATTATTACAAACAGCATTAAGTACATCTTGCTCTGCCACTTCAATTAAATTTCTATTTTGTTTTATGTAGTCAAAACATTTTTCCTTAATTTTATTTTTTCTCCAATAGTTTAGATTGATTATCATGAAACCTGTATTCGCATATAGAGATTCTGAATCTATGTTAAGTCTCTTCTTGTGTCTTACACAGTTCGGCATATCTTCAGTAGCAGCAAATGCGTATTCTTCAATATTTAATTCAAATAGTTCATAAAAAGGTTTATTGATAATCATATCGACATCTAAAAATAAAATTTTATCAATGGTTTTATCTATAAAATCACCAATAAAAAGCTTGGAATAAACGTACAATCCCCAATGACCTAAATCTGGGCAGTCTTTAAAAACAGTTTTGTCAACATTAATAATTTCAATCTTTTTATTGTAATGGTTTGAAATCGACATTATTTTTTTATAATTTGTATCGTCAATGCCGAGTGTTAAAATAATGAAAGACAAATCATCATTGATATGATTTTCAATAATTGATGTAATCATTACCCCAGCATGTTGAGCGTATTCATTGCTTGAAGAGCATGCTATATATTTCATAAGTTAATTTATTTGATACAATACCTTTCTTAAGAAAAGTTTGATTTTTATATTCTCTTTTCTAATTCATTATATAGATGGATGTAAGCAATATTCAAAAATGAAGTTCAATTAGTTTTTTTTGATTGCACTTACACCAAATCAAACTTAATTGTGTCGCTAGGATCAAAAAGTGTATCGGTAAAAGCCGCTACAATAAACTCATTAGAGCTATCAGAATAGAAGGCGTGAGCCACATTTTTTGGTACAAAAACCAATTTTGGAAAGTCCTCTTCCAATTTGATTTCTCTTTTTTCATGCGTCACGATATCTTCTAAATAAAGAGAACAGTTTCCTTTGATAGCACTGAACCATTCGTTTGTTTCAATGTGAAAATGGTTTCCTCTGATGCCACTATCTTTGCCACACACAAAATAAACATCTCCGATTAATTGATTCCTAAACTCTTCAGATCCATTGAGCACTTTCAAAAACCATCCTCTGCTATCACCCTTTCTATCTAAATCCCAGATTTTTATATTCTCAATCATACTAATTGTCTTAATATTTTAATATGTAAGTTCTTAAAGCAAAGATTCAAGTTTTTACTTTATTTATTGAAAACTAGCAACTCTATTTTTTTTATCAAAAATAAAGAACAGAGTTGCTACTTTCTTAAGCCTTAACTGTTTTATAGAATGGATTCAATTTTTTGATGTGGTAAATATCCGATTTCATTCATTAGTTTAATGCCACTAATTTTTAAACTTTTAATATCACCATCTCTTCGAACCTCTTTATTAAACATTTCATCTGTTACATCAATTTGATAGAAGTTAAATAATCGAGTGATCAATTCACGGATAGTTAATATTTCTCCACCACCAACATTGTAAATGCCTGATTTTATATTACATTCAATAGATTTTTTTATAACAAGACACAAATCATCCAGATTGATGTATTGTCTTAACTGAGTACCAGATGAAAAGCTCGGCATATCAGTGCTATTGCCAGATTTGATTTTATTAACGTAACCTAGAACGTATGGAATAAGTCTTGTCCCCGTTTCATTTTTAACAAATAAATTAGGTAAAATAAAATGCCAATATTGGTATGGTGCTATTAGATTACCAACAAATCTAGTTAATAATCTTTTAGACAGAGCATAGTCATTTGAAACGGCTAGGTCGGATGTTTCTATTTGTTTTTCATCAAATTGAATATTTTCGTTGCTATTTATACCAATCTCCATGTAGGATCCAAAAGAGATAAATTTACCTTTATATTCAAGCTCCTTTAGTTTATTGCAAATATTGATTGGAACAAAAAGATTTAATTGGTACATTAATTCTGCTTTTGTCTGAAGTGCTGCTTCCACTCCAGCACCAGATGCATAAACAATCAAATCGGATTGGATTAGTAAATTATAATCAATTTCATCCTTTAGTAAATCTGTATATGTAAAACTGTCAAAATTATAATTTTTAGGTTGCACAATACCATATACATGTAGCTGATTATTCTGTTCCTCTTTAAAAAATTTTGATAAAAACGTTGATAACATACCATTCGATCCAATAATTGAGACTGTCATAATATTTATTTTTTTATACTTGATAAATAAGAATTAATTTGTTGAAGAGTAACAGTTCTCATATCTTCTCCTGCAAGGAATGCTTTATTCCATTCTACAATGCTGTTTAATGTGGTTTCTATGTCCCATTTTGGATACCATCCTAATTCTGATTTTGCTTTTGAGCAATCTAATTTTAGGTAGTTTGCCTCATGAGGTTGAGGGTTAGTGTCAATTGAAAATGCAGCACCTTCTCCCCACAATTTACAAATGGTTTCAGTAATCCATGCCACATTTTTAGCGTCTTTGTCGTCAGGTCCAAAATTCCATCCTTCTGCATATTTTGCTCCATCAGCAAGTAGTTTCTCTGCTAATGCAAGATATCCAGTGATGGGTTCCATTACATGTTGCCAAGGGCGAATAGCATATGGACTACGTATTTGAAGTTCTTTGCCTTGTGAAATTGAACGAATAAAATCAGGAATCAAACGGTCGTCTGCCCAATCACCACCACCCACTACGTTTCCTGCTCTTCCTGAACCTAAGCCTACCCTGTGTTCAGCGTAGTTCTTTGGATTAAAGTAGGAATTGCGGTAAGATGAAGTAACTAATTCGGAGCATCCCTTGCTGTTAGAATAAGGGTCGTAACCACCCATTGCTTCATTTTCTCTATATCCCCAATGCCATTCACGATTTTCATAACATTTATCTGTCGTAACATTCACAATTGCTTTAATGCTAGCTGTATAACGACATGCTTCCATCAAATGAACAGTGCCCATAACATTGATTGAGTAGGTCTCCATAGGGATTTTATAGGATTCTCGAACTAATGGTTGCGCTGCCATGTGAATGACAACTTCGGGTTGTGCTGCTTGTAATGCTTTCAATAGTTTATCATAATCTCGAACATCACCAATCGTTGAGTGAATTAGTTCACTAATCTTAGCTTCATGAAAAAGTGAGGGTTGAGTAGGTGCTTCAAGAGCGTATCCATAAACATCAGCACCCAGATGATGCAGTAGTAATGAAAGCCATGATCCTTTAAACCCAGTGTGACCGGTTATAAAAACTTTTTTGTTTTTGAAAGTAGTTAAGTCCATTTTTATTTAAAATGATAAATTAATATTTATCGTTGAGAAAGAGTGATACTTTGTTGATGATTGAATTGGTGTGAAGGGGTATTGACAATCTTCGAAATTTGTGGTACTACCATTTAATCCACGGGGCTGTACCATTTTCGATCATCTCTTCCAATTGAGATTTATCGCGCAACGTATCCATGGGCTTCCAAAAACCATCATGTTTATAAGTGACCAATTGTCTATCAATCGCTAAATTTTCGAGAGGCTCTTTTTCGAAAGTTGTTCCATTTCCATTTTTAATGTAATCAAATACACCAGGTTCGCACACAAAAAAACCGGCATTAATCCAGCTTCCATCTCCTTTAGGTTTCTCTTTAAATGAAAGAATATTGTTATTTGCGTCAATATCTAATGAGCCGAATCTTCCATCAGGCTGAACAGAAGTCATGGTAATAAGTTTACCATGAGCTTTGTGGAATTTTACAACATCTGAAATGTTTACATCACCTACGCCATCTCCATAAGTTAGTAGGAAGGGTTCGTCTCCAATATACTCTTGTGCTCGTTTAATACGACCACCTGTCATTGTTTCTAATCCAGTGTCAATTAGTGTCACTTTCCACGGTTCGGCACTGTTTTTGTGGTGTGTAATAGTATTGTTTGTCATATCTACTGTCATATCAGACATGTGTCTATAGTAGTTAGCAAAATATTCTTTAATTACATACCCTTTATATCCACATAAAATCACAAAATCGTTAAATCCGTAGTGTGAATATATTTTCATAATGTGCCAAAGAATGGGTTTTCCCCCAATCTCTACCATTGGTTTAGGTTTTAATGTAGTTTCTTCAGAAAGTCGGGATCCAAGTCCTCCTGCTAGTAATAATACTTTCATACTTTTATTTTGATTTGAATAGTCAAAGATTAAGTTTTACTTTCATTCTTAATTTGCAAATGTAGGCATTTTTGCTAAAAATATGTTTCCATTTCAGTTACATCGCTATGAAAAAGTCAACTAATTCACTTTATTTCATTAGAAATGTCAAAAAAATAGGGTTTTGAAGGGGGTGTTTTCGTTCAAAATCGAGAAACAATTGGCAAATTGAACTTTCTATAAAGAAAGCTACAACATAAAATTCTCTATGGTGAGAAACTATACATTACCACCCACTATCAAACAATCACCCTTGAAAAAATTGAAATCTCCAACATTTGACTTACTTATTTTCACGCTTTGTCTCGCAAAATATACGACTAATATTCATTCATTGGATTGTTCAAATTATTAACTAACGTAAAATTATGGTCAATTGTTTGCCTGTTTATTTCCATCAAACAGCATTTTTAAAATATTTACGCTCATACTATTTCAGTATACTAAATGCGCAGTCTGAAAATTGCCTCCAAATTTAACTGGAGGAAGGATAAATGACAAATGTAAAAAAGGGTTTAGCCAAAATTGTGATCAGTAAAGGCTCTATTAAAAATTAATCCTATTTACCTCCACTAAAAGTAGGAGGCACATATAAATGCTAATCTTAGTGAGCAGGTGAACTGAAAAAGTCACCCGCTCACGGTGCCATGATGCAAATCGGTAGAATCTAGAAGTCCATTTAGGGATTTAGGGCAAAAAGAATAGCGGATTCAGGGTATAATCGTTGTTTACTGTAGAATGGGTTTCATAAAACGAACGCTGTCAGGTGCAAGCACGCTTACAGGTTGGTCGAAGCGGAGAACCTGACAGCGACGGAGTCATGTCAGCGTTAAATGGTACCGATTCTATCTTCTTAGTGAGCGTGTGAACTGAAAAAGTCACCCGCTCACGGTGCAATGATCTAAATCGGTAGAATGTGAAGTCCCTTTACTTGGTATGGGTTGGGAAGGTATTCAAAATTCACTTTATTGAGTCCAGATAGCAATCAAGAGAGAAGGTCTATTTTAATATAGTTTTGCCAACGTTTCACCCCATCTTTCATATCCAGCAGTTGTTGGATGCACATTATTTTCATTGTAATACCCACCACTAAACATGTTAAATATGCTTATACCACAAGCTTTATCTACATCAAGAAACCTACAATTATAAGCTTCTGTCACCTCTTTCATTGCTGCCTTCGAAGCTTGGTATTTTATGACATCGGCATTGCTATTATATGCATTAATATTCAATTTGTATTGCCCGGAACCAGCTGTGGTTTCAAATTGGTAACTGTTAGTGGCTGAATGATTTTTTGAGACATACAGATTTTGCACTCCCCATACTACAATTTCTGTCGTTGGGAAATTACTCTGTAAATATTCCAGTAATCCCATCATTGCAGAATAAGCTGTGGTGCCATTTGTCGCAGTCCATTTGGAATTAATATTCCAATCCGATAAATTCAATGAACTAAAGTAAAAGTCTTGGTAGTAGGTATTTGCAGTTAATGTATAAGTAGTCATTGTTATACCTGTAACCCCTCCATCGAATGTAATAATTGGTTCGGAAACTGAATTATCAGCCCCAATATAATTTAACTCAATTGTACCGTTTGTGCGAGTAGTTCCTTTTGTAGACGCATTTGTCCATACCGTTAAAAAATCATTAAATGCCCAATCATTTAATGCTGTCACAACCTGTGTCAATGTCATATCAGCCGTTACATTGATATCGAAAACTGCCCCATTTATTGTAAGAGAAATAGTGCCAGCAGCAATTGCCCCCGTACTTTTAAATGTAATAGTCTCTTTTTTTGAACTATAATTAAAACGAATTGCTGTATTCAAGTTTGGGGTTAAGGTTGCAACAAATGCAGCTCTATCTGCAACGTAATTTGCTGCGAAAGCTTGATACGATCCGTATGTAGTACCATAAGTTTGTAAATTATCATACACTTGAGGAACATAATCTTTGAGTGATTTGCCTATTTCAGCACCAAAATGGCAATTCTCAATGAGAATAACATCTACATTTGTAGATAATTCTGTGCAGTATTGCTTCAATGCCTTGGCTTGTCCCATCATTAAACCACTATCAAAATATAAGCCTTGATTATTCAAAATTGTGGTTTCTAATTCTTTGCTGTAGCTAGAGCCTGTCAGCTCACAAAACTTTGGCAGCCAAGCCGCCATCATGTGGCTATCACCAATAGATGCCACGAATTTGTTTTTTAGCTTCCTTGGAGATACGCCTATGATTTCGCCTTTTTTATTTAAAGGAAAGCTAGATAGCGTATCTGCTGTAGTTGCGTGTAGAGCATACGGCACACTCAGTAACTGACTTGTGGCACTTATCGAATAATCAGTACCACCAGTGGGATCCGTTTCAGTTTTGATGTAATAATCTCCTTTCGACCAATCGATGCTTGCAAATGAACCAGATACAATAGTGCCTCCTCCAATTTGAATATTGATTAATCCATTGGTATTGGTTGTTGGTGTCTGAGTTTCAACATATACAGCCGTTCCATCCACTGTCGATTGAAGGATAGAGATACGCATGCCAACCGTTTTTTGTGTAATGAGTAAGTTCTCTGTGTTTCGAATAATGGCCTGATAACTCATTTTTTGTGGCACGATGCCAAAGAGGGTTGTGTAAAATATACTGAACGAAAGGATTAAGTGAAGCTTTCTCATCTGTTTATAATTTTGATTTTAATTGTCAGATGGAACTCACACATACACATCTCCTTGTGTGTCTCCCGATAGCTATCGGGATTACTTGTCGTGTTCGTTTCATCTCTATAAATTTATTTTTTTACAATTTTAAAAGTTTTAATTAGTTTGGTATCCAAGATTTTCAACAAGTAAGTGCCGTTTTTCAATGTGCTTGTCAATATAGTCGTTTGGTTAGATATAATTTGATCTGACAATACCATTCTTCCTTTTATATCGTACAATTGATACATAGGTGCAATCAACTCTACTCGATTCATAATCAACTGAATATAATCCGTTGTTGGATTTGGGAATACAGATAAGCACGATACAATAAACTTATCGTTTAAATCAGTTAACAAAGAAATTTCGTAGGGATATTGTATTCCTGACGATAAACTACCACCATTCCCTTCAGCATCAGTATATCCCATTTGTCCCACTGTATAACTAATCGAGCCATTCATTCCGGTGCCATTTTCTCCAGAAACATATAATCCTTCTTGTGCAAGTAGGGGTAGAACACTTATTTGGAGTATTAGTAATATATAATATTTAAAATTTTTGAATTTCATAAGTAAATTATACTTGTAGTTATATTGATGTGCTATTATTTTATTTATAAATTTATTAAAATATATTGTTGCTAATTCGATTATTAGTTAAAAATTAGTTGAATAACTTTAATAACCTTTTATAAATGGGCATTGTAATGGTAATGTAATTATATAAAACATCACAAAGGTATGTATTTGTGTCCATAAATATTCCCGTTAGAAATAAATTAGTTTTATTTAGAATGATTTAATTTTGCTAAATGAGGTGTCGTATGAAGATACACTTATGATACTAGGAATTGAATTCTATCCGAATTAAAACAGAAATAAGTACGTAAGTCTTTGTTTCTTACGATTAACTTGCTGCTTTTTAGATTTTTAGGAATCCGGTTTCGTATTCTTTATACGGTCAGCCAAATAGATGATTTCATTTGTAGATTATTGAAAACTTAATCAAAAGGTAGAAGAGGTTTTAATCTTAGTGTCTTGGTGGACTGAAAAAGTCACTCGCTCACGGAGTAGTGATCTTCATCTGCAGAATCTTAAAGTCCCTATATTTTGGAGTCCAGATAGCTATTTGTAGGGGAAGAACAAAAAAAGAGTTGGAATATTCCCAACTCTTTTTTAGCTCTATTTCAATAGATGTTTTTTTTTATTACTTTATGCCATACGGTTTCTTTGAATAGCCATACGGTTTTGGCACAATATCACTACCCTTGAGGACAATATACATATTTTTCAATTTATTCTTTTTGTGAATATCGTTAATAAGT
>JAQTZA010000013.1 GCA_028687995.1 Bacteroidales bacterium
GGTCGTAACTCTTAAATGACATATAAATCGTTTATTATCAACACTATAAAGATAGAAAATATCCATTAAATTGCCAAATTTTAGACACAAAAAAACTGCCTCAAAAATTATTTTGAGACAGCCTCTTCATGTATTTGGGCGCCACAGTTATTTACAACAGCGGTGTTTCCATTGATTTTTGAAATCAGCTTTCTCTTCGTCGGTCATGTTCATGAACTTATCGCGAAACTGAGGATTCGCAAACGGAGGACGATGGCGGTGGCGCTTGAAATGAAATCCTCCAAACAACAGCCGACTCAAGGCAAACAAACCCGCCGCTTGCCAAAACGTAATCGCTGTAAGATGGAAAATGGACGGCACCAGCCAATTCCACAAAAACATAACCAACGCTGTGAGCGCCGAAAAACCAATAACGATAAGAGGTAAAAAGAAGATTCGTCTTCTGTTCCAAGCTTTTTGATGTAGTGTATTCATCTGTTTATAATTTTGATTTTAATAGTCAGATGGAACTCGCACATTTACATTGCCTTGTGTGTCAAAGCTGTTTTGTCGTGCTCGTTTCATCTGTCAATAATTTAGTTCTTGATACAAATAATTTAATTTCTTACGGAGGTGCTTCACGGCATACCCTTTCCGACTAATGATGGTTTTGAGGTTCTCTCCTTTTTTATCAGCAATTTGCTGCAATGTCATATCTTCAATTTCGTTGAGTAGAAAGACTTCTCGTTGATTCTCAGGCAATTCATCTAAAGCTGTTTGAAGCTCTTTCCAGAAAATATCCTTAAAATCTGCTAATTCAGGACTGTCAGTATCGTCGAGCAATAGAATCTCTTTAAAATTGAATTCGCCATCGTCGTTTTCATAACTAAAATCGTCGAGTAAGGCATCTGTTTTCTTTCGCTGTCGATCGGTAATTTTGTTGCGAGCCACCTCGTATAGCCATCCGCTAATATTTTCCAACTCGGCGAGATTGGTCAATTTACTAAGCTGAAACCAAACATCTTGTAAAACGTCTTCGGCATCCTCTATCGTTTTCACCTTTCCACGAACAAAACCAAACAGGTTCTTACCAAATTGTTGGATTGTTTTGGCAATAGAAGTCGAATTTTGTTCACTCATCGATAATTCAATTAATGTCTCCATACATTTGAAGACGAACGAAGATCATTTTTACTTTACAAAAGAAGCTATTTTTTCCTTTTCTTTTCAAAAATAAGTAAAGTCAATACCGTTTATACCCAAATTCAGTATTTTCAAAGAGTAATTTTGGCATTATTCGTGTAAATTTGCCGATCAGAATTTAAATAGATTAATGGCACAAACACGAGACTTAACCTCCGGTGGAATATTCCGCTCCCTTTTTGGATTAGCGCTTCCGATTATCGGGGCTTCATTTATCCAAATGACCTACAATCTGACCGATATGTTTTGGTTGGGTCAATTAGGTGGAAAAGCCGTGGCAGCTGTAGGTGCCGCAGCTTTTTTTTCGTGGATGAGCACTGGCATAGCCTACGTCACAAAGATTGGTGTAGAGGTAACGGTGTCGCAATCGCTGGGTGGCGGATATGTAAAAAGAGCTCGAATGTTTGCATCTCATGCCGTGTCTCTTGCATTTCTAATCGCATTGTTTTTTCTTATCCTCACTCAGATTTTTGCCGATTCGATGATTGGCTTTTTTGGACTCGATGCTGCTATTGCGCAACAAGGAGCACTTTATCTCCGCATTGTTGCTCCCGGATTACTTTTCACATTTCTAAATCAGACGTTCTCTGGCATTTACAATGCATCAGGAAATAGTAAAATTCCTCTTTATATAAACGGTTGTGGCTTGTTGCTCAACATGACACTCGATCCTTTATTGATTTATGGTATTGGATTTTTTCCTCAGATGGGAATAGTTGGAGCTGCCATTGCTACTACTCTATCTCAAGGATTGGTCACTGCATTATTTGTATTTCGACTCTATTCGTTCCGTTCTCCCTTAGGGAAATTGCCACTACTTACCCAAATGCGTCATCGTTTTGTGAAAAGAATTCTTTCGATTGGTTTTCCTGTAAGTTTACAAAGTGTACTATTCTGTGGGATATCGATGATTACTACACAATTGGCTGCTAAGTGGGGATATCCTGCCATGGTGGCTCAAAGTGTTGGAGGCCAAATCGAAGCAGTGTCGTGGATGTCGGCAGGTGGATTTTCTACAGCGTTAGGCGCTTTTGTCGGGCAAAACTTTGGTGCACGAAAGTTCGATCGAATAAAAAAAGCATTTCGAATTACATTGATAATGGGAATCTTTATTGGTTTAGTGGCAGGATTCGTCTTTTATTTCTTTGGGTCGGATATATTTTTCGCTTTTGTAAAAGACAATGCTGCTGCTTTCGAAGGTGGACGCTATTTACGCATTTTGGCATATTCTCAGGTTTTCATGCTCACAGAGATGGTCACTGCCGGTGCTTTTAATGGTTTGGGCCGCACGAAACCTCCAACAGTGATAGGAATAACCTTTAATGCCATGCGTATCCCTTTAGCCTATGCGCTCGTTACGATTCCTATTTTGGGAGTACAAGGTGTGTGGTGGAGCATTACCATAAGCAGCATTATCAAAGGAATTGTCTCGCCGCTTTGGTATCGATACAAAGTGAAATTGTAGATAAAATCAACGAACCACGAGTTTTACGCAGCTCGTACCATTTGACCGAGTAATGTGTAGCAAGTAAACACCTTGCTTTAATTGCCCTTTGTCCAAAGAAAATTGTTTGGAAATTTCTCCAGCCTCTACCCACTGTTTTCCCCAATCAACCACCTTCATTCCGGTCAATGATGTAACCGAAAATTCATAAAGAGTAGAGAAATCGTTGTAAAAATGAAGACTAAAATTGTCTTTTATTGGATTTGGAGAAACAATCAGTTTATTGGTATAAGGCGTCGTTTCTAGCTTTGTAATGAGTGATTGATAGTGGCCTGCCTTTTGTAAATTAAAAATCTCAAAATTGTAACCACTGCTGTAATAATTATGAGTATTATGAATTTTGAAATGTACTTGATGTATTGTGTCTGGAAGATTTTCGGCAATACGAGCAAAAGATAATGCCGGTCCCCAAGTAGAGGTCCAATATGAATCAAAATATTTATGTGTTCCATTATCTACCCATACCTCTACTCTACCTCTTTCTGGCGAGTTATGTCTGGTGTATAGAAATGATAATGCTTTGCCATTCATATCAAAACTAAGAGTTGCACCAATTGTATTTGAATTCCATCCATTTTCCGAAACATTCCATCCCGTATTTTCTGAAGGAGTTATTGTAGAATGTGAGTATTTTTCTGTGTGCTCGTAAAAATCTGAGTAAAGAGGCGATGCAATATTTGACAAACTATCAATATCAATGAGTGTTATCGGTAGATGCTTATAGATTGAATCCAACTCGTCAGTAACAAAATTGGCAATATACTGCATTCCTAAATCGACGGGATGTAATCCGTCTTCAAAATATAGATTAGCAATGGGAACTGTGTCTTGAGCTACTTTTGCATCAATCCATTCTGCATAATTGATACAGGGTATATTATAATGAAATGCGATGGGTTTATGCGCCAAATATCCAGTTCCACCATTTTGTTCTCGGAGCATCAACATCATCAATCCAGGGTAATTGGTATTGTGTAAAACTTGCCGAACAAGCCCTTCCATAGTTTGTGCCACCAATTCGTTAGCTCCGTCGTTTACAGAAAATTCGACAACCACAAAATCTGGATTGTAATCCAATAAATCTTGTCGCAATCGATGTACTCCAATATCGCTGCCAGTACCTCCAATGCCTGCATTCACAAGTGTGACAGACGATTGCGGAAATTTTGATTTCCACCAATCTGTCACCAAATTCGTCCATCTTTTAGCAGGTGTTGTGGCAAAAGATCCATACGTGATGGAACCACCAATAACTCCAATGACAATAGGAGCACCTGATTGAGCTTTTTGCATCGCTTTGTAGATACGTGCAGTATCGTAGCGTTGGGTAAATTGCGATTGTCCATGTATATGTATACAAAAGTTTAAAAGCAATATGAATATGGATGATTTTTTAATGCTCATTATTTCGATGAAAGCCGACTATTAAAATTTATAATTAGTGTGCAAATATATGGTTAAAACACGATTTCGGTTATTTCCAATCAAAAATTAATGTAATGTTCATTCGAATTGATGTTGATTTTATATAAAAACTAAAGAGGATGCCTTATCCAGACATCCTCTTCAACATTGGAAAAACTTCCTAATTTAAAATTTCATTCAATTTCTGTGGTGAAACATTTTTCGCTACAACTACTCCATTTGGGTCAATCAGGTAATTCGTATACCCATTCGACAAATTGTAATTACGATAAACGTCAGAATTTTCTCCTTGAACTACATTCAGTTGTGTATTCGGATCCATTCCATCGGCACTTACCGTCTCTTCAAAAATAGTTCGATTAGTATCGAATGAGAGAGACAAGTTGTGTACCCTGTTGGCATAATGCCGTTTTATTGAGTTGTAAAGAAGTAGATTGTTCATACGAGACTCTCCATCATACGCTGCCCAAAATTGCAACAAGAGATATTTGCCTCGCATACTACTCAACAACTCTTTTCCATTTTCGTCGATTTGAATCTCAGGAGCAAAGCTACCCGGCGTTAATCCCTCTTCTGGTCGAACATCTTTGGTGACGTAAGCAGTCAGTGGAATCAAAATCAACAAAAGCAGAAAATAGCTTTTGAAAGAACGCATAAAATTTGGTTTTCGTTTCACAATAAGCTTTCCGTCTAAAAAAATAGAGCGAAAAACTCTGCAGATTTTCTGCAACAAAAAAGATAATTCATTCAAAATGAACACACTTTTCTGGTTCTTCAACCGATGCAAAGATGAACCGAATGAATTAGAAGACCAAAATTTATTGTTTTTTTATGAGAAAAAGAGCCGTTTTAACTCTTTATCTTCTCAAAATAGTTAATTTATGTTCCCGTTTTTAGTTAAAATAGTCTACGCAGGCTCGGCTTTCAAGGTGTTCTCTGATGATTTTTGCAACAGCTAGGTGATCGGGATGTTTTGCATAAACTTCCACATCCTCCATTTTCTCAAACTCAGAAGTCAATGAAAAATCATACATTTCTGATGAGTTCGCATTGATACCCACTTCCATGCTTTTCAATACTTCTATTTTTGAAGTTAATCCCTCAAGACTTGCCTTGATTTCACTTAATTTCGAAGATTTAGCCTCCTCAGATTCAAACTCTTTTAACTTGAAAAGTACAATGTGCTTTACCATTATCTATATTTTAAATTGTTTGTAGGTGCAAATTTACACGATTTATTGAGAATGAATAGCTGAAAAAGTTACCAACTATCATAAATTGTGTCATCATTGTCCTCATAATTTGATATTTTTATTTTAAATGATTGAATGAAAAGAATTGAAATCATTCTGAAATATTATCTTTGCAATAAGATAACACTAACTCTAAAAATGATAAACAAAATGGAAAAACCGTATGTAATTGGTATCGACATGGGCGGTACAGGCACCAAATTTGGAATAGTTGACACTAAAGGGAACATATTGGGTCAAGGATCAATTCCTACACCTGAATATCCAGAAATTCAAGATTACATCGACGCACTCTATGAAGGACTACTTCCTCTGATTGAAGAAGTGGGTGGAGTTTCTCAAATAAAAGGCATTGGTATTGGTGCACCCAACGGTAATTATTACACTTCATCTATCGAATTTGCACCAAATTTACCTTGGAAAGGTGTAGTACCACTAGGTAATCTATTGAAAGCTAAATTCCAACTTCCAGCTGTTGTGACCAATGATGCAAATGCAGCCGCTATTGGTGAAATGACATACGGCGTAGCTCGAGGAATGAAAAACTTCATTATTATTACCTTAGGAACAGGAGTAGGTAGCGGTATTGTGATCAACGGTGACTTAGTATATGGTCACGATGGTTTTGCAGGTGAACTAGGACACACCACTATTCGTCGCACAAACGGTCGCCTCTGTGGATGTGGTAAAAAAGGTTGTCTCGAAACCTATGCTTCGGCTACAGGAGTTGCACGTACAGCACGTGAAATCATCGAGACAAGCAAAGAAGACAGCACACTCCGTTCATTAGATATTGAAAAAATCACATCGAAAGATGTATATGAAGCGGCTATTAAAGGAGATAAAGTGGCAAAAGAGATTTTTCAATTTACTGGAAATTTGCTAGGAGAAGCATTTGCTGATTTCGTGGCATTCTCTGCACCCGAAGCAATAGTTTTGTTTGGTGGATTGGCTCAAGCAGGTGATTTGATTATGAAACCTATCAAAGATGGATTGGATAACAATGTCTTACCAATCTGGAGAGGCAAAATCAAAGTACTTCCATCTAATCTCAAAGCAAGTGATGCGGCAATACTTGGAGCAAGTGCTTTAGGCTGGGAAGGTAAAGAATAGAAAGGCAATCTTATCTTTTGATACATTACACAAAAAAGGCTTCTCAAAAATGAGAAGCCTTTTTTGTGTGTCATAAGAAATGAGATTATACTCGTTTTTCTTTGATTCTTGCTTTTTTACCTGTAAGAGCACGTAAATAATAAAGTTTAGCACGACGTACTTTACCTACTTTATTTACTGTAATACTTTCGATAAACGGTGAATTAACTGGAAAAATACGCTCAACACCTACGTTGTTTGATATTTTACGAACAGTCATTCGTTTGTTGACACCGTGACCTGAAATGCGAATAACATCTCCACGATAATCCTGAATACGCTCTTTGCTTCCCTCTTTGATTCGATAAGAAACAGTAATTGTGTCGCCACTTTTGAATTTTGGAATTGTTACTCCAGTTTCAAATGCTTGTTCGGCAATTTTGATAAAGTCCATTTTTATTGTATTAAAATGTTCAACTAAAAACGCAATATTCACAGGCAACTCTATTCCTGTCAGAGATTACGAAAAGCGGTGCAAAATTACGCACATTTTCATTAAAATCCAAACTTTATCATCGATATTTGTTGCTTAAGAGCAATACCAATCAGCTTTACTACAAATTTTCGTTCAATACAACGATTTTCCATTATAGAAATCAAGAATCTTACAACGGAATATGAAGTCATATTTCGCCTGAACCTTTTCTGATAATGATTTCAAGCGTCGATTATTGCTTTCATTAAATTCAAATGAGGTCGATTTTCCCGATTCAAATTTATCCCGAGCATATTGATAAGCAATATTTGAAGCCTCTAGTGATTTTTCAGCTGAATTGTATTTATCACGAGCTGCAACAGCATTATAATAGGCTTGTTGCACATCTTTCAAAAGTTCTTTTCGCGTATTTTCTACATTCAATTCACTCGATGAAATAGCAATTATCGCTTGCTTTACTTGATTTCTTGTTTCGAAGCGATTGAAAATTGGAATATTCAAAGAAAGTCCGATTGCATTTCTACCATTTTGATTAATTTGATCACCAAAGCCAGTATTTGAAAGTCCGACTGGTAAATTGTAAGTATAATAATAACCATTAGAATAAGAAGCCCCTAAACTTAAGGTAGGATAATATCCTGATTTGGCGATTTTAAGATTACGTTTACCCTCTTCCAATCTATATTCAGCCTCCTTCATAGATGGCCTGCTGCTTATCGATTGGTGGTATGTTTGTTCTACTTCGGCTATATTAACAACGCCAGTTACCATCATTCCATCCGTTAAGGTTTCGTCCACATCAAAATTATCTATCTTCTCGACCTCCATCAATTGAGCCAAATCTAGTAGCGAAAGTTGGAGATTTGATTTCGTTTTGGTCACTTCGCTCTCATCACGAGCATTAGTGGCTCGTGTTTCGAACAATTCTGATTCTGGCAATTTACCAGCACTGACCAATATTTGGGTACGTTGCATTTGATCAGCACTTAGCTTTGCTTGTTCTATTGCCACCTTATTCAATTCTTTGTTGTACACTACTTGTAGAAAACCCGAAGCAACATAAAGAGCCACTGCCTCTTTTGTTTTATCGATATCAGCATTTGCTGCTAATAAATTATAACGATTAGCTTCTATTTGATTCGACAATCGAAACCCAGTGAATAAAGGCATTGAACTATTAATCGAGAGTCCAAGATTCATAGAATTGACATCACGAATTACACCATCTCTCGATGTTGAACGCCCAAAATCAAAATTCTGATTTGCGCCTGCATTTAAATCTGGCAACCAACTATTTTTGGATGTATTAAGTTTTGTTTCAGCAGATTCTTTTGCTAATACTTTTTGACGGATCTGAATGCTATGCGTCAAGGCATGATCAACACATTGTTGCAAAGTCCATTTATCTTGAGCTGAAACAAGCTCAACACTAAGTACACACAGAATGATTATTAATATTCTCATAATAAGTTATTTATGACCCTTATTTTTTGATTTCTTTCACTTTCTCTACTTTGTTACCGCGAAGCTTGTCTTTCAATTTAATCCCAGAAACTACCTCAATGGAAATTCCGTCGGACATACCTACTTTTACAAATTTCTTGGTGTACGTTTGAACAGGTTTTTCTTCTTTCAACACATTTACAAAAGCAGAGTCGTGACTAAATTCAACCGTATTTTCAGGAATAATAATCACTTTCTCTTTTTTACCTAAAATGATTTCAGCATTTGCACTATAACCCGCTCTCACGAATACAGAATCTGGAATCTTAGCCGCAGCTTTAATTTCGAAAAGAATTGCACCATTTTCCTCCACCCCTTTTGGTGAGACATATTCCAAAATTGCACTGAATTTTTTATCTTGTAGCGCTCCAATGGTCAATGTTATAGGCATTTTTTCAGTCACACGACCTACTTCTGTTTCATCAATTTTCCCTTTGAAAATCATATCTCCCATATTTGCAATCGAAGCGATGGTTGTTCCCTCATTAAAGTTATTCGATTGGATTACCGAACTTCCTACTTTCACTGGAATATCGAGAATCATGCCCGATATCGTAGCTTTTATTTGGGTAGTACTATATTTAGCCGAACGTTGAGAAATTCCATCTCGAATAATCTGCAAAGATTCTTTTGCATTCGCCAACTCTTCTTTGGCTTTCTTATAGTTTGAGTCAACTTTCTCAAAATCATCTTTCGAAATGACACCTTTTTGAAACAATGCAAATTGTCGATCATACTCAGATTTAGACTGATCAAGTGATATCTGAGATACATTTAATCTTGATTCAGCTGATGTTAATTGTCCCATTTCAGGTATCACTTTTACTTTTGCCAATATCTCTCCCGCTTTTACCATTTGACCAGCCTCTTTGTATAACATCTCTATAATCCCTGATATTTGAGGTTTTATCATAATTTCGTCTCGTGGCTCCACTTTGCCTGTTGCAACGGTTTTTTTTTCAATATTTCCAATTTTTGGAGAAACAAGTTCATAAACGGCAACTTCAGGTTGTGATTTTTTCCAAAGAAAATAAAGTACGCCTAGCACTATTGCACCAACTAGAACGATTAACAAATTTCTAAAAAACTTTTTCATACATCTCTTATTTATTACAATTCATATATTATTCTATTCTTCGCGAATGGCATCAATCGCTTTTATTTGCAATGCTCTCCAGGCCGGTATAAAACCAGCAATCAAACCAGAAATTAAAAGTATAATTAATGCCCAAATTGCCATTTGAAAACTTATTTGTGGATGAGAAAAAAATACATGTTCCTCAGAATCAACTTTTGAAGCAGTTATTATATAACTGACAACCCGTATTACTGAATAGGTAATACTCACTAGGAAAATGGTAATCAATGATATCAATTTAATCAATTGATAAAAAAGTGTAGTATTGATTGGAATCCTGAACACATTTAACATATGTAAAATATCCATTTCAGATTTGATAGATTTTATTTGTTTGATAATGAAATTTCCAAATAAATATAGAGCTATGATTAAAACAACAAATAAAAAAATCCAGACAATGATTATATAACTGAACAGATCAACTAGTACTAAAATTCCAACACCTACACATAATCCTAGAATACCCGCAAATAATGTCAGTAATAAGGTTTCACTCATTACCTGTGTAATAATTGTACGAGGTTTTGCCCCAATAGCTCTTCTTATTCCAATCTCTTTTGTTCGCTCTTTCACTGTAACCATCATTATATTACTTACACCAAGAACTCCTGAAAAAAGTGTTCCAGAAGCCACCACCCAAGTAAGAAAGTAAATTCCCAAAAAAAGATAGCTAAACATAGTAAATTGCTTTTCTAAATTGACACTATTTACAGCTTGTGCATCATTTGGAGCAATATTATGCTGTTTTTTAAGCTCATTTTTGATTTGTTCTTCAATCTCACTAATTTTATAGTTATCCTGAGCAGTAATAGCCAAAAGATGTACATCTTCTCCATAATTATACGCTTGTTGCATAGTTGTTTCTGGTAGAATAACACTTTCCGCCATCGGTCCATTGATATTTATGACGGTTATAGGATTTATTACTCCCACCACTGTGAAATACATACCGTTCACTTTTAACATCTCACCAATAGGTGAAATTCCTTTTTGAAACAAATCTTCATATATTTTGCGACCAATTACAGCTACTTTTCTCTTTTCTCGAATATCAATTTCGTTGATAAATCGACCATATAGCAATTGCTGGTGATCTATTTTATCATATACTGGATAAAACCCTTTGACAAAATAGGCTCCAGCTTTATCTTTATAAACAGTATTATTAGGTGAATTGCCGCCAAAGACCATTGGCGTTATGTATTTAATTTGAGGAATTTTACTGCGAATAATTTCAATATCGCTATTTTTCATATTCCAGAAACGTCCCTTTCTAAAACCTTTGAATGGCTCGGAAGTAGAATTTGTCCAAAAAAAACAAGAATTCGTGGAGAATCCCTTTATTCCTTCCATTATACCATTTTCCAGAGCTTTCCCCGAACCCGCCATAACAACAAGAATAAAAATACCCCAAAAGATTACGAATCCAGTCATAACACTACGCGTTTTATTACGCGTAAGTGTGACCCAAATCTCCTGCCATCTATCTAAATCGAACATCTATCTCTGTTTATAACACAAATATAGAAAAAGAAACGATTCACTTTAATATTCTACTTTAATTTAAGCAACATTAAGAAGCGAAAAAAACCTCCCTGGAAATTCCAGAGAGGTTTTAACTAAGATAAAATGAATCCTATAGCTTTATAACTAAAGTTACTCAGCAGCAGGAGCTTCGTCAGCAGCAGGAGTTTCTTCTACTGGAGCAGCTTCAGCAACTGGTGCTTCTTCTACTACAGGAGCTTCGACTTCTTCTACAACTACAGCTTCTACGACGGCTCTTTTCGATGCCAGTGCTTCAGCTTTAGCTTTATTTACCTCTTTTTCAGCATCGAGACGTTTTGCTGCAGCTAATTTAGCAGCTTCGCTCAATTTTGATTTTTCACCTTGAACAGTTGCTTGTTTAGAAGCAGACCATTTTTCGAAGCGAGCATCAGCTTCTTCGGTAGTGAAAGCACCTTTTTTCACTCCACCAGCAAGGTGTTTTTTCAACATAATACCTTCTTTAGAAAGGATATTACGTGCAGTGTCGGTAGGTTGCGCACCTGTTTGTAGCCAATACAAAGCTCTTTCAGAATTCAAATCTATTGTAGCAGGATTTGTATTCGGGTTATAAGAACCGATCCTTTCAATAAACTTTCCATCACGTGGAGCCCTGCTGTCAGCAACTACAACTTGATAGAACGCATAACCTTTGCGTCCGAATCTTTGCAATCTGATTTTTGTTGCCATTAGTCTTTTGTTTAAATGAATTAATAAATGCTTTATTATTAGCGGCGACAAAGATACAATTTTATTCTGTAAATACAAAACGGACTAAAATCCGTCATTACAATCATTACAAAATAGTAAAAAACGCCATTTTTGACGTTAAAAAATTATTCTATTTAATGAATATACTATAAAACAAGGACGTAAAATAGAGTTACAATACACTTTAAACTATCTTCTTATTTTAATTTATTGGATAAAATTCGAAATAATATTACTATTGGTTGATTAAATTGTAAAAAAAATAGCTATATTAGCTGTCAATAATACAAAATGGAAGGAATTGAGCACAGATAACCCTATATTTCTGTTTTCAAATCTATAATATTTGATAAATTAGTTTCTTGATTGTATAATAAAGTAAAAAATAACAAACCAAATAAAATAAAAAATGTTTTAATAGTGAAAATATTTCTCACAAACAGTTTTGATTGCAAAATACTTGAATATCACCACACACAAACCAAATATTTTAAACAACCCTTTAAGCTTATTTACTATGAAGATGAAAGATGGAGATGAAGTAACGAAAAAAAAGCGGATTAGAAGGAGCAAAAATTTCATTAATGGCGAGATAATGAAAGCAGTATCTTCGGTCATTGGAAATCAAGGTTTTGCAAATCTTGGAATCAACTCTGTTGCTATTGAAGCAAAAGTTGAAAAGCCGTTTATTTATCGCAACTTTGGTACGTTCGACAAAGTGCTCGAACAGTACATTTTGAAAAACGATTATTGGATGAAATTCATCCTTGAACGTGCTATGGACGGTAAAGTTGATGCCGATGGTAATCTTGACATCCCAGGCCTCTACTCAAGTTTGATGTCAGAGCTATATAAAACAATGGATGAAAGCCGCGATTTCCGCAATATTATTTTGTGGGAAATATACGACGACTCTTCTTTCTTGAAAAAAGTTGCTAACAGACGCGAAGCTGAAACCAAAGATCAAATTACATTATTGGAAAAACATTTTGCAAATTCAAATGTTGACATTTCGGCTATCACTGCGTTATTGATTTCTGGAGTTTACTACACAGTATTACACAAAGAGATCTCCACATTCTGCGGAATCGACTTCAAAACAAAAGAAGGCAAAAAACGCATGAACGAATCTTTGAAATTTTTATCAACTCTTCTTTTCGATCAAGTTGATAAAAACAAAGCACTTGTTGCAAAAATGTTAAACAAGGGGATTGAAGCAAGCGTAATTGCTGAAGTTACAGAAACCTCTGTTGCTTTTGTAAATGAGGTAGCAAAAGGTCTTAAATAGACAGTAATTACAAACTATAAAATTGAGGTCGATAGATTAAATTCTATCGACCTTTTTTATTTACTAACTTGAGTTAGGTATAAAGAATAAAAAAATTAGTGTTAATTGGGGTGATTCTTTCGGATAAAGTCTTTGTTTTCTATCCTGCAAAGTTAAACTTTCCCACCTGAATTTCATCTTGATCCAGAATAAGTACCCATACTAACTCTATAAATCGACTATAAGAAACCCCAGAATTGAGATGTTGTTTGATAAAAAAAAGATAGTAATGCTTATAGTTACGGGATGTTCCGTAGTGAAATCCAACCAGAAAGGTCACAATCTCGCTCTGCGATAACTGCGACGCTCTTTTGCGCGTCTTTAGTTCATTCGTGGTCAAAGATGTTCTTCTTTTGAATTTCGAGCTCATATTCTTTGTAGAAATCATCTGCAATACAGAAAATTTCGATAATTTTGTCTGTTGTTATCGTAAGAACTAGTTTTGTTATCTTGTTGATTATCAGTATTGAATATACAAAAAAAACCTCTTAGGATAGATTATTCGTTACGTTGATGAGAAAATAATTATTGTGATGAATATCTCCAAATCTAACAAATCATATTGCATTGGGTATAACCCACCAACGACTATCAATGAAAACAATCAGATTAATCACCTGCGACAATACATTTGATGCTCACTCCATCAAAAATCAATTAGAAGAGAACGACATTGAGTGTATTTTGACGAACGAGAATTTCACTAATCTGATGCCTCATTTCAATAACATAATGGGAACTGGCATCCATATTTTTATTTTCGAAAAAGATCTGGCCAAGGCAAAAGAGATTATAAAAGAGAAGTTGAATGGCGAAGAGGTGAATCCAATTTGTCCATTTTGTGGTTCAGCGGATATTCATCTAGGACTTGGCAACCACAAATGGTTGAAACGATTTAATATCTTTATCGCCCTACTTATGCTCCTTCCCATAGGCAATTTGAAGCCGAAATACTACTGTCGAAGTTGCAAAAATGAGATCGCCTAAAAGTTACTTCTGAAAAATACCCAAGCTATGAAAATAACCTTTAATAAACTTATTCTACTCGCATTGTGTGTGCTTCTTATGCAAAAAATAGAAGCGCAAACGGCAACGGATTCTATTACTACATTAGCCAATATAAAGGAGAGTTATAAAATTGATGGAAAGAAATTGGTGGCACTTTCGGAGAAAATTCTCTATAAAAAAACGGCGCAAGTTGATTTGTATATGTATCTGCTTCGCCCAATGAAGGCAACGAAAAAAAGATTGCCCGCCATCATCTACTTCTACGGCGGCGGATGGGTTGGCGGTGCTGTCGAGTACCAAATACCAACTTCAGCTTGGTTTCGCGATCAGGGAATTATTGCTATCACGGTCGATTATCGGGTGAAGAGCAGACAAGGAACATCGCCCTTAGCCTGTATTGAAGACGCCAAATCGGCAGTTCGCTACGTAAGAACTCATGCCAAAGAATTCGGTGTTAATCCCAATAAAATCATTGTAGGTGGCGGCTCTGCAGGTGGTCATTTGGCACTAAGCACGATGCTCGAAGGTGGAGATGCGCCAAACGAAAATCTAAAAATTAGCACAAAACCAAATGCGATGGTGTTGCACAATCCGGTGCTTGGGGTCGATTTTGGCGCGAAATTCTTCGCAGAACATCCTGAGTTCTCTCCTATCTTGAACATAACAAAAAAATGGCCTCCTACCATAATATCAAATGGAACAGATGACAAAACAACTGGTTATGCGGGTGCGGTAGAATTCACGCAGAAAATGAATGAGTTGGGAAACACATGTGAATTAATCACTGTGAAAGGAGCCGATCACTCCTGCGATTGGCCCATTACGAATCCAAATTTTCTACCAACATTGACCCGAATGACTCAGTTTTTGGTGGAGCACAAATTCATTGACAAGAGAAATGTTTTGTGCAAATAATTGAGAATGAATAATAGAGAATTTTCATTCATTTCATTTATCATCTTTCTGCTCAATTTTTGTGTGAAATTTGCTTGTTGATATGAGCCTGAAATAAATCAGCCTAATTTGTAATCAAAATGAATTACGGAGCGATTCTGTTTGGCAGATTAGCCGAATTTGCCTATTTTTGCTAAAATTTTATGAATTAAGATTTTACGAAAGCAAAAAAGCAGTTTAATAGACTCTTTCTCAACCTAAAAATCGTAATCTTAATTCATTTGGCAAAATCAAGAATGAATACATTTGGCAATATATTTAAACTTACCTCTTTTGGCGAATCCCACGGCAAAGGAGTTGGCGGCGTAATAGATGGCGTACCAGCAGGAATCGAAATCGATCTGGATTTTATCCAAAATGAACTCAACCGTCGTCGCCCCGGTCAATCGGTCATTACCTCTCCCCGCCGTGAAAGCGACGAGGTAGTTTTTTTCTCTGGAATTTACGAAGGAAAAACAACTGGAACATCGATTGGATTCACCATTTTCAACGAAAACCAACACTCATCTGACTACGACAATCTGAAGGATATTTATCGTCCTTCTCATGCCGATTATACCTATCAATCGAAATACGAACACCGTGATCACAGAGGAGGCGGCCGTTCTTCTGCTCGCGAAACCATTTCGCGTGTTGTTGCTGGAGCTATTGCTAAGCTTGCATTAAACCAAATGGGTATAGATATCAAAGCGTACACTTCACAAGTGGGTTCGGTAAAATTATCACGAACTTATCACGATTATAACTTAAGCACCATCGAATCGAATATGGTGAGGTGCCCCGATGCAGTGACAGCTCAGCAGATGATTGACTTGATTCATCAAGTAAAATCGGAAGGAGACACCATTGGTGGTGTTATTTCATGTGTTATCAGCGGCGTACCCGTTGGATTAGGCAGCCCAGCTTTTGGTAAATTGCATGCAGAACTTGGCGCAGCTATGTTGGGTATAAATTCGGTAAAAGGATTCGAATACGGAATGGGATTTGAAGGCGTAGGTCTCAAAGGTTCAGAAATGAACGATTCATTTTACAACAATGATGGGGAAATTCGCACTCGAACCAATCATTCAGGGGGCATTCAAGGTGGCATCTCCAACGGAGAAGACATCTATTTTAGAGTCGCATTCAAACCCATCGCAACTTTACTCAGAAACGTAGAGACGGTGAATAAAGAGGGTAACGAAATTACATTAAAAGCAAGAGGTCGTCACGATTCGTGTGTTTTGCCTCGAGCAGTTCCAATAGTAGAAGCAATGGCAGCGATGGTTATATTCGACCATTATTTGATGAATAAATTGAGCAAAATATAAGGTTAATATGTCAATGTATCTATGTATATTTATTCCAAATAAAGTACTTTACTCAATCAACAATGATTAATTTTGAACTTGGAATTTTGTACATCAATACAGAGAATTATATCACCCTTTTTCAAGAAATCAGCATTATTTATTCAGAATAAAAACAATTTCGTCGCACCAACTGTTTAGATAGCGACTTACTAAAGTTATGTCGTTCTGAATATAGAATTCAACCAATATGTAAGAGTTTTAAAATAGAATATTACAAAAGAAGAACACCCATTAAATTGAAACGTATGAAGGCAATTTTTGACATTGATTTAATCAAAAAAGTACACAGCAATTTTCCTGCAAAAATCAGTAAAGCGAAAGAGGTTCTTAACCGTCCAATGACGTTGAGCGAAAAAATCCTCTACTCTCATCTCTATGACAACTCTGACATTCAAGCTCATGAGCGTGGAACTGCGTATGTCAACTTTGCACCTGACCGAGTAGCCATGCAAGATGCTACAGCTCAAATGGCTTTGTTGCAATTTATGAATGCTGGTCGTGAAACTACTGCTGTACCTTCTACTGTTCATTGCGATCACCTGATTGCTGCCGAAGTAAATGCAGCAACTGATATGGCGTTCGCTAAAAGCACAAACAAAGAGGTGTATGATTTCTTGGAATCTGTCTCTTCAAAATACGGAATTGGTTTTTGGAAACCAGGCGCTGGTATTATTCATCAAGTTGTTTTAGAAAACTACGCATTCCCAGGTGGAATGATGGTAGGAACAGATTCTCATACCCCGAATGCAGGTGGTATGGGTATGATTGCCATTGGTGTAGGTGGTGCAGATGCTGTCGATGTGATGGCAGGCATGGCATGGGAGTTGAAAATGCCAAAACTCATTGGTGTAAAACTAACTGGTAAAATGAACGGTTGGGCTTCTCCTAAAGATGTCATCCTTAAATTGGCGGGAATCCTGACTGTAAAAGGTGGAACGAATGCCATTATCGAATATTTTGGTGAAGGAACAGAATCTATTTCAGCTACTGGTAAAGCTACCATTTGTAATATGGGTGCAGAGGTTGGTGCTACTACTTCTGTTTTCCCTTACGATCAAAAAATAGCTGCTTATCTGACAGCTACTGGTCGTGAAGAAATTGCTATTTCGGCAAACGCAATTGCAGATTGCTTGCAAGCTGATACTGAAGTGATTGCTAGCCCCGAAAAATATTTTGACCGAATTATTGAAATTAATCTTTCAGAATTAGAGCCATATATCAATGGTCCATTCACTCCGGATGCAGCGCACACAATTTCTGAATTTGCACAATTTGTGAAAGACAACAATTTTCCACAAAAAATGGAAGTTGGATTGATTGGTTCATGTACCAACTCTTCTTATCAAGATATGAGTCGCGCAGCGTCAATTGCTCGTCAAGCGGTAGAAAAAAACCTAACAGTAAAAGCTGAATTTATTGTAAATCCGGGTTCAGAACAAGTACGTTACACGGCAGAACGTGATGGCGTTTTAAGTGATTTCGAACAAATTGGTGGTGTGGTTATGGCAAATGCTTGCGGACCTTGCATCGGTCAGTGGAATCGTAAATTTGACGAACCGGGTCGTGCTAATTCAATTGTGACATCGTTTAACCGAAATTTTGCGAAACGTGCCGATGGCAATCCAAACACTCATGCCTTTGTTGCTTCACCTGAATTAACTACGGCATTGACCATTGCTGGTGACTTGACTTTCAACCCATTAACAGATACATTGACAAATAATTTAGGTCAACAAGTAAAATTGGATGCACCAAAAGGAGATGAATTGCCACAAAAAGGTTATGCAGTAGAAGATGCTGGTTACCTTGCTCCTGCCGCCAATGGTAAAGATATTGAAGTAAAAGTAGCAACTGATTCTAAACGTTTGCAATTGCTCCAACCCTTTGCGGCATGGGATGGTAAGGATTATACCGATTTGCAACTATTAATCAAAGCAAAAGGAAAATGTACAACTGACCATATCTCAATGGCTGGCCCATGGTTGAAATTCCGTGGTCACCTCGAGAATATTTCAGACAACCTTTTGATGGGCGCAATCAATGTGTTCAACGACCAACCGAATGCTGTATTGAATGGTTTAGAAGGCGGTTACGATAAAGTTTCGTCTGTAGGAAAATCGTACAAAGCTGCAGGTGTAGGTTCTGTGGTGATTGCAGAAGAAAACTATGGTGAAGGCTCTTCTCGCGAACATGCGGCTATGGAACCTCGATTCTTGAATGTAAAAGCAATTATTGCAAAATCATTTGCTCGAATCCACGAAACAAATCTGAAGAAACAAGGCGTTCTTGGTTTGACATTTGCAGACAAAGCAGATTACGACAAGGTGCGCGAAGATGACAAATTCTCTATCTTAGGATTAACAGAATTTACGCCCGGAAAAAATCTAAAAGTGGTACTACATCATAGTGATGGCACTTCTGAATCTTTCGAAGCAGTTCACACATATAACGATTTGCAAATCAAATGGTTTGCAGCCGGTTGTGCACTAAACTTTATGGACTAAAAAATGTCATTTTGCTATTTTGATGGTTTATATTTTTTCATTCACAAGATAAAATCAAAAAAAAACAGGCTTTTTTGCCAACGAAATGACAAGTCAACCTTAATTTTTAAACAAAAAAGAAACAGTTCAATAAAAATACCTATTTTAGCAACAAATTAACCCAATATAACATGAAGAAGGAAACAATGATCTACAAACTGTCGGAAGCTATTAAAAAAACGACAGACATTGATGCAGAATTATTTAAAAGCATGGGCGTAAAACGCGGTTTACGCAACGAGGACCATTCTGGAGTTTTGGTCGGATTAACACGCGTTGGTGATGTAGTTGGTTACGAGAGAAAACCTGAAGGTGGTTTGATCGCTGTACCTGGTAAGTTAATTTATCGTGGGATAGACGTTGAAGATCTATCGAAAGGAGTTCAAAAAGAGAATCGCTTTGGATTTGAAGAGACAGCTTATCTACTATTATCAGGTTCATTGCCAGACAAAGAAGAGATTGCAACTTTCAACGAATTGCTATATGATGCTATTGCACTTAGTCAAGATGAGACAATGAATATTCTCTTCTTACGCGGATCGGATATTATGAATATTTTAGCACGTCAAGTATTGGTAATGCACGCTTTTGATCCTGCAGCTGATGACAATTCACGCGAAAATTTAGTGAAACAATCAATCAATTTGATTGCTAAATTCCCTACAATTGTTGCTTACTCTTATCTTGTAATGCGTCACCACCAACAAATGAGATCGTTGCACATTCGCCATCCAAAAGAAGGACTTTCGTTAGCTGAAAACTTTTTGTATATGCTGAAAGGCCCTAACGGTTACACAGAATTAGATGCAAAAGTACTTGATTTATCGTTGATTCTTCACGCTGAACACGGTGGTGGTAACAACTCTACTTTCAGTGTACGCGTTACTAGTTCTACTGGTACAGATACATACTCTGCTATCGCTGCTGCAATCGGCTCATTAAAAGGTCCATTACACGGTGGTGCAAACATCAAAGTACGCGACATGTTCGATCACCTGAAAGGCGCTATCAAAAACTGGAAAGACGAAGTTGAAATCAAAGATTATTTGATGAAAATTTTGAATAAAGAGGCATATAACAGAAAAGGATTGATTTATGGCATTGGACATGCTGTTTATACTATTTCTGATCCACGTGCAGATTTATTGAAAGAGCTTTCTCGCGAACTAGCTAAAGAGAAAAATCTAGTTGCCGAATTTGACTTCCTCGAATTGCTTGAAAAACTTTCGGTAGAAGCATTCATGGAGTTCAAAGGAAATGCAGTAAACAAACGTGTTTGTGCGAATGTCGATTTCTACTCAGGTTTTGTATATGAGATGATTGGTTTGCCAACAGAGGTTTACACTCCTCTATTCGCTATGTCTCGTATTGCAGGATGGTGTGCTCACCGCATCGAAGAACTAAATTTCGAAGCAAAACGCATTATCCGCCCTGCTTACAAAAATGTAAGACCACGTCAAGAGTTTATTCCGTTGAAAGATAGAAAATAATCCATTCTAGGATATACATTTGAAAGGAGTGAGAATTATTCTCGCTCCTTTTTTGTATAAAATTCGAGTTATGAATAGACAAAATAATCCATACATTACAATTAAGCCAGAAGGTATATCATTACCTCTACTCTATTCAGACGAATATCTTACAGCAATCGATAAGCCATGTGGCTTGTTGGTACATAGAACAACTATCGCTGAAGAGAATGCACCTGCTGCACTTCAAATACTACACAATCAGCTCAACAGAATGGTTTATCCAGTTCATAGAATAGATAGACCCACTTCAGGTGTAGTACTTTTCGCTCATTCACCCGAAATAGCGAGAAAACTGCAAGAAAATCTGAAAGAATTCAGTACTCAGAAGAAATATACAGCTTTAGTGCGTGGCTGGATAACAGAAGAATACATTTCAAAAAGAGAAGTGAAAAACGATCGAGGAAATCTTCAATCTGCTGAAACACGCTTCATTCCAATTAAAAATTTCGAATTGCCTCTTAAAACAGATCGTTATGAATCAGCTCGATTTTCTATCATTGAAGCCTATCCTGCAACAGGAAGATGGCACCAAATCCGACAACATTTAGCGCAAATGCGCCACTACATTATCAACGACAGAGTACACGGCGATGGCAAGCAAAACCGTATTTTTACTGAGCAAATAGGCATCGAAGAGATGTTTCTCCACGCTACATCGATTCAAATCAATCATCCAATAACAGATCAATCAACGGCTATAAAAGCGCCATTCCCTTCGCATTGGAATAAGTTTCTGAGTGAATAATCTCGATTTCAATAAATCGACATATCTTTGTATTGTCTATAAAAAACCTCTTTTTCATGATTGAATTTCAGAACATTTCTCTTTCTTATGAAAATAAAGAGGTAATTCGTGATCTTTCCTTTTCTATCAAACCTGGCGAGTCAGTTTGTTTAAGAGGCTCGTCAGGATGTGGAAAATCATCAGTTCTTCATGCATTATTAGGATTTATTACTCCTAATTGCGGTAAAATATTTGTTGAACAAAGAAGATTGGATTCAAATTCTATCCAGCACATTCGTGAACAAGTAGCTTATCTTCCACAGGATTTGTCATTTCCCTTTACAACAGTAAAAGAGCTCATCGACGCGCCATTCAAATTCAAGGCAAATCGATTGAAAAAACACTCAACAGAGGTGATTTTTTCGACTTTTGCCGAACTCGGTTTGGAAGCAAATATCTATTCTAAAAATTTGAATGAAATTTCAATCGGTCAAAAGCAACGAGTGATGCTCGCATTAATGAAATTGCTGGATAAAGAAATTTTACTTTTGGATGAGCCGACCTCTGCTCTCGATCCTGATTCAGTAGTTTTAGTGATAAACTTTCTAAAATCATTGTCAGGAAAAACAATTTTGGCGGTATCGCACGATGAGTTATTTGCCCAACATTTCGATAAAGTGATTCATATCAAACAAATAAACTCAATCTGATTATGGATATCAGCTACCCTCAATTTTTTCTCGGATTTGTTTTATTGCTGATTCCAGTCTATTTTTTGCAGTATTATAAAACGGGGTTGGTAAAAGATACGCTATTTGCAGCTGGTCGAATGACTGGGCAGCTTTTCTTAATTGGCTTGTATCTTGAATATCTGTTTCGACTCAACAGTTCGTTAATCAATTTAATTTGGGTACTGGTAATGATTGTAATTACGGCTTTCACAGTAGTAAAAAGAACCAATCTTTCCCTTAAAACGGTTTTTCTTCCTGTTTCGATGGCTATTCTTCTTTCGATTATTCTCATTGCCGGATTTTTCTTGAATTTTGTATTGCAGCTAAACTCGATGTTCGAAGCTCGTTATTTTATTCCCATTTGCGGAATGATTCTGGGAAATATGCTTAATGCTTGTGTCATTTCCCTCAGCGCATATTATAGCGGTATAAAACGAGAGAAAACACTTTATCAATTCTCACTGGGCAATGGCGCTACTCCCACAGAAGCTCAACATTATTTCATACGTGATGCATTGATAAAATCGCTTAACCCAACCATCGCTACCATGGCCGTAATGGGTTTAATTGCGTTGCCAGGCACCATGACAGGTCAGATTCTGGGTGGAAGTTCCCCATCTATCGCCATCAAATATCAGATTATGATCATGATTGTTATTTTTGCAGCTTCAGTTATCTCCGTGGTTATCACAATTTTACTTTCATCCCGAAACGCTTTCTCAAAATCTGGCATATTAAAGAAATGAAATATTGTTAGTTTCAGAAATCTTGTAACACCATCTTCACATCTCCGTAATACGCCCAGTATATATTTGTTGTTTCGAATCGAAACCTACGAATATGAAAGACATAAATGCTAAAAAAATGAGTAATCGAGATCTAGATCTACTCGCAGAAAGTTATGTTGAAATCATTAGCCAATCAGGAATAGAAGAGATTACGCAAAATGCCATCTTTAACCAGTTGACATCGATTAGTCGACTTTTTCGTGAAAGAAGAAATTCTGACACAACAAATGAAGTTGTAACATTGCGAATGGAACTTACAGCTGCCCTCAAAAATACTTACAGCAAGATTATTGCTATGGAGATTGAAACCAATCATCCGAAATGGAGCAATCTTGCTCAAAAAATATTCGATAATTATGAAACAATCCCATACGAGTATCAGTTTCAATGAAAATTTTAGCGAGAATTGAGTTAAATCAATTCTCGCTTTTTTTATTCATATTTCTGCTCATTTCAACTCTTATACTATCAAAAATTCTTCTAAAATCAGATGACATTTCGCAATTAAGCAAATAAATATTATTTTTGCAGCCGCTTAAGATAGAATTGTTCTAAACAAATCCTGAACTTTTCCGTTTTATTTCTATTAAACTTAACTTGATTGAAATGATTATCAAACAACGAATGCGAGGATTTATCAGTTTAACTGCTCATCCTAAAGGATGTGAAAGAAACGTACTAAATCAAATTGAATACATCAAATCGAAAGGTGAAATTGAAGGTCCAAAGAATGTATTAGTTATTGGTGCATCCACAGGATTTGGACTATCATCCAGAATCGCAAGTGCTTTTAGCTCAAATGCTGCAACGATTGGAGTTTTCTTCGAGAAAGAGCCTCAAGAAGGCAAAACAGCTACGCCGGGATGGTACAATACCGCTGCTTTTCACAAAGCCGCACATGCAGCTGGTCTTTATGCTAAAAGTATCAATGGCGATGCATTTTCAAATGAGGTGAAAGTCAAAACTATCGAGTTAATCAAAGCCGATTTAGGCAAAATAGATTTAATTATCTACAGTTTGGCATCGCCTGTTCGTACTCATCCTGAGACAGGCATAACCCATCGCTCTGTATTGAAGCCTATTGGAAATCAATATTCTAATAAAACGGTTGATTTTCATACTGGAATTATTTCGGAAGTAAGTATCGAACCAAGCGTAGATGGTGACATCGAAAATACGGTGGCTGTGATGGGTGGTGAAGATTGGAATATGTGGATTGACGCATTACAAGCAGCTGATGTACTGGCTGAAAATGTAGTAACAGTTGCATATTCTTATATTGGCCCTGCAGTTACCGAACCAGTCTATCGCAAAGGTACTATTGGAAAAGCTAAAGACGATCTTGAAAAGACAGCTTTTGATATAACCGAAAAACTAAAATCAATCAATGGGAAAGGTTACGTCTCTGTAAACAAAGCATTGGTGACACAGGCAAGTTCTGCGATTCCAATTATTCCTTTATATATCACAGTTCTCTATAAAATAATGAAGTCAAAAGGTATTCACGAAGGATGTATTGAGCAAATTCAAAGACTTTATTACGATAGATTATACACCACATCAGGATCGGTTCCAACTGATTCAGCGGGACGTATCCGAATAGACGACTGGGAAATGCGTGAAGATGTTCAGCAAGAAATACTCAATTTGTGGAAGCAAGTCGACACAGATACTTTACACAACATTGGTGATTTAAAAGGCTATACTAAAGATTTCAAAAACTTATTTGGTTTTGGATTTAAAGAAGTTGATTATCACGAAGATGTAAATGAAATGGTGGAAATAGACGGATTGATTTAATTTATACTTTCGTTAAAATTAAGCGAGAATCTTTTGAATGAAGATTCTCGTTTTTTATTTTAATGCAGCATAATCATACATGATTACATCCTCTTAATGAAATACTTAACTAAATAATATGAAAACTCTTCTTTCTATTCTTTGTGCATTTTTGATTTTGAATGGCTGTGCTAAAATGGACTCTATTAGTTTTTCAAATCAAAAGATTGTCTTTCAGCAAGAGTACATAAATTATGCTTGGGGATATTCTCATAACGGATTTTTCATAGATAGTACAGGCGCAATTTATACTTATCTTTAACCGACACAATGGGAGTTCACAGACTCTTTAAACAATATAAGTGAAGAGAATCTAAACAATAATCTTTATAAATGTCAGAAATCAAAATATTTGATTGACAAACAAGAACTTTCGTCAAAAATTGCACTTTTAAAGAACGCGTCACTTGGAAAAATATCTGAACCAATTATGGAAATGGCAGATGCTGGAAGTTCCACTTTCTACGGATTAAAATATAATGAGACTTCAAAATCCTATCACCGGATTCTTCTGAAACAAATTGGAGATTTAAGAATTGATAATTCGTCAGTTGAATCTATAGAATTATGGAATTGGCTCACTACGATTCAGAATAAAATCAGTCAATAGTTGACATACAAAAGGCGGCATAATTACTCAAATTATACCGCCTTTTCATCTCTAAGAACCCCTACTCTTCAAGCAAAAGAGCTAGTAGATATTGACCATAGGCAGTTTTATCCAGCGATTTACCAAGCGCTTGCAATTGATCATTGTTAATCCAACCGTTTCTCCAAGCAATCTCTTCAATGCAAGAGACATAAAAACCTTGTCTGCTTTGGATTGTTTCCACGAAGTTTGAAGCTTCCAATAGACTATCACAATTTCCAGTATCTAGCCAAGCAAATCCACGACCAAAAAGTTCCACTTTTAGTGTGCCTTCTTCTAAATACAATTTGTTTAAGTCTGTGATTTCAAGTTCTCCTCGCACAGAGGGTTTCAAACTCTTTGCTTTGGCTACTACATCCGTTCCATAAAAATACAATCCAGGAACCGCGTAATTTGATTTAGGATGCTCTGGTTTTTCTTCAAGACTCACTACTTTGTTGTTAGAATCGAATTCAGCAACACCATAAGCACGAGGATCTTTCACATAATATCCAAAAATACAGGCGCCAGTTTCGATAGATGCTGCACGTTTCAACATGCTAGAAAATCCCTGACCGTAAAACATATTATCACCAAGAATTAAACAACCTGATTCGCCCGCTAAAAACTCCTCACCAAGCAAAAATGCTTCAGCCAGTCCATTGGGTGCATCTTGAATTTTATAGGAAAAACTCATTCCTAACTCTTCTCCCGAACCCAATAAATCTCTAAACATCGGTAAATCACGAGGTGTAGAAATAATTAAGACTTCGCGAATACCAGCCAACATCAATGTAGATAATGGATAATAAATCATCGGTTTATCATAAACCGGCATAATTTGTTTTGAAATAGCTTTTGAAAGTGGATACAATCGAGTTGCACTACCTCCAGCAAGAATAATTCCTTTCATCTGTTTATATTTTTGATTTTAATTGTCTGATGGAACTCGCACATAAACATTTTCTTGTATGTCTCCCGATAGCTATCGGGATTGTTTGACGTGCTCGTTTCAAATAAATTTAGTTTTGTTTTATGACACAAAGAAAGAGTCAATATTTGACTAAATCTAAGGTATTGATTTTACAAAGATATAATAATCAAATTCGTTAGCATTTGATTTGAAAAAAAATTGAGTAAAAAAATCATATTTTATATGACTATTAAAAAATTATTTTACCTTTGTCGTGATTTACTAATGAACGTGTTAGATCTAACACTCCAAGTTCATATATTCATAGAAACATTTTAGAGTAGTTCGAAGGCACACGCCACAGGCAGTATTCCATATATCCTTACAAATAATATCGATAATCTATTTACATCAATAGGGCTTTGACCATGTGCTAACTGCATTCAATATTCATGCCATTCTTTCATCCTTATTATTTCAAATAACTCTATCCATTATCACCAAGATAATTCATTAATAAACAAATGTTTACACCAGAAGAACTAAACAACAAAGTTTTAACTGAGCTTAAAACTATTGCTAAAGAAATGGGTATCAAACGCATTGATACTCTCAAAAAAGACGAATTGGTAAAAGCCATATTATCAGCAGGGACCGTTTCGACAGTTGATACATCAGAATCAGTAAAAGATTCAGATGAAAAGAAAAAAAGAAGTCGTATATCTGTTGCGAAAATAGATGCCAAGGTTACTTCGAGCGACGAAAAGAGAACACCCCAAAAGGGTAATAATCATTCGAATCATGTAACTACAAAACAACCATCTCCTTTCAAAGTAGAGGCAACGAATGCTATTCAAAACGAAAATAAAACATTCGCAGCTCCTAAACTATCGGAATATATTCACAACAAAGATATCGTGGTGCATCGCCCCACACCAACTATACAATCAGAAAACACTCTACTTCCAGAAATCCCTGCAGACGCAGAAGAAGAGACAATGCCAATTGCTCAACCTGAAACCGTAGAGCAAGTTATTTCGAACGAAGAGCCACCACAAGATCCACAACCACAGATTACTCCAGATAATCGGATGAATCGTCCACGATTTGTAAACGGTAAACATCCTCACGAAAAACCGTATGAGTTCGAGGGGATTTTGATTGGAAATGGCGTATTAGAGATTATGCCAGATGGATATGGATTCCTACGTTCGGCCGATTATAATTTCCTAACTTCACCCGATGATGTCTATGTTTCTCAATCACAAATCAGACTTTTTGGTTTAAAAACAGGTGATTTGGTTGAAGGCTCTATTCGTCCTCCGAAAGAGGGTGAAAAATACTTCCCATTGGTGAAGGTTGAAAAAATAAACGGTCGCTCTCCAGAATATGTTCGCGATAGAATTCCATTCGACTTCCTTACGCCTCTTTTTCCTGATCAAAAATTCAAACTATGTAGAGGATCAAGAGATAGCATTTCGATGCGTGTAGTAGATATGTTCTCTCCTATCGGAAAAGGGCAACGTGGGCTTATTGTGGCTCAACCCAAAACAGGTAAAACAATCCTGTTGAAAGATATTGCAAATGCAATCGCAGAGAATCATCCAGAAGTTTATATGATTATCCTTCTCATTGACGAACGTCCTGAAGAGGTAACCGATATGGCCCGAAACGTTCGTGCGGAAGTTATTTCATCCACTTTTGATGAACCAGCTGAGCGTCACGTAAAAATTGCAAGCATAGTACTTGAGAAAGCAAAACGTATGGTGGAATGCGGTCACGATGTTGTTATTTTACTGGATTCTATCACGAGATTGGCTCGAGCATACAATACCGTCTCTCCTGCCTCTGGTAAGGTTCTTTCTGGTGGTGTGGATGCCAATGCGCTACACAAGCCAAAGCGCTTCTTTGGGGCTGCACGCAATATCGAAAATGGAGGAAGCTTGACAATCATCGCAACGGCACTCACTGAAACAGGCTCGAAAATGGACGAAGTTATTTTTGAAGAGTTCAAAGGAACAGGAAATATGGAACTTCAACTCGACCGTAAACTTTCGAATCGACGAATTTTCCCTGCCGTAGACATTACTGCCTCTAGTACTCGTCGTGACGATTTACTTTTAGATCGTGAAACGCTTAATAGAATGTGGATTCTTCGTCGTTATTTATCAGATATGAATTCAAACGAAGCGATGGAATTCATCAAAGACAGAATGGAAAAGACATCGAATAACGAAGAACTCCTCTTGTCGATGAACGACTAATTGAATATTTTTCGAGGTCATTTGTAAAAAAGACACTGTCCAATAGATTGTGTAAATGAAAAACTACAGGAATCATCTTCTTGTAGTTTTTTCTTTTCAAACCCCTCGTTGATTTATGAGTGAGGATTCGAAAAGAAAAAATCGAGATTAGTTAACGTAAAAAAAATTTCTTTTGTAAAGAACAATTTGTGATAAATATTCCCCTAAGATTATTAAACAAAGAATTACTGTCACCGAATTTAAATAGCTTTACAGACTCAAAAAAAAAACTGTTTTTCAGTCGATTACAAAAAGTAAAAAAAGTGAACTCAGCCTATTTGGAACTGGGGACTGATTTTCAATCAATTTCTTGCGATATTTGGAAACATAATCCAAGTTTAAAACCTGAACCCTGTAGTCTTGAGTTTACACAAAATTATGGATAGGCACTTATTCCCTAAATAATTTCAATCTACGGTTTAAAAGCCAAAATCCTCAATTTTCTTTTCAAACTTTTTTGCTTCTGAAGGCTTTTTTGCAACAGCCTGAACTCCCAAACCCTCCACATAAATGGCTTGGCGAGGAGTGACGGGACAAATGGATTCACAACCACCACAACCAATACAAAGATCTTCTGTTACTTCGGGTATCGTGAGTCCGTTTTGGAAAGGTATCATGTGCACCGCTTGTGTAGGACAATGTTCGGAGCAAGCTCCACAATCTTTATTTTCTGAAAAGACAATACAAATATTTTTGCGAAACTTCGCAACTCCAATCTGTGCGACCTTTTTTTGCGTGACAGTCAGCGGTTTTAATGCAGCTGTCGGACAAATATCGGTGCAGACTGTACATTCGTAGTTGCAATAAACATGCGTGCTAAAAGCAAGGTGTGGCTGCATAATCCCCAACCAACCATATTGCAAGGCAGCCGGTTTAAGCACTTGCATCGGACATTTTGCCACACAAAGCTGGCATCCAGTACAATGTTGATGAAAATGCGCAGCATCGAAAGCTCCCGGAGGCATGATGGGTTTACGAGTCAAGTAAGAGTCCTGCGCACCTTGTATTACACGAGTTTTTGCAGTGACGGCGCCCACCAACACCGCTCCTGAAGTCATCAAAAATGTTCGTTTGTGCAAATCAGTCTTCTCTGAAAAGGCAACAGTTTTTTTATTTACCTGGTTTTTTGCGTACCGAAAGGCATACTTCACACCTCCTTTTTTGCAAACTGACAAACAGTTGAAACAACTCACACAGCGAGAGTCATCTACCGTCATCGCTTGACTATCGATACACTGCGATTTACATTTCGTTTCGCATGCGCTGCACTGCGTGCAGGAGCTTTGTTCAATTTCAATTTTGAATAAAGAAAATTTCGAGAAAATACCCAAAAACGTTCCTACGGGACAGATCGTATTACAATACATTCTACCCCAAAACCAAGACATAACAGCAACCGCGATAAAGAAGATTATCGAAATAGTAAACATCAACGGTACGAATGGCAACTGCTCCACTTTATACAATGAATAGATGCCAATGTGCGAAAGTGGCACAACTAGCAGATTATTGGCAGCGATAACCAAAGGGCGAAAAAGTTGGGTCGTCAACCGACCGAAAATGCTATACGGATCGAGTATCATCACCAATAACGAACTTCCTGAAAAGAAAGTGATCACTGTAAGCGTCAGAATGGAATAACGGAGAAAATTGCGAGGTTTTGCATAACTGTAACGTTTGCGCTTTCTCGTTGGAAACCAAGTAGATTTCCACGAAGCGATATCTTGCATCACTCCTAAAGGACAGATAACAGAACAATACAATCGTCCTAAAACCAAACTCAACAGGACGAGAAACAGCAAACTGCCAAAGCTAAGGGTAAGTAATGATGGCATCCATTGCAAATGAATCAAAACATGCAGTTGCTCAGGTAGTTTACCAGTAAAATCGAGAAATGAAAGCAGTATGGGAACAAAAAAAAGCGACGCAGCAATGCGACGAATCAACTTTAGGTGTTTCATCTCCTACAACTTCACTTTTTTAACATTCAGTTTGTCAATATCTTGCGTTCCCACTTTCAGTTGTTCGGCTAACTCAATGTAGCGTACATCTTTTAGGTCGGTTGGTTTCACTTGCGAAAACATTTTGATGGCGGCAGTATCCACTGCAACATAATCTCTCGACACGAGCAACGACTTAAGAATAACAGCATCTGCTTCCGATTTGCCTTGCGGACCATTCGATTTCAAAATACGGTATGCATCCACAAAATTTAGAGCAGGACGTTTTGGGTAAGTAGCTATATCAGCAATACACTGATGTAAATCATGTCCATGAAAAAATTGCCTATCCCACACAATGCCCATCAGATTTTTCATTGTGATCGACATTTTTGCCCCACCATGGTGTTTTAATATCGGAACATTGAACCACACATCGCAATCGAGAATGGCCTCGTGAATTTTCGTTTTCTTCAAGTTGACTCCTTTTGGCAAATCGACTTCCCTGTACATCGACTCATCATTACCAGGCACCATACGACCGCCAGCAGCTATTACTGCCTTTTCTATTCCGCTATTTTGATAGCATTTTTGCCAATTATTGCAGGTATGATCAAATACCAATACCTCTTTTGCACCAGCAGATTTACACTGTTTTATTAATGCTGCAATAAGTTCAGGATTGGTATTAGCGGCCAGTTCTGGCGTGCGATCCCAACCAATATTGGGTTTAATCACCACTTTCTGTCCTTTTTTTACAAATTGCTGAATTCCACCCAACTCTTTTAAGGCTCGTATTAACATCACTTCGGGTTCACCGCCCATAATTGCGACTAAATCGGGTGAAGATTGTACCAACATGGATTCAGCAGAGTTTACCGAAGCAAACACTTCTCTACCAAAAACGGATGCCAATCCTACCAATCCAGCGGACTTAAAAAAATCTCTTCGTTTCATAAAACTATCTCCTTTGAATTGAAAATTTTGAAATCTTAAAAGAATTGTTACACAGTATTTAGAATGCTAATAAATAGCGACTTAAATAGAAATAGGTGGAAATTCAAAGATATAAAAATTTGGGAAAATGCAGATAATTTTGGATGGTTTTATCTTTTATTGTGATATGAAGAAGTTGTAAAAAATGGTACAATAATTGACTATGCTACATTTGCCTGAAAACAAAAAGAGAGGGTATCGAAATCAATTTTCTTACCCTCTCTTCGTTTGTAGTGCTTTTTAGATGTATGCACTTTGGTGACAGCCTTGAATCCTCCTGAATTCTCGAGCTCTACTTCTCGATCAGCTCGTTTGATGGCTTTCATATAATCCATCCGAGTGATTTTACTCTGTAAATTCTTCTTTTTCATAGTTTTAAATATATATATTCGCTACAAAGATACATAGTTATAAATATAATATTTACATTTACATCTTAAATCTAAACATTTTTTAATAAGATATGTTTAGATTATATGTATTTACCTCTAAATCTAATATTATGAAGAAAAACATGGGTCTAGTTGACAAAGTCATTCGAATTATTGTTGCAATTGTAATTGGTGTTCTTTATCTAACACACGTTATTTCTGGCACATTGGCTACTGTACTGTTAGTCTTAGCAGTCGTTTTCGTTGCTACAGCATTTCTGAGTTTTTGTCCACTTTATGCTCCTTTCGGGTTAAAGACTTGCAAAACTGAGGAAAAAGAATAATTATTTTTCTCCACAAAAAAAGAGGGAATGGTACCAAACTATTCCCTCTTTTGCATTTCAATAGTCAACTATTGTTGACGATAAGTATCGAGGTTATCCACTGCAAAATGGTGAATAAAATCGGCATGACCAACTAACTGAGCTTCGCCGTAATTGATATAAACCTCTGCTGAGCGACGGAAAGACTCGTTGCGTGAAGCATCGAGCAACAACAAATAGCCCATAATGATGTGCCCAGCCATTTCGACTAAACGACGAGCATGAAAATCGATATACTCAGTATCATTCGCTGCTTTTACTTTTTCAGTTGTGTCTTCGAAGATTGCAGTCATTTCAATCAAACGATTGCGGAAGCTGAGTAATTCTGGAGAGAAATCAGAAGCCTCGTATTCACGAATCATCGACAAGTAATTTCCGGTTGTGACGTGGCGAATGGCAGCTACAACTTGTAATTGAGTCGTTCCTTCGTAAATAGAAGTGATACGTGCATCGCGATAGATTCGTTCACAAGCGTAATCTTTCATAAAGCCGGATCCACCGTGAATTTGGATTGAATCGTAGGCATTTTGATTAGAGTATTCGCTTGCCATTCCTTTACCAAGTGGTGTACAAGCATCTGCCATTTTCTGATATTTCTTCATCTCAGTGCGCTCATCTGGTGTCAGTTTGCGCTCTTTCGAAATATCTTCATACGTTTTGTACATATCCACGAAACGAGTTGTTTCGTACAACAAGGTGCGCGATGCATCGAGTTTTGCTTTCATGATTGACAACATCTCGTAAACTGCAGGGAACTCAATAATCGGTTTTCCGAATTGAGAGCGATCACGCGCATAAGCCAAAGCTTCGCGGTAAGCTGCTTCACAAAGTCCGACAGATTGTGCTGTGATACCCAGACGAGCACTGTTCATCAACGCCATAACGTATTTGATCAAACCCATCTTACGGTCGCCACACAATTCTGCCTTGGCATTGCGGAATACCAATTCACACGTTGGCGAACCTTTGATACCCATTTTATTTTCGATACGACGAACGGTGACACCGCCATCGTTTTTGTCATACAAAAACATCGAAAGACCACGACCATCTTTGGTTCCATCTTCAGAACGAGCCAAAACGAGTGAAATATGACCATCTCCATTGGTAATGAAGCGTTTAACGCCATTCAAGTACCAATTTCCATCTTCATTATTGTAGCTTGCGCGCAACATTACGGCTTGTAAATCGGAACCAGCATCGGGTTCTGTCAAGTCCATCGCCATGGTCTCGCCGGCACAAACGCGTGGAAGATATTTTTTGCGTTGTTCTTCGTTTGCAAACTCGTAAATGGTTTCGGCGCAATCCTGCAAACCCCAGATATTCACGAAGCCAGCATCGGCACGGCTCACCATATCGGCTGCCATAATATATGGAACAAGCGAAAAGTTCATTCCATTGTAGCGGCGAGGCAACGAGATCCCCATCAATCCTGCTTTAATCAGCGCATCGAGGTTCACTTGCGTTCCTTTTGCGTAAACTACGTGTCCATCAACTACGTGAGGACCCTCGTGGTCGATACTTTCAGCGTTTGGCGCCACGATGTCAGCACAGATTTCGCCTACAATTTCGAGCACTTTCTCATAGCTATCCATCGCATCTTCGAAGTCAATCGGTGCATAATCAAACTTTTGCGCATCGCTATAGCCGCGTTCGCGCAACTCCACAATCCGACTCATCAGTGGGTGAGTCAAATGGTGTTTTAGGTCGGTATTATCAAAATAGTAATTTGCCATTTTTTTTAGAAGTTATCGGGAGTTAAAGTAGTTATAGGTTATGAATTATGAGTTAAGACATATAACTTCCAAGCGATCCCGAGATTAATATTCTCTTTTTGTTGAATGAGCCAAATTTAAAGTAGCCGTTCGTTTTCTATTCTCTAACTTCTTAGCGAAGCGATAACTTCTTCTAACTTCTTTAACTCCTCAATTTTTTACTTACTGTTCTTTTTGTAATATTTAATCATCTTTGGAATCACATCCTCGACCGTTCCGTTGATCACGTAATCAGCAATTTGGTTGATTGGTGCCTGCTCATCGTTATTGATTGAGATGATAATGGCACTCTCCTGCATACCTGCAATGTGCTGAATTTGTCCTGAAATACCACAAGCAATGTAGAGTTTCGGACGAACAGTAACTCCCGTTTGACCAATCTGACGTTCGTGATCCGAATATCCGGCATCCACAGCAGCACGTGAAGCTCCAACTTCGCCACCTATCGTTGCAGCTAAATCATCCAACAGTTTGAAATTCTCTTTCGAGCCAACACCATAACCACCAGCAACAATAATTGGCGATGCTTTGAGATTCACTTTCGATTTCTCGATATGGCGCTCAATGATGTCAATCACGAAATCTGTTTTCGACACATATTTACTCACATCAAGTTTCACCACTTCACCTTTGTGGTTTGGTTTGTAGAGCTCTTTTTTCATCACACCTTCGCGCACGGTAGCCATTTGCGGACGACAATCTGGATTGACAATCCACGCAACAATATTACCACCAAAAGCAGGTCTAATCTGATACAACAAATTTTTATAAACCTTACCCTCTTTTTTCTCTTCGTGATCTCCGATTTCGAGAGCTGTGCAATCTGCCGTTAAACCACTGTGTAAAGCAGAAGAAACACGAGGACCCAAATCGCGACCAATGCTGGTAGCACCAAGTAAACAAACTTGTGGTTGTTGCTCTTTAAAAAGATTAATCATCACCGACGAATGTGGCAATGTAGAGAATGGATAGAGGCGAGCATCGTCTGCAACAAATACAGTATCAGCTCCATAAGGAATAATCTGGCTCTCTATTCCGTCCAGATTTGAGCCAACCACCAGTGCCTCTAACTTGCACTTTAGTTGATTGGCGAGGCTACGACCTTTGGTCAACAGCTCAAGACTCACATCACTGACGATGCCATCTTCAATTTCGCAATATACAAATAGATTGTTCATTTATTTTTAGAATTAATCGGAAGGGATAGAAGTTATGGCGTCAAACAATTGATACATCCATAAATTCAATCCGTTGAATTTTAATTTACCTAATCAGTATTAAATTTATCAAACCAATGAGAATCATCCAATCGTATGATTTTCAATCAATTCAAACATCAAATGATCGATATCTAAATCAGAAGATGAGAGAACAAGATTCTCCTTTGCCTGAAAAACAACGTTTTCTATTTTCTTCACTTTAGTAGGTGAACCAGACAAACCAACTTGTACCAAATCAGCATTCACATCGGCAACGCCCCACTCTACCAAATTGAGGTATGGACGGCTATCGAACATATCGGTATAATCGACATTCGCATTTTGCTTTTCAGTGATGGTTTTTGCATATTTGTATTTCATCACACGCTTTGCATTACGTGGTCTGCAATCGTCAGCCGAACCGTTCACGGTTAGCAACAGTGGCATTTTGCCTTCCACCACTTCCACTCCACTTTCCAAACGACGTTTTACACGCAGTTTACCACCTTTCACTGTTTGAACCTCTTCGGCATACGTGATTTGTGGAATACCAAGCTTCTCGGCTACTTGTGGTCCTACCTGAGCAGTATCTCCGTCAATTGCCTGACGACCACAGATAATGACATCGTAGGCACCCATTTTGCGAATGGCACATGCCAACGCATAAGAAGTTGCTAATGTATCGGCTCCTGCAAAGGCACGGTCTGTCAACAACACACCTCCATCGGCTCCTCGATACAAACCTTCACGAATAATTTCTGCTGCACGACCAGGACCCATCGTGAGTAAATGAATAGTTGATCCTGGGTTGTTTTCTTTTAATTGTAACGCTTGCTCCAACGCATTCAAATCCTCAGGATTGAAAATAGCAGGAAGCGCAGCGCGATTCACCGTTCCATCGGCTTTCATCGCATCTTTTCCCACATTTCGTGTGTCGGGAACTTGTTTTGCTAAGACAATGATTTTTAGACTCATTGATGATAAAATTTAGGTTATTATTAGCCTCCCCATCCCCTCCAAAGGAGGGGTTTCAAGAGTACATTGATTATTTATTTTAGTTCCAACACATTTCCCCCTCCCTTTTGGGGAGGGCTGGGGTGGGGCTATATTTCTTTAAAAATTTCGCTCACCGATGGATGAGGAAATACAGTACGCTGCCATTTTGTCAATGTCATTCGAGCGTCTATTGCCATGGCTGCTAAAGCAATCAATTCCGAAGCAGGATTTCCAAAAATATGTACACCGATCACTCTTTCCGACTCATCGAGAATGACCTTAAACAAGCCATTAAATAATTCGTTTTCTGCCACAAAACGCCCAGAAAAAGTCATTGGATTATTTTTGACAGAATAAGTGATAAACTTAGACTGTGCACTCTCCTCTGTTTCGCCAATGCCTGCCACTTCAGGGTTGGTGTACACCACCGCCGGAATAGAGTTGTAGCTCATTTTGTCGGTTTTACCCAAAATATGATTGACTGCTACTTCGGCTTCTCGAACCGCAGTGTGGGCAAGCAACGAAAAGCCAGTCACATCGCCACAAGCATAAATATTCGCTTGCGAAGTCTGCATATTTTGATTAACGGCAAGTCCGTTTTTGTATCGTTTGATTTCAATATTTTCAAGTCCAAAACCGTTCAGAACTGGTCGGCGACCTACGCTGAGTAGGATTTTACCCGCTTCAATAGTCGATTTATTACCATTTACTTCCACTTCTACGGCAGAATTTGATAGAGCAATGACCTTGGTCGAAAGCATAAACTTCACGCCTTTTTTGGTATATTCTGCACGAAGCAAAGCAGAAATCTCTCGATCCATTCCGGTGAGAATTTCATCAATCATCTCTACCACTGTGACAGGTACACCCATGCTGGTGTAGAAAGATGCAAACTCCACACCAATCACTCCACCACCAATAATGACGAGCGACGATGGAAGTTCTTTCGATTCAAGTGCTTCGGTGCTTGTCCAATAGTTGGTTTCTGATAGTCCGGGAATGGGAGGAATTACCGTTTCGCTACCCGTGCACAGAATCAATTTACGTGCCTGATAGGTTTCTTCACCCACGGCAATTGAGACCACCTCTTCATTTGCAGAAACAACAGATGCTTCACCCATTACTGTCAATACCTCGTGGGCAGCCAGTTTGGCACGTACACCTGCTGTGAGTTTTTTCACAACCTTGGTTTTACGTTGAATAATTTTTGGTAAATCAAATGTAGGTTCGGCGGAGATAATGCCGTATTTTGAGGAGTTTTTGATAGAATCTATAATCTTGGCAGAGTAGAGCAACGTCTTTGTGGGTATGCACCCAACATTGAGACATACCCCGCCAACAGCAGATTTTTCAAATAAAATAGTCTTTAATCCATTGGTAGCAGACTTCTCAGCAGCCGTATAGCCAGCTGGTCCACCCCCAATAATTGCGACATCAAAAATCATAGTATTAAGTTTTCGGTTTGCCTCGCAAATTTAACCCAATATTTCTAAATGCGAGCAACTTAACACCTTTTTCACACACCTAACTCCCTTATTTTGAACGATGCAAAATAAGGATTCTCACCACAGTAACTATTAGCGCCCGTACCTATTCAACAGATTGTCATGATTGACTACATAAATAGTGAATTTACGTATAAAAAATCTGTAGAATAGGCACTACTCTAATGGAGAGTGGTAATAGAAAAATAAAATTTATTTCTAAAATATAATTACAATGCAAACTTTTAGACACAATTTTGACAGTGCACTCTATTTGCTATTTCTAAATTAAATTCTGAACGATTTCAGAAACAAATCTCTAATTTCACTCTACAAATGCAATAATTTCACCTTTCTGCACAACATCACCCTGTTTAGCATAAGTGCGAAGTACTTTTCCATTGTATGGCGAAATTATTTTTTCGTTTCCATAAAAAGTTTGAATAAAACAGAACGGCGTATTTTCTTTTACCGCAGAGCCGATAGTGGGTGCTTTCGATTTATCGAGTAAATCAATCTCCCACAATACTTTACCACGGACTTGCGATTGTATCGGTTTAGCATTTGGATATTTCGTAAGCATATCTGCCACATCTATTTTCGGCATATCGAGTACAGGACGTGTTGTGACGATAGGCGCGTTTGCTTTCAATTTTTCGGCTTCGAGCTCCTGTTCAAAGCGTTTCTTGGCCACACCACTCTTGTAATCACGATATTGACGGTCGTGCATGGCAAGCTCCAGTAACTCTTCGTCGTCTTCACCACAATCCCAACCGTTCTCAGCCATTTCGGCGCGGTATTTGTCCAGTTCATTCGGAAACGCATCTTGCGGATTTCCTTCGTAAAACTCTAAACCATGTTGCTTCACAAGGTCGATAATTTCAGGAGCCAATGGCCCTGGCAAGCGACCAGTCTTGCCTAAAATCATGTCCCATGAATTTTTGTCGATGGTGCTCCAGCGTGGTTCGCCTTTCAAGGTGTGCATCACATTCATCAACGCAATGTTCTTTACATATTGGCTAAAAGGAGTCACAAGTGGTGGATAGCCAAGTTTTGGCCATATATATTCAACTTCTTGAAACAACAATACAACCAAATCGCTCAAACTCACTTCTGATTTATTCTGATTGCGCAAAGCCATATTTATTGCACTGTGCATTCCCTTAAGATCAGCCATCATCGAACCCATCATGCCTCCTGGAAGTCCACATCCTACTAATAAAGAGGTCATGATTTTGTTTCCTGGATCGATAAAGTAACCCAAAAAATCATCAATAAATGATTGAGTCATCTGGCGAGCTTCCATGTAAGCCTTCATATTGATTTCTGGGACCTTGAAGCCTGCATCTTTCAGCATTGCCTGAATGGTAATCACATCAGGGTGCACCATTCCCCAAGACAAAGGCTCCATTGCCACATCGAGATAATCAGCACCTGCCTGTGCTACTTCGAGCATTGATGCCACGGAAAATCCGGGTCCAGTATGTCCGTGATATTGTATTACAAGGTGAGGATATTTCTTTTTGATAGCAGCAGTCAGACCACCAAGGAAAGCTGGACGACCAATACCAGCCATGTCTTTCAAACAGATTTCGTCGCAACCAAATGCTACTACCTCATCCACCATTTTCAGGTAATATTCGATGGTGTGTATCGGTGAGTTGGTTATGCACAATGCTACCTGCGAAATCATACCTGCCTGTTTGGCATATTTTACCGACAGTTCCAAATTTCGAGTATCATTCAGGCCACAAAACGAGCGTGAGATATTCGTTCTTTGTGACTTTTTCACTTTGAAGAACAGTTCGCGCACATCGGCAGGAACCGGATACATTCGGAGTCCGTTCAATCCACGTTCCAACATGTGTGTCTGAATACCCTTTTCGTTGAAAAGTCGTGTCCAATCTCTTACTGCTCTGTTTGGGTTTTCTCCAAAGAGCAAATTAACTTGCTCGAAAGCACCACCATTGGTTTCAACTCGGGCAAAACAACCCATTTCTACAATTAAAGGGGCAATTTGGGTCAGCTGATCCACGCGGGGAACATATTTACCGGATGCTTGCCACATATCACGATAAACCAAACTGAATTTAATCTCTTTCGCCATATAATTAAGGAAATATTTCCGCAAATATATCCAAAATTATTTTACTTGCAAATTGAAAGGCAATATTTTTTTATGATAATTTCAAACCGCACAAAAGGGAATAAAATGTGCAATAATCACAATGAAGAAGAATTATAAATAACTGATTATGTGGTATATTAACTATTTAAATCGATTATAAAAAAGCGCAAGTTACAGTTTATAACGAGTCAACATAAATAAGAGATAAAATTAAGACTCAAAAATATTATCGTATACATATTTTCACATAATCCATTATTTAAACGGATGATTCAGCAAATTAGAATTGTAGTACCGTGCATCGTCCGATACCTCCTCACCTACCCAATCTGGTTTTTCGAATACTGTATCTTCGGTTGGTAGCTCAATTTCAGCAACGACAAGACCTTCGTTTTTGCCACTAAACTCATCCACTTCCCATACAAATCCACCAAACGATACTCGATAGCGTACCTTTTCAATCTCCGGCAATGTGCAGAGGTTGTCGAGCATCACTTCAGCATCATCTAATGGTATCTCGTATTCAAACTCCGATCTTGAAATTCCTACACTTTTCCCTTTTATTGTCAAATATCCTTTATCGCCAGCAATGCGCACACGCACAACGCCCGATTCGTTGTTCGACAGGTAGTTTTGACGGTAATACACTCCCTCTGCTTCGCGTTTGTAAGCATCTGAGTTGACGAGGAATTTGCGTTCGATTTCTGTGGACATAAGGTTTGTTTTTTGTTATACCCAAGGCGATGCCGTTGGGTTGGTTTACTCTTACACCCAAGGCGTTGCCGTTGGGTTGATGCTATACTGTCCTGTCAGGGCGCTTTTGGTATCTTTGATATGGCTGAAGGCCTTATATATCATCAACCTAAGGCATCGCCCTAGGTCATGAAGCCGAATAGCTTATGCGCCATGGAGGGGCAACATAAAATACCGATAAAACGATGCGTTAATGTTTGAAAATATGTGTAAAATGATAATTCAAAAATTCTGGAGATGGCAAAAACTTATCAGGTAAATGAATTTCCTTGTTTTCGTAGGCTATGAAATGCTGTTCAATAGCAGGAGTGACAACTTTCTTTTGCTTCAATTGAGGTGATAGAATCACTCTGTAATCTTCCGGTGACACGGTAATCAAACCACAATCAAATGCTTTATCGTGGAGAGCATTCAGGCACAAACCATTCATCGGATTCAATCTATTCTTATCATTCTTGCTCCAAGGAACAATATGGCTGGCAATCAATAACTCTTGCTGATTCAAGCCTGTAATACAGCACTGTTGATTGTAGGTAGCCAACACGATATTACGAAACAGAGATTGGTTCACCCTTATTTTTACCATTCGTTCTTTTTCGATACCGTCTTTGGGGAGATCTTCAAAACTTATGTGGTTAATTCGCTCTATCGTGGTGTGTTGTTTCTCTGCAAATAGTTGCTCACTTTGTAGCAACGCAGCATCCCAATTCTGATAAAATTCATCCCAAATGGCCTTGTCTAATTTGCTGGCATTCGCAGCACCTTTTATCCCTCTTGCTTTTAAAGTTGGATCGAAACTTGCAAAATTACCCAATTTAAAAGCCACAGACGAGGGCGTGCGACCAATCAATTCCGCAAATTCAAGAATCAGAGCATTGCCTTTGTGCATCTTACCAAATGGCAATTTACAATATAAGTTGATGGCTAAAATTAATTCATCTCGTGTCCAGAGGGACTGTCCTTGTTTCAAATGATACGAATTAATGTGTTAATACTATTTTTATTTTTTCAAAATTAACGGTGTGCCTCTGCAAGTCCTTTCTAATAATTTTACATATTTCATCATTAAATACAAAATCGCCATCAGCTAATGATAATGAACCATCTTCTAAAACAACTTCTTTAACGTGAGCTAATTTATTTCTCTTATCAATAATATCAGATTTGTAGTTATTTAGTAACTCTATAATTTCCTTATCTCCGATATGATTAGCAATGTTTTGTACGGACATCCATTTATGATTTGTACTAAAGTCTCTGTGTTCAAAGATTGAATCATCAGATAAATTACTAAAAGTACCAATCATATCATTTAGTGATTTTAATACTTTTTTCTTACGCTTATCAATAAATCTATTTTTTTCATCTGTTTCAAGATTGGACAGATATTGTTTTAAAAGATCAATCATTTTATGGTCTAACTCTGATACTTCAGCCATTACTAATCCTCGCATATTGTTAATATCTTGAACTTTTCTTATCGTAGAATAAATAATTTTCTCAACCTTCTTAACAAATGAATTTCCATCCCTACCTGAAAAATAAACACCCTCAAGCTCCAATTCTTTTATTTTTTCAGAGACCTTGCTCACACCTTCAGATGAATAAAATATAATGTTTGTAAATACCTCAAATCCGCGAATTCTTTGTATTAACTTATCCCCTGTTGGAGATTTATCCAGATTTAAATCCATTAGAATTAAATCATAATTCGAGAAATTTACATTCTCCAAATCATCACCATCTTTTTTAAGAAGTGGTAGATTCATTTTAAAACCTAATTCATCCTCAACAATTTCCCTAATATTATCAACAATAGATTCATACCAATCTACATCATTTTCAAACCAAAGTATGCTATATTTTAAATTCATTTTTCTAACAGAATATTTAATTCAAAACCTTTTTTAATTTTAGAGTTTACAGAGATTTTCCCTTTTAATTCAGATGAGATTGTATTAGCTACGTTATATAATCCAAGACCTGAACCTGAAGTAGTTGTAATACCTTTTTCGAATATTGAAGCAGGATTATCAATCTTATTTGAAAGTCCTTTCCCATCATCATTTATTTTTAATCCGATTGTTTTTTCATCAATATCTAATATTTCAATGAAAATATTATTCGCATTTGCTTTTATCGAATTATCCACAATATTATCCAACAATAAACTTATTTCTAATGGTTTAAATGGTTTTACAAGACGAGATTTGGCATTATTATTAAAGTGAACTCTTATATCTGGATAAAACTCTTTTAATACATTGTCAGAATATTGCTCAATAAACGAAATCAAATCAGTATCTCTCAATTCTTGTCCTGAAAGATTAAAATTCGCTTTAGTTGCGAATCTTGAAATCGATAATATTTTATTGTTTGCTCTTGAAACGGCTTCATTAAACTTTTTTAACTTGTCTTCTGTAAGAGTATTTTTCTCAATTTCTTTTGCAATACGACTAAGCCAATTATTTATTGTACTTGCATGTACTCCTATATCATGGTGATATCTTACTATTCTATTAATATCCTGATTGTCTACGGCTTGAAGGAATAATACCTGATTTGTCTTATCATCTAATTTTTGTTCAAGCTTTTCATTCTTAATTAATGTATCAATTGCCTCATCTTCTGCATTATCCGTTCGTTTCTCAAGCTCATTAATCTTGGATTCTGCTTTGCGGATTCCCTTTAAAACGTCATCTTTATTGAAATTCTCTTTAATCAAGTTCTCTTTAATCTCAGATAAAACGCTTCGTGCAGAATTATCCTGTTTTTGTTCAAGAATTTGAAACAAATCCGGAGCATACTCAATTGAAATAAAATTTCTTGATTTAGTAAGTTTTGAAACTATTCTTTGTAAAGCTACAATTCTATCATTTTCGCTAAGGTTTATATAATCATCTTCGGATAAATCTTTACCCCAATCTGAAACATCAATAATATATCTTTCGAGACGTTTTAATGTTACATAAAACCATTTATAGAGTTCAAAATAGGCTTCTGTTTTTTTTAGACCATCACCGCGACTAGAGGTCTCATTTAAATCATCATTTGAATTTAGTATATTTATATACCCTACAACCTCACGTGTTCCTAGATTTCTGTTTTGACCTTGCGCCTTTCTATTATCCATTTTCAATGGATCTTCACCTCTTTCTCCGTAAGGAAAAACACGTAATCCATTTTTATAAATAAAGATATGCCCATATTCTACAGGCTGTATTCCCATTCTTTTACTAAACGTCAATTTTGCAGATCTATTAAGATAATAGATAGTAAAATCAATATTATGTAATAATCCCAACGGATTAGTTTCCTTTACACTATATACAAGCTTACCTCCCTCATAAAGAGTAGTTTTAATTTCGGAATTATTATTTATTGAAACCTCAGAAACTATTTTTGTAGTTTTAAGATCAAGTTCTTCGAAAATAAGATTTTCAATTCTTCCATTTACTACATCTTTATAAATAGCTTCTCTTGACAAGCCTTTTTTATTTCCTTTGTGTTTTACATTTTCATCATCATTTAATTCAGAATCTGCTTTAATCCATATTTCAAAAACATCATTTGAATTCTTAGTATTAGGATTTATTAGTTTTGCTAAGGCTCCTTTTAATTTCAATATTTTATCTCTCGACCAATCACTCTTTAAATTTGAAATTTCTAAAACAGTTCCAACACTGATACCATAATTACTTCGTTCGATTGTTTCGTGTAGTACACTAATATTTACAAACTCATCTTTCAAGTTTCCCTCAAACTTATCCCACTCAGTCAATAGAGATTCTATTTTAGAATTAGGTTCATCTTTGATAGTTTCCAAATACAGTTCATGTCCTAATCTATCACATGAAAAGCGTCCGATACCTTTAGCACCAGCATAAGCCCTTTTTACCTTTATTCTATTCCGATAATCGTAGTTATTTTCTTCTGTACCATCTTTTTTCGCAGAATATGCAACGAACAGCCATTTATTGATAAGGTCTTCATAGTTCATTCCCTTACCATTGTCTTTTATGATAATCTTTGCATTCTCAGTATATAGATCAATAAAACAAACTTCAACTTTTGTTGCATGAGCATCATATGCATTTTTCACCAACTCAAAAACAGCAATAAAGTCATCACTGATAAGATCACTACCGATGATGTTCTTTAGAGCAGAGCTAACTTTAAACCTTAATTGTTCTGCCATTACTTCAAAAGTTGTTTTAGAATAATTCCTCCTTGTTCCGCAAACAACGGTGGTATTGCATTTCCTATTTGTGAATATCTGGGAACTTCTTGAGTTCGAAGTTTTCCACCTGTAGTATATTTTCCTTGAAACTTAAACCAGTCAGGAAATGATTGAATGCGAGCATATTCACGAACCGTCAAAATTCGAGGTTCAGAATAATGTATATAATCGTCAGGTAAAGTTGTTATAGTTGGTGATTTTGAAAATTCGTCTAATGGGATGATGGTATGCTTTTTAATATTGTATCGTTCTCGAATAGACGAATCTATATCTTTATTTTTTCTTGTTGATGAATCAATTATAACCTGAAACTTTGCCGTTATATCAGGTCTGTGTTTTGGGAAACGATGACTATCTGCTATTTCATTTGTAATCCCTACTCGCATTAATTTCTGATAGTTTGTTTTAGCTTTCGAATAAATACCAGCTTCGTAACTCCTAGTATCGGGAGATTCACGAAGTCCATTATTTTTCAACAAATCTGAAATAGCATCATTTAGATTCGTTTCTACCCTTAGATTTTTCTCTTTCAAAAAAGAATGCCGATTTTGCTCTATCTTTTCAAAGAAGCTATTTGCAACCTCCTGGGTAGAGTGTTTCAAATCCTTTCTTACCCCTACTAGAATAAAACGTGTTCTTTTTTGAGGAACACCATATTCTCCAAAATTCACAAGTTGCCCTTTAACATAATATCCAGCATCATTCAGTTCACTTTCGACAAATGAAGCGTAGGCTTTTCCTTTGTCCTTATTCTTCTTAAATTCAAGAGTAAAACCTTTCACATTCTCGAAAAATAATATTTTAGGTTGTATTATCTTAACAAAATCAATATAAGAAGTAATCAAATTATTCCGTTGATCACTTTCATTTCTTCGTCCAGCCATCGAAAAACCTTGGCAAGGTGGCCCACCTGCAACTAAATCAACTTGGCCTTGTAACTTTAAGAATTTATCTTTATATAGTTCAACTGCTTTATCAATTTCAATACTTTCTTGTGGTAGCCATTTAGGCCAGTCAAAATGTTTTTTATTATCAATAAGATTATATTTTAGCGTTTTGAATGCATCTGGATTTTTCTCAATGGCAAATATCCCTTTCCAACCTGCATAATGAAGCCCTAAAGAAAGGCCTCCACAACCGGCAAATAAATCGATATATTTGTATTGTTTCGCGCTCATATAATGAATTTTTCACAAACATACAAAAAAGATACAAAATATCTCTATGAATATAGAAGTAAATTGCTTGTATTACTCATCATTTGGCTAGAAAATTCTTTTTTTTACAGATATTTAATTACAAAAAAAAACGCAGCCGATTTTCATCAGCCGCGGTCATTTCAGTTACTCAGTAAATCAATTACTCAATTACTAATACAAATGTTCTTCGCTTGTCATTTCAGCTTTATCAATTGGTTTCGCATTGATAGCTCGCCAAGCGTAGAAGATATACGCCAACACAAACGGAATCAACAACGACACCCAACTCATAGCTGTCAGTGTGAACGGACTTGAGCAGCTATTACCAATTGTCAGTGAGCTTTGTAGGTCGCTGTTCGATGGATAGTAAGCCGTATTGTTTAATCCTGAGATCAAGAACAACACCAACACTGCCAACACTGCTCCTACTCCAGCAAACCAGATACCGCCTTTGTATTCAGCTTTCAACAACGTTTTGCCAATACCAAACAACAACGACACCACACCAATCAACAAAACCACCAACAAAATAGGCATCTGAATCAGATTGAGGAAGTATTTGTAGGGTTGCATCGATACGATTTGAGTGACAGGATCAACCGCATAACCATCTTTCAACAACACCCATACCAAGAATGGAAGGAATGTAGCGAGAAACAACACAGTATTGATAAGCAACTGTTTGCGTGAGCGTGTCACAATGGCTTCGTCGTTGATGTTGTTGATAAAGTAGAGAGACGCCATCAGACGAGAGAGGAACAACACTGCCAAGCCCAACAACAGATTCAATACATTGAATGCTGCCTCAAGACCGTGCCACGAATTTTGCCATTGCGAAATAGCTGGCGATAACTCGTTGGTCAGATTCATTTTGTTGACGATAAACTCCGATCCAGTGAAGAATGTACCCACTGCAGCGCCCAAAAGCACTACGCCACCGAAACCATTAATCATCAAGAAGATTTCAAAGGTCTTTTTACCCAATACATTACCCGCTTTTGAGCGGAACTCATAAGCTACTGCTTGCAGGATAAAACAAAACAAAATCACCATCCACACCCAATAGGCTCCACCAAAGCTGGTAGAATAGAACAGTGGAAACGATGCAAAAAAAGCACCACCAAACGTAACAAGGGTAGTGAACGTAAACTCCCATTTACGGCCCAATGAGTTAACGAGCATAGTTTGCTCCAACTCCGTTTTACCAATGGTGTAAAGCAGTGTTTGACCACCTTGCACAAACAACAGAAAAACCAATAGAGCTCCCAGTAACGAGACCAGGAAGAACCAATATTGTTGCAATAATACGTAATCCATAATTGTATATTTTAAATTTTGATTGAAATTTATTTTTACTAAACCCAAATTGAAGAACTTTTTTTAATGCCCCTAAATCCCCTAAAGGAAACTTGAGATTCTACATACTTGAATTTTTGTTTAGATAATGAACATTAATGACCAGCACACCCCAAAAGTCCCCTTAAGGGGATTTAGGGGCTTTTATCAAATCAATGTTCTGCTCCCTTTTTAATCTGACGAATCATAATTCCGACTTCAGCCACAAGTAGCACCGTGAAGAGAATAGCAAAAAGAAAGAATGTCGTTTGCACTGCTCCTACTTCGATACTCGAAACCGCAGCATACGATGGCATAATATCTTGAATCACCCAAGGTTGACGACCTACTTCAGCCACAATCCAACCAGCTTGCGATCCTACATACGCCATCACTGTTCCGAGAATACCCAAACGAAGAATCCATTTTTGATTTTCAATCCATCCTTTAGAGCTAGCCAAAATCAAATAGAGGAAGAAGAAGATGAAGAAAATTCCAACTACAACCATGGCGTGGAACGAATAACAAGTCATTGGTACATTAGGCATTACCTGTTTTTCGTCTTTGATAAATCCATAACCAAAATTAGCATAATTATCTTCCATTAAACTTTTGCTAACTGCAGCTAAACTATCATTTTTTTCCGCTTTCGCTTTCTTGTAGTCAGACAATGCCTGTACAGCAATTTTACCGCTGGCCATTTTTTCTTTTACAGAAAGTGCCATAATCTCTTTACCATACGTGTCTTTCGTAGGAAAACCGCCCATCATTAGGTCGTTGATACCTGGTACGAAGGAGTTAAAGTCTTTATTTGCTAAATACGAAAGCACACTTGGCACCTCTACTTTATACAAATACGGTTCTACGCCATCATCGTACGCTTTCTTTTGGGGATTCAACACACCAAAAATAACAAGCGGGGCATTTTTTTGACCAGTAAACATACTCTCCATGGCTGCCAATTTCATTGGCTGATGTTGAGCTACTTCGTAAGCAGAACCATCTCCAGTATAAGCTGCCAAAATTGAACCTACGAAACCAAAAATAGCAGCAATTTTGATGCTCTTTTTAGCCAACGAAACTTCACGTTTTTTGAGTAAATACCAAGAACTTACACCCACAACAAATGCTGCACCTAAAATCCAACTAGAAGTAACGGTGTGCGAAAATTTATTCATTGCAACTGGTGAAAACAAAACAGCCCAGAAATCGGTCATTTCGTTACGTACAGTATCCGGATTGAATGTCATACCAACAGGGAATTGCATCCATGCATTTGCCACCAAAATCCACAAAGCCGAAATAGTAGCACCAATCACGGTCAACCAAGTCGATGCCAAATGAAAACCTTTACCCACTTTGTTCCAACCAAAAAACATCACAGCAATGAAAGTTGACTCCATAAAGAATGCCATAACTCCTTCAATAGCAAGGGGGGCTCCGAAGATATCACCCACAAACCAGCTGTAGTTGGACCAGTTGGTACCAAACTGGAACTCCATAATAATACCTGTAGCAACACCAATAGCGAAATTGACTCCAAACAATGTCATCCAAAATTTGGTAATCTTTTTCCACTCTTCGTTTCCTGTTTTGTAGTAGATTGTCTCCATAATAGATACAATCACACCAAGCCCCAATGTCAAAGGAACAAATATCCAGTGATACATTGCAGTCAGAGCAAACTGGGCGCGAGACCAGTCAACCAATGAATAATCTAATGACTCCATAAAAAATTAAATTAAATGATTAATAAATGAAATATAGTTTGATTTGTAATTTTCACGAATATCTATTTTCGATCTATCAACTGTTTGCCAACGAAATCCGCTTTTTGCGCCTCCGTTTTAAATTTCGTATTCAAAATATCTGGGAAAAAGAATAGTTTCAGGATAAAAAACATAATAAACAGCTTAATGCCAATGATGAGCCAAAGCGTCTTTCCCAACTTCATATTCTTGAAGCCATCAACATAAAAACGAAATAAAGTGTAGGGCCAGTTTTTCATAGATAATTATCAGAAATAATTTCAGTTTTGCAAACAAAGCTTTTTTCTGTGTGTTTAAGTATGTAAGATAGATTTAATGAGTCTTTCAAAACCAAATTCATTCATAATTAGCCAAATACCTAATTATGAATGAAATATTCGATTTACTATTTAGAATAATTGAATTATTAAATAAAATTTGTTCAATTTGTCGTAATAATAAAACATATTTTAAGAATTGACAGGTACAAATTTATATTATTTTTTCTTTTTCACAAATATAACAGCGTTAATAAATCAATATTGGAAACAAATTTTGAACAGCTAATTATACAATTAACACTTGCTCTCCGACAGAAATTGCCAGGTGAAACTGCGCACAATAAAATGATATCAGAATATAGAAGGAATAGTCCGAACGAATGGAATTTTGATAAGATTAAAGAGAGTGCAGTTTTGGCTCTGATTTATCCAAATGATGAGGGTAAAATTTGCATCCTTTTTACGCTTCGTCAAAGCGATATCGGTGCGCACAGCGGACAAATCAGCTTGCCAGGTGGTCGTTACGAAGAGAATGATGGATCGTTGAAGCAAACAGCCTTGCGTGAGAGTTTCGAAGAAGTTGGAATCATTCCCGAAACCATTACGATTATCGGACAGTTGAGTGAAGTATTGATACCAAGAAGCGGATTCAGGGTGTTGCCATTTGTAGGATTTACAGAAAGGCGTCCTATTTTTAAAATTCAACCAGAGGAAGTGGCCGAATTGTTTGAGATTCCATTAAATGAGCTTTTTAAGGTACAAAATAAAAGTTCATTTCAAATTGAAGATAAGCAGGGAAGAAAATACCACACACCATCCTATTTAGTAGATGGACATCATTTGTGGGGTGCAACTGCCATGATGATGGCAGAATTAGAAGAGGTAATAAGCACCTAAACGCAAAGGAGCAAAGACGCGAAGTTTCAATTCATTACGTCTTTGCTCCTATGTGTTCAATTCTTATTTCTTCAAAAAACAAGTTTTCAGTACAATACTACTACCATCAATTTTGCAATCTACCTCTTCGGGAACGTCTGTCAAGCGAATACTTTTCACTTTTGTACCCCGCTTGATCACCATGGAAGAGCCTTTTACTTTCAGATCTTTGATCACAGTTACGGCATCACCATCTTTCAGCTCTGCACCATTGCTGTCTCTTGAGACATCGTCCTGCGCACTCTCTTCATCACTTTTTGTCCATTCATGACCACAATCCGGACAGATAAACATCACACCATCGGTGTATGTATTGTCCATATCACAAACCGGACAATTTGAAATTTCACTCATAATTTATTGATTTTGTTTAGAAAATTAGTTTCTTTGACGTACCACTTCATACATCAAAACACCCGCTGCCACAGACACATTCAACGATGCGATTGTTCCAAACTGAGGAATGGATACTTCATCATCGCAAAATTGTAAATGTTCACGAGCTACACCTGTATCTTCTGCACCCATCACCAAGGCAAGAGGTCCATTGTAATCTGCTTTGGTGTAATTGATGGAGGCCTTCTCGGTGGCTGCAATCAACTTGCACCCACTGTTTTTAAGAAACTGAAGCGCTTCCGTAATCGATCTTTCGCGACATACCGGAATGTGCAACAATGCACCAGCAGAAGTCTTCACTGCATCGCCACCTACTGTCACGCTACCACGTTCGGGGATAACAATTGCATCCACTCCGGCACATTCACATGTGCGAGCAATGGCTCCAAAATTACGCACATCGGTAATACCATCGAGTACCACGATAAAGGGAGTTTTTCCCTCTTCGTAAAGCATTGGGATAATATTTTCGAGTCTGTCATACGTAATTGCCGAGAGAAATGCCAGCACACCTTGGTGATTCTTCATCGTGATTCGGTTAATCTTTTCCACCGGAACTCGCTGAACAACAATGCCTTTACCTCTTAGTACTTCAAATAATTCTTTCGACAAATCACTTTGCAAATCGCGTTTCACCAAAATCTTATCAATCTCTTTCCCGGCTTCTATAGCCTCCATTACAGCACGCATGCCAAAAATCATTTCGTTTTTTTCCATTGATTTATTAATTCTTGCGCATTATTCAAAGCAGCTTGTGTAAGCTCTGCCCCACTCAACATGCGCGCGATTTCTACTGTTCTGTCCTGTTCTTTTATGGGGGTCAATCGGGTAGCTGTTGCCACCTCATTGTCCTCTTTGTACACCCGATAATGGTGATTTCCTTTCGAAGCAATTTGAGGTAAATGCGTGATGCTGACCACTTGCATATTCTGCGCCATTTCCCACATAATCGCTCCCATCTTATCCGCAATTTCTCCTGAAACTCCTGTATCTATTTCATCAAAAATAATGGTGGGTAATGCACTTGCTCCGGCTATCATTGCTTTGATACAAAGCATCAAACGCGAAATTTCACCACCCGATGCTATTTCAGAAACGGGTTTAAGAGATGCGTTTTTATTAGCTGAAAATAAAATAGTTACGCCTTCTGAACCGTATTCATCCAACTGCTTTTTCGACTCGAATTCTGCCTCTATTTTCACGTTGGGCATTCCCAATGGAGATACCCGTTCGGTTAACTCATTCGCCAATTTTGGAGCGGCTTGTTTACGCTTTTTCGTCAGTTGATTGGCTAGTTCCGATACCTTTTGCAATTGTTGCTCTACTTGCAAGGTCATCTTTTGCACCTCTTCATCCGACGAATCAATGGTTTGAATGCGCGCTTCGAATTGGTCTTGCAAATCGAGCAGTTCTTCTACGCTCTTCACCCGGTGCTTTTGCTGCAACGAATAAATAGCACCCAACCGCTCTTCAACCTGAAGCAAACGCTCGGGATTGAATTCTACCTTCTCGATATCATCTTCAATCTCGGCATTCAGATCTTTCAAGTCAATGTAGTTCGATTCCAATCGTTTGAACATCTCTTCTCCGGCAGCATAGACCTTCGATACGCTACTCAACAGTTGAACGGCTTCTCTTAATCTACCTATTGCTCCACTTTCATCATTGGATAGTAATGCATTTATTTTAAATAGATTACCTTTAATCTCTTCGGCGTGTGTGAGTGTATTTTGCTCGTGCTCCAGCTCCTCTTGTTCGCCGGAACGCAATCCTATTTCACTGATTTGATTGTATTGAAATCGCAGGTAATCCTCCTCTTTCTTTTCGGCATCAGCCTTCTCAATCAACTGTTTCAGATTGCTTTTGTACTGCTTATAGAGTTTAAATTCCGTCTGATAATTGAGCAACAGCTCTTTGTTATTGGCCATCAAATCGAGCACACGAAGCTGAAAATCGGCATCCGACAATAACAAATTCTGGTGTTGTGAATGAATATCAATCAACATCAAACCCAAATCTTTCAACTGAACCAGTGAGACCGGTGTATCGTTGATAAACGCCCTCGATTTTCCCGAAACCAATAATTCACGACGAAGAAGACAATTTTCGGTGTCGTATTCTATTTCGTTTTCCTCGAAAAAGGCAGCTAATTTATAGGCAGAAATATCGAAACAACCCTCTATAATGCACTTGTTGGCACCATCCTTAATCGATTTGCTATCAAAGCGTTGACCCAAGATCAGAGAGAGTGCACCAAGAATGATTGATTTGCCGGCACCGGTTTCGCCCGTTATAACAGAAAAGCCGTCTTGAAAACTGACTTCAAGACGGTCTATCAATGCGTAATTTTGTATAAAAAGCGATTTTAACATAGAAAGTTTTAACGACGAATAGATTCGTAACGTCCTGTTTGAGCAGGAAATACATCAGATAAAATTTTATACACGGCTTCCTTTTCAGTCGGTGTTCCTTTCGAAAACACATCATTCAGTTCATCGAGTTTTGCATCCGAAAAAATGGTTAGCAAAACAGTCGTGGGACGTGCATCATACACAGTTTTTAAAATTCCAAGCGACTCAGCAATCACCGACCGACCTTTGTCGGGATTAATGCTCATTTGATCGAGCCCCAATCGATGATATTGATAGAGCATAAGCCTGTAATCCTTTATTCCATCGTCTAAAAAAGCAGCTACAATTGCGGGTCTATTTTTCGGACTATCAAACGCTTGCCAACCAGTTTCCATATTCGATTGAGCCAGGTTCATGATCTGTTCGGCTCTCGTATAGAATGCTGTACCGCCCATTGGCGAAAAGCTATCGAAATCCATACCCAAAATAATATTGACATAAAATGCCACGACAGCGGTCAGATTTCCTTCAAATTTGTTATCTGAAAGTTGTAACGGATCAAACTCTACATAATTAAAATCGAATGATACATCCCTGAAATTAAGCAATGTAGATGAATAAATCGAGTTGTAAATCGGCCTTCTAGATTGCACTTGCAGCTCTGCTTTATAGCGATTATTACCACTCTCTTCTTTGATAGTAATCACAAAACTGCAATCTAATTTTTCAACTGGCGAGAATTGGGCATTTGTCCATTTTCGGTTATTCAAAAATTCAGTTAACGCCGTTTGCAGTGAAGTAAACACCTGCTTATTTGTTCCCTGAATTTGATCAGAATTGATTTGAACCCTGCAATTCAATTCCTGAGCTTCCATCGCAAAATAGGAAAGCAAGAAGAATAGCAAGAATAATGTTCTATTTAACAACCTCATATTCAGTAATGTAAATCGCAATTATTTATTAAAATGTTGAACTAATCGATCAATAATGTCTGAAGCCACAGCTTGTTTCGATTTCAATTCGAAATCTGAAATTTCGCCACTTTTCTCAATGATTGAAATTTGGTTGGTATCGTGACGAAAGCCTGCTCCTGTATTTTGCAACGAGTTTAAAACGATAAAATCAAGGTTTTTACGCTCTAATTTACTTTGAGCATTTGACTGTTCATCGTTAGTTTCGAGCGCAAAGCCTACCAAAATCTGCTTTTCTCGTTTCGATTTGCCTAAGGTAGCTGCAATATCTTGTGTCGGTTTAAGTCGAATAACTAAATCGTCCTTTTCACGTTTGATCTTTTCGTGGCTTGAAGATTCTGGTGTAAAATCTGCCACTGCAGCGCAAAGAATAGCACTATCAGCCGTTTTAAAAGCATTAGTGGCAGCTTCAAACATCTCTTGAGCTGATTCCACGTCAATTCGTTGGATATTTGGTATTTGCGTCTCTAAATTAACTGGGCCACACACCAAAGTAACTTCTGCTCCACGTTTAGCACACTCTTCTGCCAGAGCAAATCCCATCTTTCCAGATGAATAATTACCTATAAAACGTACAGGATCTATCTTTTCGTAAGTCGGACCGGCAGTAATTACGATTTTTTTTCCAGTTAGCTCTTTTTTTATAGAAAAATAGTCCTCTAAAATAGCCACAATCTCCTCTGGTTCAGCCATTCTGCCCTTTCCTTCCAAACCACTTGCCAATTCACCAATTCCAGGCTCAATTACGATATTCCCAAAAGAAGTAAGTGTTTGTATATTTTGTTGTGTAGTGGGATGAGCATACATGTCTAAATCCATTGTCGGGGCAAAAAAAACGGGGCAACGTGCTGATAAATAGGTCGTCAAGAGTAAATTATCCGCTACACCATTCGCCATTTTCGCCATTGTATTGGCAGTTGCTGGTGCCACAACATAAGCGTCTGCCCACAATCCCAATTTGACGTGACTATTCCACTCTCCATTGGTTGGATCAAAGAAATCGACCAATATCGGATTTTTGGAGAGTGTAGCAAGCGTCAAAGGCGTAATGAATTCCTTTGCCAAAGTTGTCATAATCACCTTTACTTCAGCACCTTGCTTCACTAACAAGCGCACCAATTGTGCACACTTATAAGCTGCAATTCCGCCTGAAATACCTAGGACAATTTTCTTGGATTTGAGAGTCATACTATAAAAAATTATTGCCGCGACAAGCTCACTTGATGAGATGTGACGGCTACTAATTTGTAAAAATAAATGGTCAACTCCTTTCAACAAAGAATTGACCAAATCTATATTAATGGTTTAATTCTCTGAGTTTTATATTCGTCAGAACTTTCTTGGTATGAAGTGTGAAATCACCTTTCATCATCCAACCATAATAACCAATATCTTCTTTTAAAACTTCTGTAACAGGTTTGCCTTTGTATTTTCCAAAATTGAAAACCTCTACTCCATTATCATCATAAATTATGCGTCCTGCAAAATCTACATTCTTTGTTTGAGTTGAGAATTCAGCCAAAAAAGACATATCATTTTGCAAATTCGAATAACGATCGAGTTGCGCTTTTAGAATTTCATAAGTAGCACGCGTGTCCGCCTCTGCTGTATGTGCATTTTCCAACTCTTTGTCGCAAAAAAACTTCAACGCTGCCGCCAATGTTCGCTGCTCCATCTTGTGAAAAATCGTCTGCACATCTACCAATTTACGTTTGGTCATATCGATATCGACATCTGCTCGCAAAAATTCTTCGGCCAACAGCGGAATATCGAAACGGTTTGAATTGTATCCAGCCAAATCGCAACCTTCCAAATCTCGCGCCAGCACTTTTGCTATCTCTTTGAATTTCGGACAATTTGCAACCTTCTCATCAGTAATACCATGAATAGCTGTTGAACTTGGAGGAATCGGCATATCTGGATTGACCAAAATCGTCTTCGTCTCCTCTTTTCCATTTGGATGAACCTTCAAATAACAGATTTCAACTATTCTGTCAGCTGCAGGATTGGTTCCAGTAGTTTCAAGATCAAAAAAAACGATTGGATTCTTTAAATTTAACTGCATATAATGTATTATAATGTATTCTGATATAGTCGATTACGACTTTCAATTAGTCATTCAGCATCATTGGCATCAACAGCATCAACAAGTCTTCATTTTCCTCTTGTTCCAAAGGAAGAACAATACCTGCACGTGATGGATCAGCCAACTCAAGAATCACTTCGGTAGAATTGATATTATTGAGAATGTCAACCAAAAAAGATGATTTAAATCCAATTTTAATTGCCATATCGCTATATTGACATGAAACTGCCTCTTCGGCTGATGTTGAGAAATCGATATCTTGTGCGGTAATCATGATGCGATTGTCCTCCACTTGCAATTTAATCAAATTACTTCCTTGATTAGAAAAGTGAGACACTCGACGCAATGCAGACATCAACTGTATGCGGTCAACCGTAATTCTGAATGGATTATTTTGAGGAATTACCGAGTTATAGTTAGGGAAACGACCCTCTATTAATCGGCAAATGATTTTATAATTGGCGAAAGTAAAATTCGCAATTCTGTCATCGAACGCAACCTCTACCGATCCTTGCTCTTTAGGCAAGATATTTTTCAACATCGTAGCTGGTTTTTTGGGCAATATAAATGCTGCTTTAGTACCTGCTTTCACCGTTTCGTTACGGAAACGAACTAGTTTGTGACTATCAGACGAGACAAACGTAATATCATCTTCGTTGATGTCGAAATAGATACCATTCATTACTGGACGAAGTTCATCGTCAGCTGTAGCAAAAATTGTACGATTAATACCGTTGAGCAACGCCATCACTTCTACGTTGAATGAAGTATTATTTTCTCTCAAAACTGGACTTTGGGGATAGTCATCTCCTTGTTGTCCAATCAAATTGTATTTACCGTTCTGATAATTAATCAATATTTCGAGACTGCTATCATCGATATCGAAAGTTAGTGGTTGTTCTGGTAATTCTCGAATTGGATCAAGTAAATTTTTTGCAACAATGGCAAAAACTCCATCCCCCTCTGAATCAGCCACTTGAAGCGATGTAATTAACGTAGTATCACCATCTGAAGCAGTCAGAGTAAGTTGACTACCAGTCAATGAAAATAAGAAACTATCCAAAATTGGAATGGTGTTTTTAGAGTTAATCACTCGACCAATCGTCTGCAAATGTGCCAATAAATCTGTGCTGGATACTACAAATTTCATAATGATTAATTTTATTCAGTTGATATTGATTTTAGCTTTATTTCGTGCAATGTAAAGAATTGCAAACTTACATAAAAAATTCTCTCATTCCAATCTATTAAATGCCAATTTACTCAAATAGAAGTGCAAAGTTCAAGATTTAAAGTTGATTCTTACCATTCTTGCTCCTTCTCTCAAAAACGATTACCTTTGCATCGACAATTATTTATTATAAATCAAAATCAAATTTTTATGAAAAATGGAAAAGTGAGTTCGTCAATTTGTTTCCGACGATGGACTCGAAAAAACTTTGCGGCTTTTGCGAATCTAGGCAAAGTAGTGAAAATCGGAGTGTTAGTAGCCGGTTTTTCAATGATTAATTCAACCATCGCTAAAGGTGAAAACACATTGGTGAAAGACTCTTTAAGCAGCGATCGTGAATTGGAATTGAAAGAGGTAACCGTAACGGGCAGTAAAGTTGAAAGCCTACAAGGTTTAACTACAACACAACAAGTTATCTCTAAACGCGACATCGAGCGATTACCCATCGTCGGTCTCGAAAGTGCACTAAAACAATCAACTGGCATCGATATTCGCGAACGCGGTACCCGAGGCGTCCAAGCCGATCTCTCTATTCGCGGTGGGTCATTCGACCAAAGCCTAATCTTTCTCAATGGTGTCAATTTTACCGATTCCCGCACCGGACACCAAAACCTCTCCCTTCCTATCGACATTGAAATTGTTGACAAAATCAATTTACTTCACGGATTAACAACTCCTGGCGCTATAACCGGAGCAATCAATCTAATTACAGCAACCTCTGAAAAGAGCTATCTGAATGCAGAAGTTTCTGCTGGACAATTTGGCTATCAATTGTATAGATTGAATGGAAATTATCATTTTGAAAGCACAAATTTATTTGCTGCAGTATCTCAGAAAAAATCTGATGGCTATGTAGCTAATACCGATTTTGAAACTACAAACGCATTTATACACATCAGGCACACTTGCCCTCGTTTAGGTCAATTCGACCTACAAACAGGATATCAAGTAAAAGCTTTTGGAGCCAATGCATTCTACACATTAGCATATCCTAACCAATACGAAAGAACCCGTACCGCTATCGCATCATTGGGTTGGAATAAAATATTGGATAAAATAGTATTGACCTCTAATGTCAATTACAAGCGAGTATACGACAAGTTTCAAATGAAAGACATTAATAAAACGTTTTATCATCGAACAGACGATTATGGAGCGTCATTTTTAACCACCTATTACTCTTCTATCGGAAAAACATTCCTTGGAGCAGACTACAAATTGAGTCATATATATAGTAACAATATTGGAGATTCTATCGCTTCACGCATTTCGGTTCCAGGTGAAACAAATGCATTTTATTATCTCGAGAAACAACGAGAAACTGCAAATATATTCATCAAACAACGAGTGAATGTATCTGATTTGCAGGTTGAAGGGGATATTAATTATGCAATTACTTCGTTTGGCGATGATATACTCTGGGGTTTAAATGCGAGTTATGAACTACTTTCGTGGTTGAATGTTACTGCCAATGCTAATCACAACATTCGTATTCCAACTTTTACCGATTTATATTACAAATCTGCCACCCAAATTAGCGATCCAAATTTGAAATTGGAGAACTCAACTTCATTTGATCTTGGATTAGATACAAAAATCGGAAATATAGATGCTTCTGCATCTGTTTTTAGTCGTCGTATCAACGAAATGATAGATTGGGTGAAATATACTCCAACAGATAAATGGAGAGCCATTAATTATGCAGAAATGAACACGACTGGCATAGAAGCATCCGTATCTATCTCATTTGAGAAGTACATAAAAACCATTGCGTTGAATTACACACATTTAAACTCTGACAATCCGGCAGGAACTTGGATTTCAAAATACGCACTTTGTTATTTGAGGGATAAATTGGTCGCTTCTACTCAAATTGCAATAACTGATAAATTGATGTTAGGCATTGTGGGAACTTATTGGAACAGAAATGACAGCTTTTCGGAAGTAAGTGGAAGTCAATATAACTACCTATCTTATTTTACTCTTGATTCAAAGATCACTTGGAGTGAAAAACATTATACTTTGAAAATTGAAGGTAGTAATTTAACCAATACGAAATATTTCGATTTTGGAGGTTTGATACAACCAGGTACTTGGATTAACGGTGGTATCATTTTCAAATTATAACACTAGATCCTAAACTTAAAAGAGCGAATTCATTGATTTCTGAATTCGCTCTTTTTGTATAAATAATTTTGGACTAATTAATAGGCGTTCTTTTCGCCTTTAAAGACATTAACTACTGTCATAATTACAATCTTAATATCTAACCACAACGACCAGTTTTCAATGTACCAAACGTCTTTCTCTACTCTTTTTTCCATTTGGCGTAACTCTTTGGTCTCGCCTCTGAATCCTTTCACTTGAGCCCATCCAGTTACCCCAGGCTTCACAAAGTGACGAATCATATAAGTGTCAATCAGGGCAGAATAATCTTCAGTATGCTTCAACATGTGTGGTCGAGGTCCAACTACAGACATATCTCCTTTCAGCACATTCAGAAATTGAGGAATTTCGTCAATATTTGTCTTTCTCAAGAAATCTCCCACTTTCGTTTTACGAGGGTCATTTTTTACAGCTTGTAATTTATCAGAATCATCATTCACCTTCATTGTTCTAAATTTATAACAATCAAAATTTTCTCCTTTTAAACCAGTACGTGTCTGTTTAAAAAATATAGGACCAGGCGAAGACAGCCTAATTGCTATCGCAGTAAAAATATAAATAGGAGGAAATATTATTAACAATACGAATAACGCAAATACAACATCAAAAACCCTTTTAACTATTCTATTAAAACCATGCTCCAATGGGTCAGAAAAGAGTGACAGAATCGGCACACCATTTACCATGTGTAACTCAACTTTTCTTTTCAAATATGTGTAATAACCTGGAATAATAAAGAATTTGACCATATTTTTTTCGGCAAAATCTAAAATCCTAACAATTCTATCTCCGTCATTGACCGCCAACGCACAATAAATTTCATCAACAGAATGATCAATAATATATTGGTCGACATCATCAACTTTTCCCAATAAAGGGAGTGAACCAGTATCAATATTTTTATCATCATCAAAATAGCCTAACAGCCTAAAGCCATTACTAGGATCGTCACCTATATGATTTGCCAAATCAACTCCGTTTTTCCCAGCGCCCAAAATCACTACATTTCGGAAATTATATCCATTTTTACGATAACATTTAATCAAAAATCGACCAATAATCCACCATGTGGATAAAGATATAAAAAACGAACTGAAATAAATAGCCAAGAACTTAAATGAAATCATATAAAGCTCAAGAAAATTAAACAAAATATAAAAAACAACAAAATGATATGAAACTGTATAAAAAGCTAGTCTCAGCACATTCTCAATTTCAAAAATCCGTTTATGGTGATTATCAATTGTAAAATAGGCAATGATAATATAACTTACATTGAGTGCAAGCAACATTTGTCGATCATAAACCAAAACGTTTGTTGTTCTCCACGACCATGGATAATAGAAAAGTAAAAGAAAGAGAATATTGATGATTAAAAAATCTCCGAGAACAATGAGATAGGGTATATAGCTAGATTTTCCTTGTCGTCGTTGCATAAATTTACTAATTTGATTCGATGGAGTGCGAAATTAAACAATAATGTAATAATTCAACAATTATAATTGATATTTAACACTATAAATTATAACAACAATTAATACTAATTACAACAACAATAAAAATTATATATTTATTGCAAATAAAGAGTTAATTTTTTACTTATTTGTAAATTACAAAAACGGTAGGAATTTTTGATAATTCAGGAATCTTTCCGAACCACTCCTTAATTGTTTTTGTTCGTATAAACTCATCTACACAAGTAACGTTTGCAGCGATACAAAGTTTAGTTAGTGGCCTACAGTTTTTCAACAAATCATCTATTAGTTTGTGATTTCGATAAGGAGTTTCAATGAAAATCTGAGTTTGATCTTCATTATATATTCTTTGCTCTAGTTTTTTTATGGTTGCAATTCGTGCAGACGATTCGATAGGCAGATAGCCATGAAAAGCAAAGCTCTGCCCATTAAATCCCGATGCCATCAATGCCATTAAGATAGAAGATGGGCCCACTAAAGGTATGACTTTATAACCATTTTGCTGAGCCAATGAAACCACCACAGCTCCCGGATCTGCGATAGCCGGACAACCGGCTTCTGATAAAACCCCAACCGAAAAACCTTTTTTCAACGGTAATAAATAATCAGAAATCGATTCAGACGAAGTATGTTTATTTAGCTCAAAAAATGTAAGACTATCAATATCAATGGTTGAGATACTTTTTTTCAGAAATCGCCGAGCTGATCTAATATCTTCTACAATAAAATAAGTGATCGCTTTGGTGATTTCAATATTAAAATCTGGAATTACCCTTGAAATCTCTGTTTCGCCTAAAGTTACCGGAATCAAATAAAGAGAAGGTGTCATATAGTTGATTTTCATGCAAAATTACATATTTTTGTCGAAAATAGCATCCATGAACCTACCAATAGAATTTGTAAATCGTACTAAAGAGTTACTTTCTGAACAATTTTCAGCATTTGAGGCATCTTTACAAGAAGATCCGCCTGTTTCAGTTCGATTGAATCATCATAAAACTGAAATTTCGTTGCCACTCGAAAAAGTACCTTGGTGCGAAACCGGATATTATCTACAAGAGAGGTCAAATTTTACGTTCGATCCACTTTTTCATGCTGGCTTGTACTATGTGCAAGAGGCATCTTCCATGTTTCTTGAGCAAGCCGTCAAACAATGGGTAATAGAGCCTAAATGTGTGCTTGACCTTTGTGCCGCACCCGGTGGAAAATCCACTCATCTACGTTCATTGCTTTCTGACGATTGCTTATTGGTGTCGAATGAAGTCATTCGCAATCGGGCTCATATTTTAACGGAAAATATCATTAAATGGGGTAATCCGAATTGTGTTGTCACTCAAAATCAAGCAAGGGAGCTTGGAAATTTGACACATTTTTTCGATGCCATAATAGTGGATGCGCCCTGTTCTGGTGAAGGAATGTTCCGCAAAGATCCTACTTCAATGAACGAATGGTCGGTTCATAATGTAAATCAATGTGCCATCAGACAACAAGATATTATTGCAGACATTTGGGATGCACTCAAGCCCGGCGGCATTTTGATTTATAGCACTTGTACCTATAATTTGGAGGAAAATGAATCGAACATCAAGTATTTTATAGAAAAATACGATGCCGAGGTTTTAAAAATAGAGGTACGCGATGAATGGAATATTCATTCGGAAATTAAAGGGGATTTTGCGACTAATAGATTCTTTCCACATTTGGTGAAAGGCGAAGGATTTTTTATGGCTGTATTGCGGAAATCGGAGAATGAAACAAGAAAATTTTTGAAGCTCTCTAAAAATAAATCAAAAAAAGAGATTGTAAAAACACCAGAGATTGTCAAAAAATGGATTTTTGATAATAGAAACTTTTCATTCGAGGTGGAAAACAACTCTATTATTGCCATTCCAAAGGCATTTGAATCTGAAATGAATTTGATAAACTTGCATGGCAATATTCTACATAAAGGCATTTCCATTGCAGAGACAAAAGGAAAAGACTTAATTCCTAATCATAATTTGGCTCTAAGCATTCAGCTAGATAAAAGTCAATTTGCGACTACCGAAGTAGATTATTCTACTGCCATAAGTTTCTTACGATGCGAAGCCCTACAGCTTAACGAGTTATTGCCAAAAGGCTATACTCTAATACAATACGAAGGTCATCCACTGGGTTGGGTCAAAAATATTGGTAGTCGCGCCAACAATCTTTATCCAAACGAATGGCGCATTCGTAGTTCATATTTACCAGAGAATCTAAAAACGTTTTGGGGAAAATCTAAATAAAAAAACCTATCACAAAATAATGTGATAGGTTAAATGTTCACTGCAAATAGCTTTTATTCAACAGGTATTTTATCGATCCGGCATTGATGACGGCCGCCTTCGAATTCTGTTTTAAGAAAGGTATCGGTAATAAACAAACCCTCTTCTTTGGTGATATATCGACCAGGCATAGTACAAATATTCGCATCGTTGTGCAGTCGTGCCATGTGGGCAATCTCTACGCTCCAACAGAGTGCTGATCGAATTCCTTGATGCTTATTCAATGTGATATTTATCCCATTTCCACTCCCACAAATGGCTATTCCGGGATAAACTTCTCCATTTTCAACAGCCAATGCTAATGGATGAGCATAATCGGCATAATCTACGCTTTCAGCAGAGTTTGTTCCAAAATCTTTAACCGCAATCTTTTTTTGCTTAAAAACTTCGAGGAGATATTGTTTAAGTTCGAATCCTGCATGATCGCAAGCAATTCCAACGGGTATTCCAGATTTAATAATACTCACAGTTTTGAATAGTTTTGTGTATAAATAGTTGACAAATTTAGAAAAAAGAATCATATTATCTGACTTTTTTCAGAAAATCAGCGTTACAAATCTATTTATTCTTTTGTCGATGATTAAACAATAAAAATAACGGATTGTTTTAAGACTTCTTCAATTTTTCTACTCAAATTTAATTGACTTCGCAGGACTGATTTTTGTAATTAAGTAGGATGGGCCAATTAGCATTAGCATCGAGACCAAAAGTGCACCCACATTCAGTATCAACAAATAAAGAGGATTTATATCAATCGGCACAGCCGTCAGATAATAGACATCTGGATTTAGTGAGATGAAATGAAAATACTTCTGCAACAATGCCAATGAAATACCAATCAAATTCCCCCAAATCATTCCACGTCCAATTAAGAAGAACGATACATACAAAAAAACTTTGCGAATGCTGAAATTATTTGCGCCCATCGCCTTTAGGATACCAATCATATTTGTTCGTTCGAGGATAATGATAAGCAATCCCGAAATCATGGTGAAGCCAGCTACCGAAATCATTAATATTAAAATAATCCAAACATTCATATCCAACAAATCGAGCCATCCAAATATTTGGGGATTCAACTCCTTTATGGAACGAACATAATAATTCTCCTTGAATTTATACTGTCTATTGACAAGCTTGTCGTACATATTAGTTGCGACATCATCTAATTGATTGAAATCAGCAACCTCTACCTCTACTCCACCCGTTTGTTGGTCGGTCCAGCCATTGAGTTTCTGAATATGTCGTAAATCGGCCAATACAAAAACTTTATCATATTCCGTAAAATTTGTTTGATAAATTCCCTTGATGGTAAATTTCCTGACACGTAAATTATCCTGAACAAAGTAGGTTAAAAATCGATCTCCGACTTTTAAATTTAATTTGTCGGCAATCATTTTTGAAATCATCACATCATTCGTAGGGGAATCTTCAGTTGTGTTAATCAACGCTCCATCCACCAAGTTTTTGCGGAAAAATTGCCAATTATACTCTTTCGAAATGCCTTTCAGTACAATACCTTGAAAATTGTTATCCAATTTGATAATGCCCGGCTTGGTTGCAAAACGCTGAGCATGAGAAACGCCTTTTGTACTTTTAATTTCGGTCATCAAGGTATCATTTACCTTTATCGGCTGCATTTCGTATGAATTGTTGCTATCGAAATGCGTTACTTGAATGTGTGAACCAAAACCAATGACTTTGTTGCGGACCTCTTTCTTAAAACCGATTACAATTGATACCGACAGAATCATCACAGCAAGCCCCAAAGCAATGCCAATCATGGCTATACGAACAGCAGGGGGAGAAACTCGTTTCTCCCCCGTTGTACCAAAATGGATTTTTCTGGCTATAAATAATTCTAAATTCATTTTTTTTTGTAATACGAAGTGCGTTTATTTAGTAAAAGGAATGAAATAATACCATGCATTATTTAGTTTAATTTGCCCCTAAATCCCCTGAAGGGAACTTTGAAATACTACTACTAAATAATTGAATATCAATGAATAAAAATTCAAAAATCGCTTCTCAGTTAAAGTCCCCTTCAGGGGATTTAGGGGCTTTCTGAATGCAAAATTTAAATTATCCCATGTATTATATCGTTCTTCCTGGATAAACTTCCAGTGCTTTTTGAAGAACAATCAATGCTTTTTTCAAATCAGATTTTTTCAACACGTAAGCAATACGGACTTCATCGCGACCTAGTCCCGGCGTGGTGTAGAAACCTGAGGCAGGAGCCATAAAGATGGTCTGTCCTTCGTATTCAAACTCCTCGAGACACCATGAACAAAACTTATCGGCATCATCCACTGGCAAGCGAGCTACGGTATAGAATGCACCCATCGGAATCGGTGAATAACAGCCCGGAATGCGGTTCAATCCATCAATCAAAAATTTGCGACGCTCCACATATTCGTTGTAAGTATTGAGCAAATAGTCGTCAGGCGCATCGAGTGATGCTTCGGCGCAAATCTGACCGATCAAGGGCGGACTCAAGCGGGCTTGACAGAATTTCATTACACTATCACGAACTGTTTTGTTTTTGCTAATTAATGCACCGACTCGGATTCCACATTCGCTATAACGTTTAGAAACAGAATCGATTAACACCACATTGTCTTCGATATCATCGAGGTGAAATGCAGATATATAAGGTGCTCCAGTATAGCAAAACTCACGGTAAACCTCATCTGAAAAAAGGAATAAATCATATTTCTTCACCAAATCGCGAATCTGATTCATCTCTTTTTGAGTGTAGAGATAACCCGTCGGATTGTTTGGATTACAGATTAGGATGCCTTTTGTACGTGGAGTTATCAACGCTTCAAATTTATCGACCGATGGCAATGCAAAACCCTCTTCGATAGACGATGGACAAGTTTTGATAACCGCACCTGCAGAGATAGCAAACGCCATGTAATTGGCATAGGCAGGTTCTGGGACGATGATTTCGTCACCCGGATCGAGACACGCCATAAAGGCAAACAATACCGCTTCGGAACCGCCAGTGGTGATAATTATCTCATCGGCAGTGACATTGATATTGAATTTGGAGTAATAGGTCACCAATTTTTCGCGCAAAGAGGCAATTCCTTCGCTGGGACTATATTCCAATATTTTACGATCGATGTTTCGAATGGCTTCAATGCCAACTTCGGGTGTCGGTAGATCGGGTTGACCGATATTGAGGTGATAAACCTTGACACCTTTGGCTTTGGCTTTATTAGCCAATGGCACTAATTTACGAATAGGAGAAGCTGGCATGATGACGCCACGTTCAGAAATTTGAGGCATATTCCGATTGATTTATTAAGTTCCAAAACGCAAAAGCTTAGAAAACGAATGCTTTATGGTTCGGGTTTGCAAATTTATCATCAAAATAGGGTAATTACAAATAAATCGTAAATATTCGGTTTGTTTTGTTTAAAATAGGTATGAAATTATTTCAAAAAGAAAGTTTGGGATAAAAACAATACATTTGCAAATCAAAACATTCTATCGCAGAACAAATGAAAGCCGCATCGCTCAGTGAACTTCGTACCGAATTGAATCACCTGCCACCCGAAGTAGTGATGGATTTGTGTATCCGGCTGATAAAATACAAGAAAGAAAACAAAGAGCTTCTCTCCTATTTGCTTTTCGATGCCGAGGACGAAAAGGCTTATCTGGAAGGTGTTTGTTTGGAAATTGACTCCCTCTTTAAAGATATTAACCGACGAAACATCTCGCAAACAAAAAAATCACTCCAAAAGATTCTTCGTGTTATTGCTAAATATGCCAAATATTCGGGGCAGAAGCGCACCGAGATCGACCTCTATATCTATTTCTGTCAAAAGCTGCGCGCCCTACCCATTCCCAGAAGCAAAAACAGCGTAATCGAGAAGATTTATGCCCGTCAGTTTTTCAAAATTAGGAAGTTGCTCGAATCGCTCCATCCCGATTTGCAATATGACTACGAAGAGGTGATGGTGAAATTGGCAATGTGATAGTTGCCTTCCGCATATTTCGCATATTTCACTAAAAAAAAGAATCATTCCTAAATCAGTACGAAACTCTTGCAGATTGAAAAATCTGTGAAAATCGATTGAAATCAGTGTCATCTGTGTTCCATCTCATAAATATACCCAATTTTAAGTACACAATTACCCTATCGATGGTATTGGTTAACAACTTAAAACCCAATACCTTTGCAATCTGATTATTCACATTTAAACCATATAAACAATGTCTGCACAAAAGTTGAAATTCGAAACGTTGCAATTGCACGCTGGTCAGGTGGCTGACCCAACCACAGGTTCACGCGCTGTACCTATCTATCAAACATCGTCGTATGTATTCAAAAATGCCGAGCATGGTGCAAACCTTTTCGCTCTCAAGGAGTTTGGCAACATCTACACCCGATTGATGAACCCAACGACCGACGTGTTCGAAAAACGCGTTGCAGTCCTCGAAGGCGGTGTAGCTGCATTGGCCACTGCATCGGGTCAGTCGGCACAGTTCCTTGCCATTACAAATATTGTGGAATCGGGCGAAAACATTGTCTCTACCTCTTACTTATACGGTGGAACGTACAACCAGTTCAAAGTACAATTTAAACGCCTCGGCATTCAGGTGAAATTTGTGGATGGCGACAAAGCCGAAGATTTCGACAAATTGGTGGACGACAAAACAAAAGCAATTTACCTCGAAACGATTGGTAATCCGAAATTCAATATTCCCGATTTCGAAGCCATTGCAGCAGTTGCAAAAAAACACGATATTCCCTTGATTGTTGACAATACGTTCGGTGCAGGTGGATACCTTTTCCGTCCGTTGGAGCACGGTGCAAGCATCGTGGTAGAATCGGCCACTAAGTGGATTGGCGGCCACGGAACCAGCGTAGGCGGTGTGATTGTGGATGGTGGAAATTTCAATTGGGGTAACGGTAAATTCCCTCAATTCACAGAACCATCTGAAGGTTACCACGGATTGAAATTTTGGGATGTGTTTGGTACTGATGGTCCGTTTGGCAACATCGCGTTCATCATTCGTGCTCGTGTAGAAGGTCTGCGCGACTACGGAAATGCCCTGAGCCCGTTCAACGCATTCTTGTTGTTGCAAGGTCTCGAAACACTTTCGCTCCGAGTAGAACGTCACGTCGAAAACGCTTTGGCTTTGGCAAAATGGCTCGAAGCTCACCCAGCAATCGAAAACGTGCAATATCCCGGATTAGAATCCTCTCCTTACCACGCTTTAGCGAAGAAATACCTCAAAAAAGGATTCGGTGGCGTGTTGTCTTTCCGCTTGAAAGGCGCGCCGGAATTAGGCGATAAACTGATCGACAGCCTTGAATTGATTAGCCACTTGGCAAACGTAGGCGATGCTAAAACGCTGATTATCCACCCATCGTCGACCACTCACCAACAGTTGAGCACAGAAGAGCAACTGAAATCGGGCGTCGTTCCAGGTCAACTCCGTGTGTCAGTTGGAATCGAAAACATCGAAGACATCAAAGCCGATATTCAACAAGCAATTGATAAACTGTGAGTTTTGCAATGATTCTATAAAAAATAAATGAAAGCAAAAGTCCGATAACCCTCACGAGTTGTCGGACTTTTTGATTTATTTAAAGTCGTCTAGTTACGTATCCATCGCTTCACCTCCTCGAGCGAGCGGTTGGTCTCTTTGGCATACATTTCGAGCTGATCCACTCCTACTTTTCCGATCATAAAGTAATCCGAATCGGGATGCGCTAAGAAGAATCCACTCACCGATGCTGCGGGAGACATTGCACCGTTTTCGGTCAGCGTAATGCCTGCATCCGACAGGTTTACAATATCGTTCAGAATAAAATTAACCGACTGATCGGGCAACGATGGATAGCCGACTGCCGGACGAATGCCACGGAAACGAACTTTCAACATCTCGTCAATCGAAAGATTCTCATCAGCAGCATAACCCCAATACTCTTTGCGGATTTTCTCGTGCAGGTATTCGGTTCCGGCTTCTGCTAGACGGTCTGATAAAAAGCTTACCAACATGACCATAAAGTCGTCTTCGGCTTTTTCGTATTCTTTCATCAAACCTTCGATTTTTCCACCGGCAGTCACGCCAAAACAACCGATGTAGTCGGTCACGCCAGAAGTTTTAGGTGCAATAAAATCGGTCAACGAATAGTATGGTTTGTCTTTGTCAGCCTTCTCTTGCTGACGTAATGTCGGAACTTTCAATTCACCTTTTTCAGTTTGAATATAAATCGTCCGATCATCTGAATTCGCTTCGTAATGTCCGTAAACAGCCGTCACACACGCATCTTCGGCAATCAGTTTATCCAACACACGCTCTGCATCGCGGTAGAGTTTCAACGCCTCTTCGGCTTTCGGACGATCTTCGACGGGGAATGAATTCACCCACGCCAAACGACACGAATCACAACCGTCCAACTCCGCTACTTTGGCAAATTTGCCACCCAAACGCCACGAGCTAAAAAAGAAAATCCAGTGAATATACGGCACCAGGTCTTTCACCGGAATTTCGATGCGGTGCGTTCCCATATTGTTGGGTTTCGCTGGGGTATAGTTGCTGAAATCGAGTTTCAGCGCACGCGCTTTTGCTTCGGAATAAGGAGCCATCGGCTTCTCTTTCTGAATGCTCAGGCGCAATGCTTCGTATTCGCTTTCTAACTTAGCCACATAGCTGGCACGGGTTTCGGGATTGAGCCATTGCGCCAATTTCCCGGGCGTTTCGGACGCATCTTTCGAGTGAATGACCGGTGCTCCGGTATAATAAGGTGCGATTTTCACCGCCGTATATATTTTAGACGTAGTAGCACCACCAATCAGCAACGGCATTTTGAAACCTTCAGCTTCCATCGCCTGTGCCACACGCGTCATTTCGTCGAGCGAAGGCGTAATCAATCCGCTCAATCCGATAAAATCGGGCTGTATCTCTTTCGCTTTTTTGATAATCTCTTCGAGGTGAACCATCACACCCAAATCGACAATTTCGTAGTTGTTGCACGAAAGCACCACACCTACGATGTTTTTACCAATGTCGTGCACATCACCTTTTACGGTAGCAATCAACACCGTTCCGGCTTTAGAAGTTCCGCTTACTTTTTCGGCTTCAAGCACAGGTTGCAGAATAGCGACTGCTTTCTTCATCGTGCGGGCAGTTTTCACCACCTGCGGAAGGAACATTTTCCCATCGCCAAACAGTTCGCCTACCTTGTTCATTCCCTTCATCAGCGGCTCGTCGATGATGTCAACCGCTTTTGCATAAACGGTCAATGCCTCGGCAATGTCCTCTTCCATGTGGTCGCCAATTCCCTTTTGCAAGGCGTGAATCAGACGATCTTCGAGGGGTAACGAACGCCATTCATCCTGCTGACTTTGTTTCTCGCCTGTCGAGGTATTCTTCAACTGCTCGGCAATGTCGAGCAGTCGTTCAGTAGCATCTGCACGACGGTTGAAAATTACATCTTCAATTGCTTCTAACACATTTGCCGGAATATCGTCGTACAACACCGCTTCCGACGGATTGACAATCGCCATATCCATTCCCACCTTGATGGCGTGGTAGAGGAACACCGAGTGCATCGCCTCACGGATGTAGTTGTTACCACGGAACGAGAACGAAAGGTTGCTCAGTCCACCGCTCACTTTCGCACCGGGCAGCGTTTGCTTGATCCATTCGGTCGCTTTCAGGAAGTCGATTCCGTAGGTGGCGTGTTCTTCGATACCCGTGGCCAATGCCAATACGTTCGGATCGAAAATAATATCGTTTGGATTGAATTTTACATCATTGACCAATAAATTATAAGCGCGAGTACAAATCTCCACTCGGCGTGGGAAAGTATCTGCCTGACCTTTCTCGTCGAACGCCATCACCACCGCAGCAGCTCCGTAGCTTTTCAATAAGCGGGCTTGTTGTAAAAACTGCGCTTCACCCTCTTTCAGCGAAATGGAGTTCACCACACATTTGCCTTGAACGCACTTCAATCCCTCTTCGATGACGTGCCATTTCGACGAGTCAATCATAATGGGCACGCGGCAAATATCGGGTTCAGACATCATCAGATTGAGGAACGTGGTCATCTCTTTCACCGCGTCCAACATTCCTTCGTCCATATTCACATCGAGAATTTGCGCTCCATCTTCCACCTGTTTGCGGGCAATTTTAAGCGCCTCTTCGTAGTTTTCTTCTCTGATTAAGCGCAGAAATTTACGCGAACCGGCCACGTTGCATCGTTCGCCAATGTTCACGAAGTTATTCTCAGGCTTCACCTCCAGCAGTTCGAGTCCCGACAGGCGCATTGCCGTAGTTGGAGCCGATTTGGCATGAGGAGGCATTCCTTCGAGCATCGCTTTGTAGGTGGCAATGTGGTCGGGCGTTGTTCCACAACAGCCACCAATCACGTTCACCAATCCCTCTTCGAAATACTCTTTGATTTGCAACGCCATAATCTCTGGCGACTCGTCGTATTCGCCAAATCGGTTCGGCAATCCGGCATTCGGATAAGCACTGATGTAGTAAGGCGAAATTTCGCCCAACTCTTTGATAAACGGCTTCATATCGCGTGCGCCAAACGAGCAGTTCAACCCCACTGAAAGAATATCGGCATGTTCTACCGATGCGAGGAACGCTCCCATCGTCTGTCCTGAAAGTGTGCGACCGCCTTTGTCGGAAAGCGTGACCGAAAGCATGATCGGCACCTTCTTGTCGAGCTTCTTCATCGCCTTTTCGGCAGCAAAAAGCGCTACTTTAGCGTTCAGCGAATCGAAAATGGTCTCTATCAACAGCAAGTCAACACCGCCTTCTATCAAGGCCTCAATCTGCTCCTGATATGAATCGCACAGCGCATCGAACGTCAAAGCACGATAGGCCGGATTGTTTACATCGGGCGACATCGAGCAGGTTTTGTTGGTCGGACCAATTGCTCCTGCCACATAGCGCGGAGTGGATGGGTCTTTTGCCGTAAACTCATTGGCTGTTTCAATCGCCAGACGAGCCGCCGCAAGGTTCATCTCGCGGACGTACGACTGCATGCCATAATCCTCCATCGAAACGGAGTTGGCGTTGAAAGTATTTGTTTCGATAATGTCTGCTCCCGCCATCAGGTATTTCGCGTGAATCTCGCGAATCACTTCCGGCTTGGTGATGCAAAGCATATCGTTGTTTCCTTTGTAGGTGCGATTACCGTTCACGAGTGTGCCGCGGTAGTCTTCTTCATTCAGTTTGTACTGCTGAATCATCGTTCCCATCGCACCATCGAGCACTAATATTCTGTTGTCGAGAATCGATTGAATTGTCGGTTTTGTTGCCATCTTTTTATAATTGAACGCTAAACGTGTCCCGTAATAACGGGAGGCACGAAGGCGCTAAGGTTATTTTTTACTTCCTGTTTAATTGTTTTTAACCGCAGAGGACGCAAAGGTTTCGCAGAGCTCCGCTGAGATTTGCTAAGCGATGTGTACTAGTCAACTTGTTAACTTCCTATTAACGTGCAAAGGTACGGCTTTGTTTCCGTTTTTCAAAAGGAGGCAGGGTTTTAGCCAAAATTGATTAGGTTAAATTTTCCCTTTTAACTTGATAGAGTTTACATTACATTATAAGCACTATCTTTACACAAAAATTCGAAGATGAGAACATTAGTATTAATTCGCCATGCAAAAGCTGAATCTGCAGAGCAAGGAGTGAATGATTTCAACCGAAAATTGACTGATGGAGGGAAGAGCGATGCTGCCAAAATGGCATCGCTGCTCAAAAAACAAAACATCAATCCACAACTATTGATTTGCAGCAGTGCCAAAAGAGCCTATCAGACGTGTGCTATTTTTGCCGGACAATTTTCGATAGAATCAAAAGAGATCGTAAAGAAGAACCGACTGTATGATGAGATAGATGTGCCGGAATTAAAACAACTCCTGACCGAAGAAGCTCAAACCCGAGGCACCGTCTTTGTGGTGGGACATAATCCAACTCTTGCCAATCTTATTGGCGAATTAACAACAGATTTCGACGGACATCTACCTACCTCTGGTGTAGCAGTCATAAAGTTCAATATTGATAATTGGGATGAATTAGGGGTCGAAAAAGGAGAAATGAAGCTCTTTGCGACACCGTAAAGAGCCCTTTTATTCTGTCTGGCAGCTTTTTCCGGCATTTTTGCTTACCTTTGGAGATTATTTTTTAAAAATTTCTCATCCAAAATGACTTTTACAGAACTCAATCTGAACGAACAATTGCTTGAAGCAATTTCTCACATGGGCTTCAAAGTAGCCTCACCCATTCAAGAACTCGCTATACCTAAAATACTAGCCAACAAAGACTTAATCGCTTGCGCACAAACTGGCACTGGCAAAACGGCAGCGTTCGTGCTCCCAATTCTCGATAAACTGACGGGACTGGACGAAACGACTGTCAACACGCTCATTATTGTTCCAACACGCGAATTGGCGATACAGATAGATCAAGAAATTCAGGGCCTCTCCTACTTTATCAACGTTACATCGGCTGCCATATATGGAGGTGGAGATAGAGGTGAATTTGCATCGCAGGAGATGTCCCTCAAGAATGGTTCTGAAATTATTGTTGCTACTCCTGGTCGATTGCTCGCTCACCTTGCGATGGGATATGTCGATTTTTCGAAAGTAAAACACCTCGTGCTAGACGAAGCCGATAAAATGCTTGATATGGGATTTCTCGACGACATCGAGAAGATTATCAAACACCTACCCATAGAGCGTCAAACATTGATGTTTAGCGCTACAATGCCAGATAAAATCAAAACGTTGGCAAATAAAATTCTGCGCGAACCGGAACAAATCACGTTGTCAATTTCGAAACCGGCTGCCGGCATTTCGCAAAATCTCTACCTCACGCACGACCACCAAAAGAACAGTGTGTTGAACCACATTCTGAAAGAACACCACGAAGATAAAAGCATCATTGTTTTCACTTCATCGAAGATGAAAATTAATGAAATTATGACTGCTCTACGTCGTTTTGGACATCGTCCTCAAGCATTCTCTTCTGATTTAGGGCAAGCAGAACGCGAAGAGGTATTGCGCGGTTTTCGTTCGAAACGTACCCGCATCATTGTGGCCACGGACGTGATGAGTCGCGGTATCGACATCAAGGAGGTGAACATGGTGATCAACTACGACTGTCCGCGCGATGCCGAAGATTACGTGCACCGCATTGGCCGTACGGCGCGTGCCAATACCAAAGGAACTGCCTTCACGCTGGTAAACGAACGAGATATGCATAAAATGCAACAAATCGAAAAGCTAATTGAAGCCGAAGTTCCTCGCTGCACCATGCCTGCAGAACTGGGAGAAGCACCGGAGTGGAATCCGAATGGTGGACGTGGAAGTCAATTCCGACCAAAAAATGCACATAGCAAATCTAAACCCCACCGTCCCATTACTAACAATCCAAAATCGGGACCGCATCATGCAAAAGATCACACCCCTCACGTTCCAAAAGCAAAACCAATTCTCAAAAAGAGGGATTAAAATACATTGAAAACGACCGCTTCAAATTCAAAATGAAGCGGTCGTTTCTTTTCCTCAAAAAAAGGCACAATCCGAAGATTGCACCTTTTCCTATAATGAATATGAATCTATTACATATTATCTTTGATAGCGGCTTGCGCAGCTGCCAAACGTGCGATTGGCACACGGAAAGGAGAACATGATACATAGTTCAATCCTGTGCGGTGACAGAACTCAACCGATGAAGGCTCACCTCCGTGTTCACCACAGATACCTACTTTGAGATCAGGACGCACTGCACGGCCTTTTTCTGTAGCCAATTGCACCAATTGACCTACACCGTTTTGATCTAACACTTGGAATGGATCTGCTTTCAAAATTTTCTTATCCAAATAAGTTGGTAAGAATGAAGCAATATCATCACGAGAGTAGCCAAAAGTCATCTGAGTCAAATCGTTGGTTCCGAAAGAGAAGAATTCCGCTTTTTGAGCAATACGGTCAGCAGTTAATGCAGCACGTGGAATCTCAATCATGGTACCTACTTTATAGTCGATGCTGTCTCCTACTTCTGCAAACAATTTAGCAGCAGTTTCGCGGATAATGACATCTTGCTCGTTGAACTCATATTTGATACCTACCAAAGGAACCATAATTTCTGGAATTGCAACGATGCCTTTTTTCTTCAATGCCAATGCCGCACCTAAAATAGCGCGTGTTTGCATTTCAGTAATCTCAGGATATGTGTTACCCAAACGACAACCACGGTGACCTAACATCGGGTTTTGTTCGTGCAACGAATCTACTCGTTGTTTGATTGCTTTCAACGAAACACCCATGGCTTCTGCCATTTCGCGTTGACCTTTCTCATCGTGAGGCACAAACTCGTGCAACGGTGGATCGAGCAAACGAACAGTGACTGGACAACCAGCCATGGCTTCGAATATTCCTTCGAAATCTTCTTGTTGGTAAGGTAAAATTTTCGCCAAAGCAATGCGACGACCTTCTGCATTTTCAGAAAGAATCATTTCACGCATCGCCTTGATTTTCTCTCCTTCGAAGAACATATGCTCTGTACGACAAAGACCAATACCAGTAGCACCAAATTTACGAGCTACGATTGCATCGTGCGGTGTATCAGCATTCGTACGAACTTGCATACGGGTATATTTGTCTGACAAATTCATAATTTCAGCGAAGTCGGCATCTAATTCAGCTTCTGAAGTACCAACTTGTCCTAAGAAGATATCTCCAGTTGAACCGTTTAACGAAATGTAGTCTCCTTCTTTCAAAGTCATTCCATCCACTTCCATTACTTTAGCAGCATAGTCGATTTTCAAAGCACCAGCACCAGATACGCAGCATTTACCCATACCACGAGCCACAACAGCAGCGTGAGAGGTCATACCACCACGAGCAGTCAAAATACCTTCGGCAGCAGCCATACCAGCTAAATCTTCAGGAGAAGTTTCCACACGCACCATAATAACGCGCTCTCCGTGCTCAGCCCAATCAGATGCATCGTCAGCATTAAATACAATACGGCCCGATGCAGCTCCAGGAGATGCAGCCAATCCTTTTGCAATCAATTTAGCCTCTTTCAACGCTTTTTTATCGAAAATTGGATGAAGTAATTCGTCCAATTTGTTTGGCTCAATACGAAGAATTGCTTTTTTCTCATCAATCATACCTTGGTGGTACATATCCATGGCAATTTTTACCATGGCAGCACCAGTACGTTTTCCGTTACGAGTTTGCAAGAACCACAATTTACCCTCTTGTACGGTAAACTCCATGTCTTGCATATCTTTGTAGTGATTTTCTAATTTTGTTTGCAAAGCATCCAATTCAAGATAGATTTCTGGCATAGCCTCTTCCATAGATGGATAGTTAGCCAAACGATCGTCTTCAGTCACACCAGCCAAAACCGCCCAACGTTGTGAGCCTACTTTGGTGATTTGTTGAGGTGTACGAATACCCGCTACAACGTCTTCACCTTGAGCATTAATCAAATATTCACCTACGAATTGATCTTCTCCAGTAGCAGCATCACGGCTGAAACAAACACCAGTAGCAGATGTTTCGCCCATGTTACCAAATACCATTGCTTGCACGTTTACGGCAGTTCCCCACTCAGCAGGAATTCCTTCCATTTTGCGGTAAAGGATAGCGCGGTCGTTCATCCAAGAGTCGAATACAGAGCAGATAGCTCCCCAAAGTTGCTCGTAAGCCGATTCTGGAAAATCTCTTCCTGTTTGTTTTTTCACAGCTGCTTTGAAACGTGCGACTAGCACTTTCAAATCTTCCACCGATAATTCGTTATCTAAATGAACACCTTTTTCTTCTTTCAAATGTTCAATAATCTCTTCGAAAGGATCGATGTCATTTTTGTTTACTGGTTTCATACCCAATACCACATCGCCGTACATTTGCACAAAACGACGGTAAGAGTCCCAAGCGAAACGAGCATTGCCTGTTTTGCGGGTGATACCTTCAACTACTTTGTCATTCAATCCAAGGTTTAGGATAGTATCCATCATACCTGGCATTGATGCACGAGCACCAGAACGTACAGAAACTAACATTGGGTTTTCGATGTCTCCAAATTTTGAATTCATCAGATTTTCCAACAATGCAATGGCTTTTTCAACTTCTGGAATCAATAAAGAGACGACTTCGTCTTTACCAATTTCATAATACTCATTACACACGTCGGTTGTAATTGTAAATCCAGGAGGAACTGGAACGCCGATTAGGTTCATTTCAGCAAGGTTAGCACCTTTACCACCAAGCAAGTTCTTCATTTCCGCTTTTCCTTCGGCTTGACCGTTTCCAAACGTGTAAACTCTTTTCTTGTTTTCCATAAAAATTTAGATGATGTTTTTCTATTATTGTGTAGATAATTTTTTTAATGGCGCAAATTTAATATTTTAAACTTTATTAGTAGCATCTCAATCCTATTTTTAACAGAAAATGAAATTATAATGAACAAAACATCTACAATTAGAATAATTGAAATCGAATTACATGAAGAAATGGATGCAAATTACACATTTGTAGAGATTGCACGTTTAGTGCAATGACAGATTTTGTGTATATTTGCATACTTTTTAAAAAGAACTCAATTTTCAATGAATAATATCCGTAACTTCTGTATTATTGCGCACATCGACCACGGTAAAAGCACCTTGGCCGATCGTCTTTTAGAATATACCAAAACCGTTGAAGGCAAAGAGATGCAAGCTCAAGTGCTCGACAATATGGATTTGGAACGTGAGCGTGGAATCACCATCAAAAGTCATGCTATCCAAATGGAATATGTGTTTGAAGGTGAAAAATACATTCTCAATCTGATTGATACGCCGGGGCACGTTGACTTCTCGTACGAAGTATCTCGTTCTATTGCCGCTTGCGAAGGTGCATTGCTGATCGTAGATGCTGCACAAGGCATTCAAGCACAAACGATTTCGAACCTCTATATGGCGATTGAGCACGATTTGGAAATTATTCCGGTGGTGAACAAAGTGGACCTTGATAGTGCAATGCCCGACGAGGTAGAAGATCAAATTATCGAACTACTTGGTTGCGATCGCACAGATATTATTCGTGCTAGTGGTAAAACGGGTATTGGCATCTTTGAAATTCTCGAAGCGATCGTCAAGCGTGTACCTACACCAAAAGGCGACCCGAACGCTCCGCTGCAATGTTTGGTATTTGACTCGGTGTTCAATTCTTTCCGCGGTATTATCGCCTATTTCAAAATCACAAACGGAACTATTCGCAAAGGAGAGAAGGTGAAATTCTTTGCAACTGGTAAAGAGTACGATGCCGACGAAATTGGGGTATTGAAACTAACGATGCACCCTCGCAATCAACTCTCCACAGGCGATGTGGGATACATTATATCGGGCATCAAAACCTCGAAAGAGGTGAAGGTGGGCGATACCATTACGTCGGTGGCAAACCCATGCACAGAGCGTATTGATGGATTCGAAGAGGTGAAACCGATGGTATTTGCTGGAATTTACCCCATCGAATCGGAAGACTACGAAAACCTACGCTCGTCGCTCGAAAAATTGCAGTTGAATGATGCTTCATTGACCTTTCAACCCGAATCGTCGCTGGCATTGGGCTTTGGATTCCGCTGCGGATTCCTCGGACTGCTGCACATGGAGATCATTCAAGAGCGACTCGATCGTGAGTTCGATATGGATGTAATCACAACCGTTCCCAACGTTTCGTACCGCATTATTGATAAAAAAGGGGAAATCACGGAAGTGCACAACCCCTCGGGACTTCCCGACCCTACACTGGTGGAGGTAATCGAAGAGCCATACATTCGTGCTTCGGTGATTACAACAACTCAATTTATCGGTGGCATTATGTCGCTCTGCTTGGGTAAACGTGGGGAATTAATCAAACAAGAGTACATTTCGGGGAATCGTATCGAATTAATCTATGATATTCCGCTCGGCGAAATTGTGATTGACTTTTATGATAAATTGAAGAGCATTTCGAAAGGCTATGCTTCGTTTGACTACCACATCCACGACTTCCGCCCATCAAAACTTGTGAAACTCGACATCCTACTCAACGGCGAACCAGTGGATGCCCTCTCTACACTGACTCACGTCGATAACGCCTATAGCTTTGGCAAACGGATGTGTGAGAAGTTGAAGGAGTTGATACCACGTCAACAGTTCGACATTGCGATACAGGCAGCGATTGGTGCCAAAATCATCTCGCGCGAAACCATCAAAGCTGTCCGTAAAGATGTGACCGCCAAATGTTACGGTGGTGATATTTCGCGGAAACGAAAACTGCTCGAAAAGCAAAAGAAAGGAAAGAAAAAGATGAAACAGATTGGTTCGGTAGAGGTGCCACAAAAAGCATTCCTCGCAGTACTGAAACTGGATTAACGAAAATCAAAAACATCTATTTGCTTTAAAAATTGTGCCCCAAAAGTTAGACCAAAACTTTTGGGGCAATTTTTTGCTGAAAGCTAAGGCTGAAAACTATTTCTCTCACTCGATTGTTTAAGTCCTACACTTAACGAAATAACGTCATGAGAAATAATACAAATCTCCTTATAGCTATCTTATTCATCTTAAACATTGGCGGAGTGAAATCGATTGTAAAACCAACTATTGGTGACAATGATAAATATGGACTGGAAAGAGGTGATGGATCGATAGTTCTTAAAGCAAGTTACGACAAGATAGAGGATTTTTCAGAAGGTCTGGCTATCGCTTCAAAAAATGATAAATATGGATTTCTTGATGCAAAAGGAAGAGTTGTCATTCCTCTAAAATATGATAATGCGAAGGCTTTCAGTGAAGGATATTGCGCTGTGAAACTGAATACAAAATGGGCAATCATCGATAAAACAGGTAAAGTCCTTTCTAATTTTGATTACGATAGAATTGAACCTTTTGCCAACGGATTTTCGATTGTGAAAAAAAGTGACAAATATGGTATCATCAGTTCTGATAATGGTGCAATCACCTATTGTATTTATGATGAGATCCGTGAGTACAGGAATGGTTTTTTTGCGGTGAAGTTGAATAAAAAATGGGGTTACATCGACAAGTATGGAAATAAACTTACCAAACTGAAATATGACTATGCCAACAATTTTAATGGTGATTTTGCAGCAGTAGTGATGGATAAGAAATTTGGTTTTATCAACAAAAATGGTATTGAAATCACCCCTATCAAATATGAATTAGTATGGAATTTCTCAAATGGTCTCGCTAAAATATCCATTAACAAGAAGATTGGCTATATCGATGAGACTGGTAAAGAAGTTATAGCCATGATTTACGATGAGGCATCCAATTTTGATGCTGACTTAGCACAATGCAAAAGAAATAATAAGTTGTATCTCGTTGATAGAAAAACGAGGAACGAATTTACCAATGGGAGTTACCAAGTTATTGAAGATTTTAGTGAAAATATGGCGGCAGTCAAGAAAAATAGCAAATGGGGATTTATTGACAAAACTGGTAATCAGATGATCAGTTGTAAATACGATAGTGTTTTATCGTTTGCAGAAGGTATGGCGGCTGTAAAATACAACCAAAAATGGGAATTTATAGATCAATCTGGAAAAGAAGTCTCGAATGGTAATTTTCAGGAAGTAAAATCATTTAAAGAAGGACTAGCTGCTGCAAAAGTCTACGAAAGATGGGGATTCATAAACAAAACTGGGAGTATCGTTGTCAAATTAAAATACGACAGAGTGAATTCATTTGTCAACAACTTCGCTGAAGTGAAAGTCGGTATTAGAGTTGGAATGATTGACAAAACTGGAAAAGAGATAACACCGATAAAATATAGCAACACGGGAGATTTTACCGAAGGACTGGCAAGAGTGTGGGAAAATGGCAAAATTGGATTCATAAACGAATCTGGAGAAGTGGTAGTTTCACCCAAATATGATTTTGCAACTGCATTTGAAGATGGATTCTCTGTTATTGAAAACAATAAGCAATGTGGCCTTTTAGATAAAAATGGTAGGGAAATCATACCAATCATTTACGATTATATCAATCCGATTTCGCCCAATTTAGTCATGGTTTACAAAGATTATAAATGTGGATTGGTTGATAAAAACGGAAAATCCCTTACCCCTATTATTTATGAAAGATTATTCAAAATATCAAAGAATCTACTCGCTGTAGAAAGAAACAGCAAGTGGGGATTATTAGATGGGAAAGGAAAAGAAATAACCCCATTTATATACAACAGCATTGAATCTTATGCTGACGAATCTATCGTAAAAGCATGTGTGAATGGACTTTATGGCCTACTAAAATCGGACGGAAAGGAATTGACTCCGGTTAAATATAGCAATATAGAAGATTTCATAGGACGAGGATACGACAAAGAAGAAACAAAAGCGGATGAAAACGATGCCCTAGGCAGTTTTGATTTTGAGCATTTGCTCTACAGGTATGCAAAAGTGAAACAAGGCAGTAGCTGGGGTTACATTAATGCAGAAGGAAAAGAAATAACGCCAATCGTTTACAGTAAATTACACGATTTCAAAAATGGCATTTCGAAAGTTGAGCGAGGTGGTTCGTTTGAATTTGTTAATTTTTTAGGGACTCAAATTACCAATGGACAATTTGATGATGCTGGTGAATTTCACGAAGGGCTAGTACAAATTAAGAAAGAAGGAAAATGGGGCTTCATAGACAATACTGGGAAAGAGATTTCACCTCCAAAGTATGATAATGTTTCGAATTTCTCTAATGGCTTTGCAACCATTATCGTCAACAATAAAATGGGATTTATTGACAAATCGGGGAATGAAATAACTCCTATTAAATACGACTACACTTGGCAATTCACCGAGGATGTAGCATTGGTTCAACTCAATAATAAAGTTGGATATATAAACAGTTCAGGCAAAGAATTAACCGAAATAAAATACGAGTCAGCTTATATGTTCTCGAATGGAGTTGCCCCATTAAAATTGAATGGAAAATGGATCTTTATTGACAAAAATGGACAAGAAATAGATTTGGAAAAAAATCAGGCATTAAAAGAGGCTGCCTTAAAATTGGAAGGAAACTAGATTGCCTCATTCATTATTTACCATCCACACGTTTCACACTGGTGAGGTTTTTGACCTGTCCTAATTTAGTGCAAAGTGTATCGAGATCGTTAGCACTTTGTACTTGAAAATCGATAATTCCCTCAAAAATACCATCTTTTGTTTCGATGTGGATTTTTTGAATGCTCATCGAGAGTTGTTCGGAAAGCACTCGAGTGATGTCATTCAATACACCAATGCCGTCCACACCTTTCACCTCAATACCGGCTTGGAATGTATGACTAGTAAATGGTCTCCATTCAATTGACAAAAGACGATCGCCGTGAGCACTTTTCAGTTTAGTAGCGACAGGGCATGATCGTTTATGTACCTCCACCAAATTAACATCGTTGATATAACCCAAGGCATCATCATAAGGCAATGGTCGGCAACAAGGAGAAAATTTATATGTCACATCAAAATGAGACTCCTCAAGCACAAAGTTTTTCTTCTTATCTATTTGTCCTTTGGTGTTGTTTTTAGATTTTTTGGAGCCTTTATTCACGCCAAAAGTAACATTGAAATAACGAACAAATAGGTTTTTTCGTTTCTCATTTGTCATCATAATCAACTCTAAATCCAACACGATCTCGAGCTTACCTACCAATCTAAAAAGCTCCTCTTTTGATGCTACATTATAGATTTGTATCAACAAATTGACCGATTCAGGTTTTCCCTGTAAATGTTCTGCAATAAAGGCCTTCACGATTGCCTCACCTTGGTGTACTGCAAGTCGGTCATCTTTTTGCAAATATTTATTTATCAGATTTCGAGCATGTGTCGTTGTCACATAGTTGAACCAATCAGGTTGTGGCCAGTGCGATTTAGAGGTCAAAATTTCGACCTGATCTCCACTTAATAATTTATGACTCAGTGGCACCAATTTATGATTCACTTTTGCGCCAATACAATTTAACCCAATTTGTGAGTGAAGTGCAAAAGCAAAATCGAGTGCTGTTGCTTCTTGTGGCAAGGTTTTTATCTCACCTTTTGGGGTAAAAACAAATATCTCAGTAGCATACAGATTTAGTTTGATCGAATCTAAAAAATCCATAGCGCTAGGACCCGGATTTTCGAGAATATCGCGAATAGTACGAAGCCAAACATTCAATTCATTACCCGGTTCGTTGGCATCCGTTTTGTAATTGACATGAGCAGCCAATCCCTTTTCCGCAATATCATTCATCCGTTCACTGCGAATTTGCACTTCGATCCATTGCCCTTGAGGCCCCATCACGGTGAGGTGCAATGCTTGATAGCCATTTGCTTTGGGGCGACTCACCCAATCTCTAATTCGCTCCGGATGAAGCTTGTATATATCGGTGATAACCGTGTAAATGTTCCAACACTCAATCTTCTCGTCAGTGATATCCTTGGGTCTAAAAATAACACGAGCAGCACAAAGATCATAAATCTCTTCAAACGAAATCTGCTTGCTCTCCATCTTGCGCCAGACAGAGTAAATTGATTTCGTTCGCCAAGTCATATCATAGTCGATATTCATCTTATCAAGGCGAGCACGTACTGGCGTTGAAAACTGAGTATAAATATCAAGCCGTTGATTCTCTTCAATGGCAATGCGAGCACTTATTTCACGATAAGTTTCCGGATGCTCATATTTGAAACTCAAATCTTCGAGTTCTGATTTTATGCTATGCAGTCCTAATCGATTGGCTAGTGGTGCATAGAGATATTGAGTTTCACCAGCAATTTTGTATTGTTTATTGGGCTGCATTGAATCAAGCGTGCGCATATTGTGCAGTCTATCAGCCATTTTAATCAAAATTACACGAATATCTTCGCTCATTGTGAGCAGCAATTTTCTGAAGTTTTCAGCTTGAGAAGATGCTTTATCACCGAAAATTCCTCCAGCAATTTTGGTCAATCCATTAACAATTTGGGCAATCTTCGGACCAAAAAGATTCTCAATATCTTCAACTGTGTAATCTGTATCTTCAACTACATCGTGCAACAGTGCTGAACAAATGGAGGTTGATCCCAACCCCATATCTTTGGCAACGATGCGTGCCACTGCAATTGGATGGAGAATATAAGGCTCACCCGAACGACGACGAATGCCTCGATGGGCATCATTGGCAAAATTGAAAGCTTTAGTAATCAGCTCCACTTTCTGACGATGTGGAGAGCTTTTATAATCGGTCAGGAGCGCTTGAAACTGCTCCTCGATTTTATCATCTTCTTCTTTGCTGTTGGTTTGACGCAAACTCATAAAAACCTTATGTTTTTGGAATCTTTATTTTCATCCCGACCTGAATTGCATTGTGATGCCTCAAGCGATTAGCGGCCATTATATCTTTCACACTAATACCCGGGAAGCGATTAGCAATAGCCCAAAGGGTATCGCCTCTCTCTACAATATAATAACGATATTTGGTAGTTTTCGTTGTCCGTTTTTGCGCAATTTGTTTCTCATCAACAGCAATTTTAGAAGAATCAACTGCCACCGTTGTTGTATCAACACCTTTTGATTTTGTGCGCGATGCCAACGATTCGCTTGGTCTTGATTCTATAATAGGTTGTTTATCGCGATAAATTTTCAACGATTTCCCTTTCGATACGCGCGACGAATAGAGTTTATTCCAATCCTTCAAATCGGAAACTGATACACGGTATTTTCTAGCAATCGTGGCAAGAGTTTCACCCCTTTTAACTTTGTATCGTAAATAAGACTGAGCATTCATCTCTCCTGGAGTTGGCTCTACTGTTCTACGAAATGCCATCAAATAATCGTCTGCACGATATTTCGAAATAGAATCTGCATTCTCTATATATGAATAAGCAGAAAACATTGGCAAACGCAATACACAAGGGGAAATATTACCCGGAATTAAATCATGCTTATATGATGGATTCAATGTTCTAATCTCTTGAATCGGCAAATTCAGAACATCAGCAATTTGCTGAAAATGAACCATTTGATTCACTACCACAGTATCTGTATTCAGCGGAATATTGCATTTGGCGGAGCAAATATTATGTTCTGAAGTGTAGTTCATTAAATAATTAACAGCAATAAATGCGGGCAAATAACCTCGTGTCTCTTTGGGCAAATTGAAATAAATCTCCCAATAATCACGTTTGCCTCCCGAGCGACGAATCGCCTTATTGACATTGCCAGGACCACAATTATATGCAGCAATTGCCAAACCCCAATCGCCATAAATACGATGCAAATTTTTCAAATATCGAGCGGCAACGTAGGTCGATTTTATTGGATCGCGGCGTTCGTCGATAAGACTTGTAATTTCGAGTCCATATTGCTTACCCGTTGGTAGCATAAACTGCCACAACCCAGCAGCTCCGGCATGCGAAATGGCCGAAGGATTTAATGCAGATTCTATTACCGGAAGATATTTGAGCTCTAACGGTAGATTTTCAGCATCCAGAGCTTGCTCGAACAGAGGGAAATAAAATTGACTCAAACCCATCATATAACTGACTCTGACACGTAGTCGTTCGGCATACAAATTAATATATGAACGAACAATTTGGTTGTATGGCATCTCAATAACGGTAGAGAGTTTCGACAAACGCTCAATGTAAATAGAATCAGTGAAAGATGGATTTACAGATTGATCGATGCAGTTTTTATCTAGATTTAGATAACGTGTTGTCAACCAATTCGACAACAATGAATCAAGATTTGGAAGTAATGTTTCGGGCAAAACAATGGCCTCATCACGAATCGTATCTTTGAGGCTAGGTTTAGCACCCTCTACGATTGCGAAAAGGTTATTGAAAGATAAAATGATGAATAATAAAATCAGGTAAAAGGCATTCTTCATAAATTACTAAAAATTAATCGAACACTGCAGTCCAAGACCTTGTGTTCGGTAATCGATTTGATTCATGCGAATCATTGTTGGTTCTATTTTCAAGCTCAAATCGGGACTTATATCAAACTCAAAAAGCTGTGCATCGACGTAGGCATCAATCATCGTTACAAAATACAAACCGACCATACTGATAATGGTCAGATCCCGATTACGTCTGAAATAATCTTTCTGATTTTTCAATATAGTTGATAATTGTTCTGTTGTTAGTGTACCTTTTTGATACGATTGCTGCATACTAAGTGGCAAAATTGTCAAAAAAGAATTAGTATTCGGATCCGAATCCTTGATGTCGTTGTATGCAGATGTATAATCACCTAAATATTGATTGTTCCAAGCCAATCCATACGCTAAACCAGCATAACCTCCATAAATAAGAGGTAATTTCCAATACTTTTGATTGTAAATCTGACCTAAACCAGGGAAAAATGCAGATAATAAAATCGCTTTTTGTGGATTGGGAACAAACTCTTTCTTTTTGATTTTAGGTGCTTCTGGTTTTGGTTCTTTGAGAACAACACCCGCCAATTTCAACGAATCGGTAGGTTGCACAGTCCCAGTTTGACCCTTTTCTTGCTGAGCAAAAAGGGAGACAAAGCACAAATATAATGCAAAAACTGATACGAAACGCTTCAAATTCAATTCCAAATTACTTTAAACCGTCAAAAATTGTGATAATTCGCTCTAACTCTTCTTCAGATTTAAAAGGGATGCTTATCTTACCTTTTCCCTTATCGTTAATCACAAATTGGACTTTCGACTTAAAGAATTTAGACAAGTGTTTTTTCAATATTGCGTATTCTTGCGGAATCGAATCTTTTTTCGTTTGAGTTTTCACAAAGTCCGCAATACTTTTACCACTATTAATGGCTTTCACCATCTCCTCTACTCTGCGGACAGAAAGCTCATTCAACAATATTTCTTCGTAAATTTTTAGCTGAATAGTTGGGTTTTCAACAGGAATCAATGCGCGAGCATGTCCCATGTCAATTTTCTTATCCTTCAATCCCATCTGAATTTCAGCTGGAAGCTTCAACAACCGGAGAAAGTTGGCTATCGTAGTACGATTCTTTCCAATTCTAGTACTTAAACGCTCTTGGGTCAAGCTATATTGTTCGATCAAATTTTGATAAGCCAACGCAATTTCAATGGCATTCAAATCTTCGCGTTGAATATTTTCGATCAACGCCATTTCAAGCACATCTTCATCATTCGAAGTACGCACATACGCCGGAATAGCCTCTAAACCTGCCAACAGCGATGCTCGATATCGTCGTTCTCCAGCGATTATCTGATATTGATCTCGTCCCACTTCTCGTAATGTGATGGGCTGAATAATACCCAACTCCTTAATCGATGCCGACAGTTCACTCAACGCAATTGGATCAAATTCCCTGCGGGGTTGATCGGGATTGGCTGTGATTTTCGATAATTCAATTTCGTTGATCGAAGACGAACCGCCTGTTTTGACCTCCTCCATCATGATTAGAGCATCCAATCCTCTGCCTAATGCGCTTTTCTTTGGTGTTGCCATTCTTAATGTCTTTTTTAGGAGCTAAAGTCGTAAAATTTTACGACTCTACACCGACCATTTTTTATTTATTTTTCTCAATAATCTCTTTTGCCAATTGCATGTGATTGATAGCACCACGCGATTCTGCATCGTAAAGTAACACCGGGAGTCCGTGACTAGGCGCTTCACTCAATTTAATATTGCGTTGAATAACCGATGTGAAAACCATCTCACGGAAATGACGTTTCAACTCTTCGTAGATTTGATTTGCCAAACGAAGACGAGAATCGTACATGGTCAACAAAAATCCTTCGATTTCAAGACCCGGATTGAGTTTAGACTTGATGATTTTGATGGTGTTGAGCAATTTACTGATTCCCTCTAGCGCAAAATATTCCGATTGCACAGGTATAATAATAGAATCGGCAGCAGTCAGTGCATTTACAGTAATAATGCCGAGCGATGGTGAGCAGTCAATCAAGATAAAATCATAATCTGGTTTCACTTCACTTAGCGTTTTTTGCAATACTCTATCGCGATTTTCGATATTCAGCAACTCTAATTCTGCACCAACTAAATCGATGTGAGAGCAAACAATATCAAGATTTTTTACCATTGTAGGTAAAATTGCCTCCCGAATATTCACACCATCTATCATGCATTCGTAGATGGAATATTTTAATGTTTTGATGTCAATTCCTAAACCCGAAGAGGCGTTTGCCTGAGGGTCGGCATCTATCACCAACACCTTTTTATTAAGAGTGGCAAGCGAAGCAGCTAAATTAATTGTAGTGGTGGTTTTGCCTACTCCACCTTTTTGATTGGCTAATGCGATTATCTTTCCCATTTATCTTTGTTGAAATTTTCAGCAAAATAAGCGATAAATTGTTTCACGACATATTAAATATATGAAACAATTGTATGAAATGTTGAAAAGTGGCTGTTTTTGTTCATAACTCCACCTTATTTTGAGGGTCAACGAGAGCATAGAAGCCATTTAATGTTGATTTTATCAATTAATGATGGTTGTTTCCAAACAGAAAAAGAGTATTTTTACCCATCAAAATTTTTACTAAAACTAAATTATATATGGAATTAAACAGTAAAAAGCTCGAAAGCACCTCTAGATTGATTTATTATTCAATATCAATTATCCTTTGTTTATTTTTAATTCTATTATCTGGTAGAATAATTGATGATCTTGACACCGCCACGACTCGACCAGAAGTTGAACAATTCTTGGATAATACCTACTTATCCAAATTGCATACAAAAATAGCTCCTTTGGATAAAGAAATTGAGACTCTTTCCAACAAAAGTAGCACACTCGAAAAAACGATTTCCATTGCCAAAGAAAATTACACCAACGAAAAGCAGTCGTTCGACAATTGGGTGCAAGCTCGCAAAACACTTGGTTCTCCTGATAAAGATCAAGAAGTAGTGGCACGTGCTAAAAAACTGGACGAATTTTATCAAGTGGAACAGGCATGGAGAACCCAGCGACAAACGTTACAAACTAAAATTGACGAAGATAGAAATAAAACTCAAATTTTTCAGGAGCAAATAGACAAAGAGCATCAAAAAGCAGAAACTCTTTATCAAGAAGAGTTGAAACATTACGATCTACTTGTTTTCCTAATCCGTTTGTTATTTGTTGCTCCCATTTTAGCGTTGGGAATTTTCTTTTTCATCCGCTACCGAAAACACAAATTCTGGCCACTCTTTTTTGGATTTACTCTCTTTTCACTCTACGCATTTTTCTTCGGATTAGTACCATATCTGCCTAGTTACGGCGGTTATGTACGCTACATTGTGGGTATCCTGTTGTCTGCTGGTTTAGGTTATTACGCCATCAAATCCATTGGGCAATACATCGAGAAAAAACAGGCTGAGTTGAAAGTTTCAACCCAAGAAAGAGCCAAAAATGTGCAAACAAGTGTTGCCGAAAAAGCTCTTGAAAACCACTATTGCCCCTCTTGTGGAAAAGATTTCATCATCAAGAAATGGGAATTTCCAATTAAAAATATTGACACCGAGGCATACAAGTTGGTGACTGACTATTGTCGCCATTGCGGACTTCAACTGTTCAGAAAATGCGACAAATGTGGAACGAAAAATTTCGCGCATTTGCCTTTCTGTTCTGCTTGTGGAGCAAAACCAACCGTTGAAAAAGTAAAAGAATAAAAAGACAATTTAATCAAAATATGACTCATCCAACTAATAAACCCCTAATCCTTGTTACCAACGACGATGGATATCAAGCCAAAGGCATAGCATCGCTCATCAACAGTATCCGTGGACTCGGACAAATCGTGGTAATGGCTCCCGACTCTGCACGCTCAGGTCAATCGAGCGCCATCACGCCGCATACTCCGTTGCGTTTTAGCAAAGTAAGCGAAGAAGGTGATGTGTCGATTTATAAATGCAACGGTACTCCTGTCGATTGCGTCAAATTGGCGTTTCACCAACTATTGCACCGCAAACCCGATCTGATTGTTTCGGGTATCAACCACGGCTCCAATTCGGCGGTGAATATTCACTACTCAGGCACTATGGGTGCGGTGATTGAAGGCTGCATCGCTGGCGTTCCGTCCATCGGCTTTTCTTTTTGTAACTATTTCCCGAATGCAGATTTCACAGTTACAGAAAAATATGTTCGCAGCATCTCCGAAGACGTGCTCCAAAACGGCATTCCTAAAGGCGTTTGCCTCAACGTGAACATCCCCGACACACTCGAAATAGAAGGAATCCGCATCTGCCGCCAAACAGATGCTGTATGGCAAGAAGAATATTCAAAACGCACTGATCCCTTCGGCGGCGAATATTTCTGGCTAACTGGCTCTATGTACAACCGCGAACCCGAAGCAGAAGACACCTGCGAATGGGCGTTGAATAATAGCTACGTGTCGGTCGTTCCCTGCCAAATAGACCTCACGGCCTATCATTATATGGACGAATTGAAAACGAGGTTGAAATGAAAATTTATTCAATTACCGTTGAAGAATATTATGTCACTCCAATAATAATTGCACTAGCTTTATTAGTTTTAAATCTGATCAGGCTTAAATATGGTTCGAGGAGTTTTCATAAAAAAAACTTATGGATAAGCTTCATTGTATTTCTTGCGGTTTATATGTTTATTGTTGGCTCTGCGCTTTATGATGACTGTTACTATCAATGGAAATATAATCAATTGAATCAAGCCCATAATGGTATTGGCGAAAGTCCTGCTCAAATCGAAGCAATGAATAATTTGATATCTGATACGGGTCGAGTTTTCTCGGTATATTTAGGAATAATTTTTGCTGGAGGAATATCCATTATTGTTTATTTATCAGGATTTTTTATTCATAAATACAAAAATCTGACAAAGAACAAAGATTCTTCAAATTTGATAAAATGACATTCCCAAAATGAACTACTTCCTTATTGCAGGAGAAGCATCCGGCGACCTGCACGCCGCACACCTGATGCGTGAACTTAAAGCGCAAGACCCGAAAGCCGAATTTCGCTTCTTCGGGGGCGATTTGATGGCACAAGAAGGCGGAACCTTGATTAAACATTATCGCGAATTAGCCTTTATGGGTTTTATTCCCGTACTCCTTAATCTTCAAACCATACTTCGAAATATGGAAATTTGCAAGAATGAAATTCGGAAATTTTCGCCCGATGTCGTCATTCTCGTAGATTATCCTGGCTTTAATCTCGAGATTGCAAAGTTCGTAAAACAAGAGCTTTCAATTCCTGTTCACTACTACATTTCCCCAAAAATATGGGCGTGGAAGGAGTATCGCATCAAAGAGATTAAACGCAATGTAGATGTGATGCTGTCGATTTTGCCGTTCGAAGTTCCGTTTTATGCCAAGCACCATTATCCCATCACCTACGTGGGCAATCCCACACTCGACGAGATCCATCAATACCAGCAAACGCATCCAAAATCAAACGATTTTCTGGTAAAAAACGACCTAAACGAAAATCCGATTGTAGCTCTCTTGGCAGGCAGTCGTAAGCAGGAGATCAAGAAAAATCTTCCACTGATGTTGGAAGCTTCGAAATCGTTCCCAAACCATCAATTCGTGATTGCTGGAGCTCCGGGCATCGAGAAGGATCACTACCAAAATTATATTTCAAACACCCATATTAAAGTCGTTTTCGGTCAAACCTACCCACTGCTTCAACACGCTGATGCCGCTCTTGTCACTTCTGGTACCGCAACGTTGGAAACAGCTATTTTCGGTGTTCCGCAAGCCGTTTCGTACTACGCCAGTGGTGGCAAATTGCTTTATGCTGTAATGGAAAAGTTACTGAAAGTGAGGTTTGTATCATTGGTCAATCTTATCGTAGATCGTCTAGTAGTCAAAGAGTTGCTCGGGTACAAAGCTTCAGCCGAAAGTTTGCGCAAAGAGCTTCATCTTCTGCTTGAAAACGAGATCTATCGAAAAGAAATTATCGACGGTTATGCCGAAATGAGTAAAAAGTTGGGTGAAATAGGCGCACCAAAGAATGCTGCAAAAGAGATAATCAAACGATTAGCCTCCCAAACCCCTCCCAAAGTGGGGCATTAAAATCGCTTTTGCACCTTTGCTCCTTTACGTTCAATTAGAGGTTGCATTTTAATGAAATTATAATCTCAAAATCACCATTTTAAAAGTAGAATTTTGTACTTTTGCAAAAATTCTAATCAAAGCGCAGTTTATGTCAGAAAACAAAAGGATAAAATCGGCCTTGGTTTCTGTCTTTCACAAAGACGGACTGGACGAAATTATCACCAAATTACACAACGAAGGAGTAAAATTTATCTCAACCGGAGGTACGCAAGAGTTCATCGAATCATTGGGCTATCCGTGTGAGGCAGTAGAAGATTTAACAGGCTATCCATCCATTTTGGGCGGTCGAGTAAAAACGTTGCACCCAAAAGTTTTCGGTGGAATCCTTTGCCGTCGTGAGTTGGACGGCGATTTAGCTCAAATCGAACAGTACGAAATTCCTGAAATTGACTTGGTGATTGTTGACCTTTATCCTTTCGAAGCAACTGTCGCTTCAGGAGCCGAAGATGCTGCGATTATCGAAAAAATTGACATCGGTGGCATTTCATTGATACGCGCAGCAGCCAAAAACCACAAAGATGTGGTAATCGTGGCTTCAAAAGCGCAATACACTCCCCTGCTCGAACTTCTTGAAGAGAAAGGCGCACAAACCACACTCGAAGACCGTCGCTGGTTTGCCAAAGAGGCGTTTGCCGTTTCATCTGGTTACGACTCAGCTATTTTCAACTATTTCGACGACAACGAAGGAAGCTATTTCCGCAGCGCAAAAGACAGCGCCAAAGTGCTTCGTTACGGTGAAAATCCTCACCAAAAAGGAGTTTTCTACGGACAGTTCGAAGAGATGTTCGAACAACTTCAAGGGAAAGAGATTTCATACAACAACCTTCTCGATATTGATGCAGCCGTTTCGCTCATCGCTGAATTCGACGATCTGACTTTTGCCATTCTAAAGCATAACAACGCTTGTGGTTTGGCATCGGCGCCATCTATGCTCGAAGCATGGAAGAAGGCGTTGGCAGGCGATCCAGTTTCAGCATTCGGTGGCGTTTTGGTCACAAACGAAATCGTGGACAAAGCCAGTGCAGAAGAGATCAACAGACTTTTTTTCGAAGTAATAATTGCGCCAGATTACGATATGGATGCGCTCGAAGTATTGACTTCAAAGAAAAATCGTATTATCCTGATCCAAAAACAGCCGGTAAAAGGCGGACAAATGTCGCGCACTTTGCTGAACGGCGTCTTGATGCAAGATAAAGATTCGAAAACAGAAACAGCAGCCGATTTGAAAGTGGTAACTACAAAAACAGTTTCTGAACAAGAGATTGCAGATTTGTTGTTTGCCAACAAAATCGTAAAACACAGTAAATCGAACGCCATTGTTTTAGCAAAAAACAATCAACTGATTGCAAGCGGTGTGGGTCAAACTTCACGGGTGGATGCTTTGCGTCATGCGATTGAAAAAGCTGGTTCATTCGAATTTGACCTGAACGGTACTGTAATGGCTTCCGACGCTTTCTTCCCCTTCGCAGATTGCGTGGAAATTGCACATCAAGCAGGTGTAGTTTCGGTGATTCAACCCGGTGGATCGGTTCGCGACCAAGATACAATTGACTATTGCAATAAAAACGGATTATCGATGGTTACCACCGGATTCCGTCATTTTAAACATTGATTTCACAAGAACAAAGAGCAAAGACTTCTCAAAAATTCGAATATTATCTTGATTCTTTTGTCTTGATTCTTTTATTTAATTTTCAACTTACAACTAAATAAATGGGATTATTCTCTTTAACACAGGAAATTGCGATGGACCTCGGAACCGCCAATTCTATCATTATTCATAATGGTAAGATTGTGGTTGATGAGCCTTCTATCGTAGCGTTGGACAGACGCACCGACAAGCTTCTGGCTGTCGGTCAGCAAGCCCAACAGATGCACGGAAAGACCCACGAAAACATCCGTACCATTCGCCCTTTGCGAGATGGTGTGATTGCCGACTTCTATGCTTGCGAGCAGATGATGCGCGGAATGATTAAGATGGCAATGCCAAAAAATGGCTGGTTCTCTTCGTCACTTCGTATGGTGATCAGTATTCCTTCGGGAAGTACCGAGGTGGAGATTCGTGCGGTACGTGACTCGGCAGAACACGCTGGCGGTCGCGACGTATATCTGATTTACGAACCAATGGCGGCAGCTATCGGTATCGGACTCGACGTGGAAGCTCCGGAAGGAAACATGGTAGTCGATATCGGTGGTGGATCTACCGAGATTGCCGTTATCTCGTTGGGTGGTATCGTATCGAACAAATCTATCCGCATTGCGGGTGATGATTTAACGGCCGACATCCAGGAATATATGCGTCGTCAGCACAACATTCGTGTGGGTGAACGTACTGCAGAACAAATCAAAATCCACGTTGGATCAGCTCTAACCGAGTTGGAAAATCCACCGGAAGATTTCATCGTAAAAGGTCCAAATCAGATGACTGCTTTGCCAATGGAAGTTCCGGTTTCGTACCAAGAAGTGGCACATTGCATCGAAAAATCAATTTCGAAAATTGAAACTGCGGTGTTGGCAGCTTTGGAGCAAACACCTCCCGAATTGTATGCTGATGTGGTAAACAACGGCATCTGGTTAGCAGGTGGTGGAGCATTGCTTCGCGGTCTCGACAAACGTTTGACTGAAAAAATCAACATCCCATTCCATATTGCAGAAGATCCACTTTTAGCGGTTGCTCGCGGTACGGGAATTGCGTTGAAGAATATTGATAAATTCTCTTTCTTAATTCGATAAGAAGATAAGCAAGATTTGTCTCACAAGTCTGTTTTACATCTGTATTGGGTGAAAAACAGGCTTATGAGACATCTTATTTAATGATAATAGATGCGAAATCTGATTCAATTCTTGATAAAACACAGCTATTGGCTGGTGCTACTGATTTATTTAGTGGTTGGCTTTGCAATGCTTTTCAATTTCAATGTTTATCACCGTAGCATTTATCTCAGCTCGAGTAATCAGGTAAGCGGAGAAATTTTCAAGACCTCTTCCAATATTACCAATTACTTCAATTTAAGAGAGACAAATGCAGAGCTGTTAACTCGCAATAGTTTATTGCAGAAACGGATTCTTCAATTAGAAGAACAGTTGAAAAAAAATAACTCAGGTAAACTTATTGACGACTCAAGCGAAACCAGTGTTTTTCGAAAATATAATTTCATAACAGCAGAAGTTATTAGTAATAGTGTTTCGCATCTACAAAATTATATCACTTTAAACAAAGGTCACATCGATGGTATTGCTCCGGAAATGGGTGTGATTGATCAAAATGGTATTATTGGTATAGTTACAACAGTTTCCGATCATTTCTCTGTGGTAATATCGGTTCTTAATCCAAAATTAAAGCTAAGTGCAAAACTAAAAAATGCAGATTATTTTGGTTCAGTTGCTTGGACTGGAGAAAGTTCAGAGTTTGGAGTCTTAGAAGAATTACCTCGACATGTCAAATTTAACAAAGGAGATACACTGATTACAAGTGGTTATTCCTCCGTTTTTCCAGAAGGCATTACAATAGGCTACATGGAAGAGAAACAAGATGCTTTGAGTGATGGAACAACTCCCATAAAAATCAGATTTTCAACACAATATGATCGTTTAGGGTTTGTGCAAATCATCACGAATAAATTTCAGAAAGAACAAAAAGAAATAGAAAATCAAATTCGATAATATGCTTTTATCCGCTTTAAAATATTTGATTTCGTACATCGTATTACTGTTATTACAAGTAACAGTTCTGAATAATTTTACGTTTTTAGGTTGGGCTACCCCTTTTCTCTACATCTATTTCATCATAATCCTACCAACTAACATTTCTAAAGGTTGGTTGTTTACATTGGCGTTTCTATTAGCATTACCCATTGACATTTTCAGCAATACACCTGGCATGCACACCATTGCTACTTTAGGTGCTTCCGCTTTTCGAGAACCCATAATGAGACTATATTTTTCGTCGGATGAAATCGACGGTAGCAATCCATCTGCAATTAGTTTTGGGATATGGCGATTTATGAGGTATGCCATTACTGTCGTTTTACTTCATCATACTATTTTATTTATCGTTGAGTCGTTCGTATTTCTAAACTTCTGGCTTCTTTTAGGTAAAATAATTGTGTGTGCCCTCTTTACTTCATTACTTATTTTTTCTGTCGAAACCTTTAAACTTTCGCGTCGGTGAATTACAATCACAACTTTGACAACAGACGCTATTTTATTGCGGGCGCAGTAATTGTTATCGCATTTTTATTCATTCTCCGTCTCTTTTTTCTTCAAGTAATTGATAGCGATTACAAAAATTTTGCCGACAATAACGCTTTTCTAAAGAAAACAATTTTCCCCTCTAGAGGGCTTTTCTACGACCGGAATAATAAACTTCTTGTATACAATCAACCTACTTACGATATAATGGTTGTCACGCGTGAAGTTCAATCGCTCGACACATTGGATTTCTGTCAAACATTGGGAATTTCAAAAGAAGATTTCATTGCGCGAATAGAGCAAATAAAGGATAAAAAACGCAATCGCAATTACTCATCTTACACTCCTCAAGTTTTTATGACCCAGCTCACGCAACAAGAGTATGGGGCGTTGCAGGAAAAGCTTTATCGATATACAGGTTTTTTTATTCAAAACAGAACTTTGCGAGAATACATGGCACCTAGCGCTGCGCATCTTTATGGTAGCATGGCAGAAGTAACACAGAAAGATTTAGACAATGATGATTACTTTACTCAAGGTGATTACACAGGTCGATCTGGCATTGAAAAACAATACGAGGAGGTTATTCGAGGAGAAAAAGGATACGAAATTTTGCTACGTGATGCGTATGGCCGAATAAAAGGAAAATACGACAACGGTAAATTTGACAGAAAACCGATTGCTGGAAAAAACCTCAAATTAACCATCGACAGCGAATTACAACAATATGGTGAAATGCTGATGGAAGGCAAACTAGGTAGTATCGTAGCGATAGAACCTTCTACGGGGGAAGTTCTTGCCATGATATCGGCTCCTTCTTACAATCCATCGGATATGAACGGTCGTGAGCGAGGAAAGAACTATGGAGCTTTGCAACGAAATCCAGACAAACCGCTCTTCGATAGACCTCTGATGGCTGCATATCCGCCTGGATCCACTTTCAAAACAACTCAAGCACTGTTGATGCAACAAGAAGGAATATTATCGGCTGGCACTTCTTATCCATGTAACAGAGGTTTTGCTTATGGTTCTCATAAATTGGGTTGTCACGAACATCCGTCACCACTTGATCTACCTCATTCCATTCAAAATTCTTGCAATGCTTACTACTGCTATGCGTTGCGTAATATGCTTGAAAATAGAGCAAAATATCCTAATATTCAAACTGCATTTGATACCTGGAAAGAGTATATGGTAAAAATGGGATTTGGTTACAAAACCGGAATTGACTTACCAGGAGAAAAACGAGGATTGATACCCAACAGCACTTTCTACAACAAAATATATGGAGAAAGAGGTTGGCATGCAGTTACAATCATCTCTATTGCAATTGGTCAAGGAGAAGTATTGGCTACTCCACTTCAAATCTGTAATTTAGCGGCCACGATTGCAAACAAAGGATATTACGTTACACCTCATGTGGTAAAAGCAATTCAGGACACGATTGTTGACAAAAAGTACCGGACAAAGAATTTTACAGGAATTGAGCCTAAATATTATGACATTGTGCAAGAAGGTATGGCTTTAGCAGTTACTTCTGGAACAGCTACTGCCGCTCAACTACCCGGTATTGAAATTTGCGGAAAGACTGGGACGGCGCAAAATCCTCATGGAGAGGATCACTCGATATTCATGTCGTTTGCTCCTCGTCAGAATCCTAAAATCGCAATAGCAGTGTATGTAGAAAACGCAGGTTTTGGTGCTCGATATGCAGCTCCAATTGCTTCGTTGATGATTGAAAAATACCTCAATCGTAAAATTGCTGACAATAGAAAATCCAAAGAAGAACAACTTAGAAAAACAATAATAACGCCTCGTGGGATCAAGACGTATCAACTTATGGACAGAATTAGACTGGTGGACAGTACTCATGTATCTGTCTCTGGTTCTGATCGGGTGGATTAGCATTTACGCATCCACTTACGATTTCGACCACGCCAGCATCTTTGACTTTGCTGAACGTTCGGGTAAGCAATTACTCTGGATTGGACTCGCAATTGTCATTGGGTTTATAATCATCATGCTCGATAGTGACATATACGATCGGTTTGCCTACTTGATGTATGGTGGTATGATTCTATTACTATTTGCTACCATATTCTTAGCACCAGATATCAAAGGCTCACGTTCATGGTTAGTACTTGGACCTGTTAGTCTGCAACCTGCTGAATTTGGAAAGTTTGCGACGGCTTTAGCATTAGCCAAAATGTTTAGCGAATACCAGTTTCAGTTTACGAAACTCAAAAATTATGTAAGAGTGGGGTTACTCGTTTTAGTACCATTCCTTCTAATTTTAATGCAAAAGGAGACTGGTTCGGCGTTGGTCTATAGTGCATTCTTAATCATGCTCTATCGCGAAGGAATGAGTCCGCTCATAATGCTTGGTGGATTTGTTACGGCTACTCTCTTTATCGTGTCCCTGAAATTTGCTGATACGATTATAGGCATAACACCAATAGGTGATATGTTAGTTTATCTTATTATTCAATCAATCATTGTCTTATATATCCTTTTCACTTCTCGCAAACAGTTTATTGCACAATATATTATTTTTGGAACCGCTGCATTATTTTTGCTATTTGGGATTGCATCGTGGATTGGACTTTCTGTAAATTTCGCATGGATTGCTCTTTTTTCGAATTTTGCAGCTATAATTTACATTATCATTATGATTCTGAAAGAGAACATTAATGAGCTCTGGATAATTATTTTAATAGCAATTTCATCTTTATTGTTTTCTCTATCGGTCAATTATGTTTTCAATCAAGTGCTAGAACCTCATCAACAGGTAAGAATTCGTGTGTCGCTAGGATTGGAAGATGACCCCCGCGGTGTAGGATATAACGTCAATCAATCGAAAATTGCCATTGGTTCTGGTGGAGTTATTGGAAAAGGATTCTTAAATGGTACACAAACCAAACTCAAATATGTTCCAGAACAAGACACTGATTTTATCTTCTGTACGATTGGTGAAGAAGAGGGTTTTTGGGGTTCGGCTGGTACAATTTTACTTTTTGGAGCACTCATACTTCGATTAATTTATGTAGCAGAGCGGCAAAGAACTATCTTTTCTCGTATTTATGGATACTCTGTAGCGAGCATATTTCTATTTCACTTAGTAATCAACATTGGAATGGTAACAGGAATCACTCCGGTTATCGGGATTCCGCTACCATTCTTCAGTTATGGAGGCTCCTCTCTCTGGGGATTTACCATTTTGCTCTTTATCTTTCTGCGACTCGATGTTGCTCGATTAGAAAGACTTTGACCTTTTTATTGCTTATTAACTGTCGTTTTCAAAATCCTGACGACTTCATTCACATTCTCGGTTAAAGCGTTTGTTGAAGAAGTTGCTCCCGAAATTGCATCAATATTTTTACCAACTTCCAAAGTAGAATTGCCATCAAATCCAAGAAATTGCTTTAACCAACTCTTGGCAGTTACCTCTTCACCATGTGTAGCTTGATAACTATATATTGAAATTTCTCGAATGACCGCACTCAAATCAAAAATGGCAAAATAATCGAAATATTCAAATGTGTCGTCCGCAGTTGTGGCAATGGAGCACCCGTGTGACCTGCAACTATTTACTCGGCCAACGTAGGCATATCCTTTAATTTTGTCATTATCTTTTATTACAAAATATTTCCCGTGTACAGATTCACTTTCATCGGGTTGAAAAGATTCAATTTTTGCATCTTTCACCCACAGATTTACCTGCTTAATAAAACGTTTGTTGTGATAATCAATTTGACTTTGAGCAGAAGCGCCAATTATCAAAAGAAGTAAAATCAAATTTATTTTTTTCATTCCGAAATTTATCTTTTAAAATGTAACTCCAACTCCTGCATTGAATGTTTTTGCAAATTGATTATCGTTCTTCGATTTAATGAACTGCACATCAGTTTTTATAACCACATTTTTATTAAGTTTTAATCCAATACCGGTCGTATAAACTTGATTGTTATATTTCGGATTTACAGAAATAAACGAGCCTACTTTGTGATGAGTATCATATTGTTCGACCCTTAGAAATGGGGTTAACTCCTTTTCCTTCACGTTGAAGTGGCTCAACACATTATATCCAGCCTCCAGATACCATCCTAGAATTTCACTACCTAAGTCTTTTCCAGAAAAGGCATTATACGAATCTGTATTCGAAATCCAAGAGTAATAATATTGCGCTTTTAATTGCAATGACTTAATTCTGTATTTTGCATCAAGGCCAATCATTGTAAGATTAACGACAGACGAATCAGCTATGGCAAGCCCTCGTTTATCATCAATTTTCAAATTATTGTACAATGTACTGTGTGTTTTCCCAGCATACAAAGCAGCTCCTAGTTGAAGATTCTTCAATCCAAAATAATCAGCTTTCAATGAAACAGTTGGCGAACTAATAAATGATGTGCCTTCCTGTCTAGCATTTCTAATTCCGCTACCACCAATGGTTGCTTCATCACCATAAGTACTAATACCGTTAATCAAATATATTTGATATTTGAGTGAAATAGATGAAAGAAGACCTGTTGCTCCTGCTCCAAGTGCAGTCCAAGTGGTTGGAGCTACAACTTTATCAATAATAGGCCTTTCGACACCGTTATATGCCAACGGCTCGTGAAATTCATTTATCAAACCCATAGGAATAAGGATCTGTCCTGCTTTTAAATTTACGCTTGACGAAAGTTTATATTGTACAAATGCTTGCTCCACTCCCACTTCGTTGATATGTTCCCATTCCAATTCTGTAACAAATTGAGTTCTAGCATCAAATCGATAACCCAATAACAAGACCATGCGATGCACATCCAATGTGCCATTTTGACGTACATTAGCATCAATGGGTTGATTGTAATCCATTTGGGCATACCCGCCGATAGAGATCCCTACACCATTATCAGATATACTTTTTGTTTTAGAGAAAACAGAAAAAACTACTACAAACATAAAAAACAGACTAACAACTTTTTTCATACCATTCATTTATTCTTTTATTAGTTAAAATTCACAGTGCAAAATTATCTTGAATCCAATCATCGCACAATCCCATAAAATAAGGATTTATGAAAACCTTTAGTAGTCAGATTTAGGGATGCAGTTCCTTGTTTCAAATCGAATTCTTCAAATCCAGTCTAGTAAATTCAAATCAAATCTTCAACCACTCAATAAAATTCATTAAAAAACGTTACATAAACGTATTTCTCTATTTATAGAAAGAATGTTAGTTCGAGAGACTGCTTCTTTTGCATTTAAATTTGCGCTAAACAACGATTATTGCTACTTTTGCAGCTTAATTCTAATATTGACTCTCACAAAATGCAAAAACCCTCCATACCAAAAGGAACAAGAGACTTCTCTCCAATAGAAATGTCTAAACGAAACTATATATTCAATACGATTCGAGAGGCTTTTCATCTTTTTGGCTTTCAACAAATAGAAACTCCAGCGATGGAAAACCTATCAACTCTGATGGGAAAATATGGAGACGAAGGAGACAAACTACTTTTCAAAATTCTCAACTCTGGCAACTATTTAAGTGGCGTTGATCAAAACGAACTTTCTGAAGGTGCAACTAATAAATTAGCAACAAAACTTTGTGAAAAAGGACTTCGATACGACCTCACGGTTCCTTTTGCTCGCTATGTAGTAATGAATCGCAACGACATCACCTTCCCTTTCCGTCGTTATCAAATTCAACCTGTTTGGAGAGCAGATCGCCCCCAAAGAGGTAGGTATCGTGAATTCTATCAGTGTGATGCAGATGTAATTGGATCGGATTCGTTACTAAACGAAGTAGAATTGATACAGTTGATGGACGATGTTTATCAACGTTTAAATATACGGGTTGCTATCAAAATGAATAATCGAAAGATTCTGAGTGGGATTGCTGAAATTATTGGTGAACCGGATAAAATTGTCGATATTACTGTAGCAATAGATAAATTAGATAAAATAGGTCTTGAAAACGTAAATATTGAATTAGCTTCGAAAGGAATATCAAATGAAGCTATTTCACTCCTTCAGCCAATAATTTTACTCGAAGGACACAATTTTGAAAAACTATCTGTGCTAAAAAATGTTCTTAGAACGTCTGAAATCGGTCGAAAAGGAGTTGAAGAGTTAGAATATATATTGAGAAAAATAGATCTATTGAAATTGCATTGTGAATTAGATGTTGATTTAACATTAGCACGAGGTCTTAACTATTATACTGGCGCCATTTTTGAAGTAAAAGCATTGGATGTTGAAATTGGAAGTATAACTGGCGGAGGTAGATATGATAATCTGACTGGCGTTTTTGGGTTACCCGGGGTTTCTGGAGTAGGCATCTCCTTTGGAGCAGATCGAATTTTCGACGTTTTGAATCAACTTGATTTATATCCGCAAGATTCATTGTTGACTACACAAATTCTTTTTGTCAACTTTGGAGAAAAGGAAGAAGAATATTGTTTACCAATTATCTCAGAGCTAAGAAAAGCTGGAATACGTGTTGAAATGTATCCTGAAGCAGCAAAAATGAAAAAACAACTGGGATATGCCGATACAAAAAAAATCCCTTATACTGCCATTGTTGGTGAAAATGAAATAAAAGAAAGAAAAATTATGCTTAAGAATATGCAAACTGGAGAGCAAAAGTTAATGAATATTGAACAGATAATAGTAAGTTTGCATTAAAGGAAGTAAATTACCCAAAAACTCATGGTTAATAATACAAAAATACCACTACTAAAGATACTTTTTAACTACTTTTGCAACCTAAATTGAAGCATCAAAACAAAGAATCAATTATTATGAAATCTACAACATTATTCATAATCTCTCTATTCATTATTGCTACGTCTTGTACATCTTACAAGAAAGTCCCCTATCTACAGGGCGCTGAAAATCTAACAAAAGAAGATTTGAGTATAATCAATGCAAAATATTCGCAAAAGATTATGCCTAGTGATATGCTTTCAATTACGGTAAATTCAACTACGCCTGAAAGTGCTATTCCTTTCAATTTACCTCTAATCCCAACTTCAAAAATCGAGACCAATGGATATGGATTGAATTCATCCTTTGGAATCCAGAGCTATTTAGTTGATTCTGAAGGTAAAATTGAGTTTCCTATTCTTGGAGCAATCAATATTGGAGGCTTAAGCAAAAATGAAGTGCAAGATTTAATTAAATCAAAAATATATCCAGATTATATTAAGGAAGAACCAATAGTAACAGTTAGGTTCGTCAATTATAAAGTTTCATTACTAGGTGAAGTTGCACGCCCCGGAACCTATTCCGTTGTAAATGATAAGATTAACATATTAGAAGCCCTTTCTCTTGCTGGTGATATGACAATCTATGGTCGTCGTGATAACATTATGTTAATGCGCGAAAATGAAAAAGGAGAAAAAGAGATTATCAGAATTGATCTTACAAAAAATGATATTCTTAAATCTCCATATTTTTATATACAACAAAACGATATTATATACGTACAACCCAATAAATCGAGAGCTCGTGGAGCTGATATTGGATCAGCTGAAACTCTTCTAATCTCAGTAGTGGGAACACTAATCTCCCTTACAAGTCTAATTATCACGGTTTTAAAATAATCGATTACGATTGTGAATACGATTAACAAAAAAATAAAGTAGATTCAAATTAGAACAAAAAATACGATTTAAAGAATATGGAATTAAAAGATTTAAAAGAGTTACTTGATCTAGAAGAGGAAAAAGACAACATAGACATTCGTGGAATTGCCATCAAATATATCAAATTGTGGAAATATTTTGCTATTTCTGTTGTCATTTGCGTCCTGATTGGTGGTTTATATACATTGACTTTAACTCCTCAATATCGAGTCTCGGCCTCTATATTAATTAAAGGTAAAGATGGGGCGAATCCATTGAAAGATCAAATGGGATTTCTAGATAACATGGACATACTTGGAGCTAAAGATAATGTACTAGATGAAGTTCAGGTATTAAGTAGCAAATCCATGATGTTGAAAGTAGTGAATGCATTAAATCTGCAAACTACATACTACATCAAAACTAGACTAAAAGAGGTTGAGATCTACCAAACATCACCTATTATTGCTGACATGTTACCCGAAAATCTGGATACATTAAAAGCTCCCATAGAAATTATTATTCATTTCTCAGAACAAGGTATTCAGCTGAAAGGCACTTGTGATCAGGGATTTATGCATATTCAATCCTTTGAGAGGGATCTTAAAACTTTTCCAGCCCTCATTGAAACACCCATGGGAGTTATTAGATTAACAAGAAATTTGAATTATGCTTTATCAAAAAATGATTTAAAAATTGTTCTTCGTCGTCCCCTTCAAGTTGCTTCTATGCTACAAAAATCTATGACAATTGATTTGACTGATAAAAAAGCAAACGTGATAGGCATTTCTGTACCAACTAAGAATATAAAAAATGGACAAGATATAGTTAACAAATTAATCGAGTTGTATAATATTGCTTCGGTAGATGAAAAAAATAAAACCGCATTTAATTCGATTAAATTCATCGATGATCGACTTGGTTATATCACTGATGAACTAACTACTGTAGAGAAAAATGTTGAGAATTATAAACAAGCGAATAAATTGACTGATATTCAAGCTGAATCTCAACAATTTATTAAACAAACTGGCGAATTTGAAAAAGCTAGATTAGATATTGAGACACAGATTAATTTGGTTGATTTTGTAGATCAATATATTCATAAATCTGAAAATAAATACGGCATTGTACCAAATATCGGGATTCAAGACCCTAATCTATCTGAGGTATTGAATGGTTATAACGAGATTTTATTCAAAAGAGATCGTTTGATTAGAACAACCACTGAAACAAATCCAATAATTATTGACATTGAACGTCAGATTAAATCCATGCGCAAAGCAATTGAAGCTAGTGTAGAGAGCACTCGTCGAGGACTTATGATTTCGAAACATGATATGGATAAACAAGATGTCTCTCTAACTTCCAAAATAAAAGCAGTACCGCGTCAAGAGCGAGAATTTATTGAAATTAAAAGACAACAAGAAATTAAAGCTGCACTGTATACGTATTTGCTTCAAAAACGGGAAGAAAATAGCTTGACTTTGGCTATCGGTATTCCTACGGCACGAGTTATTGAAGAACCTTTGGCCGACGACAAGTTAGTTTCGAAAGGGAAAGGGTTCTATCTATCCATCGCATTTATTTTAGGGTTAATTTTCCCAGTTATTTTCTTTTTCTTCAAAGATTTTCTACGTGCTAGAGTAAGAAATAGAAACGAGCTAGAAGGTTTGACCACTGTTACCATTTTGGGAGAACTTCCCGAATATAAAGGAAAAGATCCAATTGTTGTTAGACCCGGTTCCAATGAACCTATTGCAGAAATGTATAGACTTCTTCGAGCAAATCTTCAATTTATTTTACACGATCACACCAAGAAGGTTATCAACGTTACTTCTTCTGAATCAGGTGAAGGAAAAACTACCTTTGCGCTGAATCTAGCAATGGCTTTGGCTTTGACCGGTAAAAAAGTTATTCTTGTTGGGTTGGATATACGCAAACCTGCGCTGGGAGAATATATTAATCTACAACATTCACCTGGCATTACTGCATTTTTGTCTGGTATTGAAACTAATTACAAAAAAATTATTCAACCCACTTCTTTGAGTGAAAATCTATCTATAATTGTTTCTGGTACTATTCCGCCAAATCCGAATGAATTACTGTTGAAAGAGTCGCTGGACGAACTCTTCGTATCTCTTAGAAACGAATATGACTACATTATTACTGATAGCTCTCCTGTCGGTTTAGTATCTGATACTCTGTTAATTGATCGCTTGTCGGATGTGACTTTATATATTGTAAGAGCAAATTACACCCACAAACACGATATCCGACTTATTAACGATATTCACAAAAAGAATAAATTGAAAAATATGTATATTGTCCTCAAGGGTAGTGATATTGTGCCAAAACCGTATGGCTATTCAAAGAAACCGTATGGCATAAAGTAATAAAAAAAA
>JAQTZA010000014.1 GCA_028687995.1 Bacteroidales bacterium
GAGATATGCAATTAAGCATCTTTCCAACATAGGGGGCTTGGTTTTATAAAATAATAAACCCGTATCTGATTTTCAACCAAATACGGGATAATTTTAATCAACTTAAGTTTTTATCGGACAACAATAAAAGGAATTTCAAAAAGAATAACTATGCAACCTGCTGACAACAAAAAAGCTAAACAATTTAGCAAAAAGGTGGGAGAAAAAGCCCAACGAAAGCTAAAAGCCTTGCACAACGACAAACGAGATGTATGGTTTGGGTTAGACATGATGGGAATTGTGGGTTGGACAATCGTTGTTCCTACTTTGTTAGGCGCTGCATTGGGCGTTTGGTTAGACAAAAATTACCCTCAATCAAATTCTTGGACATTAACTGGTTTGGTTTTGGGGTTATTTGCCGGATGCCTCATAGCATGGCGTTGGGTTAACAAAGAACATAAAGAAATAAATCGAAACGATGACGATGAGTGAAATTTTATATATGATTTTGGCTTTTGTAATGGGTATGGTGCTCGGACTGTTTTTCTTTGGCGGACTATGGATCACCATAAAAAAAGCTATTGCTACAAAGATTCCGGCAATTTGGTTTTTTTGCCAGTTTTGTTTTACGTGTAACGGTGGTAATGTTTGGTTTTTATAGTATCTCGCTTAGAGGTTGGCAGCCCCTTATTGTCTCTGTATTAGGCTTTATTGTTGCACGCTTTGTGGTTACGCATCTCACAAAATCGCTTGATGAGAAACTAACCCAAAAGGAGGTGAATCATGAAACTTAGTCCCGACGAAACTATTTTCTGGCAACATGGATTTATCACCATCAACCTGACCATTGTGACTACCTGGGTAATCATGCTGGTGTTGGTCGTTGCTGCGGTATTGGTCACCCGAAAACTCAAAACGGGTATCCGCATCTCCCGTTGGCAGTGCATTCTCGAAATGTTAGTAACAACGATAAATAATCAGATTGAAGAAATTGGACTGAAGAAACCGAAAGATTATATTGGTTTTATTGGCACGCTGTTCTTGTTTATTGTCGTATCCAATATTCTAATCATATTACCTTGGTACGAGCCACCGACCGGTTCGCTCTCGACGACAGCAGCACTTGCTATTTCCGTTTTTTTGGCTGTTCCCTATTTTGGAATTGCAAAAACAGGAATCGGAGGCTACTTGAAAACGTACATAAAACCAACACCCATTATGTTGCCGTTTAATCTGATCAGCGAGATAACGCGCACACTGGCTTTGGCGGTTCGTTTGTTTGGAAATATTATGAGTGGAGGAATGATTGTCGCTATTTTATTAAGCATCACGCCTTTTATATTTCCCATTGTAATGAAAGCTCTCGGTCTGCTCACCGGTATGGTGCAAGCATATATATTTAGCATTTTAGCAACCGTGTATATTGCGGCAGCGGTGCACGACGCTAAACCGGCGGATAAGAAAGAAACAGTATCAACTAAAAACTAACACGATGAAAACAATGAAAGCAACAGAAAACAAGTTCTCGAATTTCCTTAGTAAAGGAAAGTATTATTTAGGGTTAATATTCATCATTGTCATTATCCTGATTTGGCATTTTGGCAAAATCTATTTTCTCGAAAAAAGTACTGAAAAAGAGAGGATTGGCATGATTAACAAGTACGAAATGAGGCTTGATAGCTTGAATGCCGTCAACATGCAACTTACATCAAAAGTCTTTTCATGGGCGATCAGAGGTGAATTAATACGGGGAAATAAAGATCAGATTAATCAGTATTTCAATGAGTTTATTAAAACGCCCGGCATTTTAAAACTGCAATTTATTAACTCCGCGAATTCAAAAATTGAAATCTCAACGGATAAAAAAGACGAGGGATTGCGAAATGTCGATTACATCAACTTAATGGACCAAGAAATTTTGACGAGTGTGTCGGATATAAAAATCATTACACCCATTGCGGGAATGAACAAGCAGATAGGCGTTTTTATTCTTGAAGCAAATAAATTGGGCAATAATTTAAAGGAGGATTAAAAATGGACAATGTATCTCTAATTGCGGTTGCATCAATTGTAACTGCCGGATTTTCAACAAGTATTGGCTGCATGTTTCCCGCATTAGGCGAAGGAAAATCGGTATCTACTGCGTTAACGTCAATAGCACAGCAGCCCGACGCAGCGCCCACCATCACACGAACGTTGTTCGTCGGTTTGGCAATGATTGAGTCAACAGCCATATACTGTTTTGTGGTTTCGATGATTCTCATTTTCGCTAACCCGTTCTGGAATTTTATCATCGCAAAATAATCTATTCAAGATGCAAATAAACTGGTTCACGGTAATAGCCCAGATCGTTAACTTCATCGTATTGGTGTGGTTGCTCAAACGGTTTCTTTACAAACCGATACTCACGGCTATTGACGACCGCGAAAAGAAAATTGCGGATAAAATAAAAGATGCTGAAGCAAAAGATGCTCAAGCCAAAAAGGAACAGGCTGAATTCAGCAAAAAAAATGACTCTTTCGATAAAGAAAAGAAGGCGTTGATGGACAAAGTCGTTGCTGAAACCAATGAGGAACGGCAAAAACTCCTTGAATCTGCAAGAACTGAAGCCACTGAATTGCGCGCTAAGCTCGACAAATCATTGACTGAGATGCAAGAGAATCTGAATCGCGACATCGTGCAAAAGACACAAGAGGAAGTTTTCGCCATTGCCCGAAAAACGTTGGCAGATCTTGCTTCCGAAAGTTTGGAAGAGCAAACGGCAAATATCTTTATCAAACGATTGAATGATTTGAAAAAAGAGGAGATGAAACAATTCGTGGAAGCTTTTAAATCGGATTCGAGTCCGATACAGATAGGAAGTGCATTTGATTTACCGAAAAAACAGCAAACTGAAATTCAAAAGGCAGTCACTAAAATACTCGGTACTGAAACTCAATTTCAATTTAAAACCACTCCAAAAATAATCAGTGGAATTGAACTCACATCAAACGGATACAAACTGGCGTGGAGCATATCAGAATACCTCAATTCGCTTCAAAAAAACATTTCAGTAACACTAAATAAGTATTAGGAATGAAATAATATCACATTTCAAGTTATTTACTTTGCCCCTAAATCCCCTGAAGGGGACTTTGACATTCTACTGTAAATATTTGTTTATCAATGATTAACTTTACAAAATATAACCTCAGCTAAAGTCCCCTTCAGGGGATTTAGGGGCTATTGAATACGAAATTATATTTGTCTCACTACTTAACAATGAAACTATGAAAAACGAATCGATCAAAGTTCCACTCGAAGTTCCTGTGCAAACTCCAAAAGAAGTTCCCGTAATTACACCACAAAAAGCGCCGTTGATTGATCCAAAAGCAAAATCAAAAAATGAATTAGGAAAGAAAGAGTAGATCCTTCATCATTCACCTTTCATTATTCACCTTTGCAACTCCAATGTGATATCTACAATTATGGGAAAAGTAATTCAAACAGAAAAATATAGCGGTTTATCTGACAAACAAGCCAAGCTGAAACTGGAAAAAGAAGGTTTAAATGAACTTCCTTCTTCAAAGCCAAAGGGCATTTGGCGCATTATGATTGGCGTGGTAAAAGAACCGATGTTCCTTTTATTGGTTGCATGTGGTTCGCTATATCTTTTGCTTGGAGATGTGCGCGAAGGACTGATGCTTTTAGGGTTTGTATTTGTAATAATGGGTATTGAATTTTATCAGGAAAAGAAAACAGAAAAAGCACTGAATGCCTTGAAAGACCTTGCCAGTCCAAGAGCTTTAGTTATTAGAAATGGAATTGAAAAAAGAATACCCGGAAATCAAGTTGTAACTGACGATATGGTTGTGTTGCAAGAGGGCGACAGAGTTCCCGCCGATGCCATTGTATTGTCGTGCACGAACCTAATGGCCGATGAGTCGTTACTTACCGGAGAATCTGTACCTGTAAGGAAAAGAGTTGGAAAGGAAGGCGATTTGAATACAAATCCTGGTGGCGATGATATTCCTTATGTCTATTCGGGGTCAATGATTGTTCAAGGAAATGGTGTTGTTCGGATTTTAGCAACTGGAACAAATACGGAAATTGGAAAGATTGGGAAAGCCTTGGAATCGGTAAAAGAAGAGCCTACCAAATTGAAAAAAGAGATGAGTATTTTGATAAGGCGATTGGCCATTATTGGAATCTCGCTTTGTGCAATAGTTATTGTTGTTTATGCCTTAACCAGAGGTGATTTGCTAAACGGATTTTTAGCTGGTATTACATTGGCAATGGCCATGCTTCCAGAAGAGTTCCCGGTGGTTTTGACAATATTTCTTGCTCTCGGAGCTTGGCGCATGTCAAAAAACAGTGTACTAACCCGAAAACCGGCAGCCATTGAAACATTGGGATCAGCAACGGTATTATGCACCGACAAAACAGGAACACTTACAGAAAATAAAATGACGGTTAGCCAATTATTCAATGGCAACGATTTTCATACGGTTGCTGCAAATGCAGAATTTCCGGATCCATTTCATGAGATTGTTGAGTATGGGATTTTATCAAGTCAGATTAACCCATTCGACCCCATGGAAAAAGCCATTACAAACATTGGCGAAAAATTCCTTAAAAACACAGAGCATCTGCACGCCGATTGGGTGATGGAAAAAGAATACGCTTTGTCACAAGAATTGTTGGCAATGTCGAGAGTGTTCAACAGCACTGGTACAAAAGGCAAAATAATTGCAGCCAAAGGTGCACCAGAAGCAATCTTTGATTTATGTCATCTTGAGATAGAAAAGAAAACCAAATACGAGAAAGCTGTTACAGAAATGGCATCATCGGGATTAAGGGTGTTAGGTGTTACCAAAGCAATCATAAATACAAAGAGTCTGCCCGAAAATCAGCACGATTTCAAATTTGAATTTTTAGGATTAATAGGTCTTTCAGATCCCATCAGAGAAAACATTTCTGATGCAGTAGCCGAATGTCACAAAGCCGGCATTCGGGTAATTATGATTACAGGCGATTATCCCGTTACAGCTATCAGCATCGCCAAAGAAATAGGGTTGGAAAATCCTGAATCATGCATCACTGGAAATGAATTACTGGAGATGAGCGAAGCAGAACTTTCAAAAAGGATAAAAGACGTCAATGTTTTTGCCAGAGTAATACCTGAACAAAAACTGAAAATTGTGAATGCCTTAAAGAAAAACAATGAAATTGTGGCCATGACCGGCGATGGCGTGAATGATGCTCCGGCATTGAAATCGGCAAACATTGGAATAGCCATGGGCGAAAAAGGAACCGATGTGGCAAGAGAGGCCTCTTCATTGGTACTGATGGACGATAATTTTGCTTCTATTGTGGGCGCCGTAAAAATGGGGCGTAGAATTTTTGATAATCTTCAAAAGGCGTTCGGATATATCTTCGCCATTCATGTTCCTATCGCAGGATTATCTTTAATTCCTGTTTTCTTTGCCGACATGCCATTAATTCTATGGCCTGTGCACATTGTTTTTCTTGAATTAATAATTGACCCTGCCTGTTCCATCATTTTTGAAGCGGAAAAAGAAGAGAAAAATGTCATGTCACGTCCTCCAAAAAAAATCAATGAACCCTTCTTTGGCGCAAAAAAGATAGTATTAAGCTGCCTTCAAGGCTTGGGAATTTTGATTATTTGTATTCTTATTTTCGTTATTGGACAAAAAATGGGCTACTCCGACAAAGCTGTCAGAACGCTTACGTTTGTAACATTAATTGTATCCAACATCGCCGTTATTCTTTCCAACCGTTCTTGGACATCCAACATCTTTAAAATCCTTGTAACACCAAACAAAGCAGTAAAATGGGTCGTTGGCGGTGCTGTTCTATTTCTGATACTCATCCTGAATATCCCATTTTTTATTGATCTGTTTCAGTTTGAAAAGATTGGTATAATAGAAACACTCATTTGTGTAATTGCAGGTTTTTTCAGTATTACCTGGTTTGAATTATATAAATATCGAAAATCCCTCTTAAATCAGGCACAATTAGCAAATGCCGCCAGTGCATAACTTTATTATTCAATCACCATGCCCATAAATCCATTAGACGAACCTTTAATGGCAAAAGTGCAATTGCGTTTAAGAACCGTCTGCCTATTGAACGACCTGCTCATGCCATTATGGATCGTGCTACAGTCTCTGTTCCATTGCAAACAGGATTGAAGACCTCTCCCCTAATTCCTCTACCAATAGCAGCCCAATGGAATGAAAATTCTGTTGGACTGCTTTGTTTTTGTCAAATTCTCAAGAAAATAGCATGAATTACTCTTGCACAATAAAAAACTTTACTAATTTTACGAAAGTATTTTTTTGAGATAGAAAGATTTGAAAAATCAACGGAATCTTTCAAATAGCTCACTTATTGATAGATTGGATGTGCGCCATATTATGGGGTATATACAAATTGCGTGGCGGATATTGATGTTAGCGACAATTGAAATAAAACAATAATACCTAAAATTATGGCAATCGAAAAAATTAAAACAAAGTCCTTGAAGACGAAATTCGGCGATTTAACTGTTTACACTCAATCGTTGAAAATCAAAGACGTGATAAACATTTTCTATGTTGCAATAAGAGGTAAAGATGACGAGGAAGGTGCGGTTCAAAGAGTGTTAAACAGACAACGAATTACTTCAATAAAAAAGTATGTATTAGAAGGAAATATTTTTTACAGTACATTTATTCTAAATTGGACTGACACTACCTTACAGCCAGAATTTAAAGATAATGAAATAGTAATACCTATTATTCCTTTTGCAGCTCAAGCAATTGATGGTCAACACAGACTTGTAGGCTTACAAGAAGCAATGAAAGAAAACGATGAAATAGGTGAAAAAGAAATATTAGTAACAATCAGTCTTAACCTTAAGACTAAAGATGCTGCAAAAATTTTTGTCAATATAAATTCGGAACAAAAACCAGTTCCTAAAAGTCTTATATATGACTTATTTGGGGAAATTGAGAATGACAATAATCATTCAATTAATAGAGCAGCTGATATTGCAGACGAATTAAATTCAAATATCGAATCTCCTTATTACAGTTGTATAAAATATCCGGGACAACCTAAAGGAGTTGGTCTTGTTGACTTATCGACAGTAGTAAGTTCTTTAAAGAGACATTTAGAACCTGATGGTGTTTTTGCAAGTCACAAACTGACTAACTTACAAAATCAAAAATCTGTAATAATAAACTATTTTACTGCATTAAAATTCTATTACGACAAAGATGGTTTATGGTCAAATAAGAATAAAAATCCATTCTTCACGAATGCAGGATTTTTTGGAGCAATTGAACATTTAATTAAAAACTTATTGATTAAATGTGCGGAGAAAAAATCTTTCAAAATTGAAGATTTCAAAATACTTCTTGATCTACAAAAAGTGGAGTTAATTCAAAGAGCTGACCTAAAAAAACTTAGAAGGTAAATCTCAAAGAAAAGCAATAGTAGATTATTTGCAAGATAATTATCTCAAATCTTTACCTAGCCAAGATGAATATGAGTTTTGATAGATATAGATCTCAATCATTATGTGAGTCTATACTTGGCTGTGCTAATTTTGAAGAATTTATTAATAAACCTTACACTACAGTTGAGAGTTTAATACTTGATAGAAATAGTGCATTTAGTTTAAGTGCTTCATTAAAACAAGATGCAAAAGATTTATATTTTAAAGGTTGTCAAAGTCTAACCGAAAGTCTTACAAGTTTTAATAATCGACTTTATTCATGGGCAATTATCAAAGCATATTATGCAACTTTCTATATGATAAAAGCGGATTTTGCTTTAAAGGATATTGCATTAATAAGGCATAAATGTATTTATTATCTTCAAGCAACAGAAGGGTCTTCTCCATTAACTAAAGGTCGCACATCGTCAAGTTATAGGTCCAATTACTCAGGAGACCATAAATCAGCTTTAAATTATTATAATGATCTATTTTCTAATTCCGATATTTTATTATCACAAGAAATTGAAGGATTGTCTTCATATCAATGGTTGATGAAAAAGAGAGAACAAGTAAATTATCAAGAGAGAAATTTTAAAGAACCATTTTTCCCTGATTTCTTAGAATACATAAACAGTAGGGTAATTTCAGGTGATTTTTTGCAACTTATTGATGAAATTATTAATGACAATACATATTTGCTTACTTTTCAACCAGAATATGCGCCAATATCTATTCCATATAAACGAGCTTTACAGACACAGAAAAATTTCCAAGATAACGGGATTTATGAAATATTGTCAAATGATCAGAGTGAACATTTATTGAGATTTGAACCTTATTGTTTTCGTTAGTTTTAGAAATAACTGTCACTGACCCCCATTTAACGTGGGTTTGTAACTACGAGTGTTCGGAAGATTTTATTCCAGCACTTGCCCATAGCCTCCACCTTTATGGCTCATTATAAAAAAAAATAAAGCTCTTTTATGTCGGAAATTGAGCCGTATTTCATATATTTGTGAGCTAAATATGGTTGATTTCTCTACTTTTATTGTAAAAAAAGCAAGGAATTGACCGACTGTCAGCGAGCATCAAGAATCAGCCCAATGGAATAAAAATTCTGTTGGGCTATTTTGTTTTTAGGCACTTCTAATTTTGAATTTCAGTTGAGATTCATCATCTTTGTAATTACTAACGTGCAATTTCAAGATTATGACCTATACAATTAAAATTGAAGATTCTACACAAAAAGCCAAAAGCATAATTAAGATGCTGAAAGAGCTAAAGAGGAGTGTAATTTAGAAGACACACCCGCTCAGATTGATTTGAATATCGCTGCTGAATTGAAAAGTAGGTATGCTTCTTTTCAAAATGATAAATCAGGAAAAGATTGGGACGATTTGAAAAAAGAGTTGTTGTAGAACATGATAAAAGTTGTAATTCTACCCTTTGCAGAATCTGATATTAGGAAAACAATCACCTTTTACAAAGAGCAAAAATACAATTTAGACAAAACGTTTCTTGAATTGCTAAACTCTTCTTTGAAAGAGATTGAAATACATCTTGAGAGATGTCATAGAGTGAGATAGAAAATCTAAACAAGACTACAACAAATCACTTATAAGCAAATAATATTCAATACATTACATTAAAATGAACAATAGCGAAATTCTGATTTATCAAAATTCCGAAGGCAGTATTAAAATAGATGTTCGTTTGGAGGAAGAAAGCGTTTGGCTTACACAAGCTCAACTGTGTGAACTTTTTCAGAAGTCGAAAGCAACTATTAGTGAGCATATAAAGAATGTGTTTGAAGAAGGTGAGCTGGATGAACAAGTGGTTGTTCGGAAATTCCGAACAACCACTCAACACGGTGCTATCGCTGGGAAAACGCAAAAATTAGAAGTGAATGGCTATAATCTTGACGTTATTATTTCAGTTGGCTATCGTGTAAAATCACCTCAGGGTACACAATTCCGTATTTGGGCTACACAGAGGTTGAAAGAATATATTATCAAAGGATTTGCATTGAATGATGACCGTTTCAAATCAGGTAGTTCGATGAACTATTTCAACGAATTACAAGAACGCATTCGCGAAATACGCATTTCAGAACGGTTTTTCTATCAGAAAATTAAAGACATATACACGACCAGCATCGATTATGATGCAAAAGATGAACGAACCATCGATTTTTTCAAGGTAGTGCAAAACAAATTACTCTGGGCCATTAGCCAACAAACAGCTGCCGAATTGATTTATCGCAGGGTGGATGCTTCCTTGCCTTTAATGGGTATGCAGTCATTAGACAAGAAAAATACATTTTCGATTAAGAAAACTGATATTAGCATTGCCAAAAACTATTTAAAAGAAGATGAAATAAAACTGTTGGGTTTATTGGTTGAACAGTATTTGGCTTTTGCCGAAACAATGGCACAACAGCGAACACCGATGTATATGGCAGATTGGATTCAACGATTGGATGTGATTCTTCAATTAAATGGCAGGGAGTTACTCTCCCACGCAGGAAAAATAAGCCACGATAGAGCATTGGAAAAATCAAACGAGGAATTCCAGAAATACAAAATTGTTCAACAAGAGACAGAAAAAGAGCAAAGCTTAAAAGAGATTGAAAAGGACATCAAGAAATTGAAACCACAATAAGTTTAAGTATTATATTGTATTTTTATTAGAAACTCATATACAATTCAACAAACGCATACCAACAATGAACTACAAATCCTATATTTCCGAAAATCAAGAACAGTTTCTAAGTGAATTATTCACACTGTTACGCATTCCATCGGTCAGTGCAAAGCCAGAGCACAAAGACGATATGGTGCGATGTGCCGAAGCGTGGAGAGATCAACTACTAGCATCAGGTGTCGATAAGGCTGAGTTACTGCCTTCGGCGGGAAATCCAATTGTATTTGCTGAACGAATCGTAAATGACGCTGCACCAACGGTTTTAGTCTATGCGCACTACGACGTGATGCCTGCCGAGCCGTTCGAGAAGTGGAATTCCAACCCATTTGAGCCAGTGATTATCGATAATCACATCGTGGCGCGTGGAGCAGACGACGACAAAGGGCAATCGTTCATTCAGCTGAAAGGTTTCGAGATTATGAACAAGCACGATTTGCTCAAATGCAACGTCAAATTCCTAATTGAGGGAGAAGAAGAGATTGGATCGCCCAGCTTGGAGGCATTTTGCGAAGCAAACAAAGCGTTGCTGAAAGCCGATGTAATACTAGTTTCTGACACCAGCATGCTGAGTAAAGACACACCAAGCATCACGACCGGACTACGTGGACTCGCCTATTGGCAAGTGGAAGTGACAGGACCGAACCGCGATCTCCATTCAGGCATTTTTGGTGGTGCTGTTGCCAACCCCATCAACGAATTGTGCAAACTTATCGCTTCTGTGACGGACGAAAACGGGAAAATCACCGTTCCAGAATTCTACGACGATGTAGAAGAGCTTTCACCCCGCGAGCGTGAAATGATGGCGCAAATTCCACATAGCGACGAGAACTATGCGAAAGCGCTCGACGTAAATGCGTTACATGGCGAAAAAGGATACTCAACCCTCGAACGAACCGCCACTCGACCAACCTTCGATGTGTGCGGTATTTGGGGAGGTTATACGGGCGAGGGCAGTAAAACGGTGTTGCCATCGAAAGCTTTTGCCAAACTATCGTGTCGCCTTGTTCCGCATCAAAACCACGAAACGATTGCCGAACTGATGAAAGATTACCTCGAAAAGAGTACTTCGTCAGCCATTAAAATAAAAGTTGAATCGTTGCACGGAGGTGAAGCGTATGTTTGTCCTATTGATTTACCGGCCTACAAAGCCGCAGAGATAGCTTACGCAAAGGCATTCAATAAACCACCTTTGGCTGTACGTCGCGGTGGAAGTATTCCAATTATCTCGGTTTTCGAACGAGTATTGGAAACCAAAACGGTATTGATGGGATTTGGACTCGAATCGAATGCCATCCATTCGCCCAACGAAAATTATCCTATCGATTTATGGTTAAAAGGAATTGAAACTATTTGTTATTTCTACGAAGAATATTCAAAATAAAATGAGAGTGATTTCTGATGATAAAGTCGTTTGGGGAGTGATTGGCGCAGGCGATGTGTGCGAAAAGAAGAGTGCTCCGGCCATGAATAAAATTGAACATTCGCGCATTCAAGCCATTATGCGTCGGGATGCCGTTAAAGCAGAAGATTATGCCCGTCGTCACGGAATAGAACATTGGTACACGGATATAGACTCGCTCCTCTCCGATCCCGAAATCAATGCAATATACATCGCTACGCCACCCGATTCGCATCTTGAATTAACTCAAAAAGCAGCAGAAAAAGGCAAAGCAGTTTATGTAGAAAAACCCATGGCACGCACTTACCAAGAGTGTCTCGAAATGATTGATATTTGCAAACAAGCCAGAGTTCCGCTCTTCGTTGCTTATTATCGTCGCTCGTTACCTGGATTTACACACATCAAACAGTGGATTGACGAAGGTGCGATTGGAGACGTGCGCTGTGTGAATATTGAGATGATAAAACCATTAGATTCATCTTTTGTTGCGCAATCTGAGACACACTGGCGTGTAAATCCTCTAATAGCTGGAGGTGGATATTTCTACGATTTAGCTTCTCATCAACTCGATTTTCTCGATTTTCTGTTTGGTCCAATTGTGGAAGCTACCGGTTATTCAGCAAATCAGTCCAACAATTATTTGGCTGAAGATATGGTTACGGGTAGTTTTCGTTTTGAAAATGGAATCATGGGAAGTGGAATTTGGTGTTTCAACGCAAGTTCTGTTTCTGAAAAAGAGACAACAACCATCATTGGAACCAAAGGCAAGATTGAATTTAAAAGTTTTTCGGATTATTCAATCATTTTGGAAACGGAAGATTTGGGTCGTAAAGCCTACTCATTCGAAATGCCAGAACACATACAAACTCCTTTGATTGAGTTGGTTATAAAAGAATTATTAGGAAATGGCAATTGTCCAAGTACAGGAGAGAGTGGAGCTAGAACAAATTGGGTGTTGGAGCAAATTCGCAAATAAAGACTATTTTTTCTTCTTTTTCTTTTGTACTGACCAGCCAAATCGACCGATTTGATTACCTAATTCGTAATAATTACCGTGTGAATAAGCGATCAAATTGGCATCTGAAAGCTTAAATTGACCAGTCTCTTTGTCGAGGTATTTGTCGTCGGCTTGCACATTCACCACATCGGCGATAAACATATCGTGTGTGCCCAATTTCATCACTTCGCGCACGCGACACTCAATGCAAACGGGCGATTCTTCAATGATGGGAGCATTCACCACTTTGGCTTTACCTGGCGTCAGTTTCATCTCTTTAAACTTATTGAAATCTTTCCCCGACTTCACCCCGACCCAGTCTGTTGCAAAGGCCATCTCTTTCGTTGTCAAGTTGATGACAAACTCACGGTTTTTCATTAAAATTGGATGTGAATGGCGGCTTGGTCGCACAGAGATGTAGCACATCGGCGGATCGGTGCAGATGGTTCCTACCCAACTAACGGTCACCAGATTGTACTCATCAGGCGTGGAACCACAACTTACAATCACTGCTGGAACTGGATAAACCATCGTTCCAGGTTTGAAATCGACCTTCATCAGAGCAATTTTAGATCGTCTTTCTCAATCACCCGACGGCAATAGCGACATTTAAATTTTGACTCCTCGCGACTCAACACTTTGAAACGGGTCGTCATCGGTTCGTTGTTAGTGATGCATTTCGGATTCGGACAACGAGCAATGTCAACCAATTCATCAGGTAGTTCGATGTATATTTTCTCGCACACCTCGTAATTGCGAATGACATTGAGCTTCACATTTGGCGCAATAAGGGCAATGCGGTTGATTTGATCCTTTTCGAAGAAACGATCTGCAATTTTAATGATTCCTTTCTTACCGCACTTACTGCTTGCAAGGTTTTGTCCGATTGTAATACCTACACTCTCTTTGTGTAATCCCAAAATCGAAACAACCTCAAATAGGTGTTCGGGCGGAATGTGGTCAATCACCGTTCCATTTTGCAGGGCTGTCACCCAAAGTTCTTTTTTCATATTCATAAAGTCAAGAAGTCGTAAGTCGTTCCGCAAGAACAAGACTCAATTAATCAGTTATTCAATTACTCAACCCTTAAACAATCCCCAATACATCACAAATGATGGCTTGTCGAGCAAACACACCATTACGAGCTTGTTCAAAATAGTAGGCTTTTGGATTGTCGTCAACATCGGTCGAGATCTCGTTCACCCGTGGAAGTGGATGCAACACACGGAGTGTCTCTTTGCTTTTGTCGAGCATTGCATTATTGAGAATATAGACGTTTTTCACCTTTTCGTACTCCATAATGTCGGTGAATCGCTCTCGTTGCACACGTGTCATATACAGGATATCGGTCTGATTGATAACTTCTGTCGTGAAATCTTCGTGCTCGTAGTATGGAATATTGCGTTTTTTGCAAAAATTGATGTACTCCTCCGGCATTGCGAGCAGTTTCGGCGCCACAAAGTGGAACGTCGGTTTGAAATGTGCCAACGCAATCAGCAGCGAATGTACTGTGCGTCCAAACTTCAAATCGCCCACCATTGTAATGGTCAGGTTGTCGAGCGTCCCCTGTGTTTTGTAGATAGAATAGAGGTCGAGCATCGTCTGAGAAGGGTGCTGATTGGCGCCATCGCCTGCATTCACGATGGGCACATCCGATATTTCTGATGCGTAGCGTGCAGCTCCCTCCAAGTGGTGACGCATGATGATTAGATCGGCGTAGTTGCTCACCATTTTGATGGTGTCTTTCAGTGTTTCACCTTTCGAAGAGCTCGTAGTGGAAGCATCTGAAAAGCCGATAATTCGACCTCCAAGTCGATTGACTGCTGTTTCGAAACTGAGTCGAGTGCGAGTTGATGGTTCGAAGAAAAGTGTAGCCACCACTTTACCTTCTAGCAATCGCTGGTTGGGATTTTTCTCAAACTCTTCTGCTTCCTGCAACACCCGCAGAATGTCTTCTTTGGTGTAGTCTTTGATCGAAACAAGGTGCTTTGTGCTCATATTCTTGGGTTATGTTTTACAAATTATTTCTCCCGCTAATCTCGCAGATTTCGCAGATAAAATTGAATCTGCGTCATTTGTGTAATCTGCGGGAAATTCTTAGACAAAAAAAAACCAACCGAAACAAGTTTCGACTGATTTCTCAAATGATGTTATGACGTCTGTCTTTTCATTATTTGTCTTTTGTGTGACAAAGGTACGAAAAATAAATATTCTTTAATGAGTTTGAGTGAAAATCTATTTTTCGAATCAAGATTTCATTCTTGCCACGAAAGCATTAAGCCTCTACGTTTTCACAAAGAAATTTGTGTTTCTTTGTGACTTCATTCATTCTTAGCAAAACTTATTTCAATTCAAATCTGACTAATATAGAATAGTCCAAGTTTATTTTTTCAAATTCTATTTCAGTTTCTCCAGCCTTGTTTACCGACGATATTGTATTTGAATATCCACGAATTCTAATGCCAGAAACGGCTCCAGTCAAACCATTTGAAAAATTATTATCTAATTCTTGAATATAGATAGCTCTACCAATATTCTGATTAATAGCAATTGCCAATGACCTTGCCTTTTCTTGAGCGGCTTTAATAGCATTAATTTTTACTTCACTTTTAAAATCTTGAATCTTACTATGATCTACTTTATCAATTGAAATATTTGAAATACCAAGTTTTTGTAATTCTATGAATACTTGTTCTACCGTTTTGGGTTCTCGAACAAGTAATTGATATTGCTTCGATAAAACTACATCTGATTTTTGTAACCAATAAAACTTAAAGTTGCTGGCAAAATCCTTAATTGCAAGGTCTTTCTTTGTATCAATGCCAATTTCTTGCAACTTATTTATCATCAGATTCTCAGCATCATCTATACTTTTTACTTTTAAATCTTTCTCATTGAGTTGAATTTTCAAATAAATCTCATCTGGAGTGATCTTCATTTCTGATTTTCCTATAACCTCAATATAATTCTGGTCAATGAAATTCTTCTCACTTGTTTGGCTAAAAACAGTGAGAGACAATAGCAATACAATTGATAAAACAATGGTTTTCATAACTTTATATTTTTTTTAGTTTAATGCTTTATTTCACTCCTTCTGCCAAATTCTTTCCTTGCAAAATGCGATCCGCCATGCCGATTCCGTTACGCAAATTGCCGCCAATGTAGAGTCCGGAGTATTGCTTTTCTAAAGCTTCAACCGCTGCAAAGCGTGCCTCGCAGTCGGCTCCATATTGAGGAATCGCTTCCCGATAACGGAAAATTCGTACTAAATCAGGGTTAAACGACTTCAAGCCCATGATGCTACACATCTCTTTTTTAACGTATTGCAGAATGGCCTCGTCGCTCAATCCATGAATTTCTGGACGGCGAACACCTCCCATAAAGACGGACAACATCGCTCCACCTTCGGGCGCACGGTTTTTGAGAAATGCCGATGGAAAAAGCACACCCAGAATGTCGCGTTTTTCTTTGAAAGATATCAATCCACCGAAAGCATCGAGCTCAAATCCATTCCACTGTTTGAAACCGAGCGAAACCTGTACCACTTTGGCATAAAGCAAGTTAGTTATTTTATCTAAAGTCGTTTTTTCGACAAACGGCAGCATCATTTCGAGTTCGTGCGCTCCAACTGTTGTAATGGCTTGTTTCGCATGAATGCTAATTTCCTCTCCTTGAAAGTTGATACCTTTCACCGTGTAGTGTCCGTTTTCGGGTGTGATGGTCAGGTTGTTGATTCCGAGAATGAATTTATCGGCTCCGGCAGATTGCTGAAGCGCTTTCATAAAATTGGTCAAACCGCCTTCGACCGAGAAGATGCGGTTGCTCTCTTTCTTCTTCGGTTTGGGTTGGGTTTTTGCCTTTTCGCGCCCCATCTTGATGGCTCCACCAATAAAGCTACCATATTTTTGCTCCAAGTTATAGAGTTTTGGCAACGCGAATCGCGGTACAAGGTACGCCGGATCACCTGCATAAACGCCAATGATGAAAGGATCTATCGCATAATCGAGGAAACTGTTTCCCATTCGGCGTTTCACCAATTCGGCGAGTGTTTCGTTGGGATTCGTACCTGCTTTGCGGAACGGTTCACCCAAAATGCGAAACTTATCGTAGAGCGTAAACAGCGGCGTGGTAATGCCTCCCATCAATCCAGATGGTAATGCTTCCCAACGTCCGTCTTTCAACACATAGCGTTTGTTGACTGTGTCGGCAGCTCGTTCGAGCGTGCAGATGTCTTTCAAATCTTCGAACAACTCTCCCACTGTTTCGTTGCTCATCACGCCTGTGCTGGGGCCTTTCTCGAAGGTAAAACCCTCTTCCGATGCAGTTTGAATTGCTCCACCTACAAATGGATTGCGGTCAATCACAAGAAAGTTTTTCCCTGCTTTGTTCAGATAATGAGCGGTCGTCAGTCCGGTAAGTCCTGCGCCGATAACGACAATGTCAGTTTGTAGTGGGGTCATTTTGTTTGTTTATTATCAACAAACCTAACAGGTTTTTGAAACCTGTTAGGTTTAGTATTTGCAATTTTACACCGTTTTCGAATACCTCATTGCTGTTTTTGTCTCAACCAAAAGCGGATCGAATAGCATCGCCACATTGCGCAGCACAAATTTTCCTTCAGATAGAATGGTCAGTTGCCCGTCGTTCCAATCTACGAGTTTATCTTCCATAAACTGTTGTAAATCTGATGATTTAAATCCGGTGATATGAATCAATTCATCGTATTCCAAGTGAAGATTTTTGGCAATCTGTTTCAAATCAATGTAGTGATTACACATCAACTCTTCGATGACCGAGCGGCAGATTTTATCGCGCTGTGTCAAGATATAACCTTTTTCAGGTGCGATGCTTTTTTGCTCAATCGTTTCGACATATTTCACCGTATCTTTCACGTTTTGGATGTAAGCGCCATCGAGCTGCGTGATGGATGTAGAGCCAAACGCATAGACTTGTCCTGTATGCGATTGGGTGCAGTAGCCCATAAAGTTGCGGTGCAGCGTTCGGTCGCTAAGTGCCTGAGCCATTTCGTCTTCTGGTCGGGCAAAGTGGTCGAGTCCGATGGCTGTGTAGCCAGATTCGGTCATCAACTGAAATGCGCGGTCAAACATCGACAGCTTCGAAGTAGCATCGGGAATGCCGTGCTCTTCCAACTTCTTTTGCGCCTCTTTCACCCACGGCACGTGAGCATAAGAGAAGGTGACGATGCGATGTGGAGCAATTTCTATGGCCTCGCGAATGGTTTCTGCAAAGCTATCGACCGTTTGTCCGGGCAATCCATACACGAAGTCGAGGTTCACATGAATGCCCTTGCTTTTCAGGTAATCAACGACCTCCTTTATGGGTAATTTTGATGTCCGACGGTTGATAATGTCGAGCACTTTGTGGCTAAAGTCTTGTATTCCGATGCTGATGCGATTGAATCCCAACGCTGCAAGTTCGTCCATTTGGCGGTGCGTAAGGTGTGCCGGATTGCACTCCATCGCAATATCGGCTCCTTCTGCAAATATGAAATGTTTGCGTACCAAATCCATCACTTGCTTAATCAAATCGAGTGACACAGAGTTGGGTGTTCCACCTCCCCAATGTATTTGCGTCACAGGGCGCGATTTATCGATGTGAATAGCAACGGCTTCGAACTCCGCTTTCATAGCTTCGAAATAGCGGTCGATAAAAGTTTTCGTACGTGTCAACTCCGTGTTGCAACCACAGAAGTGGCACAACTGTGGACAAAAGGGCACGTGGAAATAAAACGATACGTTCTGCGGTTGTTGCGAGTTCGACAGTTTCAACTGGTTGATGTATTCTTCGTCTGAGAAGCCTGCTTGGAAGAAGTTCGCCGGAGGATAGCTCGTGTAGCGAGGTCCCGGCTTATCGTATTTTTTGATTATATCTGGTTGTATGAGCATAATTTTATTTTTAATTGAACGCTAAGAAGCGAAGACGCAAAGTAAATTTTACCGCAGAGTTCGCAAAGGAAAATTCGCAGAGAAACGCAAAGTTAATTCATCACTAAAATTGGTTGCTTTTCGAATGATAAATTCTTCGCGTGTTTGCACTTTTTCGTTTAAGTTTAATTGAATGCAAAGTAAAACAATTATTCTGATAAAAGAGTTTTACCGCAATATTCGCAAAGATAAAAACGCAAAGAAACGCAAAGTTAATTCGTCATTTTACTTGCGTTTCTTTGGGATATCTTAGCGCTCTTTGTGGTTAAATGTTTCGCCCCCAGTCCACTCGTTTCACCCAATTGGACAAAAACTTGGCGTTTTCGTAAGGCAATCCAGGCATAAATCCGTGACCGAGGTTAAGAATCCAGTTTTGATTGTTTTTACCGAACTCGATGTAAGGCTGCAAGCGTTTCTCGATTTCCTCTTGCGAAGCGTAAAGCAAGCGTGGGTCGATGTTCCCTTGCAATCCGATAGCAGGATGCACCAATTTACGTGCCATTTCGAGCGGTGTTTGCCAGTCGATGCTCAGATAGTCGCAATCTTCGGGCTTAATGGCGGTGATGCCCGCTCCAATTCCTTTGGGGAAGAAAATAAACGGCACATTCTTCTCGCGCACCACTTTGGCAATGCGTTTCACCGACGGCATAAACAGCTCTTGATACAAATCGAACGGCAATAGGCCAGCGTGCGTATCGAACAGTTGGAAAACGTCCACCCCATGCGCCATTTGCCCTTCAATATAGGTGATGGTCAAGTCCGTCACAATGTCAATCAACTGCTTCGTCTCTTCGGGTTTTTCGTATATGAAACGAATCGCATCAGGAAAATCGCCTTTTCTACCCAATCCTTGCAACATAAAAAGCAAAACGGTGAGCGGCGCACCGCAAAACCCAATCAGCGGTGTGTTTTCGGGACGCGTGCGGATGATTTCATCAATTACGTCGTAGATATAGTTCAATTTCGATGGGTCTGGATGCAATCCCTCCAATGGATTTTCGCGAAACGCCAATGGATTTTCGAAAACGGGACCCGTTTCGATAAAATCCAATCCCATTCCGAGTGCATGAGGTATCACCAAGATGTCTGAAAACAAGATTGCGGCATCCACGCTCAAATCATAAATCGGGAGCAGTGTCACTTCGGCTGCCACCGATGGCTTCTGCATCATCTGCCAGAAGGTGTAGTTTTCTTTGATTTTCAAATAGTTCGGAAGTACACGTCCTGCTTGGCGCATATACCAAAATGGGGGTCGTTCGGTGCGCTCTCCGCGCAATGTCTTGAGTAATATTGAGTTTTGCATTGATTTATTTTCTGTTTATTTAATTATCTATTTTATTTTGAATTCCATCTATTCCGTTGATTACAGCTTGATAATAATCTTCATTTTTAAATTCTGGGATTAAAATATCTCTGATTATTTCAGAACTTTCTTCATTGGTAAGGCGATTTCTAATTTTTTCGTTTGTTACAATCTGTACTAATCGCATTTTGGAACTAAAAACGATTGTCACACCACCCTCTTTAGTCAACCGTCCTATCTCCCACTTATTAGATTGATGGATCGCAAATTCTTTTAAATTCGAATAAGGATACAAATCATCCAGTGAAACGAATAGCAGCTCTATTTTATTTTTCAATCTAAAATTTTTCACTTTAACCGAAATGCTATCAACTTGTTGCTGTGTAAATAAGTTCTCAATATCTACTATTGAAGACAAAGGTAGCAATGTTGAATTTCCGAGTTTACCTTGCAAACAACCTTTATTCAGTTCTCTAAACAATTTATAGGTTACAACATTTATCTGGTTTTTAACGTCTTTTCTATTCGTATCAAGTAAAGAAATCAGATTTTTCTGAATTTCCGAAGTGATTATATTCACCTCACTCAAACTAAGTTCTTTAGAATTTTGGTCTATTTGATGTGATTCACAAATTGATTTTGCAACACGATCTATTTCTTGAGCATTTATGTTGTCAAGAGTAAACCAAAATAAGCTCAAAATCAGTAAGAAATATAAGTTGAAAATATTTACAAGACGCAAATTCATACTTCTAAATAGAGTTACCAAAATTAAATTCAATTTAAATCATCCCCATCGCCTCTTTCGCCGCATCCACTGTCTTATCAATATCTTCATCCGTATGTGCAAACGAAACGAAACCTGCCTCGAACTGCGACGGAGCCAGATAGATGCCACTATCGAGCGACATTTTGAAAAACTTGGTAAAACGAGCCGTGTCGCACGTCATCACGTCGTCGAACGAATTCACCTCGCTTTTTTCGGTGAAGAACAACGTGAACATCGACCCTACCCGATTCACAATGGCCTTCACTCCGGTTTCGGCAATCGCTTTTTCGAGTCCGGCTTGCAATCTTGCCGATTTTTCTTCGAGAATTTGATAAAAATCGGGAGTTTCATCCAGAATTTTCAACATCGTAAGTCCAGCAGCCATGGCCAATGGATTTCCCGACAACGTTCCTGCTTGATAGACTGGCCCTTTCGGAGCCAATTGATCCATAATCTCTTGCTTGCCGCCATACGCCCCCACAGGAAGCCCGCCACCTATAATTTTGCCGAATGTCGTCATATCAGGTACGATGCCCAAGATTTCTTGCGCTCCTCCTTTTGCAAGACGGAATCCGGTCATTACTTCGTCGAAGATCAGCACTGCACCGTATTGTGTGCAAAGTTGGCGCACGCCTTGTATAAATTCTTTTGAGGGAACGACCACTCCCATATTTCCGGTAATAGGTTCAATAATGAGAGCGGCAATCTGGTTGCTGTACTCCTTAAACAATGCCTCCACCGATGCCAAATCGTTGTATTTCGCAGTCAATGTGCTTTTAGCAGTACCTGCTGTTACGCCAGGCGAATCGGGTGTGCCGAGCGTCAACACGCCCGAACCAGCTTTAATCAGAAAGCTGTCGTTGTGGCCGTGGTAACATCCTTCGAACTTTACCACTATTTCGCGGCCGGTATATCCTCTAGCCAAGCGCAGTGCACTCATTGTGGCTTCCGTACCCGAGTTTACCATCCGAACCATGTCGATAGACGGCACCATCTTTTTGATTTGCAATGCCATTTCTGTTTCTAGCAATGTTGGTGCACCATAACTCGTACCGAGCTCTGCCGTTTGCTGAATGGCCTTGATCACTTCTGGATGTGCATGTCCGAGTATCATTGGTCCCCACGAACCCACATAGTCGATGTACTCGTTCCCATCGATGTCGGTCACCTTATCGCCCTTGGCAGATGCAATAAAGAGCGGGTCTCCACCCACTCCTCTGAAAGAACGCACCGGAGAATTTACCCCTCCGGGAATATGTTGCTTTGCTTCGCCAAAAGCGGCGACACTTTTATCGTAATTTTTCATTGTCAATATTTTATTTTCCGCAGATTTCGCGGATTACGCAGATTTGTAATTGGCAAATTAGCATATTTACACATTAGCACATTACAGATCACCCAAAACGTCCTGCGCGTGATACGTTATGATAATATCCGAGCCTGCCCGTTTGATGGAAGTCAATATTTCGTGGGTGATGCGTTTCTCATCAATCCAACCGTTTGCCGCTGCGGCTTTCACCATCGAAAACTCGCCACTCACATTGTATGCAGCCACCGGAATATTGAAGTTCGTTTTCACCCGTTGGATCACATCGAGGTAACTCAATGCAGGTTTCACCATCACGATGTCTGCTCCCTCTTCGATATCGAGTGCCACTTCACGCAACGCTTCGTTCGTATTCGCAGGATCCATCTGATAGGTTTTGCGGTCGCCAAACTGAGGCGCGCTCTCGGCTGCTTCGCGGAAAGGTCCGTAGAATGCAGACGCATACTTCGCAGAATAGGCCATAATCGGCGTGTTGTGGAAATGATGCTCGTCCAGTGCTCGGCGAATGGCTCCCACCCGTCCGTCCATCATATCGCTTGGAGCAACCATGTCAACGCCTTCTTGCGCAAGCGAAACCGATTGTTTAGCCAAGGTAATCAACGTCAAATCGTTGTCCACATCTCCGTTTACAATCGTGCCACAATGTCCGTGCGAAGTGTATTCGCAGTTGCAAATGTCGGCAATCAAATACAAATCGGGCAACTCTTTTTTTAAAGCACGAACCGCTTTCTGCACGATGCCATTGTGTTCACATGCCACCAGACCGTGCACATCTTTGTGCTCGGGAATTCCGAACAACAGAACTGACTCCAATCCCATTCCGTAAAGCTCTTTGCAACGCTCCACCAACAAATCAACCGACAACTGAGAGTTCCCAGGCATCGACTTGATGGGATTATTCACATTCGTTCCCGGACAAACAAACAACGGCATCACAAGGTCGTGACGCGTAAGGATTGTTTCGCGAACCATATTTCGCAAAACCGGCGACTGGCGCAAACGGCGCAAACGTGTAGTTGGAAATGCCATATTTTATTCAATTAAAAATTACGAGTTAGATTTCCTCAATATTGCTTCGAAAATTCCTTGAGCGTTGGCCATCGAAGCCGTAACCACAGGATTCATCTTAAATTGCTGAATTTCAGCAGTTGTTGTACTTCCGATTGAAGCCAATCTCAATCGTGAAACGTCTATTTTATCTTCTAATAAAACCAACAAATTGCGAAAAGCCGAAGGACTTGTCAGGATAATCATCTCGTATTGATCTTTTATAATTGCCTCCAAAGCTTCTTCGTTAAACTCTGTTGGCATCACCGTCCGATAGACATCCAATCGAGTGTATTCCACTTTGCCTTTGAGTGCATTCTCTAATGTTTGACGAGCTAAATTCCCCAGACAGAGCAAGATCTGTTCGTTTGGCTTAATTTGCTGTTGAAATGCTTTTGCAAGCTCTTCACCCGTATTACCTGGATTGACGAATGTCGCTTCGTGTCCAAACTTGAGCAATTCATCAGCTGTTTTTTTACCTACAACTGCAATTTTAATGTGAATCGGCAGCAAATAATTTCCGTTGATCGACTCCATCTTATCGAAAAAGTAACGCACGCCATTCACACTCGTAAACACCAACCAATGGTACATCCAAATAGTATGGAGAAGTTCAGTTTTTTTATAATTCCACTCCTCTTCCTCAATCGCTATCGTGGGTAATGACAGCACTTTAGCACCCTCTGCGCTCAACAATAGTTCTAGCGATGCTGCCTGCTCTTTTGGTCGGGTGGAAATGTATATTTTGTTTTGCAACGATTGCATTTGTATTAGCTTCTTATCTCATCTAAAATCTTGTCAGCACCTTCGCTTATCATGCTGTTTGCCAATGCAATACCGAGCATACGTGCATCTTCCGCTTCACCTTTTATAGATTGCTTGATACTCCGTTTTCCATCCACAGAAGCTACAAAACCGTGTAACTCCATTTCTGAACCCTTACGACTTGAGTAGCATCCTACTGGCACTTGACAACCACCTTGCAAATGCGCTAAAAATGCACGCTCGGCGATAGCGCTTAACAATGTATCTGGATGATTGATTTTGGACAAAATCTCTTCCGTTTCGAGGTCATTTTCACGAATTTCGATAGCTATAATTCCCTGACTAACAGCAGGCGTAATTTGATTTGGTTCAATGATTTCTGTAATATATCGATCGAGCCCCAATCGTTGCAATCCAGCAGCAGCCATTATCATGGCATCACAGTAGCCTTCCTCCATCCGTTTAAGGCGAGTATTCACATTTCCACGAATGTCTTTGAGTGTTACTTCTGGTGAAACTTGCAGCAATCCTGCCTGACGACGCAAACTTGAAGTGGCAACTACATCTCCAGCACCTAAATCGGCTAGTTTCTTGCCTTGACGGCTTACCAATGCATCACGGTATTCTCCGCGTTCGAGCACTGCGCCCAGTTTCAATCCTTCGGGCAGTGTCGTAGGTAAATCTTTCAGACTATGTACGGCAATATCGACTGAATTATCCAATAAGGCATTTTCTATCTCTTTCGTAAACAATCCTTTATCGCCAATTTTAGAAAGTGATACATCAAGTATTTTGTCTCCTTTCGTTTTGATGATTACAATCTCTACCGTTAATTCGGGATGTGCTTTTTCAAGCAAAGATTTAACTTTTTCTGCCTGATATAGAGCTAATTGACTCCCACGAGTCCCAATTCTTATTATTTGCGTCATAAAATTTTTATGGAATAAAAGTAGTAAAATTCAGATTGATATTTCAATCTAATTTGAATAAGTCATCAATAATATTCAATGAATCTACCTCTTTTCCATTATTAGTTAAGGCTTTTAAATTCTTGATTAACAACCCAGTATATCGTTGAGTTAATTGAACTGCATACTCTTCTACAGCCGTTTGAATTTCGGGAGAATCATATTTTTTATTCAATGAAAGTTCCCTATTGTGAATTGTCTGTAAATTTGTTGTAATTGTCTTGATAGCAGGACGGAGAGAGCGACTGGCTAACCATTCGTTAAACTCAGAGACTACTTCATCGATAATTTTAGATGCTGAATCGATGCATTCAAGACGTTTTTCTGTGGTCACTCTCACTACCTCCTCTAAATCATCAACACTATAGAGTCGTATTTTTTGAAATTCGGAGATTGTTTCATCAATGTTACGAGGTACTGACAAATCTACAAATACTTGCATCTCTTTTGCAGTATTAATTGCAATGGACTCTATCATTTGCTTGGTAATCAAATGATTCTGCGAAGCAGTGGCCACGACTATGATATCATGTTTGGCAACTTCATCCATCAAAGTTGCCATTTGTGCTGAACTTGCATCGTATTGTTTCGCCAAAGCTTCTGCTTTTTCCTGTGTACGATTGATGACTGTCGTTTGACCAATTCCTTTAGTCTGAAAATTTTGAAGAGCCAAACTACCTGTTTCGCCTGCTCCCACAATCAAAAGTGATTTCTCACTCAAATCACCTAATTGCCTGACACACAAATCAACAGATGCTGCACTAATGGATGTGGTTCCCAATTTTATAGCAGTTTCTGTACGAACACGCTTTCCCGCTTCAAACGATTTTTGAAACAATCGCATCAGTACATCATCAGTCAACGCAGCTTGTGTACAGAAAATATACGCCTCTTTGATTTGACCAATTATTTGATCCTCCCCTAAAACCATCGAATCAAGCCCAGAGGCCACTTCATAGAGGTGACGAACAGCATCTGTATTTGATTTGTGATAAAAGGCATGCCAATAATACTCATCAATGGCTTTGAACTTATTCATTGCCATAAAAAGCAAATCATAAGCTGTTTGTTTATCGTAAATATCTTGTGAAAAATAGATTTCAGTGCGGTTACAAGTAGAGAGAATTACTAAATCGGCAATGTCAGTTTCATGCTGAAGAAACTCAGCAAACTGAATAATTTCTTCGTTTGTAAATGCATATTTTTCTCGAATATCGAGAGAGGTAGTTTTATAACTTATTCCTAATAATCCAATCATAGATGTTTCCCGAAAGGGCAGATTTTTATAGATTGCAAATATAAAACAAATCGTTCAGAATTTATGCCACATATATCACACTTGACAATTAATAAATTATAATAAGTTCAAACTAATTACGAAAAAAAGAGCAGATTTATTGTTTAATGTATGTACTAAAAAAGCCATCGCGCTTCGCAGCGAAATGGCTTAGAGATTGTTAACCTTAATTATTAATCAGAGAAATGAGATGCTACTAGCAAATTTTTATTTCGAACTTCGGCTCTGTTCTTCGCTCGAAGCAGTCTCTCTATTTGACCTTGTTTTGAAACTATTTTTACCAAATCTGTAGTTAAATGAAATATTTATGGTTTGGCTATTCCAATTGTTCATAACATCTAAATCCACATTTGCATATCGAGTGTAACCACCCCCATTCATGGTTTTAAATATATCGTTGAATGAAATTTTGAGCGTTGCCTTTCTATCCAAAAAACTTTTTTGAATTCCCACATTCGTAAAATATCGTTCATAAATATAGAAATTACCCCACAACTGCTTCGTTTGATAATGACTTGATAATTGAACATTTACATCCCAAGGAAGGGTAAATTGGGTATTTATATCAGCCATACCGCTCCATGATTTAAATTCTGAGGCACCTTCTAGAATGGAATGTACTTGTTTAAACATACCAGTAAAAGTTCCGTTGATATTCCACCACTTTGTTAGCTCCAGTTGCATTGTTTCGGAAGCATTTAAATCTGTGGCTTTGCTCAAATTATCTTTCGTTTGATAGATCACTTTCTTCACATCATCCTGTTGAATCACTTCTGCAAAACAGTCATCGGTGTAATTATATCCAATTGAGGTTATAAATTTGCCTTTGTAGGAATGGTTCAAACCAATAGAGTGAGTGAATTGTGGTTTCAAAAATGGGTTTCCTTTTTCGTACGTGTATGGATCTACCACAAAGACAAATGGATTCAGATCTTGATAATTAGGGCGACCAATGCGATAACTGTACGAAAATCCGACATTGTTGTCTTTATTCACGGTTTGTTGAATAAATAGCGATGGGAATAAGTTAGTGTAATTTTTCTTATCAATTCGATTTAGCGATTTGGAATTTCCTTTTGAATTGGTATTTTCCAATCGAAAACCAAGTTGTACCGATGTTTTACCAAACTCTCCACGTCCATTCAAATAAGCCGCATTGATGTTTTCATCGTACAAGAAATGATCATGTTGGCTGATATTTGGATTCCAAACTGCACCCGACTGATCGTCAACTGCAAAATCAGAATGACTATCGTTGGTCACAAAACTGGTCTTTAAACCTGTTTCTATCGTAATTTTCTTATTGATAGGATGCACATAGTCTCCTTTTAGTGTCATAATCTTTATCGAAGCAATGGGCGTACCTAATAAACCAAAATCATGATTAATATTGTTTCCGGCTCCATCAAAATAGTTGCTCTTTTGTTCGTTGAACCCATTGTATGAAAAGGTAGCATAATCAGCATCGAAAGTGAGTGCCTTTCCTGTTGTGTCGATGTCCCACTTGTAATTTACATTATAAGTCTTATCGTACCATTTATCCTTTCTGTAAATATCAGTAAGAAGAGTCGAATCGTTCTGTGCTAAGCTATTGTAAAAACCTGTGCGTGAATAACCATCAGACAGATTGAAGCCACCTGAACCTTTCAGCATGACACTTATGACTTGATTTTTCATCAAATAGTAATCCGCTCCTACTTTATAATTTGAGGCTACTCCATGATTATTTTCTTTGGCATATATATCTTGAAATGCACCCTCGAGCGTAGGTGTATGAAATTTTCGTGTTCCTTCCAGAGAGTGCCAGTTACGCCATTCATTAAGTGAATAATTTCCATATACATTGAGTTTCCCAAAATTGAAATTTAGATCAATTCCTCCATTTTCACCTACTCTTTTGCCGATAATTAAACCACCGTTCACACTACCATTAAAACCCGGGGCTCGGTTGTGTTTTGTTTTAATATTGATAATGCCTGAGCTGCCTTCAGCATCGTATCGTGCAGATGGATTTTCGATAATTTCGATTCTATCGATACTTTTCCCCTGCATTCCTTTAAGCATGGTAGCGAGCTGTGTATCAGATACATAGGTAGGTTTCTCATCAATCAACACTTTAACTCCTTGTTTGCCTTTTAAACTGATATTATCATTATTATCGACTGAAACTCCAGGTGCTTTTTTTAATATATCAAATACATTCTCTGAGGCAGTAGTTAGAGAAGCTTCCGGATTGATAATCATCTTATCTGCCGTCTGTTCTATGTATTTTCTTTTACCAGTTACTGTGGCTTCTCCAAGTTGGTGCGATTCCTCTTTCAGAACGACAACTTTTAAGACAGTTGTCTCATTTTTTCCTGTAATACGAAGTTTCTCTGTCTCAACTTTCGAATAGCCCAACATACTTACTGTCACCGTATATTCACCAGGTTTCACTTTATCTAATTGATATTCACCTGACACATTACACACAGCGCCTTGCACAATCTCTGCTGAGTTCACATGACGCAATGCCGCAGTAGCAAACTCAATGGGTTGATTCTTGGTATCGGTCACTTTTCCTTTTACAGTAACAAATTCACTCGCATGGATTGAAAATGCAAATGTTGTAAAAACAGCTACTATCAGCCAAAACATGTCTCTTTTCATAACTAAATATCTTGTATTATGTCTTTTAAATCTCAATTACCTTATAGCTACGTGCCACCTTCTTATAATGGCACGTAGCAAGAAACTTACACCTAATATCGAGCTAATTATAAATTATTTTGTGAAACATTTTTTTCAGCAGCATCACTTGTATTTTGATTGTTATTCAGATTTTCTTGCAAAATGATTGTTTGCTCAATCTGTTTGGCGTCGTTTTCTTTGATGAACAACTTTGATGTTTTTTTGGCAAAACCGGGAGTATTTACTTCAAGATAATAGGCACCTGCATGAATATGCTTCAATTTCAACTCCCCTTTTTGATTGCTTAAGCCTGATTTTACTACTTTTTGAGATTCTGCATTACGCAAAGTTGCACTTGCATAATCGATTGGCTGATTTTGTTGGTTAGTAATTTTCACTACTACATTTGACGCACTTTTTGCAAACATGGTTACTGAGAACATAGAGATTGTAACCAAAACAACGAAACGTTGTACACCGATAAATTTTACTGAAGTTTTCATAACTAATTGATTTAAAATAATTAATAAAATTATAGTACTATGTAATACAAGGATTAAAGAACGTAGTTTTCCGGAAAATTAGAACTTCTCTCACTTTTCAAATTGTACTCTTTGTCTATTAGACGCAATGAAGGTTTTGTTTGGTTGCAATTTTCAACATTTATTTTTGTTAAATAATTTCTGCATTAAAAATAACAACGAACTCAATTCAAATAAGTGACGAAGTAAGCATTACAATATAACATCTACGCATCACATTTTACTCAGCAATTTAGAATAAAGATAAAAATATGCTATATAACATATATTTTACTTCTAAAAAGAGAAGAATCTACGATATCTCTGTAACTTTGCAACGTTTAAATAAGACCACAATGAAATTACAATCAAAGGACGAAATTGGCGATTTAGGTAAGGTGTTATTAGAAATAGGAACACTGCTGATGAGCAACGGTGCAAGCACTGCCAGAATTAGAATGACAGTTGATCGCATTGCTGACTCATTTGGCTACCATGCTGATATGCTAATCACCCACCGCGCATTAACACTGGCTTTAAGAGACAGCGATGAAAATCAGGTTTATAATAATCTGAAACGAACCTCGCCACACGGTGTAAACTTCAAATTGGTGTCGGGTATTAGTCGGATGAGTTGGAAAATTGTGCAACAAGACTGGACAATTACTCAAATCAATAACGATCTCAAACGACTTCAGGCCTTGCCCCACTACCCACGCATCATTGTATTGTCGTTTGTCAGTCTTGCTGGAGCATCGTTTTGCAGATTGGCTGGAGGCAATGCGATAGAGATGTTGATTGCGTTTATCGCAACATTTGGTGGACTATTTGCCAGACAAGAGATCTTGAAAAAGAAATTCAATCCATATATCGCTGTATTGGTTGGTGCTACAGTTTCGGCTCTTATGTCAGGTTCGTTTAGCATAATTGGTCCTGACTTTCCCTTCGAACATGGTTTTGCCACTTCTGTTTTGTATCTGATACCCGGCATTCCATTGATCCATTCATTTACTGACCTAATCGAAGGCAACACGCTGAACGGCATTTTGCGCTGGGCTCATGGATTGATGATTGCCTTTATGATTGCGCTTGGTCTTTCAATATCCATTTACCTTTATCACATTTAAGCTATGAACTGGTTAGAATTATTAGAAAAAGGATTTTGGGGCGGATGTGCCGCTGTTGGCTTTGCGGTATTGTTCAACGTACCTGCACGTGCTTTGTGGACCGTTTTTTTTCTTGGATTAGTAGGTTGTTTGGCAAAATTTTCGCTGATTGGTTTTGAGGTTCATGTAGTGATTGCAGCTTTTGTAGGTGCTTCGTTGGTGGGTGTTTTCAGCATTAGAGCTGCGCACAAGAAGCATGCTCCTCCCCTTATATTCGCTATTCCATCGGTCATTCCGCTTGTGCCTGGTATTTTCGCTTACAAAACAATGCTCGGTATCATTAGCCTCACAGACAAAGTGGGCGACAATTACAATCAGGTTTTGGCTGAGACCATTAACAACGGTACCAAAGCTACATTTATCGTAATGGCTTTGGCTGTGGGTGTAGCTATTCCCAATCTGATAACAAGAAAAGAATCTGCAAAAGAGATTGATAGCCCGCTACCAAAAATGAGAAGACTATCTTCAAAATCGCTGAAACGAATGATTCATAAATAAAAACTACTATTCTTTGAATAATTTGTGACAAAAAGAGCAAAGTTACATTTGCGAAACAGAAAAATCGTACTATCTTTGCACTCGCAAAACCACAAAGGGTTCCTTGGCCGAGTGGTTAGGCACCGGTCTGCAAAACCGTCTACGGCGGTTCGAATCCGCCAGGAACCTCAATAAGCCCAAAGGCGACAATTAGAAATAATTGTCGCCTTTGTTTATTTATGTAGTTTTTAGTTGATTACGTCAATACACGCATAGTTTACATTTCTAAGAAATGTGTACAAAATGTAGGTCTAATGTAGTCCGAATGTAAAATTGTAGTCTGAAAGTAGCCCAATGATAACACTAAAAATATACCTCCGCAGTTACAAACCAGAAGCGATTGATGGAATTGTATGGATCAGTTTTTATATTGATCGTAAGAAAGTAAACTTTTCGACAGATATAAAAACGTTAAAAAAGAATTGGAATGAAAAAAAATCATGCATAGCCACGACCGATAAAGATCACAAAGACAAAAATCTAATTATCGAAACTATTTGTTCCAGGATAAACAATGTCTTTGTGAAGTATAGGTTAAAAGATAGGAAGCTGACTCGCGAAGCTTTCAAGCGTGCATACAACAGACCAGATGATTTTGATACAATTTTCGATTTTATTAAAGCGTATTCCTCCCGTTTGAATTTCAAGAATGAACTTTCGACAATGCAAACACATAAAAAAGTCATTCTCAAACTAAAACAATTCAATCCACTACTTCACTTCGACGATATTACCAAAGAGTGGCTCGACGAATATTATTTAAACCTAATCAAAGAGCACAAAAATTGTCAGAATACGGCCTATAAGGATATGTCAACGCTACGAAAATATGTGAATGCAGCATTCAAAGCCGGATATATGGACGAGAATCCATTCGCAGATTGGGCCATCAAACGTACAACATCAAACTACAGCTATCTGACAGAGGAAGAACTGAAGAGAGTAATTACCGTTTACAAAAAAGGTCACCTAAATCCGAATCATTATCGCACATTAGAATTCTTCCTATTCATGTGTTTTTCGAGCCTTCACGTATCGGACGCTTTATCGTTGACACTTGAGCAATTCAACAAAGACACGTTCATTTATTATCGAATCAAAAACAAAAATAAGAAGCCGGAGCCAATCCTAGTCCCGGTATCGGATTCGCTTCGACAAATCATTGTTAACATTGTAGGCAACCGCAAGCAAGGCAAGATCTTCGAAAAACTACCAGCAGAGCAAACAATGAACGGCTATTTGAAAGAAATAATGAAGATGGAAAACGTGAAGATTGCGAAAAATATATCGCACAAATCGGGCAGGCATACATTTGCCACCTACTATCTCGCTAAATCAAAAGATCTTAGTTCGCTCAAAGAAATTCTTGGACATTCCGATGTACGCGAAACATTGATTTATGCACACGTACTCGAAGAATCTAAACAGGAAGGAATCAAGAATTTCAACACGTTTGAGTTATAATTTCGGATAAAAATAACCTTTCACGATTGGAGCGAATCCATTTGCATTGACTTTATATTCTAGTTTTTCGCATATAAATTCTCTATTTTCTATTACGAAAAGTCCTCTCGGATTATAAGTTCCATTCGAAAAATCAAAAATGTAAGGTTTTTTGAAATTAAAATTAGCGGCTCCATCATAATATGAATTAAAAAATCCGGTGAATCCTGTCAAACTAAGAGTCAATTTATTTTCAATATTCGTTAATGCTAACACTTCAGCAGCAAGGGCATTATAAGCAGGTGTGTATGGAGTCATTAACAACAACTGCCCTATCTTTGATTTAAGTGTTGGTGAATGGTGTATTTCTTCAAAATTTGCAAAACCAGTATAATAAATATCATTTTGACAAGATGGATAAAGTCTATGTATAATGACATCGCCATTAATATTATAGATGGGATATGGCGTTGTGGATTCATCAACACCATTTTTATCTCGAATAAAATCCAATCCTGCATTAATTGAAATATACAACCTATCCTTTTCTGTGGATGCAGGCAATCCATTTTCAATTAATTCTACCATACTGGATTGTATAACTTGATCTGGTAGTGGCTGCGGCAAGTCATAACTACCTGTAATTTGGCCATTCGTATCAAAAGGTATTGCAGGAACTTGCACATACCGCTTAGCATTATCAAGCGTTGTAGAAGTAATTCTTGAATATAGAGGAATTGCATACAATTCAATCGGTGCCGGAATAATTTTCAGTTCAGTAACCTGTTTGACTTCAGTTCCATACTTTCGGAATACATGGACCGGGATCAATTGAAATCCAACAGGAACAGTTGCATCTACTTCAAGAATATAAAATCTGTCGCTCTCAGTGACATAAAACAATTCTCTTTTGTCTCTGTGAATGGCAAAATTAGTAGTACATTCATCCATGAGCAAGCTGAATGTAGAATATTCGAAGTGGGCAGCTGCATCATATATTTCCTGGGCCAACATCATATACTTATATTGATCAGTTTCGGGGAATCCATACTGAATATTTGCATAAGCATAATTCTCTACCTGATTTTCTTTGTCAACTTTTGAATCATAATCATCAATCACTTCTTTGATATAATTTACTGTATTCTCATAGTAAGAGTTTCCTTTTAATATCCGAATTGATTTTCTCAATTTATCGATAACACAAACAACATTAAACAATTTTTCAATTTCTGTGATAAATCCGCTGACTGTCCATTTTGGCAAGATATCTTCATATTTCAATATAAGCCCACCTTGTGGAGAACGTGCCTTTTCATTACAAACCAATACTCTTTTTGCCCGCTCATCATTCAATAGGCAATTTTCTAAAATTGAATAACCCATAGCATCAAACACTTTATTTACATACGTCAATAAATATGGCTGCGGTACAACATATTCAGAAGAACGAACATATTGTTGCGAATAATATGGATTTGACAAATGAATAAATGTGTACCAGAATAAATATGGAACAGAACCATTACATTTTATAGGCGTTGGAGCCCAATTTACATCGGGAAAGTAAATTTCACAATCCTCCATCGAAGTTATATTTCTGTTTTCCACTTCACCCAGATCCAGTTTATTTACAAATTGATCAGTGCCAACAAAATTCAATTCTGCATTTCCACTTAAAAGTTGAATTTTCACATGAGTATTTGTAATTTCTAGGATGTTTTCGATCCCATTTAATAACACACGATTGTCGACTATTAAAATGGCCTTTCTATTATCAAAACTATCAGTACTGTTTTTTCTATTGATGTGCTTATAAATTTTGGCATTCGTGCTATTCATCAATGATATATCTACATCATAGGTATATTCTCCTGACTTTGTAAGGAATGTATTTTCTTCAGTTACTACAATTTCGAAACCATCTGGTAACACAACTGGATAACCTTCAATGAATAATTCTGTCATAATTAATTGATTTACAGTTCAAAATCTTTCAGTGAAAACGAAGTGCTCAATCCATAAAAGCTACCAAACTGCTGATATTCATATTCAGTATGAAAAGGGGTTGCTAATTCAGCTCTCATGGCACTAAAATGTTCTAAAAGATACGTTTTCACCTTACTCATTAACGATTGCAAATATTCGTATCGATCTTCCTGTTCTTGATTGGTAAAAGCACCGTCGCTCCACTTCTCAATTACATAAATGAGTTGTTCATTTTCTTCAGAATAGTTATCAATCATCCCAACTTTCGTATCAGATGATGCCAATTTGCAAAGTATGATTATACCAGGTGAATCTTTCAATGCTTTGACAGCATGTTTCTCATCAACACAAAAAATAGGTTCCAAATTGACAATGGGTTCTCCGTTTTGTAATTCGGCATTAATTGTCAGAATACATTGTCGTATAGTATTTTTAAATAATTGAATAGGTATCATTAGCTGTGAGATTTGAGGTTGTCAATCGTGTTTTTATCGTGTAATAGTTTGAGCAATACTTTGAAAAGTGGCGCACGGTCGGTATCATCGGCATTTCCAAACGTACCAACATCAGCAAGAGTGAAGAGAATGGAATTCAATCCAATGTTTTGACCACTACCCTCTTCTGTTTCTTTTTGAAAAATAGTAGAGAAACAAACATCGCTGCCGTCGATGGTGAAAGTTTCAGTCAATAACTGGCTATTAAATGCCGAAAACCACAAATAAACATAATATCGAATGTGTGATTTCATCGATTGACCATTGTGCTCATACAACTTCATCCGATTAGGGTTAAACGGTTCTCGTTCAACATCTTTACTCAATCTACGATAAAGAAGCCCAACGAATGTTGACAGAAGCTTTTCATCTCCTTGACTTTCGTTGTAGGCTTGATAAATGGCTACTGCATTGCGATATTCTCCAAATCGAATTTGTGAGAGATCAGGAGCAAACAGTTTTCCGATTTTAGGGAAATGATTATGTAGTGTATCGTAATTAAAATCAATCGTGCCATCTTCTGCAGAGCGAAACATCCAGGTAAGTGTGTCTGCCAATTCACGAACCAAAATGGAATATGCCTCTTGTTTTCTATTACGAACAAAACGTTGTTTACCAAGCAAATAATCAGCTACAAATAATCTGAATGAATCTTCATCCCATTTTTGAGTAATAACATTGGCATATATTTTCTTGAAAATGTAGTTGAGTTGTTTGGGTGTAAATTCTTCCCAATTCTCAGGAAATTCGATAATTCTTTTCATAAACGAATAGCATGTTTGTAGTTTGCAAATTGATAAGTAAATGAAATAGGAGAAATCATGCCCAATAAGGGAGAATTTTCGTCTTTTATATCAGATATTACAATAGGTAGCCATTCATCATCCACCCACAAAAAGGTCTCTTCAGATCCAAACATTTCACGCAACCGGATGTATTCGTCTTCGGTGCGTAATGCACCAATATTCACTTCAATAGGATCAGTGTGTTTTATATTAAACCGCCTCTTTATATTATTGAATACCCCAGATTCAGAAGTGACAGCAACCTTTTGTTTAATATCCGGAATGAGCGTTATAGTTTCAGGAACGCCAAACACATTTTTATACAAAAAATGGTTTTCGAGTGGATAGTCTGCAAAATCAATCATATAATCAATAACGAATTCAGTATTGAAAATTCGGTAACCAATCCAATCGTTTATATTCCAGTTTAGTAAATCGTTTATTTTCCAAAATGAGATATTTACACTATAAATTGCGCCTCCTGATGGCGTAAAAAGAATGGTTGTCTCTAGAGGTGTAATCACATTACCAATTAATTTCAAAGCAGCGACTTTCAACGGTTGGTTCATATAGGTAGTAATAACTTCGATACCCTCTTCGTAAGTAATACGACTATTTTTTCCAGAAGAAAGTACAATGCGTGGAGCCTTGATATAGGCATCGCATCGTTGAACCACAAATGATATGGGTGCGCCTGAATTAAAAACAGCATCAAACGATTTATAAATATTGTGTTGAACGCCATCACCTATCATAACATCACCTGGTAAATAATCTCTGCATATATCGCCTATATTTCGAATATGTATTTTACCCTCTGCATCTGGAGTATAGATTTCGCTTACCAGTACTGTTCCATCAAGCTTCAATTCGAAAGTTACATTGGCATTTGTCGAAAGAATAAAATCTTTCACCATCGAACTGTAAGAAGTAGCATCGGGCTGTTGCTCTATTACGAAACTCATACTCTGAAAAATTTATTGGTTGCCTTATTAACAGGAATAAATGTAGTTGGTTGCACATCTGCACGACGAATCCGTTTCATCAAATCGAGCAATGTTTCGGCATCGTCTTCGAGCCAATCAGATGCGATTTCAAGATCTTTGATGGTCGGCACTTCTCCGGCATTCATCGTTTGTGTAGATGATATGGCTTTACGAATTACGCCTTGGGGAATAATAGAAAATGCAGTTCGTCTCATCGCTAAGCTTAAGGCATAGAGCGGAATGGGTGCAAGTGCATATTCGAGAAGTGTTTTTTGCGTAGGGTTCAAATCGGTTGCAGCTCTCAATATTTCGTAATCTGCACCCAATGCTGGTTTCATATAGATGCGCTCTGCTTCGCGAACAAAAGGTGCTAGCAACATAAACAGCCGGCTACTATTATCGATCGGGTAATATTCGTTGAACATTGCCGCCGATTTCATCAACTGACTGTTTAGCTTTGTACGCTGTGGCGATGCAAACCATTCTGTATTATTTGTTCGCTCCAGGTAATCAATCAGACGGTCAACGTTTTGATAGTAGGTTTCGAGGTGTAACTGGTCGTCTTTATCAAGTTGCCATTGCCAGGGCATCTTTTCGCCTTCAGCCGCAATTTTCACTTTTCGTCCACTATCTTCATGGCTCACATCATTTTTTTGATACAATTTGAGCGTGGCCAAAAACGCTACCGGAGCTTGCACATATCGAATTAGCTCATTTACTGTTCCTGCAGCATAATCTGTTTGAGCTTTATTCGTTACGGCATGACTGACAACCTTTGCCACATCGTCAATGGCAAAATCTATTTCAGATTTCACTTTTTCAAATGTGTTATTTGCAAAATAATTTCCTGTAATGGCTCGGAGTTCAGCCGCACCGTTATTGTTTTTATTAAAAAGCATAATGTATCAGTTTAGCATTATTAGATTTTCTGATTAGTTCTCTGATCTGGTGAAACTGCTGCCTCCGGCATTACCACTTGGTGATAAAATCCCATTCTCAAATTCTTAGTTGGAAAATTAATTTTCAAAGCAATATTCATCGGATCCAGTATCACCTCTTCAGGTATGCTCGTATCGCTAGATAGATAGAGTTTCAGCGCATAAAGCAACTGGCTACCGCTGTTCAACTGTCCACCAATGATGATGTTCGATAACGATGGATGCAATCCAATACCTGAGGTCGTTGCGCTCTCTGCAATAGTCGATATTTTGGTTTGTGCCTCAATATAGTCCTTGATGTTCATCTGCACGGGCTCAATCTTCCATTGGCACAGATTGCCATCTTCGTCGTAGAAATCGACTGAGGTAAAGAATTTACCAACATTGTGTTTTCCTGCAAGCACGTTTGCAATTTGCGTAATCACTTCTTCGCGCATTTCATCCATTTTTGCTTCAAGTTCTGCAGATGTCGCTTCAGGGTATTGCTGCATTACTTTGTCTTTCTTTTTATCCCAATATCCTTGTGGTTCGTGCACGTGATACGCTGCTGCAATCATATTGTCGGTCAAGTAAGCAATAATCTCTGGAATATCGTTCGAGCGTTTTATCCAGGGAATCGCACCAAAAAAAGATGGCAAGGAGTAGAACTCACGGGCAAAGCTTCGGAAGTTGTGGTAGCCAACACTTACTTGGCCTTTCAAATCGGCATATTTATCAAACTTTGGATAAAGCGAAAATGCACCCAAATAGGTTTCGAAATTGCCGTATATAATTTGGTTTACATCACGCATTTCGCCAGACTCTGGCCACACCAATCGGCATTTGGTCGAATGCAGACATTCAAGTTTATTAATCCATGGACGACCTATTCGGGTAGATTTAGCCGGATAGTAACGCACAAATTCGCCACGCAGGTATTTGTATTCGGTCATGCAATCGCGAATAAATTCTTTATAGTCCCAAGAATCGAGCCACGATTGCACTTCAGCATCTACCGCCCAAGTGCGGGTCAATTCATTATCTGTCACATCCATTTTGTACAAGTGTGGACCTTGTCCCCAAGTCAATCCAATTTCACGATCAAGAATACCAGGCGCCAGGTGATTGCGCTCCAATAGGTTGCGAATGTTAGCAGGAAGATTATTATCTGATCCCCACGATGCAACTCGTTGTCCGGCAACTGTGGCAGGATATAAATCGTATTGGTCACCTGTGGCCAAATAGCTTGTCATAGAATCGGCCATATAAACGCCAAATGTGCCAACACTAGTTTTCACAAAATTCATGTCACCAACTTTGGTGACTGTTTTCTCATTTTTCTCTTCCATAGGTCAATTCCAACGGTTCATTATTGAATGTCATTATTAATGGTTGCCAACACACACGGTTTTCCATCAGATTCAAATCAAAATAGTTCAACAGGTAATCGGCAAATTTATTGGTCTCTTTGGTCATCTGTGCCCGCAGGATCGCGCGGGGAACGGTCACAATTCCTTCCGATTTTTTCCGCTCCATCGAATAGCTCATATAAGAAAACGAGAATGATTCTCTTCTATCTGTCAAGCGGCGCATCTCGGCTATGGCCTCATATACTGTCATACGAAATCACGATACCAAATGCACGACTTACCATTCACATATTTGGCAGCCGTTTTATTAAACAATCTAGCCCATCGCTTAGGTAATGGAATTAATCCGCCCGGGCTGTTGGTATAAATGAAGTTTAGGCTTTCGCTCCATTGATACTCAAGCAAACGGTTAACTGCTTCCAAAACTCCACTAACTGAACAACCGTAGTTTTTTACCGAAACTCCAGTAGCTTTATAATTCAAACCAAAATCAATCTTCAATCGGTAAAATCCAGTCACGTAGCAACCGCCATCGCTTTCAGTCTCAGAAGTAAGAGGTTGTAAGGATAGTCCAGCCGAATAAGCCGTTAGTACGATGGCATCCCAGAGTTGTTGGTCAGAATATTTGAGTAGTAATGCTCCACGATCTTCACGACCAAAACCTATCAATAAAATTTCATCAGGATTACTTTTCGAAAAATAAGCGAGTGATTCCATCACCGTTTTTAATCGGTTGAATCGTGCTACGCCATGGTAGCACCAAACTTCGCCTTTATAGATCTTACAGCGAATATCGAAAGCTCGTACTCCAGCTGCTAATTGTTCAGATATCGATTTGCTTTGACAAACGCAAAACGGTGCGAACAATCGAGATAAAATGGAACTTTCTTTAGAGAGATAAGCGCAAGAATCGTGAGAACCTGAAATTTGCTTGTTTGTCATCGCTAATTTTTTATGTAAAATTAGGGAGATAAAGGTGTAAGAAAAAGGACAGGTTCGACAAGCTCACCTACCAATGTTAGACAAGCACACTTAGCGTTGTTTAAATACAAATGGAAGAACTGGAGACAAAAAAAGACTCACCAATGCGAGAACTTCAGCATGGTTAAAGATTAAATTTCAAATAATTTTGTCATCAGAAACCCGTCTTCTAAAATATACCCTAGAATAACAGTGTTAATTAGATAGAATGCTCATAATATAAAGAAGGCGGGAATACCATTAGCTCCACTGAACTCTGTTTCCAGCCAACGTGACATCACCTTTCTACGGCTTCATATCCAATGGGACGGATGGAGGTCTCAACACCAAAAGTAAATCCGCAATACAGCCGTCAATACCAGCGTACTTCGGCTAAAGCAGATTGTTTTTCGATTCAATCGTTTAAGGTGAGTTCTAATAGAGAGGTTGTGTCGCTCGATGCGATTGGTGGAGTGTAGGCGTGTATTGTGGATAGTTTTGGCAATCAGGTAGCGGTAATTTTGGAGTTTATCTGTATATACCCTTACTGCTTGAGATAGTTCTAAGCTTGTGATTACCCGATTCAACGTTCTGTTTGTGCGCCTACCCACATTGAAATCGACCACCGAACGACTTTCCCGATCCAACGCATACACAATCCAACGCAATCGCGATTTCCTGCCGATGAAGGTTCTCATCTCGTCCACTTCATACGTACGTCCTTTAGCAATCGGTGGTTGCACAATGCGCGAGGCTATGGTTATGATTCTTTTCAGCAGCGTCGTCGCTGATATCTGCAATACTCTAGCTGTGCTGCGTATTCCCAAACCCTCTTTGGTGAAAAGAACAATCTGTTGGTCAATGTCGCTTTTATAGGCGTTGTAGGTATAATCGATGATAAACCGTTTCTTACATTCTTTGCAACAATAGCGTTATTTTCCAGTAGTTGTTTTGCCGCTTTTTATTAGTTTTTCTGATTCACATTTAGGGCATGTATGACTAACGCCAAATCTGATACACGAAAGACTATTTCCTTTCATATCGGTTTCGTTTCCTTTATTATAAAGCTTCAAAAATAGAAAATGGCAGACTTACATCCACCATCTTCTTTTCTATCATTGTAATGACCTTCTGATTTACAGGGTTTTATACGACTAACGCCAAATCTGACACATTACCCACCATCTTCTTATTCCATCTTGACAAATCATTATTGATTTACAATACATTATCTATGTAACGCCAAATCTGACACATTACCGGATTATTTACCATTGAACTCGATTTTCCAATCAATTTCTTGTAATTCTTCGAGACTATATCTATAAATCTTTGAATGAATATTATTCTTTAGAACATCTCGCCATCCATACTTATCCACACTATCCGATAGCACAACGATTATCCTCATTTTGTTGCCACTGCAATTCTCTAGATATTCTTCCCAATTAGGTGGAATTTCTTGTAATTCTTCTGTTTCTCTCGGCCTTATTAAATTATATTCACAAATTGAAAAATCTTTCTGATTTGCAAAAAAATACAAACTATCATTTTCTGATATAAAAAAATAAGCATTGATATGTGACCTATTTGAAATAAAAACTCGTCTATTGTCTTTTACTCTATCAAAAACACAACTAGCCAATATAAGGCAAAGTGCAAAACACATAATTCTCATATAATAATTATTATTCGTGATGTAATAAATTCCATCTTGTTGAAATACTAAGGCAATTGGGATCAATTGGAAACATATCTTTATTCCAATATGATGGTTTCCCAAAGTAGTAGTATGACATCGTGTTGGCTTCAACTTCAGTCCAAGAATGCCGATACTCATTTTCAGAAATAAGCCCTACTTGGCTCAAGCCGTAATGTAAACCACTTGTAGGCACTACATTTTTATAGTAATAGACAGGCCCATAGGTGCGCTCCTGCAAAAAATGCCCATATTCATGCATAAGAACCTGTCCATCATTTGGATAATTTGACCAATAAAATCCCCTACTTTTATATCGATTATAAGATTTTTCTTGCGTATTAATATTACCAAATAGATAGGAATTATAGCCTGCATCTTCCGAAATAAAATTCAAATCGGCACCATAAAAGCCACCTGAAGAATTAAAAATTGGATAGTTATTTCCTTGATCCTCTCTTTTTACATTTCCCGTCAACATATTATATATTTCTTTTGCAGCTGCAGAGCTAATAATAACTCCTCCTCCTGCAATAGTCGTGTAGCCAATCCCTTGCAAGGCAAATTTCCCTCCGACAATAGCAAAATCTGCTGAAATTTTCGTATACCCTCCTATATCAACACCTATTTTTAGCAGTAAAGAATTCTGAAGAGCAGCTCCTACAACCATAGTACCTACTAGACCGACAGCAGCTCCTCCTACTATCCCAAGATAAGTTTCAGGCTTAGAATAGTCCCATTTCCAAAACCTTATATCATCATTAGCAATACTACCTCCTGCGTAAGCGAAAATAGCCATCACTGCTAAAATCACCGGAATATTTCCACTCGGATCGGTATATTTAAATGGATTGCCATAGCAATACCCATACCGATTGTAATTAAGCCAATTATCCGGTGCTTGCACATACGGGTCGGGGCTCATAAACATCGCCGTCAGCGGGTCGTACACCCTGCCGTTCATGTTGATAATACCAAATGCATCGAGGTGTTCGTGGCCAGTATACCCCCTGTTTGTCAACCAAGATGTCCGATTGTCCTTTTGCGACCAATCCGTTGGATTGCGCCGTGCACCCCACGGGTCATAGGCATACTTCTCAACCACTGCACCTGCCACATCCGTCAGTGCGATTAAAGATCCTTGAAAATCGGAGTACGCATAATAGAGTGTCTCCACACCATTATTATCTACCAGCATTGCTCCGCCGCTAAGGTAGTGAATTTTGCGCACATTACCAGTAGTGGCGTCTGTCTCTTCCTCGTAGTCACCCAAGTAGTAGCGTGTTTGCTTGAGCGAACCGCCGACCGTATAGACTGACATCCGACGTTGGTCGTCCACGCCATAGTCGAGCGTATAGTATTTGTTGCCTTCGCTCAAAGAAGCTATTTTCTTGAAGTCTGTGTAGGTAACATCCAGATTGGTGGAGATAGCATGGGGCTTACCTTCTATCGAAGTTAGTGCGTGTGGTTTGCCATTAGCGCCATAAGTCATGGTTAAGTTGTTGAGACCACTTCTTTTCGATATATTACCAGTCGTTTCGTCATAATCGAGGGTATTGGTCGTAGTTATACCTCCATTTTGAACAATCCAACTACGTAGTCGATTATGTCCGTCGTAGGTAAAATCTTCCCGTTGCGATGTCAAGTTGTCGGTACGCCACATTAGATTCCCTTTCTCATCGAACGAATATCCAGCATCTACTACTCCTGCGGCGTAGATGGCTGTCGGCAGTCCTCGATCGTCGTAATCGCTGCGAGTATCTTTGCCTCCCTTGCTTATCTTTGTGAGTTGTCCACGAGCGTTTTCCTCTATGGCTTTCCATATCGAGCGGTTTGTTTTATCTTTCACTTCGATCAAGTTGCTGTATGCATCATACACATTGGTTGTGTAATATCCCGATGGATAGGTCTCTTCGCTTACTCTACCCAAAGCATCGTATTTGGTAGATTTAGTAAACGATTTACCTTTAATATTTTCAATTACGCTCGTCACACGATCGTATTGGTCGTAACCGAATGTCTGCGAATGTTTATTTGCAATCGAAATGGAAGTAACCTTTTTCTTAACGACAGGGTCGTAGGTATATATAGTGGTTTCTGCTCCACGGGTAATGCTTTGTAATATTCCATGCCCATCGACATCATAGTTGTTGGTGGTAGTCACCCAATCGGTGGCATTGTGTACCTTTTGCCGCTCCCACATCAATTCCCCAAAGCCGTTGTATTTAGATTCGACCACTCCTGCATCTGGATCTGTCAGTTTCGTGCGATTTCCACGGATATCATACTCCATCGAAATTGGCTGCCCATATTGAGGTGTAGAGCTTTTGGTAGAACCTGAGGCGTAGTATGTAAACGATACTGTTTTACCATTTGTAGCAACACTCTCGATCTGTCCTGCGCTATTCAACACCGAAGTTTTAGTCGTTTCGGGAGACGAGACAGTGGTTGTAGTGCCATTATAAGCAGTATTGATCGTAGTGCCAAATGAGGTTACTACCGAACGAGGACGGACATATTCATCGTAACTGAATGTATTTGCCCATTTTTCGGCACTATTATTAAAGGTGGGTTCCGAAACACGATATACACTACCATCACTGTTGTATTCAGTGAAAATAGATATTTTCTTCCCATTCAATCCAAATGTCTCTTTCGCGCGTTCACGATCCATACCATCATACCATACCGTTACTGGAGCGGAACCATCTGTCACCGTCTTTTTGTAGTATCTGGCATTGTATGAGTTACCTGCTGTTGCCCAGCCCAACACTGTAGTGCTATTCACTCCAATTGGGAAAGTAGAAGTGGTCAGTTGCCCAAAACCATCGTACGTGTAACTTGTGGTTTTATTTCTTACTGTTTCGCTATTGAGTAATCCGCGTGTTTCATTCCAATCGTAGTGGGTGGTCTCATCCAATTGGTCTGTTTTGCTCTCCACGAATCGCTCAGTAGGTAGCTTATAGACTACCGTTGAAGAACGCGTTTTCCCATTTGCAATTATCGATACTTTCTTTGCACGACCAAATTGATCATAATCTTCATACTTTGTTTGTAGTTTATTAATATCTTCCGGGTCTGCGGTTTCTGTTAACTGATTTCCAGTGGTAGCATCATAAGTAAAATCGGTTACTCTCACATCAGATTGTCCATTCTGTGTCCGAGTAGAAGTAACCTTTGTCGGTTTGTTTTTACACCATGCCCACGATCCAAACTGACCGTAAATCACGTCTTTCGTTGTTGTTAAACTTCCATTTATAGTAATAATTTGTGTAGGATTTCCATCGACATACCCACTGATTTCTGTGCTTTTAGCAAGTCCTGTTAGATAGTCTGTTACTGTTGTTTTCAATGGACGTGAATCGTAAATCCTTCCAACTTTTGTATTCAGAAGTGAAGTTTCCGACTTTGATATAAGATTTCCATTATACGTTGAATTGAAAGTAGTTTGCTTAGTGGGCAGTATTAGACCATAATCCATCTCAGTTATTGAGATAGTTTTTTTATTTGTAGTGCTATTACGCACCATATTGCTTGAGAATCCGATAAAGCCTTTACCTGTTAGGTGCATCTTTGCACCAGTATAAAAATACTCATTGACTGATTTACCTCCAATACCGTCAGATTGCAAAACCTTCTTCACACAATACATTGGAGCGTTCATATCTATAAATGGATAAACCGCATTCGATTCTTTCACATAGAACGGTGTTCCATCAGGAGTCTTTGGATTTGTCAGAGCTTGATAAATGATCGCGGTTTTCTCACCTAAACCATTCGTAATAAGAGATATGCTATTTGTCTCAAAATCATTAAAGTTTGTATGTAAAAAGAATTTATCTGCTCTCGGAGCTTTTTCATACATATTCGACCCGAAAGTTAATAAGTCTTCCTTTCCATCTCCATTAAAATCACCTGTCAAGTTATTCCTGCTAAATGTATAATCTGGATCGGTAGTTGCAAATGATTTTATTACATTAAAACCTGTTTCAGAAGATCCATATTTCCCAGTTGATGCATACCAAATTACATCGGTCTGAATAAATGTACCCCATTCAGCAGAAAGATCAGCATGCCTTTTGTATTTTGAATCAATCATCACAATATCAGATTTACCATCATGATTAAAATCCATAGTAATATAATCATCTTTATCATCGTCTCTGTAAGTAAAATTCTCATCCTCTGCGGTGAAAGGGAGTTCATGAAAATCAAATCCCCAATTTCCATTATTGATTGCCAATACCCAATTCTTTTTGACATTATTGACATCACCTGTTACAGCTCCTGTAATTGTATTTATTAATCCTCCCAGAAAATTTGATTCTGAAGGAGTTACAATTTTATGAGCCACAAAATCCATCAATCCATCTCCATTAAAATCACCAGAATTCACTTTACTGAAATACGAACTAAATTCTGCTATATTCTTTACGAAAGAAAAAGTAATATGCGCAATCCCATCAGCTCCTACAATCCCTCCGTTGTTCTTGTAAAAAATGCAACCCTTTTTCGTTAGAACTACTAGATCTTTTAATCCATCAGAATTACAATCAAACGCCATTATATTTTCAATTTCGATATTCGGAACCTCAGTTAATTCAATTCCAATATTATTTGAAGGTATATTAATATCGTATGTTTCGAGATTTAAATCATCTGCTATCACCTTGTCTCCTAATTCTGGTGAAAAACCTTCTCTATTGTAACTCGATTTCTTGACATAAAATATTTTACCAAGATATGACCCTGGAGAATGAATAATCAACTTATCCCCATCAGGATCTCCTTGAGAGTTAAATTTTGGAATCCATTCAAAATCAACATTATTATTCTTTTCAATTGAAATGATTTCATCAATGCCGTCTCCATTTAAATCAGAAACTGTAAATGCAGTCATTTTTGAACTATTCGACAATCGCTGGGTAAAATCTCTCTTTTCACGATAGACGTCGACTGTTGAATCTAAATACGCTTCACATCCTCCAGGATTCCAGTTATAATCTGAGTCATATCCAGCTGATGTGCAATTGACTGAACGTGTAAATTCAGCATCATAGTTCATTCCTGTCACTCCCTGAGTATCACTATATTTTATTGGTTTCGATGAAAGATCCTGAAAGTTTACCCATTTTACATTACCTATTTGATTATATGTCGGTATCAAAATAGACCTTTTAAGATTTCCGTTAAAACTCCCAGCAACAAGACCTTGATAAATCGAACGATTGGAGCCTGAAATAAAGTCTCGCCCTATGTTTTTAGATAGAGATGGCGTGGATTCAAAAAGTTCATTACTACTTACGCCTCTATTTCTATAAACGCTTACAGTACCAAGCGGCCCTGTTATAATACCTGTCTTACATTTCGTCACTTTAACCATATCTGATAGACCATCGCCATCAACATCGGCAGTTAAGTAAGACTCGAATAAACCATCAAAAAGATTTGCTTTGGGTATAGAGTTTTTGCTCTGTGTTACATAGACTACAGCGTTATTAGTCCCCCACTCAATAGTTGTAGGATTAAGAGTTTGATTATTTAGTCCAATAAGCCCTATATTTGTCAAATAGTAATTCTCTTTATCATACTTATATCCCAAATTATACTGTTTTAATGTTATGCCATTTGATTTGATTTCTATATTATCCAACAAATAGCGATCTTCAATTGTATAATCAACAATTTGCGCCTTTTTTACAGTTATCTTATCATTTGGATAATTGAAAATTACACTTGCAAATGGAAGCTTATTCCCATTGCCAGTATAGTCAATTTGCGTCAATACAGTTTGTCCTCCTTTTGATTCGTATTTATAAGTCATGTAATTGCCATTGGCATCAGTTGTCTTATTAATGAACCATTGCATAGGCACAGAAGCACCGACGGGCGCCATTCTAGAATCAGCTGTTACACCATATTCTATGGTTTGTCCATCTTTATTTGTAACGATAAAACTTTGTGGACAATCTGTATTTGGAATTACTCCAACAGAATTTATTTGAGAAAATGTTTTCTGTTCAGTTACATATTTAGCGCCATCCCATAGCAAGCGATTTCCATCGATATTGAATACATCGGCAGAAGTGAATGTGAGACCGGCGACTACTCCGTCGCTATATAAATTTTTAGTACTTCTTGAGATTGCTGATAATCCACTGATAGCAAACCCTGCACCTAACGGACCATTTCCTCCTTGACTATTGTAAACTAATGAAAGATTTGGTTGCATTCCACTGATCCCGACCGGACATTCAATGGGTATATTATATGTAGATCCACCTGATGAGCTTACAGAGAACTCTCCTGGTAGCGTTCCTACAGTTCCATCATTTTTTGTGGAAGTATTTGATAGATTGTCATTTGCTATAATTGGAATGTTTGGTGTTGTATTATGTATTGTGGCTGTTCCTCCAGATGCAGGTGTAGCTAATCCCGAATATAAGTCTTCATCACCAAGCGTTGTTACGTAACCATCTTTATAACTTATTTGCTTGCGATGGAGTGATTTAATTTTATCAACGGATACTGTGCTTAGATTCTTTGCATACTTAGAAACAGGGACAGCACCCTGCTTATTGCCTGAGAACAATACAACATCTATCAATTGATAACTTGTATTATATAGAGTTAACTGCTCGCCTTTATTATATAAAATAATAGCATTTTGATTTTGAGATAATATATCACTATAGTCAGGTATATGATAATAGCTTCGAAAATCAAAATCCAAATTATATGAATAAGAAAGTACTAAAGATTGGTCTGGCTGTATAAATGTGCCTTTAGGAAACTTATACTGTTCGGTAGCACAATACCCATACAAAATCCATCCTGAAAGATCAATCGCACGTGTAGTTGGATTATACAATTTAATATATTCACCATTGTTATGTTCCCATGGAGAATATTTATCCTCTTCTAGTGGTGAATCAAACATCACTTCACTGATATAGACTTGAGATGCAGGTATTGTCTGTGCCGAAAGGCGAACCCCCAATAATACACAAAATAAAATGATACTTGTATAGAAACGTCTCATAACGATTGTTTTAATTTATTCTTTTCTTACTCAGCAGCTAAAAGCATTAGCATCAACCACCTCAATTCTCGATTAATCAATTACTCAGTTACTCAGCTATTTACCCGCTTACCCTTTCCTCTTCTTCACAAAGGCATTGCTTGGATCCTGTTTCTTAATTTCTCTCAAAATTGTACGTTCAGAAGCTTTATCTCTTTTTTTGTGATACAAGTCTGCCAAGCCATAGTAGATGTCGAATAGCACCTCTTTCTTTACTCCGAATCCAGGAGTATTACCCTTGTCTCCTGTGGGTTGCGTCAGTCGTTGGCGACAACTTTTCAAGTGGCGATAGATGGGGTCAGCAGCAATTGCTTGCGTTTCTTTATCTGACAGTAGCAGTTTGTATCCATCTTCGGCCAGTGCGTAATTAGACTCGAGGGTTAGGCTTTTTAGGTAAGTCAGTGCAAAGGGTAGGATTCCTATCGCAAAAGGCTCTAAAGCTTGCAGCGCAAGGGTTCTCACTTCGGCATAACGATTGAGTTGCAACAGGCAGTCAAGTTGCCCACCCCATACACATAAATATTCGCGTGAAGTGATATTTGACACAGATGCTAATCCTTGATAAAGACCCAATGCTTGTGTATAGAGATGTGATTTGGATTCGCCTTTGGCTTGCAAGCGCAATGCTTGTGCATACGATGCAGTTGTCCAAAAATCTGAACTAGCATGGTATCGCTCCGATTGTAATTTTACTAATTTACTGTACTCTTTTTGTTTACGGTAATGCGTGATTAATTGCCCAGTAGCATTTATATCGCGACTATCGGATGTGACTATTTTTTGATGGAATTTCTCTACCTTTTGAGTGTCCTTATTTTTTATTGCTGCTTCAAATAGGGTGTAGTACAACTCTTTGTTCGCTTTCCCTTGCTCCGTTTTCCGGCTCTTTTTTTCATCTTCAAAGTTCAGATCTCTTCTATCTTTATTCTTATGACTCGCTTCTCTGTTATCAGCCACAATTTCTGAAACTACATGATATTCGCTTTTCTTGCGATTGCGTCGCGACTCTTCCCACTTAGTTCGGTGAACTTGTGTAGTTTGTTCAATTTGAAAAAGTGTAGCTGGAGGGAGTGAGAGTAGCGGTTTCTTGGCAAAGGCTCTTGCCTTATTGAGTTTATCTGTCGTATGTTTAACATCCAACAACCCCAAAGCTAAATAGGCAAGAGGTTTCCCTCTGTTTTTATCAATTGCATTTAGGTAAAGTTTTGAGGCAGATTCGAGCAAATCTGTCTCTCCTATTTTAGTGCAGAATGCTTTCTCTGCCTTACTATTGCCTGCCACCAGTCGCTGCATGGCACGCGCCAGTCTGTCGCTGAACAAAGGACTATCTTGCCTTGTAAGCCAACCTTGCCGATAGGCTTCTGCTGCCTCTCGCGATTTGTTTTGAGCATAAAACGTTCGGGCTAAACCATCATATCCAACGATTGAGTCGGGAGACTCATCAACAATCTGCCTATAACAACTTTCGGCATTCGCATAATCTTTTTGGTAGAAAAAATCTTTTGCTTTTTTCAATAATAGTTTATTGATGCCATTACCATTTCCTGATATTTTATTCGTGGCAACTAATTTCTGAAATGGTGTTAATGATACGAAAAATGCGCCGGTAGCTAATAGTCCGGTTCGTAGAAAGTCCCTGCGATTAAACTCTTTCATAAGAGATTGTTTTGTGCAGGAAGATAGAAAAGAATAGGGAATAGTAGAGAAAAGAATGGATTCCGAGCGGATTTTCACCGCTATCTCACCGTTTACACATTGTACTTTAAATTAAGCTACGGAATCCAATGCTGCAAATATACTAACTTCTTTTAAATCTTCAATGCGAATTGATAAATATTTTTAGTTTGTACTGTTTTTTTTCCTTGACAGATAACTAGTAATTTATTAATGAAGTAACTGATTAACTAAACACTACGAAGATCAGCTCAATTTAATTACTCAATTATTCTGTTAATCAGTTACTGATATTATTGTTTCAATATCTTAAATTCCGTCTTTTTATCTCCTGTGATTACCCTTAGAATATACCACGCATCTGGATAACCCGACATATCTATTGGCGTTTTCGCCACTTTGGCAGCTGTATTTTGAAGTATAACCCCCTGTGCACTAAATAATATGATTCTTATTTCATCTTTTGGGTCACCACCCGTCACTTCTACCGCCAAAGCACCTTTCGTAGGATTGGGGTAAACTACCACTTTTCGCTCACCCAACTCTTCCACCACAGGATCTGGCTTCGGATTCTTATTGCTTTTTGCATGTGAAAGCGGCACCACCTTTCGGCTGATACGATTACCTGCCTCATCGTAGTCGAAACTGACTTTGTCTTGTGCCTTTAAGCAGAAGGCTACCAACAGAAATAGAGAAATTAAGATTTGTTTTTGCTTCATATTTTTTTATTAAAAAAATGACTATTAATAATCCGTTTTATTGAATTTCTCCAATAATTATAAGTGATAATTCTCGAAATCGAGAATAAAGAATAATATTGCAGTAGTAGGCATACAAAATATGCATACGTAGCAATCGCCCGTAAGTTCTATAAGTTTATAAATTGAGAAGAAAAATATCACGTATTATTTAGACAATTTCAATGAAAGAAGATTCAAAGAAATCCAAAAATGAGGACGTGATTATGTTAGGTTTTGCAAATATATGCAAATATTCAAAACACACAAAATATTATTTAACAAAATTACTAATTTAGCAATAAAAAAATAAGATAAAAAAAACACACAGGAATTTGTGTGTTTTTATGGGATAGTTTTAAAAGATATCAATAAATGATTTTACAATAAATTGATTCAAATTTAGCGAAACTAAGAAATCGTATATCTCTCCTTATACTGCCGCTCTGTTTCATACCCAATAATTACTCGATATGCAGCCGTCGATTCGTACTTAAAGCGAACGCCTTCACTTTCAATGTATTTCGGTTTCATACCTGTAATGTTGTTTTGCTCATAAGCCACACGAAGGGTGTCTTTCAGTGAAGTTGTGGGAACTTCATAAACTATGAATGCACTCATTTTGCGCCTCCTTCCTTTTTATTTTTGATGGCAACTAGTGCAGCAATAATAATCAAGCCACATCCTATCGCTGGTTTAAATAGCGAATCTTCGGAAGTGCTTGCCATGATGATGAACCCAAGTGCGGCAACAAAAACAGCGACGTACTCAATTTGTGATTTCGATAGACTTTTTGATTCAATTCTGATGGATTCATCAGAATGAGTTCCGACTCTTGAAGTCGGTGTTTCAATGGTTGTTTTCATATTACGATTGTTTAGCGTTTTTAATGTGCAGAAAAAGAAGACGGCCACACATTTCCCCGTCGCTAAACAATCGTAACTAACTCCGAAGAGAAAAATTTACGTAGGAAATGGCAGCCGCCTATGTCGTTTTTGGGCATAAAAAAAGCCCTAAAGAAAAATCTTTGAGCATATCCGTGCTCCTCGGCGTTAATTATAACGATTGTTTAGCGATGCAAATATGAGAAGAAAATATTAATCTGCAAAGGAATATTTAAAGAATCGACTCATTATATTTCTCAATCAGACTTAATGATTGAACATCACTATAAGAAGTAAATCTGCTCTCCAAATATTGGATTAAATCAGTTACTGTCAGAAAAGCAACATTATAGACTGATGAATTGGGCATATCTATTCGTTTTTGGATATATTCAATCTCATTTGAGTTAATTCCATTCTTCATATTTTCTAAATCCATTTCTCCAACAATAATCAAAGAAACCACTGAACCTTGCTCTTCAAAAACTATAGATAGGTCATTCCACAGATTGGTTGAACAACCAATATTCCCAATAGATTGATATAAATACAATGGATTTCCACTAAATAGTTTTGTAAAATATGCCTCTTTAGCATAAAGAGAAAAATCATTAGAGGTAAGGTTTTTAAGAGTTTTTCGCGAATCTTTTACAATTGACTTATAATCTATCAATCGCTTCGGTTTTACTTTAAAATTCACCTTTTCATCAAGAATTCTATAATTCTCGACATCTCCTTCAAGTATCAATTTTAGATCAGATTCGTAAAGAAGAATGATTGTCTGCCCACTAGCTCTCAAATCTGCAACTTTACTCATCTTTGCTGGACCTGGGTTTTCTCCAATTGCAACATAAGAGATGTATTTTGAAATGCTAGTGTCAATATCTGCGCCCAAGGATTTAAGTTTTTCACTTAATGAATCCCTGCCAACAAAATCAAAATCGCCAGTAATGACAATCTTTCGATTAAAGAAAAGAGCATCTGAGCTAACACTTTTATCTGGCTGCAATAAATCTGATGATATTTTTTTATCGGCAAATTGCTTGGGAGTTCTGACTTTTGGCTTAATAGACATCATTTTTGATAAATCAGGCTTTATACCCAGCAGGTGATTCAAATAAAACTTAGCACAACATTGGGCATCAAATAATGCATCATGATGATTGGTATAAGGCATACCAAAACCATTACAGATTGCTGCCAATCCGTACCCATATATCCTATAAGTACACTCAAATGGCTGAATTCCGAATGAGATTACTCCATGTTTCTCGAAATTTTTCTTCAAATAGCGCTCATCGGCACTTATTGCCGAATGTGCCACAATCGTTTGATGTTCGAGATCACACTTTATTAAATCCCAAACCTCAGAAAAATTCAAACTATCTTTAGTTATTTCCGGAGTAATGCCATGTGCTCGTATATAGTTTTCTTCAAAATAGTTATTTGGTGGCTGAATATAATGTGAATACTCTTTCACAATAATACCTTTCTCAACTTTAACTACCCCAATTTGACAGACATCTTCATGCCTATTTGCCGTCTCAAAATCAATTGCTACAAAATTTACATTTTCCATATTGACGTCACCAGTTATCATTAGTCTTTTTTTCATTATTTATAAACCAGACATAGTCATATACATACTTATTGAAGTACTTTTGATATTGAACAGGAAGATCTCCCCTCGCCTTACCATTGGATTTGAATATGGACCAATTCAATCCACCAGGAGAATTGTAGTAAACCTTGTGTTCACCATCCCAAGCCATCATATCGACTTCGCCAATCTCAAGCTTAACTTTTCCTTCTTTAAAACTAAAAATAGCGGCAAAAAATATATTACCATAATAAGATTCACCAAACATTCCCTTCTGCAACAACAATACATTAGGAGCATAAGTTCCTATTTTCAGATACTCATTTTTATATCACTTTTCAGTGAATTTTTAGGATTGGTATAAAATTTCTGACAAAACCGGTTCGTTGCATCATAAAGTTGATTGGCAGTTTTGCTATCAAATTTTATGACTATATATTCATTTGCTAAATTGGAAGAGTCTCGGAGCCCATCGGGCGTGGCAACAAAACTTTGAGAGTACATCGAAAATGACCCAATAAACAATAAAAAAAACACAACTTTTTTCATAACAATTTTATGGTTAAGTATTTATATTAATTTAGATTATTTAGTCTATCATTTTTCTTTTATTGTCCCACCAAGCATCTTCTAGCCTATAAGTGTGTTTTCTAATTTCTTTTACTAGTTCAAAAAGTTCTTCTGAATAATCAGAATCGCCTAGTTTCATTTGTACTTCTGTTTGGATAACCCATAAAGAACGACTTAAATGATTTATTCGCTTTATCAGTACATTTAATCGCTCTTCTGTTATTTCAGTGTTAACACCATAGTTGTATGGAATTGATTTATAGTTTTCGTTTGATAGCAGATATTTTCTTTTGCTTTCTTTACCTTCTGACTTAACAAAACCTAGATTTATAGCTACTTTTTCAGACGAAATATAATTTCTTGAACCTGAATGATATTCGTTAATTGTTATTATTTGTTCATTTCTGTCTTGAAATAAATGTGGTAATATTGTTTCTCGCAGCGCATTAGTTAAGTATCCGTTTCCTCTATACTCTTTTAAAACCAACCAATGAAGATCAGTATTCATATCTAAAACTGTTGCAACATATAGACCTTCTTTATTTTTGATAAAGTAAAACTTATATGCGCAGTCAGGATAACTAATATTATCTGTCGTTTTGGGTTTCTCTATCCAAACTTTTGCGAAATCAACATGCTTACTTAATGGCCTCAAATGTATAAGTTCGTTTGAATTTGAGCTATTAAGTTTTTTGATTAGTCTGATTAAATATCTATCTGTCAATATTTTAATTTTATTTACACTTGAGCACAATAATAGAGAGAGTGTATTAAGAGTTCGTTATTTTTATACCGTCATAGAAATAGTCTAAAATATATTTGTCAAATTCATCCAAGTCATTTGTGTTTTCTAGCACAGTTTGTTTTCCTATATGATTAAATATCTTAATTGCCTTATGAATAGTGAGTTCGCCATCATAAAAATTGATAATCTTTGAATTATGTAATTTTTTTGAGATCATTCTCGGTAGGCCATATTCTTCTAATTGAAAAACGACTTTGGGTAGAAAGGCCTGAGCGCATAAAGAAATAAATCTTGAGATATCATAGCTTTTGTCTTTTAAAATTTCTTTCTGCAGTGAGTTTATATCCTGTAGTAGAGAAGAAAATTTATAAGTTACATTTCTTTCAAGTTTAAAGAAATCGTCAATCCCAATGTCATAATCCTCTAAATCTTTTAATAATTCGGGAATTGTTTTTTGCCAATTATGTGCAATGATTTTAATAAACTCGACAAAGGTTTTATAATTTGTTTCCCAATTACCAGGTTGAAGTTTGATTATCTTGTATAATAATCTATCCCAATTTTCAGGTTTAAACTCATTCAGGTAATAAAGGCCGTTCCAGTCACTTGGGTTTTTAGTTAAATCAATAGCTATCTCTTTAATTAATTCGGAGTTACTCGACTGAAAGACTGATTCGCTTTTTAATCTTTCATATATCTTGATTCCTATCAATTCTGACATTTCATCATTGTAAATCTTAAGTTTTGCTACTTGCTCTTTTGTTAGCAATCCTTCATATTTTGCTTCATCTAAATCTCCGAGTATTTCGTCTGGAAATGGAATATCTAATTGTGTTTGTTCTTGTTCTGGTGGTTCTTCTAATATATAAATTTTGCCTACAAAGTGCTTAAACATTCGTCCCCCTCTACCAATGATATTCTTATAGGTAAAGTCATCCAGTTTGGCACTTCCTTTTCTATTTCTCCAAATAATAACGTTTTCAGCGGAAGTGTTAACTCCCTCAATGATTGAAGAAGTTGATATTAAGTTCTTAATACCTTTCTCTTCTTCAAATAAACGAACTTGAATTTGACTTAATGAGCGATGTAGTCTACCATTATGAACACCAAATCCTCTTCTTACTAGATTTGTCAAACTCCAATTAACATCGTAATTCTTTCCTAACCAATTAGAAAACATCAATAGTAGAGGATTCTCAAGTTCCAAATACTTTGTCAAAAACAACGTTGACAAACTTTCAATATTAGAATAAGTTCCGGCGTAAATCAATGATTTACCATCACTCTTTTCTAAAATAGCCAATAGCATTTCACTTTTTTCCTGATTATTTTTTATTTGGTTATACAGTTCAAACTTTTCAAGAAACACTGTATTAAAGTCTAATCTGATAAACTCCATATCCTCTGTAAAAGGATTAGTTTCTAAACCAGATATATTTGGTGCTAAATAGTATTTTTGCTTAGACTTTGAACCCAATTTAATCATCGCCCTTACTAAACTAGGAGACCTTTCTTTGTCAAACTTGTAACCAGCTTTGTAAAACTCATCAATAATCATTATATCGAAAGACTCAACAATATTGTAATAATTCATTGCTCTCTCTTGAGGAAATATGAATATGTTTTTGTTTGCTAGTTCAACATCGGACGTAGTAATTATTTTATATTCATTTGCAAATTTTCGATATAAACGACGCCTTGTTTCATCTGTCAAAGCGAGGGTTGGTACAATAATTAATACATTATTAGGCTTTTTAATTTTAATGTAGGCATCTATAACAAAACTTTTCCCAAAACTTGTTGGGGCACTTACTGCAATATTTCTACCTTCCAATAGTTTTTTTAGAAGAAATGATTGTTCTCTATGTAACGTAAGAGGTTCAGATTCCCCAACATCTACTTTAAATGCATTGTAAATAAACCTCTCTTGCCAATCAGAAGTTTTAGGTTCTAAGTAAGGAAAAAGTCCTGTTTCTCGAATTAAATGATTTACTAAAGGAGTGTAATCTAATTTATTAGAGTCATGAAAATCCAAAAGTTGAATAAGTTCTTGCCTTGCCTCTTTTTCCATATTAGAAATGAGAAGTGCATTTATGCTATGACATTTTTCAAAAACTTGTGCTTCCATATTAGTCTCTATAAATTTTTGCTTTTTGAATAAACTTATCTACTATTTGCTCTTTGTCAGCAACAGGGAATAGTATAATGTGGAACTTAATTTTTTCATACAAATGAATATCTTTGCACTTTTCAATTTGTTTCTTAAAGTATTGAGTTGCCCTATCTTTTTGATATTCAATGACTTGTTTTTTATATTCATCAGTAAGGCTTGTAGCTGATTTAGTTTGCTGACATTCGTACAATAATAAAATGGGGATATTTAATATAGGCTTAATTTTATCTATAGATTCGGTTTGAGAGAGGCATTTTTTTATATTTGATCGTAATTCATCAGATATTTCTTCAAAATCATTAAGATCACTAAGATTAGTAATGATACTATTTTCTTTTTTTATTTTCAGTAAGCTAATTGAATCTTTCACAGAATCTACTATTTTGTCAAATCTAGCATTTTCAATGTTGTTATAAAATTTAGATTCTCCAAACCATAAAGAAAATGTGTCCTCAGATTCAATTACTATGTGTACGCTGTCAGAGCCTTTCGCTTCATCTTTTTGATTTTGTTTATAAAATATTTTAGGTACAATCGGGAGGGCTGAATAATATTTTTTCATAATACCATACAATACAATTTCAGCGACTTCACTACCTCTACCTATAGCATCAACTGATTCCACAAGCCTAAGATTTTTCGCAGCTTCTGTCAAAAGAGAATCTTCCCCTTCAGACAATAATGCTTTTCTTTCACTGTAGCTAAGAGCAGTTTCTTTAATGTTATTCCAGACGAACTTTTGGAATTTTTCAAATCGCCAACTACCATTTTCAAAGTCATTTAATATACCTAGTACAGATTTATTGTCTGTTGGACTTAAAGTGTCATCAAGGTTGACAACATCAAAAACATCGTTAATAATTACATCAAAATTCATGATATGTTTTTTTATTATGACGCCTGACAACAGTGATTGTGGGCATTTTGTAGATTATGGAAACATTCCGTATCGCAAATCAATAAGGGTGAATACGGAATCATAACCTCCAGAATGCATGCAGCCAGCCAATTAGCATAGAGCGTGTATTATGATCCATTTTTTTATTTAAATAGTCTTATTATTTTTTTGAAAAAAGAGTCTTTCTTTTCAAGTATATTTATTCTTTCAAAATATTCTTTTCTTTTTTCTCTCTCATACATTTTACCTTCAACAATATCACTTTTCGTCCATTTTCGTGCCCATTCAATCTCACTATTAGTTATCCAATAGTGAGATTGGCAATCAGAATTCCAATTGCCAATTGAAGGAGTTAATGATATTGTTTTACCATCAAATGTCATTTTCCATCTAGCTGGAGATAATGGTGTCACGACTTTTTCTTTACAACCACAACAACATGAATGCATTATCACACTAAACCTAAGTGAAATGTATAATTTCCTTTCTTCAAGTTCATCTGGGATGGTGTCTAAGAAAACATGTTCAAGGTTTGTAATCATTATTTATAATTTTATTATTAGGTAAAAGGTATTGTGAGTGATATTCCATTTCTCGATCATGGTAGAAACCGATTAACTTTTTCCACTTTATGACTGCAAACGCTGCATTTAATCCGTTCAATTCTGCAATTTGAGGTAATGAAGAATACTCATTGTTTGGATTTTCACCAAACTTTATTCTTTGCTTTTTGTGTACATGATCTCTTTCATCTTCTGTACTTAAAGTCGTTCTTAATACGCCAAGTATTGCCCCTTCAACTATTTGAATGCCCATTCCGACATCAATAAATCCAATTTTTTTTGACTCAAGATATTCTACTATCATTTTTTTCACTTCACTTTTATCAATTGAAATAAAAACAAATGATAACTGATCCAAAATATTCAGATTTTCAGGCTTTATAAATTCGGAATGTGAAATTATATTTTCATGTATCCTAGAATATTCCTTTTCATAATAGTCTGTTTTTCTTTGAATATTCTTTAAGTCATCAATTGAAACTGCCCCTGGTGATCGGAAAGCATTCTTATTATGAAGATAATCTCCATCAAATAAATGAATTTCTTTAACTGGTGTCTTAGAAATAAAATCTAAAATATAAGATCCTGTTCCACCTAAACCGATAATTCCTATTTTCATTTCTAAAAATTTCTGCATAAGCACAATTCCTTCTGGTGAAGCTGAGTTACAATCTGAATATCTAAAAGGTAAATTGTCAGGAACAATAGTTAAAGAACCAACATTGAAAGTCACACTAGGATCTTTACTTATAGCATGTTTTGAAAATATGTGTACATAATGACTCATTTTTTCAAAATAATCAGTATAGGGTCTGTCTAGTTTATAAGAATAATAAAAATCAACAAAAAGACCAGGAAGCAACTCTATCCTATTACTGTTGTTTGGATTCAACTTGACACCATCTATTCTGTATGGCTGCTCGCCAATAAAGTAAATGGGGTGATTTGATAAATTTACTTTTACATCATTGCCAGACATCTCAATATCTGACACAAGACTCCCGTACCTTATTTCTAAATCTTTGTTTAGATAAGGTACACGTTTTAAAAGTAACCATCTGTCTTGTATGATTTCTACATCATACCCCTTATCTACTAATCTTTGTATATGAGGACTAGGATTCATTTGTAGGAGTTACAAGAAATTCCATTTCAGGATGAACGTGAATACTTTGACCATTTATCAGTTCTCCTTCTTGATTACTTTGTCCCTTAAGGTAAGTAACATCAAATTCTTTTTGTGTAGAACTTGGGAAGACAATATTAACTAACTCTTCAAAAGAAATCTCCTTCTTGTTCCAGATTATATCTTTTGTGTTGACATAGATCTTTGTTTCTTTTTCTTTCCCTGGAGGTGTTTTTAAATGATCTGACATAATAATAAAGTTTTAATTTAACGTATTAGAAATTATTTGTATTGTTGTATATTCAATTGTTTATATGCGATATAAACTCATTTTTTAATTATACATAACTTTTGTATATACGCCACTCAAGTTGTGTATGCGCCATAGCATGGCGCACATATCCGCCTTATGCAATACAAATATCGCTGATTATCAAATCTTTATGTTTTATCTGTCGATTGTGTTTATGGCGCATATCAAAATTAAAATTTGATTCTAAAAGACCAATTGATTTATTATCTAATCCAATCCTTTCATAGTGAGTTCTTTCTATGTTATTTTTCGATTTTATCAATTGTTTTATTCATTACCATTTTAGTTACTAAATTAGTAATACAAACTAACAAATAAAAAGTGAGATAAACAAACAAAAAAAACGCCCCTACTTTCACAAGCAGAAGCGAATCAACCTAAATTAAATCAAAAAGAAATCAAACACAATCAAAATCAAGCAGTTTTATACACCCAAAATGTTATACACAAAGCTATTAAAATCACTACAATCCAAATAGTATAGTTGGGAGGTTCATCTTTATCAATTGTTTTATCTTTCTGATTTTGACTTTTCAAAAGCTTCAAATGGGTAGATAAAGAATCATAGCCAATTTTGAGTGAGTCAAATCTATTTCTCCAAAAATTGATTTGCGAAACAGTGGTAAGTGTATTGTCTTCAATTTTCCGATGCTTTTCTGTCGATGTTCGACTGTTAAGAAGCGGAATTACCTCTCCATTGGGTGTAATGTATGGAGCGAAAGTTTCTTTCACTTCTCGCTCTCCAGAGGAATCAGAGTGATTATGTAGCGCTGTCGAGTCTTTTCTTTGATACGAAGTACTATCGAACTGAGTTTGAACAACCGATTTATTTACAGATATTCCGGCTGAATCTACTTTCAACTTCAAATCTGATTCAGTTTTGGAGGTTAGTGTATGCGTTTTGCACGAAACGAAGGTGAGTGCCATCGCTAGGGATAGCAAAAACAAAATAAACAAACTATATTTTTTCATCATAAATCTAATTTTAAAGATGTTCATACTCGGGAATGGCATCGAAGCATGGGCAATCTTTGAGGTATTCCCATTTGTCAATTTTGCCATTGTGATTGGTATCGGGCGAGCAATCGCGATGTCCGCAAATTTTCGCACCTGGATAAACTCGTTTCAATTGCGAAAGTAACTCAAGCAATGACTCTTTTTGAGCTGGAGTGCGCGTGTCTTCCGGCTTACTGGTTTTATCATTCAATCCACCGATGTAGCAAATGCCAATGCTGTTGGCATTCATTCCTTCTACGTGTGCGCCAATGTCTGACAGCGGACGGCCATTGTGCACTACGCCATTTTGCGAAATAACAAAGTGATAGCCAATCGTTTTGAATCCTCGCGCCTTGTGCCATTGGGTCAGGTCTTCAATTGTTACTTTCGTGTTGGAACGTGTGGCGGTGCAATGCACCACAATAAGGTTAATTTTTCGCATTCTGCACCTCCTTTTCCAATGACGACAGATCGACATCGAAATGACGTTCTGTTTTGTCAATCATAATCTTCTGGAGCAACACAGCCCAAGGACTTCCATTGCACGAACTCTCACTTTCGAGAATCGACCAGGCTTGTTTGAACAAGTACGCACCCAACACATAACGAACAGCTGTGTCGTCTTGCCCTGAGCGCAACAAATGAAGGTCGATAAAGTATGCAAAAATGAGCGCTGCCATTGCGACAAGCATCCATCCAAAAGATTTATTCATTTTCGAACTTCTGAATTTTCCGCTCGATCGTTGGTGATACTTCCGCACCCTCCTACTCAGTCGAAATGCAGACCACAAATCGGCTATCCACGCAAGGAAAGCAATCAACAACATCTCTTTTATCGGAAAGATAAAAGCTAAAAACAGCGAGAAAATTCCGTAACCAGGTATTTTCACTACGGCAAGAAGAAACTTTGAGCCCATAACTCTAATTTTTAAATGATTAATAATTTGAGTTACAAATTTCGGATTGAGTGGGTCAAAATAAAAGGACAGAATCGATGAACGGCAAATGGAACAAATTCAAAAAAATGAATAAACAATAGAAAAAAGAACACTATTATTTTGAAAACAATAGAAATATTTCTATCTTTGCAAAGTAAACTCAAAAAGATAATGAATGAAATCGAGTGAATTGCAGCGATTGGTACTACGAAACGGATGGATAGCAGTAAGGCAAACAGGCAGCCACGTTATTTTCGAAAAAGATGGTGTACGTTATCCAGTTCCCAACCACGGGAGTAAAGAGGTGTTCAAGCCGTTGGAATTGAAAATAAAGAAAGAGATGGGTTTGAAATAATTCACATTACTAAAACAAAGAAGAATGAAAAAAATAGATGCAATTATTGGTAGAGCAACTGATGGAACTTATTCTGTCTATTGCGAAAATGAAATGTTTTCAGGAATGGGCAACAGCGCAGAAGCTGCAAAAGCCGATATGATGACTCAAATGAAGTTTTACAAAGAATCTGCTATCGAAACAGGATTTGAATACCCTTCATTCTTGGATGAAGAATACGAAATAATCTACAAATTCGACACACAAAGTTTGCTAGAATATTACTCTGGCATCATTTCGTTAGCTGCCTTAGAGCGACTCTCTGGCATCAACAAAAAACAACTGTGGAGCTATCTGCACGGCAATTCGAAACCTCGCAAACAGCAAGTCGAGAAAATAGAAAATGCGCTGCACACATTGGGTAGCGAATTGATTTCAATCTCTTTGTAGTAGACATTCATTGCATTTTCAAAAATCCTCACAATGAAAATTGTGAGGATTTTTTTATCCCCGATTTTTTGCTGCCATCATACGATCATACAAAGCCATTTGTTCTTTTATACCATCTTGGCCAGTGATAGCCACTTTACCGACAAATGGTTTTGACATTTTGGCATCGAGCCTTTCCATCACATCTGCATTGCGCGACAAAACAGCAGCAATTCCATTTAAGTCTGCCAACGACACAGAGGTAGATTGACTGCCCTGGTTATTTCGATTTGCATTTGGTTGACTATACCCTCCATCATACAATCCCTTTACACGGATTTGTTGCAAAATATCGGTCGTGTTCATCATCCGGATTCGTCCACGTTGTTGAGCTGAATTGAAAATCTCGTAAAACTGATTGACATGTGGATTGGCCACACCTTCGTTGTTGCCCACAAACTCATTGGAGTGCACTGGGATCACTCCAGCTTCATCGCGTGAATTCCCTCGACGGGTGTAGCCTTCTACATAATCATTGGAATAACCTCCTTCGTAAAGACCATCTTTTGCCTGTTGGCGTGCTTGATTGGCAACTGCAAGTTGAGCAGCACCTGCAGCTATAGCTGCAGCTGCTGCAATTGGTGCAATTGTTGGACCAATAATAGGCACTTTCACAGCAGAAGCATAAGCCGAAATAGCAGCTACAGCCGTTTGAGCAATCACTTGAGCAACCGTAAGTACAAATTGCTTATCTGCCCATTTCTTTTTCACTGCGGCTAACTCCTGCTCCTTTTTCTCCTCTAATTTGGTAATCTGAGAGCTATTTTTGCCAGCAGCTTTTATCAGTTTGGCATACTTATTCTCAACACTTCGCTCTTCTGCTTGCTGAAATCCTTGAGCGGCATTAGCCAAATTACCAGCCACATTGGCAATTTCTTGCGCAGCCTTGCTGTAGTTTTCTAGTTTTTTGAGGTTGTACTCTTTGTCCAAAAGAGCTTGCGCCTCCTTTGCCTCTTTTTCGGTGATTATACCTCGGTTCAAATAGTCTTTGAGAATATCAGTCTCTTTCTTTTTCCAGGCAATTAGTTTCGATTGCTCACTGCTATATTTATCGTCGAAAGCTTGTCGATCCTTGGCATTCAGTTCACTACCTTTTGAGGCTACTTCAATGAATTGTTTCTTCAACTCTTCCAATTTTTCGGCAGAAATACCTGCTAAAGCCATTTTCTTAATCAGAAAATTAGCTTCCAATTTCAGTAATGCCGTCTGATATTCACTTTCAGAAAGAAGTCCCTTTGCTTTTTTTTCATCCAATTGCGCTTTTTCGGCTGCCTCTAGCGTATCGAGAATTTTCAATTGTTTTTCTGCCTCTTTTTTCTGTTCATCAGTCATTTTCTTCTGATGATCGACAGCTTGTTTCAAAGCTTTGTCATTCATTTGCGCCTGCTTAGTGGCAATTTGAGCATCAATTTCGCCCACATCTTGTTTGTTTTTGAGCAAAACCGATTTTCGTTCACGGAGATAGTTTAATTCAATGGAGTCTAATTTATCGTTATGCGCTTCGGTTTGCTCTTCGCGTTTTTTCAGATAATTTTCCAAATCGGTTTCAGATAAATCTTCAATCTCCTTTTTACTTTTAGCTAACGCATTATAGGCAGAAGTCTCTTTGGCAATAGCCGTTTTCCAAGCATCTTCTTTATCTTTCAGTGCATTGTCAAGTGCTTTTTTAGCAGCACTGTCTGGAGTGTCGCTATTGGAGTTGGAATTTGAATTATTTTTTTTGCCCTCTTCTTTGGGCGAAAATATCACTGATTTTTTTTGTTGGTAACTCTTTATTAAGTCATCCATTTTCTTTTGATACTCGTTTTCAGTAATCAGTTTCGAAGTATGATCCTTTTCAATCGCCTCCTTTTCTTTTTTGAATTGTGCATTCAGTAGATCCAATTTGGCTTGTTGTTGCTTTTTGGCATCTGCTTTTTTACGTTCTTCCTGTTTGAATGATTCTAATTCTTCTTGATACTTCTTTTCTGCCAAAATCATTTTACGATGATATTCATCGCTAGAAATTTTATTCTCGGCCAACTCTTTATCCAAAACTGCTTTTCTAGCTCTCAATTCATCTTTTATAGTTTGCTCTGATTTTACAGGTGTAACGGTAACAGTACTCTCTTTATAAATCTCCTTCAAAAATCCGGCTTTTATTTCAAGCTGTTTATTCTCTTTTTCTAAATCAGAAATTTTACCTTCATAGATCCTATAACTATCGGAACCTATCACCGTTTTGGATTGATAATCTTGCAGCTCTTTGATGTTGAGATTATTCTCCATCTGCTGTGCTCTCACTTCAGTCATCTTATCTTGCGAAGCTTTGGCTATAGCCTCTCTATCGAGTGCCAAAATATAATCGTCAATGGCTTTGATAGACTCTCTTTTCCCCAGAGTTTCCAATGTGATGTTTCCTAAATATTTTGGACTTATCTCGTTGATTCTTGCCATGGCTTTTCGGCGTTCGTCCAAAGAATAGTTATTGGAGCGAGCTATTTCAAGAAGAAGCTCTAATTCTGTTTTTTGAGAAGCAGTTTGTTTTGCTGCCTCTTTTTGAATTTCCATCAAACTTTTCACTTTCGATTGAGCTTCGTTGCTTTTAGAAGCAAAATAATACAATGCCATGCCTGCCGCTATAATACCAGCTGTCAAAAGTGAAATAGGGTTTAATCCGATAGTAGCAAAGAATAAGCGCATGGTTTGATTGGCCATTTTCAGATTGCCATTGAGAAGAAAAATGGCAGCAGCATGCAATGTTGTGGCAGCTATGGCAGCATTATCCCAAAATATTTTCAACTTCGTAGTGGCAATATTGAGTAGCGATGTTTCAATATTTCTGTTTGCCCAGAAATTTTGCAATTTGGTTGCTACTACATAAGCGCCAATTACAATGGTCGTTTTCACAATCACTCCGCCCCATTTGCCAAACCAATCTACGACACCTGGTAAAGCTTGTACAGTTTTGGAGAACCATCCTGTCATCAACATCATGGCTGGTTGCAGTTTATCGACTAACTCTACTCCCGCAATTTTCATTTTATTGATAGATTGGGCCATTACTGCTGCAGGGGTTTGGCTATTGATAGCTGCTTGTTCCATACCTGTAGATGTGCCAGTCACAGCATCAGTCAACTCTTCAAATCGTTTACGGTTTTCAATTAATGTTTGGGCAATCACTACATTATCTTGACCGAAAAGTTTGACCATTTTTGAAAATCCTCCTTTGCCCGAAAACTTTTCAGAAAGATTGTCAAGAGCAGTTGACATACCTACAATTTTAGGATTTGTACTATCTGCTCCATTCATCAAACGAACAAAAAATGTTTTGAGTCCGGTACCTGCAATTTCAGCGGCGTGTCCTTTCTCCCCGAGCGTTTCAATCAACGCAACTGATTGTTCTACATTCACATTAGCCATCTTCGATACGGCACCGAATTTGGTCATCGCTTCGCTTATATAGGGTACTTCTTTTGCTCCAGCTTGCGAACCTGCAGCCAATACATTCATGTAGTGATTGGCTTTTTCGGCACCGGCATTAAATTGATTCATAGTGTTGGTCAGTCCAGCCACGGCATCTTTCAAATCCGTCTTACTGGCAGTTGCCAATATCAATGCCTGTTTGGTCACATTATTCAGAGCATCAGCATCTTTGAGCAACTCTGGTTTTGCACTTCCTACTAACGTGTATGCATCTACAATCTCCTGAGCTGATTGCCTTATTCTGATTCCTGCACCTTCAATCGGATTGACTGAAAGCACTTTAGCCATTTCTGTCAACTGATCTACATCTTCTTGTCCAAGTCCTGTTAAAGCTTTGAGATTGGCTTTGGAGTCTTCCAGTTTATCTCGCTCTTCTTTGAGAGACCGAAAGCCCATCACCAAGCCTGTAATTGATGCTGCAAATGCTGTTATCATGGTAAAGTAGCGGTTGAATCCATCCGCCATTCTGCCAAGAGAAAAGTGTGTTTCTTGTGCAGTACCCTTTAAATCACGTATTCGAGATTTGACTTCGTCGAGCTGGTCTTTGTATTTTTTGTATAATGGGGAATCACCTGGCACATGTGACAAAATAGATGTTAACTCCTGTTGACGACGATTCAACTCTTTAAGAGAAAGATTGGTCAATCCGATTTTATCATAGATAGCATCGTGCGCCAATTTCAAGTCTTTCAATTTCTTATCAGCATTAGCCCACTCTACTGTACCCTCTTTTGCCTTTTTGAGTTCCTTTTGAACCCTGCGCATATCGTCTTCAATTTCTCGTAGGCGTTTGCGGTTTTCGTCGTTTTTGATAACTATCTCAAGTTCTACTCTATCAACCTTTAAGCTCATTTTTCTAAAGTTTTGGTTGATACAAATTTCAGAACAGAGAGAGGCAAATAAAAGGACAAAAAAATCCCCATCTATAGAATAGACAGGGATATATTTTTACAAAATCAAGATTACGAAGAGACTCTATTTTTGAGAATTCCGACTAGACGTTCACGCTCTTTGTCGCCAAGTTCATACATCAATATTGAGATCAATCGATTCATTGCACCAAAAGCATTCTTCGAATACCAATCTACATTTTTAGTCTTTTTCTTCATCGTGTTTTTGTGTCCCCACACCAATGCATTTGTATTTACATTGTCTTTTTGTTTTTTCTTCATCTTATGGCTTCTAATTTCTAGGAAGCGGCCATAAGTAAAGAAACTCACATTCAGCACCCAGTCGTTGCCCGATCGAGTCACTTTGTAGTTAAGGCTTTCGAGCAGTTCATCCGTCATTCGAATATTTTTCCCCTCGATGCTCTCCACAAACAAATCGAGGAGATACTCGCCATGCTGGTCGAGTACCTCCTGTTGAAATAAAAATTCTATCTCTTTGTTTGTGGGTTGAAATGAGTCTTTCACTCTTTTATAGATTCTACGATGAATGTCAACTTAGCATTATTGTCCGTATGAATTGGCATCATGCTTGTTTTTTGATAGTGACGATAATATTCATCCCTAAAGATGTATTACCTGAGGCATTGAATCTAAGTATTTGATTGGATGTCGATACATGATGATCAGCAATTGATTTAACAACTAATTGCGCTCCAGCATTGACTGTTTTTGCACTGAATAATGTAGTATTCAAGCCTGTAGGATCAACAACACATTGCACATTGGTAAGGCTGCTGGCATTGGAGTTTGCTATTTGCACTCTATCAACGAAATATCCAATAGGTAATGTCAAATCAATGTTAGCTACACCGAGTGCGATGTTTGTCGCGATTGAATATTGCGATACTACTTTCTCTTCAGCATAACTAATCCCTACCCAAGGAACTGAATCGAAAGTGCCTACCAAAACCATATATCGAGTATAAATAGTACCATCTGGCAAATAGGCAGTTTGAATATATTTTGTGCCAGCTTTGGAGACGTGCATACCAAATTGAGTTACACCATTTGGCAAATTGGTTCCTGTGGGAATATTACAATTATGAAATCCGACTGTAATCTTGGTATCAAGAGCAGTTTGGGAGGTAATATTCACAGGTAAATCTTGCTTTGTGGCGATAGAGGCTACAAGTAAAGTATTTATCGCTTGCACAAATGCAGTAGTGGCAATCTGAGTACTATTCGTAACGGGTGAAGCAGTAGGTGCTGTCGGTGTTCCCGTAAATGCAGGACTTGCCAATGGTGCTTTCAATCCAAGGGCCGTAGCCATTGCAGCATTTGCGCCAAATAGATCTATTGCAACACTTAATCCAATACTACCCCAAAATGGTTGCCCAAACTCATCAATTTGAACAATCGGCAACATAAAATCGCCTGTTAAATAAGGCTTTTGTTTGATATCATTAATTTTCATAGCTAAAAAAATTTAGAATTATTCATAGTACAAATTTCATTGAATAATGATCGAAAAAAAAGGACACATAGTATGGAGGTATCCCTATCGTAAAAGGGAAAACCATCGCATTTCTGCGTCGAGTCATCGCTTGCGATTCCCGAAGCGGTTTCTTTGTCCACTTTCTTTGCCGCGTCAAAGAAAGTGGCGGAAAAAATAAAGCCTACCCCTCGAAACTCGTTCGTGGATAGGCTTTTCCTTGTGTATTTGAGTGTTAAACGGTTAAACCGAGCTGTTCAATCATTTGAAAAATGGCTTGATTTTTCGCCCCCATGTGGGTTAATATCTCGGTGCTTGCGTTTTTCTCGATGATGATTTTGTTATTCGATACAGTCACTTTCACAAAATCACCAACGGCAAAACCAAACTTTTTCAAATATTCGCCTTTTATATTTACGCCTGCGGTGTACTTTTTCCCCTGTGGCACTTGGCACACTGTTAAAAGTTTCTCCATTAGTGCAAGCTGTAACGGTCGGTTAATACTTCCATTAGTGCAAAGTTTTGCGGAATTAAATTTGGTATGTCCGTTTTACCTGGCTTGTACATTTCGGTTGCGATGTTGTAAATATCCCACAAAGAAAAACGGCTCTGTTCTTGTGCTTTCTCCAAATAATCTTCTGTAAATTGTGAAATTTGGCTTTGTGTCAATGGGTAGGTTTTTACCTCGCTGCGCAATGCTGCGTTTGCGCTGTCGTGTGCTACCCTTAGCGAAGTGAGTAAACCGATTAATTGGAAAACATCATTTTGGGTACAGTTAATTTCTCGCATTTTGTCAAGAATACGAAGATCGGTTTCTCTGTATTCGAAAAAATTGCGCATCCAATCGCCTACACTTTCGAAAAGCTGCTCGTTTGAAACTCCCTCTTTTCCGTAATTGCTGGCGATGCGGTCTCGGTTCAAAATACATTGATTGTGGCAAATTCTCACATTTGGACCAAAAGCAACTTGAATTCCGTCTTGATGGTAGGCAATGACTAAATTTGTGGTCATTTCCGAAGTTTCGGCATCTTTTAGGCGAATAGTCGTATAAACTCTTCGCAAAATATGTGCTTCGGCTGCGTTGTCTCCGTGTATGGCTTCCACCTGTGGGAGAATCACAACACCCGGGTTTTGTCGGCTCTTGTTTTGTGCTGCAAAAATTTCTTCTACTTCGTGCTTCAAACCATATTGTTTGCAAATATCCACTACTCTATTAATGACTTCGTAATGATACAGCCCCCGCAAGGGGTTGCCGTAAATATCATTCTCTTTGTGTGTGCGTTGCAAGGTGTCAAGGTCTAAAACTTGTATGTTGTTTTGCTGAAAATCAAATTTAGTGTTCATCTTATTTGTAGTTTTGAGGGTTATAAACTTGGGAATCTGAAAAGAGAGCAACGAGCGGAAAATATTTTATCTCCTTTTCCTGTCCGTTGTCTATAATGGTTTTAGCTGTTTGCTTTCCCCACAAATAAACGGCTTTTGCCCCTCGTTTTACGTGCATTCCTGCCCGCTCCCATTGCTCAAATGTTTTTAACTCGTGGTGTCCTTGTTGTTGGTAGATTGATTTCAAACCCTCGTTTATGGTCTGAATATTGCCTGTTGCCTTTAGTTCGGCTAATGGTTGACTAATTGCTTTTAGTTCGGCTCTTTTTTCTCTGATATTCGAATGATTATTCATATCTTTGTCTCGCTTTAAAAATGAATTGTTAATCAATTTGCTTTTAGCTCACCGCCAAAGGTTGCACCCTCTGGCGGTGTTTTTGTTTTAGGCGATTTCTCGCATATCCTTTTCGACTTGGTCTAAGGCTGTTGAAAATTCCTCTTTCCAAAATTCAAGAAGTTTTCCGATTGTTTTCGGACTGTTGCTCTCAAAAACTTCTCCGTTTGAATCTCTCACAATTACGTTTGCGGTGTCGGTGTCGTGGGAAATAGAAAAATTTTCTACTCTTCTGCGTTTATCTGCGAGTGCATCCCATTTGGCAGTTAGTCGGCTTAAAACCTCGTTTTTGCGTTTGATGTCCTCGATTGACAAAACCGCCTTTTCTTGTGTTGGCTCTGTTTTTAACTCTTGCACCTCTTCGGCTGCTGTTCTAAGGTTTTCAATTTTAGGATTGTTTTCCTTTTTCTCGGGTTGTACTACTGTTAGTACTGGTTTCTGTTCTTGCACTTTTCGTGCTGCTGCATCTTTACTCATTGCTTTAAAAATTAAATTGTTAATAATTGTTTAATAAGGCTATAAGGTTGCACCCTCTCCCCCTTTTGATATATCAAAGTTACACAAAAAATCACTATTATACAATAGTTATATATTTGATAATCAACCAATTATATACATACATATACGAAACAACTTCATACAATTATTAGGGAGTTATATTTGGAACGAAATAAATTTTTCGGAGTTAAAATTCATTTTTGGGGCGTTTTCTGTCTTACATCGGGCGTATTTAAGCCATTATTTAGATTGAAAATAAATTAAGCATCTGATTATCAGCAATAAAACACCCTCTTTCATTTTTTTAATGAAAGAGAACACAACGTTAGGGGCGCCCCGCTCTGCCTTAGAGATGCAATTGCAAGTGTCACAAAAAGACGAAATATGAGAAATCCCACCATAGGGTTCGACCGCTTATAGTTTTTTCCCACCATAGGTTTGACCGCTTCAGGTAGTGCTGTATTCAGCTCTACCAATAAGAGATGCTTCAAGTATTGGTGCATACAGACAAAGGCATAGTGCTGTAATCAGCTCTACGCCATAACAAAAATGGTAAGTAGATTATTCATCTTCTTACCATTTTGCCTTACTTATTATTTATAACACGGAGGTATTCTTTCCGACAGACGAAGTATTTGAATGCGTCGGTGTAGTTGGTTGACTCTTTAAGTAAGCGATCGACTGGCAAACCGTCGCCTTTCTTCTCTTTTACGATGGTTGAATTCTTAGAGTCGCTCGTCTTTATCTTGATGGGTACTCTTTCAAGTTGATGTTTAAGATACGGACAGTTATTCCTATCAATCAACAGTTTAGGCAATAATCTGTTGTTGCCAGACATCAGCTCAGTCATCAAGTTATACTCTGCATTACTGCCAATATTGCCTTGACCTAATGACATTAACTGAACGGACCATCCGGAACGAGAACCATCTGCTTTAAATTCAATAGCAGTCTTGATCTGACTGGCCACATCCTGTTTGATTTTCTTGTAGTTATTGGCCGCACGGTCATAGTATAGATATAGCACTTTGCGCTTATGTGGTGCAAAGTAGCGAATAAACTCATCGGCAATCTCACGTATGTAGCGTGGCGGAAGTGTAACCATCTCTTTCATCACGCGGATGTTATTACCTTGCACCTGGCCAAAGATCATCCACAATGTATTACCAATGTCAAGTCCAGCCTCAATTGGTTGATTCACATTCAAGTGCTTCAGTATGCGACAATCAGCCTCCTCACCTATCTTGAGACTATCCACATACTCATTATCGTTACCATCCCAATAGAAGTGCTTTTCCGATAAATTGGAGTAAAAGCGTTGATTTGATTTCAGTTTGGGGATAACTGAGCAAACATTTGTCAACAATCCGGAGAGAGCAACCTCGAATTCATCTTCAAACCAACTCAAAGAAAGGATATCGGCATTGATGAATGACGATGCAATCCAAAAGAAAGAGAAGTTCCGGCATTTCTCCCATCGTTCTTTCCACCGATTCATATTCTTTTCGGCTAAAGTCAACGCTTTTTCTAATGTGTTGATTTTAGATTGCTTAGAACCTTCAATTCGAGCTTTTTCCAGTTCCTGCAGGCGAGATACGTATTCAATCTTGGTTTCGTTATACACGAATCCAGATTGCATTGCAAGCATTATTTTCTCAATATCATTACGTTTGGCATACTCAAGTGCCCAATCATATTCTCCCAACGAATTGGGATCTGGCATATCTGTTGTGAAACTGATGCTGCGATACCAAGGCGAATCGCCATATTTGGCAGCATACCCACGAACAGCTTTCAGTAAATTAGCAATCTTTTCTTTAGAGAAGTATTTGATTTCATCTCCAAAAACACCGACATACGAACGCCCAGCTCCAATAGAGGAGCGGTCGAGAGAGATGAAGGTAAACGTGAATCCGGTGTAGAATGTCATCACGTCCTTGTAGGATGGTAAGACTACATACATCTTATCACGCCATTCGCGTGGTGGTTCTTTGTTGATGACATAATGCACACCTTCCTCCCATCCAAGGAATTTAAGCCCTTCCATCAATGAAGGGATTACATTCTTCTTCAAGTTAGAGTAAGTGTCAGAGACCCACGCAAAAGGTGCACCTGGGCAATCCTGAACTACCTCTTGCACACGCTCTGCTTGCACCTGTGTTGTTTTGGTAGAACCACGTCCAGCAATTAAAACCAAAACTTTAGGCATCAGTATGTTCAACATCTGAGCCAACCAATTCTGAAAGCGTACTTCGACAGTATCGCTATTCAGATCCAATTTCCGTTTCCTGGTTGCCATACATTTCCAAAAAGTTAATATCTATGATTTGTGCATCTTGTTTGAGTCGCTTTTTATCTCGCTCTTTCAATTCATCAAGGCTATCAATCTTATCTGCTAATGCCTGACGATTTACCGGTTCAATATTGATAGATTTGGGATTAAGCGAATAGATCTTAATGTTACGTTGATAAAGTTCGGTAGGCACTTTCACTGGATCGGGTTGGTCAAGACCTTTAATCTTCGCAGCTTTAGTCATTAAATCGCCATACACTTCCATGTCTTTGCTACTTGTAGCAGTGGCAAGTACCACATTGGCGGCTTTAATCAAATCATCATACATCATATTTCGATAAGCATCACGCTCAATAGAGTCGTTAGCAAAGAAAATATTGATTGATTCTTGAAACATTTCATTCGCTCGTTGTCGCGATACAGAGAAAGGAGGTTTAGTAATGAACGCAATTGCGTTATCCTTACCATATTTTCGGCGAAGGTTATTCAGAATGTAGAGCGTATCGAGATAATGTTGGTCTTCATCATTTAGCGGCTTTCTACTACCATCCTGAATATGGTCCTGCAGGAAAACAAAGCGAGATTTATCAAATATCCCCATAACAAATTCTATTTACAGCATTTTTAAAATCAATTTCTCGTCTAAGTTTATCCAGGCGTTGAGCATTTGTAACATTAGATCCTGTTTCAGCATCTTCGAGCATTGTCATGCCCTCTTTAGCTTTATGGAATAAAACTCCTCTTTCATAATGAAACTTCAACTTGCTGTCAACCAGCATATAAAAGTACATAAATTCAAGTTTTGGTATATCAAAAAACATAGCACACTGCTCAGGAGTATATCCCAATGCAGAGAGCTTTTCAAGATGATCAAAGTTGATTTTTCCAACCCAATCTGGGTCACGATACTCAATCAATTGATTTAGATTTTCTGAAATCATATATTTGTTTACTTTGAGTGAATACATATTGCTCTTCCATAGCATTCTCACCGTAATTTCCAGAACCTTCTACCACATAATATCCTATCGGCGTTTTCATACACGATACTTTTTTATGGGTCCAGCCAAGAGAAATAGAAATTAATCCTTGTTGTTTTAGTTCGAGTAACCGTTTGTAATCATCTGGCGTTCTGAATTTTATTGTTTCTGAAATATGGATGTGAATCTTTCCTATCTTACCAGCCTCTTTCCACCTGAGCAAACTGGAGATGATTCGTTTATTGATAGAATAAGTGGCAATGTAAAGTTCATCAACACTACCAGCGGTTTTAATCAGATATACAATAAAAGTGAAAGCATTGAAACTCTTAGTTGTTTCAATAAAAAAACTCTCACCATCATTAGGTAATCTACCACACAACTGCTTTACATTCCTAAGCCTAAGCTCCTGAATTCTATCGTGTTTAACACTTAAGATTCGCGCCTTAAGTCTATCTTCATGTATATCGTTTAGGTCGAAATACTTACTCATTCAATCAATCTTTCTATTTCGGCCAATTGTGCCGATTTATTTTCTAATCTGATTCTTCGTTCAGTATCGAGATGCGTTTTATCACCTTTATCGATTTCAGATTTAATACGCCAGATGTTATGTTCAAGGCTTCGTTTTTTGATATATAAGTCCTTCTGATTCAATGTTCTCAATTGCTTGAGATGGACGAACTCTTTAAAAATTGGATGTTTACCTAGTAGCGTTTTTGTATCACGGTAATAATCCAATTCTGCGAAAATCATTCTGTTTTCAATGTAGTTGTCAATGATCGAAGCTGCTTTATCGGCACACTCTTCGAGAGTCGTGCAATCTGCTAATTGATTATGTAACTTACTGAAAACGTGAAATGTATTGAATTTTTGATTGACCAACAGTTTAAGTTCAATTGGGCAATCTGCATTCAACAAGAATGCGTATTCTTCACGGATAACCTTTGATGTCTTTCGTTGTGTTTCTGTTTTAGTAAGCTGAAGCGGAACTTCATTAGGCGTAGTATGTTTATCTGTATACGACTTCAGATTATCCGTAATCAGTTTAATATTGGCTTTGGGATTCGTTGAGATAAATTTAATAAGGAAAGGGTTGCCGCCTGTTCTACGCAGCAACGACAACCCTTCAATTGGATTTTTTCCATTTGAAAACCAATCCAATATTTCATTATTCAAGTTCAAGCGAACACTTTTCTGCAAATTTTACATTGAGGTAGTTTTCAGAGAAATCACCTTTTGCAGACTCCCACACAGAAACAAATTTCTTGTTTGCTATCAACTCTTTTACTTTTTCTACATTTGGAGCTGCAGTGATAAAATTCAAACGAATATTATCTCTAGTATGATCCAATTCAATAGCACTGTGGCCTCTGAAATTGTAATTAAAGTAAATTGACTCAATAAACGATGGAATTGCATCCAACTCTGGTAACTCAGCAAATAATCCAGCAAATTTTGCTTTCTCAATGGCAAAGGGAAGACCACACGTAAAATTACGGGCATTTTCAATGCCTTTATCAGAAAGCAAACGCAATGTATTTTCCAAGGCAGTTTCGTCAGAAAGACTCAAAACTTTTGGTTTAGAGGTTTTCAATAATGCAATGTCTGCAAACGTAACAGGAGAAATGAAGTAAGTATCCATTGGAGCAACGATGAAATTATCAGTGATAATTTCACTCAATGCGGCAGCTTGCAGAATATGTACAAGATTCAACTCCTTGTTAGAAGTTTTGGACTCAAGCTCAATAATGGCAACATCATCACTTAAGTTGATTGCAGGTTTTTGACCAATAATTACAACATGATGCTGAGCTGTGAACTCTTTTTCAATTGAGCGAAGCAAATACAACAGGTGTGTTTCATCATTGCCACAAGCGAAAGGAATCACAACCGAAATTTTGCTTTCGAATGCCTCTTCTGAAGCTTCGTTTGTGATCGATGTATTAGCATTAGCCAAATCAGTTAATGCTTTGGCTAAATCCGATGATTTTTCATCCAAATTAGCTTGAACTACCGCTAAAGTTGATGTAATATCAAGCAAATCTTGTTGAGATTGCACCAAATTAGCATTTGATTGATCCGAAGCTTCATTTGCTTGCACTACCAATCCATATTGCTCATTGAGCAAAACAACCACACTTAACAATTCTGCCAAAATTTCAGCTTTTGTATTGGTTTCTTTTGTTTGTTGTTCGTACATTTTTTTAAGTATAAAGGTGGAGCCTAAGCCCCACCGATTAAACAATATTATCTAATTATACACCTGGAACTACTAGAGAACCTAAATCAAGTATTGCTTGATCAATAGTTGGCATCAAATCATCGGTTATATAACCAAAGACAGGGCCTTGTTGCAATTGGGAGAACTTGAGCGAAGTGATACGCTCTTTGGCATTGTCAGTACTTTCTGTTTCAAGAAACATAGCATTAAATGGAGTACCACCTACCTTGGCTTTTTCTCCAGCATAAACTTGAATAGCCAATACTGGTTCGTTTGTGTAATTTTCAACAAACTCATCAATTTCAAGATAACTTCCAGGGTGAACTACTTCTACAGAATGCATTTGACCAGATGAAATACCTTTATCTCCAGAACTTTTGTAGGAGAGTCCATTTTTATCTACAGCCTGAAAAATGCCTATTGCCTTTGCCCCAGCTGCTAAAGCAAACCCCGTGATCAGTACACCTTTTACATCTCTGGTATAAGTAGAGACATCAGAAGTTTTCACAAGAAGAATGTAAGGGAATTTTTCGCTTGGGCGTCCAGCATTTGCGCTTTTGCGCTTTACGGTTACAGGAACGTAAGTCATTTCAATAAATTTTTAGAATTAAACAATTAGAATGAGTGGCACTTTAAGATGCCACCCATTCTGTTCTTTTAGACGCCTTCAACTGGTGGAATTTCCACTGGAGGCAAGTATGCAAAAATTGCATCTGCTAACCAGAAACCAACTGATTCCCACCATTCGCCAAACACTTTCACATCGTAGTTAATCCCTTCTATGCGAAGTTTTCCTTGCGATGGGTCTTTCGACAACAGGTGAACAAAGTTCTCTTTTGGAGTGATAAAGAAAACACCAGTGCCCTGCATACCTGCCAATGGAGCGAACGTGAAGTTTGAGAAATCAATCTTGATTTGGTTTCCATCTGCATTTTTGGTAGTTGGGTACTTGTCGCGGTAAGCACGGCCATACATTGTTACAATGTCTGGATCAGCATGCACGAACATCGTTTTCTTTTTGTACAGCGGCTTCACTGCGTCCACAGCTGCATCAATTTTTTCCAGAATGTTTTCACGAGTCAACGCAACGCCATTCAACAACCAGGTAACATCGGTATTGTTGGCAGTTTTCAAATCTTCGAGAATGGTAACATAACCATCCAATGAATCTTGAGGCTCAGTACCAGCTTCTCCATCGGCAGTTGCAGTGTGTTCTACAAATTTACCGGTGGCAAACATTTTCATTTCACGATCTTCTTCCGCTTTAGGCAAAATCAACTCTTCGATGATGTACTTCACGATCGGCATTGCAGATGGTGTCAAATCTTCAGAATACATGTATCCTAAATATTTGTCCATAATGTCCGCTGGAGTAATCGGCACGTTGATTTTGTGCTTACGGTTTTTGATGGTCAAAGGTTTGAACTTCGCTTTAGCCGAAGGAGTCCATTTCGGAGTGAACTGTTGAACAACCGATGTGATTTCAGCTACAGCTGCACGCACTTCAGTTTTATCACTGATAATGGTGGTCATGTACTGAATAGAATCAGTTGGTGCAGTCAGTTTTTTGAGGATATTCATCCGCTCACCTGTCACATATTTTCCAAATTCGGTTGTCAACTGAGCTACATCAACAGTATCACTGCCTGAGTACTGTGCCGAACGACCAGCTAAATAATCTTGCAACACGATGTTGTGTACCAACGACATATCCGGTTTGAATGAAGCCATTCCCGTTCCTCCTTCTGTTTTATCGAGTTTAGTAGCGTCATCCTCTACCGTTTCCCCCGAAAGTTTTTTCACTTGCTCTGTTAAAGCATCAATTTTGGTTTGGTTTGCCGATTTGAATGCCGCAAATTCAGCATCGCGTTGAGCGAGCTGAAGAACAGCATCGTCCAATTCCATTTGCGTTTCAGGAGTCGCATTTTCAGCAAAAGCAGCCAAGTCAACCTTGAATTTTTCAAGGAATACTTGTCCGAATTTTCCCAAAATCTTTGATTCCTGATCAGCTGACAGTTGCAATTTTCCATCTTCTGTTTTGGAAAGTTCTTTCGCTCCCAAAAACCGAAGCGTAGCAGCTAATAAAAATTTAAAATTCATAACAATAAAATTTATTTGATTAATAAAAAGAAGTCATCAGGCGAATATCCACTAGCTCTTTAGCGCGAGCAATGGCTTTATCCATCGAGCCGATAGAGTCGATAAGTCCGTATTTGAGAGCATCGGGCGCAAAGAATGTGCGACCGTTCAAAATGCCTTCAACCGAGATATCCAGTTTGTCACCGCGGTATTGTTTCACATCAGTTTGGAATTTGAGTGCGAGCGGATCAAGCTCTTCCTCCTGAATTTTGGCATACTCACCTTTGCGGGCAAGTTCAAGAGGCAAGTTTTTGTATTCGCTCAATGTGGAGCGAATCAGATGTTCTTTTACTCCCAATTGCTCGTAGTAAGCAGAGTAATCCATGAAGTTCATCATCACACCAATAGAACCAACCTCACACGACAGATCATTTGCAGCCATTATCTCGTCGCAAGGCAATAAACCATACAGAGCTGCGGAGCAACACAAATCGACGCACGCTACAACAGGTTTTCTAGCTTTTGCGTAAACAATAGCATCAAAAATTGGGGGAATAGAATCTACAGAGCCACCACCGGAGTGGCCATCGACCACAATGGAGTCCATGCGCGAAGAATCGGCAGCTTGACGAATTGCATAAGCAATTTCTTCAGTGCCGTAACCACACCAGGTACCGTATTTGAGCATAGTGCCATGCAATGGTATGATTGCTGTGCTTTGACTCGGTGCGCCATCCATCCCTTTTGGATTGGAAGCAACAACGAATTTGCCACTATCAAGTTTTACCTTGAATGGGTCCTTTTTGCTTTTACGACCAGCATACTGTTCTGTGGAGTATTCGCCTCGGATAAGTTTTGAAGCGATTTCGAGATTAGAAATTGCAGAATTGTCATTGATGGCCCATTTGCCACGAACAATTGCATCTAATAGATATGGGTAAGACATAGTAAACTCACATTAATTTAAAATGCAAGTTTACGATGGATTATAGGCTAAGAAAAGGACTGATAAATAGGTGCTGAACCTTTATCAATGCGCTGAAAAGTAAGCGTATAAGCGGTTGGATTTCCACCAATACTAAAAGTCAATAAGATGGGTCGATCTATGGAACCTATCACTTTTGATACTCCATTAGAGTAATCTACTTTAAGAATAAGAGGAATACCACACAACGATTCGAGGTATATTCGATTCGATTGGGATGTGTCTGAAGCAATAGCATTAAATTTTTGAGTAGTACTAATGCCAAGCCAATCGCTGTTTTCATCAAAATTAATTTTCTGCAAACCATTGATCTTCGTAAAGATGCCATTTACAATAGCTATGCCTTTATTATAAAGCATAATCATCGAACATTGTGATGGCTTGACGAAACTGACCGAATAAATATCTGCTCTTCTGTTTTCTGTATTCATATCTAATTCTATTATATGGGTTTCTGTCAGTCAAAACCCGACACGCTTCGGGTTTTGACTGAAAACTTTTTTAAATTATTGAATTACAGCCGATTGTATTTCTCTATTTATTTCACGAACAAAATAATCACGATTTCGATAGTCCATTTTCTTCAATTGATCAAAATTTTGCGAATTTTTCTTCCTTCCATACTCTTTCATAAAAGCTTCGATGATTAGTTTTTGAGGATAACCTTTTCGGGCTCCTTCGTAAAAAAATCGCTCACGTCGAAGTTCAAAAGCAGCTTGTAAGTGAATCACAATCATTTCTAATTTATACTTTGGTACAAATAAAAACTTGCGTAATGCCGATGCACCCCAGTCAGTTTTTGGTACTCTAATGCGAATAGGGTTATCCATTGGCAATCTCTTTACTGGAAAATCAGATGATTCCCACATTGAATTGATAAATAACCCTATCGGCTTTCTTTTTGATGTTTCAAGGATAATTGCACCCGTTTCATCAGTTTTAAATTCATGATGTAGAAAATCAATCAAATGATTGGGCAAATCAATGGTAATATATGGATCAGTCTCTTTCATAATTGCAATCAATTTGACTACAAATATATTGATAGATAGTGACTTATACAACACAAAAGTAATATATATATTACTTTTATTTGAAGAAATATATTTGAAAAATAGCCTAATTATTCATTTTAAAAAATATTTTTCAATCTCATGGCGACACATTTTTAGACCAACAGACCAACAGACCAACAAATCAAAGAATTTAATTATTAACTATCTGTTTTTCAAACAAATAACTATATCCTACTCTTGAAAAGTAAGACCAACACTCCGAAAATTAGACCAACAAACGCCATTTTCGGCAAAATCAGACCAACAGCCAATTTTGTTAAAACAATTAACAGACCAACACAGACCAACAGATAAATACACAGACCAACACGTACTAACATAAGTAATAATAAGATAAAAATTGTATATTATATTTATTATTAGATAGTTACGTGTGCATTCGTTTCGAAAAATATTATTCGTGTTGGTCTGTTGGTCTGTTGGTCTGATTTTCTGAAATATATTTTTCAATTTCGTTTATTTAGCTTTTGTCTTTTTTGAAACTAGGGGGTGTGGGGGATTTTATGATAAAAGCAAAATAGGTCAACCCAAAATGGATTGACCTATTTAATAAAAATGATAACACCTTACGGACGATATTCCTCCCAGTCTTCAGCTTCCAGATCATCTTGAGATGGCAACCATCCATCTATTCGATTACTCACTCCAACCAGTGCATACTGGTCACAGTAATAGATTTCGGATATTTGCGCTGATGGATCGTCGAATCTGCGCTGAAATTCATCTTTCACACTTTGAGGAAGAGACTGCATTCGTGGCACAATCTCTTTCCCAATTATCGATGGTACTTGTTTGAACACAAAATATTCACCATTCCAAGGATCTTTTTCCATTGTTACCATTCTCCCTTCAGCTAATAGCTGCTTTGCTTCTTGCCAATTCATATTTTATTTGTGGGTTTTACTATGCCCGCCCAAGGCTTTGAAAAATATATTTGTTGCTTGCTGCATCTCGTCAACGGAAACAGCACCATAATGTAATGTCGGCATTTCAAAATTCCATAACCCTAATTTACCTTTTACGTTTTCGATAGGTTTTTCAAAAAGAATAGGATTCGCCAATACCCAGTTATAAATAATTGGATCTTTGAAGAATCTCTTATTCCCAACATCGCAAAAGGCTGTCTTTTCAGCCCAAATGCTTTCGTGATTAATTACACAGTCAACGATTTCGACTGAGCCGATAATTGCACCAAATTTAAAACCTTCATTTGCAGATTTTTCTATTAGAAATCCAAAGCATTCTTTTGCACATTCGTCATTCAATTCAATTTTGAACTGTTTTTTAGTTCCGCTTGCGTGAATCAAAACCCGACCCCGATACTTTGTCTGCCAGGTTCTATTCTCAATATCCTTTATTCCTTCTGTAATGAGCGATGCCCACGGCTGTTTTACTGATAGTGTTTTCATTTCTTCACAATTTGCTCCGCTTCCTTATCCACAACTACTTTACCGAAATCCGGATGTTGGATATTGTTCACATTTTGTTCGAGTTTTCCACCTTTTATTCGTGGCCTAATGGTCTGATGCATTCCTACTTGTTTGTTCATGTCAATTGGGGGTTTTAGGGGGTTATTTGATTATCTCGTTTTCATAATAAATTGCCAATCCTTATTGATATGGTATTCAGGTTTGTGTTCTACAAACTGGCAAATAGATTTAATGAGCAACTCCGGATCTTTTGTCTCTACGTTTTTGAAGTAGAGCTTTTCAGTTGGCTTCAACTCCTGAAGCTTTTTCTCAATCGAATAGATATACTTTGCCAGTATTGGTTCGGTTATCTTTTCGGAATAAGCTACCATCCAATCGAAATGGCTACCAGTGCGTGGCACATATTGCTCGTAATCAAGTTTTGATTTCATATAAGTCAATTAAAATGGTGTAATGAATTTTTCTTCTTCGTGCAATCGTTCAAAGTCAATATCAAGCAATGCTTTTAGTTGGTCGTAGTAAAACATATAAGCTGAATTTGTCTTTGTGTCCGTTTTCACATTTAATCTTGCAGTACGGTTCACACTTGCATCGCCGTTCTCATTTGGTTGAATGGCTCCATTGGCTTCGTATTCGGTCTTTTGCCACGTGAATCGAGTACTTTTCGAAACACCGATAAAAGATTGATTACTTTTGAAGTAAGCCTTCAACGATTGACGACTGAGAGCCTCTTCACGACCTATGGCATTCAGATATAGGTTGTAAACAGCTTCGAAATCGATGAATAATATTTTTGTGCCAACTTCTAATATGCGATCTTCAGTTTCTTTACCCGGCAACATAATAGTAACCTTATCCGGTTCTGAAATCTTAATTTCACGACCAATTTTGATTTTCTCTTGCGTAATGAGCGTTCCGATGCTGAAGAAGTAAGTCGAAAGTTTATTTGTGCTCGATATGCTTTCTATTTGGCGAAGCACTTTATCGCAAGCAATCGGAAAAAATTCAGCATACGAGAATGGCAATTTCCAATTTGGAACGTGCAATTCAATCATCTTACACATGGCCGTTGGCAGTGCCACAGCATTCACGATACGAGTAAGCCCTTCGCTGTTGGTGATGTTTACTTTGATGTTATTTTTGATTAGTTTGGATTCTTCGTTGAGAATAGATAGAAAGTATTTCTCCACTATTGGGCGAAGTTTCAGTACTTCGAGTAGAACGTTGCTCAATCCTTCGCGTTCGAAATGCTTCAAGCGATCATATTGTGCAATTTCGTCTTCAGTGAATCCATCTTTCGATGGATAAGGCACTTCGCACATGATACAGCGGTTGCTTAGTGCGCCATCATCCTGTTGCGCGGCTTCTTGGCCGAGTAAAATGATAGAGGCGTTTATCTCTGAGCTATCCATCGACTTACTGGCAACATCTTTCACTTTTATTTTTCCTTCTCCATCGAGCGTAGCTGATTTCAAACCTTGAAATTTAGCCATAGAAATTGAGCGATCGTTGTACTCTTCCATCACAATCGGGAAATTTCGCATCGACTCCAGGAACATAAAGAATGCCGCATCGGTACCGGTATTCAAGTTGAATACCGGAGCATTCGAATCCATAAACAAATTACGAATTGACTCAGCAATTTTCGACTTACCCGATCCAGTAGGTCCAATAAAGAATGGAGCGGTAAAATACCTGCGATTTTTGAAGATAAAATCACGAAAAGCGAACGTGATAGACATCAATATTGCCCACTTACCGTTGTCGTTTATGCGATATACTTCGTTCATCAGCTCCGCCCATTCGTTGAACGAAATAGAATCTTCTGGTTTCACCTCTTTATAAATCAAGTGACGAACTTGTTTATATCCGTCCGATTCTTGACGGTCGGCGATGTGTATTTTCGAAAATGCAGGGGAATAGTAGTTTTGCTCATTGCATGTAGCCACTCCAAGATCATTCATATAGTCTATCGTATAATCTCCAGCCTCTCCCTTATGAAAAATAGCGTTGGCAAAGGCAACGAAACCCTCCGGCTGTTGGCCGAACACTCGAATCTCGCTGCAATAGGTGAAGCCGTAGGACATCATTCGCCAAATTTTCTCAAACTGTTGTTTTGTGCCATCGAAATTGAACGGACCTTCACCGATTAGTTTCTCTTTCACTTTATCCACTTTGGCGAATGTGCTACTCGGCCACTCCACAAATCGGTCGAGTTTGCTGTGGATATGGCACAATTCGATTACTCTTTTGTTGGCTAAGTCGTTGTTGCGAACGAACACATGCAGCAGTGGTTTCATATAGAAGTCGGAGATGCAGGCGTGAGAGTTAGAGGTGGCATTTTTAAACATATACGCCATCGGGCGTTTCTGTTCGTCGAAAATCGGATAATATCCGCTTCGCAAATACTCTTGTTTCAGCGTTTCATCGCTCATCACATAGTCGGGTACAGTCTCTGAATCAATCGGTATCATACCCGATACCTCATTGAGACGCTGTGTGCTCATTATGGCTTTATCCTTTTTCTTTGCCAAAAATGGCTTTAAGATAGCATTGAGAGCTGTTGTTTTAATACCCAGACTTTTGGCATATAAATCCACCATCACAGCTCGGTACTGCTCGCTGGTGTCGGATATCACTTCGGCACATCGGCCAATGATCGTTGCTTTCATTTTGCCTGTCTGGTCTGCTTCGGAATTCATTAAAATCACATAGCTTTCCACATAATAGTCGCAAAATGGCTGACTCTTTTCAGCACTATGTATTGTGATATCGAAGCCTTCTCGGTGCATCGTTTTTAGCAAATGCATAGCAGGATGGTCTTCTTTCACCGTTGGCGAAAGACTTTGTCTATCTGTGCTTACATTGAGCGCCGATATTTTAGCACGGAGTACCTGTATGTCGGTGTGCGTTGGCTCGCCAACCACTAGCACGGTCGGATATTGCGAAAATCGATTGATAAAATTCTCATGGTCGAATACAATGTAAGTTTCGGCATCTTCGTCTTCGGCTTTTAACTCCAGTGCTTCGTCGATGCCATAGAAGCCATGCTTCCATGCTTGTATCTTGAGTTCCTTTGGTGGTTTGATGCGTTCTTTGATGTCCGATGCTCCAATTTTGAAGAGAATAGAAATCCGTTTAATGAATTCGTTCCTGACAATTTTATCAGGCACCAGGGAAATGCATTCGCATATCTCGGTCAATATTTCAGATTTTTCGAAATCTTCTGCCTTTTCTGCTCCTCGGATTTCGTAGAGATAATCTACCACACTCTTTTCCAAGCGGAGCAATACCTTAGGCAAACTTTCCAAATCGTGTTTCTGCGCAAAAGAATCGGGATCATCTCCTGCAGGAAGAATAATTCCTTTTACCCTCAATCCATATTGCAGCAATATTTTAATGCTAGTCACTGAGGCTTTCACTCCTGCTTTATCGCCATCGTAGATGATTACCGTATTGCTTGAATATCTTTTTATAAGTTTCGCCTGTGCATCGGTAAAAGCTGTGCCCGATCCGCCCACTGTGTTGCGAATACCTTTCTGAGCCATCGACAGCACATCTATCTGACCTTCTACCAAATACGCTTTTTCCTGTTGCGCAATGTGCTGTTTGGCTTGATATAGACCAAATAGCACATTGCCTTTCGAGAATGCTTGCGTATCGCCAGTATTGAGGTACTTCGCCATCTTTTCTTCCGAGCCAAGGTATCTCCCAGTGAATCCTATCACCTTACCATACATATCGAGGAATGGCAAAGTCAATCGATCGCGAAATACATCGTATTGAAATCCTTTATCGCTCACCCCAATTACTCCGGCAGCAAGTAGCACTTGAGGATTGAAGCCTTTAGCAGGGAAATCGCGGGTAATCTGATTATCTGAAGTAGCATAGCCAACTTTGTAAAGCTCTGCAATCTCTTCGCTTATCATTCTGGTTTGATACGCATACTCACTGGCGGCACTATTGTTGCGCAGGTTGGCTGCAAATTGCTCTTGGGTGGTTTCTAGCGATACCATCAACGCTGCTCGCTGTTTCTCGCGAGCTACTTCTTCGGGCGTTTGCTCGATGGCTGGCAACTCAACCTGGTATTTGTTGGCCAAGAACTTGATTGATTCAGCGAACGAAATCTTTTCGTGCTCAGTCACGAATTTAATCACGTCACCAGTGGCACCACACGAGAAGCATTTGTAAATTCCCTTTACCGGAGAAACTGAAAGAGAAGGATCTTTGTCAGTGTGAAACGGACAAACGCCTACATGACTTGTACCTTTCTTGGTAAGTGTGAGAAACATTCCCACCACTTCCACAATATCGGCACGCTCTTTTACGATTTCAATGGTATCTTGATTGTATTTCATTTTGTAGTTTCCTCTTCAAATAAATTTCCTTGGCGAGATATAAAAACACCTTCGAGCGAAATTTCGAGATAATCGGCTATTCGCATACACTCCTCGTTTGTCATAATCTCAGAGCCTTTGTAAAGTGACCAAAATCGTTTCTGGCCAATCCGAACAGCATCAAAAAATGCTCTATTGGGATTGAAAAGCGAAGGGTCGCTAAACTTTGATTTCAAGACTCTAACAAGCAAATTATCTCGCTGTATCATTCTCGGATCATTCTTATGTCGATGCACGAATAGATCGATTGCATTTTCAGTCCTTCCGAGGTGACGGGCAATCGCTGAAGGCGATATTTTTGTGTAATTTTCGAAGATGTATTTTTTATCTTCTTCAGAATAATGCTTCATAGGGTAATTGCTTTAGAAATTTAGATCCAAATCCGGAAAATGCTTACCATTAGCAAAGCATTTGCCTTCACTGGTCCACGAAGTAGACTTGGTGATATTACCAACCTGATACGTGCCTTTCGCTTTAGTGACGTGATGCACATGATCGCCTTTAGCGATGTGGTTGATAGTATCAGACATAAGCTGTGCGAATACTATGTTTCGGTTTTTGCGCTCGGCAGCCTCTTCAAATTGAGCGCGAGTGTATTTCTTTTCGTTATTTGTCGCCATTTTCGATTAGCTTAAAAGGTTTGAATTCGATTGTTACGTGAGCTTCTACATAAGTAGTTCCATTGCATACTACGCATTTCTTATCAATAAATACGCCGTGCGAAATCTGCGATTGTCTTGAGCCTACTCCGCTGCAAGCTCGGCAGCTGAGTAAAGCTTTGTGTCGCTCAGTGGTAGATGTACCTGGCGCCACCAGTTCAATCACTTGTATTATTCTTGACATAAATTTCGCTCCTCCAATATTTCAATAATTCTACTCGATACTGCAGATGCAGATCTTTGATTCTCAAAATAGCTGATTGGTTCAACAAAATTGTATAGCTGTTCATCGCCTCGTTTGATACTAATAAAAATGCTCCCCTTTTCAATAGAAAATGAAGATTCGAAATGTTTATTCTTTTGAGCTGCTACAATTATTATAGCAATAAGGCTAATTGTATTAAATCCTTCTATCATATGTGCATGTTGTTATTATGCCAAAAAGCAATTAGTTTTTCATTAGTTGGAATTCCTAGCGTTCGACGTAAAGCTTCGCAATGGTGTTTCACCGTTATAGGACTTATATGTAGAACCACAGCTATTTCATCATAACTCAATCCATTTTTAAGCTGGGCAAAGACCATCATTTCCGAACGACGAATATTTAGAGTCAATTTAGGTTGGCAAATCACACCTTCGTCAGGACATTCGCCACCACGTAGCGGACAACTCACAAATTCAATATTAAAATGCCCATCCTCGTCAATATCGAATTTCGAAGTATCAAGACTAGAAAAGTTGCATCGAGCAAATCGATCCACAACTCTAAATCGAAAATATGATATGTTTTTATGAGACGAAGCAAACATACAATTCAGCCTATTCATAGCATCCGAATAATGCATACCGATGTACTGAAAAGAGTAATTTATCAATGCTAAATCATTCTGTGTAAATGATTTTACTTCTCCGTCTTGTCTATACATACCTTCTCCAGATGGAAACCGAAAGAATTCTACTTTCTTACACATTGAATTGAAAATTAATTTTGTTTTCTGAAAATGCTGTGTTTAACACCTTCATGTCTGAAATACTCCAACCATTTGTTCGTTTACGGTAGTAAAAATTGGAAATACTACATCCAATCTCTTTCATTACAAGATCTAAGATGATTTTCTTCTGTTCATCACTATGTCCGTCATAATAGTCTGAAAAGACCATTATCGTAACTTTTACTTCGTTATTCATTGTAATTCTCATTTTAGTTACTAAATTAGTAATGCAAATATATTATTAATAGTATTAATTATACCATATATGATATATATATTAACCATATTCTGTTCAATTTATATTTATTATAAATAATAAAATGTATAACGGAAAGAAAGTCAGTACATTAATTGAAAAACTAAGATTGAAGCAATCTGAAGTTTCAAAAGGTTGTGGCATAAGTCACTCAACTTTAACGGGAGGTATGCTTGCTGATAAGTGCAATCCAACAGCAGAAAAAATTATCAAACTTGCTGATTACCTGCAAGTTCCTATTGATGAATTTTTCATAAGGTCAGTTGAAATTGACTATATCGCTTATTATACAAATGCTAACAAACAGCAGAAATCAAGCGCTGCAAAAGATAAAATTATAAATTCTAAAAATTTGCAAGAGAAATATATTGCACAAATTGAAGAGAGTTTACGTCGTGCAAATGATGAATTGGATAGAAAACAGCTATTGATAGATATGTATCAAAGAGGAGAAATTGTAGTTGTAAGAAATAAAAGTAATTCAGATTTTGAAAACATTGGCTAATAATAATTATTTGTGGCATGTTCAACGGAAAAAAAGTAAAAGAAGAACTCGACAATTATCCTGGAACAAAACTTGATTTTTATAAAAAATCAGGTTTATCAAAAAGCACTATCATCAGCATGATTTCAACTCAAAACCCTCAAGCTGAAAATATTGAAAAACTTGCCGACTTTACAATGCAAACAATTGATTATTTTTTCGAAAGAGATATTGAATTGAATTCAAAAAAGAGTGAAACCAATAGTAAATCAAATAAAGAATTAATAGACGAAGTAAAAAGATTGACGAAGAAAACTACAATTCAGGAAATCGAAATCGAACGCCTAACATTGGAGTTAAATAATTCAAAGCTGCATAAAGCTGACTAAAATGTTTTCAAATGTAGCTCGTTTTTAATTTACTTTTCTAATAGTCAGCCTTAAGCTTAGTCCGCCAGGAACCTCAAAAAAAGCCGATAATCAGCAATGAACTGTACCCCAAAAGTTAGACACAAAACTTTTGGGGTCTTTTTATGGAAAATTGTAAGCGAAAGAATCTTAAGCACAGCTATTCAGAACGAATAAGGGTAGTAGAACTGTACAATCAAGGCT